>DIAF01000045.1:116906-168361 GCA_002414665.1 Halieaceae bacterium UBA5085
GGCCCCGTGATGCCCTTGTTCACAGCGTACAGATAGGCTTTGCATGACGCGTTATGTCTTCGTCACCGGTGGTGTGGTTTCTTCCTTGGGCAAGGGGATTGCAGCTGCATCCCTCGCGGCGGTGCTCGAGGCGCGCGGCATCAAGGTCACCCTGCTGAAGCTCGACCCCTATATCAACGTCGATCCGGGCACCATGAGCCCGTTCCAGCACGGCGAGGTGTTCGTTACCGAAGACGGCGCCGAGACCGACCTGGATCTGGGCCACTACGAGCGCTTTACCCGCGCGACCATGAAACGCACCAACAACTTCACCACTGGACGTGTTTACAACACGGTGTTGAAAAAGGAGCGGCGGGGCGACTACCTCGGTGGTACCGTGCAGGTGATTCCGCACATTACCGACGAAATCAAACGGCGTGTCATCCTCGGCGCCGGTGATGCTGATGTCGCCATCGTCGAAATTGGCGGCACGGTCGGCGACATTGAAAGCCTGCCCTTTTTGGAGGCCGCGCGGCAGCTGCGGGTCGAGGTCGGTTCCAGTCGGGCGTTGCTGATGCACCTGACGCTGGTACCCTACATCGCTACCGCCGGGGAAATCAAAACCAAGCCCACCCAGCACTCGGTCAAGGAGCTTCGCTCCATCGGCCTGCAACCGGATATCCTGCTGTGCCGCTGCTCCGTGCCGATAGAAGAGAGCGCCTGTAAGAAAATTTCCCTGTTTACCAATGTGGAAGAGCGCGCGGTGATTCCGCTGCTCGATGCCGACTCCATTTATCGTATCCCCGGCATGCTGCACGCCTATGGGCTCGACGAATTCGTGGTGGAGCGTTTCAACCTGGACTGCCCGCCAGCGGATCTCGCCGAATGGGACGACGTCCTGCGCCGTGAGTTCAGCGACACCTGCGGTACCGTGCGCATCGCCATGGTCGGTAAATACATGGATCTGCTGGATGCCTACAAGTCGCTCAACGAGGCGTTGAAGCACGCGGGCCTGCAGACCCTGGCGGAAGTGAAGATCGACTACATTGATGCCGAGGATATCGAACGCGACGGCACGTCAGTGCTCGCCGGCGCCGACGCCATACTGGTGCCCGGCGGTTTTGGCGACCGCGGCGTGGAAGGAAAAATCACGGCTGTCCGCTATGCGCGTGAGA
This sequence comes from Halieaceae bacterium UBA5085, assembly GCA_002414665.1. Classification (GTDB taxonomy): domain Bacteria; phylum Pseudomonadota; class Gammaproteobacteria; order Pseudomonadales; family Halieaceae; genus Haliea. The sequence continues at coordinate 118,061 of DIAF01000045.1, forward strand.
ACAAGGTGCCGTTCCTGGGCATCTGTCTGGGCATGCACGTGGCGCTGATCGAGTACGCGCGCAATGTGATCGGCCTTGAGGGCGCGAACTCCACGGAGATGCAGGCCTCAACCCCGCATCCGATCGTCGCGCTGATCACCGAGTGGCAGAATGCGGACGGCTCTACCCAGCAGCGCGATGCCAGTTCCGACCTCGGTGGCACCATGCGCCTCGGTGCCCAGACCTGCTACCTCGAACCGGGCTCCCAGGTACGTGCGATTTATGGCAAGGACACGGTGCTCGAGCGCCATCGTCACCGCTACGAAATCAACAACAATTACGTGGAGCAGCTGACCGCTGCCGGCGTTCGAATCGGTGGCTGGTCGGCAGACAAGGCGCTGGTGGAGATGATTGAACTGCCCGATCACCCCTGGTTTATCGCCTGCCAGTTCCACCCGGAATTCACCTCTCGCCCGCGGGGCGGGCACCCGCTGTTTACCAGCTACATCGAGGCCGCGCTGGCTCATGCCAGGGGCTGACCGGACAGCGGGGCGCAGGTCGTGAGCGCACGCGTGGAGCAACTCGGTGCCATCACCATTGGCAATCGGGAACCCTTTGTTCTGCTCGGTGGGGTGAATGTGCTGGAAAGCCGCGACTTCGCGCTGCGGGTGGCGGAGCACTACGTTGCGGTGTGCGAACGCCTTTCCATTCCCCTGGTATTCAAGGCCTCCTACGACAAGGCCAACCGCTCCTCCATCCATTCCTTCCGTGGTCCGGGGCTCGAAGAAGGCCTGGCGATACTGGCGGCGGTGAAGGCGGAGTTCGGCGTCCCGGTGATCACCGATGTGCATGCACCGGAGCAGGCCGCGGCAGCCGCAGAAGTGTGTGACATTATCCAGCTGCCGGCGTTCCTCGCCCGCCAGACCGATCTGGTCGCGGCGATGGCGGCCACCGGCGCGATAATCAATATCAAAAAGCCCCAGTTCCTCAGCCCGACACAAATGGCGAACGTGGTTGAAAAGTTCGTAGAGTGTGGCAACGAGCGGCTGCTGATCTGTGAGCGGGGAAGCAACTTCGGTTACGACAACCTGGTGGTGGACATGCTCGGCTTCGGGGTCATGAAGCGGGTCTGCGGCGATCGCCCGTTGATTTTCGACGTGACCCACGCGCTGCAGTGCAGGGATCCCGCGGGTGCCGCCTCAGGTGGGCGTCGGGCGCAGGTGCTGGAGCTGGCGCGCGCGGGCATGGCTCTCGGGCTGGCGGGACTGTTCCTGGAAGCGCACCCGGACCCCGCGCGGGCGCTGTGCGACGGCCCCAGCGCGCTGGCACTGCACCAACTGGAACCCTTTCTCGAGCAGGTAAAGGCCGTGGACAACCTGGTCAAGCAGCTGCCGAATCTCATTATCGATTGAACTTTGCCTTCTGGAGTTGACGCAATGAGCAAGATTGCCAATGTACAGGCCTTTGAGGTCATGGATTCCCGGGGCAACCCGACGGTCATGGCTGAGGTCACCCTGGACAGCGGTGAAGTCGGGTCCGCCTGTGCGCCCTCCGGCGCATCCACCGGCTCCCGCGAGGCTCTCGAGCTGCGCGATGGCGACAAGCAGCGCTATCTTGGAAAAGGCGTGTTGACCGCAGTTGGGCACGTCAACAGCGACATTCGTGCTCTGCTGCTGGGGATGGACCCCGGTCGCCAGCGCGATGTTGACGCCGCAATGATTGATGCCGATGGCACCGAGAACAAAGCCCGGTTCGGTGCCAATGCGATCCTCGCCGTTTCACTGGCTACGGCCAAAGCGGCTGCGCAGGCGCGCAAGCTGCCACTCTACCAGCATATCGCGGAGCTCAACGGTACGGAACGGTTGAGCATGCCAGTGCCGATGATGAATATCCTCAACGGGGGAGAGCACGCAGATAACAACGTCGACATTCAGGAGTTCATGGTGCAGCCGGTAGCGGCTCCGACCTTTGCCGAGGCCTTGCGCGCCGGCGCCGAGATCTTCCACGCGCTGAAAAAAGTGCTGTCCGGGCGAGGGCTGAGTACGGCGGTGGGTGACGAGGGTGGCTTTGCCCCCAACCTGCCATCCAACGAAGCGGCGCTGGACGTGATTGCGGAAGCAGTCGCTAACGCGGGGTACCGTCTTGGCAGCGATATTACCCTGGCGCTGGACTGCGCCGCATCGGAGTTTTACCGCGATGGCGTGTATGACCTCGCCGGCGAGGGTAAACGCTTCAGCAGTGCAGAGTTCACTGATTACCTTGCCGATCTCGCCTCCGCGCATCCCATCGTCTCCATCGAAGATGGCCTCGATGAGTCCGACTGGGATGGCTGGAAGATGCTCACCGACAAGATTGGCGATCGTGTACAGCTGGTGGGTGACGACCTTTTCGTGACCAACACGCGTATTCTGAAGCGTGGTATCGACACCGGCGTGGCCAACTCCATCCTGATCAAGTTCAACCAGATCGGCAGCCTGTCGGAAACCCTGGATGCGATTGCGATGGCACGCAAGGCCGGTTACACCGCTGTTATCTCACACCGTTCCGGGGAAACCGAGGATACGACGATTGCCGATTTGGCGGTTGCCACAGCGGCGGGCCAGATCAAAACGGGTTCCCTCTGCCGCTCGGACCGGGTCGCCAAGTACAACCGCTTGCTGCGTATCGAGGCGGAACTGGGCGCCCGTGCCGCCTACCGCGGACTTGCCGAAATCGCCGGTCGGCGCGGGTAACATGAAGTACCTGCTGGCCGGTATGGTGTTATTGCTGGTCGCGCTGCAGTACAGATTGTGGTTCGCCGAGGGCAGCCTTGCGGAACGGCATCGCCTGCAGCAGCAGGTGCAGCGCGAAGAGGCGGTCAACAGCGAGTTGCGCGCGCGTAACGCCGTGCTCGAGCGCGAGGTACTGGACCTGCAATCGGGCAATGATGGCCTGGAACAGCGCGCTCGTGAGCAGCTGGGCCTGGTGCGGGAAGGTGAGGTCTTTTATCAGGTGGTTCCCGAGGCCGCCGCTGAGCAGACGCAAACGCAGTTGCCGCGCTCTGCGCCAGAGGAGTGAGCGACGTGGCACGGTGTTGGGGGGTCATTCCCGCGGCGGGAAGCGGCTCGCGCATGGGCCTTTCCGAACCCAAGCAGCACCGGGTGCTGGGTGGCAAGACCCTTCTGGGGCACAGCCTCGATGCCCTGTTACGGCTCCCGGGCATGCTGGGCGTCGTCATCGCCCTTGCGGCTGATGACCCCAGGGCGTCGGATTATCGCGGCTTGGATGAGCGCGTACACGTCGTTTCCGGCGGTGCACAGCGCGCCGATTCCGTGCTGGCCGCCCTGCGCTTTCTGCAAAAAATTGCATATGATGATGACTGGGTGCTGGTGCACGATGCCGCGCGTCCCTGCCTGACCCCGGCAGACGGGGAGCGACTGGTGGCCGAGGTGCTGGCGCACGGCGGCGGCGGTCTTCTGGCTGAACCCCTGGTCGATACGCTGAAGCGCGTGGATGCTGATGGCCTGGTGCAGGCCACCGTCGATCGCCGAGGCCTCTGGCGTGCCCAAACGCCCCAGATGTTCCCGCTGGTGCCGTTACAGCAGGCGTTGTCGGCGGCCCTGGCTGCCGGTGTTGATGTTACCGATGAGGCCTCCGCCATGGAGTGGGGAGGCAACCCGGTACGGGTAGTCCCGGGGTCACCACGTAACTTCAAGGTGACGGTCCCCGGCGATCTTGAGCTGGCGGCTTTTTACCTGGGTCTCGCTGGCGGAGCGGGGGAGTGAGCGGTATGCGAATCGGGCATGGCTTTGATGTGCATCGTTTCGGCCCCGGCGATGCGGTTGTCCTCGGCGGTGTCACCATCCCACACACCCATGGCCTGGTGGCACACTCGGATGGCGACGTACTGATCCACGCCCTCTGCGACGCCTTGCTCGGTGCGGTGGGTGCTGGGGACATCGGTCGGCACTTTCCCGACAACGACCCCGCGTTTGCCGCGATCGACAGCCGTATATTGCTGCGGCGCGTGGTCGAGCAGGTGTTTGCGGAAGGCTGGCAGCTGGTCAATGCGGACACCACGCTGGTTGCGGAGGCGCCGCGCATGTCGGCGTACATATCCGCGATGCAGGCAAACCTGGCAGCCGACTTGCGCGTCACTGTTGGACAGGTCAACGTCAAGGCCACCACTACGGAAAAACTGGGCTTTACCGGCCGCGGCGAAGGGATTGCCGCGCACGCGGTGGTGCTGCTTCAGGGCATTGCTGACGCATGAATCCCGAGCTCAGTCGCGTTGGGCCAATCGCTGACGCGACGGCGATCATTCGCAGTGTTCCTGAGGACTTCCTGGTGTCCGAGCAGCTGGGCTTCGAGCCCGACGGGCAGGGCGAGCATGTGTTCCTGTTCATCGAAAAGCGGGGTCTGAACACGGCGGATCTGGTACAGCGCGTGTCATCCCTGGCCGGCATTCATCCGCGGGATATTGGCTTCAGTGGCCTCAAGGACCGCAACGCTGTCACGCGCCAGTGGCTCAGTGTGCGCATGGCCGGCAGGCCTGAGCCCGACTGGCAGCGGTTGCAGGTGAATGATGAGGTCACGGTACTGGAGTGCCGGCGTCATTCTCGCAAGCTCAAGCGCGGCGTGCATCGGGGCAATGCTTTTGCACTGCGGCTGCGCGATGTGCAGGGGGATACGGAGGGGTTGGTGTCGGCGCTGGAGCGTATCCGCGACCGTGGCGTACCCAACTACTTTGGCGAGCAGCGTTTCGGGCGCGACGGCGGGACGCTGTTGCAGGCGCAGGCGTGGATGCTGCGTGGCGCGCGTAAATTGAGCCACAGCAAGCGCGGCCTCTTCCTGTCGGCGCTGCGCAGCGACCTCTTTAACCGCCTGCTGGCGCAGCGGGTGCAGGACGGCAGCTGGGAGCGCCTGCAGCAGGGGGATGTCTGTCTCCTGCAGGGCAGTCGCAGCCTGTTCCCCTGCACTGAACTGGACGCCGGATTGCAGCGGCGCGCCGCGGCGGGTGACGTCCATCCCGGGCTGCCGCTCTGGGGCGGCGGCGCCAGCCTGCAGAGCCCCACACTGGTGGCGGCGCAGAAGGCCCTGCTGGCGCCACAGGCGGCGGTTTGCGATTTTCTGGAGCAGGCGGGTTTAAGCGTGTCGTATCGCCCTGCGCGACTTCTGCCGGATGACTTTTCGTGGCGCTTTTGTGATGATGGGTCGCTGCTGTTGACGTTTCATTTACCGCCGGGCAGCTATGCGACCGCCCTGCTGGCGGAATTACTGGATTACAGGGAAGGGTACAGGGAGCGTGAGGGGCGCAGTGAATAACGTCGATCTCAAGGGCATCGGGATGACTTCGCAGCGCACGCGAGAGCGTCTTGTGCGGCGTCTTGCCGAACAGGGTATTCAGGATGAGCGCGTGCTCGATGTCATGCGCCGCACGCCCCGGCACCTGTTTCTCGATGAGGCCATGGCGCACCGCGCATATGAGGATACGGCACTGCCGATCGGGTTCCAGCAAACGCTTTCGCAGCCCTACATCGTGGCGCGAATGACTGAACTGCTGCTGGAACAGGGGCCCCGTAGCCGCGTGCTGGAAATTGGCACGGGGTCGGGTTACCAGACCGCAGTACTGGCGCAGTTGGTCGATGAAGTGTGGAGTGTCGAGCGCATCAAGCCGCTGCTTGACAAGGCTCGCGCCCGGTTGCGACAGCTGAAATTGCGCAACGTGCGCTTCAGCCACGCGGATGGTGGTCTGGGCTGGGAAGAGGCTGCGCCATTTGATGCCATCCTCAGCACGGCGGCCCCGGAAAGCATCCCCGAGGACCTTCTCTTGCAACTGGCGCCCGGGGGTTGTCTGGTGATTCCGGTGGGCGCATCCCTGCAGAATCTGCAGCTTATCACCCGCACCAGTGAAGGCTACGACACGCGTCTGGTAGAGGCTGTACGGTTTGTTCCCCTGCGCTCCGGTACGGTGAAATGAGCCCATGACACCACTGGGTGTGTTTCTTCGCGGAGTGCTGATGGGCGCAGCGGATATTGTGCCAGGGGTGTCCGGTGGAACCATGGCATTCATCACCGGCATCTATGATCGCCTGCTTGCGAGTATTCGCGCCTTCGACCTGCAGCTCCTGCGTCTGCTGCATCGCGGTGACTTGCGTCGCGCCTGGGAGCATGTCGACGGTGCTTTTCTGCTCACGCTGGTAGCGGGCATAGCCACCAGTATCCTGTCCCTGGCCAGGGTGATTGCCTGGCTGCTGGAGACATACCCAGTGCCTCTCTGGGCGTTTTTCTTTGGCCTGATACTGGCCTCGGCACTGGTTTTGCTGCGGCAGGTGCCACACTGGTCCACGGCGCGCGTGTTATGCCTGACCGCCGGGCTTGGCGTTGCAGCGGCAATCGCGCTGAGCCCTGTGGTGGCCCTGCCAGCGGGACTTCCCGCGATCTTCATCGCCGGGTTCATCGCCATCTGCGCGATGATACTCCCGGGTATATCCGGAAGTTTCATTCTCATCCTCCTGGGTATGTACGCGACAGTCCTGCATGCGGTGAAAAACCTTGAACTGGCCGTTATGCTGGTGTTTGCCCTGGGTGCAGGGCTGGGCCTCATGTGTTTTTCCCGCGTGCTGCACTGGCTGCTGCGGCGCTACCACGCGGCGACCATGGCGCTGTTGACCGGTTTTCTGTTCGGTTCACTGCTCGTCGTATGGCCCTGGAAGCATCCGCTGGACTGGGTTCTCGGCAGCGATGGTGTGCCGCGGCCAGCGCAGCAGGTTCCGGTCCTACCCTGGCAGTTTGCCAATGAACCCTGGCTGGTTACCTGCCTGATTCTCATGGTGTTTGGCTTTACGCTGGTGTGGGTGATTGAGAGGCGCTGGGGTGGGTCCTAGGCGAATGCCCGCGCTGCTGGGACTGATCGCGCTGTTGCTGCTGGCGGGCTGCGGTAGCGGCGGACGTGCGCCCATCGAAGATCGACAGTCCCCAGCCGCGGTGGGTGGAGTGGCGTCGGAACGCTACGTTGTGCGGCGGGGAGATACCCTCTACGCGATCGCTTTCCGTTTTGGTATGGATTATCGCAGCGTCGCCGCCGTCAACGGGATTGCTGCACCCTACACGATCTACCCCGGGCAGAACCTGATTATCCGGCCTGGTCGCGAAGTTGTGGCGAGTCAGCGCAGCTCCCAGCCATCGCCGCCCAGTCCCCGCCCAGTCCCGACCCAGGCAACAGCGAAGCCGGCGGTGGTTCCGGGGCCTGTCAGCCCGCCAGCGGCGCCGCCACCAGGCAGCGCAGCGGGCGCGCCGCGCAGCGAAAAGCCGGCTCCACCACTGGCCGCGGCGAGCACCCCTGCGGCACCTCGGCTGACGCCAGTCAGCGCCTGGCGCTGGCCTTCCCAGGGACCGGTGACCCGCCGGTATTCAGCCACGGTGCACAAGGGCATCGATATTGGCGGTCGTCGGGGTGACCCGGTGGTAGCCGTGGCCGCGGGTGATGTGGTTTATGCTGGTACCGGTATCGTGGGTTTTGGTGAGTTACTGATCATCAAGCACGACGATGTTTACCTCAGCGCCTACGGCCACAATGACCGCTTGCTGGTTGCAGAAGGCGCACGCGTGGCCGCGGGCCAGCAGATCGCCGAGAAGGGCAGCACCGGTACCGACGTGGTGAAGTTGCATTTTGAGATCCGCAAAGAGGGTAAACCCATTGACCCCCTGCAACTGTTACCCCGGCGTTAGGTGTCTTGTAATGAATTGTAAGCATGGGGTAACCTGATCAACCGGCGACAGAAAGCTCCCTTACGCGGGTGAGATTGAGGTGAGGCATGGAAGTCGAAATAACAAAAACAGGCCAAAGAGCCGCGACCCACGCAGTGCGCGAAACCGAAGAACCGGCCTATGCAGAAAACGCCGACCCGACTGAGCTCGATGCGCTGGACGCGGATGAGTCGGTGGACGCGGTGGACGACGATGACGAGGCATTTGCCTTCGATCGGGCAAAGGCCGCGCGTTCCGGCGAAAAGTCGCTGGATGCGACCCAGCTGTATCTCAATGAAATCGGATTTTCCCCACTGCTTACCGCGGACGAGGAAAAGCACTTCGCGCGTTTGGCGTTAAAGGGTGACGAAGCGGCGCGTCGCAGGATGATTGAGAGCAACCTGCGTCTGGTGGTGAAGATTTCCCGCCGTTACCTCAATCGCGGGCTCACGCTCCTCGACCTGATCGAAGAGGGCAACCTGGGCCTGATACGGGCTGTGGAGAAGTTTGATCCCGAACGGGGCTTCCGTTTTTCCACCTACGCGACCTGGTGGATTCGCCAGACGATTGAACGCGGCATCATGAACCAGACCCGGACGATTCGTCTGCCCATTCATGTTGTCAAGGAACTCAATGTGTACCTGCGCGCCGCGCGCGAACTCACCCAGAAACTCGACCATGAGCCCACCGCGGAAGAAATCGCGGAAATGCTCGATCGCCCTGCCGGCGAAGTCAAACGCATGCTGGGGCTCAACGAGCGGGTAACCTCCATTGATGTGCCGATAAGTTCCGACTCCGACCGCGCGATGCTGGAAACTATTGCGGACAGCAACGACAGCGACCCGTCGCAGCTGTTGCAGGAGGATGACATTCGCGACAGCATCAGCCAGTGGCTGGATCAGCTCCCCGAGAAGCAGCGTGAGGTGGTCGCGCGGCGTTTCGGCTTGCGTGGCCACGAAAGCAGCACGCTGGAAGAGGTGGGGCGGGAGATAGGCCTGACACGTGAACGGGTCAGGCAGATTCAGGTCGAGGCGCTGCGCCGTTTACGCCAGATCATGGAGACCCAGGGTCTGACCGGGGACGCGATTTTCCGCTGAAGCCTCAGCGCTCCAGCAAAGCGAGCTTGTTGGGTTTGTTGGCCCACTCTTCGGCGTCCGGGAGGGCGTCTTTCATTTCCGTGATATTGGGCCACACCTCGGCGAGCTCGGCATTGAGCTCAAGGAATACGGTCTGGTCCTCCGGCAGTTCGTCTTCCGAATAAATGGCGTCTACCGGACACTCGGGCTCGCAGAGCGCGCAATCAATGCACTCGTCAGGGTGAATCACCAGAAAGTTGGGTCCCTCATAAAAGCAGTCAACTGGACAGACTTCCACGCAGTCTGTGTGCTTGCACTTGATACACTGTTCGCCTACAACAAAAGTCATGCCAGTTTTGCCTCGTTTGCAGGGGCGCCTCTGCCCCGTGGGCGCCCGTTTCGGGTCGGAAGTTTAACCGCTGCGCCGCGAGTTTTAAAGGGTTCGCGCAGCGCTGTTTTCCCGCTGCGCACGGCGGTCGCCAGCCGCTAACCCTGGCCCAGTGTCTCGCGGAGGCGGTAGAGCACCTCCAGCGCTTCCCTGGGGCTCAGGGCATCCGGGTCCGTGTTCTCCAGGAGGGTGACCGCAGGGTGTGGTTCAGTGCTGGAGAACAGCTCTGCCTGGGTGGGTGCCGGCAGCGGGTCGCCGCGCCCCGGGGCGCGCTCCAGCGCCTGCAGCTTCTCCCGGGCGGCGCGCAGCACCGCGTCCGGTATGCCCGCCAGTTTCGCCACCTGCAGGCCAAAGCTGCGGTTCGCCGGCCCTTCCTGGATGTTGTGCAGAAACACGACATGGTCTTCGTGCTCGGTGGCGTCCAGATGCACGTTGGCCATGGTCGGGCACTGTTCCGGCAGGGCGGTGAGCTCGAAATAGTGGGTGGCGAAAAGCGTGAAGGCACGCACATTGCGGGCCAGTTGGACTGCAGCCGCCCACGCGAGGCTGAGACCGTCGAAGGTACTGGTGCCGCGGCCCACCTCGTCCATCAGTACCAGGCTGCGCTCGGTAGCGTTGTGCAGGATATTGGCGGTCTCAGTCATCTCCACCATGAAGGTCGAGCGCCCGCTGGCGAGGTCATCCGAGGAGCCGATGCGGGTGAATATGCGGTCCAGGGGTGACAGCCGGACGCGGTCTGCCGGCACGAAGCTGCCCACGTGCGCGAGCAGGGCGATCAGCGCGTTCTGGCGCATGTAGGTGGATTTACCGCCCATGTTGGGGCCGGTGATCAGCAGCATGCGCCGGCTGTCGTTGAGCAGTGTGTCATTGGCGATAAAGGGGTCCTCCAGCACCTGTTCTACCACCAGGTGGCGGCCGGCCTCCACCTCAAAAACCTGTTCCTGCGTGAACTCCGGCTGGCACAGGCGCAGCCGCTCGGCACGCTCTGCCAGTGTCCCGAGCACGTCCAGCTCGGCGACGGCCGATGCGGTGTCCTGCAGCGCCGCAAGCTGCTCGTTGAGTGTTTCAATCAGGGTCTCGTAGAGCATCTTTTCCCGCGCCAGTGCGCGACTGCGAGCCGAGAGCGCTTTGTCTTCGAAGGCCTTGAGTTCCGGTGTGATGAAGCGTTCCGCATTCTTCAGCGTCTGGCGACGCTGGTAGGTGTCTGGCGCGCGGGCCGATTGCGCGCGGCTGATTTCAATAAAGTACCCGTGAACGCGGTTGTAGCCCACTTTCAGCGTACTGATGCCGGTCGCCGCCCGTTCCCGCGCTTCGATCTCCAGCAGGAAGTCGCCCGCGTTACTGCTGATGCGGCGCAATTCGTCGAGTTCGGCATCGTAGCCGGTAGCGATCACACCGCCCTCACGAATCACCACGGGTGGGTTTTCGCCTATAGCGCGCTCCAGTAGCTGGCAGATCTCCGGATATTCCGAAGCCTGCACTGAGAGCGCATCCAGGCGCTCCGCCCTGCAGTCGGCGAGCGCCTCACGCAGGGCGGGCAGCGCGCCCAGCGAACTGCGCAGCCGGGTCAGGTCCCGCGGTCGCGCTGAACGCAGCGCGACGCGGCTGAGAATGCGCTCCATGTCGCCAATGGGTTTCAGCGCAGTGCGCACCGCCTCAAAGTGGTACTCATCGCAGAGCGCGCGCACTGCTCCCTGGCGCTGACTGAGAACTGCCGTGTCGGTCAGTGGGCGATGCAGCCAGCGGCGCAGCAGGCGGCTGCCCATTGCGGTCACGCAGTGGTCCATGACGGAAAACAGGGTGTGCGTGTCGCCGCCGGCAAGGTTGCGGTCAATTTCCAGGTTGCGTCGTGTGGCCGCATCCATAATCACGCTCTCTGCGCGATTTTCATGCGCCATGCTGCGAATATGCGGCAGATTGCTGCGCTGGGTATCCTTGACGTATTGCAGCAGGCAACCAGCCGCCCCAAGTGCCAGCCCCAGGCTCTCACAGCCGAAACCCTGCAGGTCATGGGTCTGGAACTGCAGATTCAGGGCACGGCGCGCGCTGTCCTGGTCGAACTCCCAGGCCGGTTGTGCTCGCGCGCCACGCCGTGCGCTGAGCAGGGGCAGGCCGAGAGTGTCCTGGAACAGCACCTCCGCCGGATTCAAGCGCTGCAGTTCACTGGCGAGCGCCTCATCGCCCTCGACCTCGAGCACGCGGAAACGGCCGCTGGCAAGGTCCAGCCAGGCCAGGCCGAAGCGGCCCCGGTGCTCCGCCACCGCGAGTAACAGGTTGTCGCTGCGTTCCTCCAGTAACGCCTCGTCACTCAGGGTTCCGGGGGTTACAACCCGCACAACCTGGCGTTCCACCGGGCCCTTGCTGGTCGCCGGGTCACCGATTTGCTCGCAGATGGCCACCGAAACACCGCTTTTGACCAGGCGCGCAAGATAGCCTTCAGCCGCGTGGTAGGGTACCCCCGCCATGGGGATGGGCTCGCCGGCGGATTTGCCCCGCGCGGTCAGGGTAATATCGAGGAGCTCAGCGGCACGCCTGGCGTCGTCGAAGAACAGTTCATAAAAGTCGCCCATGCGATAGAACACCAGGTCACGCGGATGCTGCGCCTTGATTTTCAGGTACTGCTGCATCATGGGGGTGTCCACTGTTGCGGAATCGCTGTTCATGGTGTGCGTGGTGCCTGTTCCGTGGATCGATGGGTTAACGCAGTGGCGACGCATGCGGGCTGCAGTGGCCGCCCCTTCAATGCACCACGGAGCGCGGTCGCTGACGCGTGGAGCCATCCTCGGAAAAGAGGTAATCAAGCCGCAGGCATTCTTCCGCCAGTTGCAGCATGGCCTGCATGGTCATGGCCACGAAGTGATTGAACTGGCTCTCGGTAATGCCGGCATTGCCGGGGAAAATCGCCGCGGCAACCAGCTGCGGAGTCGCGTCGTCCACCACGTCGAGGAACAACTTGAGCACCGGGTATTCCATGTTCAGCCGTCCCAGATCCGCGGACAGGGCAAGCAGGGCCATGGGTCGGATTTCCAGCTCCGTGGTGAAGAGTAGCCCGAAGCTCTCGGGAATCAGCCGGCTGTCCAGTACTCCCTCCTGTGATCTGATTTCGCTGATGTGCAGGTTGTCGCAATGCTCGCACAGGTAATTCTGTACGGCGCTGGCGTTCAGCCAGCGTTCCAGCAGGGCGCGGTCGGGTGTGACGGGGGTGGACATGGGGCAACCAGTGGCAATTGGTGAACCCCGATTTTACGTCATGCCCGAACTATCCTCCACCGGCTTCTGTGCTATAACGGTGCCATGGGCACCGATATCCACACAGTGCAGTTCTCGACTGCTGACTACCGCCGTTTCAGCCGGCGGCTCGAGGCGAATCTGCAGCGCCTGGAGGCACTGTTGGCGGTACCAGGTTTCGGTGAGGGTCCCGCGTCACTGGGTGCCGAACTGGAGCTGTACGTTGTGGATGGCGCTGGCAGGCCCGCATACCTCAACGAAGAGTTGCAGGCCGCTGCGGGTGACGAGCAGCTGACACTGGAACTCAATCGCTACAATCTCGAGTACAACCTGACGCCGGTCGCAGTGGCCGCGAGTCCTTTTCTCTCACTGGAGGAGGAAATCTGCCGGAAGCTGGGGGCGCTGCGCCAGCTCGCGGCACAGCGGGACGCGCAGGTGGTGCCCATCGGCATTCTGCCGACGCTGCGGCGCGATGACTTCGGGCCCGCCTGCATGACCCCAAAACGGCGTTATGCCGCGCTGGTGGAACAGCTTATCGCCCGCCGCGGGCGGCATTTCACCATTAATATCAATGGCCAGCATCCGCTGCAGCTGGCCATGGACGATATTACTCTGGAGGGCGCCAATACCTCTTTCCAGGTTCACTACCGGGTGGCGCCCGAGCGCTTTGCGGATGTGTTCAACGCGATCCAGGCGGTCACGCCCCTGGCGCTGGCGGTAGCCGGCAATTCGCCCACCCTGTTTGGCCATAGCCTGTGGCAGGAGACGCGTATTCCGCTGTTCAAGCAGTCCATCGACACGCGCCTGCCCGACCGTTACGCCTGGAAAGAGCCTGCTCGAGTGAACTTTGGCCAGGGCTGGGTGCGTCGCGATGCGCTGGAGCTGTTTGCCGAGGCGGTGCGTCTCTACCAGCCCCTGTTGCCGGTTTGCGCCGAGGAGGAGAGTGATCCTGCGAGCAAGGAATTGCGCGAGTTGCAGCTGCATCAAAGCACGGTGTGGCTGTGGAATCGCCCGGTCTACGACGCGGCCGCTGGCGGTCACCTGCGCATCGAGATGCGCACCCTGCCGGCGGGGCCCACAGCCGCTGACATGGTGGCCAATGCGGCATTCCTGATCGGCATGGCGGAGGGATTGCAGCCCGGCCTGCAACGCTGGTTGCCAGCTCTGCCGTTTTCGATTGCTGAACACAATTTTTATCGTGCGGCACAGGAGGGTCTGGCAGCCCGGCTTGTCTGGCCGCGTCCGCGACAGACCGTGTGCGAGGAACAGGCTGCGGCCAGCCTGGTCGCGGCCATGCTGCCGGTGGCCCGCCGCGGCCTGGACGCCATCGGTATCGCCGCTACCGAGTCCGATCGCTATCTGGGTATCATCGAGCGGCGGCTGGCCAACGGGCAGACCGGGGCGCGCTGGCAACTGTCGCACCTCGGGCAACCGCAGTCCACGACACGTCCGGATGCCGCGCAGTTGAGCGACATGCTCGAGGCTTACCGGCTGCGCAGTGAAACCAATGAACCGGTGGCGGAGTGGCCGCAGTGAGACGGGTGCGTTTTCTGCGTAATCCGCTGGCGACGGAGGTCGGCGACACGGTCGAGGACTTCCTGCATGTACTCGGTGGCCCCGCGAGTCTCTTTCTGGAGGGCAGGGACAGCAGCCGCACGCGGGCGCTGGTAACGCTCCTGCATGGCAACGAGCCTTCCGGCCTGATGGCCCTGTTCCGCTGGATCAAGTCGGGTCGCCAACCCGCCGTCAACTGCGTCTGCATCATCGGTTCCGTGGAGGCGGCCCTGCGTGCGCCGCTGTTCAGCCATCGCATGCTGCCCGGAGTGCGCGACCTGAACCGCTGCTTCAAGCCGCCGTTTGAGGGCGCCGAGGGCCTCCTCGCTGAGGAAATCTTGCAGATTTTGCGCGTGCACCACCCGGAAGCCGTCATCGATCTGCACAACACCTCCGGCAGTGGACCGGCCTTTGGGGTCTGCACGCATCTCGACCGTGAGCATGACGCGCTGGTCTCTCTGTTTACCGAACGCATGATTGTGACCCGGCTGAACCTCGGTGCGTTGATGGAAATCAGCGAACACAGTTACCCTACAGTCACGGTTGAAGTGGGTGGTCGGCTTGACGAGCGTGCCCATGAGCTGGCCTGGGCGGGCCTTTGTCGCTACTTCGAGAGTGATCGCGTTCTGGCGGGTGATGAGCCGGTCTGGGAGCTGGAGGTCCTGCAGGACCCGGTGCGCCTGCATCTCAACCCCGGCGTGACGCTGGCTTACGGCGAGGGGCCTGACAGCGCGGCTGAGGTGACCCTGCGACAGGATATGGAGCATTTCAATTTCGCCACTGTCGGCCCGGATGAGCCGCTGGGTTGGATACGCGGAGAGGTTCGTAGCCTGTTCTGGGCGCAGGATGCAGGGGGGCGCTGCGTACTCTCCAGTCTGCTGCGGTGCGACGGAGGGCGTCTTTACCCGGCGACCGCGATGACACTGTTCATGATCACCACCAACGTCGCGATCGCCCGCAGTGATTGCCTGTTCTATGTGGTCCCGCGGCTCAGCGTGTCATCCTGAAACCTGCGCACCTGTCGCCCAGGCAGGCACATCCCTGATCGCCGGGCAGATTTGGTGGTTCAGGGGGCTTGCATTTCGCAGCCAATGCACTGAGTATATATACAGTACTCGGGTCCGGGAATCTGGCCCCTTCAACTTCCGCCGCACAGGCCATCAATGACAGGAGCCGTCGATTATGGACGCCAACAAGCAGAAAGCACTGGATGCAGCCCTCAGCCAGATCGAACGCCAGTTCGGCAAGGGCACGGTGATGCGCATGGGCGACAACGAACGGGTGGCCATGCCCGCGATCTCGACCGGTTCACTCGGTCTGGACATTGCGCTAGGCATCGGTGGCCTGCCCAAGGGGCGTATCTGCGAGATCTATGGTCCCGAGTCCTCGGGCAAGACGACACTCACGCTGCAGGTGATCGCCGAGTCGCAGAAAGCCGGAGGTACAGCGGCGTTTATTGACGCTGAGCACGCCCTCGATCCCAGCTACGCGGAAAAACTCGGCGTTTGCGTAGACGACCTGATCCTGTCACAGCCAGATACCGGTGAACAGGCACTGGAGGTTGCCGAGATGCTGGTGCGGTCCGGCGCGGTGGATGTGCTGGTCGTCGATTCGGTTGCCGCGTTGACGCCAAAGGCGGAAATCGAGGGCGAAATGGGTGATTCCCACGTCGGCCTGCAGGCGCGGTTGCTGAGTCAGGCCATGCGCAAGCTCACGGGAGCCATCAAGCACAGCAACTGTCTGGTGATCTTCATCAACCAGATTCGCATGAAGATCGGCGTGATGTTCGGCAACCCGGAAACGACGACAGGCGGTAATGCGCTGAAGTTCTACTCTTCGGTACGCCTGGACATCCGCCGTATCGGTGCGGTGAAGGAGGGCGACGAGGTGGTCGGCAACGAAACCCGCGTAAAAGTGGTGAAGAACAAGGTGTCACCACCGTTCAAACAGGCCGAATTCCAGATTATGTACGGCAAGGGCATTTACCACATGGGTGAAGTCATCGATTGGGGTGTCAAACTTAACCTGATCGACAAATCCGGCGCCTGGTATGCCTACAAAGGAGACAAGATCGGGCAGGGCAAGGCCAATGCTGCGCGCTTCCTGGAGGAGAACCTGCCAATTGCTGAGGAAATAGAAGCCGAAATCCGTCGTCAGACCATGGTCGCCGCAACGCCTCCGGCGAAAAAGGTTGCGCCGGCGGCTGAAGCCGATCTGGCGGACGACGAGTAAGGCCAAACCCGGGTGCTGCGCGCCCGGGGTCGTTTTCCAGGTGCCGGGCTCCACTCACCCCCACTCTCGCGTGCCCGGCACCTCTTTTATTCCGCACCGCGTTGCCTATGGCACGCGTTATCATGGCGTTCATGGCTGATCAATCAATCCATTCTGATGCGCAGGCCCCGGCAAGCCCCGCAGAGCCCACAACCTCCGCGGGCGATGTACGCATTGCTGCCATGGACCTGTTGGCACGGCGTGAACATGCCCGCAGCGAGTTGCAGTCCAAGCTCGAGCGCCGTTTTGACGACGCAGCGCTGGTGACCCGCGTGCTGGACGATCTTGCTGCGGAGAACCTGCAGAGCGACGCGCGTTATGCTGAAAGCCTGCTGCGCCAGCGAATGGGGAGAGGCTACGGTCCGGTACGTATTCGTCAGGAAATGCGTGAACGCGGTGTTGACCAGGAGCGCATTAGCGCAGCCCTGGAGGCTGTCGATCCCGACTGGTGCGAGGCCGCCACCCTGGCTTTCCAGCGCAAGTTCGGGCAGTCGCGTGGATTGCACCCCGAGGACCCCGGGGAGCCGCCGTCCTATGACACCCGCCGCGAGGCACAGCAGCAGCGCTTGAAGGAGAAGGCGCGGCGTATGCGCTTTATGCAGTACCGCGGTTTTCTGCCGGAGCACTTCCGGCACCTGCTCGAGGACTGACGGCCGCGATGCGCCCCCGCACTGACGCCGAGCCCGGGCAGGTACTCGATTGGTCGGTTCTGCCACGTCTCTGGCCCTACCTGCGCGATCATCGTCGGCGTATCGCCCTGGCGATGGCCTGCCTGTTGCTGGCCAAGGGCGCCATACTGGTCATTCCTTTCATCATGAAGCATCTGGTGGATGGCTTGAACCTGGAGTCGGGTGCGCAGCTTGCCGGGGCGGTGGCGCTGGGGTTGGTCGCCGCCTACGGTCTCGCGCGCTTTTCCAGCGTGCTGTTTGCCGAATTGCGTGACACCCTGTTCGGTCGTGTGACCGAGCGCGCCATGCGTTCCCTTGGGCTGACGGTGTTTCGCCATGTGCACCAGCTGGACCTCGGTTTCCATCTGGAGCGGCGCACCGGCGGTCTGGCCCGCGACATTGAACGGGGCACCAGCGGGGTGAGTTTTCTGCTGCGTTTCATGGTGTTCAATATTGTCCCCACACTGTTTGAGATCGCCGTGGTGGTTTCGGTATTCCTGTTCAGTTACGGGCTGAGTTATGCGCTGGTCACCCTGGTTTCAGTTGTTGCCTATGGCTGGTTTTCCTTCGGCGCAACGGAGTGGCGCACACGCTTTGTGCGGGAAATGAACGAGGCCGACTCGGCTTCCAATACTCGGGCCGTAGACAGCCTGCTCAATTTTGAAACCGTCAAGTATTTTGGCAACGAAGCCTACGAGGCGCAGCGCTACGATGAAGATCTGGCACGTTGGGAGCAGGCGCGACGGCGCAACCGGCTGTCACTGTTCGGACTCAACGGCGGACAGGCGCTGATTATCGCGTTGGCGCAAACGGGCATCATCGGCCTTGCGGTGTTACAGGTGCGGACCGGGCAACTCACTCTCGGTGATTTCGTGCTGATCAGTCAGTACATGATTCAGTTGTTTCTGCCGCTCGGATTCCTCGGGTTCGTCTACCGCGAAATGAAAGGGGCAATGGCCAACATCGAGCGTCTGTTTGACCTGTTGGATGTGCGCCCGGAGATCGCCGATCGGCCCGGAGCACCGGCCCTGAGCGTTTCCGGCGGCGGTATCCGTTTTGAGCAGGTCAGCTTTCGCTATCAGGCCGAGCGCAGCATTCTCGACCGGGTCAGTTTTGATGTGCCGCCGGGGAAGAAAGTGGCGGTCGTGGGGGCCAGTGGCGCGGGCAAGTCCACACTGGTCAAGCTGCTGTTTCGTTTTTACGAGCCGAGTGAGGGACGGATACTGATTGACGGGCAGGACATCGCAGACGTCACCCGGGAATCGCTGCGCAGGGCGATTGGCATCGTGCCCCAGGACACAGTGCTGTTTAACGACACCCTGCTTGAGAACCTTCGCTACGGCAAGCCTGGTGCGTCGGATGCCGAGGTGGCCGAGGCGGCAGGCATGGCCCACCTGGATGAGTTCCTTGCCCAGCTGCCCGACGGCTGGCAGACCCGGGTGGGCGAGCGCGGACTGAAACTTTCCGGCGGTGAGAAACAGCGTGTTTCGATTGCCCGCACCATACTCAAGCGTCCCCCCATCCTGGTGTTCGATGAGGCTACCTCCAGCCTGGACAGCCGCTCGGAGCAGGCGATTTTAAAGGCCCTGCGGGAGATCGCGCTGGACCACACCAGCCTGGTCATCGCACACCGCCTGTCCACCGTCGTCGATGCAGACCGTATTCTGGTGCTGGATCAGGGCAGGATCGTCGAACAGGGCGCCCACCGCGAATTACTGGCTTCCGGTGGCCGCTATGCGGCGCTCTGGGCGGCTCAGCAGGAGCAATCGCCGGCAGATGCTCAGTAGGTATAACTCGACTGCAGGCCCAGCGGTAGGCCCAGAGCCCAGTAGCCGAGCAGGAACAGCGTCCACAGAATGATGAAGCTCACCGAGTAGGGCAGCATCAGCGCGGTGACAGTGCCGATCCCTGCAGTGCGAATGTAGCGCTGGCAATACACGACCACCAGCGGGAAGTAAGGCATCAGCGGTGTGATGATATTGGTGGTGGAGTCGCCGATACGGTAAGCCGCCTGGGTCAGGTCCGGTGACGCCCCGAGTTTCATCAGCATGGGCACCAGGATGGGGGCGAGCAGTGCCCACTTGGCCGACGCCGAACCCACGAACAGGTTGAGAAAGCCTGTTAGCAGCACAATACCGGAAATGGTCAGCGCGCCGGGCAGGCCCAGTGCCTGCAACCCCTGTGCACCCTTCACCGCCAGCAGTATGCCCAGGTTCGAGGCGCTAAAGGCGTAGATGAACTGGGCGATAAAGAACATGATGACCAGGTAGTAGCCCATGGTTTGCATGGTTTTGGTCATGCCCTCAATCACGTCCCGGCTGCTGGTAACCGTACCCGCACTGATGCCGTAAACCACGGCGGGCAGCAGGAAGAGCAGGAAGATCAACGGCACGATCGACGCCATCAGCGGAGCGCCATTCTCGGTCAGGGAGCCGCCCGGTCCGCGCCAGGCGGACCCCTCGGGCACTGCGCTCAGGCAGAGCAGGATGATAGCAGCGAGCATGCTCCACAGGGCGAAGCGCAGCGCCCGCCGCTCCGTCGTGCTGAGCGCCTGCATCCCGGTTTCAGCGGCGACATCCTCATCGATCGGTGTGCGACGCAGGTGCGGTTCGACAAAGCGATCGGTGACCAGCCAGCCGACCAGCACGATCAGCAGAGAGGATGCTGAGGTGAAGAAATAGTTATTCAGCGGGTTGAGGACCACAGAGGGGTCAATAATTTGTGCGGCGGACTGGGAGATACCCTGCAGCATCGGGTCGACGGAGGACGGCACAAAGTTTGCCGAGTAGCCCCCCGAAACACCGGCAAAAGCTGCAGCAATGCCCGCCAGGGGGTGGCGACCCGCCGCGTGGAAGATGATGCCCCCCAGCGGTATCACCAGTACATAGCCGGCGTCCGCAGCGGTGTGGCTGACGATCCCAACGACAATCACCATCGGGGTCAGCAGCCAGCGTGCAGTTACCCCCAGCATGGCGCGGAGGGTGGAGTTAATGAATCCGGTGTGTTCCGCAACACCAATACCCAGCATTGCGACCAGGACCACCCCGATTGGGTGGAAGTGGGCGAAGGTCGTCACCATGTCTGCCAGAAACTGCGTCATGGCGGTTGGCGAGAACTGGTTGACGACCTGCAGTGCTTCGCCGCTGCGCGGATCAATCAGGTCGTATTCAAATTGCGAGAACAGCAACGACAGCGCCCAGGTGATGAACAACAGCGCAATGAAGAGCACGGCCGGGTCGGGCAGTCGGTTGCCAACGCGTTCAATACCGGCCAGCAGCCGCTGGGTTACAGTCACGGGGTGGGCAGGCTGGTTCATGCTGGCGGCGACTCCCTAAAGCCCCAGTGTAATTCGCCCTTACGCCGGACACAAACGGCTGTCGCAGGCGCCGCGCTCAGTCGAGGGGGTAGGGTGGCCTTTGTCCGCCACAGAGCACGTCAGTGACCTGCTCTGTATCCATGTATTCGGTGAGCTTGAGCAACTGCCCCTTGTCGAACTCGAAAAGAAAATGGTAGTCGTTGCTGTAGGTCTGGCCAGAGATGTGTTCGCCTTCACTGGAGGCCTCCACGGCCACCTTTTCACCCTCGGCTACCATGCCGCGAATGGTGAACGTCAGGCCATCTGGAAACACATCCATGATGCTGGCGATCGCCGGCCGCAGGTCGGCGCACTCAGTGACGCCGGAGATCAGGGTGGCGCCCATGGTTTCCACGCTCCCGTTCTTGGCGTAGGCCGCGACAACGGCATCGACATTGCCGGCACTCAGGTCGCTGAGAAACTGGCGTACGCGGGCTTTGTTGTCGGTCTCTGTGGTCATGCAGTGGTCTCGTCGGGGCGCACGCCGGTTGGCATCACTCACCTCATCATAGTGCGCCCCGCGTGTGGCGCCACAGCGCTGGTACAGCATTTCAAGCCAGCGGGCCCGGGCGTTATCAGGAGAGAGTTTCTGGTTCAACTATTCGATAGACCTGCGGGCCCATCGGGCCCGCCCGCCGTGAGTCCAGGCGGGTCAGCGATTGCGACCCAGTCGCTCATGGGCGTTGACCCACTCATTTTGTCGCGTTTCCTTGTCCACCCGCGTGGCTGCGCCCAGGGACAGCTCTCCCGCGACCACCAGTCCCGCGGCAATTTCCGCCAGCTTCAGGGCCTTGCCCTGGCCGTGGCAGCCCATGATCTCAAGACATTCGCGCTGTGTTGGCAGGTTGGTGCCGCCCCCGTAGGTGGCGAGGATCAGTGCCGGAAGGGTGATGGAGAAGAAATAATCCCCCTCGCGGGTGACGCGGGTGTACACGCTGCACTGGTTGGACTCGCCGATGTTGGCGATATCCTGCCCGGTTGCGAGATAGAGAGCGGCGAGTCCGTTGGCCGGGTGTGCAGCGTTATTGGAAGAGTGGGTCAGAAAGGATGCCACGGTGGTGATGCCCCAACCATAGTGCATTGCCTCGGGCGTGATACGCAGATGCGACTGCAGGACATCACGGGGTACGGTGATTTCAGCGGTCACGCGGCGGCCGCGGCCCTTCAGTGAATTCACCGACGAGGTGCGCTTCTCGGTGTCGAAGTTGCCTGAGAGCAGGTAGTGCCGCATTTGCGGAAAGCGCTCGCGTATCCATTCGCAGGCGACAAAGGTAGCCTTGCTGGTCATGTTCTGGCCCGCAGCATCACCGGTGCTGAAGTCAAACCGGGTGAAGACCATGTTGTGTGCAATGTAGTGCTCAATCTCGTTGAGCTTGCCGACTGATGTGGTGCTTTCCGCGACGGCTTTGATGGCGGCAAAGTTGTCATCCAGCCACAGGTTGAAATCCCGCGCGTCGCGCGCATCGCGGAAAACGAAGCAGGGCGCCCGCTGCATAGCCTCGCCGCAGACGGTGGTTTTGACACCCCCGCTTTCACGGATGACCTTCATGCCCCGGTTGTAGCTGGCCAGCATGGTGCCCTCCACGGTGGCCATCGGGACGTAGAACTCCCCCTGGGCGTGCTCGCCGTCGATCAGCAGCGGCCCCGCGAGGCCGATGGGTACCTGGGCCACACCGAACAGGTTTTCGATGTTGCCAGCCATCGCCTGGGGATCAAACGAGTACTGCCGCGTGTGATTCAGCTGGGCCCCGGTCTTTTCTTCGATGAAGGACTGCCGCTGGGCGATGATCTCGGCACTGTAATCGTTGTCATTGGAACGGGGGATCCTGCTGCTCATGGCGCTGTCCTCGGCAAAAGGCGCCAGAGTAGAAAAAAGGGGGGTGCGGCGCAAGCGCTGGCCAGGCCCGCGGGCGTTGCTCAGGTGTCCCCGCGTTGCAGGTGTCGTTGGATGACCTGCAGAAAGTCCTCGCCGTACTTGTCGCGTTTGCGCTCCCCGACACCGCTGAGGCCGCCGAAAGCGGTGATGGTACGCGGCAGCTCGGCACACATTTCCTGCAGGGTTTTGTCGTGGAAGATGATGTAGGGTGGAATGCCCTGTGCTTCCGCAAGGCCACGCCGGCATTCGCGCAGCGCTTCCCAGAGTTCCGTGTCGATGTCGTCAGGTAGCCGCTGGCGTGTATGCTGACGTGTTGCCGGGCGCGCCAGGTCGCGGCGCAGTTCCAGGGATTCCTCACCCCGCAGCAGGGGGCGGCATTGGTCCTCCAGACGCAGTGCGCCGAAATGGTCCAGATCGGCACGCAGGTAGCCGCGCGCCACCAGTTGCCGGAAGACCGAACGCCATTGATTGTTGTCCAGTGCCTTGCCGATGCCGAAGGTGGGTAGTACGTGATGATCGTACTGGAATATCCGGTCGTTCTCGGCACCGCGCAGTACGTCGATCAGGTGGTTGACGCCAAACCGTTGCCCGGTTCGGTAGACGGCACTCAGGGCCATGCGCGCGGCTTCGGTGCCGTCCCAGGTAGGCACCGGCTCCAGGCAGGTATCGCAGTTGCCACACGGTTGCGTGAGGCTGTCGCCGAAGTAGCGCAGCAGCGCCTGGCGGCGACAGGTGGTGATTTCACACAGGCCCAGCATGGCGTTCAGGCGCTGTTGTTCCGCCCGTTTGTGTTCCTCGCTGCCCTCGGATTGGTCCATCATCTGGCGCAGCTTCAGGACGTCCTGCAGGCCGTACACCATCCAGGCGTCCGCGGGCAGGCCGTCGCGCCCGGCCCGACCGGTTTCCTGGTAGTAGGCCTCGATGGTTTTTGGCAGGTCAAGGTGAGCCACGAAGCGGACATCAGGTTTATCAATGCCCATACCGAAGGCGATGGTGGCGACCATGATCACCGCCTCGTCACGCAGAAAGCGGGCCTGGTGGCTGCTGCGCAGGGCAGCCGGTAAGCCGGCATGGTAAGGCAGTGCATCATAGCCGGCCTGCTGCAGGGCGAGGGCGGTTTCCTCGACCTTGTTACGCGACAGGCAATAAACGATGCCGGCGTCCCGCGGATGCTCGTTTTTCAGAAACCGCAGTAGCTGCTGCTTGGGACTCTGTTTGAGTGCAATGCGGTAGCGGATATTGGGGCGGTCGAATCCCGCGATATAGTGTTCCGCCTGGGCCAGGTCCAGCCGGATGACGATTTCCTCGCGGGTGCGGGTATCGGCTGTGGCGGTCAGGGCGATACGCGGCACCTGCGGGAAGCGCTCATGTAGCAGGCTCAACTGCAGATAGTCCGCGCGGAAGTCGTGGCCCCATTGGGAGACGCAGTGGGCTTCGTCAATTGCAAACAACGCGATCAAGGACTGCTCCAGCAGGCGCAGCATACGGCTCTGCACCAGACGTTCCGGGGCGATATAGAGTAGATCCAGCTCGCCACGGAGCAGTGCTGCCTCGACCGCTGCGGCGTCGTCCGGCGCCAGCGTCGAGTTGAGATAAGCGGCTCGTACGCCCAATTCACGCAGGGCATTGACCTGATCCTGCATCAGTGCGATGAGCGGCGATATCACAATGCCACATCCCGGGCGCACCAGCGATGGCACCTGGTAGCAAAGGGACTTGCCGCCACCGGTCGGCATCAGCACCAGCGCATCGCCGCCGCTCACCACCTGTTCCACGATGCTTTCCTGCAGCGGGCGGAACGCCGGGTAGCCGAATACAGACTGCAATACGGAAAGGGAAGAGGTCATCGCGGGCAGTATACCGCACACGGACGCATCTGCCTGCCGTCGAATCAGTCCAGCAGCGCCTGAACCAGTTCGGCGCGTAAATGACGTGGGTCGATAACGCGATCAAACGCCATATTGTCGGCACCTGCCCAGGCACCCGTCTGGCGTTCCAAGAGTGCAGCGGCGTCGACCTCACTGGCACCTGTGGCGGCGGCTGCCCCCAGGGCCGGCACTCCGCCCAGGCTCACCCCCGGCAGTGCAAGGCTGACGGTTTGCCGGTCCCAGGGATTCATGCCCATCACCGAACTGCCGAAACCGAAGGCTTTGCGCAGTGTGACCGCTATCTTGCGCCCGCGGAAGCGGCGTTGCGCGCTGAACATGTTGCCGGCGGCGCGCAAAACGCCAGAGCGTTCAGCAGCGGGTCCGGGCATTACACCGGGGTTGTCGACCAGCATGATCAGCGGCAGGCTGAAGCGGTGCGCCATGTCGATAAAGTGACAGGCTTTTTCTGCCGCTTGTCGGGTGATTGCGCCGGCTTCAACCGCCGGCTGGTTGGCGACAATCAGGCAACGCCGGCCACCGATGCGGGCGAGTGCCGTGATCAGCGTGCGGCCGAAATCCGGTTGCAGCTCCAGCAGGCTGCCCGAATCGGCCAGCTCGTCGAGCACTTTACGCATGTCGTAGGGGCGGGAGACCTCAGGGGGAATGATCTCCAGCAGCGCGTCACTGCTGGGTGAGGTGGCGGCCGCGTCAGCCGCCGCAGCTTCGGAATCAGTTTCGCAGACCATGTTGAGGAATTGGCGGGCACGCGCAAAACACTCAGCCTCTGTGGCGCAGCACAGGTGAGCCACACCGCTTTCCCGCGTGTGCAGCGCCGCGGAACCGAGCTCGTCAGCGGTGGTGTCGATGCCCATTGCCGCCTTGACCAGCGGAGGCCCCGCGCTGAACAGGGCGCTGTTCTCCTGCATGATGACAATGTCGGCAAACATTGCGGCCAGCGCACCGTGTCCGGCGGACATGCCCAGCACCAGCGCCACAACCGGGATGGCCCCCTGAATATCCGCCAGCAGTTGCAGATCGCCGGGCGCATGCGGATAGCGCTCCCCCTGGTTGCTCGCCCGCTCCCCGGCACCATCGAGCAGGAGTAGCAGCGGGTGCCGGTTCTCGAGCGCCAGGCGCACCAGCCGCGCACGCTTGGCGGCATTCGGGTGTCCGATCGAGCCGCCCTGAACCGTAAAATCTTCCACCAGCAATACGACGGAACGCCCGTCCAGTCGCGCGACCCCGCCGACGAGTCCATCGGCAGCAATCGCCGGCTGTCCCTGGGGGTGATGTCCGGCGGCGAGCTGACCGTATTCGCGAAAGGAGTTTTCATCGACCAGTGCCGCAATGCGCTCCCGGGCCGTGAGCCGGCCGCGGGCGTGCTGCCGCGCAATACGATCTTCGCCGCCCATGTCTGCCGCCGCTTCGCTGCGTGCGTGCAGCTCGGCGAGCAGCGGCTCCCAGTCCTGCCGGTAGTTGCCCATGTCAGGTTTTCCCTGGTGCCGGCAGGCCGAAGGCCGCCCAGTCGGGCTCCGCCATACTGTCGACGAAGCGCTGGAAATTCCAGGGCCAGCTGGAGGGTATGCCCTCGGCGTCCAGGTACCAGCTTACGCAACCGCCGCGGTACCACACCGTGCGCTTGGCCGCTTCCACCCGTTCCGTCTCGAAGGCCTCCATCGCCGCCAGGCTCGGTTCCACTTCAGTACAGTCGCCGGCATCCAGTCGCGCCATCAGACGCTCAATATAGCCCCATTGGTGCTCCGCAATGTCGATCAGGGAAAAATTGCCCACGGGACCATTGGGTCCGTTCAGCATGAAAAGGTTGGGAAAGCCGGGCATGGTGACCGCCAGGTAGGCCTTGGGACGGTCATGCCAGAAGTCGGCCAGTGCTATACCGTCGCGTCCGGTGATGGCCATGGGCCGCATAAAGGCATCCGCATGGAAACCGGTAGCGAGAACAATAACATCCAGCTCATGCAGCTGGCCGTCGACGGTGCGTATACCGCTGGCTTCAATCTGCTGGATGCCGGTGCTCACCAGGCGCGACTGTGGATGCTGTATCGCCTGATAGTAATCGGGGGAGAAAACCAGGCGCTTGCACAGTGGCAGGTGGTCGGGGCGCAGCTGCTCGCGCAGCACGGGGTCAGTAACGGACTGCTCCAAATTGTCGCGGCAGGCCTGTGCCATCGCTTTCGAGGCCTCCGAGTCGATATCGGTGATGGACTGGGTGTACGCCTCTACAGATGCCATGTACTCATCGACGTTCATGGCTTTGGCCAGCACCGCCGGGTCATGGAATGCGGCGCGTTCTTCCTCGCTGAAGCGGCCATTCTCAACCGGCATGATCCACTGCGGTGTACGCTGGTAATGCTCCAGCAGGGCGGCCTTGCCGGCCAGTGCAGACACGATCTGCACACCGGTTGAGCCGTTGCCGATAATGCCGATGCGCCTGTTCTCCAGAGGCACGCTGTGGTCCCAGCGGGCACTGTGGAAAAGCGCTCCCTGAAAATCGTCGGCGCCGGGGATATCCGGGTATTTGGGATGATGTAGAACGCCGGTGGCCGCAATCAGGATATCCGCGGTGTCTTGGAGGCCACTGGCGAATTCCAGGTGCCAGCGACCATCCCGGTAGGTGGCTTCCGTGCATTCTTCACCGAAGCGGGTCAGCTCGTTGATACCGTACTTGTGCGCCGTACGCTCAAAGTAGGCCTGGATTTCCGGCCCTGGAGGCAGGTGTCGCGTCCAGTCCGGATTGCGCTCGAAGCTGTAGGTGTAGAAGTGTGAGGGCACATCGCAGGTCAGGCCCGGATAGGTGTTTTCGCGCCAGGTGCCGCCGACCCTGTCCGCCTTTTCGTACAGCGTCACATTCCGGTAGTTCATTTGCTGCAGGCGAATGCCCGCGAGTATCCCGGCCATACCGGCACCAAGGACGATTATGCGAGGTTGTGTTTCAGGCATGGAACTGTCATCCGTCGATAAAGTGTGACGTGCAGCTTACGCGATCACTGCAAGTCCCAAGGGTGCTTTATTGTCTTTAAATAATGCATTAATGTTAAGAGTCATGATCCCCATCCGGAAAGCGAGATGAACAGGCAGCGCAGTGTCGTCCGTCGATCTGCACCATTGTCCACCTCTCAGGTGGACAATGCTGGCCTGGCCAGTGATATTTTTGCGCCGCTGGTGGCATTGCTGGCCGCCGAATTGCGCCGTGGAGGTGATACCAGTGAACGGCATCGCCCCCCAACCAACCTCATTCAGTTCACCGCCTGGTACCTGTCGACCGTGCAACGCCTCGAGCAGCGGCTGAGCGAAGCGCAGAGCCACGGGCCGATGTCCCGCAGCGAGGTCGAGTTGCAGTGCCGGTTGGCCTTGTCCGCCAGCAACCTCGAGGAGGCGATTCAGCTCTGTGCACAATTTGCGGCCCTGCTGTACCCGCGTGCCGGACGCATTGGCCTGGAACTGCACCCGGAGCACGCCACCTTTCGACTGGATTCGCTGCGCCCGCAGGTCAGCAGCGCCAGTAGCCTTGTGGATATCACCGGCTTGTTTGCCTATCTTCAGCTCCTGCAGTGGCTGGCGGGGCGCGCCCTGCCGCTGCAGAGGGTGAGAATTGGCCCGCTACGTCGGGAGGACGTACTGCCGTTTTTACGCCTGTTCAAGGCGCCGGTGCTCGCGGGCGGGGAGGGCTACGCGCTGGAATTTCCACGCGCTGCGCTGGCAGTTCCCGTGGTCCGCACCCCCGCCGAGTTTCCCGCGTTCTTTGCCTGTTTTCCTTGCGAGGTATTCGGTCCGCGCGTGCGTGGACTGGCTGAGCAGGTCAGTGCATTGCTTGTGGCCGCCCTGCGGCAGGGTGTGTCCCTGCCCGGTCAGGTCCGCCTGGCTGAAGACCTGGGGTTGAGCCTGTCGACGTTCCGGCAGCGACTGCGGGCGGCGGGAACGGGCTATCGCCAGCTGCGGGCCGAGGCGGTACGCGCCGCGGCCTGCGATGCGCTGCGGGAGTCGGACCGCCCGGTCGTCGATATTGCCCAGCAGCTGGGCTTCGCCGATGCGGCCTCGTTCCGCCGCGCCTTCCTGCGCTGGGAGGGCGCGACGCCCGGGGCCTGGCGTGCCCGGCACAGGGGTGCCGACACGGGTGGCCTTCGCGACGACCGGGAATAAACCATTGACCGTGTTAACAACTGCTGTATACTTGGTTCTGCTTGAACGTTTTACACCTATTTATGTATACCATTTCGAAGTCCGCAGTTAGTACCTCGTCCCTGTTTTCATAAGTAATTGCACTACCTCAAGCCTTACCGCCCTCACGAGGGTTAATCTCTACCTGAAATACAGGAACGCATCATGGCTACCGGCACCGTAAAATGGTTTAACGAAACTAAAGGCTTTGGCTTCATTGAGCAGGAATCCGGCCCGGACGTATTCGCGCACTTCAGCGCAATCTCCGGCTCTGGCTTCAAGACGCTGATCGAAGGTCAGAAAGTCGAGTTCAACATCACTCAGGGTCAAAAAGGCCCGCAGGCAGAAAACATCGTCGTCGTCTAACGTCGACAATGTTCTGCAGAAAACCCGCGCCGGCAACGTCGCGGGTTTTTTTGTCGCTGAAAACGGCAACGTCGGTTCAAATTCTGCGCACAGGGCGTTTGCCCGCCTGCCGTTCAGGCTCTATCGTGAGGCCCGGCTAACGCAAAGGGACTACAGTGTGTTGCACATCCATATCGCGCGTCGTGTTGTAAAGAGTTTGGCCGTGGTGGGCCTGCTTGGGCTCAGTCCACAGCTTCTCGCTCTGCAGCCCGGCGAGGGCTGCGACCATTTCACGCCCGAGAAGCGGCCATTTTTTGGTGACCTGCATGTGCACACCCGCTACTCGCTGGATGCCAGCACGCAGGGAACGCAGACCACGCCCGCCGAAGCCTACCAGTTTGCCCGGGGCGAGCGCATTGGCGTGCAACCCTGGAATGCAGACGGCACCGCGCAGCGTTCCCTGCAACTGGCGCGGCCACTGGATTTTGCCATGGTTTCTGATCACGCGGAGCTGATCGGTGAAGTAGAGATGTGTAATAACCCGGACGTTAGCGGCCATAACAGCTGGCAGTGCCGCTTCTACCGTGCGTGGCCGCGCGGCGCGTTCTATCTGTTCAATTACATGGCGGCCATGCGTGCCTCTCATCTGGGTCTCTGCGGCGAGGATGGCGAACGGTGTCGCAACGCCGCTCTGGCACCGTGGCAGGAGATACGGGACGCAGCAGAGAGATACAATGACCGCAGCAGCGCCTGCGCCTTTACCACATTCATTGGTTACGAGTGGACCGGTGTGGCCGCGTCGACCGGCGGCAATCTGCACCGCAATGTGGTATTTCGCAGTGGCGAGGTGCCCGAGCTGCCGGCAAGCTACATCGATACCCCCGGGGAAACTCTGCTCTGGGACGCGCTGGAAACCGAGTGCAACGACAGCGGTAGCGGCTGTGAGGCGCTGGTGATTCCGCACAACTCCAATCTCAGCGCGGGCCAGATGTTCGCGTTGCAGCGCCCTGACGGCAGTCCGCTGGACGCTGACTACGCAGCGCAGCGTCAGCGAATGGAACCGCTGGTGGAAATCATGCAGCACAAGGGCGCGTCCGAGTGTTTTTATGCCCCCGGAGTCACCCGTGATGAGTTGTGTGCATTCGAGCAATTGCCGCGGGACAACATCGCGCGCTTCAACACGCCGCCGCAGCCCGATACCGGGTTTCTGCGCGATACCTGGCAGCAGGGCCTGTCGCAGCAGGAACGGCTTGGGGTCAATCCTTTCCGTTTCGGTGTGATTGCGAGCACGGATACCCACCTCGGCGCTCCCGGTGCAGTCTCCGAAGGGCGTTTTCTGGGGCACGGAGGAGATGGTGTACCTGCCCTCAAAGCAGTCCCTCCCGGGCTGCCCGATAAACTTGAATACAACCCGGGTGGTTTGGCGGTGGTTTGGGCAGAGCAGAACACCCGGGACGCGCTGTTTGCCGCCATGCAACGTCGTGAGGCCTACGGCACCAGCGGTCCACGTATCGTCAGCCGCCTGTTCGCGGGCTTCGATCTGCAGCCGGAGCTCTGCGCCGCGCCCGATATGGCGGCGCAGGCATATGCACAGGGGGTGCCGATGGGTTCCGAGCTTGGGCCCGCGCCGGTCGGAGCCGGCTTGACGCTGTTACTGGCAGCGCAGCAGGATGCGGGTGTGGCTTCGCAACCGGGCTTGCCCCTGCAGAAGATTCAGGTAGTGAAGGGCTGGCTTGACGCCGCGGGTGAGCGTCACGAGCAGGTATACGATGTTGCGGGTGACGCTGAACCACGCGGCAGCGTTGACACGCGCAGCTGTGCCACCACGGGTACCGGCCACGCGAGTTTGTGCACGGTCTGGCGCGACCCGGATTTCGACCCGGGCCAGCACGCCTTTTATTACAGCCGGGTGATTGAGAATCCCAGCTGTCGCTGGAGCCAGCGCCTGTGTATTGCCGGTGGGGTCGATTGCAGCCGCCCCGAGACCATTGGCGAGGGTTTCGAAGGATGCTGCGCTGCGGAACACCGGCCGGTGGTCCAGGAGCGTGCCTGGAGCTCGCCTGTCTGGTATCAGCCCGCCACGCTGTGAGCCGGCCGTCGCTGCGTGGGTTGAAAAGGCGTGGGCCTGTTCCCCGGCCCGCCGAGCACGTATGCTTGTGCGCCGGAGAGGCCGCGGTGGTTGGATACGCCTGAATGATTGACCAGATTCTTATCTCACTGCTGTTTTTCGGGCTGCTGGCCGGTTTGATATTTTCCAGCTGGGCAGCTTCCAAGATTTTTGTCGGCGCAATGCTCGCAGCTTATTTTCTCGGCCTTGTCGAGACCTCGCAAATGCTGGAGAAAGCCACCAACACCGGTCTGGTGACCTTGATTCTCCTGTTGCTGGTCTCCATTGGTCTGGAGAAACTGTCCTGGCTGAATCACCTCTCGGGTCGCTTGATTTCACCCAGCTACACGCTGAGCCTGTTGCGCCTGGGAGGCGTCACGGCCCTGTTCTCCGCTTTCGTCAACAACACCGCGGTAGTGGCAACGCTCACCACCACAGTGCGGGCCAATCGTCATCACCCCGCGTCGCGGCTGCTGATACCCCTGTCATATGCTGCCATTCTGGGTGGCACCATGACGCTGATCGGCACCTCGACCAATTTGATCGTGAGCAGCTTTCTGGAGGATGCTACCGGCTCGGGGCTGGCGTTTTTCGACTTCCTGCCGGTTGGTGCCGCCGCCGTCCTGGCCGGTCTTCTTGCCCTGGTCTTCGCTGCACGTTTGCTGCCCCGTAGCAGCAGTCATCCGGTGCAGGTGGCGGAATACGTGATTGAGGCTGAGGTGGCGGCACAGTCCAGCCTGATTGGCAGGACCATCGCAGAGAACGGCCTGCGCGAGCTCGACGCGTTGTTCCTGGTGGAGATTGTGCGGGCAGAGCACCTGATTTCGCCGGTGGCACCCACCGAGTTCATTGAGGCAGGAGACAAGCTGATTTTCTCGGGTGATATCACCCAGCTCAACGTCCTCGACCGCTTCGAGGGCTTGCATCTGTTTGCGGTGGAAGAGGGGCTGCTGCGGGAGAACATGGTGGAAGTGATCGTCATGCCCAACGCCGCCATTGAGGGCAAGACGATCAAGGAGTCGGGGTTCCGCTCGTTGTTCGATGCCGCGGTGGTCGGGATGCGCCGTGGCGGCAAACGGCTGTCGGGAAAACTGGGGAACATTAGCATCGCAGCGGGCGACATTCTGATGCTCGCCACCGGCCCGGATTTCAATGAGCGCAAGAATCTCGACAAGAACTTCGTCGTCGTGGATGAAGCCGTCGGCGGCTCCAAAATTACACCACTGCAGAACCTGTTCGTGACGCTGCTGCTGGCCGCAGTGGTGCTGCTGTCTGCGCTGGAGGTCTTGCCGCTGATAAAGGGTCTGACGCTGCTGCTGGTCTGCATGCTGGGCATGCGACTGGTGCGGGGCTCAGAGCTGCGTCGGCGGTTCCCCTTCGAGATCTGGCTGATTATCACCTCGGCGTTAACCCTGTCTCAGGCCCTCACCAATTCCGGCCTGGTGACGCTGCTCGCCGCCAGCTTGCAGAGTGAACTGATTGCCCTTGGGCCGTGGCTGGCGATGGCCTGCATGTATGCCGGCGCCCTCCTGCTGACCGAGGTGATGACGAACAACGCGGCCGCCGCGCTGAGTTTCCCCATCGCCTTTGGTATCGCGGAGAGTCTGGGGGTCAGCCCCATGCCGTTTGTGATGGCCGTGGCGTACGGGGCCAGTGCCAGCTTTCTGACCCCGTACGGTTACACCACGAACCTGATGGTGCAGAACCTCGGCGGTTATACCCTGCGCGACTACTGTCGCAGTGGCCTGCCGGTGTCGCTGGCCTACTCGGCCACCGTGATCTGGCTGCTGCCCCGGGTATTTCCCTTCTAGCGCTATCAGGCGCCGGGTCGCCAGCTGTCAGTGGTGTAGAACTGCGAGTACCACTTGCGGAATTTGGCGAAGGGGCCATCGTTGTCACACAGCATGGGCTTCTCGAAGTACTGCTTTTGGCGCCAGATGATTCTGTCTTCTTCCATCTGCTTGCAGATGTCCTTGACGATGGCGTCCGCCACGCCACCGGTCTGCTCCTTGCCGTCCACCTTTTTCTGGATGAAGGCGTAGAAGGCGCGGCTGTTCTCCTGGTCCACCGGCGTCAGGTTGGCCATCAGGACGGTGTCGCAGATGCCGCTGAAACGTACCGTGGCCTGGCCCGGGCCGTTGTTGCTGTTTTCGATAATGCCTGTGATCTCGCCGCGCGGTGTGGCCATCTTGCTCACCAGCTTGCCGGCACGTCGCACACCATCGAAGGTCATGAATTCAGGCGTGGGAATGTTCTGGGTGCCGTGCACGTACAGGAAGTGCGCGGAATCCACTGCGTTCTCGCCGATCTCCTGCATGTGGGTCGCGATATCCCAGGTGTGTATTTTGAAGCTCCCCCACGCTTCGTTGTCCGCTGACGCCTCTTCAACCCGTTCCGGTTCAAAGGAGGGCGCTTCACCTTCCGGGTGATACCAGACATAGATCACCTGGTTCATTTCGCGCACATGCCAGGGGCGGATGACCTGCTCGCCGCGGGCAATTTTTGGCGGCAGGTTGTTGGCATAGGGGACGTCTGTACACTGGCCTTCACCGTTATAGGCCCAGCCGTGGAACGGGCAGATGATGGAATCGCCGCGCACTTCTGACCCGCCGCCAGCCTGGCCGCGAATACCGTATCCCAGGTGGGCGCCCATATGCGGGCAGTAGGCGTCCAGCACTTTCGCCTCACCGCTTTCCGTGCGGAACAGCACAAGATCGGTGTCGAAATAGCGCAGGGGCATCGAGGTGGCGGTGGCCAACTCGTGGGAGTAGGCGACCTGGAACCAGCCCAGGGGCATCGGCATCGGAATACGGTGGCTCATGAATAGTCTCCTCGGGAGCGTCTGTTGGCAGGGTGCAGCCACTCTACGGCAGGCACGAGCGGATTGGTATGACTTGCAAATTTCCGACGAAACGTTACCGGGGTAAATAATTATACCCGGCTCGCTATTCGCAATTCAGCCGGTCTGCGCCGCAGGTTCACAGGGCGCCTCTGGTTGACCGGCAGGCCTCTGGCTGCCTAAGCTGGCGCACGCTCATCTTACGCTTGGGGAACAGCTATGAGACTAGAGGGCAAAGTTGCCATCATTACCGGATCGGGACAGGGGATCGGAGCCGCTACGGCGTTGCGTTTTGCCGAGGAGGGCGCCTCCGTGGTACTGGCGGCGCGCAACGAGGCCAAGCTGGCTGCGGTGGCTGCAACCATTGAGGCCGCTGGTGGGCGTGCTCTGGTGTGCCCCACAGACGTCGCTGACGAGGCCGCGGTCAAGGCGCTTGTGGCGAAAACGGTGGCAACCTGGGGTCGTCTGGATATCGTGGTTAATAACGCGGTGTTGATGGTCCCCGGCATGCTTGCCAGTCATGACACCAAAGGCTGGCGGCAGAATTTCATAGTCTCGCTCGACGGGGCCATGTTTCTGATGCGTGAGGCCTATCCTCAACTCAAGGCGAATCGCGGTGCGGTGGTGAATGTCTCCTCCGTATGCGGCTTGCGCGGATCACCGGCAACTGCAGGCTACAGCGCCGCGAAAGCGGCCATGCTGGGCTTGTCGCGCAACGCGGCCATGGAGTGGGGCAAGAAAGGTATTCGCGTGAATACGGTAGTGCCGGGCGCTTTTATGACACCACCGACGGAAGCTGTACTGCCTGATGACGCCTCACGTGAAGCTACCGCGAGGTCGATCCCCATCGGGCGTATCGGGGATCCGCGCGAGTGCGCCAATGCCATTTTGTTTCTCGCCAGCGACGAAGCCTCTTATATCACCGGTACGGAGCTGGTGGTTGATGGGGGGCGGGTTGCCGAGTTGAACGCCGGCACGGCGAGCTGGGAGTAAGCAGATGAGCGACGACAACCTGTTGCAGCGCATAGACCGTTTGGAGTCACTGGACGCCATTCGGCAACTGGTAGCCCAGTACGCTCTGTCACTGGATATGCGTGACCTTGATGCCCACGTGAATCTGTTCGCACCGGACATCCGTGTGAGTCGTGACAAAGTGGGGCGCGCGCACCTGAAACGTTGGCTGGACGATACCCTGCGCCTGCAGTTCACTGGTACTTCGCACCAGACCGGCAATCACATCATCGAATTTGAGGACCCTGATCACGCGCGTGGCGTGGTCTATTCCAAAAACGAGCACGAAACCGGGCCGGAATGGGTGATCATGCAAATGCTCTACTGGGACAACTACGAACGTATTGACGGTCGCTGGTTGTTCCGACGCCGTTTGCCCTGCTACTGGTACGCGACTGACCTGAACAAGCCGCCCATTGGTGATATGAAAATGCGCTGGCCCGGTCGCGAGCCCTATCACGGGGCGTACCACGACCTGTGGCCGTCCTGGGCGGAATTCTGGGCCAATCCCCCGACCACGGACGAGCCTGAAGTGGCGCTACCGGCGCCGCTGGACGAGTTTTTGACCACAATGCGTCGCGGGGCTGCAGAGCCGCGCATTCGCGTACGCTAGGAGTGACTGTGAACCTGCTTACCCCACTTGACCTGGGCGCATTGCGCCTGCGCAATCGCATTGTAATGGCGCCCATGACACGCAGCCGCTCGGATGCCGCCGCCATGCCCAACACGCTTATGGCGGAATACTATCGCCAGCGAGCGAGTGCCGGACTCATTGTATCCGAGGGCATCGCCCCCAGCGCCAACGGGCTGGGCTATTGCCGTACACCGGGCATTTTCACCGATGCACAGGTGGCGGGTTGGCGCGAAGTTACCGACGCGGTGCATGCGGAGGGTGGCTGTATCGTTGCCCAGATCATGCATGTCGGCCGCGTGGCCAGTCACTACAACAAGCCTGCAGGCAGCGAAACCGTGGCGCCATCAGCGGTTGCAGCGAAAGCCCAGATGTATACCGACGAGGCAGGCATGCAGGATATGGACGAACCTCGCGCACTGGCGCTGGAAGAGATTCCTGCGGTGATTGATGAGTACCGCGAGGCGACTCGCAGGGCGCTGCTTGCCGGCTTTGACGGTGTTGAACTGCATTGCACGAGTGGCTATCTGCCGGCGCAGTTCCTGTCCACCGGCAGCAACCAGCGCACGGATGCCTACGGCGGTAACGTCGAGAACCGCGCGCGCTTCGCCCTTGAGGCGCTGCAGGCCATGGCGCAGGTGGCGGGTGCAGACCGGGTTGGCATGCGCATCTGCCCGGGCAATCCATTCAATGATCTGTCGGACGCTGACCCGCAGGAGACCTTCGACTATCTGCTGGCTCAGGCCTCGACACTGGGTCTGGCTTACCTGCACGTGATCCGCATGCCCAAGGGGCCGGTAGATAACCTGGCACTGGCGGCAAAGCACTTTGCCGGTCGCCTCATTGGTAACGAAAGTTATTCGTTACAGGAGGCTGACGAGGCGGTGGCTTCAGGCGAACTCGCTGCGGTGTCTTTCGGTCGGCCCTATATCGGCAATCCCGATCTGGTGACGCGCTGGGAGCGGGGTCTGCCGTTGGCCAAGTTCGACGTCAATACGCTGTACACGCCGGGAGCTGACGGATACACGACCTACCCGGCGGCGGACTAGCGGCAGCGCTCGGTTAATGACGCGTTAGCGTCTTTAACCGAGCGCCGTACAGGTACGCTGTTATTTTACCGAGCCACCGCCGTCAACTGATAGCAGTTGCCCGGTTATAAAGGACGCACGATCGCTGCACAGGAAGGCTACCGCCTCGGCGATTTCTTCCGGCTCACCCAGACGGTTGAGTACGGCGCTCTTCTTCAATATTTCCGCTGTTTTCGGCTGTTCCTCGAAATATTTTTCCACACCGGGTGTGCGAATAACCCCGGGGGATACCGCGTTGATACGGATACCCTGGCTGCCGTATTCGGCAGCGGAGCTCTTGGTGAGTATATTCACGCCGCTCTTGGCGGCTGCATAGGCGGTATTGAAGGCCTGTCCCTTCAGGGAAGCATTGGACGAAATGTTCACGATGGCACCGCCACCGTTGGCCAGCATTGCGGGAATCTCGTATTTCATGCACAGCCAGGTATTGGTCAGGCACATCTCCAGTGTCTGGTCGAAAACCTCGCGAGTGAATTCGTGAATCGGGCCGGAACCCCTGCTGAGTGCGGCGCTGTTGCAGGCGATGTCCAGTCTGCCCCAGCTGTCGACTGCAGTTTCTACCATTGATTTGACCGATGCTTCGTCGCTGACATCGCCCTGTACGAAGCGGGCTTCGCCGCCTGCATCCTTGATGAGCTGCACGGTTTGATTGCCGGATTCTGCGTTGAAATCCGCGACCACGACTTTGGCGCCTTCCCGGGCAAAGCACAGGGCAATCGCCCGCCCGATACCCTGGCCCGCTCCCGTCACAATACCAATCTTCCCTTCCAGTATGCCCATGGTCGGATTCTCCCTTGTTGAGGTCACTACACTCCCCGCATGATACCGCGGTGTGCGCGTGCCTCTGATGACCTGCGGTAAACATCCTCTGCAGGGTACAAAATGGCAGTACGGTCGGCGTTAAGGCTATCTCACCGGCTTGCACGCCGCGCGGCACTCTGTCACTCGCCGCCTCGCGCCGGTATGCTGGCTCTGTCAAATACACTGGAGATCAGCGATGAGCTTGCAAGGAAAAGTCGCCCTCGTTACGGGGGCAGGCCAGGGCGTGGGGCAGGGTATCGCCCTGGCGCTTGCCGCCCAGGGCGCGCGGGTTGCCGTTACCGGACGGACGCTTTCCAAATTGGAGACCACGGCAGAGACCGTTCGGTCACGCGGAGGCGAGGCGCTGCCTCTGGTCTGTGAGGTCAAGTCCCTGGACTCCATGACTGCCTGTGTGGAGGCGGTCGTCGAGGCCTGGGGCGGAGTGAATATTCTGGTGAATAACGCCCAGGAGGTGCCGCTGGGGCGCTTGCACGATCTCACGGACGAGGCCTTGATGGCGGGTTGGGAGTCCGGCCCGATGGCCACTTTCCGCTTGATGAAGCTGTGTTACCCGTATCTGAAAGGCGATGGTGTCATCATCAATCTGGGCAGTTCTGCCGCCAAGCGATGGGATATGGCGGGCTACGGCGCGTATGCTGCTGCCAAGGAAGGCATTCGCGCCCTCACGCGTGCTGCCGCTTGTGAATGGGGGCCAGACAACATACGCTGTAATGCCATCCTTCCGCATGCGATGTCACCGGGAATGCAGTGGTGGATAGAGAGTAACCCGGAGGAAGCCCATGCGTTCCTGTCACAGATTCCCCAGCGACGTGTCGGAGATTGCGAACAGGACATCGGGCGCTTTGTTGCCCTGCTCTGCACCGACGGGGCGAACTATGTCAACGGCCAGAGTATTGCGCTGGATGGCGGGCAGGCCTTTCTCGGCTGAGCGGACATCCGGGTGAGCCTGGACCAGCAGGTTGAAGCGGTTGTACGCCCGGTAGCGGATACCCTGTCGCGCCTGGTGTTCTATCCACTGGAACTCTTCGGGCAGGATTTTCCTCTGATCGTGCTGTGGCTGGCGAGCGCCGCTGTGTTCTTCACACTGTACCTCGGCTTTGTCAATGTGCGCGGCTTCTCCCTGGGGCTGCGACATGTCCGTGGCCGGTTCCACAATCCGCGAGCGCGTGGGGAGATATCCCATTTCCAGGCGGTGGCAACTGCCGTGTCGGGCACCGTGGGTATCGGCAACATCGGTGGTGTTGCGGTGGCGATCACCATCGGCGGTCCTGGTGCGGCGCTGTGGTTGATGGTGGCGGGCTTTCTGTCCATGTCGACCAAGCTGGTGGAGTGCACGCTGGGGGTGAAATACCGGCGCAACAACCCCGACGGTTCGGTGTCCGGCGGTCCCATGTTCTACCTCGAGCGCTATTTCTCTGATCGTGGTGCACCCGGTTGGGGTCGGTTGATGGGTGGGTTCTACGCAATTGCCCTGGTGATTGGCTGTTTCGGCATCGGCAACATGTTTCAGTCCAACCAGGCTTACGTCCAGTTTCTGGTGATCAGCGGCGGCGACGACAGTTTTTTTGCCTCGCGCGGCTGGCTGTTCGGCCTGCTGATTGCCGCGGCCGTGGCACTGGTCATCATCGGTGGTATACGCAGTATTGCGTTGGTCGCGTCAAGGATCGTGCCGCTCATGGCCGTGCTCTATGTGGTGTCGGCGCTGGTGATTATTGGCTTCAGCGCAGCGCAGATTCCTGCTGCCATACAGCTGATCGTCAGCAGCGCGTTTTCCATGAGTAGTGTGACGGGCGGTATGGTCGGCGCCATCGTTGTCGGCTTCCAGCGCGCCCTGTTCTCGAATGAAGCCGGGATCGGCTCGGCCTCGATCGCTCATTCCGCTGTGCAAACCAACGAGCCGGCCTCCGAGGGCCTGGTGGGGTTGCTGGAGCCGTTCCTTGACACGGTGGTGATCTGCACCCTCAGCTCATTGGTGATCGTTACGGTGGCCTATCCCAACGGGCTGGTCGAGCAGGGCTTTGAGGGCATCGCCCTGACATCGGCCGCCTTCGCCCACCACATCAGCTGGGCGCCGTACCCACTTGCCTTTGCAGCACTTTTATTCGCGTTCTCCACCACCATCGCCTGGGCCTACTACGGCCTCAAGGCCTGGACCTACCTGGTGGGTGAATCACAATTCATGCAGACCGCTTTCAAGACCGTATTCTGCGGTTTCGTGGTGCTTGGATGCATGATTGAACTATCCGCGGTACTCGACTTTGCCGATGCGATGATCTTCCTGATAGCGGTACCCAATATCATCGGGCTCTACCTGTATGCGCCGGAAGTCAAACGTGACGTGGCTGACTACATGCGGCGCGTGCGCTCCGGGGCGGTACGCACCACCGAACAGTATCCGCCGCTTCAGTAGGGTTGGTCGCCGTCCACGGTTATGCGTTCCATGCGCCGGTGCGCAGGGAAGTAATCATTGACGGGTTTATGTTGCGTGCTGCGATTGTCCCAGATAGCGATGCTGTGCGGGCGCCAGCGAAAGCGGCAGGTGAATTCATCGGTGACCACATGGCGGAACAGGAAATCCAGCAGTGCCCGGCTCTCGTTGGGCTTCAGCCCTTCGATGTGGGTGGTGAAGAGGCTGTTGACAAAAATCACCTTCTTGCCGGTTTCCGGGTGCGTGCGGATGACCGGGTGACGCACGGGCGGGTTAGCCGCTACGGCCTCTGCGAGGCGTTCGCGGCCACCGGGCTCGGCGAGGCTTTCCTTGAACCCCCAACTGAAGTCGTGAACAGCGACCAGCCCCTCGAGCAGGCGTTGCATCGGCCCGGATAGTGCACTGTAGGCCGCTGTCATGCTCGCCCAGAGTGTATCGCCGCCCCGCGGCGGAACAATCACCGATTTCAGGACCGTCGCCATCGGCGGGTGTTGCCGGAACGTCATGTCTGAATGCCAGGCCTCGATTTTGGTCGGCTTTTCCGCCGTGCTCTCCAGGATGGTGATCTCCGGAAAGCCCTCGATGGTGGCGTAGGCCGGATGCGTTTGCAGTGGGCCGAAGCAGGAGGCCAGGGCGTGTTGTCTTGCAGGGCTAATATCCTGGTCGCGGAAGAAGATCACCTCGTGTTCGTTGAGCAGGGTGCGCAATGCCGCCACCTGTTCTGGCTGAAGATCTCGCGCCAGATCAATCCCTGTGATTTCGGCGCCGAGGGCACCCGCCATTGGTGTGACGTCGAACATGCTGAGCGGCCTCCGGCCCTGATTCTCCGCCGTCGATTCTAGCACTGCCGCTGTATTTAAGCAGCGTCCACCGCGCAGGCGGGCAGGGTGATTTGCACGGCCAGTCCGGGATGGGTGTTTCGCGCCATGATCCCAGCGCCATGTCGCAGCAGTGCCTGCCTTGCGATGGACAGCCCCAGGCCATGGCCTCCTGTCTGCCTGTCGCGCGCCGAGTCGACCCTGTAGAAGGGCTCGAAAATCCTGGCCAGGTCTGATTCCGGCACCCCAGGGCCCTGGTCAGCAACAGTGATTACGTAGGTGGTGTCCTTTTGCTCCAGGCTGACGCTAATTGCAGTGTGTGGCGGGCTGTAGTGGCAGGCGTTACGCAGCACGTTGTCAAAGGCTTTGCGCAACTGGTTGCCATTGCCCCTGACCAGTGCTTCCGACGTATCACTGTGGAAGACGATGTGTTGCCGCTCGCCCGCTTCGAACCGGGCATCGCCGCACAGCTCCTCCAGTAGTGCGACGAGATCGATGTGCTGCTCCAGGTCGGGAGATGCTGCCTGGCTGTCCAGTAGTTCGCCGACCAGACTCTCCAGTCGCTGCGCCTC
This sequence comes from Halieaceae bacterium UBA5085, assembly GCA_002414665.1. Classification (GTDB taxonomy): domain Bacteria; phylum Pseudomonadota; class Gammaproteobacteria; order Pseudomonadales; family Halieaceae; genus Haliea. Next base: position 158,889 of record DIAF01000045.1, read on the forward strand.
TCGTGCGATACGCGCCAACTGGGCGGGCGCCTCCCCAGGTTTTTGCTCCGCCAGTGCCAGCGCAACCTGCATGCGCGCAAGCGGGGAGCGTAACTCGTGCGACACATTGGCGAGCAGGGTTTTTTGTGCGTTGATACGTTCCTGCAACAGCTCGGCCATGTGGTTGAAGTCGCGTGCCAGATCATCGGTTTCGTCGCTGCCGGAAGCCCGCACAGCGATACGCGTTTGCAGGTCACCCTCTGCCAGTCTGCGCGCCGCCTGTCGCAGGGCCCCCAGCCGCCGCGTGAGCAGGCGGGAGACCGCGTAACAGAGCAGTCCAGAGACCAACAGGGCAAGGGCGGCACGCAACCAGACGTTGCTTCCCAGTAGCGTCACCAGTGGTATCCGTGGCGCTGGCAGCACCAGTACAGAGCGTAGAGGCCCGGTATCGGCACGGTAGAGCAGGTGGCCCAGAAACTGTTGCGGGCCACGGCGCTGAAATACCCGGCGACGATCGCGGTCAAGTTCTGCCGCGATGCTCGCCGCCGGCGGCGGCAGCGTTCTTTGCAGCAGGTCTTTACCTTCGGGGTCGATCAGATAGACCTCAACCTTGTGTTTACTCTGGGCCGCCTGGATGATCTGGGGCAGCTGCTCTCTGGGTGCATTCTGCAGTTCATACAACAGGCGGACAAAAACCCGGGGTGGTCCCGCCGGACCCGCCGTCCGGCGCTTGCCCTCAGTCAGCGAGCCATTATCGGGCACCAGTGTGTCCAGGTAGTTCCCGGCAACAATGGCACTGCCCAGTACCGCGATGGTCACCAGCCAGAAGCCGAGGAAAATGCGCAGGAACAGCGGTATCGCCAGTCTCATGCCTTGCGCTCCCCCTGCACCAGCAACTGGTAGCCGGCCCCGCGCACGCTGGCAATCAGCTTGCTTGCACCAAGTAACTGCATTTTCTTGCGAATGTTGCTCACATGCACATCCACACTACGGTCGTAAGCAGACAACGGGCGGCCCAGAGCCTGCTGGCTGAGTTGATCCTTGCTGACGACGCTGCCTGCATGAGTCATCAGCATACGCAGGATGTTGAATTCTGCACTGGTGACTTGCAGATCCTGGGCATTCCAGGTGGCCCTGCGCTGTGCGGTGTTTATCGCGAGCGGCCCCGCTGTGATGTCGCCGTTTCCCGTTGCACGCGGTACGCCTGTCCGGCGCAAAATGGCCCTCAGGCGCGCCGCGAGTTCTCGCGGGTTGCAGGGTTTGGCCAGATAGTCGTCAGCGCCCAGCTCCAATCCCACGATGCGATCGGTATCTTCACCACGAGCAGTCAGCATGAGCACCGGGGTGTCGACGGGAATCGCGCGCAGGCGGCGCAAAACGTCCAGGCCCTGCACGCCTGGCAGCATGACATCGAGAACAATGGCGTCATAGTGTTGCTCGCAGACCCTTTGCAGGGCCTTGTCGCCATCGTGGCAACTGTCGATGTCAAAGCCGTCCGAGCTGAGGTACTCGCTCAGCAGCTGGCACAGCTCCGTGTCGTCATCAATCAACAGCAGGTGTGGGCGCATTGCTCGGATCATGCTCGGGTCGAGTGAGGAACACAGTGTGCCCGGCGCTGTGCAGGAAAGCCACGGCCCGGGCGCAGCGACGGGTAATCTTTACCATTCTTTACGCAACCGCCGCACTGCTTAACGCTATTCAGTTCTACGATGTATCTGCGTTTCATCCACAGGAGACAGGTTATGAAATCACGCACACAGGTATTACTTCGTCGCACGGCCAGCGCTCTGGCCCTTGTCACCACCATGGCCGTAGCGCCGGCTTTTGCCGCACCGGAGGGCGTCAACCCGGAGCGTATGCTCGAACGCATGGCGCAACACGTTGACCTCAGCGATTCGCAGCGGGTTGAAATTGGCGAGTTACTGCAGGCCGCTGCCCAGGAAGGGGCAGGGGACCGCGCGCGAATGCAGGAAATCCGTCGCGAGCTGCAGTCGCAGGGCGCCAGCTTCGACCCCGCGGCCAGCGAATCGCTGACCCAGGAGCTTGGCGCGATCACTGCACGCAGCGCCTACCGGCGAACCGAAACACGTGCGGCAGTGCGTGCACTGCTCAGCGAGGAGCAGCGCACCAAGCTGGATGCCCTTGAAAGCCAGCGCGGCAAGGGGCGGGAGCCCGGCAAGATGAAGGGCCCGCGCCAGGATTGAGGTTTACAGCACCTCGACCCGCAGCTCGAGCTCGGCCAGCGCCGAGCCGAGCTTTTCCTGTTGTTTCCGGTTGCTCACCACCGCGGTGCTTGCGCGCTCTGGGATCAGGTAGGCGTCGGCTACACGCCTGAGTTCATCCAGAGTGACCTCCAGCACGGCTCGCCGGAAGGCTTCCCGTTGCGCGTGGCTGCGGCCGAAGAGGCGGTTATAGAAGTGCTGGCGAGCCTCTCCAGCGGGCGAGGCAGGTTTGTCGAGGCTGCCGATCACGCCGAGGATTGCCTCCTCCAGCCCGTGCGGGTCGTGCTGGTTCTCCAGCATCCAACGCACCGACTGGTCAAAATCGTCGAGTGTTTCGACAAGCCTGGGGTCGCGGTAGGAGTAAAAGCGAAACGCTGCAATCCCCGAGTCCTGGCCCGCGCCACCGCCGTAGGCGCCGCCCTGTTCGCGGATCGCCCGGTGCAGAAACCCGTTGCGCAGGAACCCACCAAGCACGGTGAGCGCCGGTGCATCCGGGTGTCCGATGGGTACCGTCGGATAGGCGCGAGCACAGAAGTTCACCTGCGTGTTGGCGATCCAGAATTCCCGTCGCGCTTCGAGCAGGGGTGCGGCGCTGAGCGTGGCCCGGTCGTGATTGCCTCCAGATGCGTCGCTCCACAATTGCAAGGCTTCATGACATACCACCTCGGCGGCATGTTCATCGGCGATCGCCAGCAATTGCCGAGGCATCGCTGTGACTGCCGAGTGCACGCGGCCCAGAGCGTCGCGCAGAGCGCCCAGTGCATCCGTCTGCTGCAAACTGTCGTCGAGTGCCTTCAGGCGCCGTATCCCCTCGAGCCCGCCCAACCGGTGGTTGATGCTCGCCAGACCGCTCATGCCGGCGCAGGCGGCGGCCATGGCGAGCCCGTGGCCGTTTCCTGTGACGGACTGTTCGCGGCGCGCCCGAGACTGGCTGACCAGCTCGCGGATGCGCGCATTCTCATCGAAACGCGCCTGCTCCAGCGTGTCGCGCATCAGCTTGCCCTGGGCACCGCTGTTGCGTGCCAGGGCCCGTGAGGAAAGCGAAAAGTAGCCGTGCAGACGCTGCACATCGTGCAGTTCGCTGCGCAACGAGGTGCTGGCGCTGATGCTGCCCACGGTCGCGGCCTGACGGTGCTGAACCTGCAGGTAATCCGCGTCGCCCAGCCCTATCTCGGTCAGCGCACGGGTATACAGCGGCAGCAGCGCGAGATCGTCCCCGGATAACGCGGGCAGCGGCGCCACCAGGTGCTGGTATACCAGTCCGTTCGTGCCCTGTGTGTAACGGGTCAGCCGCAGGGGCCCCTGTGCATATTCGGTATACTCAAGCTCCGGTATACGCTCGGGTACATCAGCCAGGGTCACACAGGGGAGCACGCCGGGATCGTCCTTGTGCTGTTGGCGCTGCTCCAGCTTGTGCGCCAGCTCGATCACCGCTTTCTTCTGGGACGCATCCATACCCGCCTTGAGCCGGGCAAGTCGCTGGGTCTCTGCTTCGAGGCGCCGCTGGGACAGCTGGGTGTCGGGTGTCATCACGAGCGTGACGCGGTGCGGGTTGTCGAGCAAGAGTCGCTGCGCCAGCTGACGGATATAGCCGGGATCGCTGATCTTGCTGCGCAGCGTATCCAGAACCGGGTCCAGATCCAGCACGGCGACCGGATCGGCATAGTGTGTAGCGGGGCCGAGCGCCTGCAGAATAAGCTGCAGGCCATAGGGGTAGCCGCCCCCGGTGATTTCACGTTGGTGCAATTCCAACTGGTGTAGCACAGCCTCCAGCTGTTCTTGCGGCACACCCTCACGGGCGACGCGCTCGATCACCTCGAGCACCAGCGCTTCCAGCGCATCCCGGGATGACGCCTCGCTGCCTTCAATGCCGCAACTGAAGACCATTTCCCGCTGGGAATCCTCCAGGCCACACAGTGGCGAGGGCGCCTGTCCCAGCGCTGTTGTTTCCAGCGCGTGCATCAGCGGCGATGCGCTGTTGTCGAGGAGCACACTGGACAAGAGCTGCGCTTCCAACTGCTGCTCCAGATCGGTGCTTTCGCCGAGCAGCCAGCCAATCACGATGTGCGTCTTGGCCGCTGTATCGCCTGAATCGTCCAGTGCATAGGGTCTCTCTACCCGCAACGGTGTGCTGAGGCGTTGTTCTCGGGGTACCGCTATGCGCTCTTCGAGGCGCTGGAAACGGTGCAGTGCGCGGGCTTCAAAAACCGCCTGGTGTTCGTGTGCGGGGATGTCTCCGAAGGTCATGAAAATGGCGTTGCTGGGATGGTAGTGGCTGCGATAGAAAGATTTCAGCTGTTCATAGCTGAGGTCCGGAATGTGTTCCGGATCGCCGCCGCTGTTGAAGTGATAAGTGACGGTCGGGAACAGATGTTCGCACAAGGTTTGCCAGAGCGTGCTCGACACAGAGCTCATGGCGCCCTTCATCTCGTTGAACACGACACCCTTGAATACCAGATCGCTGTCGGGATTTCCCGGCTCTGCGAATTCAACACGGTGACCCTCCTGGGCGAAGTCCAGTGGATCAAGGCGTGAGAAGAACACCGCATCCAGATAGACATCCAGCAGATTGGCGAAGTCCTTGCGGTTCTGGCTCGCAAACGGGTAGGCGGTCCAGTCACTGCTGGTGAAGGCATTCATGAAGGTGTTCAGCGATCGACGCAGCATCATGAAGAAGGGGTCGCGCACCGGGTAGCGCTCGCTGCCGCAGAGGGCTGTGTGCTCCAGAATGTGCGCCACACCGGTCGAATCGGTGGGTACTGTGCGCAGTGCCACCAGGAATACGTTTTCGCTGTTGTTCGCAGCCAGATGGTAATGCATGGCGCCGGTAGCGCTGTGCTCGTACTGCTCAACGCGCAGCTGCAGCGATTCGATCTCGTGGCTGCGCAGCAGCCGGAAGGCGGCGTGGCTTACGGCAGCGCCGGGGGTAATCTGGTTCATACGGGTCCTGTCCAAGAGAAAGCGACGGCGTATTCTAACGTGAATCCGCTGTGGCTGCCGTGACTGGTCTTAGTTCAATGCGGTACATCCAGGGCCAGTTCTTGCCGGTCACCCAGATGCCGCCGTCCTCAGGGTTGTAGGCGATGCCGTTCAGTACGTCGGTTCCGGGCTGGCGCTCCGGTAACGGTAGCAGGCCGCGAAGGTCGACAGTCCCCGTGACGTCACCGCTTGCCGGGTCGATGATAATGATTCGGTCCTCCTGCCAGACGTTGGCCCAGATACTGCCGTCAATCCACTCGAGTTCGTTGAGTCGTGCCACCGGCATGCCGCCCTCCAGAACCGCAATACTGCGCCGGCGCTGTGCGGTATCAGGGTCGAGAAAGTACAGGCGGTGGCTGCCATCGCTGTAGATCAGATCCGTGCCATTGTGAGTCAGGCCCCAGCCCTGGCCGGGAATTGAGAGCACCGCAAGGGGGCTGAGATCGCTGCGGTTGTAGACCAGTAGCTTGCGTGCCTGCCAGGTCAGTTGGTAGACGCGGTCTCCGAATACGGTAACCCCTTCACCGAACAGGCGCGGGTGCAGGCGCCTCTCTGCGAGCAGTTCCCCATCGTCCAGACGGTATTGCAGCAAACGGGACTGGCCATAGCCGCCGGTTCCAACGTAAAGCATGCCGTCGATCATCTGCAGACCCTGCACAAAGTGGCTGCGTGACTGCGGTTTTTTTTCCAGCACCCTGTAGCTGAAGTACTCTGCGGCAGAGGCAGTGGTCGCGAGCAGCGCCAGCAGGCAGGCGCAGAGTCGGTAGCAGATGTTCAAATTCGGTTTCTCCCCAGATCCCTTAGCAGGAAGCGCGCCGGTGCCAGTGCGCGCAGCGTTTCCGGTTCCACCGGAAGTGACTCACCGCACAACTGGCTGGCCAGCAGTTCTGCTGCCAGCGGTGTCGAGGTGAGCCCGCGAGAGCCGTGGCCGGTGTTCAGGTATAGCCCCTCCAGGTAGACCCCTTGCGCCGCAACGGGCTGTCGCGCGTTGTCTCGCAGGGCAGCGAAGCGTTCGATGAAGGTCTCTCGCTCCGGCACAGGGCCCACCAGTGGCAGGTAGTCCGGGCTGGCACAACGCCACTCCGTACGACCCGGCAGTGGCGTATCCTCCAGCGCATTGAGAGGCTTTGCAAGTGCGGGCAGGGCGGCTGCGAGCTGTGACAGGTTGTATGTCTGGTCTTCGGGGCGCAAGGTCGGGTCGCAGTCACCTGGCCCGAAGGTTGCGCCAATGCAGTGCTCCCCGGCGCGCGCGGGCGCAATGTACCCGTGGTGACAGAGTGCAGCGCGCAGCGGAGCCAATGCGGGCAGGCTGGGCAGCTGCGTGGTCTGGCCGCGTATGGCGCGCAGCGGCAGCCACTCCAGTCCGGCGAGGGATGTGCAGGCGGTGCCTGCTGCTATCACCGCCGCAGGTGCTTCCGCGATCACCTGTCCGATGTCGTCCACCGCCTGCCACTGCTGGCCGCTGCGCACTAATTGCAGTGGGCCGCAGCCGGCCTGTAGCGTCACATTATCCTGCCGCAGGAGCGCAGCGCAAACGGCAGGAGGGGATAACCAGCCCGATTGTGGGTACCAGTACCCTGCGCAATGCTGCTCAAGGCCGATGAGCCGAGAGGCCTGCTGCGCATCCAGTACCTGCGCAAGTTCCGGGACCGTTGCGAGCAGCGTGCGCATGCGATCCAGTTCACGCCTGTCCTGAACCTGGTGGAAGCTGCCGCAGAGCGCGCCGTCGAGGCCCTCACGCAGTCGTCCGGCCATGAAATCGTGGCGGTATTGGCGCACGGCGAAGTCGAAGCTGGCCAGCGCGAAGTCGGTTAGCGCTGAGTGGCGGTGTGAGAGTCGGGTGTACAACACGCCCTGGGCATTGCCGGACGCCCGCTGTGCGGGTTTACCGCTCTCCACAACTGTTACGGCCAGACCGCGCCGAGCCAGTGCAGCGGCGGTGTGACAGCCAGCCAGGCCGGCTCCGAGCACCAGCACTGCTGCCGGACGCGCGCTGCTGTGCCAGGGCTGATCCCAGCGTGGCGGCAACCGGGCGGGCGTGCTGACGGCAGACGTTGGCAGCTCGCTGTTTGCGTTGTCATCCGCGCGGCTCAATGCTGCCAGTTGGGACTGCAGGGCGGCGGGTAGTTCCTTCGCCGTGCCGGCGCCTCGCCATCCATCAAGTTGCCAGCTGTCGATGAGGGGCACCGCCGCCTGTCGAAGGTCCGCGAGAACATCGTCTACCGGGCCCCACCAGAGGTCCAGAATAACCTTCCCGGAATCGAAAATTGCCCGATGAACACCCGGTAACGGCTGCGGATACTGGGCACAGAGAGCGGTCACAAGCGGTGCAAGCTCCGTGCAGTGCGCCGCCGTTGCTGACAGCTCGGCGACGTGGGACGGATTGGCTTCGATGGCGATGTAGTGCAGCTGCTGGGCGCCCGCAGCGGGATTTCGGCGCTGGCGCCACAGGTTCCAGGTGAGTAAAAAGTTGAGACCGCAGCCAAATCCGATCTCGGCAACGGTGAATTCAGGCGTGCTATGCGCTGTCCAGCGTTCGGGCAGACTGCTGCTCGCGAGGAAGGCGCGACGGCGTTCTGCCAAAACCTGTGCGTCACAGCGCTTGCGCTTGCCTGTGGGCGGAGACAGCGCGGCCCAATCGCGGTTGTCACGCCGCATGGACAGACCGGGGGCAGTACAGCCTGGGCACGGTGGGGAAGCTACCCGGAGACCGTGTAGCCGCCGTCGATAGGCAGCGTCTGGCCGGTGATCCAACTCGCCTGGGCGCTGGTCAGGAACAGTACCGCGCCAGCGACGTCGGTCGGCTCGCCAAGCCGACCCAATGGCGTGCGGGCGAGTGTCGGTGCGGACCACTCCGGATTGGCTACCGTAGCCGCAGTCATACGGCTGGCGCAGAGACCAACAGCGACCGCATTGCTGCGTATACCCAGTCGCCCCCATTCCACGGCCATGCTGCGGATGAGTCCCAGCAGGCCGGTTTTGCCCGCCCCGTAACCCGGTACGATACCGATACCGAAGTACGAACTCATGGACCCGATCCCCACGATTGAAGCGCCTCCGGCCAGCGTGCTGCGCGCCAGTGCATCACGGCAGCGCCGGGCCAGCCGGAAGCCTGAGGTGAGGTGGATAGCAACGGCCCTGTCAAACGTGTCGGGGTCCCATTCATCCAGTCCGAGGCTGGGTAGTGCGATGCCGGCATTGTTGACCAGGATGTCCAGTTCGCCCTGTGCGGACGCCAGGGCATCAATCTGTGCGGGGTCTTCCACATCCAGCGTCAGGTAGCGATAACCAGACAGGTCTTCATCATAGTCGGCAGCGCTGCCGCGGGTGCCGGTCACGGTGACGGTGGCACCGGCCGCACGGTAGGCAGCTGCGATACCGGCACCAATGCCACTGGTTCCTCCGGTGACCAGCACCCGGGCGCCCTGGTAATCGTATTGCACTCGGTTATTGCCCATTTCTGGCCTCTCCTTCGCTGCGTGATGTTGGCGCAGCAAGCGTACCAGACTGGCGACCGGCAGGAACCCATGAAGGGGTAGAAATCGGCGCCCGGCGAGGGCGGGTGGCTGGCCTTTCCGCCGGGCAGGCAGTAGACTTGCGCGCTGGCGCGAGAGGGTAGTACATGGCTCAGAATCCAACTAAATCGATCCCGCGGGATCAGTTCCTGACGATTGCGGTTAACCTGCTTTACAAGGCGTTTCTGGAGAACCGCCGCACCGAGGCGAAAAACGTATTTCGCGATCTGGCGACGGGTCGGTCCGTACACCTGACAAATGTGGTCATGGAGGACAAGTCACAGGTGCGCTTTGATGTTGCACTGGACCATAGCGAGTTTCGTGGCAAGCTGAACTTCGGTGCTTTTCGCTCCAGCCTGGCCATGCTGGTGGCACAGTTGAGTGATGCGTTGCGCGCGGGCAAGGACATCAAGGTGTTCTCGGAGCAGAACAATCCTGACAATGTCGTGTTCGGGCTCAGTGCGGCCACCGAAGAAGAGGGCGAGGTTAACGTGATGGTGTTGGGCGCCGACTCCAACGCAGCGCGCGGGTCTATCGAGCTGCGGCTGCAATACCTCGACCCGGCGCAGTTTGCACAGGAATCACAGGCCAACGCCGGCAGCGTCTGAGGCTCAGCCAGCCGGAATGGCGTCGTGTTCGACGGTTACGCTTTGACGTTCCGCCGGCGCAATGACCTCGGCACTCCCCGTTACCACCTTGCGGCCCTCCTGATTCACCACCGAGCAGTCCAGCGTGACGCGGCGGCGCCGCGGCTCCAGCGTGCTGACCGTCAGCTCGA
>DIAF01000045.1:168526-183363 GCA_002414665.1 Halieaceae bacterium UBA5085
AGCGTGCTGACCGTCAGCTCGACGGTCAGCGTGTCACCGACCCGCACCGGCTGGCGAAAGCTCAGCGACTGGCCGAGGTAGATGGTGCCGGGGCCGGGCAACTGCATGGCGAGCACCGCTGAAATGAGCCCGCCGGTGAACATGCCGTGTGCGATGCAGCCGCCAAAGGGTGTGGTGGCGGCGTAATCCGGGTCCAGATGCAGGGGGTTGTAGTCACCGGATGCGGCGGCAAAGCGGCGCAGGTCCTGCAGGGTGACCGTGTGGCAGCGCTGGGCCTGTTGCCCGAGGCTCAGCTCATCAAAGGTGTGATTGTGTATCTGGGGCATGCCGGCATCCTGCGGGATTGTTGAGCGCGTCATGATACCGTAGTGTAGCGGCCCCGACACAATCGCACGAAGCGAGCAGGAGAGTGTTATGCCGGATGCGGTGGACCGCATCATCCCGACGATTTCCTACCCACCGGACCTGCCGGTCGTGGCGGCGCGGGAGGATATCGCGAAAGCCATCAGCAATCACCCGGTGGTGATCATCGCCGGCGAAACCGGCTCTGGCAAGACAACCCAAATCCCCAAAATCTGCCTGGAACTGGGCCGTGGACGGGTCGCCCGGATCGGCCATACGCAGCCCCGCCGCCTCGCGGCGCGCGCCGTTGCCCAGCGTATCTCTGATGAATTGGCCGTGCCCCTCGGCGCCACCGTCGGTTATCAGGTGCGTTTCACCGACCAGGTCTCTGAAGCATCGGCGATCAAGCTGATGACCGATGGCATTCTGCTTGCGGAAATTCGTCACGACCGGCTGTTGCGGCAGTACGACACACTGATCATCGACGAGGCGCATGAGCGCAGCCTGAATATTGATTTCCTGCTCGGGTATCTGAAGCAGCTATTGCCACGCCGGCCGGATCTCAAGCTGGTCATTACCTCGGCCACGATTGATGTTGAGACCTTCTCACGACATTTCGACAATGCCCCGGTGATCGAGGTTTCCGGCCGCGGTTATCCGGTGGAAACCGTCTACGTCGACCCGGCAGAGGATCGGGACCTGGGTCTGCAGGAGCAGGTCGCGGCACTGGTGGCCGAGATTGAGCGCGGACACTTCGGAGAGCGCGGCGACGTTCTGGTGTTTCTCCCCGGCGAACGCGAAATCCGTGAACTGGCCCGCGCGCTCAGGGAGTTGGAGCGTATTGAGGTGCTGCCGTTGTATGCACGGCTCTCGAACGCGGAACAGAGCCGGGTATTCGATCTCTCACGGCGCCGCATGATGCGGGTCGTACTGGCCACGAACGTCGCTGAAACCTCTCTGACAGTGCCTGGCATCCGCTATGTCATCGACCCCGGTGACGCGCGCATAAGTCGCTACAGCTTTCGTACCAAGGTGCAGCGACTGCCCATAGAACCGGTGTCCCAGGCCAGCGCCAACCAGCGGCAGGGGCGCTGTGGACGGGTTGCCGCTGGCGTATGCATACGTCTTTACAGCGAGGCGGATTTTCTAGCCAGGCCAGAGTTTACTGACCCCGAGATTCTGCGCACGAACCTGGCGGCGGTCATTCTGCAAATGCTGCAGCTGGGCCTTGGCGAGGTGCAGCGTTTCCCCTTTATCAACCCTCCCGATCCGCGCATGGTGCGTGACGGGTATAAGCTCCTGCAGGAGCTGGGGGCTGTTAACAGCCGAGGCAAGCTGACTGCCCTGGGGCGGCAGCTGGCGAAACTGCCGATTGACCCGCGGCTGGGGCGCATGGTGCTGGCCGCCCAGGCGCTGTCTTGCCTGGAGGAGGTGCTGGTCATTGCAGCGGCGCTTGCCATTCAGGACCCGCGTGAACGCCCGGCGGACAAGCAGTCGCAGGCCGATCAAATGCACGCGCGTTTTCGCCATGAGCGCTCGGACTTCATGGCGTGGCTGGCCCTGTGGCGATACTATGAAGACCAGCGGCAAGCCCTGACCCAGAGTCAGCTACGCAAGCTCTGCCAGCGTGAGTACCTCTCTTTCCTGCGGATGCGTGAGTGGCGCGATATGCACGCCCAATTGCGGATCGCCTGCCGGCAGCTGGGGCTGCGGCTGGGCGGCGAGTTGTCGGACCCCGCAGGGGAGACTTTTGAGCCGATCCACCGCGCGCTGCTCGCGGGCTTGTTGTCCAATATCGCCCAGCATCAGGAAAACCGTGATTACCTGGGCAGCCGCAATCGTAAATTGCAGATATTTCCGGGTTCGAGCCTGGGCCGGCAACGTCCGAAATGGATTGTTGCGGCGGAAATTGTGGAAACCTCCCGGGTATTTGCGCGCACGGTTGCCGCGATTGATCCTGCCTGGGTGTTGTCGACAAATCCGGAACTGCTGAAACATCACTACTATGAACCTCGCTGGGAAGCCCGGCAGGGCCGTGCGATGGCCTGGGAGCGGGTTACGCTCTACGGGCTCACCGTGGCGGACAAGCGCCCCGTGCATTATGGGCCGATCAACCCTGCTGAAGCGCGCGAGCTGCTTATACGGGAAGGCCTGATCGCCGGCCGTTTCCCTCGACACCCTGGCTTCCTCAAGCACAACCTGCGCGTCGCGCGCGATGTCGAAGACCTCGAGGCAAAGGCACGACGGCGTGACCTGCTGGCTGATGAGCAGGTGCTGTTTGCCTTCTATGATGAGCGCCTGCCGTCGGATATCACGACCGCTGAACGTCTGCGGTCCTGGTTGGCGGGGGAGACAGACGCTGACCGCCTGTTACGCATTTCCCGCGAACAGTTGCTGGCACGCGATCCCGGTGCCGCTTTGGGCCAGCAGTTTCCGGACCGTCTGGTCTGGGGCGACCTGGAGCTGGGCCTCAGCTACCGCTTCGAGCCGGGGCAGGAGGCGGACGGTGTCTCGGTGACCTTACCCGTCGGCCTGTTGAATCGCGTACCGCGGTTCCGGTTTGAGTGGCTGGTACCCGGTTTGTTGCGGGATAAATGTATCGCTCTGGTGAAGGGCCTGCCCAAAGACAAGCGCAAGCAGCTGGTCCCGGTACCCGACAGAGTGGATCAGGCGCTGGCAGAGCTGCAGCCCAATGATGAACCCCTTGGCGCCGCACTGGCCAGAGCGCTTGGTCGAATCACGGGCGTCAAGTTGTGCCCAGAGGATTTCAACCCGGACGCGCTGGACCCCTTCTACAGCATGAATATTCGCGTGGTAGACGCCGATGCACGACTGCTTGCGCAGGGACGCGATCTCGCCGCACTGGTGACGGCGTTTCGTGACGATGTGCGCGAGACAATCGTGACGGCGCCGGGTAACAGCCCCGCCCGAGAGGGCCTCACCAGTTGGCCAGACAGTGCTCTGCCTGAGCAATGGCGTTTCCGACAGGCTGGCACGGAGATTGTCTCCTGGCCCGCGCTGATTGACAGGGGGGACAGTGTCGCAGTGGAGCTGTGCGACTACCCGGGCGAAGCGCGTTGGCAACACCGTCTCGGGGTGCTAAGGCTGCTGCGCTTACAGCATCGTCAACAGGTCAAGTTTTTGCGCAAGCAGCTGTTGCAAGGCAACGAAACCAGTTTGCTGCTGGCCGCAGCGGGCCAGCGCCGAGAGGAACTGGTGGAGGACATGATTGATGCCGCCTGGGTGGACGTAGCGGGTCTTGATGACAGCCTGCCCCGGGACAGTGAGCAGTTTGTCCGATGCGCCGGTCGCAGTGGGCAGGTTGTGGCGTGTGCCAATCACCTTGAAGTGACGGTGATCAACGCGCTGCGTCCCCTGGCAGAAGCACGCACCGCGCTGGCGCGCTACAGCGGGTCGGCCTGGTCGGCTGCACTGGCGGATATCGAGGCGCAGCTTGCGGCACTGTGGCAACCCGGTTTTCAACGCGACACGCCAGCCGAATGGCTGGCACAGTACCCGCGCTACATGAAAGCGTTGAAACAACGCGCAGAGAATCTGAAGGGCCAGCTGGCGCGGGATGACAGCCACAGGGAGCGCTTGCAAAAATTTGCAGAGCCGCTTCAGCAGGCTCTGCAGGGCTCTCCGCGGCTGCTTGCCCTGTGTCCGGCAGCGGTCACTTATCGGTGGATGCTGGAAGAATTTCGCGTATCCCTGTTCGCGCAGCGGCTCGGCACCCGCACCCCTGTTTCCGACAAGCGGCTGCAGCAGCAGTGGCAGGCGGTGGCGGAATGGCTGGCGACGCACCCGGGCGACGCGATGCCGACAGCCCGATAACCGTTAGCGCCGCAGGGGAGACCTGTGTGAAACTTAACGGGCAATGTCTGGTCACACCCTGAGACAAGCAGATCATGCTGTCTGCGGTAAACTGTACGCACCTTATGACAACAAAAGGAAAACCATCATGAAAGACTCGAGAAAACCCCTTGCGCTGGCACTGGGTGCCGCATTCCTCGCCAGTTCAGTGGTGCCGGTGGCATCGGCGGCGGCAAACCCTTTTGCGGCGCAGGAGCTTGGCTCTGGTTACAACCTCGCCAACTTCAACTCGCACGGTGACGGTGATCACGAGGGCAAGTGCGGCGAGGGCAAGTGTGGTGAGAAGGATGCCGCGGAAGGTAAATGCGGCGAAGGCAAGTGTGGTGAAAAGGATGCTGCTGAAGGTAAGTGCGGCGAAGGCAAATGCGGCGGCGAAGATGCCAAGAAAGATGCCGAGGGTAAATGCGGCGAAGGTAAGTGTGGCGGCTGATGCCCGGGCACTCTGACAGGCTCGCCGGTGCGGGCCTGGGTTTGCGGCGGGCCCTTCTGGGCCCGTTGCTTTCTGGGGATACGCCGGAGGTCGACTTTTTCGAAGTTGCACCGGAGAACTGGATTGGGGTGGGCGGGCGTCTGGGCCGTCAGTTTCGCGATCTGGTGTCGCAGCGGCCGCTGGTGTTGCATGGCCTGTCTCTGGATATCGGCGGTACCGACGAGCTGGATGTCGCGCTGGTGAAAGCGATACGTGGCCTGATGGACGACACGGGCGCAGGTCTCTACTCCGAGCACCTCAGCTATTGCGCCGCAGATGGACACCTCTACGACCTGCTGCCGCTGCCTTTCACAGCGGAGGCGGTTGCGCATGTGGTGGAGCGTGTGCAGCGCGTGCAGGACATTATCGGCGCACCCATTGCGCTGGAAAATGCCTCATTTTACGCGCAGCCCTATGCCGACATGACTGAGCTGGAGTTCATCACCGAGGTCGTGCGTCGCTCGGGCTGCGATCTTCTCCTGGACGTGAACAACGTCTACGTCAACAGCATCAATCATGGTTACACGGCTGCGGCTTTCCTGCGAGCCCTGCCGCTGGATCGGGTGCGCTACATACACGTGGCCGGACACTACGATGAGGCACCGGACCTGAAGGTAGACACCCACGGCACCTCGGTGATCGAGCCCGTCTGGGCACTCCTGGCAGAGGCCTACCAGTTGCTGGGCCCGGTACCCACGCTCTTGGAACGCGACTTCAACCTGCCACCGCTGGCCGAGTTGCTGTTGGAGGTGGCGCACATTCGCCGCCTCCAGGCTGCGGCCGAAAGCGTCGGGTTGAAGGGGTGTGCGCATGGCTGACCTGCGCGCACAACAGCTGGAGATGGCGCGCTATCTGCGCGCCCCGGCTATGCATCCTCCGCCCGGTGGTGTGGAACCGCGGCGCCTGAAAATCTACGAAACACTGGTCTACAACAATATTGAAGGTTTTATCAGTGGCGGTTTTCCAGTGCTGCGTCGCCTTTACGAGGACAAGGCGTGGCACCGTCTTGTTCGGCAGTTCATCGACGACCACCGCTGCCATACACCGTATTTTCTGGAAATCAGCCAGGAGTTCCTGCGCTTCCTGTTTGAGCGCCACAGCCCGGGACCGGATGATCCGCCGTTTCTTGCAGAGCTCGCCCATTATGAGTGGGTGGAACTGGCGCTCAGCGTTGCAGAGGAGGAGGTGCCTGCTGATGCCGGAGGGGACCCCATGACGGCACCGCTGGCGATTTCCCCCCTGGCCTGGCCTTTGGCCTACAGTTACCCGGTGCACCGCATCGGTGTGGATTTCCGGCCGACGGAGCCCGGAGCTCCGGTTTATCTGGTGGTTTACCGTGATCGGCAGGACGCCGTGCGCTTTCTGTCGCTGAATGCCGCGACCGCGCGGCTGCTCGAGCGGGTTCGCGACGGTGCTCCTGTCTCTGGCGCGGAGGTGCTGCAGGAGCTTGCCGCAGAGCTCGCGCTGCCGGCCGAAACGGTCAGCGCATTTGGTGCGGCGCAGCTGGGGGAGTTTGTCGAGCGCGGCATTCTGGTGACGTGCTGAAGGGTATTTTTCCCAGGTTGCCCCGCTACCGCCACAGGCGTAATATGCTGCGCCTGAACCTGATCGCGGCTCGCCCATGAGATCTCTGCGTCCGATATTGCTGTTGCTTTGCCTGCTGAGCGCCGCTCCCGTGATGGCCTCGGAGCCCGTGAATCCAGATCCTCTGGAGGCGATCAACCGGCCGATCTTCATCTTTAACGAGCGCATGGACCAGTACCTGCTGAAACCCGCCGCCCGTGGCTATCATGCGGTCACACCGGACCCCCTGGAAATCGGGGTCGATAACTTCTTTCGCAATCTGCGCGATGTCAATACCACCCTGAACTCACTCCTCCAGGGGAAGCTCGCAGGAGCCGCGCAGGCGGGTGGCCGTTTCCTGCTCAACTCCACCATTGGCATTCTTGGCCTGTTCGATGTGGCGACGCGCATGGGCGTCGAGCCCTTGCGAACCGATTTCGGACAGACCCTGGCTGTGTGGGGTGTTCCCGAAGGCCCCTACCTGATGGTGCCCCTGTTCGGTCCACGCACCATGCGCAGCGGAGTGGGCACTATTTTTGACGCCTACACCTCCGTCGAAGTAGCCATAGATGATGTGCGGCTGCGAAACACATTGATTGGCCTGGAACTGGTCAGCTCCCGGGTCGAGCTGTTGAAAGCGGAGGACCTGATTTCCGGTGACCGCTACATTTTTATCCGCGATGCCTACCTGCAGCAGCGGCGCGCCCTGATCAACGACGGTGAGGTGGAAGACACCTTCTCCGACTTCGGTGATGAGGAATGGCCAGACGAACTCTAGCTGGATGAGGCGTGGGAAAGTTTGCACCAAAACTGTGAAATCCTGCCCAAACCCGGTGCAAATTGGTTGCCCCGCCCATGCCAAGGGCGTACTGTCCCTCAGCACACGCCCCGCAAGTGCCGCATGATGAATTCCAAAGGTTATGTGTTGCTCATCGACGACGATGCCGCTCGTGCAGGCGAACTGGCGCAGATGGTCATCGAACAGGGGTACCGTGTCGAGGTATTTACCGACGTGCTTGAGGCCTACCATTTTCTCACTGGTAACCAGGACCTCGATGTCATCCTCTGTGAACTGGATCTCAAGGCAGTCTCCTGGCAGAAGGCGCGCCGCTCCCTGCGCGAGTTGGACCTGCAGGTTCCCGCGATTATTTTCAGCGATCGCGCCGAAGTGGACAAAATGATGACGGCCTTGCGGTTGGGTGCCAGCGATTTTTTCGTGCGCCCGATAGAGGACGAGGAAGCGCTGTTCAAGTCCATAGAACGCTGCGTGCGGCAACGCCAGATGCGTCGTGAGTTGCGCGAGTCGCGCCAGCGCCTGGAACAGGCCAACACGGAACTGCGCGGCACCGTGAGGATGCTCGAGCAGGACCAACAGGCCGGACGCCAGGTACAGTTACGCATGTTGCCCGTTAGCCCGATGGTACTGGAACCCTATGTGTTCAGCCATACGGTCATTCCCTCGCTGTACCTCAGCGGCGACTTCACCGATTACTTTACGGTGGGTCAGCACCATGTTGCTTTTTTCATGGCGGACGTGTCCGGCCACGGCAGTTCCTCTGCCTTTACCACGGTGTTGCTGAAAAATCTCTTCGCACGCAAGCGTTCGGATTTCCTGCATCGTGACGATGACACCCTGCTGAGCCCGGTGGCCATGCTGAAGCGTGCCAATCAGGAGCTGCTTGATCTGGGTGTGGGCAAGTTTGCCACCATGGTCGTCGGCTTGCTGGATACCGAGGCGAATACCCTGCGCTACAGCGTGGCCGGGCATTTGCCGCAGCCGGTACTGGTCTCTCAAGAGGGCGCCCGCTACTTGCGCGGCGAGGGGTCTGCTGTGGGTATCATGGCTGATGCGAGCTACGAGGAGCATCTGGTGGATCTGCCTGAGCGCTTCATGCTGGCATTGTTCTCCGACGGCATACTCGAAATTCTCCCGCCAAAGAACCTGATCGAGAAAGAAAAGTATTTCCTCAAGGTGTTCGAGGAGTCGGCGGAATCGCCGGATGAGATCGTCAACAGGCTGGGGCTGGACCGTGTTGAGACAGCCCCCGACGATATTGCTGCCCTGTTTATCAGCAAGCGGAGTTGAGATGGAAGAGGGTCGAATACTCGCAGCAAGCCAGGACGGTGCCTACGTTGTGCGCCTGACCGGGGATGTGCGGCTCACTCTCTGTACGACCATTGATGACTATCTGCAGCGCATGCTGAACAGCCCGGATTTCGCCAGTGTGTGGGTTGACCTCTGTGATGCCGAAGGAATCGACAGCACTACACTGGGACTGTTGGCCAAACTGGCGCTGGATGTACGCGCACGCTATGGTTTCATGCCGGCTATCTACTCCTCCAATCCCGGTATTACCCGGTTGATCAAGAGCATGGGGTTCCAGCGCCTGTTTGATGTGCACGAAGACGCCTGTGCCAATCCAGAGTGCATAGACTGCATACCGCTGGTAGAGGGCAGCGAGGCTGCCGTACGCGACAAGGTGATTGAAGCGCACCGGGTGCTGATGGGATTGTCGGAAGAAAACCGCGCCCGTTTCAAGGACCTGATGGTCGTGCTTGAACGAAGCTGACGACGCTCAGCGCTGCATCGCTGCCAGCTTGCAGCGGATGTAGTCCTGGTGCGGAACATAGGTGAGTTCAGCGACCTGGCGAATCAGGTGTTCTTCGTACTTGTCGAGATTGCCATCGGCGTAGGCCACCTGCCACATGCTCGCAATCAGCGTCAGCTTTTCTTCGGGGCCGTAATGGTCGTTGATGACGCGCGTGAACTCGTACAGGGATGTCGCTTCCTCCACGCGCGTGCTGGCCGCTTCGATCAGTGCCTTGACTTCGTGCCGTGGCAGAACCAGTGACTCGCTCAGCATCTGCTCCAGGGCCGCTTCTTCACTGGCATCCTGGGTGAAATCCGCCCGTGCGGTTTCAATCAGAAGTGCCGCAGCCGCCAGTTGTACACGGTGCTGTCGGGCTTCTTTGGAGTCCTCTTCAGGCAGTATGAACAGAGCTTTCAGTGCATTGATCATGCCGCGCTGATGACCTCTTCCAGGCGTCTCTGGTCGGCGATAAAGTTGCGGATACCTTCGGCCAGCTTTTCCGTCGCCATGGCATCCGCGTTCAGCGCGAGGCGGAAGCTGCCCTCGGTGTGCAGTGGCTTTGGATCGTCTGAGCCTCCGTGCTGCGGACTGAGCTGGCGCGGGAGATCACCCTGGTCTGCTGCCAGCGATTCCAGCAGCGCGGGGCTGATGGTCAACCGGTCGCAGCCGGCCAATGCCTCGATTTCGCCCACGTTACGGAAACTGGCGCCCATGACCACGGTCGGGTAGCCATGCGTCTTGTAATAGCGGTAGATACGGCGCACCGACTGCACGCCCGGGTCGTCATCCGGTTGGTCCACCTGGGTCTCGGTGTTCGCCAGGTACCAATCGAGAATGCGCCCGACAAAGGGAGAAATCAGGTATACACCGGCGTCGGCGCAGGCCGCGGCCTGAGCGAAGCCGAACAGCAGGGTCAGGTTGCAGTTGATACCCTCACGTTCCAGGTTGCGTGCCGCGCTGATGCCTTCCCAGGTGGCCGCTATCTTGATCAATACCCGGTCGCGGCCGAGGCCGGCGTCCTCGTACAGGCGAATAAGCTTGCGCGCGCGCGCCATGGTCGCCTGGGTGTCAAAAGACAGGCGCGCATCCACCTCGGTTGAAATGCGCCCGGGGATGATGCCGAGAATTTCACGTCCAATGTCGACCGCGAAACGGTCACAGCAGTTGGCCATTTGCTCCTCGCTGCTGCCGCCGGCCTTGCTGGCCCAGTTGCGTGCTCCGGAGAGCAGGTTCTGGTAGTGAGGCAGGGCGGCGGCTTTCAGCAGCAGGGAGGGATTGGTGGTGGCGTCCTGGGGCTGAAAGCGGCGAATCGCTTCGATATCGCCGGTGTCGGCAACCACGTCAGTCATCGACTTCAGTTGGTCGAGTTTGCTGCTCATGCTGGAAAGATCCTTGTGAAACGTGCGGCTGACAGCCGGCCGCAGGGTTACAGGCTGTCTGGACAAGTGTGCAGGATAATCAGCCCCTGTGCTACCCGCAGGCCCTTTCCCGCCTGAGTGCAGCACCGTCATCGTCATGTGCGACCTTTTGCAGGGCGTCTTCCAGCACCGCGATGCCGGCGCCCTTGCGGTGCGCGTTCTCGCTCAGATGGCGCCGGAACTGGCGGGCTCCGGGCACGCCCTGATAGAGGCCGAGCAGGTGCCGCGTTATGTGGTTCAACGCAGTGCCCTGCTGCAGTTCCTGCGCGACATAGGGCAGCATGTTGCGAATGGCGTCGTGTTTGCTGGCCACCGGGTTGTCCGCGCCGAACAGCGCTGCGTCGACATTCGCCAGCAGCCAGGGATCATGATAGGCCGCCCGCCCAAGCATTACCCCGTCGACGTGCTGCAGGTGCTCGTGGCAACTCTGAAGGTTGGTGATGCCGCCATTGAGGACAATAGTCAGCTCTGGCAGGTCTCTTTTCAGCTGGTACACCCAGGGGTAGTTGAGGGGCGGAATTTCCCGGTTCTCCTTCGGCGACAGACCCTGCAACCAGGCTTTGCGGGCGTGCACGATAAACACATTGCAGCCGGCATCGGTGCTGGGGCCGATAAAGTCCAGAAGTTGCTGGTAGCTCTCCATGGCGTCAATGCCAATGCGGTGCTTCACCGTTACAGGGAGGTCACAGGCATCACGCATCGCGGCAACACAGTCGGCAACCTGCGCAGGGTGTGCCATCAGTGAGGCGCCAAAGGCTCCGGACTGCACGCGATCCGAGGGGCAGCCGCAGTTCAGGTTGACTTCGCCGTAGCCCCACTCGGCGGCCCACGCGGCACAGCGTGCCAGGTCGCCGGGGTCGTTGCCGCCCAGTTGCAGCGCAACGGGCGCCTCGACCGGGTTGAAGTGCAGGAAGTGCTGCCGATCACCGTGAATCAGGGCGCCGGTGGTGACCATTTCGGTGTACAGGCGGGCGTGTCGAGTGAGCAGCCGCCAGAAGTACCTGCAGTGGCGATCACTCCAGTCCATCATGGGGGCGATGCAGAAACGGTGGCTGTTCACGGTCATGCTAAGCGAATATGGTGGGCGTTCCTCACATTGTACCGGAGATACAGGCCGAGTTCGCTATACTGGCGCGTTGAGGAAGCGGCTTTGGGAGACACCAGTGCATTATATCTTCGAAGTAACCCTGAGCCCGGGTTATCCCGCCGAGGCCTACGCAGAGGCCTGGATTCGCGCCAGCAGGATCATTCAGCAGGCCCCCGGTGCACAGGGTACGCGCCTGCACCGGAAAATCGGTGACCCCACCCGATTGCTGGCGATTGCCACCTGGGAAAGCAAGGCTGCGCGCGACGCCATGGAAGCGCGCTTGCCAGATCGGGTCCTGGAGATCATTGCCGAGCAGACGCCTTACGTGGAGATCACGCTGCTGGGTGAGTTCGACGCGCCCGAGTGGGAGGTCGTGCCGGAGGTCTGAGGCCTCAGCTGCGCGCCGCGGCCAGTATGCGATTCAGGGCGCGGCGTGTTGCATTGTCCTGCAGTGTGGCGTGCAAGCGCTGCAACCCCGCCGCCTCCAGGTACGCGGGGAGATAGTGCAGTTCCATCGGTCGCTCATCGCCGAGCGATAGGTCGGCGATGTCCTGCAACTCGCGGAATACCGCGGCATCGCCGATTCGCCCTGCGAGGTAAACTACGGTGGCTGCTGTCAGGTCATCACCCTCAAGCGGATGATCGCCTGGGGGTACCGCCAGCGGCAGTAGCGATAGATCCAGTGTCGCTTTGATCGTACCCGGCAAGCCCCAGCGCTCGGCCAGCAGGGCGGCCAGCATGGCGCCATTGGCGCCGAGTTCGGCCTGCTGCCCCTGCACCCGCTCGAATAGCGAAACTTCCGGTGCGTAGAGGCAGGCCAACTCGGGACGCAGCGAGACGAGGTTGATATCCCCCAGGTTGGCCAGCAGTGCCTGTGTCGAGGTTACCGAGGGGTTTTCCACACCGAGATTTCGGGCCAACAAAAACGCGCTGGCGCTGGCGATCTGGCTGGACTTCCACAACCGGTGCATCGCTGCCTCCTGTGCAGACCCGGGTGCACTGGCGGGGAGTGTACGAGCCAGCGCAGATTGCGCGATCAGGCCCTTGACGTAGCTGACACCCAGATAGGCAATGGCGTGATGAACGCTGGAGATCGGGGTGGTGAGGCCGAACGCCGCGGAGTTGACGGTGCGCAGTACATTGGCCGCCAGTGCGGGTTCATGTGTTACGGCAGCGGTAATTTCGTCGATGTCATCCAGTTCCCTGGTTACCTGCAGGAACATGGCATGTGGCTCGGGCAGCGCTTCCGCCAGTTCCAGCAATGTCTGTGGTGTTGGCCGGTCTGCGGTATCAGAGCGCAGCAGGACAAACGATTGCAGCGCCGTTGGTAGCGCAGCGCCCCCGTCAGCTGCCACCTCGGATTCGGCTTCCGCCTGATCCGCGGTGGCGGAGAACGATTGGATAGCAGTGCGAACACGTGGCGTGGCCGCGTCTTGCGCGAGCGGTGTGGCTGCCGCCTTGCCCGGCGTCCGCCGCAGCCAAAGCAAAATGCCAACGGCGCAGGCACCGGCAATGCACAGGAGAACGGTCATCAAAGTTGGCATGCAGGTGCTCCGACGGCTCGCATGTTGCTAAATCGCACTCGCTAGGGGTGCGGATAAACGTGCGAGCATATTAACAAACCGAAACAAATCTGTTACAAAAAAATGCGTGTTTTCGCGGATTGATCTACGCTGCGACATGCAGGGGTTCTCAGCAGGTCCCATTCGCACAAGGAGCACAGCGTCATGACAGAAGGTCTCGTTTTACGTCTCCCCACGCCGGAAGAGGTAGATACATTCTGGACAGATGGGGTTGTCTGCCTGCGCGGTGCACTGGATCCGGCAGCGGTGCTGGCGATGGCGCCGGCAGTGGAGCGCCTGCTGCGAGGGTCAGTCGGAGAAACCATGCATGATATGTCCGCCCTGGGCGCGGGGCTCGCAGCAACGGGCAGCACGGTGCTGACCGATGGCATGCAGGGTGAGGGACGCTTCGTGTCAGGGACGGACCATTGGCGGATAGACGAGGACTGTCGAACGTTTGCCCTCGACAGGGGGCTGGCAGCACTGGCCGGTACGCTGTTGCGCAGCCGCCACGTTTATCTGTGGGAAGACAGTATTCTGGTAAAAGAGCCAGATACGGCCGAGCGCACGGCCTGGCATCAGGACATGGGCTATTTTCACGCCAGCGGGGAGCAGGTTTGTACCACCTGGATCCCGCTGGATGTCGCCGATGCAGAGACCGGAGCCATGAGTTTTGTGCGAGGGTCCCACCGCGACGGCGCGCTGTATCGCCCCAACTGGTTTGTCTCGCAGCAGAGCATGGAGGGAACGGAAGGGCTGGAGGTGCCGGATGTCGAGGCGCTGGCACGCGCTGGGCGGGCGGAGTTGGTGCAATATGCGCTGGGCCCGGGTGACCTGACTGTGCACCATGCCCGCACCCTGCATGCTGCGGGGGGCAATCTCAGCAAACAGCGCCGACGTCGCGCGATCAGCATTCGCTATTGCGGAGACGATGCACGCTACCATTTCCGGCCGGGCGCGCCCCGCAAGCCGCACCACGACCGTGTGCAGGAGGGCGATCCGCTGGGTGACCCGGATTGTCCGCTCGTCTGGCAGCGTTCGCTCTAGCGGGAGCGTGCAAGCCCGTCGCCGTCAAAGGCCAGGTGGGGCTGCAGCTTCACGGTCACCGGTAATGTACTGCCCGTAGGAACATCGATGTGCCCCGGAGCAAGGCACGGCACGCGTTGTCCATCGGGCAGCATGAGCTCGTAGAGGAAATGTGCACCGCGAAAGCTCTTTCGCGTCACCCGCAACAGCAGCGTGCTGCTCGCGTCATAGCTGATATCGCCCGGGCGCACGAGAATCTGCTGGCAGGAGGCGCTATCCTGCTCGCCGGTCGTGCCCGTGGTAAGGGGCGCCAGCCCGCCGTTACCGGCCATTTTTGCCGATATGATGCTGCCCTCGCCGATGAAGGCCGCAACAAACGTGTTGGCCGGGTGGTGGTAGAGTTCGTGGGGCGATCCGGTTTGCGCCACGCGGCCCTGGTTGAGCAGCGTTATCTGGTCCGCCATGGCAAAGGCTTCGTGCTGGTCATGGGTTACCAGCAGGGCGGTGATTGCACTGTGCTTGAGCAGTTCACGAATGTCAGCAGCGAGCAGCGTGCGCAGCTCTGTATCGAGGCTCGAGAAGGGCTCATCCAGCAGCAGAATGTCGGGTTTCGGCGCCAGTGCGCGTGCAAGGGCGACCCGCTGCTGCTGCCCGCCGGATAGTTCGTGCGGCCAGGCATCGGCGTACTCACTCAGCGCCACTAGTTGCAGCAGACTCTCCACCCGTTCGCGCCGCTCGTTCCGCGGCAACGCCGCGAGGCCGAAACCAATGTTGTCACGTACGCTCAGGTGAGGGAACAGGGCGAAGTCCTGGAACACCATGCCGACCCTGCGCCGCTCCGGCGGTAGCTGACGCCGGGTCGTGCTGAGGGTTACACCGCGCAGCGTAATCCGCCCGCCGCTGATG
>DIAF01000045.1:183488-209716 GCA_002414665.1 Halieaceae bacterium UBA5085
CCCGCCGCTGATGGGCTCAAACCCGGCGATGGCGCGTAACAGTGTGGTTTTGCCGCAGCCTGAGGGGCCGAGCAGGCAGCCGATATCGCCGGGCTGAAGAACCAGGGAAGCATCTTCCACCGCTGTCACATCACCATAGCGCACACAAACCTGGTCCAGCTCAAGTTGGTTGCTCATGGATCGACCGTTGCCTTGGACATACTGCGGGTCAGCAGAATAACAGGGATGAGGCCGATCAGCACAATAGCCAGTGCGGGCAGCGCCGCCTCGGCCAGTCGTTCGTCGGAGGCGAGCTCGTGGGCCCGCACGGCCAGCGTGTTGAAGTTAAAGGGGCGCAGGATCAGGGTAGTGGGCAGCTCCTTGAGCACGTCGACAAACACCAGCAATAGTGCGGTCAACAGGCTGCCGCGGAGCAGCGGAAGGTGTATGCGCCGCAGTACGCCAAGGGGGGTGTGCCCGAGCGAACGCGCCGCCTCGTCGATGTCGGCCCGGATTCGCGTCAGGCCCGCTTCCACGGATTGCAGGGAAACGGCAAGAAAGCGCACGACATAGGCGAATACCAGTGCGCCCAGTGTGCCGCTGATAAGAAGCCCTGGTGACACACCGAAGCTTTGCCGCAGCCAGTGGTCCAGGCTATTGTCGGCCCAGGCAAAGGGGATCATGACACCCACGGCAATCACGGTGCCCGGTACCGCATAGCCCATGCTCGCCACGCGGGTAGTGACAGCTTCCAGGCGGCCCGGATGGGCGCGTTTCCCGTAACCCAGCAGCAGGGCGAGTAGCAGGCAGCACAGGGACGCCAGTGCGGCGAGCAGGAAGCTGTTGCCGAGCAGTGTGAGGAAGGCCGTTGTGAATGCGCTCTCGTAGTGCTGCGCGGCCCAGCCAGCCAACTGGGCGGCGGGGAGCAGGAAGCCGGCGGTGAGCACCAGCAGGGCTGCCGCCATCGCCGCGATTGCGCGCCAGCCCTGCAGCCGGATACGTCGTGTTGAACGCCCGGCACCCAGTCGGTGAAAGCGCAAGCGGGCTCTCGAGCGACGCTCCAGTGCGAACAGGGCGATGACGAAGAGCAGCAGGCATGCCGCCAGTTGTGCCGCAGTCTGCAATTCGCCGAGGCCATACCAGGTGCGGAAGATTCCGGTGGTAAACGCGCTGACGCCGAAGTAGGCCACCGTCCCGTAGTCTGCGAGGGTCTCCATCAACGCCAGGCTCACGCCGGCCGCGATGGCGGGTCGCGCCATCGGTAGTGTTACCCTGAAAAAGGTTTGGACGGCAGAGGTGCCAAGGCTGCGGCTTGCTTCGCCGAGTGCCGCGGATTGGTCTACGAATGCAACCCGGGTCAGCAGATAGACGTAGGGATACAGCACCAGCGACAACATGCAGACTGCGCCGCCCAGGGAGCGTATCTCGGGAAACCAGTAGTCGCCGTGCTGCCAGTCAAAATGTTCGCGCAGGCCGCTTTGCACGGGCCCGGCGACATCGAGTAGTCCTGTGTAGGTGTAGGCAATGATGTAGGCGGGCATGGCCATGGGGAGTAACAATGCCCAGGAGAACAGGCGCCTTCCTGGAAATTCGCAGTGGGCGGTCAGCCAGGCTGTACTGACGCCCAGCAGCATGGTGCCGGCACCAACACCGAGCATCAGCAGCAACGAGTTCACCACATAGTCGAGCAGCACCGTGTCGAACAGATGCCGCCAGGCAGCGCTGTACGGCCCCAGCAAACTGGCGGCAATGACGGTAACGGGCACTGCGACCACGGCAGCGCTGATCACCATGGCGAGCCGCCACAGCCAGGCGGCTGAGGTCACAGGGTCACCGCGGGTTGATGCCGCGTTAATTATTGCCAACCGGCACGGTCCATGGCCTTCACGGCTTCGGCATTGAGTCGCCCGAGTTCACTGACGTTCAGTTCGTCTGCCTTGAACGGACCCCAGGTCTGCAGCAGGGCAGAGGGCTCGACATCCTCGCGCACCGGGTACTCATTGTTGACCTCGGCATACCAGCGCTGGCTCTCCTCACGCAGCATGAACTCGATCAGCTGACGAGCCTGTTCGGGCTTGCTTGCGGAGCGAGTGATGCCTGCCCCGCTGATGTTGATGTGTACGCCGCGGCCGGACTGGTTGGGCCAGAACAGGGTGACCTGTTGTGCGGCTGCGCGTTCGGCGGCGTCATCGGATTGCAGCATGCCGCCGAGGTAATAGCTGTTTACCAGCGCGATATCGCACTGTCCGGCTGCCACAGCCTTGATCTGGTCGCGGTCACCGCCCTGGGGAGTTCGAGCGAAATTGGCAACAAAGCCTTCCAGCCAGGTGGCGGTGGCGTCGACCCCGTCATTGGCCAGCATGCCCGCGACGAGAGACTGGTTGTAGATATTGCCTGAGGAGCGCACACAGATACGACCGCGCCACACCGGGTCGGCCAGCGAAGCGTAATCGCTGAGCTCGGCGGGATCGACACGTTCCGGCGCGTACACCAGAACCCGCGCACGCATCGACAGGCCGTACCAGTAATTCTCGTCACTGCGCAGATAGGCCGGTGCGGCGGATTGCAGGGTGGTCGAGGTGACGGGCTGCAGCAGATCATCAGCTTGCGCACGGTATAGCTTGCCTGCGTCGCTGGTCAGGAACAGGTCCGCAGGTGAGTTGTCGCCTTCGTTACGCAGGCGCGCCAGCAGCGCATCGCCATCACCGGTGACCAGGTTGATCGCGATGCCGGTTTCCTCTGTGAATTGATCCAGCAGCGGCTTGATCAGGGCTTCTTGTCGAGCGGAATAGACGTTTACCGCGTCCGGCGCGCCGCAGGCGACCAGCCCGCCGCCAGCTGTCAGAAGGGAGAGCGCAATAGCCCTGATGAATCGGTGGTGGCGCAGTGGCATACAATCCTCGCGATAGACACAATCTGAAAACGCTAATTATTCGCATTAAGTGCTCCGCTGGCAAGGGTGCCCGTCATCCGCCCCTATGCCGCCGCCCCGGCCACCACCGCCGCGGTGGGCATCGCGCCGACGAGACCGTATAATCCTGCCCCTGATGTCCCTCTTGCCCCGGAAACCCCATGACTGTTCGCACACGAATCGCGCCCTCACCGACCGGTGATCCGCATGTCGGCACGGCGTATATCGCCCTGTTCAATTACTGTTTTGCACGCGCGCACGGCGGGCAATTCATACTGCGTATTGAAGATACCGATCAGGCGAGAAGTACCGCTGCTTCCGAGCAGGCGATTCTGGATTCCTTGCGTTGGCTGGGCCTGGAATGGGATGAGGGGCCGGATGTCGGCGGGAGTTGTGGGCCGTATCGACAGAGCGAGCGCATGGAGATCTACGGGGAATACGCTCTGCAGCTGGTTGCCGAAGGCAAGGCGTTTCTCTGCTATCGCACGCCGGAGGAACTGGATGCGCTGCGCGAGTCACGGCGGGCTGCCGGCAACAGCACAGCACTGAAGCCGGGCGATCTCGTGTTGCCAGAGGATGAGGTGGCGCGCCGCGCGGAAGCGGGCATGCCCTATGTCGTGCGCATGATGGTGCCCGATGAGCCGGGCGCCTGCGTAGTCAATGATCTTCTGCGTGGTGATATCGAGCTGGACTGGAGCATGGTGGATGCGCAGATCCTGCTGAAATCTGACGGAATGCCGACCTACCATCTGGCGAACGTTATCGATGATCACCTGATGGGCATAACCCACGTGTTGCGCGGAGAGGAGTGGATCAACTCGGCGCCCAAGCACAAGCTGCTGTACGCTTATTTTGGCTGGGAGATGCCGGTGCTGTGTCACCTGCCACTGTTGCGCAACCCGGACAAGTCCAAGCTCAGTAAACGCAAGAACCCCACCAGCATTCTGTACTATCAGCGCATGGGCTTTCTACCCGAAGCGCTACTCAATTACCTGGGCCGCATGGGTTGGTCCATGCCCGACGAGCGCGAGAAGTTCTCCCTTGAGGACATGCAGGCGCATTTCGACATCACTCGTGTGTCGCTGGGTGGCCCGATTTTCGATCAGGAAAAGCTGCGCTGGTTGAACGGCTTGTGGATTCGCGAGGACCTCAGTGAGGAGGAGCTCGCGGCGCGCCTGATCGACTGGGCCTACAACACCGATAACCTGCGCAAGGTCTTGCCACACGCACAGAAGCGCATGGAAACACTCAGTGATTTCGCACCCCTCGCCGGCTTCCTCGTGTCCGGTACGTTACCTATCAGCGAAGCGTCTTTCGAAGGCATCAAGCTGGAGCGCGATGCGCTGGTGGCCAGCCTGCAGTTTTCCCTGTGGTGCCTCGAGAGCATCAGCGATTGGAATCGTGATTCGGTTTGGGAGGCTTTGAAGGGACTGGCGGATGCGCAGCAGATAAAGGTAAAGGACATGCTTGCGCCGCTGTTTGTTGCCATCGCGGGCTCCAGCGCCTCGTTTTCCGTGGTGGATTCCATGGGGTTGCTGGGCCCTGACATGAGCAGAGCGCGCCTGCGGCACGCGATTGAGGTGCTGGGCGGTGTTTCTAAAAAGGCGGCCAAACGGCTGGAAAAAGCCTACGCCGACCTGCATGCGGCGGGCAGCTGACGCCTGTGGCACTGGCAGACGGTACGCGTTTTCGTTTCCTGATCGTCGGCGCCGGGCGTTCTGGTACCAGCCTGCTCACGGCATTGCTGGACCAGCATTCCCAGCTTGAAGTCGGTTTCGAGGTTGGTAGCATCGCCTACCTCCGCGGACGTGAGCTGGACGACGAGCCAGACAGGCTTTTCGAGCAGCGCAGCAGTGCTTTTCTTGCCTGTTGCCTGCAGTCTGCGGCGGCCAGTGAGGCAGCGCTCTGGGGTAACAAGGTCACCACCGAGCAGCTGGCGGGCCTCAATAAACACAATCTCTACCACGTGCCGCCCCTGAATGTTCTCGATGCATTTTTCAACGGGACCCTGCGTGGACTCAAGGTGATCTACCTGCTGCGCGATGGGCGTGCCTGTGTGCAGTCCAAACTGTCGCGCACTGCGCAGGGACTGGAACAGGCCTGTGACAACTGGCGCTATGCGGTCGAGGTTTACGAGTTTCTGCAGACGCGGCCGGAAACCCTGTTCCTGCGCTTCGAAGAGCTGGTAGCGGATCCACAGGGGGAACTGGCGCGGGTGCTGGACTTCCTCGGCCTCGGTTTCGAACCGTCCATTGTGTCGGCAGACAGCACTATGCACCCGGGGATGCCGCCTGCGTATCGTCGAGCGGGCATAGATCCCGCCCGTGGCCGCGATATCGACATCGATCACCCCTGCGTGCCGTTGATTCAGGACGCCCTCCAGCGCGCCGGGTACGCTTAGTCCGCGTGTACTGCCCGCCCTGAATGCAGCTACACTCAGTGCTGTACAGGAGCACCAGGAGCAGCAGTGTGGCCATCAGTACATTCGACCTTTTCAAGGTGGGCATCGGGCCCTCCAGTTCGCACACGGTTGGGCCGATGCACGCGGCCAGACGCTTCGCTGATGCACTGGACAGCAGCGGATCTCTGGACCGCTGCGCGCGCATCAGCATCGAACTCTATGGCTCGCTCGGTGCAACGGGTGCCGGTCACGGCTCACCCAAAGCGATCATTCTCGGCCTGGAAGGAGAAGCCCCCGATACGGTAGTGGTGGAAGATATCGGCCCGCGTGTTGCAGCCGTGCGGGAGGGTGGTGAGTTGCGCGTGCTGGGTCGACACGCTGTTCCCTTCAGCTACCGCGACGACCTCATCATGCACCGCACCGAGAGCCTGCCGCAGCATGCCAATGGTATGCGCTTTCAGGCCTTTGACGAGCAGGGTGAGACACTTCACCACGCCGTGTACTACTCGGTAGGCGGTGGTTTTGTGGTGGATGAAGCGGCAGCAGAGGGCGGGGAGCTGATCGTTGACGATCCGACTCCCGTACCGTACCCGTTCACTACCGGAACGGAACTGCTGCGTCGCTGTCGGGAGAGTGGCCTGTCTATCAGCCGCTTGATGCTGGAAAACGAGAAAGCGTGGCGCTCCCGGGAGGAGATCCACGATGGCCTGCTTCATCTATGGCGGGTCATGGATGCGTCCATAGCCCGTGGCTGTGAGGCCGAAGGTATTCTCCCCGGCGGCCTGAAGGTCAAGCGCCGCGCGGCGCAGCTTTATCGGCAGTTGAAGGGGCGCCAGGGGGGCCTCGGGGACGACTCGCTCAACACCATGGACTGGGTGACGCTCTATGCGCTGGCTGTCAATGAAGAAAATGCGGTGGGTGGCCGTATCGTTACTGCACCGACCAACGGTGCCGCAGGCATTATCCCTGCCGTGCTTAAATACTACCTGACGCGGTGTCAGGGGGCGGTGGAGGAGGACGCGGTGCGCTTTCTGCTTACCGCAGCGGCAATTGGTACACTTTACAAGATCAATGCCTCGATTTCGGGGGCCGAGGTGGGTTGCCAGGGCGAGGTGGGTTCCGCCTGCTCGATGGCGGCTGGTGCGCTTGCTGACGCGCTGGGCGGAACGCCAGAGCAGGTGGAAAATGCGGCCGAGATTGCCATGGAGCACAATCTCGGCCTGACCTGCGATCCGATCGGTGGACTGGTGCAGGTACCCTGTATCGAGCGCAATGCCATGGGCGCGATCAAGGCGATCAGCGCGGCGCGCATGGCGCTGCGCGGCAGCGGTGAACACTATGTGTCTCTGGATCAGGTGATCAAGACCATGCGCGATACGGGCCGGGATATGCAGGAAAAATACAAGGAAACAGCGCGGGGCGGCCTGGCCGTGAACGTACTGGAGGTGCCCGTCAACTTTGTCGACTGCTGAGCGCACTTTCACTGCTGCCAGCGCTTGACAGGGTTAGGCTGCCTCTCTAGAATTCGCGTCCTCAGAGTTTACGGGGCTATAGCTCAGCTGGGAGAGCGCTTGCATGGCATGCAAGAGGTCGACGGTTCGATCCCGTCTAGCTCCACCAAACAAACCCTCTGCACCGCGCGGTCCAGAGGGTTTTTTTATGCCCGCGTGCAAGCCTCAGCCTCAGATGCTGGCACCGTTGATGCTCGCCCCTAGCAGTACCGTGGTGTCTCCGTCAGCGGTCGATTTCAGCAGCATGCCATTGCCCACACCGAACCACTCCTCGCTGAGCGCAGTGCCGGCGCTGCCTGTTTCCCTCGTCTGGAAGCGGCAGGCCTGGAACTGGCCTGCGGGGACGCTCACTGATTCGATGCCGACAAATGTGGTACGCCGGTCCACGGTGTTGCTGTCATCGAGCGTGAAGCCCCGCACGCGGGTACGAAGATTGACGGTGTAGCGTTGTTCAAAGGACTGGCCCGCGCTCAGGTCGTAGCGTTCCAGTTGTTGCGGCGCAAACACGACGCGGCTCTCGGAGGCTTCGGGCGTGAAAGACTCCACTTCAACACCGTACTCAAGCACGCGGAACTGACTGGTCTGGGGCTGAAAGTAGGCCTCGCTACGGGAGGTGGAGGGCGCCGCGCCAGTCGCGCGGGTATTGGTGGTCGCTTTCAGTGCGCTCTTCCCCTCGAAGCTCGCCCCCCCGGTGATCACCTGGTCGTACTCGAAAGGTACCACGGCGCCGCCGGCGTCGGTGCTGCGGTAGCTCGCTACCACGGTGGTGTTTACCGTGACCAGTGTGGTGTTGTAGCAGCGACGCGCATCACCGCTACCGCTGGCGATGCGGGCGAACACCGGTTCCAGGTAGAACACTTCGTTGGGTCGCGCCAGGAACCCCAGCAGGTCATCATTGCCGGCGAAACCCGAGGTGAACAGGCGGCAGTTCTTGGTGCTGCCTCCGCACAGGCCGCGCTGGCGCTTTTTCCAGCCGGTAAATTCGTAGCCGGCCGCCGGTTTCGCGATGAAGGTCTCGTCAAAGAATATGTCGTTGACATCGATAGGTGGGCAGTTGGCATTGGCGGCGCAGCTGTAGTTGCCTGACACCGTGGCGATGGAACCGCCGGTGGGGCTGGACAGCTGCACTTTGCAACCGGCAAGGGCGGAACAGGAGGCAAGAATGGCGATACCGATGAATTTGTACATGGCAGGGTCGAACGCTCTCGTGGTTAGGTAACAGAGCGTAACAGTGTAGTCCTGGCCGTTTCTGCCACGAATCACGGCGCACATGAACTGTGCGCCAGTTCACAGTGGGTTGTGGATTAGAACAGGTAGTAGGCGAATACGTAGACCATCAGTAACAACACGATCCAGAGCGCGGTGGTACCGATTTCCCAGGAGCGCCCCAGGGGGCCCGTATGTCCCATGGTGTGCCGTGCCGAGGCTGTGAGCAGTCCGGCGCCGTGTTGCAGCCGGTTGCGCATCGCACTTACCGGCGGCTTGCCGATGCGCGCCACGTATTTCACCAGCAGCGGCAGGCCGCGGCGCCATAGCCAGTCCACGTCAAGCGAAATGGTCAGCGTGCGCTTCATCCATGGCAGTAGCAGGAAGAAGGCAAGCCCGGAGAACAGCAACAGTTGCAGGTAGAACAGCACTTTACCCGGCTTGTACGGGTGGTAGTCCATCGCATAGGGCAGCAGCGGGTACAGGAGCTGCGGGTAGACGCCGATCAGGATGCAGAGGAAGGCGAAGAAGAGCATCGCGATGCGCATGTTCCAGGGTGCATCCTTGGGGCGCAGGCCAGAGTCTTTCTGGAAAAAGACAAACCAGGGGAACTTGATACCCGCGTGCAGAAATACGCCGGCAGAGGCGGCGGCCAGCAGGAAGTAGACGGTGGTCAGACCTTCGCCCACAGCAGCCTGGGAAATCAGCGTCTTGGTGGTGAAGCCTGACGTGAGCGGAAAGCTGGATATCGCCAGCGCGCCCACGACACCACACCACATGGTCACCGGCATGGTGCGGAACAGACCGCCCACATCGGTGCAGAGGTGCTTGCCGGTGCGCATCACAACAACGCCAGCGCTCATGAACAGCAGCGCCTTGTAGATGATGTGGGCAAATGCGTGGGCGGAGGCGCCGTTGATGGCCATCTCCGTGCCGATGCCCACTGCCACCACCATGAAGCCCACCTGGTTGACGATAGAAAACGCGAGAATGCGCCGAATATCGTTTTCCAGCAGCGCGTAGAAAATGCCGTAGAACACCATGAACAGCCCAACCCCGACCAGGATCGACTCGCCCGGGAACAGGAGTATCAGGGCAAGTATGGCGGTTTTTGTGGTAAACGCCGAGAGGAAAACCGAGCCCGTCGGACTGGCGGTGGGGTAGGCGTCCGACAGCCACGAGGAAAGCGGTGGAGCGGCAGCGTTGATCAGGATACCGATGAGAATCATCCAGGTACTGAAGTCATGGGCCGAAAGCGGGCGGATATCGAGCGAGCCGGTGGTAACGAGAAGGCCTTCTATGCCGACCTTCAGGATCACGCCGCCCAGCAGGTGCATGATGGCGTAGCGCACACCAGCGGCCCTGGCGCTCTCGGTGCCACCGCACCAGACCACCACGGTGGAAAACAGCGCCATGATTTCCCAGAACACGAACAGGGTGAGCAGATCACCGGCAAAGGAGACACCCACTGCGCCTGCTGCATACAGCTGGGCGGCAACCAACTCGGTGCGCCGCGCATGGTTGAAGGCGAACACGGCCCCCGTCGCGGACATGATGGCGAAGATAGTGGCGAACAAACGGCGCACAGGGCCGCCTTCCACCAGCTCCAGTGGGTAACCGAGAAATGCGCTGCGGACCACGACACCATCCGGCACCTGCCAGATCAGGTAGAGACAGATCAGGGGCGCAACGATAACAACAACCGCACGCAGCTGCCGCGAACTGATCAAGGCAGTCAGCAGGGCGCCGCCGATCAGCGCGAGAGCGGGGGGGAACATCTCAAACATCGTAGTAGTCGTCCGGCCGCTTCAGCAGCTTCCCGATGAACTTGGCACCAAACACCATCAACACACAGCTCAGGAAACCAAACAGGGCACCGAAGCCGAACCAGCCGTCAATGCCAAAATAACCCTTGACGGGGATCACAAGCTGCAGCAGCACGGTAATCGCGAGCACGCTGTAGCCGATAATCCACAGCCAGCGGATCGTGGTTGGCCGGATCAGCCAGTGGTCGTCAGGTTGTGTCATAGCGGCAGGCTCTCCACCAGCTGGCTCTCAAGATCCAGAAGCGGCTGGTTAAAGAAGAAAAACACAATGGTGAGCGTCGCGGTCACCGTCAGTGCCAACAGGATGGCTTTCGGGGCCTCACTGTGGTCCATGTCCACACCGTCTGCCGGCGGAGCAAGCCAGGCAAAATAGATGATGGGCAGGAAGTACATGGCATTGAGTACCGTACTGCCAATTATCGTAAAGATGGCGACATAGTTTTCCGCCTGGAAAGCACCGGCGAGAATGAACCACTTGGAGACGAAGCCGGCAGTCGGTGGCACGCCAATCATGCTCAGTGCGCCTATGGTAAACGCTGCCATGGTGATGGGCATCCGCCGGCCAATCCCGGCAAGTTGCCAGAGTTCCGTTTTGTGCGCCGCTGTGTAGATCGCGCCGGCTGCGAAGAACAAAGTGATTTTGCCAAACGCGTGTGCCGCTATGTGTACCGCGGCACCCACCTCCGCCAGCGGTTTCAGGATCACGGTTGCCATGATGACGTAGGAGAGCTGGCCGATCGTGGAGTAGGCGAGCATGCGCTTCAGGTTGGTCTGGTAGAGCGCGATGATGCTGGCGGTCAGAATGGTGAACGCGGCGGCAAACTGCAGCCACTGGGCGCTCGGTTCATTGAACAGGAAGTCGACGCCGAAAATGTAGATGATGATTTTGGTGATGCTGAACACACCGGCTTTTACCACGGCGACTGCGTGCAGAAGCGCACTGACCGGCGTGGGCGCTACCATGGCTGCGGGCAACCATCGGTGCACCGGCATCACAGCCGCCTTGCCAATACCAAATACGAACAGGCCCAGCAACAGCCCTACAGCGGGCCCGGCAAGCTTGCCCTCAATAATGCCGCCCAGTGTGAAGGTCGTGCTGCCGGTGGCGACCCAGGTCCAGATAATGGCAGGTAGCAAAAGGCCGATGGAGGTGGCCAACAGCACCCCCAGGTAGACGCGCGCCGAGGCGATGGTTTTGGCGTCGCCCTTGTGCGCCACCAGCGGGTAGGTCGACAGTGTCAGCAGTTCATAGAAGAGGAACAGGGTGAACAGGTTGTCGGCCAGGGCAATGCCCATTGCGGCTGCGATTGCGAGCGCGAAGCAGATGTAGAAGCGGGTCTGGTGTTTCTCGTCGTTGCCCCGCATGTAGCCAATCGAGTAGACGGTGTTGATGATCCACAGGAAGGAGGCGATGCAGGCGAACATCATGCCCAGCGGTTCCAGCGACAACGCCAGTGTCAGGCCGGGAAGCGGCTCCGAGAGCACAAAACGCGGGCGCGCACCGTCAGAGACCTCGGGGAACCAGGAAAATACCAGTACGGCGAGGGTGATGGCGGTCAGCAGGCTGATCGTTTCGCGCAGGTTGGGCCAGCGCCCGACACAGGCGATGGCGATGGCGCCAAGCAGGGGCAGGGTCAGTATCAGGGGCAGTGTCGAGGTGCTCAGCATTACAGCAGCCCCCCGAGTAATGTGCCGGTGCCGCTCTCAGCAAGGGCGATGGGTAATCCGGGTGACAGGCCGAAATAAATGTTGGCCAGAGCAGCGCTCCAGATCAATAGCCGCAGGGGCAGTGGTACTTCCATGGCAGAGACATCGCCGTCCGGCGGAGTGCCGTAGTAGGCGGTTTCGACAAACTTCCACAGATAAACGACGGCCATCAGTGAACTGATGACGATAGCCATGACCAGCGGTATGCCCCAGCCAGGCACACCCATGACGGCAACCACCAGATACCACTTGCTGATAAATCCCGCTGTGCCGGGGACGCCAATCAGGCTCAGACCGGCGATGACAAAGGCGCCCATGGTCCAGGGCATGCGCCTGCCGATGCCCGCCAGCTTGGCGATATTGGCGCTTCGGGTAGTCAGGACGAAAGCGACCACGCAAAGGAACAGGGTCCCCTTGGCCAGAGCATGGTTGAACATATGCAGCTGCGCGGCCATCAACCCTGCCTGCGTGGCCAGACCCGCGGCCAGGGCGATATAGCCGATCTGCGCGACGGAAGAGAAGGCCAGCAGCTTCTTGATGTTGCCCTGATAAATGGCGATAGCCGACGCCAGCAGAATTCCGGACAGGGCCAGCGGCACGATGAAAACGCTGAACAGGTCGGAGTGGCCTAGCAGGTTGCCATGGAAGACACCATAGTTGAAGCGCAGCAGCACATAGATAGCGACCTTGGTAGAGCAGGCAGCGATGAACACGGTCACGGCATTCGGCGCATACGTATAGGCTCGCGGCAGCCAGATGTGCAGCGGGAACACAGCCGCCTTCAGCGCAAGGCCGATGGTGATGAATCCGGCGGCGATAATAATCGGACGCGTTTCGATCACATCCCCCAGACGCAGTGCCATATCGGCAAAGTTCAGCGTGCCGGTCATCATGTAGATGAAGCCCACGCCAATCAGATAAAAAGTGGCTCCGATGGTGCCGATGATCAGGTACTTGAACACCGCCGACAGGGCCCGTCGGTCACGGCCGGCGGCGATCAGGATGTAGGTGGCGAGGGAGGAAATCTCCATGAAGACAAAGACGTTGAAGGCATCACCCGCTACGGCGATTCCGCACAGGCCAGCCAGTGCTATCAACCAGGCGCCGTAGAACATCGGTGCCCGGCGGTTGTCGATGTCGCGCCGCAGGGACAGTCGTCCACCCGCCAGGCCCAGCGTCGACGCACCAGTCACCAGCAGTAGCATCAGGGCGCTGAGGCCGTCGACGTTCAGCGATATCCCAAAGGGCGGCTGCCAGCCTCCGACGGCATATTCCGGCACGCCGGGTCCCAGGACGGCCTGTGTCAGCAGTATTGCCAGGCCAAACGAGATGCCACTGGCAACCAGTGCCGCCAGCCAGGCGAGGAAACCGTTGCGCAGGAGTATAACCAGTGGCGCGGTGAGCAGCGGCAGTGCGACCTGCAGTGCCGGTAGATGATCCGCCAGATTCACGATTCGCGATCCATCGCCAGAATTTCGTCATCCTCCACGGTGCCGTACTCTTCATAGAGGCGCACGACAATGGCGAGCCCCAGCGCGGTCGTCGAGATGCCGACCACGATTGCGGTGAGGATCAATACCTGGGGAAGCGGGTTGGAAAATATCTGGTCGGGCACGCCGGCCTGGATGATTGGTGCAGTGCCCCCGTCGACGCGACTCATAGTGATGAAAAAGAGAAACACAGCTGACTGGAAAATCGCCAGGGCCATGATCTTCTTCACCAGATTCTTTTTGCTGATCAGTGCGTACAGGCCAATCATGAGCAAAACGGCAAAAACCCAGTAGTTAAAAAGGCCTAGAAGCTTCATGCTGAATCAGTCCCGGGCGGCGAAGGCATGGAAAATGGAGAGCAGGACCCCGGTCACGGTAAGTCCGACACCGAGTTCAATGACGATAATGCCAATGTGCTGGCCGGTCACCGGATTCTCGGACAGTACCGAGTACTCCAGAAACTGTCCGCCCATGAGGATGCCGGCAAGCCCCACAGAACCGTAAAGCAGTGCGCCACCGGCACTCATCCAGAGCAACACCCGGGGCGGGATGACAGCCAGCGCAAGTCCCTCGCCACGCACCAGGGAATAGAGGATGATGCCGGCGACAAAGATTGCGCCCGCCTGAAACCCTCCGCCCGGGCTGTACTCGCCATGAAACTGCACAAACAGGGCGAACAGGAGGATAAAGGGAATCAGCAGCCTCGCCATCACTTTGGGGATCAAGTGTCCGCTCAAGCCCTCCTCAACATGGCTGTCGAGACGAGAGAAAGGTTTGCCCCGTCCGCCACCGAGCAGAAACATCACGCCGATGCCGGCCGTGAGCACCACGAACACTTCCCCCAGTGTGTCATAGCCGCGAAAACTGCTGAGCACCGCTGTGACAATATTCGGAATGTCGATCAGCTCCGGCGTTTTTTCGATATACCAGGGAGCAACGTGTTGCTGTGCGGGTGCCATGGGATCGCCCAGAGTCGGCTGGCCGAAAGAGGCGTAAATCATCAGGAGCGTGGTTGCGGCAATCACGACAACCGACAGTTTGCGCAGCGACCGCCCCCTGGCCTCCGTGGGTGGCGTTAGCTTCAGCCCTGCGAGCAGCAGCACCGTCGCCACACCGGCACCCACGGCGGCCTCTGTGAGCGCTACGTCTGCTGCGTCGAGCAGAAAGAAATTCAGCGCCATCAGCAGGCTGAAGATTCCGCTTAACATGACCGCAGAGAAAAGATCCTCTGATCGAACGATGGCCACCGCTGTAATCACCAGCAGTGACAGCAGGAAGATGCCAATCAATAAGGTGGTCACGCGCCATCCTCCGAGTCTGCGGGCATGCGTTCTACACCCTCAGGTTGCAATCCTGCCAGCAGTGCCGCATTGGCCAGTGCGTAGGTGGCGGTTGGCGAGGTGACCAGCAGAAAGAGCATGACAGCTGCCAGCTTCACCGTGATCAGGGAGAGGCCTGCGTAGATCATCAGGCCACCCAGTACGAGTACCGGACCCAGCGAATCGGTCAGGCTGGCCCCGTGAATACGCGTGTAGAAGTCCGGCATGCGGAGTGCGCCGATGCCACCGGCGAGAACGAAAAGACTGCCGGATATCACCAGCAGGCCGGCAATGACCTCAAGGATACCATTCATTCCGTGTTGCTCTCTGTGGACGTCTGCGCGTTCACTGAAGGGTGCCGCTTGCGGCTTTCCTGCACGAACCAGAGCACTGCCAGTACACCGATAAAGTTGATCAGGGCGTAGGCCAGGGCCAGGTCGAGGAAATCGGTGCGGCCCATGATGAATGCCATGACGGCAATCAACAGCACCGTCTTGGTGCCGAACATGTTCACCGCGAGGACGCGGTCGTAGACGCTGGGGCCGAGTAGCGCTCTGGCGAGTGCGAGCGCCATGGTGACCAGAATGGCGATGGCTGCAACCAGTAGCATCAGTCAGGATCCACGGCGGCAACGCGACGGGCCATGCCCCCATCGCGCAGATCCTGGGCAGCGGCTCGGGTAAGGCAGTGGGCGGTGAGCCGGGTGTCGTCGATATTAATGGTCAGGGTTCCCGGCGTCAGTGTGATGGAGTTGCCAAGCAGTGTCAGGGCGAATTTGCTGGAGGCGCTGGCGTCCACTTCCACAATGGTGGGGGACAGTGCCGAACGCGGGCCCAGTACCAGGCGCAGGACCTGCACGTTGGTGACGACCATTTCCCACAGCAGCCACAACCAGT
Source organism: Halieaceae bacterium UBA5085 (assembly GCA_002414665.1). Lineage (GTDB taxonomy): Bacteria > Pseudomonadota > Gammaproteobacteria > Pseudomonadales > Halieaceae > Haliea. The sequence goes on from DIAF01000045.1 coordinate 198,735, forward strand.
AGAAGGGAACACGATACAGCAGCGCGAGGCGATGCTCCTGCTGGTCGGGCAGAGCCATGCGGTAAGTGAGCCAGACAACCAGCAGGCAAGACACAATGCCCAACTGCAGGACCGGCGTTTTGTATAAACCGCCCCACAGTAACCACACTGCGAACAGGGCGATAACTGCGAGTAATGGCCGCATCAGGCGCATATCAGGTTAGCTCTCCAGGACTTGGCCCGAATCATACCTTAACGCCACGCGCAATTGCCACAGCCGGGGCGGGTGACGATGTGCGCTGAGTGGCAGCGCGGTGTTTCATGCTAGACTGCGGCCAACCAATGCACCGGACACTACCCTATGAAAGTACCGCCTCGCCTGCAGCCCCTGGTGGAGGACGGCCTGATTGACGAGGTGCTTTTCCCGTTGATGAGCGGCAAGGAAGCCGACATTTTCGTGGTTCGTTCCGGCACTCGAACGCGCTGCGCGAAAGTCTATAAGGAAGCCTACAAGCGCAGCTTCAAAAAGGCAGCCGCGTATACCGAAGGTCGCAAGGTGCGCAACACCCGCCGAGCCCGCGCCATGGAAAAGGGCTCGCGTTACGGCCGCAAGCAGCAGGAAGAAACCTGGCAGAACGCGGAGGTCGATGCGCTGTATCGCCTCGACAGGGCGGACGTGCGTGTGCCTGAACCCTACGGCTGCTACGACGGCGTGCTGCTGATGGAACTGGTGACTGATGAGGCTGGTGACGTCGCGCCACGGCTCGCCGATGTGATGATGTCGGAGGAACAGGCGCTGGAGGACTATGCCCAGGTCCTGCGGTATATCGTTCGCATGCTGTGTGCCGGGCTGATTCACGGCGATCTGTCCGAATTCAATATCCTCGTGGACCCGGACGGGCCGGTGATCATTGACTTGCCGCAGGCCGTGGATGCCTCTGCAAACAACAACGCTCGCGCAATGCTGTTGCGCGATGTGCAACGGGTTACCGACTATTACGGGCTGTTCGCTCCGGCTGTACTGGATACCCGCTATGGCGAGGAAATCTGGCAGCTGTTTGAAGACGGTGAGTTGACACCCGAACACAATCTGACGGGGCTCTTTGCCGACCCTGAGCATGCCGCCGATGTCGACAGTGTCATGCTGGAGATTCGGGCAGCGCTGCGTGAGGAGGAAGAGCGGTTACAGCGCCTGCGGGAGGAAGAGGACGATTGACGCGTGACTCGCAACAGCGCAGACAGCTTGCCTGACAGGGTATACAGCCTGCTGGTAGAGGATGAGGACGCGCGCGTTTGCCGCGATATCCCCGATGCCGCCTGCAGCGAGCAACCCCGGGCTTTCCTCTTGCAGTGGTTGGCACAAACCCTGACCAAAGTGGGGGATGCCCTGACCAGCAGCCGTCTGGTGCTGGCGTGGATGTTGTCGGCGCTGGGTGCGCCGGCGGCCTTCGTGGCGTTTCTGGTGCCGGTACGCGAGTCGCTCTCGTTGCTGCCGCAGCTCTTCGTGGCGCAGTGGGTTCGTGAGCATGCGCTGCGCAAATATTTCTGGGTCTTCGGCAGTGTCGCGCAGGGCCTGGCGCTGTGCGGCATGGTGGCGGCCGTGATCGTGCTGCGGGGCGGGTCCCTGGGGTGGGCGATTATCGCCTTCCTGGCCTGCTTCAGCCTGGCGCGCGGCGTGTGTTCGGTAGCGGCCAAAGATGTTCTGGGAAAAACGGTATCCAAGGCCCGGCGTGGGCGATTGACAGGTCTGGCAGCCTCCGCAGCCGGGGCAGTCACCCTGCTGGTCGCGATAGTCCTGTTGCTGTTTCCCGAGGTGAGCGGACGCAGCGGCGATGCCGGCGCCGGTTTGTTCGCGGTTATTCTCGCGCTCGCGGCAGGACTCTGGTTTCTAGCCGCCGGTGTCTTTGCTGCAGTGCCCGAAGTGCCCGGTGCCACCGAGGGTGGCGGTAATGCTTTCATGGAGGCACTGCGCAGCCTTGGCCTGCTGCGCTCGGACAGACACTTTCGTCGCTTCGTGGTCGCCAGGGCGCTGCTGATTGGTACAGCCTTTGCCATTCCCTATCTCGTTGTTTTGTTGCAGCGGGCGGCGGAGGCTCAGTTGCTGAGTTTTGCTGCCCTGTTGCTGGCCGAGGGGGCGGCGGGCCTTTTGTCTGCCGCGTTCTGGGGACGCTGGGCGGACAGCGCAGCGCATCACGTCATGGCGGCGGCAGCCGCATTGTCCACTGCCGTAGTCGCGGTGGCGGTGGCACTGCAAGCGTTGCACCCCGCTGTCCTGAGTCACGGTGTGACGGGTGCTGTTCTGGTCTTCACGGCAGCTGTCGCACACCAGGGCGCGAGAGTAGGGCGGAAGACCTACCTTGTGGACATGGCTTCCGGTGAAAACCGGGCGCAGTACACTGCAGTCAGCAATACGGCCATCGGGGTGCTGCTGTTCGCCGGTACCGGTCTCGGCCTTGTCGATGCTGCGTTTGGTACTACAGCAGTGCTTGCACTACTGATCGCTCTGGGCGCATTGGCGAGCTACCGCGCTCTGACCTTACCCTCTGTTTCCGGATAAACCCGGTACTGTTGACGATGACCCTTGTGAGGCCCGCAATGAGAAAACTGCTGATGCTCCTCTGTTCCATGGCGCTGTGCGGCACCGCTGCATACGCCGATCCGCTGCGTGTGGGTGTGGCGCCGGATCGGCCACCCCTCGCCTACTACGATGGCGAGCGGATCGTCGGCGTTGAAGCAGACAGCGCCAGGGCTCTGGGTGAGATTGTCGGACGACCGGCGCAACTGCTGGCGATGCCATTTGATGCATTGCTGGATGCGCTGCAAGCGGGGCGCATAGACATCATAATGTCGGGGATGAGCTTCACCCCCGCGCGCGCACAACAGGTGACGTTCCTCGATCCCTACCTGAAAGCCGGTCAGATGGCCATCATGCGTATCGACAGCGTTGCCCGCTTTGGCCAGCCGTGGTCCGTTTTCCGTGAGGACACCCGGGTGGGTGTGGAGACCGCGACCACCGGTGAGGACTGGGCTCGAGCCGAGTTGAGTGCGGAGCAGATTACGCCATTCAAGGACGTGGCAGCGGGTCTCGCTGCCCTGAGGGCGGGGTCGATTGACCTCTTCGTACATGACGCACCGACCAGCTGGCTGCTTGCCACCTCTGACGAGTACCCCGATCTGATCAGCCAGTACCACTTTCTGACGGAAGAACAGCTGGCCTGGGCGGTGCGCAGCGATGCACCGGCCCTGGCCGCCGAGCTGAACCGGGCGCTGGCGACCATGCGCGCGAATGGCACCCTGGAATACATCATCGACCGGTGGATACCGGTGACGGTGGAGGTGCCCTGAGGCTTAGCCGGGGAAGTTGTACTCGTGGCCCCAGTGATCGCCTTCTGTGCTGACGGTCGGGGTGTAGGTCTCCCAGTCGACCAGCAGGCCGTCGTAGCCGTACTCCACGGCAATGCCACCCGGGGCGACGACATAGAATGAGCACATGTTGTCGTTCACGTGCCGGCCAAGGCTGGCGAGGATGGGGTGGCCTCCGGCCTTCGCCCGATCCATCGCGCGTCCGACCTCGTCGAGGCTGCTCACCTCGACCATGATGTGCACAACGCCCCCGGTATACGGGTGGTTGTACAGCGCGAGTGAATGCTGTCGCGGGTTGTCAGCGTGGAGGAACAGGATGGTGGTCTCCGGGGCACCTTCCGGCAGCGGCGGATACAGGGTGTCGCTGACGCCCAGGCCCAGCAGCTCCGTGTAGAAACGCGCCGCCGCGTCCATGTCCGGCGTGGGCAGCACGGCATGCCCAAAACCCATGTCACCGGTGTACTCGTCGCCGGTGATGAACTGTTTGACCCCTGTGGGGGAAATCAGCGGTGCATAGTCCAGGCGACGGCCATAGTAGAGTTCGAGGGTATTGCCGCAGGGGTCCTCCACGGTAACGTACTCGGTCACGCAGCGCCGCGCCGCCTCCTCGGCGGGACCTGCATGCAGTGTGTGTCCGGCGCTGCCCAGGCGTTCGCACAGTGCCAGCCATTCGCTGCGACCCCGGCATTCGAGGCCTGCGGCGATCAGGCCATCGTTGCTCGCAGGTTCGATCATGAAGCGGAACGGGTGGTTATCCATGCGCAGGAAACGCGCGCCGGCTGCGTCTTCGCGCGCCGCGTCCATGAGGCCCAGTACGCCCGTACCGAAAGCCATCCAGGCGTCCGTATCGGTGGCGGCGATTCTCAGGTAGCCAATGGCAGCAATACTCATGCGGTGTTCTCCTCGGAGTGAAAGACATCATCTCTGCCCATAGTAAGGGCGAATCTGTCGCAGGCACAGTGCAGTGTCGCCAGACAGTGTGGCTGGTATAAGCAGGGAAACCCCGGCCCCCGACGGCGTGCCTGATCAAAAATGTCACTCACGGCTGCCTCCCTGGGTCATTGAGCTGGCGCATCCACTGTAGAATACTCAGCACTGCGTTCACCGACAGTGGACCACAACCGAATAATAGCGGAGACACAGCATGCCCCGTCATTTCAATATCGCTGACCTCTTTGAACTGGTGGCGGACCGGGTTCCGGACCGCACTGCGCTGACCTGTGGCCAACAGCGGTCGACCTACCTGCAACTCGAGCAGCGCGCCAACCGCCTTGCGCATTTTCTCGCCCGGCAAGGTGTGCAGGCAGGCCAGCATGTGGGCTTGTATCTGTATAACTGTAACGAATACCTGGAAGGCATGCTCGCCTGCTTCAAACTGCGAGCGGTGCCGATCAACATCAATTACCGCTACGTCGAGGAGGAACTGGCCTATATCCTCAGTAACGCCGACCTCGTGGCCTGCATCCATCATCGCGAGTTTTCACCGCACATCGCCGCTGTGCGCGGTACGGCGCCAGCTCTGAAGACTTTCATCTACGTGGATGACAGCAGCGGCGCTGATACCGACACCATCGGCAGTACAGCCTATGAGCAGGCGTTGGCCGGGCAGAGCGCTGAGCGGGATTTCCCCGAGCGCGCTGATGACGATCTGTTCATTCTCTACACCGGTGGCACCACAGGGATGCCCAAGGGCGTCATGTGGCCACACAAGCATGTGTTCTATGCGGCGATGGGCGGCGGCGGCTATTTTCACCCCGACGGCGTCATCACACAGCCCGAACAGATTGCCGACCGCATCGGCGACTTTGCCATTGTGGGTATTGCCCTGGCACCGCTGATGCATGGCGCCTGCTGGTGGTATGCCTGTATCCAGTTGCTGTCGGGTAACTCGCTGGTGCTGAATCCTGCGCATCACCTGGTAGCCGAGGAGGTCTGGGATATTGTCGAGCGCGAGCGGGTAAACTCATTGACCATTGTGGGGGATGCCATGGCCGTACCGTTGCTGGACGCACTGCAGGCGAATCCGGGGCGCTGGGACCTGAGTTCGGTGTTTGCTGTGGGGTCGGGCGGAGCCGTTTTCTCCGCCAGTAAGCAGGCGGCATTTCGCGAGTTGTTGCCGAACATCATGGTTATGAACAGCTTCGGTTCATCAGAGTCCGGGGCAATGGGCGCCGATGGCGGTGGCAAGCCTGGAGAGGGATTGGTCAATGTGGCGCGCAGCGAGTTCATGTCGGTGCTCGCCCAGGCTGAGGACGGGAGCTATCGTGAAGTCGCTCATGGCGAGAAGGGTATCTTCTCACGCAGCGGTTACATTCCGGTCGGGTATTACAACGACCCGGTAAAGACCGCCGCGACCTTTGTGCCGGTAAACGGCACGCTGTGGTTGCTGACCGGGGATGAAGCGCGACTGGAACAGGACAATACCATCACCGTGTACGGTCGCGGTTCCAATTGCATCAACACGGGAGGCGAGAAGGTGTTCCCGGAAGAGGTTGAGCAGGCATTGAAAAACCATCCTGCAGTGTTTGACTGCCTGGTGGTTGGCACACCCGACGAGCGACTGGGGAGCAAGGTCACGGCAGTGGTGGCGTTGCGCGACGGGCATTCACTGAGCCTGTCTTCGCTGCAAGAAGAAGCGCGCAAGCATGTGGCCGGCTATAAGGTGCCACGGGAAGTCCATGTGGTAGCCGAGGTGCCGCGCGCGCCCAGCGGCAAGCCTGCCTACCCGAAGGCGCTGGACATTGCGCTTTCCGGCCAGTATCGCGTCAATTAGCCAAACTGCCCCCGGGCCAAGGAGAAAAACCGTGCAAGAACTGGCTATCAGCACCTCAAGCTGCCTGGTGCAGCAGGATGGAGGTGTGCTTATCGTGACCCTGAATCGCCCCGAGGCCAAGAATGCGTTCAATCCGGCGATGCTGCTGGGTCTCTATCGGGCCTGGCGGCTGCTGGACGCGGATCCTGCGTTGCGCTGCGCCATTCTCACAGCGCGTGGAGATACGTTCTGTGCGGGTATGGACCTGAAAGCCGGGGCCGATGGTGACCAGGGTGCCAGTGACGAGTTCATGGCGTTGATGGCCGAAGTCCCCAACCTGCACTGGCAGGCTCTGCTGCGCGACAATCGCCCGGCAAAGCCACTGATACTCGCCGTGGAGGGCTATGCCCTGGCGGGAGGGACAGAAATTCTGCAGGGTACCGATATTCGCGTGGCGGCGGAAGATGCAGTATTCGGTGTCACCGAGGTAGCACGCGGGCTATACCCGATGGCCGGTTCAACCGTACGCCTGCGCCGTCAGATTCCCTATTGTCTGGCCGCTGAAATGCTGCTTTGCGGCGAGCATATCAGTGCCCGGCAGGCGCTGGAGTGGGGCCTTGTGAACAAGCTGGTCGCCCCCGGCACCACGCTGGCGGCGGCCCGTGATTACGCGGCCAGAATCTGCGCGAATGCGCCGCTGGCCGTTGCCGCTGTCACGCGCTCCCTGCGCGAGCATCAGGAGTGCATGCCGGAAGACGATGCGATGCGTGCCTCAGATGCTCTGGCCGGCCCCGTATTTGCCTCCGCCGATGCGAAAGAGGGAATGCGGGCTTTCAAGGAAAAACGCCCGGCACAATTCCGCGGCGAGTGATGGCGTCATGGGCCGCCCGGCTGGTTCGGTGGCCCCTCGCTGCGCATAATGGCGCGCTTTAACCGACTAGCCTGAGGCTTTTGTATGTCAGATCACGCATCCACCTTCAGCACCCTGGTGCGCCAGCGTCGCTCCCTGCGCGCGTTCCTGCCCAGGCCTGTGCCCGAGCCCGCCTTGCGCCAGATTTTTGCCGATGCCGCCTGTGCGCCGAGCAATTGCAACACCCAACCGTGGGTCGTACACGTGGTGTCAGGGCCAAAACTGGAGACGCTGCGGGCCCTGCTGCCTGCGGAGTTCATGGCGGGGCGTATCAGCATGGATTTCCCCTATGACGGCGTTTATGAGGGCGAGTACAAAACGCGCCAGTACGCTGCGGCGCAGGCACTGTACGATGCCATGGGCATTGCCCGGCAGGACAAGGCGCGTCGGCATGAAGCTTTCATGCGCAACTTTACCTTCTTTGATGCGCCGCACGTCGCCTTCCTGTTTCTGCCAGAGCCGTTTGGGCTGCGCGAGGCCTGCGATCTCGGGATGTTTGCACAGACCCTGATGTTGAGCATGACCGCACAGGGTTTGGGCTCCTGCCCGCAAACCGCGCTGGGCTTTCAGGCTGAGCAGCTGCGCTCAGCGTTGCAAGTGGATCCGGCACACAAGCTCATGTTTGGTATCTCCTTCGGCTATCCGGATCCCGATGCCGCGGCCAACCGCTGCGTTACCGAGCGCGCGGCAATCGACGATTTTGTTGTTTTCCACAGTGAGGCCTGAGGCGATGAGTGGTGATGTCCTGTTACAGGAACAGCGGGGCCGGGTTCGCCTGTTGACGCTCAATCGGCCAGCAAAGAAAAATGCGATTAACGATCCACTGTGGGTTGCCCTGCGAGAGGCGTTTACTGCGGCTTCAGCGGACGATGGTGTGGCCTGTGTTGTGCTCACCGGTGCCGGCGACAGTTTCAGCGCGGGTGTTGACCTGGCCAGCTTTGGCGGCAGCCAGGCGGATGTGCCACACCCATTCGAGAGCGCCGCTCGGGCTGTAGCCGGCTTCGACAAGCCACTGTTGGCTGCCCCCCGGGGCGTCGCGGTCGGGGGCGGCGCCACGGTACTGTTCCATGCCGACGTCGTTTATGCCGGAGCAAGTTTTCGTATGCGTCTGCCGTTTGCTGCGCTGGGCCTGGTGCCCGAGTGGGCGAGCAGCTACATGCTGCAGGCCAATATCGGTGCGCAGCGCGCTGCAGAGCTGTTTTACACTGCGGACTGGATTGACGCGGCCCGCGCCCTGCAGCTGGGTGTTGTCGCAGCGGTACTGCCAGATGAGGATGTGCTTGACCACGCTTTGCAGCGGGCCGCGACCATTGCCCAGTGGCCGGTCAGCTCCCTCCGCGAAATCAAGCGCACTCTGCGCCTGCACCATGAGCCTGCAATTGATGCAGCGTTTGTGGCCGAGCAGGCGGCGATGGCCCGTCAAGCCGGGTCCGCTGATAACCTGGAGGCGCTGACCGCATTCTTCGAGAAACGGCCACCGAGGTTCAACTAGGCCCGGTCTCGATTCAGGGCTGCACGAATTCCGTGACTTCGAGGCTGAAGCCAGAGAGCGCATTGAAGCGGATGGGGGCTGACATCAGGCGCATTTTCCCAACCCCGAGACGCTTCAGAATCTGGGCGCCAGTGCCGATCACCCGGTAATTGCCGATGCCGCCGCTTTTGCTGTTGGCGACGGTGGGTGCGTTGGGATATTGAATGACGTCGGCAAGTGCCTGTGCCGAGGCAATCGGCTGGCCGATCAATACCAGTGCGCCGAGATTCTCGCTGGCGATGCGCTCCAGTGCCCGACGTGATGACCAGCCCGGTACCTCATCACCAATCAGCGTGCCGACGACATCACGCAGCAGGTTTACGGTTTGCACGCGCACCAGGGCTGCTGTGTCCTCACGCAGTTCGCCGCGAGTCAGGGCGAAGTGCAGGGTGTCGTCAATGAGGTCGCTGAAGGTGTAGAGCGTGAACTCACCGAACTCGGTGTTGACCGTTTTGGTGTCGCGCAGCTCAACCGATTGCTCGTGCAGGGAGCGGTACTCGATAAGATCGGCGATGGTACCCATGCGCAGTCCGTGGCGCTCGGCGAAGACCTCCAGCTGCGGGCGCCGGGCCATGGTGCCGTCCTCGTTCATGATCTCCACGATAAGCGATGCGGGTTCGAAGCCGGCCATGCGCGCCAGGTCCACGCCGGCTTCGGTATGCCCGGCACGGCGCAGCACACCGCCGGGCTTGGCGACCAGCGGGAATATATGCCCGGGCTGAATGATGTCAGACGGCTTTGCGTCAGGGGCAACCGCCTTGCGCACCGTGTGCGCACGCTGTACGGAGCTGATGCCGGGCCCCAGTTTTTCTGCGGCATCAATGGACACCGTGAAATTGGTTTCGTGCTGGGAGCGGTTGTCGCGCACCATCAGGGGCAGTTGCAGCCGGCGTGCGCGTTCTTCGGTGATGGGCATGCAAATCAGCCCGCAGGCCTCACTGGAAAAGAACGTGATGATCTCCGGTGTCACCGCCTCTGCGGCAACAATCAGATCACCTTCGTTTTCGCGGTCCTCGTCATCCATCAGGATAACCATTTTGCCGGCTCGGATGTCGTCGAGAATGTCCGGAATGCTGCTGAGTGCCATGCTGTGCCTCTGGAAGCGGCGGGCGATGCCGCCGGATCGGTGTCAGATCATTTCGATTGCGACGGCCGTGGCCTCGCCACCACCGATGCACAGGGCAGCAACACCCCGCTGTTTGCCCAGTTTGCGCAGGGCATACATCAGGCTGACGATGATACGCGAGCCGGTCGATCCGATGGGGTGGCCCTGGGCGCAGGCACCGCCATGGATGTTGACCCTGGCGTGATCCAGACCGAGATCCTGGATGGCCAGCATTGTGACCATGGCGAAGGCTTCGTTGATTTCAAACAGGTCGATATCATCGACGCGCCAACCGGTTTTCGCCAGCAGCTTCTCCACGGCACCAATCGGCGCGATGGTGAACTCGGAGGGATGCTGGCTGTGGCGTGCATGCGCCACGATACGTGCCATGGGCTGCAGGCCACGGGCCTCTGCCGTGCGCTCGTTCATCAGGATCAAGGCACTGGCGCCATCTGAAATCGAGCTGCTGTTGGCTGCGGTAATCGTGCCATCAGCGGCGAAAGCCGGGCGCAGATTGGGAATTTTCTCGACGGCTGCCTTGTGTGGCTGCTCGTCATCACTGACCACGGTGTCGCCCTGGCGGCCGGATACGGTAACCGGCGCGGTTTCTGCCTGCAGCGAGCCGTCCTCAATCGCACGTTTGGCCCGGGTCAGCGACTCCACGGCAAAAGCGTCCATTTGCTCTCGGGTCAGCCCACGCTGATTGGCGGTCTCCTGGGCGAAGCTGCCCATGGCGCGCCCGGTGTCGGCATCTTCAAGACCATCGACAAACATGTGGTCCAGCAGTTTCGCATGGCCCGTGCGGACACCGCCGCGCGCACCGGGAATCAGGTGTGGTGCGTTGCTCATGCTTTCCATGCCACCGCACACAACAGTCTGGTTGGTGCCGGCCGCGATGCTGTCAAAGCCGAAAATCGTGGCCTGCATGCCGCTGCCACAGAGCTTGTTCAGGGTGACAGCGCCGGCTCCGTCCGGAATGCCTGCGCCCCGTGCGGCCTGGCGCGCGGGGCCCTGCTTGAGGCCACCGGGCAGCACGCAGCCCATGAAGATTTCGTCGATGTCAGCTGCGGCGACACCGCTGCGCTCCAGGGCCGCCGCGATAGCGGTGCTGCCGAGCTGTGCTGCGGTGAGTGACGCGAGGCTGCCCTGCAAGCCACCCATGGGGGTGCGGGCACCGTTGACGATGACAACTGATTCTTTGCTCATGATGCTATTCCCGACTGCTGGTTACGGCGGTAGTGTTGCCCGCAGGCCTGCGGACCCTCGATAAAGCGGGCGCACATTAGGCCACACTCGGCGACTCGACTCAAGGACGCGGTCGGGCCTCGCGAGTCCCGGCCTG
>DIAF01000045.1:209868-270819 GCA_002414665.1 Halieaceae bacterium UBA5085
CCCGGCCTGCGACTGCTCGGGCGGATCAAACAGTTTGCCACGCACGGCCTCGCGGTATTGGCCGGGGGTGACGCCGTTGCTGTGCCGGAAGAGCTGGGAAAAATAGCTGGCATCCTGCAGGCCCAATTGCCAGGCAATTTCCGCAATGCCGAGGTTGCTGCGGCGCAGCAGGTCGCGAGCAGCGTTCATACGCAGTGCATTCAGGTAGGCCTGCGGGCTCATACCGGTCGCCTGTCGGAAGCGGCGGTGCAGGGTGCGTGGACTGACGCCGAGTGCCGGTGCCATGTCCTGCAGTGATATGGGTCCCTGCAGGCGGTCACGCAACCACTGTTGCGCCAGCAACACGGTTTCATCATGGTGGCGTCCCCGTGGTGCATCCTGCCATGCGGCGGCCTGGAAAGGCTGGCGTATTTCTGGGGAAAACTGGTGCTCGACGGCGCGTGCAATGCGGCTGCCGAACCAGCCCTCTACCAGGTGTACGCAGAGGTCGGCGATGGAGTTGACGCTCCCCACGCAATAGATGTTGTCGCTCTGTGTGATCAGGTGCCGGGTTTTCAGCGCGACCCGCGGGTAGCGCCGGGCAAAGCGTTCGAAGTAGTTCCAGTGGGTGGTGGCGGGTCGTCCGTCGAGCAGGCCGGCCTCGGCCAGCAGGCTGCTCGCTGTCCCGACGCTGCAGATGCGCGTGCCCGATGCCGCGATCGAGCGCAAGGTGTCCATCCAGGGCGCGCAGGCCCGGAGCGTGGGCAGTGGTGTCCGCCAGATCGCCGGGAGAATCAGCACATCCAGCGGTGGCAGGTCCCACTGCGACAGCTGCCCGTGCAACGTCAGACCGTTATTCAGGGTAACGGCCCCGGCACGCTCTGCCGCGAGCTGGTAGATCACACCGGGGGCCTTGCGATTGTGACTGCGAGCGGTTTGCGCGGCGGCGGAAAATATCTCCATGGGGAGCGTGACGCTGGTGGCCAGGGCATCGGGGTAGAGCAGGGCGGCGACGGTGTACATGGTGTGGATTCCCTCATCGAAAGGCCAAAATACCATGATACTTGGCGGAATAAACATATTCATCCCGGCGGACCGCCGCCTACACTGCGCCGCTGAGGTACAGGCGATCAATTGAGGAGTGTGGTATGGGGCAGGCGCGTTTGCCGGTGATTGTCGGGTTTGGCGGTATCAACGGCGCAGGGCGTGCATCGTCGCACCACGCCTATCGACGGTTGGTGCATGATGCCCTGCCGGAGGCAATACGCACGCGCACGCTCTCTGCTCTTGCCCGGTTGATGGGGGTGGACGCGGCCGCGGCTCAGGAGGAGTATCTGCTGGCCCACACGCTGATTCGCCGGGTGGAACCCCAGCATTTCAACCCTGACGCGGTCGGTTGGAATCAACGGCTGACGGCGCGCGCCAGCAGCGGGCCATTGATGCTGCGGCTGCGTCGGCAGCAACTCCCGGCGGTCTTGCCAGCAGGCTGGCAGCTTGTGCCGGTGGGCAGCGACGAGGTCGACGTCACTATTGCCGAACCGCTGGACCTTCTGTTGCCCACTGTGCGTGATTTTGAAGTGAAGGCCGCAGGACAACTGCCTAGCGGTTTTGATCCCGGCACTCTGTACGCCTCGCGCAATCATCCTCGTGGCCTGCAAATGATGATTTACGCTGCATCGGACGCGCTACAAAGCATCGGGATACCCTGGGAACAGATCCAGCAGCGCGTACCGGCTGACCAGATAAGCGTGTATGCCGGCAGTGCCATGGGTCAACTTGACGCTGCGGGGGCCGGGGGGATGCTCCGTGCACGGCACAATGGGCAGCGTGTCACGTCCAAGTTCTGTCCGCTGTCCCTCGCCGAAATGCCGGCGGATTTTGTCAATGCCTACGTCCTGGGCAGCATGGGCGCGACCGGCGCAACACTGGGAGCCTGTGCCTCGTTTCTCTACAATCTTCGCCAGGGCATAGAGGATATTCGCAGCGGCCGCGCACGGGTGGTGTTCATCGGTTCCGCTGAGGCCCCGGTAAATCCGGAGGTTATGGACGGCTATGCCGCCATGGGCGCACTGGCCACCGACAAAGGGCTACGGGAGTTGGACGGGTCGAGCACCGCCGATCACCGGCGCGCCTGTCGTCCCTTCGCTGAGAATTGCGGCTTCACCATTGCCGAGTCGGCGCAGATGATTGTGCTGTTTGACGACGCGCTGGCGGTGGAACTGGGCGCCACGGTGTTTGGCGCCGCCACCGATGTTTTCGTCAATGCGGATGGCTACAAGAAGTCCATCTCCGGCCCTGGCGTTGGCAATTACATCACCATGGCAAAGGCAACCGCCGCGACCCGGGCCCTCCTTGGTGAGTCAATGCTGCGGCGTGGGGGGCTGGTGCAGGCGCACGGCACCGGGACGCCACAGAATCGCACCAGCGAATCCAGAATACTGTCTGAAACCGCCAAGGCCTTTGGTATCAGCGCCTGGCCGGTAGCCGCGTTGAAGTGCTACCTCGGCCATTCCCTGGGGTCGGCCTCCGGGGACCAGGTTACCGCAACGTTGGGAATCTGGGCTGACGGTGTGATACCGGGCATTACCACGATTGATGCGCTGGCAGAGGATGTGTGCCGCGAGAATCTGAACTTTGTCCTTCGCCATCAGGCCGTGGATCCGGCAGAGCAGGCCTATGCCATCATCAACTCCAAGGGCTTTGGTGGCAACAACGCATCTGCCACATTGCTCAGCCCCACTGTGGCGGCGAAAATGCTGCGAGCGCGGCACGGCGCGCGGGCGTGGCAGGAATGGCAGCAGCGCAATGAGGGTATCCTGCAGCGCCAGCGAGAATACGACGACGCATCCATTGACGGGCGTGTTGCGCCCACCTATCGCTTCGACTTCGGTGTGCTGGGTGACGGGGACATACAACACAGCGCTGAATCCATGCGCGTGGGTGAGTACGTGATTGATCTGAATCTCAACAATCCCTACGCTGATATGTGCGAGTGATTGCCGGCGGCGCTACCGCAGCACACTGAAACAAAAAAGGCGACCCGAGGGCCGCCTTTTTTTCGTACGGACAGCAGCCTACAGGTTGTAGGTAACCTCCAGGCCGATACGGCGACCTTTTGACAGGGGCGCGAAGGTGCCGCCCAGCGGTACCCCGGACAGGGCGTCGGGAAGCTGCGTATCGTTGCCGTTCAACACTTCGTCCAGCAGGTTGCGACCGTACACCGAGAACACCCAGTGACCGTCGTTGCTGTAGAAGTCGAGGCCTGCGTCAACGCGGTTCTGCTCGTTGATGAAGCCCAGGTTGTTGTCGGTATACGCGGACTCGTCGCGGTAGGAGTAGCTGATGCGCGAACCCAGGTACCCCCAGCTGCCAAGCTCCAGGTCGTGGTTCAGGCCCACGGTGTAGGTCAGGTCGGCTGCGCGGGGCAGGTCCAGATCCTTGTCGGCACCGTCGATCACGCCGTCACCATTCAGGTCAACCAGAACCTTGTCGTAGCTCGCATCCAGCACGCCAACGGAGGCGATGGCCACCAGGTTGTCGGTAATGCCCCAGGTGGCATCGACTTCCAGGCCCATGATGGTCGCTTCGGCCGTATTGCGCACCAGCTGAATCACCCCGATGGGGCCGGGCAGGTTGATTTCACGCTGCATGTCGTCAATCTTGTTGTAGAACACGGCCGCGTTAAGGATGCCGCGTCCGCCAAAGGACGACTTGTAGCCCAGCTCGATGCTGTCTACGGTTTCCTGGTCAAAGGGTCCGGGGGTATCCGCCGGGTTGAACGACGTGTTGCGCATGTTGTAACCACCGGAACGGGTGCCCTGGCTGTAGTTGGCATACACGAAGGCATCGTCCGACAGGGTGTAGGTCAGGCCGACCTTCGGGTTGAAGCTGCTCCAGCTGTCGTCGTCCACGAAGTCGAAATCACAGTTGTCCAGCGTCACGATGTTGCAGGGGCTGTTGATGTTCTGGCTCAGGGAAGCGATCTCGGTTTCCTTGTCTTCTTCGGAGTAGCGCCCACCCAGGCTCAACACCAGGTTTTCATTCAGGTCGATATCAACCGAGGCGAATACCGCCCAGGTCTCCGTGAGCAGGTTGCCACCGCCGTCAAACTGGGCGGCCGGTGCCACGCCGCCGGTTGCAACACCCAGCAGTTCGCGACGTTCGTGGTAATTGATTTCGCTGTCGAAGTAGAACACACCGGTGGTGACGTTATAGCGGTCGGCGAACAGGCCGTTGTAGCGCAGCTCGTTGCTGACCTGGCGATAGTCGATCCAGGAGGGCGCATGGAACATCCACACGGGCTGTGCGTCGATGTCACCCACGCCTTTGCCGTGGTAGTCACGCACGCCGTAGATGTTGGTGATGGTGCCGTCGCCGAAGGCTACGTCGTAGTTTAATTCGACGGTGAGGGCATTGGTTTCGTTGTCCTGCAAACCGGGTTCATCAATGGAGACATCGAAGCTTTCGCGGTCGGCGTTAAACGGTGTGCCGGGTACGCCGGAACCGTTGGTGTGGCTTTGTCCAACAGGGCCGTCGCCGGTGACCTTGCCGTATTCGTAGCGCATGATCAGTTCGAGTTCATCCGTGGGCGTGAACACGACCACCGGACGCACCATGGTCTGGCGGATGGCGCCGATGTCCTCACCATCGAACTGGTTTTCAACGAAGCCGTCATCGTCGTTGTGATAGGCGGTAAAGCGTGCGGCGAGCATGTCATTCACCGGGCCGCCCACACTGGCCATCACATAGCGGCTGGGGCCGCCCTCCGGGCCCTGATCGATAGCGGCGCGCGCGCTGAACTCAAACTCTTCACCGGGCTTTTTACTGTTCAGCAGCACGGCGCCGCCGGTCACGTTGCGGCCGAACAGAGTGCCCTGGGGGCCACGCAGCACTTCGACGCTTTCCAGGTCGAAGGTGTCAAACAGAATGCCATTGTTAAGGCCGATGTAGACACCATCCACCACGACAC
Source organism: Halieaceae bacterium UBA5085 (assembly GCA_002414665.1). Classification (GTDB taxonomy): domain Bacteria; phylum Pseudomonadota; class Gammaproteobacteria; order Pseudomonadales; family Halieaceae; genus Haliea. The sequence continues at coordinate 214,817 of DIAF01000045.1, forward strand.
CGACGGTGGGGTCGATACCCGGAATCGAGCTGTTGACGCCCAGGCCGCGGATCGCGAAGTTTGCTGTGCCGCGCGCTGTGCCGGCATCGTCCAGAGCGACGTTGGGCAGGCGTACCGACAGGTTGGTGAGGTCGCGGATCTTCAGGGACTCCAGCTGGTCTGCGCCCAGGGCGGAGATGGACAGGGGTACTTCCTGCGAACCTTCTTCGCGCTTCCGCGCGGTGACAACCACTTCTTCCAGCAGGGCTGAGGTACTGCGCCGCGCTTCTTCCTGCGCCTGGGCGGCGCTGGTGAAGGATGCTGCCATAACGGTGCCGAGCAGGGCGGATACGCCAATGGCCAGCGGGGTCTTCTTCATGCGATGAGGTACGTTACTGCGTTTCATGTTGGTGCTCCTTTTAATTATACGTAGTCGTTCGCTACTGCTTGTGCGCATGTCCCCGTGCGTGCGCTGCGCTATCATTATGTTGGTCGAAGTGTCGTGGTTTAGCCTGCGGTGGACAACCGAATTATTACCGTTTTTCCGCCCGCGGGCCGAGAAGTTTACACCTGACACATCAGACGTGGGCATAATACCTTCAGCCTCGATGAAATGCATCACCTGCCGTCCGTTTTATGCTTTTGTCAGTGGTCTGCCGATTGCTGCTATCATGTGGGCCTGCAAAAAGCCGTCCGAGTTTTTTTCATGAGCGATGTCCTGCACCATCTGCAAACCCGTAATTCCGCTGCACGACTGACAGCCCCCGCACCCACCGCGGAGGAGCTGGAGCAGATGCTGCAGGCCGGCCTGCGAGCACCGGATCACGCCTGGTTGCGGCCCTGGCGGTTTATCATCATAGAGGGGGAGCGGCGCGAGGACTTCGGCGAGGTGCTGGAGCGCTGCCTGCTGCAGCGTGATCCGGGGGCACACAGCTCGGCGCGGGAGAAGGCCCGTGCTGCGCCGCTGCGTGCGCCGCTGCTCATGGTGGTGGTGGCTCGCTTGCAGGAGCATCCCAAAGTGCCGCTGTCGGAGCAACGCCTCTCGGCGGGCTGTGCCGCGCATGCCATACTGCTGGCCGCCGAGGCGCTCGGCTACGCTGGCATCTGGCGCACGGGCGCTGCGGCTTTCGATCCCTACGTGGGTGCAGCGCTGGGGCTTGAACCGGGGGAGGAAGTCGTATCGTTCCTGTACATCGGTACCCGGGATGGCAGTGCCAAAACGTTGCCGGCCCTGCAGACGTCTGATTTCGTCAATCGCTGGTGAATCCGGCGCGTGTGTTAGCGAGGAGTTAAGTGCAGATGGTGATACCCGAATTTGAAACCCTTGCCCTGACGGTTGAGCAGCAAGTGGCCACCGTTGCCCTGAATCGTCCCGACAAGGCCAATTCGATGAATGCCGTGATGTGGCCCGAGCTGCAGGCCTGCTTTGAATGGCTGGATGCCGAACCCGGCGTGCGCGCGATCGTGCTGGTGGGCAATGGCAGGCATTTTTGTGCGGGATTGGATCTCGCCATGTTCAGTGGCATCAAGGGGCACTCCAGTGACCCGGCGCGGCAGGCCGAGGAATTCCGGCGCAATGTGCTACGCATGCAGGACAACCTCAGTGCCATCGAGCAGTGTCGCAAACCGGTGCTGGCCGCCATTCACAACACCTGTATCGGCGGTGGTGTGGATCTCGTCTGCTGCTGTGACATGCGCTACGCCACCGAGGATGCGTGGTTCGCCATTCGCGAGATAGACATCGGCATGACCGCCGACGTGGGTACGCTGCAGCGCATGCCAAAGCTGGTGGCCGACGGCATCGTGCGCGAACTGGCGTACACCGGCCGCAACATGGATGCAGAGGAGGCCCGTGAGGTAGGTTTCGTGAACCGGGTATACCCGGACCGGGCCACGCTCCTGCGCGAGGTGACAGAGATTGCCCGCAGCATCGCGCGCAAGTCACCCCTGGCCGTGCGCGGCACCAAGGAAATGATTGTGTACGCCCGCGACCACAGCGTGCGCGACGGGCTGAACCACATCGCAACGTGGAATGCGGGGATGCTCAGCCAGGTCGACCTGATGGCCGGTGTTGAGGCCCAGGCAAACAAGCGGCAGGCAACCTTCGAGGACTGAATGCGCGGTGCCTGCCCTGTGTCCTCAGGGATTGCCGGGCCAGTCGTCCATTTCCACGAAGGGGTGTAGCGCCAGGGCAATGCCCTCATTGACGAAGGCATCGCTTTCCAGAATGTTGCGCCGACGTACGAAGCGGCCGCCCGACGAGCGCGCGTCGATCGCATCGGTGACGTCGAGGCCGCCGACGCTGGCGAAAATGCGTTTCAGTTCCATGTCATAAATGCTGATCTGCAGTGAGGCCACCGAGGCGCCCTGGTTCCAGTCAAACTCTGTCGAGACGCCGCTGCCGGGCCCCTGCAATGTCGGTTTGCGGGTGACACCGTGCCAGCGTGCTACACGATTGAGTCCGGAGGAAAACGGTACCTCGGACTCCAGCAGATCGGTGAAAACCACCGCGTCGGCGTCGGTGTTTTCCCGCAGCTGATCGCGCACGCTTTGCATGATCTGCACGAAGGTGTTCATGTTCATGCGGCCGGTGGTTGGGTCCACCGGGTCACCGAAGGCGCGCACGGCCGTGTTCCAGTGCTGGGTGAATTCGCGCTGGGGAATCACTTTATAGCCATTGTCCTTCAGGTAGGTGGCGACCATGCCGTCGATGCGTGGCGCCTCCTTGTCAAGGTAGCTGCGCGAGGGCGGGCCGAGGTTGACGTGGGCGATCACAACGGTTTTCACTTTGGTCTGGGCGAGGCGTTCCTCATCCAGCTCGTAAGGGAATACTGTGGGGTTATACGTGGCACCGCCGCAGGCGACGAGGCCTGTGAGCAGTAGCAGTACAGTGCCCAGGCGGCTCGCGCTCCGGAAATAACGCATACGGACTCCAGTTCGTTTATAGTGCGGTCATACTAGCAAAATCTCGAGGGAGAGGCAGCGATAATGACAGCTGAAGTATTCGACTCGGTGGCGGGTGACGGCCCCGATGTGGTGCTTTTGCACGGTTTGTTTGGCATGGGCAGCAATCTGGGCGGCGTATCCCGGGCGCTGCAGGATCATTATCGGGTACACAGTCTTGACCTGCCAAACCATGGGCGCTCGCGCTGGACTGACAGTATGTCTTTACCGGAACTGGCGCAGGCCGTGGACCGGTGGATGACCCACCGGGGCCTGGAAACGGCACACTTTGTCGGCCATTCCCTGGGTGGCAAGGTGGCGATGCAACTGGCGCTGGATTCACCCTATCGGGTGGACGCACTGGTCGTGGCGGACATTGCGCCAGTGGCCTATCCGCCTTCCCACCAGGCCGTGTTTGCCGCAGTCACCGCGGTGGCCGAGGCGGGTTGCAGCAGTCGCGGTGACGCGGCGAAGGTGATGGCGCAACACCTGGATGAAGACGCTGTCATTCAATTCCTGCTGCTTAGCCTGCAGCGTGATGAGGGCGGCGTCTACCGCTGGCGCTTCAACTACCGTGTGTTGCGCGAGCAGTACCCAGCGCTGCTTGCCGCGCCGGAGCCTGTTGCGCCCTTTGACGGGCGTACGCTGTTTATTCGCGGCGAGTTGTCCGACTACGTGCAGGACGCCTATCGTCCGCAAATCGAAGCCTTGTTCCCGAATGCCGAAATCACCGCGTTGGCGGGATGTGGACACTGGCTGCACGCTGAACAGCCGGCGCGTTTTAACCAGCGTGTGGTTGCATTCCTTGACGGTTGAATTGCATCGCCGCTGTCATGGGGGACACTGAGGGTGTTCTTTACGCTGGGCGATGTGTTTGCATTACTGTTGCTTGGCCTCCTGTGTGCCTGGTTTCTGGCCTCCATCCGGGTGCGCGAGCTGGCGGTCGCCGCTGTGGACAGGGCGGGAAAGCGCGACGATTTCCAGCTGCTCGACCAGAGTGTGCACCTCAATCGAATCTCCCTGAGTCGGGATGAACAGCGCCGCTGGCGGGTCTGGCGTCAGTATCGGTTCGATTACAGCTTTGACGGTGTGGAGCGCCATGAGGGCTATGTCATTATGCTTGGACAGCGCTTGCAGGCGATCATCGTGCGGGAACCTGAAACCACCCTGCACTAGGCTGACAGGGCTTGCCGGGCGAGGTGCAGGAGCATTGCGGCACCGAGAGTGGCAAGGAGGATGTTGAGCAGCCGGTCAACCAGGGAGGCTCTGCTGCGCAGTATCGCCAGCCAGCGCGGCCGACTCACCGAGAATGCCACAAGGCTGTACCAACCAGCGTCCGTCGTCATTACCGTGGCTGTCATCAGAACCTGCGTTGCGATGGCGGGGGCTGCGGGCAGGAACTGGCTGAACAGGGCGACCATGAAGAGTCCGACCTTGGGGTTCAGGAGGGCCACCAGAAACCCCTCTGAAACTGACTGTGCAATGGACTGTGGGATGGCCGCAGTGGCCTGCAGGTGCGCCGTGGCGCCGGGTGTCCACTGGCGCAGGCCGCTGAGACCCAGGTAAAGCAGCCATGCTGCGCCGGCTGTCTGTACGGCGGTGAACAGGCCGGGTGAGCGCTGCAGGGCCAGGGCGAGGCCGCTGACGGTCAATGCGGCGTAGCAGCCGATGGCCGCTGCGTGTGCCAGCGCCGCAGCGAGGCCGGCACGGCGACCGGCACGCGCTGTACAGCGCAGGATGACCGCAAGGCTGGGTCCCGGCGCCATGGCACCAAGCAGGCAGATGCCAAACAGCGACATCCAGGTCGCAGCGTTCACTGAGGTCTTGCTCTGTGGTCCGGTAACAGGGTCATTTTTCCATCTTTTTTCCACAGATTCTGTGGATAAGTCGGTGAGTAATTTGTTTAATCCCGGCCTCAGCCCAGTGGTCGGGGGGCATGTTACAGATTGGTTAAAAAACAATCAAACCTAAAAAGATGTTTTTTAACAACAGGTTACGAGGCACTCCTGACATTTGGCATCGGGTTTCCATGCTAAGCTTGCAGGGCAGTCCTGCAGTACGGCCAATGTGCATAACCTTTTCCTCGTGTGCTACCAATGGTAACCCCAGGCCCCGCGCGGGAACAGCGCGGGGCCGTGTTCGCGGGTAACACCTGCACGACCCGCGACAGAGCCCTGCGCCAATAGCGTCTTTGCAAACGTCAACCGAAAACTTTCATGTTACCGGCATGTAACGAGTTGGTGACACGCTACGGCCCGCGGTATATGCAACCCGATGTGCAGGTTTCGCGGATTTCAATCTGCGTCAGTCCCGGTAATCCCGGTTTGAGCGCGTTCCATATCCAGCGTGCAATATTTTCGCTGGTGGGGTTTTCCAGCCCGGGTATGTCGTTCAGATAGTAGTGGTCCAATTGCTCAAGAATGGGTTTGAAGGCGCTCTTGATGTCGCCGAAGTCCATGACCCAGCCACTGGGCTCACTGGCTTCACCAGACACCACCAGGCGTACCTGGAATGAATGGCCGTGCAGACGTGCACATTTGTGGCCCGCCGGTACATTGGGCAAGCGGTGCGCCGCCTCGAAGTGAAACTCCTTGTAGATGTCCATGTAGCCAGAGCCTGTGGGTTGTGTTGCCGTGCGTGACCAGGGCAGTCACAACGCGCGCCAAACGGATTGAGGAAACGCGAAATATTACTATCAAACACGGGTTTTTTCAGCGTTGTAAAAAATCCGCGATTTTTATTCCGGAACGTTTGACAGCCTTTTTTTTATCTCTATAATGCGCGTTCTCGGTCAGGGGGTGGTTAGCTCAGCTGGGAGAGCATCTGCCTTACAAGCAGAGGGTCGGCGGTTCGATCCCGTCACCACCCACCATCAACCGAGGACTTTCTGGAGCGGTAGTTCAGTTGGTCAGAATACCGGCCTGTCACGCCGGGGGTCGCGGGTTCGAGCCCCGTCCGCTCCGCCAATTGCAAAAAAAGCCACCCTCGGGTGGCTTTTTTGTGTCCGCCGCGCGCTCAGATACGTTCGATAATGATCGCCGGGGCCATGCCGCCAGCGGCGCACATGGTGACCAGACCAAACTGCTTGTCCCGACGCTCAAGCTCGTCAAGCAAGGTGCCGATGAGTATGGAGCCGGTTGCACCAATCGGGTGCCCCAGTGCCATCGCACCACCGTTCACGTTCACCTTATCCCGATCGAGTTCGAGGTCGCGGATAAACTTTTCCGCAACAACGGCAAACGCCTCGTTGATTTCGAACAGGTCGATGTCCGACAGCTGCATGCCGGCTTTCGCCAGTACCTTGCGCGCGGCAGGAACCGGGGCATTGAGCATGAGCGTGGGAGAGTCACCCATGTTCGCCATGGCCACAATGCGGCCCCGGGGTTTCATCCCATGCGCCTTCGCATAGGCGGGGGATGCCAGCAGGATTGCCGCGGCACCGTCCACAACACCGGACGAGTTGCCGGCATGGTGCACGTGGTTGATCTTCAGGTCGGGGTAGGCCTGGTTGACCAGCTTGCGGAATGTGGTTCCGGCTTCGTCAAGGGGGTAGTCTGCCAGCGCCTCGAAAGAGGGTTTGAGCTCCGACAGGGTTGCCAGTGTGGTGCTCGGGCGCGGGAACTCCTCGTGGTCCAGCGCCAGACTGCCGTCAAGGCGATAGACAGGAATCAGGCTGCGTTCAAAATGTCCGTTGCTGATGGCATGTGCGGCGCGCTGCTGCGACAGCGCGGCGAGGCTGTCGACCGCGTGTCGATCGATGCCTTCCAGTGTGGCAATGGCGTCAGCACACACGCCCTGATGCGGTTGGGGGTGCTTCTCCCGCAGGCGCAGATTGTCGCTGTCGATGAAGGGTGACTGGTTGGGGTCGCTGCCAAAGGTCGACATCATTTCACAGCCGCCACCGATCACCAGATCTTCCATTCCCGACATGATCGAGGCGGCCGCCATGCTCACCGAGGTGATGCCCGACCCGCAGAAACGGTCCAGGGTCACGCCGGAGGAGCGGACGTCGTAGCCGGCGTCCAGAGCCGCCATGCGGGCGAGGTCCCCACCCTGCTGGCCGCGCTGGGAGCTGGTGCCGAAAATGATGTCATCGACTTCTGCGGTGTTCAGTTGATTGCGCTCTGCGATCGCGCGCAGGACGGTTGCCGCAAGGTGTTGCGGGTGCTGGTCGGCGAGCGCGCCCTTGCCCTTTTTGCCGATGCCACGTGGTGTTCGGCAGGCATCGATAATCCATGCTTCTGACATTGCTGTAGTCCTCAAGTATTGTGGTTTCCGGCGTACCGCGTTCAGCGGCCTTTCCATTGTGGCGCGCGCTTCTCCGCGAACGCGGTGGCGCCCTCGATGGCATCCTCACTGGTGAAAATGGGTTGAATGATGGTCTGCTGTCTGGCAAACATCTCAGCGCTGCTCCAGTCCTGGGCACTATCTACCACCTGTTTGCTCAGGGCGACTGCCAGCGGGCCGTTGGCAGCGATCTTGCGCGCCAGGGCTTTTGCGGCGTCCAGCGCACTGCCGGCCGGCACGACCTCGTTGATCAGACCCAGGTCAAACGCGCGCTGTGCGGAGATGAAATCGCCGGTCAGCGCCAGTTCCTTGGCAATGCGAGAGGGAATCTGCTTGGGCAGCTTGATCAGCCCCCCGGCGCCGGCTGCAAGTCCGCGTTTCACTTCGGGAATGCCGAACTTTGAGTCATCGGCGGCGACGATCAGGTCGCAACTGATCGCCAGCTCGAAGCCGCCGGCCAGCGCATAGCCCTCAATCGCCGCGATCAGTGGCTTCGCAGGTGTGTATTCGCAGAGACCGGCAAAGCCGCGCCCGTCAACGATAGGCAGTTCGCCGGTGACGAAGGCTTTCAGGTCCATGCCGGAGCAGAAGGTGCCGCCGGCGCCGGTGAGTATCGCGACGCGCAATTCCGGATTACTTTCAAGCTCATCAATGGCGGCAGCTATGCCGTCGGCCACCGCCTTGTTCACCGCGTTTTTTGCGGCGGGGCGGTTTAGCGTGATGGTCAGGACGCCATCGTCGATATCGGTCATTACAGCGTGCTCGGACATGTGTTCACTCCATGCGGGTCAGTAGTTCAGGTTTTTTTTCCAGCCTCGATGATCGCCGGTGTCCGGATCATACTGCGCCGCGGCGCAAAGCGTAACCGGCCCGGCGGACTATCCGGAAAACCGGGACGGCGGTCATCAGAACCCGGAGTACGGTGTAAAGGCGGGGGCCATATAGGGTGTACCGCCTATTTGCTGTACCGGGATGAAGTCGACTCGACCGGGCATGTCGCAGCGCAGACTGGAGGCGGGGTTCTGCGTTACCCGCATGACAATGCGGATGTCCGGTGACTCCAGCGGACTCACCAGAGCACAGGTGTAGGCTTCGCGGAAATGCGGGTTTAATCCCCCGGTGACCTCGCACCAGCTGATTAACGATGCCTCGCCGGACAGCCTGCGCCAGTGCAGGTCTCCCTGACAGTGCGGGCAGTGTGGGCGCGGGTACCAGACCGCGCGGTCGCAGGCTGCGCACCAGGGGACCTGCAGTTCCTTGCGTGATACAGCAGCCCAGAATGGCCCGGCCAGCGGATGGTCCAGATCGGGTAGGTTCACGCGCACCTCCGGGACAGCACCAGTGTGGCCGCTTCGTCAGCGGTAAAACCTGCGTACACGGCACGTTGCGCTTCCGTGACCTGGTTGGCGGCGCTGCCACGCAGCTGGCGCACCAGCTCCACGACGTGGGAGGCTCCGAGCAAGTAGCCGTGTGATAGCAGCCCACCGTGCGTATTGCAGGGTATGCCGCCCTGTCGCCGCGTACGCTCATAATACAGGCGGTCTTCCTGGACGAAGCTGCCGCCGTCGCCTTTGCGGCAGAAGCCCAGGTCCTCAATCTGCATCAACGCGGTGCTCGAAAAACAGTCGTAGACCGCAATCACGTCGACCTCGGCAGGCGCTGTTCCGGCCATGGCATAGGCCCAGGGCGCGGCGAAAACCTGTGGCGTGGAGGTCAGGTCCAGCTGCTGGCTGATGTAGGGCGCACTGGCGATGCGCCCATGCCCAACGCCATCGATGTTGATGGGAATTTGGGGCATGTCGGCCGCGCGCTCCGCGGGGCTCATTACCCACGCCGCTGCGCCGTCGGAGATCAGGCAGCAGTCTTCGCGTCGCAATGGGCTTGCCAGTGCGGGTCTGGCGAGGTAGTCCTCTAGCGTCAGGGCGCGATCGCGCATCACCGCGCCAGGGTGTCCGTTTGCGTGGCGACGAAAGGTGAGCGGGATGGCGGCGAGCTGTGCCTCGGTGAGATCGTACTCGTGCATGTACCGTCTGGCGAAGGTGGCGAAATAGACAGGCTGTGGGTACCAGCCCAGAGGCACCTCAAAAAGTGCCTTCATTTCTTCCCCGGCGTGCCAGTCTCCCGGTGTTCCGGTGCCGGCTGCCCGGCGAGTGGCCCAATCTACAGCGAACACATTGACGATATGCCTGGCCCGGCCGGTGCGCATCGCCAGCGCCGCCTGATGCGCGCAGGTGGCTGCCCATATCATCGCGCCGCCGTCGGTGCTGAACCAGAGGGGACCCCTGGTACCGAAGTAGCGGTGGAAATCCTCAGGTGTGATTTGATCGGCGATGTGCCCGGACACCATCAGCCCGTCGATATCCTGCGGCTGTAGGCCGGCATCGGCGATCGCTGCTGCCACCGCCTGCAGCGCCATCTGCCGTGGGTCGCGGCCCGAGGGTCCGCTCACGGCAGTTTCTCCCACGCCGGTGATGGCTGCTATACCGTGGATATCCTCCAGGGGCATCGCCGTCCCGCCCGCCGGCACTGATGCGGCGCGCGCAAGCGACTGCAGCGATAGTGCTGGCATCAGAGCCGGCTCCGCTGTGTGATCGTGGAGTTGTGCCGAGTTGTGTGCATGCGGAGCCTGCCTGAGGTCGTTGTCTGGCTGCGAAGACTAGCCCGGGGTGCGTTCCCGGGGCAAGCTGAGCGGCCCGGTAGCGAGCGTCCTGGATGATTCTACAGCCTTCGCGCCACCCGGGTGCGAGTCGGTATAAGCACTTGCACCGCGCCGTTTAAGCACGCGGGTAAAAACGTCTATCATCCGCGGTTGAGTCTTAGTGAGCCGGGCCGCAGCGTCCGCACGGTTGCCAAGGAGTTTGCAATGCCGAAACCTCGTCCCCCCATGCCGATACCCTTCGGCTGGTTTGTTGTCTCCTACAGCGATGAACTCGCGGTAGGGCAGTCTCGCGCGGTCACCTACTTCGGCCGTGAAATGGTGCTCTTCCGCACTGAATCGGGCCGCGCCGTACTCCTTGATGCATACTGTCCTCACCTCGGCGCGCACCTGGGGTACGGTATCAATGAAAGCAGTGGGCAGGGCGGGCGTATCGAGGGCGAAAGTATTGTCTGTCCTTTCCACGCCTGGAAGTTCGATGCCGCGGGTTACTGCACCGATGTCCCGTACGCGAAAAACATGCCGCCCAAGGTTGTTGGCAAACAGTGCCTGGAGTCGTATCCGGTGGTAGAAGATAATCAGGTGATTTATGCTTGGTACCACCCGGAGGGTGTGGCGCCCATGTGGGAGGTGGAGTCCTTCGAAGAGGCCAACAGCGCTGAATGGGCGCCATTGCAGCGCTTTGAGTGGATCATCAAAACCGCGTGCCAGGAGATGGCGGAAAATGGCGCCGACTCTGCCCACTTCCGCTATGTGCACCAGACTGCGACCTTCCCGGAGACAGAGTTGACCTATGACCAGCACTATTCGCTGGGGGTGCAGCGTGCGGACATGAAAACTCCCAGGGGTATGGTGAAAGGCAGCATAACCTCCAAGAATATCGGTCCGGGGCAGGGTTTTACACGTTTCGAGGGCATCGCGAGCACCTTCCTGATGGGGAATGTCACCCCCATTGACGATGACACGGTACATGTGCGCTTTGCCTTCACGCAGCCGCTGGTGGACGGTGAGGTCAAGGCCGGTGGTGTCAACGCAGCGATTATCCGGGATATCTGCAAGCAGCTGGACGAAGACAAACCCATCTGGGAAAACAAGATGTTTCGCCCGCAACCGGTACTCTGCGATGGCGATGGCCCGATTGCTCGGTTCCGCAAGTGGTACGGCCAGTTTTACGCTGAGCCCTTTACAACCGCCTAGGCTGTGTTGGCCGCGAATCCCGCGGCCAACCTCAGAATGCGATGCTGTCACCCTCGGCGGGTATTGCCGCCCGGCGCTGGTGTTGCTCCCAGAGCAGCGATGCCAGCGCGTCCTGTGCATCCGGTTCGCCGTGCACCAGTACCAGCCGCGCCGACGCTTCGAAATTCGCCGCCCAGGCCAGCAGCTCACTCTGTCCGGCGTGTGCCGAGAAACAGCCCAGGGTTTCTATGCGGGCCTTGACGGCATACTCCTCACCGAACAGCTTGACACTCTGCATGCCATCGACCAACAGGCGGCCCAGTGTGCCGCGGGCCTGAAAACCGGCGAATATCACGGTATTGCGATCGTCCCAGATACGCTGTTTGAAGTGATGTCGGATGCGACCGCCGGTGCACATGCCGCTGCCAGCAATGATGATCGCGCCACCCTTGATGCGGTTGATGGCCATCGATTGTTCCGTATCGGCAGTCAGTTGCAGGCGAGGCAGAAAGTCGGCCAGTGATTCCTTGTGTGCGTCCGACAGCTCGCGAATGTCCTCCCCATCCATGATGTCCAGCCAGCGGTCGTAGACCCTGGTGACCTCGATAGCCATGGGGCTGTCGAGAAATACCTGCCAGTTGTCGAGTTGCCCCGCGTGGTGCAGGCGGCCGAGGTGGAACAGGATCTCCTGTGTGCGGCCGACGGCAAAGGAGGGGATCATCACGCTGCCGCCCTGGTTCCAGGTGTCGTGCAGTATCTGCGCGAACTCCTCCATGGAATCATCCTCGTAGCGATGGTCCCGGTCGCCATAGGTGCTTTCCATGAGCACGATGTCTGCCTTTTCCAGCGTGGCGGGGTCGTTCATCAGCACTGAACCCTTGCGGCCCAGGTCACCGGAAAACACCAGCCGCTTTTCGGTGGCGTTCTCCGTGAGCACGATTTCCACGACGGCTGAGCCGAGGATGTGTCCGGCATCGTGGAGAGTAACACTGCAGTGCTGGCCGAGTTTGAACGGTTTACGGTAGCGGCTGGGCTGCAGCTGTTTGAGAACCCGTTCTACATCCTCTTCGTCATACACCGGCTCACGGGTCTTTCGACCGCGTCGCGAGGCCCGCAGGTTTTCGCGCTCGAGGTCGCGCAGGTAGAGGCCGACCGCGTCGCGCAACATGATGGGCAGCAGATCGGCCGTAGCACGGGTGCAGTGAATCGGCCCCTTGAACCCCTGGTGTACCAGCAACGGCAACATCCCGCAGTGGTCCAGATGGGCGTGGGACAGGACGACAGCGTCAATACTGTCGGGGCGGAAGCTGAAGCGCTCGTTGTGGATGCGTTCAACCGCATCGCCGCCCTGGCGCAGGCCGCAATCCAGCAGGATCCGTCCGCAGGCCTTGGACTCCAGCAGGTGACAGGACCCCGTGACTTCCTGCGCCGCGCCATAAAATGTGAGAGTTGCCATAAGCGGCCTCTTTGAACCAGATGGTGACAATTGTACCTTGTGCCACATGGGGCCGTCTGCTCTTTGCCTCCGCCCACGGGGCCCTGCGCGGGTTGCAGGACTCGGCTATAATTGCCGGTTTGCGGGCAGGGCCCGACTGCTCAGGCACAGGCGACAGGACAGCAATATGGCAGATAATAAACTGATACCCCTGGTGCAGGTGCCCAGCGGTGGCAAGTTCGTCAACGAGCGGGGCATCACCGCGATCAAGGACGGTATCAAAGCGGCTTCAACCGCCGGTACTCGCCTGGCCAAGCCGGATTGGCTGCGCATTCGGGTGCGCGGTGGCGCAACCTATGATCGCGTAAAGTCCATCGTACACGAGCACCGGCTCGCCACGGTCTGTGAAGAAGCCAAGTGCCCCAATATGAGTGAGTGCTGGAGTGCCGGCACCGCCACAATTATGCTGATGGGCGATGTCTGCACCCGCGCCTGTCGCTTTTGCGCGGTCAATACCGGCAATCCGCGAGGCTGGCTCGACCCGGAGGAGCCAGCCAATACCGCCCGTTCCGTGAAGCTCATGGACCTCAAGTACGTGGTGCTGACGTCGGTGAACCGGGATGATCTGCCGGACGGCGGTGCGGGCCACTACGCCGCCTGTGTGCGAGCGGTGAAGACGGAGAATCCGGAGACGGCCGTGGAAGCCCTGACACCCGATTTTCTTGGTGTGCTCGCCGATGTCGAGACGGTCCTCGATTCGGGTATCGAGGTCTTCGCACAGAACGTCGAAACAGTGCGCCGACTCACGCACCCGGTGCGGGATAGCCGGGCCAGCTATGAACAGACGATTGCCGTGCTGGGTCACGCCAAGCGCTATCGGCCCGATGTGCTGACAAAAACCAGCCTCATGCTCGGCCTTGGGGAAACCGAAGACGAGATACTGGAGGCGATGGATGATTTACGCACAGCCGGCGTGGATATCCTGACTTTCGGACAATATCTGCAACCGACGGCCAATCACTATCCTATCGAGCGCTATGTGTCTCCTCAGGATTTTGAGAAATACCGCCAGTGGGGCCTGGAAAAGGGCTTCCTCGAAGTGGTGTCCGGGGTGTTCGTGCGTTCCAGCTATCGCGCGGAACAGGTTCTGGAGAAGAATAACGTGGGGCTCACCCAGCCCTGATTCTGGTAAAGCGGGCTGCGGCGGTCCCCCGAGGCCGCGCCGATTTTCCGTGGTTATAATGTTGCCCGCGCAGCTCAGGGCAGATAGGGGTAGTGATGCACACGAAATTCGACAGGATTGGGTTGGTTGGGCGCAGCCAGCAAGAGGGCCTGACCGATGTTCTGGACGAGCTGGTGCATCTGCTGCAGGCGCTGGGCAAGGATCTGGTGCTGGAGTCGCGACTTGCGGAGTTGGTGGCAGACCAGTCCATCCCCCGCGCCAGCCTGGATGCCATCGGTGAGGACAGCGACCTGGTGATTGTCGTCGGGGGCGATGGCAGCCTGCTGAGCGCGGCGCGAACCCTGGCCAAATATGAAACACCGGTGCTTGGGGTCAACCGCGGGCGGCTGGGTTTTCTTACTGATATCAGTCCGGACGACATCGCCCAACAGATCCCCGCGGTGCTGGCCGGGGAGTACACCCGTGAAAGCCGCTTTCTGCTCGATGCCCGGGTGGTACGCGACGGCAAGACGGTAGGGCGAGCGGACGCGCTCAACGATGTTGTGGTCAATTCGGGGACGTCGGCGCAGATGATCGAGTTCGAGCTGTCGATCAATGGCGTTTTCGTGTATCGGCAACGGGCTGACGGCTTGATCATTTCCACACCCACCGGTTCAACGGCCTACTCGCTGTCCGGTGGCGGCCCCATCATGCACCCCACGCTGGACGCGGTGGTCCTCGTCCCCATGTTTCCACACGCGCTCAGTAGTCGCCCCATCGTCGTGGACGGGAACAGTGAGATCCGCCTCGACATTCTCGAGCGCAACCGGATTCATCCCCCGGTCACCTGCGACGGACAGGTCAACATGACGGCCCGTCCCGGCGATTCCGTGCTGGTCACCAAGAAGCCACATCGGCTCACGCTGTTACATCCGCTGGGGCACAGCTTCTACGCCAGTTGCCGCGATAAATTGCGCTGGAATACGGCGCTGGTGAACTGATGCCGGAAGGTCATGTGGTGTTGCGGGCACCCGCGGGAGAGGATTTGCGCCCGGTCGTCGTGTTCTTGCAGCAACAAGGTGTACGCTGCCGTGTCTACGAGGCCGGTGCGGAACAGGTTCTGGAAGTGGCGGACCCGTCCCAGGCGGAGGCGGCGAGTGCGGTTTATGCGGCCTGGCAGGCCGGTGACATCCGCTTGCAACTGCGAGCCGCCCCGTCGCTGGCCCAGCCGCGACAGGGGCGAGCCAGCGCCTGGCGCGAGGCACCGGTGACCCTGGTGTTGCTGTTGCTCAGCGTGGCAGGGTTCCTCCTGGTGTATCTCGGTGCGTCGGCGCAGCGCATGTCACTGTTCACTTTCACCCCATTCAGTATCAGCGGAGACAGCGTGCGCTTCGGTGAGATGGGCAGGGAGTACTGGCGCCTGCTCACCCCGGCGTTTCTGCACTTTGGCTGGTTGCACATCGTGTTCAACAGCCTCTGGCTATGGGAATTGGGCGCCAGAATTGAGCGGCGCCTGGGCTCGATCCACATGCTGGGGCTGTTCATCTGCATCGCGCTGGTTTCGAATGGCTCCCAGTACCTGTTTGGTGGTCCCTCCATCTTTGGCGGCATGTCCGGTGTGGTTTATGGCCTGCTCGGCTTCAGTTTCTGCGGGGCACGCCTGCAACCTGCCTGGGGTTTCGAGCCCAGTCGTCCCATCATGCTGCTGATGGTGGGGTGGCTGCTGCTCTGCATTGCGGGTGTCGTTGAGGTACTCGGGTTTGGTGCCATTGCCAACGCCGCACACGTCGCCGGCCTGTTGTCGGGTGCGCTGCTCGGTGTGTTCCTCGCAGTGCTGGCGAGGCGCAGCGGCGACAGCGGAGCGTCCGGGCGGTTATAATTGCGGCTTTTGTCGAAGCCGGGGCCGTCATGAATTACCAGGACATTATCAAACAACTGTCGCCGGAGATTTACCAGAGCATGCGACGCTCCGTGGAGCTGGGCCGCTGGCCCGACGGTCGGCCGGTTACGCCGGAGCAGCGCGCTCATGCCATGCAGGCGCTGATTGCCTGGGGCGAGCTGCATCTGCCGCCGGAGCAGCGTATCGGCTACATCGACAAGGGCAGCAAAGCCGGCGATACCTGTGATGATCCCGAGCCCCTGCGCTGGCGTGATTCGCAGGAGGGGCAGTGACATGGGACAGGAGCTGGCGCGCGGCGCCCTGCGCAAAATGGCCACCGAACTGGACCAGCCGGTGTCCTACACGCTGGTATTGGGTGACTCGCGCATACCCCTGAACAGTTTGCTGGGTAAGTCTATCGCTCTGGAATATCTTGGTGAGATCCATTGCATCCACTGCGGTCGCCTGACGAGCAAGAGCTTCAACCAGGGTTACTGTTACCCCTGCTTCCGTCGGCTTGCCCAGTGTGACAGTTGCATTATGAGCCCTGAGAAGTGCCACTATGACCAGGGCACTTGCCGCGAACCCGAGTGGGGACTGGCCAACTGCATGATCGATCATATCGTCTATCTCGCCAATACATCCGGTCTCAAGGTGGGTATTACGCGGCACAGTCAGGTGCCCACCCGCTGGATGGACCAGGGCGCGACACAGGCCCTGCCGATATTCCGGGTTGCCACCCGCTTCCAATCGGGTCTCGTCGAAAGCCTGTTCAAGGGTTATGTGGCTGACAAAACCAATTGGCAGGCCATGCTGAAAGGCCCTGCTGATCCAGCGGATCTGGAGTCCGAACGCCAGCGCCTGATGGATGCCTGTGCCGCGGGCATTGCGGAGTTGCAGGGGGCTCATGGCCTGCAGGCGATAGCGCCGTTGGAGGTACAGGAAACACTGATCGATTACCCGGTGCTGGCCTATCCCGGCAAAGTGTCGTCATTCAACTTCGACAAGACATCCCGGGTCGCGGGTACGTTGCAGGGAATCAAGGGCCAGTACCTGCTGTTCGATACCGGTGTCATCAACCTGCGTAAATTCGGCGGCTATCAGGTCGCCCTCATGGAACATTGAGGATTCGCATGCGCAACGCTCAGCCAGGCGCAATCTATCTGCGCGACTACCAGCCACCAGCCTTCACCATCGAGCGCACGGAGCTCGCGTTCGACCTGCATGAGGATCATGCACTGGTAACCGCTTGCCTGCATATACGTCGGAACCCGGCAGCGCCGGGTGGCGAGCCGCTGGAATTGCACGGTCAGCAGCTGGAGTTGGTTTCGCTCGCTATCGACGGTCGTGCGTTGTCGCCGGATGACTACCAGCTGGATGATGCAGGCCTGCGCATACGGCAGGTGCCTGATACCTTCAGGCTACAGTCGCAATGTCGTATCCAGCCCCAGAACAACACGGCACTGGAGGGCCTGTACAAGTCGCGCAGCATGTTCTGTACGCAGTGCGAGGCGGAAGGATTCCGCAAGATCACCTGGTATCTGGATCGCCCGGATGTGATGGCGGTGTTTGATGTGACGGTGGAAGCGGATGCAACGCGCTATCCGGTTTTGCTCAGTAACGGCAACCCGCTGTCCTTGCGCCCTTTGGGCAATGGCCGTCACCGGGCGCACTGGCACGATCCTTTTCCCAAGCCCGCATACCTGTTTGCGCTGGTGGCCGGCGATCTGCGCAGTGTCGATGACCAGTTTGTGACCGCGAGCGGTCGCGAGGTGGCTCTACACATTTATGTGGAGGAGAAAGACCTCGACAAATGCGACCACGCCATGCTGTCGCTCAAACAGTCCATGCGCTGGGACGAGGAGGTATATGGGCGCGAGTATGATCTGGATATCTTCAATATCGTCGCGGTCGACGACTTCAACATGGGTGCGATGGAAAACAAGGGGCTGAACATTTTCAACAGCGCTTGTGTATTGTGCAGCCCCGAGGTGACCACGGACAACGAGTTTCAGAAAGTGCAGGCGATTGTTGCCCACGAGTACTTTCACAACTGGTCGGGGAACCGGGTGACCTGCCGCGACTGGTTTCAGCTGAGTCTTAAAGAGGGTTTTACGGTCTTTCGGGACGCGGCGTTCTCGGCAGATATGGGTTCCCCTACCGTCAAACGGGTGGCCGAGGTCAATGACTTACGCAACATCCAGTTTGCGGAAGACGCGGGTCCACTGGCACATCCGGTACGGCCGGAGTCCTATATCGAGATTTCGAATTTCTATACCGCAACCATCTATGAGAAGGGAGCGGAAGTCGTACGCATGATACATACCCTGCTGGGTGCAGAACTTTTCCGCGCTGGGTCTGATCTCTACTTCCAGCGCCACGATGGGCAGGCTGTCACCTGCGAGGACTTCGTGCGCGCCATGGAGGATGCGTCCGGCGTAGACCTGCAGCAGTTCCGGCTCTGGTATTCACAGGCGGGCACTCCACTACTTTCGGCTGAGGGCGTCTATGACGCAAAGGCACAGCAGTTTCATCTGACCTTGCGTCAGTCCTGCCCACCCACACCGGGGCAGCCAGTGAAGGCGCCGCTGGTGATCCCGGTCGCGCTGGGCCTGCTCGGCAGTGAGTGTAACCTGCCGCTTCGTCTGGCAACGGACGATCCGGCCTCAACCGCGACAACCCACCGGGTGCTGGTGTTGAACCAGGCCGAGCAGACATTTGTGTTCCAAGAGATCACCGAAGCGCCTGTTCCCGCACTGCTGCGTGGCTTTTCCGCCCCCGTGCGTCTGGATTACGTCTATTCCAGTGATGATCTGCGCGCCCTCATGAGTCGCGAGGAGGATGGCTTCGTGCGCTGGGACGCGGCTCAACAATACGCTCTGCGGGTCATCGCGCAGGCGCAGGCTGCGTACACGGCGGGTGAAGCCATCACGGTGGAAGCGGGGTATCTGGATGCCTGCGGACAGCTCTTGCAGGATCCTGCGCTGGATCCCGCCCTGGTAGCGGAAATGATGACGCTCCCCGGCGAGAGGTATCTGGCTGACCTCGCGGCCGAGGAGGGCGGGGCGGATGTGGATGCAATTCATGCCGCACGGCAGGCGGTGCGTCAGGGCATTGCCACGGCGCACAAGGAGGCGCTGCAGGCCTGCTACCTGCGTTTTGAGAATACGGTGCCCTACGCGCCCGATGCCGCGCAGACCGGGGCGCGTCGACTGCGTAACCTGTGCCTCGATTACCTCGCGCTGGGCAGTGTCGAGGGTCTGGCACTGGCGGCCACCCAGTTCCGGGAGGCCGCTAACATGACCGACCGGCTGGCCGCGCTGCAAGCCCTGGCGTTCCACGGTCGCGACGACCGCAGCAATGCGGCTCTGCAGCAGTTTTACCGTGACTGGGAGCATGAACCCCTGGTGGTGAATAAATGGTTGCAGCTGCAGGCCATGGTTCCCGCGCCTGGCACGTTGGAACGCGTGCAGGAGCTTGTCCAGCACCCGGCATTTGAGCTGCACAATCCCAACAAGGTGCGTGCGTTGATCGGTGCCTTCGCCAACGCCAATCCGGTAGCTTTCCACCGTGCAGACGGCGCTGGATACCGTCTGCTCGCGGACAAGGTCACACAGCTCAATGCCCTGAATCCCCAGCTGGCGGCGCGTCTGCTTGAGCCGCTTACACGCTGGCGCAAGTACCGCGGAAGGGGTGAGCAGATGCGCGCAGTGCTGGTTGAACTGTCCGGTCTACCCGCGTTGTCTCCCGACGTCTTTGAGGTCCTGCAGAAGTCTCTCGAAGACTGATCAGCGGGCCGATTTCGCGGCTGTGGCCTGGCTCGCGGCAGGGTATAGGGGGAAGGCACTGTTGGTGCCCGTCTTGCCACGCTGTTGCTGCCGACGCAGTGCTGTGACAGCGGCGGCCAGGTTGGCGCCGCGCCAGGACTGGGCGTCGCGGCGATAGAGCGCCGCCTCCAGATCTGCGATGGCCTGCGTCAGGGCTGGGTCTCCAAAATGACCGGCAATGGCTGCAGCTCGCATGGGCCGGGCAGCGCCGAGAACGGCCTGGGCCCAGTCGATCAGCGCCACGCGCGCGGCTGCGGCGCTGTCGCTGGCACAGGCGGCCTGCAAGTGCTTGAACGCCCGGGTCTCGCTGCCCACGACGCGCGAGTCAGGCTCCGCCTCCGCATCGGGCACCGGCCGCCGGCGCCAGAACAGGAACAAGGTCGCTAGCCAGAGTGTTGCGAAGACGCCTGCCAGGCCTTGCCAGAGCTGGACTTCCGCCCCAGCGGACGTCGCTGCACGTGAGGGTGGCTCCTGCAGGGGCTTCGTGTCGGGTTGCAATGCCGGTGAATGCGCGTTGCGTGACGTCGCAGCCGCGGCGATCGTAATCCTGCGCTCGGGCACCACGGCAAAGCGCAGGACATTTTGCTCGACATCCCACCAGGGAATGCGAAGCTCCGGGAGGGTGAAGTCTCCGGCGCGGCTGGCTACCAGAGCCGCGCTGTCGCGGCGCTGCCCGACCAGCCCACTGCCCGCTTCGCTATCTCCAACATCAGGCTGATCCGGGTAATAGCGCAGGCCTTCCTGTGCCGTAAATGTCACCGGTGGCAGCTGTGCACCCTGCAAGCCCTCGCCTCGCAGGGTAATGGTGCGGGTTACCGATTCTCCCACCTCCAGTGTTTCCGGCGCGGTTGACCACGATTCCTCAATGTTCAGGTTGCTCGCGGGTAGCCAGGTGGCGTCGGCGGGAAATCCATCGGGTCGCGGCAGCACGCGCACGGTCACGGGCTCGGTGCGGCGCTGGATCTGACGCCCGCCCGCACCGAAGTCGAATACGCTGCGCCGGCCGGCACTCTCGCGGCCAGAGAACACCTGAGCGGGGATGACCAGTGTGCCACTGTGTTCCGGGAAGATTGCATAGCGTATTTCATGTACCAGCCAGGGGCGACCGTCTATCGTGCGTTGAAAGGAATTCTGCTCCAGGGGCTGCACATAGGCGTTGTCGAGCTGCAACTCGCTGACGCTGCGGGAATCAAGGTTAATCGCCTGCTGAATGCGCACGGTAAGCAGCAGCTGCCCCTGCACATACACTTCGTCCCGATCGACCTCAGCGGTGACTACGACGGCCTCCTCGCTGTCAGCGGGCTCGGGTGGCGGGCCGACCTCAATGGCTATTGGCTCGCTGGTAGAGGCGCCAATTCGCAGGCCGGGGATCGCCAGCAGGCCCTGGCGTCGGGGACTCAGGTCCAGCAGAAGTTGCCGCGTCTGGCTGCGCTGGCCATTGATGATACTGGTGCTGCTTGTATTGCTGCGCTGCAGCACCTCGAAATCCGCCAACAAGCGGCGCAGGTCCAGCGCGTCGAGATCTTCGTTCGCGGTGGCGGTGATGACCAGTCTGAGGCTGTCGCCGAGTGCCACCTGTTGCCGGTCCACGGCAACTTCCAACGCTGCCTGCAACGGAGCAGCCCACAGTGTGAGCATCATGACCGCCCAGAAACATTTACCACTCAACATCATTGCCTGTCCCCGGTTGTTGTTGCCGTTTGCGGCTCTCATAGCGAAACTTCTCTCGCAGCAATCCGGATGGATCGTCGGGTACCCGTCGCAGCCACTGCTCCATGGCCTGATTGCGCTCGGCTTCCTCCATGGACAACTCGGGTACCGGAACGTTTTGCAGTGAGCCCGGCTGCGTGGGCCGCTCGTTTCCCGCGTCCGGCTGCTGCGCTTCCGGCGCGGGTAACTCCTCTTCCGGGGAAGCACCTGCCGTTGCGCTGTCATTCTCGCCCGGATCCCGCCGCTTGCCCTCCGGTTCCTGGCCGGGATTCTGGGGCGGCGCGGGGTCGGCGGCGTCCTGCCCCTTCCCGGAGGGGTCTGCCGCATCGCCACCGCCTTGTTCGGGCGATGACTCACCCGGATTCTGTTCCGGTGACTCTCCCTGCTGTTGCTCCTGTTCCTCCTGCTGTTGCAGTTTCTCCAGGAGCGCCAGATTGGCCTTGGCATCCTCCTTTCCCGGATCCAGCTCCAGCGACTTCCGATAGGCGTCCATGGCAGCCTCAAGCTGACCACTGCGCGCCAACGCATTGCCCTGGTTGTACCAGCTGTCCGCGCTTTCCTGTGCGCCAAACAGCGCGGTGGCCCGCTCGAAATCGCCACTCCGGTATGCCGCCGTGGCCTTCCAGTCAGGGTCCCGGAACAGCGCGGCAGCGCTTTCCGGATCTCCTGCTTCAAGCGCTTTCTGACCCTGTTGGTCTGGCGTCAGCCATAAATCTTCCCAGACTCCGGCGTGCACGGGGGAGGGTTGGAAGACGAGCAGGACCGGGACAAGCGTGAGCAGCCAGCCACGGCGGAAGAGGGCCAGTGCGACAGGCAGCAGCGCGACAATCAGCCAATAGCCCTGGTCCTCCCAGGCGTCTGCACTGCGCTTGTCAGCGACCCGTGTTTCGCGGTTGAGGACTGGCTGGGAGAGCAGATGGCGCAGGTCGCTATCGTCAACCCGCAGTCTGCTGTAGAGGCCTCCGGTGTCGGCGGCCAGCGCTGTGAGCTGTGTTTCATCCAGGCCCGGCATGACGATGGCCCCGCTGTCATCGCGCACAAAGCCACCTCTGGGGAGAGGCATCGGGGCGCCACTTCGCGTGCCGAGGCCGAGCACGGAGAGGCGGGCGGAGGAGTTTTCCAGCAGCGTCTGGATACGTCGGCTCTCCTCATCGCTCACGCCATCGGTCAGCAACAGAAGTCGTCCGTCCGTGGTTCCCGCAGAGGTCAACAGCTCCAGCGCAAGCGCAATCGCGGCGGAGGGATTGCTGCCCGGCAACGGCATCATGTCAGGGTTCAGTGCGGGCAAGAGGTTGGCAATGGTTGCGGTGTCGTCAGTGAGCGGGGTTACCACATGGGCATCGCCCGCGTAGGCCACCAGCCCGGTCTGTCCCTCGTCGCGTTGCTGCAGCAGGTCCAGCAGCTTCTGCCGTGCCCGGTCCAGTCGCGAGGGCGCCTGGTCGGCGGCTTTCATGGAGTAGGACAAATCCAGAACCAGGACCAGTGCATCCTGGACCTGCTCTACGGGTTGCGAAATCTGCTTCAGGCTTGGTCCCGCCGCCGCAACTGCGGCCACGAGCCACGCGAGCAGAGCGCACCAGAGTATGCGCCGGCGCTGGCCAGCGCTGGCCCCCGCATCCGGTGCCAGATAGGGGAGCAAGCGTGGGTCGATAACCCGTGTCCAGTCGCCGGCCAGCTTCCCTTGCCGCCACAGCAACCAGGCGAGCGGAATTGCAGGAACACCCCATAAAAGCCACGCGGGGCGCAGGAAGTGCAGGAGAACCTCGGGTTCATTCACGGCTTGTATCCCCAGTGTCGAGGGCGCCACTGCCATGCCGTTGCCAGAGGTGACGCAGGGCGAGCCAGAAACTGCAGAGCAGGGCGAGTAACAATGGCCAGTGACCCAGTGACTGTCTCGGCCGATAGGTCGCAGCATCGACCTCGACCGGCTCGAGTTGATCGAGCAGCTGGTAGATCCCGGCGAGTTCTTGCGGGTCTCGCGCGCGGAAATAGCGCCCTCCGGTCATGTCGGCTATGGCCTGCAGGCTCTCCTCGTCAAGATCCGCAGAAGGGTTGACGCGACGGCTGCCGAAGCTGGATCCGAAGAGACCGGGAATCGCAAGTTGATCGGCACCAATGCCGATGGTGTACACGCGGATACCGAGGCCCTGGGCCAGCCGCGCCGCGTCCATGGGGTCAACACTGCTGGCAGTGTCCTGCCCATCGGTCAACAGGATCAGCACGCGGCTTTCTGCGGGGCGTTCGCGCAAACGTTTGACGGCGAGGCCGATGGCGTCACCGATGGCGGTTTCCTGGCCGGCAAAACCGATTTGGGCTTCGAGCAGAAAACGTTCCACCGTTGCGATATCGAAGCTCAGCGGAGACTGCACATACGCATTGCTGCCGAACAGAATCAGCCCGACCCGATCGCCCCGTCGACGCTCGATGAATTCGGCGCCAACGGCTTTTACCGCGTCCACACGACGCACCAGATTATTACCGACTTGCATATCCTCCACGCGCATGCTGCCGGAGATATCCACCGCGAGCATCAGGTCGCGACCACTGGCGGGCAGTTGTACGGGCTCGCCAATCCAGGTGGGGCGTGCGGCGGCAGTGAGCAGGCACAGCCAGAGCAGCCAGAGCAGAATCAGTGTCGGCAGGCCCGTGGTGCCGCCCAAACTGCCGCGCGATTGCTCGAGCGCCTGCCAGTCCTCGAAAAACGGTGCGCGCAGCGCGGCCGCCTCGCTACGTGCTGCCGGCAACCAGCGCCGTATCAGCAGCGGCAATGGAAGCAACAATGCCATCCAGGGCCAGAGCCAGGTGATCATGCGGGGCCACCCCGGTGTCGCCGCAACCAGGCGTCAGCGCAGGCGAGGAGGGCGGGAACATCAACGGTACCGGGGTCGGCTGCGTGTGCCCGCGCGATCGCATCGGGAAAGCGCTGCTCACAGCCCGCTGCAAGAAACTCTGTGTTCAGGAAGTCCAGCCACGCCGCGCCGCTCAGCGCTGCGACTGTGCGTCGCGGATACACCTGCAGGCAAACGCCCTTGAGCAGTGCATTGATGGCACACAGTGTGGCTGTCGGATTCTGCCCGGCAGCATGCTGTGCTGCGATGGTACGCAGTTCGGCCCTCGCCAGGCGTCGATAGCGGTTGCGTCTGTGCCGTCTCCACACATGCCAGCCCAGCGCGGCCAACGCGGCGCAGCCCAGTGCTGCGAGAATCCACCAGCCCGGCGCAGGCGGCCAGAGCGCAATGGGCTCCGGCGTGCGCAGGGGGTGGAGGGCGGCAAGGGGGTCCTGCGGCGTCATGCGCGCGGTTCCCCAAAATACCGCTGCAGCAGGAGAAAAGGCGAGTTCTCGGTGCTGGCAGCCAGCATTGGAATCCCCAGCCGCTGCAACTCCGCCTGTAACGCCGCCGTGCGCTCTGCGGCCAGGGCGGTGTAGCGGGCGCGCAACTGACGATCACTGGTGACCAGTTCGGCCCTGCGCGAGCCATCGGTGACGGCGTAGCGGCCGGGTGGTGGCAGCATGGACTCCAGAGGGTCGCTGCAGGCGATGGCTGTAATCTCCGTGTGCTGTGCCAGGCGAAACAGGTGCTCGCGCACCGCCGGATCTGCCGCATCATGAAAGTCGCTGATCAGGTAGAGGCTGGTTCCCGGACGGGCGACGTAGCGCAGAGTCTCCAGCATGGCGGCCAAGCCGCGGGGTGGCTGCTGCCGACTGATGCCGGGCAGTTGCGCGTTAAAATCGACGATGTGTGAAAGCAGGGCCAGAACCGTTTTGCGGCTGCGCCTGGGGCGCACCTCCTGATGTGCCGCCTCATTGAAAACGACACCGCCAACCCGATCGCCGTTGCTCAGCGCACTCCAGGCGAGCAGGCCGGCGAGGTGGGCGGCAAGTACCGACTTGAAGCAGCAGTGCGATCCGAAATACAGGTGCTGCCGTTGGTCGATGACCACAAGCACCGGCCGTTCGCGCTCCTCGCGAAAGACCCGGGTGTGGGCGCTGCCCGTACGTGCCGTGACACGCCAGTCGATGGTGCGAATATCATCCCCCGCCTGGTAGTTGCGCACCTCTTCGAAATCAATGCCGCGACCGCGAAAATTCGCCTTGTTCGGTCCGGTGAGGGCGGCCAGTGCCCTGGTTCGGCGCGACAGGCTCAAATGCGCAGCGGGAAAGCGCAGCGCGATCAGCGCATCGAGTGTTGCATAGGCGCCGGTCGCGGGGCCTGTGGCATCGGCGATGCTCACCTGCTCAGCCCTACGCGGTGGGGACGAGAGTCAGCAACTCGTCGATGACGTGGTCCGGGGTGATGCCCTTGGCTTCCGCTTCAAAGCTGAGAATCAACCGGTGGCGGAGCACGTCGGCGGCGATTGCCTGCACGTCATCCGGGCTGACAAAGTCGCGTCCACGCAGCCAGGCATGGGCACGGGCGCAGCGGTCCAGCGCAATCGTGGCGCGCGGGCTGGCGCCGTACTCGATCCAGTTTCCCAGCTGCTCGTCGTACGCAGCCGCCTGGCGGGTAGCAACCACCAGTTGCACGATGTAGTTTTCAACGGCGTCTGCCATGTGCAGGCCGAGTGCTTCATTGCGTGCGTCGAAGACGCTTTGCTGGGGCAGCGGCGTGGGCGTGGGGGCGCCGCCACTGCGCGCTTCAGCGCGTGTCAGGCGCAGAATCTCCGCCTCCGCCGCTGCATCCGGGTAACCGACCTTGACGTGCATCAGGAAACGGTCCAGCTGCGCCTCGGGGAGCGGGTAGGTGCCCTCCTGTTCAATGGGATTCTGGGTCGCCATCACCAGGAACAGTGCCGGGAGCGCCCAGGTTTCAGCGCCAACACTCACCTGGCGCTCTGCCATGGCCTCGAGTAGCGCCGACTGCACCTTCGCCGGCGCACGGTTGACTTCGTCCGC
The DNA here is from genome assembly GCA_002414665.1 of Halieaceae bacterium UBA5085. Lineage (GTDB taxonomy): Bacteria > Pseudomonadota > Gammaproteobacteria > Pseudomonadales > Halieaceae > Haliea. The sequence goes on from DIAF01000045.1 coordinate 240,765, forward strand.
AAGCACCAGATTGTGAAAGACCGGGCCGCGCTGGAAATGGAAGCTACCCTCCTGGGGCCGATAGATCTCTGTGCCGGTGATGTCTCCGGGCAACAGGTCCGGTGTGAACTGAATGCGGTGAAAGCTGCCCTCGATGCCATCTGCGAGGGCCTTGATGGCACGGGTCTTGGCGAGCCCGGGCGCGCCCTCCACCAGCAGGTGGCCATCCGCCAACAGGGCTATGATCAAGCGTTCGACCAGATGGGATTGCCCGATGATCTGGCCACTCAGCCAGCTTTCCAGCGTTCTCAGTTCAGCGCTAGCCACGCAGTCTCCTTGGATTGTTGACACTACCGCGTCTGCGGCTGGGCGCGTATTGTAGCCAATACCCCGTGCGACTTCACGCCCGCTCCAACGCAGCCCTTGGAGCCCAGGGCCTGTGTAAAAGTTCCCTCTGCAGACATCACGCCCGGAGACCCCTTTAGGGTAGACTGGGGATCGGGAAGAACGAAAAATAACAGCCGCCCAGGGCGCGGGAGCAGTGCAGCATGGCGTGGGACGAATTCAAGAAAGACCTGCTCAGGGCGCTTTCTGCGCGTATCGACGCGCAGGCCGCTCAGGATGATCGCTCCTCCCTGCACGAACTCGCAGACGACTTTTTTTCCCGCTACCCCGCAGAAGACCTCCGACATCGGTCCATCGATGACCTCTACGGTTCGCTCTACGGCCTGCTTCACTTCATGGCTGAATGGGACGCGCCGGAGCCCAAGGTGCGTATCTTCAATCCGACCCTGCAGGACCACGGCTGGGAGAGCAAGAGTACCGTCATCGCCATTCTTTGCCGGGACTTGCCCTTCTGCACGGCATCTGTGCGTGGCGAGTTGAACCAGCGCAATATCCGCATTCATGCCCTGGCGAGCTGTAACCTGCTGGTCGCCCGTGATGCGGGCGGCGAATTGCAGGCCGTGCTGGGAGCCATGCCGGATGATGCGTCCGGGGTTTCTCATGAGAGCCTGCTGTTCTTCGAAATCGGTCGTCACTCGCGCCCCGATCAACTGGGTGAACTGCATGACGCCTTGCGGGATATCCTGCGCGAAGTCGCACTGGTAGTCGACGATTTTGCGGCAATGCGCGAGCGCCTGCAGCTGGCTCGTGATGCGGTAAGCGACAATGTGGGCCAGGAAGCCGAAAGCCGCAGCGAGGCACTGGAGTTTATCGACTGGCTGCAGCAGGATCGCGTGACGTTCCTGGGCTATGAATACCTGCAGGTAAGCCGGGAGGGACCGGACTACTATGTCAATGAAGATCGGGCAGCGCGTCTGGGCATCCTGCGCCAGCGCGACACTCGGGGCGCCCAGGATTTGCAAGCGGATCTGCACGCGATGTCGCCCGAAGAGCTGCGCAGGCGTCAGCTGAGTTTTGCCAAGTCCGGACTGCGCTCCCGCGTTCACCGCCAGGCCTATCCCGACTACATTGAGATCAAGGTGTTTGATGCGGCCGGCGATGTGGTGGGTCAGCACCGGTTCATCGGCCTGTACACCTCCGCGGTATATACCATGAACCCCAACCTTATCCCGATCCTGCGACGCAAGGTTGCCCAGGTTGTGGAGGGCTCGGGGCTGGACCCGCGCGAGCATGATGGCCGGGAACTCGCCCGCGTTCTCGAGCTGTTTCCGCGTGACGAGTTGTTTCAGTCGAGCGTCGATGAGCTGCGCAGTACCGTGCTCTCCGTCAACCGCATTCAGGAACGCCGCCAGACCCGCCTGTTTGTGCGCCGGGATGTACACGGCAAGTTCTTCAGCTGCCTGGTATACATGCCGCGCGATCGCTACAGCACGCAGCAGCGCTGCGTTATGCAGGACATACTGTGTCGCGCGCTGGGCGCCGAGGAATCGGAGTTCACCACCTATTTTTCCGAGTCGGTGCTGGTGCGCTGTCACTTTGTCCTGCGGGTCGATCCCGCGGTGCGCAGGGCATGGGATGTCAATGAGATTGAGGAGCAGATCGTGCAGGCAACACTGGCATGGGAAGACCGGCTGCGGCTGCGCCTGATTGAGGAGTTTGGCGAGGAACTGGGAGAGCAGCACGCGCGTGAACTGGGGCCGGGCTTCCCGCCGGGCTACCGGGACGACTTCGATCCCCGGGTCGCCGTGCTGGATATCAAGCACCTGTTGAGTCTTCGTGCCGGGCAGAAGCTCGGTATGAGCCTGACGCGCAAACTGGAAGAGGACGAGGATCGCCTGCGCCTGCGGCTTTACCACCGCGGTGAGTCTCTGCCGCTATCGGATGTGCTGCCGATTCTCGAGAATCTGGGCCTGAGAGTCATCACCGAGCGGCCCTATGGCATTCGCGCTGCCGACGATACCCGGTACTGGATTCAGGAATTCACGCTCAGCTATTCGCTGTCGGACAATATAGACCTCGAGCAGGTACGGGACGAGTTCGAGGATGCCTTTGAACGCATCTGGTTCGGCGAGGCCGAAAGCGACTCCTTTAACCGCCTGCTGCTGGGAACCCGGTTGAGCTGGCGTGAGATCGCATTGTTACGGGCCTACGCGCGCTATCTGCGCCAGATACAGTTTCCCTACAGTGTGGATTACATCGCCGAGACCATGGCGGATCACTTGCAGATCACCGGCGGTCTGGTAGAGCTGTTCCTGACCCGGTTTTCGCCGGCATTCGATGGCGACGATGAATGGCGCCATCAGCGGGAGCAGGCCGTGGAGGACCGGTTGCTCGCGGCTCTGGACGAGGTACAAAACCTCGGTCAGGATCGGATCATCCGGCAGTATGTGAAGGTCATCAAGGCGACCCTGCGCACGAATTTCTTCCAGCCCGGGAACGATGGCAAATTCAAGCCTTACTTCTCGTTCAAACTGAGTCCGCGCGACATACCCGATGTGCCGCGGCCCGTGCCGCTGTATGAAATCTACGTCTATTCACCGCGAGTGGAGGGCGTGCACCTGCGCGGTGGCAAGGTGGCGCGTGGTGGGCTGCGCTGGTCGGACCGCCTGGAGGATTTCCGTACCGAGGTGCTCGGTCTGGTAAAAGCCCAGCAGGTGAAGAATGCGGTGATAGTGCCGGTGGGCGCGAAGGGGGGCTTTGTCGCCAAATGCCTCGCTCCGGGCATGTCGCGGGATGAGGTACAGGCCGAGGGGGTGGCGTGTTACCAGATATTCATTCGCGGCCTCTTGGATATTACCGACAATCGCGGGGAGGGCGGTATTCTGCGTCCGCCGCTGGTGGTCGCCAAAGACGATGAGGACCCTTACCTGGTGGTGGCGGCGGACAAGGGCACGGCGACCTTTTCCGACATCGCGAATGCGCTGGCGCGTGAGTATGGTTTCTGGCTTGGGGATGCCTTTGCCTCCGGCGGCAGCGCCGGTTATGACCACAAAAAAATGGCCATCACGGCGCGCGGCGCCTGGGTATCGGTGCAACGGCACTTCCGTGAGCTGGGTGTCAATGTCCAGCAAACAGATTTCACCGTGGTTGGCATCGGTGACATGGCGGGTGATGTGTTCGGCAACGGTATGTTGCTGTCCCCACACATACGCCTTGTCGCGGCTTTCAATCACCAGCATATATTTGTCGACCCCGAGCCGGATGCCGCCGCCAGCTATGTCGAGCGCCAGCGTTTGTTCGCACTGCCACGCTCAAGTTGGGCTGACTATGACCCGGCCCTGATATCCGCGGGCGGCGGTATATTCGATCGCGGCGCGAAGTCAGTGTTCATTTCACCGCAAATGCAATCGAGATTTGATATTCGCGTCGACAGGCTGACCCCGAACGAACTCATCTCGCAGCTGCTGCGTGCGGACGTGGATCTGCTCTGGAACGGGGGCATCGGCACCTATGTCAAGGCCAGCGGCGAATCCCACACGGAGGTCGGCGACAAGGCAAATGACGGTCTGCGTATCAACGCCAGCGACCTGCGTTGCCGGGTCATTGGCGAGGGCGGCAATCTGGGCATGACGCAGCTCGCCCGGGTCGAGTATGGCCTGGCAGGGGGGCGTTCCAACACCGACTTTATCGACAACGCGGGCGGGGTGGACTGCTCGGACCACGAGGTCAATATCAAGATCCTGCTCAATGCTGTCGTAGAGCGCGGTGACCTTACGGGCAAGCAGCGCAACGTGCTGCTTGAGGAAATGACTGACGGCGTAGCGGCGCTGGTGTTGCAGAACAACTACCGGCAGACTCAGGCCATCAGTCTTGCCGAGGCGGAGGTGCAGGAGCGCAGCGGCGAATACCGGCGTTATATCAGCAATCTGGAAGCCGCGGGCAAGCTCAACCGGCAGTTGGAGTTTATCCCTACTGACCAGGATCTTGCCGACAGGCGAGCACAGGGGCAGGGTTTGACGCGCCCCGAGCTTGCGGTGCTGGTGTCTTACAGCAAGGCGATTCTCAAGGAAGAGCTGATCGCCTCTGACCTCGGCCTGGACCCACATCTGGCCGCGGCAGTTGCCACAGCGTTTCCCGCCCAGCTGGTGCAGCAATATCCGGACGAAGTGGCCGAGCACGGACTGCGCCGGGAAATCATGTGTACCCAGGTGGCAAATGATATCGTTAATCGCGTGGGCTTCAATTTTGTGCCGAGACAGCGCAAGGCCACTGGCGCACCGGTGGCGGACGTTGCCAGGGCCTATACCGCAGTGATGCACATCTACGCCGTAGACGAATTATGGGCGCGTATTGAGGCGCTGGACTACGCGGTTGACGCAGCGGTGCAACAGGCCATGATGCATTGCCTGATACGACTTGTGCGCCGTGCCAGCCGCTGGCTGCTGCGCAACAGACGCCATGAGATGGCGCCGACCCGCACCATCGCCGAATTTGCAGACGGTGTCGCGCAACTGCGCGAGGCGCTTCCAACCATGTTGCGTGGGCGGGCGGCCGAGCAGTACCGCGCCATGTCGCAGCAGTGGCAGGAAGCGGGCGTCGATGCCTCGCTGGCCGAGGCTGTCGCGGGGGCGCTGCAGGGCTATACCGCCCTGGGCATAATCCAGGCGGCGCGTGAGACGGATGCACCGCTCATGCATGTGGCCGAGCTGTACTTCGAGATGGGCGAGCGGTTGCAACTGGACTGGTTCAGTGGGCAGATACTGGCCAGCAAAATCGAGAATGAGTGGCAGGCGCTGGCGCGCGACACCTATCTTGAGGATCTGGAGTGGCAGCAGCGCACGCTTGCTGTCGGGGCATTGCGCTATCTCACCGCCGAGGGGTCACTCGAGGCATGCCTGGAAACCTGGGAAGCACAGCAGGCCGCACTGTTGTCTCGCTGGCAGGATATGGTGACCGAGCTACATACCACGGACTCACCGGACTTTGCGATGTTCGCTGTGGCAGTCCGCGAGCTTCTCGACCTGGCGCAGAGCAGCCTGCGAACGTGAAACCGGTGCAGGGAGCCGATGAGGCTCCCTGCACAATTCAATGCGTCAGCTGACGCGTAATTTGTGTACGCCTGACACGCCGGTCAGGCCGTCCCATTGGTCAACACGACCCTCCCGCCAACCTGATACCCACTGCTGACGGTGTTCCTCGTTGGCGTGCGGACAAAAATCGATACTCCGGCCCGTAACACCGGCCTGGTAACCACGGTCGTACGCCCTGGAATTCATGTCGCGTTTCTGTCTTCTCATAGATACTGCCTCCTGTTGGAACTGTGCACCCTGCGGGCGCACTTCCATCTAAACAGACTGACAAGGGCCCCGCAAACATCTATTTGGAGCAAGGCCGTCCCCGGTTATAACCAAACAGGGTGTACACTGCAAGGACAAGCCCGGGGGAGATAATCGAGGGGGTAACATGGCAACGTCAGGCAAGCATATTGTGATTTGCGCGGATGGTACCTGGAACGATCCGGAAGATGAAAACCCCACCAATGTGTTGCGTATGGCCCGGGCGATCAGTCCCCGCGCCGCGAATGGCCGCAGGCAGGTGGTTTTCTACGATTGGGGTGTAGGCTCCTACTATGCCCAGGCGAGCGGCGGCGTTACGGGGTTGGGGATGACCAAGAACATCCAGGATGGCTACCGCTTCATCGTGCAGAATTTCGACCCGGGAGACCGCCTTTTTCTGTTCGGCTTCAGCCGTGGCGCTTACACGGTCCGTTGCCTGGCAGGCATGCTCAACAACTGCGGTATTCTGCGTCGCTCCGAGGCCGGTCGCATCCCCGAGGCCTTCACACTGTACAAGCAGCGCAACGCGCCACCCGGCTCAGTGACCTCGGAGCAGTGGCGGCAGCGCTTCGCTGTTGACGGGCAGCGTGCCATTGTTGATTTCATCGGCGTGTGGGACACGGTAGGCGCCCTCGGTATTCCTACACGTGTGCTCGCCTTCGCCGAGGAGAAGGATCTGTTTTACGACCCCGTGCTCGGAAGCAACGTTCGGGTCGCCCGGCATGCGGTGTCCATCGACGAAGAGCGTAGCGATTTCGAACCCACACTGTGGGCACCCACCGAGAGCGCCGATATGCAACAGGTCTGGTTCGCCGGCGTGCACGCCGATGTCGGCGGCGGCTACGCGGCTGACGATGCGGGCAAGCGACTCAGCGATATCCCGCTGCACTGGATGGCCAAGGAGGCGGAGCGCAGTGGGCTCCGCCTCGAGCCGCACCTGCTTGACCCCCTTGTGCTGGACAGCACGGCGACCGCACATCGCTCCTATCAACGTTTCTGGCGTGCCCTGGGTCGGTACACCCGGCCGATCCCGGATGACGCAGTGCTTCATGCATCGGTCCGTGAACGGTATGCGCAGGGCAACTACGCACCTAAATCTCTTGTGGAGTGGCTTGCACGCCGCAGCGGTGCCTGGAGCCTAACGACGTGACTAAGGCGCCGCGCCGTGTGGTGGTCGCGAGAGTCGAGGGGACTCCAAATACCGTTGCCGCTTTTTCGGTTTTAGTCGGTTCAGGTCAACCATAACGAATGCGTCGATGCAGTGGCCAAAGGCCGGGTCGACATTGAAGGCTGTCATCCACACGCCGTCGGGCTCGGCAACGTTGGCGTAATGCTTGAACAGGGTCGGAATCTGCAGGCCATGACTTGAGAGATACTGACGCAACGCCTGCAAATCCTGCTCCGGGTCTCCGCTGGGGATGTAGGGTTGCCGTGGGCGGAATGGGCGACGAGGCTGTACGGCGAGGCCGGTATTTGTGCTGTAGGCGGCATAGTAACCGCAGATCATCGCTGCGGCTTGCTCCCCGTAAAGCGGGCTGATCGACGCAGGCCCGAATAGATAGCGATAACCCGGGTAGCGACGCAGGTAAGCACCGATGCCCAACCAGAGGTAGTCCAGGCTGTGGCGGCTTTGATAGTGCGCCTGTACAAAGCTGCGCCCCAACTCCAGTCCCTCTCGCAGGTATTTATCCATGCCTCTGCCAAAGCGAAACAGTGAATGTGAATACAACGCCCTCAGTCCGCCCGAGGCGATGAGGGTGCGAGCGCAGCCGAGGCGGTAGGCGCCGGCAATTTCCCGAGCGCCCGGGTCCCACAGAGTCAGTTGAAGGTATTCTCGATCGAATCTGTCGATGTCTCTAGGCAGCCCCGAGCCTTCTCCCAACGTCCGGAATGCCAATTCCCTGAGGCGCCCGATCTCGCGCATAACACAGGGGGCGGAATCCATCCTGCACAAGCGAATCTGCATGCCATCTGGTGTGGTGCCAAGCAGCTCGCTTGTCTCCATTTCCTGCTGCAGCAACCTGCGGTTCTCGGGCTCCGCTATCGCCTCAGCACCCTGGAAGATCGGGCGGGCATTGCGTGCCAATCGATAGACATGCCGTCGGAAAAGGTCAGCCAGGACGGGCGGGGATGAGGACGCCTGTCGATAGTTACCCCAGGGAATTGGGGCCCCCACGCGCGCTGAGACAGTGTTGTGTTCCTGCTTGAACATCTCCCGCACCAACCAGAGTGTTGAGAGCGGTCGTGACAGGAACGACAGGCTGTAAAAAAATATCGAGTTGCGTCCAGCAACGTAGACTGGCAGCACGGGTGCGCGAGCAGCATCGGCAATTCGGACGAACCCCGGGTTCCATGCGCCATCCTTGACGCCCTTGACGCCGAATCGGGAGACCTCGCCCGCGGGAAAAATGATCAAGGCCCCCTCGGCCTCCACGTGCTCTCGAATACGCTGTAGATTTTTCCTCGGGGTACCACCTCCCATGTTGTGCACAGGCAACAGAAGCGGATCCAATGGCTTTATCGCGGTCAGGAGCTCGTTGGCGACCACCTTCACGTCCTGCCTGATACGCCCCACCTGCTGCAGGAGCGCGAGCCCGTCCAGAGACCCCAGGGGGTGATTGGCCACGATGATGACGCGCCCGGAGGCAGGCACCCGACCCAGCTCCCTTGCGGGTACTTTAAGAGTGAAGTCGAAGTACTGCAGCACGCGGTCGACGAACTCCATGCCCTGGAGGTCAGGGTGTTCCCGGGAAAACTGCGCGAACCGCGGCGCGTAGAACAGATAGGCCAGAAAGCGTGTGGCGCTGCGAGCCAGCCCCTGATGGCGCGATGCAAACCGCGGATAGCGTGTCTGCAAGATCTCCTGTACATCCAGCATGTGGCGCGGGCTCCCGTCAGGAGTAGAACAGTGTCAGGGCGTCATCATGGTCTCGCTGCCAGGTGTAGGTGGCACTGCGCCCCTGCGCCTGTTCGATAACGGCGATGCGTCCACCTCGCTGAATGAAGTGGTCGATCTGGCGCTGAATTTCACGCCGTTCCCGCTCCTTCTGAGTCATTGATGATCGAAGCTTGTCTGTCTGCATGGGAGCATCTCCGTGTGCGGTTTGATGGCCAAGGTGCATGGCTGGTGTTGCATTCTGGCGACAGAGCGATGAAGTTTTCTTGACTGAAGGGCCTGGTGAACCGTCCCGTTGCTCGATTTTCCGTGCAACAAAAACGTCATATATCAATCACACAACTGTCATTTACCCACCTTATTCTTGCCCCTGTCCTGAGTCGGGTGTTGCTTGCAACCCCGGCTCGAATGTTGCTCATGCATCGGGAAGCAAGAATGAAACCATCGTTTTCTCATATCGGCGCCGCAGCCATCCTCATTTGTTCCAGTGTTCTCGTTCAGGCTGCCGATGAACTTGTGGTGCAGGTCAGCCGCGATGGCGCATCCGCCGCGGGACTGACGGTGGTGCTGGACGGCGCGGTGAGCCAGCCCGTGGACGAGGGCGGCTTTGCCTATTTTGATCTTTCGTCCGGCGCGCACAGCGTGCAGATACTCGATGGTGGCCGGACATTGCACAGCTTTCGTTTCAACACCGCCGACGGACAGCTTGCGGATGTGCTGGTGACGCTTGGCGCTGACTCGGAGGCCTCGGCCTCGGTAGAGTCCTACTTTGCCGCAGAAACCGCCGCACAACGCAGTCGCGCCACCCCGGGGCGTATCACCGGCCGCGTGGAATCAGGGGGCAACCCGGTTGCCGGTGCCGTGGTTGCGCTGGGCGGTGGTGTCGAGCGAACAGCCACCACGGACGAAAACGGGCGCTACCAGCTCGAGGCGCCGCGCGGCATCTACAGCCTGACCATCAGCCACCCCGAGCTCGGCACACAGAACATTGCGGAATACCGCGTCATCGCCAACGCCGAGAAGCAGTCAAACTTTGTCCTGCGCTCCGCGGCAGCGCAGTCGCTGGCGATCGGTGTGCCACAAATTGAGGAAGTGACGGTCATCGCAAGCTTGCCTGCCGGCGGCATGCAGGAGTCAGAGCGATACGCGACCAACGTCATCAACACACTGGACGTGGAGCAGCTCGCGCGCTTCGGTGATACCGATGTCGCGGCCTCGGTCATCCGTGTTCCCAGTGTCACTGTGCAGGACGACCAGTTCGTATTTATTCGCGGATTGGGTGACCGCTACGTCAGTAGCACGCTCAACGGCGCGACCTTGCCCAGCACCAACCCGACGAAGCGCAGCGTGCCCCTCGATCTGTTCCCCAGCAGCATGGTCGAACAGCTTGATATCCGCAAAAGCTACCTGGCCTCCATGCCGGGCGAGAGCACAGGCGGCAACCTGGAAATCAACACTCGGACCTTCCCGAACGAGCGCGGAGGAAGTGTTTCACTGCAGTTGGGCTACGTCGATGGCGTGACTCTGGACGACGCCTATGTCGACCCGGCCAGTGGGGATTTCGACGTATTCGGCTGGGACGACGGCGCACGCCAGCGACCCGCCATTGCCTACGCCGTGTCGCAGGCCCTGAAGTACTCAGAGTTCTACGGCCCCGCGGTGGAGCGCGAGCTCGGCAAGCTAGGGGCCAATGCCATCACTGATGGCTTCCAGTACGACACCGAAACCGCGACGCCTGACCTGTCGATGGGCGCAAACTACGGCGACGTGTTCGATCTCCCGGATTGGGGCGCAGAATTCGGGTATTTTGTTGCCGGTAACTACAAGAACGAGCGCGGCGTTCGCAAGGACGGCATCCGTCGTACCTATGGCGGCCTCAACGCGTCCATGGTACTGGACGATTACCGCTTCGAGCAGTTCGACAATGATGTCGACGCCAGCGGCCTTTTGTCCATGGGTCTGAATATTGGCGCTTCAAGCTTTACCTCCAATACCGTGCTGTCGCGGGTGACCAGCGAGTCGGTACGTGTTGAAGAGGGGTTTGACGGCGATGAACTGAACCCCTCCATCAGCTGGTCAATCGAATGGGAGGAACGCCAGTTCATTTCCCAGCAGCTCGCCGGCGAGCACATACTGGGGGATGAGGAGTCCTGGACCCTCAACTGGCAGCTGACCGGCAGCCGGGCTGAGCGCTATGCGCCTGATCGCCGCGATGTGCGCTTCGACCTGCAGGGCGACGACGGTATCTACAACCTCCAGGTGCCCGAATTGACGCGTCGCTACGATGATCTGGTGGATGACAATCTTGACGGCTCTGTGGACGTCAATTACCTGTTTTCCAACGGTGCACTGGAGTCTTCACTGTCCTTCGGTGTTAACGCCATCAGCCGTGAGCGGGACTCGGACTCCGACACCTATGGCTTCGGTGGTGGCCTGCTGGCCATCGACGATAACGCCCCCAATCTCGACGTCTCTGATGTGGTCAACAGCGAAACCATCACGGGTATTCCGAGCACCGGCTTTACCTTCCAGGACAAGACGCTGCCCAGTGACAGCTACGACGCCGAGCTCGACCTGAACAGCCTTTACGTTTCTTACGATGCCCTGTGGAACCTGAAATACCAGCTGGTTGTTGGGCTGCGCTATGAAGAGTTCGAGCAGATCACCGACACGTTCTCCCTGTCGGGTGACCAGGGCCCGGAGCAATCCGTATTGGCGGAGGACTCCCTGCTGCCGACCCTGAGCTTCAACTGGTTCATCACCGATGACCAGCAGCTGCGCTTCGGGATGTCGCGCACGGTTGCCCGGCCGGACTTCAAGGAAACGTCCAACGCCACCTTTTACGACCGCGAGTTCAACTTCCGCGTTCGTGGTAACCCGAACCTCCAGGTGTCTGACGTCACCAACTACGACGTGCGCTGGGAAAAGTACTGGTCTGACCAGGAGTCCTTGAGTATCGCCCTGTTCTACAAGGATATGAAGGACCCTATCGAGCGCGTGGTACAGCCCGCGTCAGGCACGGCCGGCAACTCCCGCACCTTCCAGAACGCCGAGTCTGCCGAAATCCTGGGTGTTGAAATAGATGGACGAAAGGACTTTGCGCTGGATGACAGCTACACGCGCAGTGTCTTCCTCGCCACCAACGCCAGCCTGATTGATTCCGAGGTCACGCTGCAGAACGCCAGTACCCGTCCCCTGCAGGGTGCGCCGGATTACACCTTCAACCTGATTGTCGGCTACGACGACATCGCGCGCGGTCACGAATTGACGCTGCTGTTGAACCAGAGTGGGGAAACCATTGTGGATGTGGGTGTTTCCGGGCAGCCGGATGTGATTCTCGAGCCTCGCATGGATGTCAACCTCGTCTACCGCTATTCGCTTTCGGACACGTTTACCTTCCGCGTGAAGCTCGAAAACCTGCTCGACAGTGAACTGGAGTTTACCCAGGGCGGCAACGTGTTCCAGAGCTACAAGCGTGGGTATGAAGTGAAGGCAGGATTTGATTGGCAATTCTGATAACAGGCACGCGTTCAGGCGCAAGCAGGAATTTTTAATGAACCAGGAAACCCGAGGAGTAACTATGAAACTGAAGAAATTGGCAATCGCCACGGCGATGCTCGGCTCAGTTGGCGGCCTGTATGGATGTTCTGAAGGTGACAGTGCCACCATCAATATCGATGCGCCCACTGAAATCGTAAACCCGCCAGTGGACGGCGGCGGTGACGGCTCCGGCAGTGCCTCAGTCTGCCCCGACTGGTCTTCTGCGCGTCCGAAAGATGCTGACGGCAACGATGTCTGCCAGTTGCCTTCTACTGTGCTCGTGGATCGTACATTGACCAGTGACAAGGTCTGGTACATGGAATCCCGGGTCACCGTGGGCAACGGCAATCAGGAAATGTCCATCGATGAGGGCACTCTGGCCAGCGGCAACCCCGTGACGAATGTCACCCTGACGATTGAACCGGGTACTCAGATCAAGGGGCAAACGGGAAGCTTTGCTAACCTCATTATCACGCGTGGCTCCATGATCATGGCGGAAGGCACCGCCGAAGCGCCTATTGTGTTCAGCTCGGATGATGCCGGCTTTGACGGTTCAGGCGAATGGGGCGGCCTCATCATGCACGGTTACGCACCGCACAACGAGTGCTTGACCGCAGACCAGGGCGCGGTCGCCTGCAACGTGGACTCCGAGGGTGAATCCGGCTTCGGCGGTGGCTACAGCCCCGACGACAGCAGCGGCGTGCTGCGCTACGTCGTCGTCACTGAAGGTGGTTTCGAGTTCGCCACGGGTAACGAGATCAACGGTATCTCCCTGATCGGCGTCGGCAGCGGCACCGAGATGGAGTACATCCAGGTGAATGCCAACGCCGACGACGGCATCGAGTTCTACGGCGGCAACGTCAGCGTGCGCTACATGGTGCTGACCGGTAACCAGGATGACTCGGTTGACTGGGACGAGGGCTGGAGCGGCAACCTGCAGTTTGTGCTGGTCGACCAGGGCCCAGACGCGACAGGGAACGTGATTGAGGCTGATACGGAAGGTACACTGGACTTCCTCTCCCTGCCCACCATTGCCAACGCGACCTTTATCGGTGGTGGCTCCAATGCCACGGGTGCGGTATTCAAGGCGACCTCTGGCGGGTTTGTTCACCACTCGGTGTTCACCTACGACGACGCGTTCACAGCGGAAACAACCTGCGTTGACGCGAGCCGCGCTGCCCAGGTGGGTGTCGAGCTTGTGTACACCAACGTCGTGGCGGACTGTGATAACAGCGGCGACGTGGTGCTGTTGCCTGCGCTGATTCCTGATGTCGAGCTGGACGCCAATTACGCGGCGCAAGCAGCTGAAGCGTCTGCAGTCGGCGTTCTCGATATCACAGATATCAATGCAACCTATCCGGCCAGCCTGGCGGACCCCGACTTCTTCGAGGCCACGGACTATGCGGGTGCAGTCGATCCGTCAGCCACCAGCTTCTGGTATGAAGGTTGGACGGTTCCCGGGTCGCTGTAAGCGAGACCGAAATCCCTTTTTGCGCCAGCCTTGAGCTGGCGTTTTTTTTGGTCCATCGCGTACTGCCGACGATGACTACCGACGACTCTGGAGGAGGCTTCAGGTATTCCGGCGCAAGCCCGTGTCCACGTTTATTCCGTCCATGGCTGTTATGGATCCTTGAATAGGACTGCATGCATACACGAGGTGCCTGGCGGGTGTGACGAGTACGTGAGAATACTCGCGCAGGCGTCTAGCATCGGGAATGAACGTCAGCCCCATGATCACCTGGTCCAGCTACAACAAACCTGTCTCGATCACCACCGCCTCGGTGAGCTATGGCTTTGATTACGGTCCCGATCGGGCCCGCTACCGCAAGGTACACAATGGTCAGACCACGCACTACGTGGGTAAAAACTTCGAGGCGATGAATTCAAGCGGGTTGGGCTTCGACACACACCGGCACTACGTCCGCGCCAACGGACGCGTGGTCATGATCCGGGAGGATGTAAACGGCGCGGTTACACACCGCTACGTGCACAGGGGCCACCTGGGCAGCATCACTGCCCTGACCGATGAGACCACCGGCACGGTCGTTGCCCGCTACAGCTACGACGCCTGGGGCCTGCGCCGCAACCCGACCATCTGGCAGCCCGGCCCGGTCACCAGCTTTGAGAGTCGCGGCTACACGGGCCACGAACACCTGGATGATGTGGGGATCATTCATATGAATGGGCGCATCTATACCCCCAGCCTTGGGCGGATGTTGAGTCCTGATCTGGTGACCTTCGCGCCGGAGGATGCTCAAGGTTACAATCGCTACAGTTATGTGGTGAATAATCCGCTGAGGTATACAGATTCTTCTGGGTTTTCGCCGGACAAGAAGGTTGTTCCTGAAGAAGTGATCGTCAATGGGAAGGCAGCGGGCTTGAGTGGTGTTGTGGGTAATCAAGCGGCAGCTACACATGCAGGTGGAGGCAGTGGTGGTCCACCGGCAATGGCTGGGGACTACGTGACATCGACAGGGGAGCCTATTCAAAGTTTCTCTGAAAAAGATGAATAAAACGCAAACGTAACAAAGTGTGGCGAGGATAAGCTTGAGTGCTCGCCAACTACCTGCGCAAAAGATCTTAGAAATCAATTTTGGCGAGATGTTGGGGATCGTGCTGGCTGGGGCAGTTTACTATTCGTTGGTGTAACTGTTGCCTGTCCTCATTGTGCGCCCTTTTCGGGACCGCTTTCGCTTGGGCTAACCATTGTTTCGGCAGTAGCACATAATTTAGGGGATGAAGATAGTACCACTGTGGCTCAAGACCTTGGTGCGGGCCTGTTAGAAAACGCACTAAATATCGCTATGGCAGCGCACCCTATCTTGCACAAAATTCCATACAATATTCAAAAACAGTTTTCAGCCACAGTTGGGTTTTCCATATCAGGGGCTGGCGTTGTACAAGACATAGGTAGCCGAGAGGACTAGCGTGCATCGTATTGTTAGGCAAATCGCTCTGGTAAGCGGTGGAATATATTTCGCCCTGCTTCTCATATTGGTCCTCGTATACGAGCCGGGTGTTGGTGAGATCGCGACGAGTTTTTTGTTTGGTCCGAGCGCTGTGTTAATCATTTATCTTTATGCAACCAAACAAGATATGACTTACGCATCATGGTCCATGGAGCACGGAAAAGCACCTCTCTCGCGCTTTCTGCTTCTTGCTATCGCAGTTTGGATACTGGTTGTCATTCCTTGGATATTGGTAGACTAAATACCATCAACTTCTAAGCTGTGGCGCCAAGTTGCCGTCCCATACCTTTGCCTACGATGCCAATGGACGCGTGATCATGATGCGGGAAGATGTGAACGGGCGGTTACACACCGCTACGTGCACACGGACCACCTGGATGAAGTGGGGATTACACATCCTCGGCAGTCACCTCCCGACTGTTAGCAGACTTAGTGGAAACGTCGGTTTCATGGGCGGGATGGGAAATATTGATACAGGATCCGAGTGAGATGAGCCCAGATCAGAAGAACGTTTGGTGGGCTTGGTTCTTCCGAACGCTTTGGCTTCTTTACACACTCTTGCTTATTGCTATTGCCTATTTTAATAATACGCCGCTTGGAAAAATTTTCCTTAGCATATTTCTGGGAACTGGGGGTTGGATAGGGGTGTATTGGTTTATCGTGAAGGAAGACCTCGTCTTTTTTTCCCACACCTTAAAGCATGAAGAACATAAAATCTTGCGTCTAATGGTCCTGTGTTTCGTCTTGATTACACTTTACCAGATTCCAGGGGGCCTACAATCTTAGCTCCCACAGCGTATCAAAGTGACTATTTTGGTGGTATCGAGTGATGAGTAATGAAGGTCATCTATACGATCTGATAGTAACACCGAATTACCGCAAGGTGTACGGCTGGCTTTTGGTTACGGGCGCTGCGTTAATAGCCGTGGGTCCTCTGTTTGCTGCGTTGGCAGGGAAGCCAGTGAACTTTCCGCTTATGGTAAGTACCTTCGCCTATGTGTGCTTTATGTTTTTTCGGGTGTACCGATCCAGATCTCATGGCCCTACTCGAGATCGCCTCAAGTCGGCCACTCCAGAACAGGCGTGGAGTGTAATGGTCGGCGGCTATCTCTGGGCACTTCCGGCCTTCGTAGCGCTGGTGTTAATTTACCATTTCTCCGCGAGAGCATTTTACTGACTGCGATGCCAGTTATCTTGGCCAGTTTCGCGGTGATTCCGATGTTTCTTTCACAAGTGAGTAATTTGACCGGTTCTGAGTCTTTTTCGTTTAGCGCCGGTTTGCCGGTCTGCGGCTCTCGGAGCGGACGCCTAACGAAACTACGATCCAGAATTTCCCGCGTTTCCTTGAAAAGCCTAGCCTGGGTCAGGTCGTCTTCGATACCGTCAATGTCAGTTTCAGGGCAACTCCATCCCCAACTGGCTGCTGCCGTCAATGCGGGGAATGTCCAGCACCGTAACGACGCCCGCGTTCGCGGCGACCACCGCGGGAATTGCATTCACCAGCCAGCAGGCTGCGGATGCGTTGCCGCCGCCAGCCGCGCCGGGTTCGAAGCGGTCCTCCGCATGCAGGCTCAGTGTGACGGTGGGGTTGCCACTCACGATCACCTGGTGACAGCCACCCCCGTGCGGCGGGTAGGGCCAGTCACGTGCGCAGCTGTCATCAATGCGGGTGATGTGCTCCAGTACAAACAGCGCGTGGCCCTGGTGCAGCCCGCGTACTTCGAAGCGGAACGCGCCCTGGGTGCCCGCCTGAAACAAGCCCATGCCCTCGACAGTGACGTCCCGTTCCAGCGCGCGTCGCTCCACGACGACCTCGATTGCGGATATGGGGTGACCGAGGGCGTCACCGACCAGGCGCACCATGGGGCCCCAGACCATCTCGATGGCAAAATCGTGCAGCATTAGCGGCAGGGTCTGCATGTCGCCACCAAAGCCGATCACCTCGCGGACGACACGGGGTTGGTCATACAGCGCGTAGTTGAATATCTCCCGGCTGCGAATTTCGGTAATGGCCGAGCTGGTACCGCTGGCGATAATGGGCAGCATATCCATCGCCCAGCCGGGGTCGATCCCTGAAACGAACAGCGATGCGCCGCTGCGCTGGCAGGCCGCCTCGATGGGCTGCAGCACATCGGGGAAGCTGGAGGCCGGGTGCAGCAGGCTGTAAAAGGCACTGGAGACAACGTTGCAGCCCGCGTCAAGGCATTGCAGCAGGTCGCGCATGGCCTCCTCGGGCCGCGTATCGGCCGTCGCGGTGTAGACAACGGCGTCGGGTCGCTGCGCGAGTAGTCCGGCAGCGTCGCTGGTCGCCACCACGCCCACCGGGGCAACGCCTGCCAGAAGACCGGCATCAACCCCGACTTTCTCCGGATTGGAAACGACAACGCCGGCCAGCTCAAGGCCCGGATGAGACAGTACGGCCCTGATGGCCGGGCGTCCGACATTGCCGGTACCCCATACAATGACGCGCAGATTCATGGTCCAGTGCTCCCCACATTCTTCATATTCTTGTCATACGGATGTCATAAAGCGGACGTAATGTTGCGCGCAATGACATGTCCCCTGAGGAAGGCCCAGCGTACCATGCGATCACTTGTTGCTGCACTATTGCTCGTTGTCACCACCCAGTCTCATGCGCTCTCCCTCGGCGCCGAGGAGTTCGCGGCGTCCCGGCAGCTGAGCTGTGTGCTGGCGCAGGACGCACTCGGCTTCCTCAGTGAGGATGAGTACGCGGAACAGGTGGACGAGGTGCTGGGTAACTACGATGCCGAGGCCGGCGACGTGATCTATGCCAAGGCGCTGGGCTACTTCGACGGTCTCATGTTCGGCATCCTCGAGCGCGACCAGTCAGCGATTCAGGCGCGCCTGCTGGAATACAGCGGCAGCCAGGCCTGCAGCCGCCACGTCGGGGCGCACTATACCCTCTAGCCACCCTGTTCAGGTGATCCCTCTGGAGGGCCAGCGCGTAAGGTAGCAGGAACCCGCTACCCGAGAGGCTCTCCATGCGCTCCTTTTTCCCTTTTTTCTTCCTGCTGGCCCTGCTGCCGGGCCTGTCCGGCTGTGGCGCGGTAACAGTAGACGACTACACTGACAATCAGCCGACCCTGGTGCCGGAAACGTTTTTTAATGGCCAACTCACGGCGCACGGTGTCATCAAGGACCGCAGCGGCAAGGTCATTCGCTACTTCAATGCTGATATCAAGGCCTACTGGAAAGACGGAATCGGCACACTGGAAGAAGATTTCCTGTTTGACGACGGTGAACCCGACCGCAGGGTCTGGACGCTCACGCCTGCGGGCGACGGTCGCTACATCGGCACCGCCGGTGACGTGGTGGGAGAGGGCAAGATTACGGTAGCCGGCAACAGCATGTTCCTGGATTATGTACTGCAGATTCCCTGGAACGACGGCACGCTGGACCTGCGCATCGATGACCGTATGTACCTCGTCAACCCGACGACACTGATCAATGAGTCCATCATGAGCAAGTTTGGCGTGCGGGTCGGCGAGATACTGCTGGTGATCAGCAAAGTACAGGACTGACAGGGCTATCGCAGTGACACGTCTGGTCACGGCGCTCGGCTTTGCCGGGCTGATACCTTTCGCCGTCAGTGCCACCGGTATCTGGCTGCTGCAGGATTATCCCCGCGCGCTGTCACAGCAGGGTTTCATCGTATACTCACTTGCCATCCTGTGTTTCATGGCCGGATCGCTATGGGGGACGGCGCAGCGACGGGCCGGTGGCGACAAGGCACTGCGCTTGCTGGTCAGTAACGGCCTTGTGTTGTTCGCGGTGTGCAGTGTGCTTACGGCACAGGCGCTGATCGCCGCCGGGCTGCTGGCGCTGGCCCACCTTGCAACACTCTGGTACGAACGCGGCAGCAGCACGGACCGGGGTTGGTACTCCCGCATGCGGGTTCAACTCACACTGCTTGTAGTCGCCCTGCATATTGCCTACATTGCGGGCCTCATTGTGCGCGGCAGTGCCTGAGAAATACTCTGGCGCCAGCGCAGACCAGTACCCCTAGCAAGGAGAACCCACATGCGCGCAGTTGCTGTTTCCAAACCCGGTGGCCTCGACAGGCTGAAACTGATCGAGCGGGATGTCCGCCCACCCGGCCATGGCGAAATACAGGTGCAAGTGCGCGCCAGCTCCCTGAATTTTCATGACTACTTGGTGGCGCTGGGCATGCTGCCCACGGACGACGGCCGCATCCTGATGTCCGACGGCGCCGGCGTTGTCACCGCCGTGGGCGAAGGCGTCACGGACTTTGCGGTGGGCGATGACGTATTGAGCTGTTTCTTTCCCGCCTGGCAGGACGGGCGGCCCGACCTGCAGAAGGTGCTCGGCGTGCCTGGAGACCATGTGGACGGGTTCGCCGCCGAAGTCGTTACCATGCCGGCGCGGGGCTTTACGCGCATGCCAGCCGGGCTGAGCTACGCTGAGGCGGCTACGTTGACCTGCGCGGGGCTGACTGCGTGGCGGGCGCTGGTGGTGGAAACGCATCTGCGGCCGGGCGACTGGGTGCTGGTGCAGGGTAGCGGAGGGGTTTCTGTGTTCGCCCTGCAGTTTGCCCGCCAGATGGGTTGTCGGGTGATCGCCACATCGTCGTCTGACGCCAAGCTGCAGCGGCTCGGGGAGCTGGGCGCTGAGCAGTTGATCAACTACCGCGAGGTGCCCGCCTGGGGCCAGCGGGTGCAGGAGATTACCGGTGGCCGCGGCGTTGATCTGGTGGTGGAAGTTGGCGGGCCGGGTACCTTGCCACAATCCGTGAAGGCGGTGGCCTTCGATGGCTGTATCAGCATGATTGGCGTGCTGACGGGTATTGCCGGTGAGGTGCCTACGGCGGAGCTGTTCCAGAAGAACGCCCGCATCAGCGGCATTACCGTGGGCAGCCGGGCGCAGCAACTGGACATGCTGGCAGCGGTGGAGGCGGGCGGCCTCAAACCCATCATCGACAGCAACTACCCGTTGGAGCAGCTGGCAGACGCCTTCCGTCACCAGGAATCCCAACGGCACTTCGGCAAGATCTGCCTGGATATTGGCGGCTAATACGAGGTTTGAGAGGTGCCAACAGCGCGGAGGGGCTGCTATACTCGCGGCCCGCAGCGCCCCCGTAGCTCAGTTGAATAGAGCGACCCCCTCCTAAGGGGTAGGTCCCAGGTTTGAGTCCTGGCGGGGGCACCAAATACAAGGGTTTTGGCGGTAGCGGCTACTAACAAAAACGATATAACCGAAATTTGTAACCAATTTGTAACCAGTCGCTGCCATGCAACCACTCGACACAGACAGGCCCGCCCAGATACGCCAGGAAGCCGCAGACAGGGTTGCTCAGGCGACCGCAGCGCATAGACGCTCCACGCTCAAACTGATCGCATTGGCGTTCATCTTGGGTGCCCTGGTGGGCCTTGGGGCGGGTGTGCTGGTGATGGATCGGTGGCAGGGTCAGCAGGTGATCTTTATTCCAGCTAATGGGACGGAGGTTTAGTCGCAGAGCGACAAACCAAGATCAATAATTGGCGCAATGCTCACTTTTACAGGGCCGTAGCTGCCACGGTTCGGATTGTCCCGCCAAATATCCCTGATATTCCCGTGTATTCCGTCACTGATCGCCAGCCCGTTCACGGCATACGTTTTATGGTTTGTGACGAACAGCACTGCGCCAGCGCCTCGACACGCAACCACGCCTTTCTCGACAGTAAATGGCCAGGCATCGCCATAGTCCTCGCGCTTTACCTCTTGCTCGCCACCAGCGGAGGCTATGAGGGGAAAAAGAAGGAACAACAGCAACTTTCTCATGGTATCTCCATTGTTTAGCCTGCCTGGCTAGGCGACACATTATGGCCTTTCCTATTTGACCTAGGTCGGAGCCCGGTCTAAGGTAAAGCGGTCCCCTGGAGTGTTGGAGCACTCCAGGAGACCTAACCACGCCACACCTAACCAGGAGGTGCCACATGGCTACCAACGATACTAACAGCGCAACCGCGCTGCCCAAACAAATGCGTCAACTTTCCTCAGCCGAAGTCGAAGAACTCGACAAACTGCATGAAAGGTTCAACTACCTATCTGCCGGGCTGATGGGCATCGGTACCGCTGCGGCTTGCGGTATCGATAATCTCGGCGAAGAACCACTCGAGCAACTTGCCCATGCGGTATTCGCGCTGGGACAGTACGCGCAGGACCTGACCACGCGATTGGAAATGGTGAGCCTTGGCATCAAGCATCAAGCGCACCACCAGGCCGCATAGTCTAGCCTCTCGGGAGTAATCCCCAGCCACAAAAAAGCCCGGTCATGTGCCGGGCTATCTTCATCACTGATCTGATTTAAGTGTCTACCGCTTGCCGTTGCGCGCAAAGGGGTTACGGCGCCCTGCATCGCCATTGGCGCGCACCTTGTGGGCATTGGCAGGGGTCAGTCCGAAGTCACCGCACAGCGCCCTGTACTGGCTCAGAAGGTGCCCGGAGGGGGTAATACCCGCCGCATAGCCCTGCACCAGCTTGCCGTGAATCGCTGCCAGGTGGGCAAGGGGCACGACACTGGCCTCGGTCAGTATCTTGTTGGCGTGAAGGAACGCAGCCAGCTTTTCAAATTCCCGCACAGCATGACCATTCGGAAGCCACTCGGGGGCCTCGGGCACCTGGTCAATAACTGGCAAATCAGCCTCGCCAGGCTTGTCGCGGTCAGGTCGTGCCGTACCGGCGAGCAGCTTCAAGTTTCGGGGTTTGCGAGGTGTTGGCATATCCTGAACCTCAATTTTGTGAAGTGACTGCGTGAAAAAAAGACTACCCACGCGGTCTTGTGCTGGAAGGTCTGAGACTTTGACCCACCCCCTCCCATCTCGAATAGGGGCCCCGTTGCGCGCACCAGTGGGGCTAGGCTGGCGGAGTACCGGCTTGAAGCTCCGGAGCGCCCTGGGCCGGCTGGGCCTGTCTGTTCAGGCAGCTTGAAGCCTGGAAGCCATAGCACGTTTAATCATCATGTTCCGTGCGGCCTGGTTGGCGTGCGCCTCAGCGCGAGCACTAACGTTGCTTGCAGGGTAGGCCGGCAGTGCCACAGTGCTGATCTCGAACAGGTTGACGTCTTTAAGCGTGCGCTCGATCTCGCCGCTGCCGGTTTCCCGCCACTGCTCCCCACTGGCACCATTCACTGCAAAACTGAATGACATGCTTGTGAGGTCGCCGCGCTTGACCAGTGTGTGAATATCATTCCCGAGCGAACTATCCGGCAGGTACAGCTCGAAGTGCAGTCCCTGCCCATCCTCGTACAGTTTGAGCGTTTGGCTGCGGCTGGAGCCCAGAATATTTGCCATGTTGTGATGGTGAACAGCGAACACTGGGTGCCCATCGCTGATGGTGCGAGCAAAGGCACCGGGTGCGATGACCTCGCGGAACCCGCCCAGGTCTACCGATCGACTGTTAAATACGGCGGCATACCCGGTCAGCTTCATTGCCCGCTCCCCAGTTTGACACCACAGCGGCGCAACTCACCGGCCACACGATCCACCTCAGCAGACCATCGCTGTTCCGCTGATTTGTCTTCTGCCAGGACCATATTCTCTCGCGCCTCAATCAAACGCTTCAGCATCCACTGCCGTGCCAGGGGGTGCCGTGCCAGCCCCTTGAACTGGCTGCGGTCTTCCTCTGTCATGCGGATGCGTGTTCCGGCTTCTGCTCTTTCGGTAGTCATGTCGATCTCCTATGCGTTGCGGTTCACTTCGCGCATTCCAAGGTCAATCATCATTTGCTTGCGCTGGTTGCCCTCAGGGTAGATTGCCGCGGCCAGTGATCGGATGGTCTTCACATCGAACACCAGAGATTCCCCGATCTGTGCCGCCTGCTGCCGCGCCACAAACACTTGACGCGCCATGCGCTCGGATTCTTGCAGCATGGCTTGCGCCTTCTCTGCCTGCTCCAGCGCCTTCTCCAGGTTCTTACGGTGCTGCCCTGCGGCCTTCATGGCTTCTTCACCCTGGGCGATACCGATAGCGCGGTGCAGCTCACTCTGCATGCGATGTAAAACCCGGTCTTCATCTCGAAGATCGCCCTCGGATTCACGGACAGCACGAACGGCATCGAGGTCGCCTTCGCCCATGACGTCTTCAATCTTCTGTTCCGTCAACTTGAGCAGTTGCTCGACTTCCGTAATCCGCCGTGCAACCTCAGATTTGATGCCAGTGAGCTCGGCAGACGATGCCTTACCCTTGACCGCCTCGGCGGCACGTTGCGTCAGGGACTTCTTTCCGATCATTGCAGCTTCCTCTGTCTGGGTTGGTTCAAGATGTTTTCCAGGGCGCGGCGGGTTGCCCTCGCCCCGAAGTCCGGGCCGAACACCTCAATGGCCAGTGCCACGCTGGTACGCATCAACGCGCCGGCCACGACACGCACCGGCAGACCAGCGAAGTCCTTCTCGATGAAGTCCAGCAGCGCTAACGTGGCGCTCTGCTCGGCCTCTCTGTACTGGTGTTCTCTCATGACTCAAAAATTACCATGCGTTCAAAGTGATCGCGTTACTCGTCACTGAACTTGTGGCGTCTTCAATGAATCGGGTGAGGGCCTTGGCCGCTTCACCAAGATCATGCGCGTCCTCCACCGAAAGGTAGTCCAGTTCGATCAGCGCCTCGACGGTATCAATCTGCACCTCGACGGCCATGACGCGGATTCCCGCGCTCCTGCGTTCGCGTAGCTTTTTCATGCGCTCGGCTGGGCTGGTCATTGGTCAACTCCACTGTGTGAGTTCATTGCTCGATGTCTTTCGGCGGCAGCGCGTCGATCTGCTTTGCAAGGTCGGTGTTGAGGTCTTGCAGGTACTGCCCCAACGCGAGCACGCCATGCCCCAGCCACTCCAGGCAATCGCCGTGGAAATCATTTGAACTGGTAGCAATGCCGATGCCCCTGAGTCCGTCAGCGACGAACATGATGCGTTCCTGGACTTCCTGGAGTTTGATGAGCGTTTCGTTTGTCATGGGTGGTTCCTCTCAGTAGTAAACAGGCCGGGTGGCCTTCAGTTCGGAGCGCAGTAAGCGAAAGAATTCGGGGTCCCGCTTTTTCATGTCTTGCGCGCACTGGTTGTTCCTCAAGGTCTCGCGCTCAGAGTTCCAGGACAGCCAGTACTTGCGCCGGGGCTTCTGGACGCCAGGGCCCTCGATGACAATGTTGCGCCACTTGCTGCCCAGCTCTTGCCGGTCGCTGATTACGATCCAGTTTTCGGTCATGGGGTGGTTCTCCTGGTCTGTTCGGTCCCTTTTGCGCCAACGGTGCGCCAACGGTGCGTCAATGGTTCGTTGACGCGTTGACGCAGCCCATAGGGCGGCGCGTCAATGCGCCATAGGGGGGTATGGGGGGTGTGACGCGCACACTTTTCCGGGGCCGTTTTCATGGGGTAGCTGCCTCCTGATTGCGACCAGCCGCAGGAAGCGTTGGCGCACTTTTGGCCAATACCAGGCGCGATGCGTGGTGCCGGTTGGGCTTCCGGTAATCTTCCTCAACGATGGTTCCGGCCCTTTTCAGCGCCACGATGGTGCGCGCCGCTAACTCGCGGGACTGCTTGCCCTTCGCAAAGCGTGAGTACTCCGGCAGGGTCGCCAGTACGGTGAATGCGGAATTTGCCCCGGGGTTGAGGTTCGCCGGGACGTTGATGTCTGCCTGGTGTGCCGCCTGAAAAACGCGGATCATCTCGCGCTGGTCGAGGTGTTCCACCAGCGTGCCGTCGGGGGCGGTCTTGCGTTTCTCAGGGACCGGCACTCCTTTGTCGGTGAAGCTGATCACCACCGCCTCGGCTTTTGGACCGAGGTTGTTTTTCTCGTGCTCGATGGTCACCAGTCCATCCTGGTTCAGTACCGCCAGGCGGGACCGGCAGGAGTTGTGCCAGGCGGTGGAGCCCGAATAGCTGTTTCCCTGTGATCCATTGCGTGCCGCGTTCTTGTCGATGTGGGCCAACAGGAGCACGGCGGCATCATTGTCCCGGGCAATGTCGGTCAGGGCCCGGATGAATCCGCGAACGTGGCGGCGCTGGTTTTCGTTGGCATCGAAGGCATCCGACGCGTTATCCACGATCACCAGCCCGGCCCCCATCGATTGCTCTGCCAGGGACGTGTACGCAGCGGTCAGCAGCACCGGCGACGCGGTATTCATGCCCTCGGTCAACAGGGCCGCATAGCCGCTGGTTCCGTCCAACAGAGTGATGTTTTCCAACACCCTGAATGGGTTGAGTTCGTATTCCTCGATGATGAGGCGTAGCCGGTACCGGATTAGCTCGGGTTCATCTTCCAGGCTGGTGAACACCACTCGGGCCTGCTCAACGTCCAGCCCGAAAAGCCGCGTGCCGGATGCAACATGGGCCGCGATGACAAGTGCCAGGTACGTTTTGCCCAGGCCACCATGCGCCCCCAGCAGGGCCACCAGGCGGCGCGGTAGCCAAGGCTTGATGATGAATTGCGGCGACTTTGGTTTGCTTGTCATGACGTCCGACAGGTCCACCGGCACCAACTTTGTGGGGCTGGGCAGTTTCTGCGGTTGCCAGGCCTGCTCTATGGTCATCTGCCCATAGGTGGCACCATCGCTGCGATGCCGTTCGTCCCACTTGGGGCGATACAGGGCGCTGGCGCGGAACACACGGTCGATCTGCGCCCGGTCGCTGGTATTTGCCGCGAGAATGCCGACCAGGGCCAGGTCAGCCGCTGAAGCGTCGCCGTTGTGGTGCGACAGGTCGCCGTGGTCATACAGGGCTGTAAATTTCGGACCTTGGCGGCCACGACGGATGGCGTCCACTAGCGCCCCATCAGATCCACCCTCTTGCGGCCACAACTTCGCGCAAACGGCGTCCAGTGCGCTCTGGCATGGCTTCACATCATAGGGGCGATCTTCCAGCCGGTTGCCGGTGATGGTCAGATAGCGGCCGCTGTCGTAAATCTCGACTGCTTCAACGCCAGGGCAGGGCCGGTTGACCTTGCAGCCGGCGCCGTTCGTTTTCCTGCCGATGCCTATTTGCCGGAAGCCCGTACCGGACGGTGACTGCTCCGTGTAAGTGTCCACAAGAAACGGCGCGGCGGCATCGATGCTGCACTTGTCCAGGTCAATGCCGAATAGCTCGCCACCCTTTGGCAGCGTGATGCCGATGCCGTCCCAGTTGCCGTCCAGATACGCGGAAACTACATCACGATACTGTGACCAGGTGCGGGCGTTTGTGCTGCTTGCTTTGGACCCGTTGGGGGAATAAGGGACTTTTGTCCATTTGTTCTTTTTCAGCTCATAGCGCCACATGACCCACTGAGGCAGCGCCTGCAGTTGTTCGGGGATATTCTCGAACATTACGCGCAAAGGGATTGGCCGCTGCGGGCTGTTTTGGCTTGTTCGTGCTACCATTCTTTCCGTCCCTCCGACAGGACAATCATTCCGACGCCAGCCGCAAACTGGCGTTTTTTTATGCCTCGCCTTTTGTGATCCGCAGCGCGCCCCGACAGGCATCGGCAATCATCGCCAGGTCATCGACTTCGAGCGCGATAGTCCAGGGCCTGCCCTTAATGCGGCTCAACACCTCAACGTCATCAACCAGCACGCGGCAGGTGTACTGCCCACGCTCAACGGTCACGCTGCGAGTTATGCCTGGTGCAATGCTGGGGAGTAGGGTCGTATGCGCGGTCATGGTCATGCGCTCCGCTGATAAGGTCGGAAATTCCACAGCGGGCACGATGACGCGGTGCACTCGCGGATAGACTCTCGGAATCCCGGTTCTAAGTGATCCTCCGAGCAGCCCATGCAATGCGCGCACATAGCGTCTAAAGCCGCTCGCAGCGACCTAGAATTGCCAATGTTCCGCACTACGGGGTTGTACTCGGGTCGGGTGCTGATCGTTGAATCTGGCGCGCTGGGGGCGGCTTCTAGCCGGTCGCTGGTGGTCATGCTGCTGCCCCCTTTGCTTGGCGGGCCTTTAGCTCCAGCCAGGCATCAAGGTCAGCTTTTCGCCAGCCGACTACGCGACTGGAGAAGCGTATCTTGCGGGGAAACGTGCGGTCGGTTTCGTGCAGCTCGTGCAGTTTTGTACGGCCAAAACCGAGATACGCGCAGGCATCTTTTGGCCGCATAATAGCGGGGGCGGTTTGGTTGACTTGTTTTTGCATGACGGTCTCACTCGTTGTTCGTGAGACGCCATTACAGCCCGCTTAGATTGGCTGGTTTAGTAACCTAATCGGACGTTTTAAGTTTTATTCTCCTGTGTTCCGTCGCCCCCTTGCTCCCATTGGAGAAACATCTTGGTTTCAGCCTTGGCAACTTCCCAGCCAGGCTTTGCCCTAACCATGCCCAGCTTTGCTTTGATCGACTCAATGGAACTGCTGTAGCGCTCACTAAGTTCTTCAATCGCTTCATTGGATGACAGCCCCCTGTGAACAATCAACCTAGCGTATTCCCACCTTGCTATGTCGGGGACTTGAACGGGTTGCCCCCTTGGGCGCTTACGCTTCGTTGAAATTGCATCGCTGGCGCGGCGCATCAATGACGCGGCAAGCTTGCGGTCCATCGCACTAAGCGATTCCCCAGCCTCAAGGCGGTTCGCCAGCTCAGTGAAATACGCCTTCTGGCGCAATGCCAGCGCTTCATAATCCCTGTCGGCCTGGGCGTGCTGTTCGTCAGTAATCGGCTGATTGATTCTCACACGGTGGCCCTCTTTTTCGATCTTGCCTTCTTGATCGTCGCGGCAACAACATCCATCGCATCGGCTGCACTGGTGGGGCATAGGTGCGCATAGTGGCGCTGAATCATGCCTGCATCCTTGTGGCCGACCAGCTTGGCCACGGTGAGCAGGGGGATTCCACCGGCCACCATTGCGCTGATCGCATGATGCCGTAGGGCGTAGAACTCAAGGTTGCTGTTTACCTGGCCTAATGCCTTTACACGCTTCCACGGTTTCAGGTGTGCGGTATTGACCATTTGGCGACCGCCGCGAGGGGAGGGAAAGACCAGCCCGGTATCCGGACTACTGTTTTGTTTGTGCCACGATGCCAACATGGATTTTGCCGAAGCGGGCAGGGGGGTCTCCAACAAGGTCGGCTCTTTGTCCCGGCGCAAAGCAACGTCCTTTGACTTCTCCGAGTACTTCCGCAGAGTGCCGGTAAACCTCAGGTCGACTTCCTCCCAGCGCAGTGTATACAGGTCGCCAGGCCTCCAGCCGGTAGCCATGGCCAGGCTGCAGAAAGGGATGAACCAGTGCGGGTATTCCACCAGATCGAGGTCGGGCAGGTGGGGTTTGCCGTTCTTCCTGCTGCTGCGGCGCTGCTTCCTGATTTCTTCCGCGAATTTATCCAGCCCGGTCAGGATGCCGCGAACCTCAACGGGAGTGAGCAGGCGGCGCTTTGCCTTTTCGGGGTCATCTAAAGCGCGTTGCTGCTCACTGTGGACTGGTGCAGATAGGCGGTGTCCCTGTATCGGGTTTACTTCCAAGACCTCATCAGCGACCGCTTGATTGAGCAATGCGCGGAGGGCGGCAAACTCTCGCCGGATCGTTGAGTGTGCCAGTCCGCGGTCCTGCATCGCGGTCTGCCAGCGCTTCATGTCCTGCTTTGTGAGGGTGGCCATATCCCGGTCCATGAATTGCGCGAACTGCTTCTCGAAGCGGCCCTCATTGGCCTTGGCATTTTTCGGCTTCCAAGCCTCCATGTGACGCCTGTAATCGCCCTGGAGGTACTTCCTCAGGGTGCGGGCCGTAGAGTCGTCCCGTGCCTTGCGCTTCGCCACCTTGGCTTCCTGCGCCTCATAGAAGGGGTCTGCATTGCGTTGGTGCCAGTCGAGTGCAGTCGCCGCTGCCTCATGGGGCTTAGTGCTGGGGAACTTTGCGAATGTGTAGACGCGCCTTTTCCCGGTAAGGTCCGTGTACCGGTACCGCCATGCGCAAGACTTGGAGACCTTCCGCAGCAGGAAGCCGGGGATTAGCTCACAGGTGAGTGTTTCGGCAATTTCGGCAGACTTGGCGAACTTGTCGGCAGCGGCCTCGGTGATGCTGGTGATCTTCGCTTGCTTGGCCATGGCGGGGAATCCTGGTTGCTCGATCTGGAAAAGTTGTAACCAATTTGTAACCAATCATAGCAAATAAACGGGAACAAAGACGAACAAGCAAGAACAAAAAACCCTTATTTATCAATAACATTATGTTCTAAGGTGTTGATACTAAAGGGGGTAATTTCCCCCTCCTAAGGGGTAGGTCCCAGGTTTGAGTCCTGGCGGGGGCACCAAATAGCCATATAAATCAATGGGTTAAAGAGTTTTAATTTTTATACCTACATAAATGCCTACATAGAAATTCGCTTGCCTGAACTCCGCACCAGTCAATAATCGAGTCCCAGGGTGCCTTGATCCAGCAGACCCTGGGTCTGGGTCCACGGCGCTAAATCCCTCTCGAATGGCGATAACTTAACCGCAGTAGACTGGTTACAGTGTAACCACAAACCCCGACCGGCGGTGACGGGGTTTCCCCTTGCATCGGCCGCAACCCCATGCATTATTGACCCAGAGATCACCCGAGTACCAGGCCCGCCATCGTCACTAGCGAGCGTAGCGGGGTAGTGACGATGGCCCCGAGCCCAGAAAGTACGCCGTCGCCAGGCCGATTTTCGGCAGGACGCGCACGTGACGTGTTCGTAGACTGCCTACCGTAGACCGAATTACCCGTGGCCACTGCGGCTCAGTGGCACAGAGGGGGCCCGCCCTCGACCATCCGGTCACAACGGGCCCGTGCGTCCAGGACTGCTTACGGCGCACCGACCTCAGGGTCGGCAGTCCATTCTCTACATCGCGACCGTCGTCGCTCAACTCAAAGGAGGTGCTTATACCACTACCATTGTCACTCGGCCCCCTGGGGCCACGCGTGTATACACAACAGGAATCTCCCCCAGGAGATCAGTTGTGTAGCCTGTTTACAGGTGCTTTCAGGTCGTAAGGGAGTGGTGTCCCGTGATCCTTGCCGGTTTCCGGATGCGTTGGGTTAGTCCCCCCGCCTGATC
>DIAF01000045.1:270966-328315 GCA_002414665.1 Halieaceae bacterium UBA5085
CTACCAACTCAAACAGCTCTGCCCTCGCGCCATCGAGGGTTAAGCGCAGGTGCGGTGGTCAGAAGCGCGTCCACACACCCGATGTTTGTTTGTGGTGAGCCGCTGTGGTATCACAGAATCTCAGACGTCTGATCCAGAGCGCGCAAAGATTAATAAAGACATCTTCAAACACATTCGCAGACTCCGTCACCTTCCAGGGGCTGTCCTTGTTTGCTGGTCGCTGCAGAGTCCGGCGACATATGCTACCGGGTCGCTGCAGGGCTGCGAACGTAGCGAAGTCCCAGGTGCGGTCCACTACGACTCGGCTTACTTCCGTGAGAGATGGGAGTCGAATCAGTGGTTATTGGTTTACCCGGCGCCAGAAGGTGAGGTGTCGGCAGCCCCTTCGGGGCTGCTCCCGAGGGAGGATCTGGATCGTCTCGCCGCTGACCCGGGCGCTGCCGGAACGCGGCTGATGGAAACGCTGGAGCGGCATCTGTGTCGTCCCCCGCCTGAGCGCTACACCCTGGACTGGTATACATTTCTGCAGTCCAATCTCGGGGGTAGCGGCGCCGCCTGGCTGACCTTGGCAGCGGGCCAGTTCATCGACGGCGTGCGAGCGTCTAACAAGAGCTGCAACTTCCACTTCGACCGGGAAGGCGAGCTGGTGGGCATCTATTGCCAACTGCTGGCCGCGAAGGATGTCGCCCTGCCTGCGGCAGATTGGCCCGACGAGGCGGATGTGATTCGCGTCGCTGAAGCTGCCTACCTTGCGGACTTACGCAACCTGCCCGGTCCCGGCCAGAAGGTTGAATCCATCGAGCGAGTCTACCGGGGGTCAATCCCGACCCTGATTGCCAGGCATGCCGGTTGCGGTGAGACCGCGGTCAATGCCCGCACACTGGAGGCGCAGTACGGCTGTGATGACTACAGTTGGCCGGAGCGTCCGTACCACGGTATAGCCGAGGGCGAGAGTGTCATACAGCTGCATGACTTGCCGCCGTACTTCGAGGACGGTGTGTTCGCGTTGGATTCCAGTGGAGGCTTTCTGTTGTCCGGCACTGTCCGGCGTTCCTGGACGGATCACGGTGAACCGATGTTTGAGGTAAAGCATTATCTGCTTGCCTTTGACAGTGAGGGAGGGCTGCGCTGGCAGCGCCAGCTTGCCTATCCCGACGCGGTGACTGACATCGTTGCCGACGACGATTTCCTCCTCCTGTGGCAACAGGTGCGTGACCCGGAGGGAAGCGGCCGCGCGGTGTCGCACAAACTGTCTCTGCGTGACGGGGAACCCCTTGAGCCCGAACGGGGGTTCGAGGTGACCGCCTTCCGTGGAATCCTGCCGGACGAGACGGGTCAGCGACTCTATACGGTGCACGAGGCCGATGGGCAGTGGCAGATATGGTCCCGGAACCGGGACGGTGAAATCCTGTGGCGGGCAGATTTGCCGGGGGCCGTCGCGGACAGTGGTCTGTCACTGGTCAATGGGGGCGGCTTGGCGGTGCTGTCCCGGCCCGACGGGGACGACCCCAGGCGTTACGAGGTGCGTCGTCTCGATCGCGACGGCCAGCTGCTGCACCGGGTCGATATTGCGTCAGCTTCAGCGTCAGCGGATCGGTTCGATGCCAGCCTGCTTGGTGTGGGAGAAGATCGTGTATTGCTGTTTGCGCATTCAGAGGGGGATGATCGCCGGGGTATCAATGAGCTGCTTGTTTTCGCCACCGCGGACGGAGGCTTGCTGCGGCGGCACTTGCTGCCAGAGCATCGGCCTCCAGAATGGCTGCCTGATGGGAGGTTCCTCCATTTCGGTGGTGAAGGTGGCTGGGCACTGCTGGCTGAAGCCGGTGCGGATGTCCCCTGGCGCCGCCACTTCGGTTTCGGCGTGCGATCACAGCGCATCACCCACGCTGCAGTCGCAGGCAATGGCAAGCTGGCGTTGCTGGTGAACCTGGAGTACCAGCGCAGCTCATCGCAGACTCCGGATCGCAGAGCTATCCTGCAACTCGACATGGCTACCATGGGAACACCGGCACGCCCTGCGAATTGCCCTGTTGTAACGTACGATACGCTGCGCAACCTCGAGCTGGCCTTGTGGCGCGACTTCCACCTGCATCCTGCCCCCAAGCTGATGGATTATCTCCCCGACCCGGACTGTATTGACGTCGACCGGGTGAAGTACCGGGACTTCATGCAGGACCTGCATGATGACCTGACCCGGCGGGGCTATCGGGCGCCGGGTTTCTTCGTCCACCTTACGGTGGAGTCGGGACAGTCTGGCCTGCGATTCCTGGGCGGCTACGGGGGCAGCTCCGGTGAGGCGGGCGGCTATCAGCTGCGCGCGCACTTCAGCGACGCTGCCCGGCTGGGAGGCTACCTGCAGGACACGCTGGAGCCCCACGCCCGGGTCATCGCGCGATTGCAGGATGATTTTCGGGTACATACCGGGGCCGCGTTGAAGCCATCATATCCTGTGGACAATGGGTTTCCGGATCTGGACAGCATTGCTGCGAACATGAAGCGGGTAGTGGACATGGCGCGCACTGTTCCGTATTCCGACTTTCCTGATTTTGGCGGGTTTGGTGGGTTTGAAGAATCGATCCCGCCAGTGTTGCTGCTGAATGATCACGAACTTGTCCCGCTGAGCTACCGGGGCCCGCGTGGTGATGCTCCCATGGCGCTTGCAGAATCCGGCGTCGAGGAGCTGAAAAGCCTGATCTGGACGCAGTATCAGAAATATTGGGCAGGGGATTCAGCGGCTTGCGGGCAGGAGCACAGTCGAGAAGACAGCCCCGACGAGCGCCTGAGCGCGGCGCTGTACTGCGACGATCCCGATCGGATCCGGCAGGCACTGTCGGAGGGGGCCAACCCCCGATCGAGTGCCGACTACACTGGCCGCCCAATTCTGCACCTCGCCGCCCTGGTCAGTCCCGCCGGGCTGCAGATCCTGATTGATGCCGGCGCTGACCTCCTTATTCGCGACAACCGTGGCAACACCGCCCTGCACTCCGCCGCGCGGCAGGGAGCGAGAACTGCGCTGGCGCGATTATCCGCGGATGCAAGGCTGGCCAACGCGAGTGCGTATGACGACGCAACACCGCTGCACCGGGCGGTGTTTGCACCGGGATTCCCCGCGCCATCGCTGGCGCCCCTGGTGCAGGCGCAAGAGGACATCAATGCGCGCAACATCGATGGCGAAACTGCCCTGCATCTTGCGGTGCATTCGCCGGAGATCGTGGCCCTGCTACTGGAAGCCGGTGCTGAACCGAATGTGCGGGATGAGCGGGGTGCGACACCACTGCATCGCGCCGCGGCGGTCTGGCTGGGGGAGAACAGTGTGAGCCTGCTGCTGGCAGCGGGCGCTGACCCGGGCTTACGTGATGAAGATGGCAATACCGCACGGATGATCGCAGAGCAGCGTCGATTGCCGGCCAACGTCGGAGTGTTGAAAGGGAGGGGGGCACCTTGAAGACCAGTGCTGTCTTGCTGGGTATTTTCCTGCTGCTCGAGCCGCTGCTTATTTATGCCAGTTCCGGGCCAGGTATCGGCCTCCCACCACGGTACCTACAGCCAGGTTCGATGACGTTTCGCTTGCCCTATGACCTGGCATTCAATGGTGGATGCCTCATTGACCTGGCGCCCCAGCAGGTACTGCTGGAGTTCGATGTGGACCGGGATGGGCGGGTGTTATCCGTGCAGACACGAGGTTCGGCACCAGCCCACGAAGCCCTGAACGCACTGCTGCAGGCCGCCCGAGATTTCCGGTTTCCAAAGAAGTTTGTTGAGTGGGAAGCGCTTCCCTACAGCACCGTAGTGGCCTTGCCCTTGCCCAGTCGCGGCTGTTGGCGCCCGCCATTGCACGAGGATGAACAACGGGGTAGTCGCGGCAAGGATACTCTTTCATGAGTTGGTGAAGAGATGCTCGGCTCCTCGTTGACGATCACGGCTGAACCGTTAGTTTTACTCCTAAACCATGCAGGACTTTTACAATCGTCTCGTAGCGAGGCTTGGCGCCCGGGGTCAAAGCCTTGTATAAACTCTCGCGGCCCAGACCAGTGCTGTTGGCAATCGCGGTCATGCCACGAGCTTTTGCGACGTCGGAAACAGCCGCAAGAAATACGTCTGGATTTTCGTCTTCCATGGCAGCGGAAAGATACTCTGCAATCATTTCTTCGCTACCCAGATAGTCTGCAGCGTCAAATCGTTTAAGACCACTCATCTAAGATATCCTCGTACTTCCTGGCCAGTGACTTTGCCCGCTCAATGTCCTTCTTCTGGGAGTTCTTTGTGCCACCGCATAGGACCAACAGCAGGACCTTTCCCTTTTGTTTGAAGTAAATTCTGTACCCGGGACCGTAGTGAATTCGAAACTCGCTCAGTCTCTCCCCGATAGGCTCTACATCTCCAAGGTTTCCAAACTCTGCGGATCGGATCCGGGCAATAATCTTTGCCTTGGCCCTCAGATCCTTGAGCTTGGCAAGCCAGTCATCGAATTCTTCTGTCCGTTGAATGAAATACATGGGGCAATCGTATCCGTTGGGATACGCTAGCGCAAGCGGAATTCCTGGGCTCCGGACATGCCAAAACTGTAGCACCGGTACCGCCCGTGGTTTCTTGCAGGCTTCTCTGATGGAGCAGCCTTGTGGAGCTGCACCCGCTGCGGACGCTATGGATCGACGTTCATCACTCTGCGTTCCCGATTCTGATCACCTTACCCCGCGCCGGCAGCCCCTCCCGGCAAAACCGCTCCCAGTCCTGCATCAGCAGGCGGCGCTTATCAAGTAACTCCGAACGCGCGTACGCGGCTCGGGTGCTGTCGCTGTTCACGTGGGCCAGGGCCAGTTCGCAGACTTCGTCGCGGTAGTTTGTATGCTCCTGCGCCCAGGTGCGGAAGGTGGCGCGGAAACCGTGGACAGTTACGTCATGCCCAAGCTGCTTGGGTACCTTGCTGACGCTCACATCTGACAGCGGGCCGCCTTTTGTATTGTGAAATAGATATTCGCTGTCCCTGGACAAGGATTCCAGCAGAGACACTGCGCTGGTGCATAACGGCACCTTGTGAGCCCTGCCGCCCTTCATGCGCTCTGCCGGGATAGTCCAAACCTTTGCGTGAAGATCCACCTCGTTCCAAGTCGCACCGCGCACTTCCCCGGATCGGGCGGCAGTCAGAATACAGAACTGTAGCGCCTTCGCACTCATGTACTTTTGTTCGGTGAGTCGTTGCATAAATGCGGGCATATCCGCCAGCGACAGTGCCTTGTAATGCCTCACGGTCGATACCTTGCCAGGATTGGGCAGCGATAGTGAGAGATTGCCCGCCCACCGGGCTGGATTGTCGCCGGTTCGCAGGCCCTCGGCGGCAGCCAGATCAAGGATTCGCTCCACGCTGGCCCTCAGTCTGGTCGCCGTCTCGGTCTTTTCCTGCCAGATCGGCTCCAGCATGCGTACTATGTTTGCGCGCTGAATCTCGCTCACTATCATGTGGCCAATAAAGGGGTAGGCATAGCTCGCAAGCTGATTGGTCAGCTTTTGGGTTTGCTTGGCGGTTTTGAACTCCCTGCTCTTCTTGGCGATATATCGGGTCGCGACTTGCTTGAAGGTCAAATCCTTTGCCTGAGCGAGTATCAGCGCTGATCTGGTAGCACGTTTTTCGGCCAGTGGGTCAATGCCCTGGCTGATCAGTTCCGCGTAGGCACGGGCCTTGTCCCGAGCCATTGCCAGAGTCACGTCTGGGTAGCCACCCAACCCCATCTCCTGGCGGCGACTGCCCACCGTCTTCTTGAGAATCCATGAGGCGGCCAGGGTAGGAGACACACTCAAGTGCAGCCCGGCCACGCCGCCGACGGCGTGAAAGCCTGGCGTCAGTGCCTTTCGCTTCAGCTGCAGGGGTGACAGTTCCGGGACCCGTTTTGGCATACCTACGTCTATACCTACATTAAGCATGTGATCTGATGCTACAGCGTACACCGGGTTGGCACAAGAAAAGAAGAAAAAGGTCTATAAAAATAGGGTTGAATGCGATTCAATGTCACGGAATGCTACTGCCCAATGGGCGCTGGCGGGGGCACCAATACCCGCATACCCCTTGCAAATCCCCTGTCACCGTATCACTCTCTGCACCGTGGAATGCCGCTGCACGGCCGTGCAGCGCGGTGGTTTTTTTAGAGGGATGCCCGATTGCGGTGGCGGTGTATCGCGAGTGTTCTGGCACTCCAGTATCTGGTAACAAGCGCGGGTTTACAGGCGTCCAATCTTCCCGCGGATCGTGAGCGCTACAGCGATGCCGTAGTGGCCATAGATCGCGGACAGTGGACCGAGTATCGGGAGCTGCGCCCGGCGCTCGACACCTATCCCTTGGCCATGTACCTCGACTATTTCGAGCTCAGTCGCAAGCCCAGCGCTGTGCGCCCCGGTGATGCCCGGCTGTTTTTGCAGCGCAGTGCCGGTACGCCCCTCCCGAACCGGTTTCTGGCGATCTACCTGCTACGGGCCGGTCAGGAACAGCGCTGGGATGATTTCCTCGCTGTCATGCCCACTGAGCCGAACAGTATCGAGCTCAAGTGCTACTTTTTCCGGGCGAAGCTTGCAGCCGGAGACCCGCTGGCGGCCTGGGAGGGCGCCGAGCGGCTCTGGGTCCATGGCGAGTCGCGTCCGAAGGCCTGTGATCCGCTGTTCGCTGCCTGGCAGAAAGCGGGCCAGCTGGAGGACGAGGTGGTCTGGGCGCGGTTGCTGAAAGCCTTCGATGCGAGACAGCGCAGCCTCATGACGTACGTGGCGCGCAAGGGCAGTGATGACCTTCAGCCCTGGTCCGAGCAGCTGCTGCAGGCCTATGTAAAGCCCGACCAGATGAAGTCCCGGCTCACCCCGAGTGGGAACCCGAAAGCTGCGGACATCGTTGCACACGGCACCGCCTATTTTGCACGTTACAGGCCAGAGGCGGCGCTGGCGCAGTGGCAGTATTTTCAGGCACGCATGGCATTTTCAGCAGAGCAGCAGGCTCTTGCGGAGCGGGAGCTGGCGCTGCGCAGCCTGTTCGCGCGCTCTGCGGCCAATCTGGATTGGGTGGAGTCGGCGCTCGCCAGGCTGAACGACGATCTGCTGGTTGAGGTCCGCATGCGCTGGGCCCTGGAAGAACAGGACTGGCAGGCGCTGGAGGCAAACTTGCAGAAACTCTCCAGCGAAGGCAAGGCGCAACCTGCCTGGCGCTACTGGCGAGCGGTGCTCTTTGAGCGCAATGGCGACAGGGCGCTGGCTGAGGCGCTGTTCAGGGACCTGGCTGCAGAGCGTGACTACTATGGGTTTCTGGCGGCCGACCGTCTTGCCCTGCCGTATCAGTTCAACCCCCGGGTTGTGACTCTCCCTCCGGAGCGTATGGCACCGCTGCGCGAGCTGCCTGTGGTGCGCCGCATCGAAGAGCTCTACCATCACGACAAGGAAAACCTCGCGCACTCCGAGTGGTTCCAGGTGCTGCAGATGACCACCGCGGAGGAGCAGGTGGAGCTGGCGGCATTGGCCGCTGATCTCGGTTGGCACCGTATGGCAATCGATGCGGCAAACCGCGCCCAGGCCTGGGATGCCCTGGATCTGCGCTTTCCGCTGCCTTACCGCGACACCTTTGCCCGCATGGCGCTACAGCGGGGCGTCGAAACGACCGAGCTCATGGCCATTGCCCGGCGGGAAAGTGCGTTTTACGCCGGTGCGCGGTCGCCGGTGGGTGCTCGTGGCCTGATGCAGGTCATGCCTGCGACAGGCCGGGAGGTCGCTGCCAGCCTCGGTACGCCGCATACCGACAGTGCGCTGTTCGATGTCGAACACAACCTGTTGCTTGGCAGCGCCTACTATCGGCAGTTGCTGGACCGTTACGACGGCAATCGGGTGCTGGCGCTGGCGGCCTACAACGCCGGCCCACACCGGGTGACGCGGTGGCTGAATCCGCAGGATGAAACAGTGCCGGTAGATATCTGGATAGAAACCATCCCGTTCCGGGAAACCCGCAACTACGTGCAGGCGGTGCTCGCTTACAACGTGGTATTCCAGTACCAGCTGGGCGCGGCTGGCAGTCTGCTGACCGAACGTGAACGTCAGAGGGCGTACTGAGCACATGCGGTGACGGATGATCCACAACTCAGTTTCGTGATCCCGGTGTTGAACGAGGGACGGCGCATTAAAGGCCTGCTGGATAGATTGCGCGCCGGCTTTCCCCAGGCCGAGCGCATTGTGGTCGACGGCGGCAGTGTCGATGACAGTGTGGCCCAGGCGCTGCCCGGTGCAACCGCGTTGCTGATGACCGCAGCCGGCAGGGCAGCACAGATGAACCTGGGGGCCCAGACCGCACGGGGAGAGTATCTGCTATTCCTGCACGCCGACACGCTGCCCCTGTTTTCGGGTGATGCGCTGGCGACGGCGCTCTCTGCGCGCCCGGCCTGGGGCTTTTTTGCCGTGTGCCTGGACGGCCGGCGCGCCGTGTTCAGGGTCATCGAACGGGGGATTAGCTGGCGCTCCCGGGCAACCGGCATTGGCACCGGTGACCAGTTGCTGTTCGTGCGGCGCGACATGTTCGAAGCGGCGGGCGGCTACGCTGCGATACCGCTGATGGAAGACGTTGAGCTGAGCACGCGTTTGCGCCGGCAGCACTGGCCCCTGGTGCCTCGCGGTCTGCGGGTGCAAACGGCGAGTCGGCGCTGGGAGCAGCACGGCGTGGCCCGCACGGTAGTGCAGATGTGGCGGCTGCGCCTCGCGTTTGCGCTGGGGGCGAGTCCCGAGCGGTTGTGGCGGCAGTACTACAGGGTGCCGCGGTGAGTGTGTTGCTGCAGCAGTTCGCCCGTGTCCCGGTCGCCGGCAGGGTGAAAACCCGTATGCAGCCGGCGCTGAGTGCTGAACAGGCTTGCGCGCTGCATGAGGCCCTTGTTCTGTGGACCAGTCGCACGCTGTTGCAGGCGGAGCTCGGGAGGGTAGAGCTGTGGGCGGCAGATGGCGTCGAGCATCCGTTATTCCAGCGTTGCCTGAGCGAGGGGGTGAGCCAGGTCTGCCTGCAGCGGGGTGAGGACCTGGGCCAGCGCATGCAGCACGCGCTCGCGAGTGGGCTGCGACGGGCGGCTGGGGTGTTGCTGGTGGGCAGCGATTGCCCGGGGATCGATGCGGCCTACCTGCGCGGCGCGATTCGAGCACTGCAGCGCACCGACCTTGTGCTCGGCCCGGCACTGGACGGGGGTTTTGTGCTGATCGCGGTGCGCCGCCCGGTATCTGACAGGGTGTTTGCGGGAGTGCGGTGGGGCTCTGAAACCGTGTTGGAGGAGACGCTTGAGGGCGCACAGGCGGCGGGCTACAGCACGCGGCTGCTCACACCCCTGCAGGATATAGACCGCCCGGAGGATTTGCCGGTATGGCGAGGGCTGCAGGCCGTCGCCGGGCCGGTGGTCAGGCGCTAGCGGCTGCCGCGCTGCGCTGTGGTTCCTCGGCGCTAGCCCGGGAGCGCTGGTACAGCAGCCAGGCTATGGCGGTGCAATAGCCGAGGTTGGTCTGTAATTCGCCGTCCGGATCGCTCAGAAAGGCGCGCTGGCTGGCAAGCCCCCTGATGCGACTCGCCATTTCCGGGCGATAGGCCAGGTAGCGATCCCAGATATCGCGGTGCTGCGCTGCGGTGATGTGGTAGAGGCCGAGACCGTTGCTGCGCGGGGAAAACAGGCCCAGTTCCGGTGCCGCTATGGCGGCTTGAAGCAGGAAGTCTTCACAGGCCGGGGTCCACACGCCGAGGTATTTCAGCGTGGGGCGGATGACCTGGTCTCTCAGGTGTTCTGCCGTTACGTACATGGGCCGTATCCTCTCGGGAAGCCGATTGAATTCTCTACCGCCGTATCGTGTGTCAATCCTATGTCGACGCTTTTATTGTGGGTGCGGTATTCGGTTGTGCGGCCCGAACACCCCCGAGCGCCTCAGGTCTTTTTTAGCACAGGATTTGAATAAATCCAACAAAAATAACGGCTTGCGTGTAATTATTTACTAAATGGATGCGGAAGGCTGTGTAACTGGCCTTTTATGAGCCTGAGCTTTGGTGGATATCGTCTTTAAAAATCTCTTAAATGCGGCAAAAAATAGCCTAAAGACGATAAAAGTAACGAATTAGCCGCCTGCGATTTTTACCGTAAAGCCGCGCCGCTCCAATTCGGCTTTCAGCAGTTGACGTTGGTCACCCTGTATTTCCACGGTGTCGTCCTTGATCGATCCACCCACCCCGCACTTCTGCTTCAGGGCCTTGGCAAGGGACTTCAACGCATCGCCGGTGACCGGCAGCCCGCGAATCAGCGTGACGGCTTTGCCCCCGCGACCCTTCGTCTCCCGGTGCAGGCGCACGATGCCGTCACCCACCGCAGCGGGACGGGCCTTGCCGCACACACAGCTCGCTTCCGGGCGCTGGCACTGGGGGCACAGCCGGCCCCCGTCAGTGGAATAGACAAGGCGGGAGTTCTGGGCGTCGCGTCGAGACACGGGGATTTCCTTGTTGAGCGGTCCGCAGCAGTATATTAGCCTCGGCGCTGCAAATGAATGGCGCCGCGAGGAGGCACACCGTGAAGAAAAAGGAATTGCTGCAGATGCTTGAGGAGCTGCAGAGCCAGGTCGCCTTTCAGGAAGATGCGCTGCAAGCGCTGCAGGCCGCACTGACCAGTCAGCAACAGGACCTGCTGGTGTTTCGTCGTCAACTGCAGCTGCTCAAAGAGCGGCAGGATGAGCAGGCTGCCGCCCTGGGCGACGCGCGGCCTGAAGGGCGCGAGGCACCGCCTCACTACTGAGCGCGGGCGCGCGGCGCGCCGGGAGCCGTTCGGCCAGCGCCCTGTGCAACTTGCCTCCCGTGGGCAAATCGCCCACACTTTGGCGCTTTTTACATACGTATCAAACTGACAGGAAATGAGCATGTCCGAAGCCTCTGCCCGTAAAGATACCCCTGCCCAGGCCGAGTTCCGCGCCTACTGCCGCGACTGGCTGGCTGCCAACAAGCCCGGCGAGCCGCCGGTGCGCTTGCCGCAGACCCCGCTCGAGATCATGACGACAGAGCAGCTGGGTTATCTGCAGGCCTGGCAGAAAGCCGCCTACGAGGCTGGCCTGGTCGGCTGCGACTACCCGGAAGCGGTCGGGGGCGGTGGGCGCAAGGACTGCCAGCGCGTGGCCAATGAGGAAATGCTGGCCGCCCGCACGCCGTTCTTTCCCAACGTGATTGGTCTCGGCATGGCCGCGCCGACGGTCTTCTATCATGCCCGGGAAGAGGTCAAGGCAGAGCTTCTGCCACGGCTTTTCTCGGGTGAGGACATCTGGTGCCAGGGATTCAGTGAGCCCGGCGCGGGGTCCGACC
Source organism: Halieaceae bacterium UBA5085 (assembly GCA_002414665.1). GTDB lineage: Bacteria > Pseudomonadota > Gammaproteobacteria > Pseudomonadales > Halieaceae > Haliea. The sequence continues at coordinate 282,287 of DIAF01000045.1, forward strand.
TGGCCAGTGTGCAGACCTTTGCAGAGAAGCGCGACGACAAGTGGGTGATCAATGGTCACAAGGTATGGACTTCCCTTGCGCACTTTGCCGAGTGGATGATTATCCTTCTGCGCACCGACAAGTCACACAAGTATGACGGGCTTTCTTACTTCGTCGTACCCATCCGTGCAGCGCTGGGCAAGGGCGTGACCGTGCGGCCGCTGATCAAGATTACCGGCGAGACCGGCTTCAATGAAGTGATTTTCGACAACCTCGAGGTTGACGACCGCTATCGCCTGGATGAACTGGGCAAGGGGTGGCAGGTGGCCATGACCACCCTGCTGCACGAGCGTGGTGCCGGCGAACTGCAGACACCGCGTTCCGGTGGCATGAAAAACCGCTCCAGTCACAACATCACGACATCCGCCGTTATCGACCTCGCGCGGCAGACACGCCGGGGTGACGGCACGGCAGCGGACGACCCGCTGCTGCGCGACAAGCTGATGCGTCAGCTCATCCGTGAAGAGGGGCTGAGGCAGAACCAGCGTCGCTCGCGTGTGCAGGCACTCCTCGACCACCCGATGCGCCTGCCGCTGCAGAACAAGCTCCTTGCCAGCGAGATTGCCCAGTCGATCGCTGCCCTGGCGGTGGAGGTCGAGGGGATGGCATCGTCCTTGTACATGGGGGACAGCAATGCACCCGCAGGGGGTCAATGGCCTCTGTCTTACATGAATTCCTACGGCATGACCATTGCGGCAGGCACCAGTGAGGTGCAGCGCAATATCCTCGGCGAGCGTGTGCTCGGTCTGCCCAAATCGAAGTAAGTTGAAGCCGTTACAAGGAGAACATTGATGACACAACCCAACAATTACGGCTTCGGTGAGGAGGCTGCGCTGCTCAAGGAATCTGCGCGCAAATTCTTCCGTGAGCATTTGCCCACCGACAGGCTGCATGCGCTGGTGGCCTCAGACCCCACCCCCGGCCGGGAGCCGACGTGCCAGTGGGATGAGGCGCTCTGGGCGCAGTTGGTGGAGCTCGGCTGGACCATGCTCGCCGTGCCGGAGGAGGCGGGCGGCGTCGGTATGCCGGTGGCCGCTGTCGCCGGGCTGGTCGAAGAAGTGGGTCGCGCGGCCTTTCCCTGTCCGCTGTTGGCTACTCTGAACGCGACCTACGTGCTGGTGGCCTGTGGCGAAGCGGGCGCCCTGGGCCTGGCAGACATTGCTGCCGGCAAAGCTGCGACCCTGGCCCTGACTGACAGGCATGGCTCCTGGGACCCCGCAGCGACCGAGGTTGTATACCGTGATGGCGGGCTCCACGGCACGGCCTGGTTCGTTCAGGATGCGGGCAAGTGCGAGCGGTTGCTGGTGTGTGCCAGCACCGATGCGGGTTACGGCCTGTTCTGGGTCGACGCCAATGCCACCGGTGTCACCGCCGAGGCCGACGGTATTGTGGACCTCACCCGGGATCAGGCGCATATCGTATTCGATGGCGCACCGGGTGTAGAGGTCAGTAACAATGCGCTGTCAGCCCTGCACCATGCCATGCCAGCGATCTGGACGCTGCTGGCTGCCGATATGGTGGGCGCCGGCGAGTGGCAGTTGCAGACCACGGTGGAGTACGTCACCACGCGCAAGCAGTTTGACCGGCCGCTGGGCTTCTTCCAGGCCATCAAGCATCCACTGGTGGAGGTGATGGTACAGATCGATGAGGCCAAGTCACTGGTCTATAACGCTGCCTGCGCCTGCGACAGCGAGCCCGGGAAAGCGGCGCAGTACGCGCATATGGCGAAGGCCTCGGCGAGCGACATGGCTGCGTACGCCAGCAGCCGCTCTGTGCAGAGTCATGGCGGCATTGGCTTTACCTGGGAATGCTACGTGCACCTGTATTTCAAACGTCAGAAGCACTCCCAGGTGTTGTGGGGTGACGGTGCCTGGCACCGCGCCCGTCTGGCCGATATAGTCATTGGCACTGCGGCATGAAGCCCCTGCAGCCTGCAACGGAGACCACACTATGAGTTGGAAGACCTGGGCGCTACTGGGGCTTACGTTTGCCGTGGGGATGTTCACACTGTTTTCGATTGCCACACGCCTGCCGGCGCCGCCTGAACACCAGGTATTCGTCAATGGCGAGGTCCTCACGATGGATGCGAGCAACCGGGTCGTACAGGCACTTTCGGTGCGCGGCGACCGTATAGAGGCGCTCGGGAGCAACGAGGACATCATGGCGTTGGTGGACGACCGGACCGAGGTGATCGACCTGGCGGGTCGGACGCTGATGCCGGGTTTCATTGATGCGCATGGGCACTTTCCCGGCTCCGCAATGAACACGGTTGCAGTTGACCTGAACAGCCCGCCGATTGGTGCGATTGAGGATATGGCGGGGCTGTTGTCCGCGCTGCGCGCCAGTGCTGCCACATTGCCAGAGGGCGAGTGGGTCACGGGGTTTGGATACGACGATACCCTGTTGGCAGAGCGCCGACACCCCACCCGCAAGGAACTCGACGCGGTTGCGCCCGGGCACCCTGTCGCCCTTCTGCACATATCCGGGCACATGGTGGTTGCCAACAGTCTTGCGTTGGAGGCCGCGGGCATAGGCCCTGAGACGCCAGACCCGGAAGGGGGTGTTATTGCGCGTGACCCCGACAGCGGCGAGTTGACCGGCCTGCTGGAAGAGACGGCCAGACTGCCCGTGGCGGCACGCATGCTTGATCTGGGTGCCGTTGATTTCCTGCGCATGGTGAGCGCCGCAGTGCGCGAGTATGCCGAGCACGGTGTCACCACGGCGCAGGCTGGCGGGGCAGCTCCGCAGATGGTGACCGGGTTCAAGCTCGCCAGTCATCTCGGCCTGATCCCCCTGCGGCTGATGATCTTTCCCATGGAAGATGATTACGGTGAGGCGATCGCCGCAGGCACGTTTGACGAAGGCGACCTGGCTGCTCCACGCATTGACGTGGGCGCGGTGAAAATCATCGCAGATGGCAGCATTCAGGGTTTTACCGGCTATCTGACGCGCCCCTATCACACGCCGTTCCACGGTGATGAAAACTATCGAGGCTATGCGGCGGTGCCCAGGGAGCGCCTGTTTGAGAAGATTGCGGCACTGCACGCGGCGGGGCAGCAAATTGCCGTGCACGGTAACGGTGATGCTTCTATTGACGATATCCTGGATGCCTTCGCCGCGGCGCAGGAGGCCCATCCCGCCGCAGATCCGCGGCTGATCCTGATTCACGCCCAAATGGCCCGTGAGGACCAGATTCAGCGCATGGCCGAGCTTGGGGTAACGCCGAGCTTCTTCGCTGCCCACACGTTCTTCTGGGGTGACCGCCACCGCGACATCTTTATCGGCCCGGAGCGTGCGGCCCAGATCAGCCCGGCTGCCTGGGCACAGGCCGCGGGCCTGCGCTTCAGCTCCCACATGGATACTCCCGTGACCCCCATGCGGCCTCTGCAGGCGGCGTGGAGCCTGGTACATCGGCAGACCTTTGCCGGCGACGTGCTGGGCCCGGAACAGCGCGTAGATGTGATGACCGCGCTGCGTGCGGTGACCATCGACGCCGCCTGGCAGATTTTCCAGGAGGATAATCGCGGCTCGCTGGAACCGGGAAAATTCGCGGATCTGGTGTTGCTGGACGGTAGTCCGCTGCGTGACCCCATGGCTATGCGGGAACTCAAGGTGGACGCGACCTGGGTGGGCGGTGCGCTGGTCTACAAACGCGGTTAGGCAGCGGCGTGGACACCCGCGCCGCGATTCGCTATAAAGCGGGGGCAGTGCCGCTACTCGCGCCGGCAGGTGACAACAAACAAGGGAATGCCCCTCACCCATGTACCTCTACAGCGTTGACAGAACACTGACCTTCACCTCCGAAGATATGGTTCTGTTCAAGGAGTCACCCTTCGCCAGCTGGATGGAGCGCCTGACGATCGAGAATCCGGCGCACGGTGTCGCCCCGGACCCGGGGAGTGCACAGCCCGGTGACAGCGCCAGTCGCCAGGACGCCGTGGCCGCTGTGCTCGCACGGAACGGCAGGCAGGTCACATTGGTGGACTGGGAGGCGCCGGAGGCCTTGCGCCGCAGTGACACCCTCGCTGCCATGCGCAGCGGTGCGGAGTTTATTGTCAACGGCCAGCTCGCGGTGGGGCCATTGGCCGCTTCCAGCCAGCTGTTAATGCGCACACGCGGGTATTCAGAGCTGGGCAACCACCTCTATATACCCTGTGACACGCAGGGTAAAACCAATCAGCACGATGCCTTCAGGCTCTGCTTCATTGCAGACCTTCTGCACAGCCTGCAGGGGGTTCTGCCGCCCAAGATGGTCATATTTCGTGCGGGTGGGCAGGCGCTGCATCTGAACACCGAAGACCACATCTATCACTATCGCGCGGTAAAACAGCACTTCATGGCCGCGCAACGTGAGTTTCGCAAGCACCGCATGCCCGATCCGGCGCTGTCCGCCCATTTTGGCCGCTGGACGGATTGCGCCAACTCAGTGCTGCGCCAGCGGGCCCTGCAGGGCGATAGCCACTGGCAGGCGCAGGAAAGGCAAGGTGAGGTGACGGCGGTGCCGGAGGACGCGCTAGCGGCGCCCCGTGCGCTGATGGCAGAAAGCAGTGATGCGGCGCTGCAGGGCCTGGAGTTCATCGGCAGTGGCAGTGCGTCGGTGGCGCGCCCGCAGGGCCGTGCGGCCCGCGCAGGTGATCGCCGCCGCAGGCCTGTGCCACCTGCGGTGCTGGGCGGCGCTGCGGTGCCGCCTCAGCCGGAGAAGACAGAACCCCTGGCGCACCCGCTGGATACCCCGGGATTCAGCGTTGCGCGTCGCGATGAGCCGCTGCCGCGGCGAGCCTACGCGGTACCCTCAGCAGGGCGCAGGTGCGAGCCGCTGGACGACAGGTCGCCGGAGCAGGACACACCGCGACGTTTCACGCCGGTGCCGTTTTCCGCCAGCCTGAACACCAGTGAGAGTTTCGACGGCTGAGGGGCCTGTCCGCTCTAGGGTGTATGCAACAGCGCTCTCCGCGGCCGTATAAACAGGCCCTCACAGCTTGCCGTGACCTCATCCCCCATCAGCATTTCGCCAGTGACCACGGTCTTGCGCCCGGTGGAACCCTGCAGCGTGGCGTGCAGCGACAGGTCGGTGTTCAGCGGTGTCGGCCGGTGGTAGCGCACGGTCAGTGTGCCGGTCATGCCCGGGTTGTCTCCCGCCAGCTGCGCCATGCCAAGAAACTGGTCGAAAATAGCGGCAATAAAGCCTCCGTGTATGAAACCCGGTGGACCCTCGTAGGCGTAGCCGCAGCGAACCGTGCCGAAGGCTTCGTTCCCCTTCAGCCACATGTTGAGCGCCGGTGACAGTGGGTTGCTCCACCCTCCCAACGCGTTGAGCTCATGGTTGATCTCGCCGTGGCCACCGTGTTTCCCGTCGGCTATGAAGGCCTCCAGGCCGTACAGGCGCGGTTGGGACCCCAGCGCAGCGTTTTCCTGCTCAAGGCGCTGTGCCAGGGCATTCAGGCGGTCTGTAGTCGCGTCACTGGTTACCAGGGTTGCAGTCAGTGCGCGCAGCGCCTCTGCGGCCCTGCGTTTGGCCTCCCAGTGCGGGGAATAGGGGGGTGACACTTCTTCGGAAGCAAAGGGGCTGAATACCGCCTTGCTCCGGTCGCGGTTGTCGAACATGCATTGGGTCCTGTTGTGTCGTGTGCTTCAGCGCAGGCTGCGAAAGCAGGTGCGCAATTCCTTGACCAGCACTTCCGGCTGTTCCAGGGCGGCGAAGTGTCCGCCACTGGCAAGCTCGTTCCAGTGAATGAGGTTGTGGAAACGCTGTTCCGCCCAGCGTCGGCTGCTGCGAAAAATCTCTTTCGGAAAAATAGAGCAGCCGGTGGGCATCGTGATCGGGTCCATGGACGGATTGTTGAAACTCTCCCAATACAGGCGTGCGGAGCTCGCTCCGGTGTTGTTCAGCCAGTAGAGCATCACGTTGTCCAGCAATTCATCGCGACTGATCACATTCTCGGGGTGTTTGACGCCGTTGCGCTCGCAGTCTGTCCAGGCCCAGAATTTTTCAATGATCCACGCCATTTGCCCCACCGGTGAGTCTGCGAGTCCGTAGCCCAGCGTTTGCGGCCGGGTTGACTGTTGCTTCGAGTAGCCTGAATCCCACTGTGCGTAGTGGTTCATACCTTCAAGAGCAGATTGCTCGTTCGCCGTCAGGTTGCTCATCGTGTCGGGGTCGGGTGATACGATGGGCATGGTGATGTGAATCCCCGCACAGTGGAGGGTTTCGGTCTGCCCGATACTCTGTGTGATCACACTGCCCCAATCGCCACCCTGGGCGACATAGCGGTCGTAGCCCAGGCGTGCCATGAGTTCGCCCCACAGGCGCCCAATCGCTTCGACTGAGGTCCCTGTGGCCGCTGGTTTGCCCGAGAAACCATAGCCCGGCAGTGAGGGGATTACGACATGGAATGCGTCACCTGGGTCGCCGCCGTGCGCGACCGGGTCGACCAGTGCATCGATAATATGACGGAATTCAAGTACGGAGCCGGGCCAGCCGTGGGAGATGATCAGCGGCAGTGCATCGGGCTGCGGTGAACGGCAGTGCAGGAAGTGAATATCGATCCCGCCGAGACGCGTACGGAATTGCGGCCAGCGGTTCAGTTCCGCCTCGCAGCGCCGCCAGTCATAGTCGTGTGTCCAGTAGTTCGCCAGCTCCTGCGTGTAGGCGAGCGGCATACCCTGGCTCCAGTCGTCACAGGTTTCCGGGTCAGGCCAGCGGGTTGTGCTCAGGCGGCGCCGCAAATCATCCAGATCGGCGTCAGGGATATCGACAGTGAACGGCAGAACGGTTGAGTCAGACATGGTAGAACCCTCAATCAAGCGTTCTACCGTAGCCATAGGAACCAGTTGATGCAAGCAGCGGTGGTGACAAACCCGCCGCGCGGTATAGCGACTTAACCAGCCGCCGCCGCGCGCTTGCCATTGCCGGTGCTGCCAGGCGGTCTGCCTTTACGCGGTGCCGTTACCGGAATGGACTCGAGGTAGGGTTGCAGCGCCTCACGCTCCTGCGCATCGTCCTCGGTCTTGCTCAGCAAGTGCGTGTTACGTGGCTCGCGGTCCAGGAACAGTGCACCACTGATTTTGGCAGCCTCTGTCGCGGCAGCGAGCCAGACAATGGTGTCTGCGCCTTCTTCCGGGCTGCGCAGAATACGCCGGGTGATACGGTGGAAGCCGGGCAGGGCCGATTCCACACCCGGTGTATCCGCCCAGCCGGGATGCATGGCGTTGACGACGATGTTCTCCCCCTTCCAGGCCTCGGCCCACTGCTCGGAAAGCACCATCAGCGCGCGTTTGCAGCGCGCGTAGGCAACGCTGCCAGAGTAGTTCTGTTCCCGGGCCTGCAGCCAGCGAACCTTCAGCGGTTGCGTGTACATGCCACCCGAGACCACGTTGATCACGCGCGCCTCCGGCGCGGCCTGGAGGAGTGGCTTGACCCCAAGCGTAAGCCGGTAGGGGGAGAGCAACAACAAGGCGAAGCTTTGCTCCAGCCCTTCAGCGGTTTCCGCGCGCTCGTTGAACAACGCACCTGCGTTGTTCACCAGGACATCGATCGGGCGGCCTGTGCGCAGCAGGCGCTCGACCAGACGCTGTACCTCGGACATCAGGCTCAGATCGGCAATTTCGACCGATATATTCGGGTTGCCGGTCTCACGCTGCAGGGTGTTCACGAGGTCCTGTGCGCGGGACTCGTTGCGAATCACCAGCGTGAGCGCTGCGCCGCGCTCGGCAAGCGATCGCGCTGTCGCCAGCCCCAGCCCTGAGGTGGCCCCGGTAATGACCACGTGCTTGTCGCCCATCCAGGCCGAGATCGGGTTCCAGTGACGCTTGCCCAGCGTGTAGCCACGTCGACTGAAGCGTGCGACCCCCGGTAATACCCACCGGTCAGCCCGCGCATTGCTTGCGGACACTGTCGGTGCCGGGTAATTGTCCTCCAGCGCTGTCTTCAAACCCTGGACGGACTCATAGCCCATTTTTTCCATGCCTTTACGCAGTGCAGCCACCGTTGGGCCGAGAGGCACATGAAAATTGAAGGTGGCCCGGTAGTCGATATGTGTGCCGATCGACGACGACGAAAAATGGATCACGTCGTGCACCTCGAACAACCTGCAGCTGCCATGCAGCTCAATGGATCGGTCCTGTTCAAGGTGGGTGACCGTGTAAAGCAGGTCGACCGAGCCAACCGGCATATCGCAGGTAACGCGGAATCGGGTGCCGACCTCGACAGGTCCTGCGGACAGCTTCTCCGCAGCGCTGGCCGTTGCGTCCCATTCCTGCGTGGTGCGAAAGTCCTTCACATAGTCGAACGCCTCGCGCACTGGGCGGGGCACATCGATTTTCTCATGCAGCACAATCATGGTAGAAATCCCGGATAAACGTTAGTCTGTATACGATGTTGCCCCTGCAGCAGATTGCCCGCCTCCTCGAAGTATAGACGCCAGGCTGCGGGGCAGGGGTGCTGCGGCGTTGCGGGTGCTCGCATGGGAGCCAGCGGAGGAGTGTATGAAGGGAATAGTTGCCGGCGTTATGGGGCTGTGCTGCGCGCTTGCCAGTGGCCTGCTGCAGGCCCAGTACGATATTGAAACCCGGCTGCCGACCTGTGACACGTTCCAGTGGTCGCCGGCGGTGCACGCAAGCTACCCGGATATCGAGCAGATTTGCCGCGGCATCTATGCGCGTGACGGCATTCTGTATGCGCAGGCTGAGGTTGACGTCGTGCGTGTAACTGGCAACCGTATGACCTTGCGAACTGTGCATGTAGACGGCAGCCAGGGGCACGAAACCACGGTTCGCGTCGGGCCCAAATGGCGCGCTGTAATAGACGGCAAAGCGCTGCGAGCCGGTGAGTTGATCGCCGGTCAGCGACTCACGGTGTACATACCGCAAAACCGCTTCGCCCTCACCGCCGAAGGGGGGCAGGGCATGGCGGAGGAGCTTGAGCCGGACACCGACGGGAACGCAGGGGCAGAACAGCCCTAATCGTCAACCCAGATCTGTCGCAGGGGCTCACCGAAATCGTCGTAGAGGATTTTGCGCCTCGGCCTGGGTCTGGCGTTTGCCTTACTCGTCGGCTGCCGCTTTTGCAGCGCTTTCCTGCGCTCCTCGATAGCAGCGACCACTTCGGGTACCAATGTGCGCTCAGTGCGCGGTTCCGCAAACAAGCGCCGTGTCAGATAGAGCGGCGGGGCGAGGGGGTCTTTGCCACTCACGCCCGGAGGCACAGATTTTACCTCCCCACCTTCCTGTAGGAAGCGCTGTGTCTCGCGATCAAGGTCGGCGCGCAGATCCGCTTTGTCGGGTAGCTTCTTTACCATGAGCTGCGCCTGCCGCACCGCCTCTTGAACATCCAAAACCAACGAGTATAGCGCTCCCGCGGGAATTTCACAGGCCCGCTTACGGAGGCATTGCCGGGGGCTGGTTGCGTTGACGTGCGAGGCCAATGCCCGCCAGTGCGCCCAGGACGTCTGCAAGCAGGTCGCCGGCGCTTGCCGCCCGCCCCGGTACTGCGAGCTGCAGTATCTCAGTGGCAGCACCATAGCCGGCCAATGCGAGGAATACGTAGATCCAGCTCTCAGCACCGTGGCCCCAGGCGCGCATCGCTGTGTAGCCGCACAGTGCGAACAGCGCCCCGTGTACGACTTTGTCCGATGAGCCGGCATGCAGGGCGGGTGCATCGACCAGGGGTAACCAGCCTGTCAGCAGGCTTAACACTCCGGCCGGCAGTAGCAGGAGGAGGGCGGTGATGCCAAGCATACCGACGGCCTGAGCCTGCAGGCGACGCTGTTGTACAGGATCAGGCATGCGCTGCTTGCCAGGCGTCGAGTAACAGGTTTCGGGGGGTCAGCGCGTAGTCGCAAAACGTGCCCAGGCGTACTTCGGCGCCCTGTTCCTGCAGCAGCAGCGCCCGGTCCAGCACCAACCAGACTTCCAGCGGGCGGCGAAACACATGGGTAACAAGCTCGATACGGCGTACCAGGTCGCGACGCTGCATGCCCCGTTGCAGCCAGTGGTGTTCATCGAGATCCGCTGCCGGTGGTAGTGCCTTGAGGGCGGCGGCCGTGCGTAAGAATCCGCCAAAGCTCCCGCCCGCGAGGTTGTAGGGCACAGCCGGGAGTGGGAGATAGCGGTCAATGCCAGTGACGCTGCGCTGCCATTCATCGAAGGCCAGGCGCCACAGGACTTCACGTTGGCGCCTGCGTCGCGTGGCGCGGCCTCCGGTGACAGTTTCCTGCTGGGTAAATTGCAGGTCCGCGCGTTCTACCCGGAGGCGGCTGGTCGCTGCCAAGCGGGACATTGGACGATAACTGTCACCGGTAATCGCATCGTAGCAGCACGGAGACAGGGTCAGGCGCTCACAGGGGCTACGCAGCCAGAGCGCCATGAGCCGTGTGTGAAGATCGCCGCAGGCATGCAGGGCCACGGCGTGGCCGTTGGCGGGAAGATAGTGTGCGGCGGCATCGCTCAGCACATCGACCTCATGAAATCGTATCGGAACGGCCCAGCCCGCGGCAAGGCGCTGGCCCTGCGCACAGAGGGTCGGGTTTCGTTCCAAACTGACGACCTGACGCCGGTCTGTTACGGCGAGCAGGCGGCCGAGGTGCCCTTTGCCGGCGCACCACTCCAGCACCGGCTGTTCCTGCCGCGACTCCATGCGTGCGGCGAAAGCCGTAATCTGCTGCCACTTGCGTCCGGGTATTCCCGTGTCAAGGCGCGCTGGAATATCCAGCGGGCGGCCCGGCAGCCGCGGCAAGGCTATGAGCTGTGGCAGCAGATCGGCCGCTTCGCCCAGCCAGGGGCGCAACCAGTGCAGGCGGCGCTCCGGATCGCCTTCCAGCGCCGTCAAATGGTCTTCATCAAGCGCTTGCAGGGCCTCGGCGAGGGTCGTTTCGGTCTCCCACCAGGGCAGCGAACGGTGGTGGAATGGCCGCAACTGCCACAAATGACGATAGCGATACAGGAGCTGGTCAAGCGCGCGAAATCGCTCCGCCCAATGCTCGGGCACTGCGCCGCTCACCCCCGGCGTGCCGTCAAGCCTGCAGCAGCCGGTTTATATCAGCGGCTTCCACCGGGCGGACACAGCGCGCGACCTCCCGCCCGTCCCGCAGCAGGATCAGCGTGGGCCAGAGCTTGACGCCGTAGGAGCGACCCAGTGGGCGGCCTTTGCCGTCTTCAATCTTGAGGTGGGCAAGCGTGGGGTGTTGGCTGAGCGCTTGCGCAATACCCGCCTGGGCGGCCTGGCAGTGGCCACACCAGTCGGTGCCGAATTCAAGTAGCAATTCCCCCTCGCTGTGCTCCAGCGATGCCCGGTCGGGTGCGTCCGGGGAGTAGGCTGTGTTGCGCGTCATGGTGTCTCTCTGCGGATGTATACAGGCGCTGCCACTATACCGAATACGCGGGCATTCGGTCAGCAGCGCTTGCGCAAGCCCTCGAGGAAGGTGTGGGTACTGCTTTCCAGTAGTGAGAAAACATCGGCCTGGGGCAGGAAGCGTTCCACATGGCCATACAGGGCAATGCCCGCAAGCCCGTGTGCCATTGACCACAGTTTGATTGACAGCTGGAGCACATCGCGTTCATCGACAGGATTCTGTGCGCACCAGGCTTCCACGGCCGCCATCAACACGTAGAAGCCCGCGGCACTGCGCTCGTCACTGGGCCGTTCCTGTAGCGCTCGTATTCCGGCGTCTCCCCACATCAGGCCATAGAACGCCCGGTGTTCGCGCATAAAGCGGATATAGGCTTTGCCAATGGCGATGATGGCCTCGGCACTGCCTGGTTGCTGTTTCTCCACCGCGGCTTGTACCTGCTCACCCAGGGCGAAGAAGGCGAAGTCGATGACGGCGTCAAGCAGCGCTGTCTTGTCGCGGAAATGCCGATAAGGCGCGGCACTGCTGACCCCGGCACGGCGCGCGGCATCCACCATGGCAAAGTCTGCGCTACCCCGCTCTTCTATCAGCTCGGCCGCAGCGAGAATCAGGGCGTTCCGCAGGTCTCCATGGTGATAGGCCGTTGGTCGGCTGTTCATGAGATCGCCTCCTTGGATGTGAGGGGCGCAGAATCAAGCCCGGAGCGTGCCACTCCGTGCCTGAATAGCACAAACAATTGTGGCACCAGGAAGAACGATACCACTGTGGACAGCAGGACACCGCCGGCGATGGACATGGCGAAGGGCGGCCAGAACTGGCTGCCCTCCAGAATCAGCGGCAGGAAGCCGCCGAACGTCGTGATTGTTGTGGACGTGATGTGGCGGCTGGAATCCATGACGACACGTCGCACGGCATAGCGGCCACCACTCATGGCGCCACTGTCCTCCTGCAGTGCCGTCATGATGATAATCGCGGCGTTGATCGATACCCCGATTGATCCAATAACGCCGATCAGGGCCTGAATGCCGAATGGATACTGGAAAATCGCCAGCGACAGCAGGCTCAGTCCGATGGAGCAGACGCAGACGACGCCCGCGACAGCGGACAGGCGCCAGGAATTGAAGGTCAGGACGATGGTGGCGATAAGCAGTGCGACAATCATCCCCATCGGTGCCATGATCTCGTTCACCACGCCGGCGCGTTCATCACTGTCGCCGCCAAAGCCATAGCGATAGCCTTCGGGCATGGCAATCGGCCTGGCCAGCAGGTCAGTGCGCAGCTGTTCAAGCGCTTCCTCGGGCAGCACACCGCGGGTCAGATAGGCCTGTACCGTATTGGTACGCTCGCCTTGATTCCGGCTGATGGGGCTGCGGGCAGGCAGCAGCTCGAAGCTTCCCAGGCTGTGCAAGGCCACCCCGGGTAAACCGTCGCCGCCGACACTTCCGCGCAACGGCAGGTGCAGACTGCCGATATCGCCGGGGCTGCGCCAGCGCGACTCGTCCAGCCGGGCAACGACCGGCAGCCGCTCGGTTCCCTCGAGCACTTCACCGCCGCTGATACCCTGCAGTGCGGTTTCCAGGGCCGCCGCGATATCGCGCTGGCTGAGACCGGCAAGCTGCATGCGCATCGTGTCACCGTGGAACACCCATTTTGGTGCCCCACCGGCGAGGCTGCTATTGGTATGGGTCACATCCGGGAGCTGCTCCATGCGCAAACGGAATGCCTCGCCGAGTTCGCGCAGTACATCGAGATTATCGCCATAAATTTCGATTTCCAGCGGCGCCATCACGGGCGGTCCCTGGTCTATGCCCCGGACGATAATGCGTGCCTCCGGGTAGTCCCGATCGACAGCACGCTGCAGCCGCCGGATGAGGTCATCGGTTGCACGCGCATCGGTCGTCAGCACCAGCGCCTCCGCCCAGCTGGGCATCGCCTCGCGGGTGCGAAACATGTTGTAGTAGAACGGCGGTGCACTTTCACCGATGGTCCAGTCCACCCGTCGCACCAGCGGCTCCTGGCGCAGGTCCCGGTCGAGCCGGCGGACCAGGGCGGTGGTGTCGTCAATGGATCGCCCATCGGGCAGCTTGACCTGCAGGTACATCTGGTCCCTGTCGGTGCCCGGGAAGAACTGTGCGGTAAGCGTGGGGAAGGTAAGAAAACCCGTGACAGGCAAGACCAGGGCCAGGGCCACCGAGCTCGCAGGGTATCGCAGCGACCAGTCCAGTGCGCGCACCAGCAGGGAGCCGGGTGTGCCGCTGGCAATACCCATCTCCCACCAATGGCCGCTGCGCGCCAGCCCTCTGGGCAACAGCCACGCGGCGAGCACCGGTGTGACGATCAGCGCCAGCAGCAGTGAACCGGTCAGCATGATGACCACGGCGATGGCGATCGAGCCCATGAAGTCCCCAGCGGGCCCCGGCAAGATCACCATCGGGGTAAATGCCAGTACTGTCGTCACCGTGGAGGAGAGCAGCGGAATGCGCAGGCGGGACACGGCCCCGGTGATTGATGAGAGCGGACTGTCGCCGTGATCGATCAGGCGCTTGCGGATTTCATCGGTCATCACGATTGAGCCATCGACCAGCAAACCGAGTGCAACAACCAGCCCGGTGACAGACATCTGGTGGATGGCGATGCCCGAGTGATAGAGCACAGTGATCGAAAATAATGTGCAGAGGGGCAGGATACATGCGACCACCACCGCGGCGCGCCAGCCCATGGTGAACAGCAACACCAGCAGTACCAGCGCTACGCCAAGCGCAAGATTGCCTACCACGCTGCGCAGGCGCTCCTCGGTGTACACACTCTGGTCGTAGCTGATGTCGATGCTGACACCCTGCGGCGCCAGCTGTCTGTAGTTCTCCAGAAAGCCGGTGAACTCCGCTGCCCAGCGGTCGACTTGCAGGCCATCTTTCATGGCGACGCCAATCAGGATGCCCTCAGCGCCCTCGACCAGCACCCGAGAGTCCGGCGGGGTGGCGTGCGCGCGATACACCTCCGCGATATCCCCGACACGGATGGAGCCTCCATCCCCCGTTGTGCGCAGCAGCACATCGCGTATTTGCGCGGTGCCGTCATACACGCCATCGATTTCAATGAGGAAGTCGTTGCCATGTCCGGTGCTGCGTCCCGCCGCGATGCGCGGGTCTGCGCCGCGCAGGGCGTCGGCAACGTCCGCTGCGCTCAGGCCTGTGCTCGCCAGCGCCACTTCATCGATGGCAACACGAATTTCCTCGCGGGGCTCACCGAAAAGGTCGACCCGCTCGGTGCCATTGAAATTCCGTGCGGCGTCCGCAAAATCCAGTGCGATACGGTGGATCAATGAGAGCGGTGCGGTGTTCCCCGCTTCAGCCCGCAAAGCCACCAGCATGGTATAGGACTTGAGCCGGTCGTCATCAAACAGGGGGGCACTCGCGCCCGGAGGAAACTGCGCCGCAGCGTCCGCCAGTGCATCCCGGATTTCTGACCAGCTGCGCTCTATGTCGGCATCGGAAAGACTTTCCACCAGGGAGACGGTGAGGCTGGACACTCCCGTGGCCGAGCTCGAGTTGAGCTCGTCGATCTCGGCGATCTGGCGCAGCGCATCCTCCAGTGGACGGGTAATGATCGCTTCGACGCGGGCGGGGTCGGCACCCGGGTAAAAGGTTGTCACATGGGCAACAAAGTTGGTGATGGTCGGGTCTTCCTGCCGTGCAATGGAGCGCAAACTGGCGATCCCGACCGCCAGAATGACCAGCACCAGCAAGGTAAAATAGCGTGTGTTGTTGTAGAGCAGGCGAGCCAGCATGATCAGCGCTCCAGTGCCTGCACCGCGGTACCTGCGGCGATGCGATGTACACCATCGGCGACCACAGGCTGGCCGTCCAGCAGGCTGCCTCGCACAAAGGCCCGGTCATCGTCGACGGACAGCACTTCGACCGCTTCCCGCAGTGCAACCTGGGTCCCGTCCTGCTGCTCGCTGATCCGCAGCACCGTCCAGGCACCCCGTTCGCCCTCAAGCAGTGCGCTGATCGGCACCCAGCCGCCGCGTGCCTGCACTGTGCGCTCCAGGCGCAGACTGACGGTTTCACCATCCAGTACTGCCGCGGTCGGCGGCAGGTCAAAAACGGCCAGAGCCGTATGTGTGCGGGTGTCAACGTCACGGCGCAGCGCCCGCAGTTTCGCACTGATTGCGCCGCTGCGCAGGTCCAGCAGATAGCTTTGTCCGGGCGCCAGTGCGTCGAAATGGCTGGCAGGGATGCCGAGACGGGCTTCCAGCCTGTCAACGGAGACCAGCTGCAGGACCGGCTCTCCCGCCTGCAGCACGGTGCCCGGGTCCAGGTGGCGCGCTGCTACAACGCCGTCATAGGGTGCGCGCAAGGCAGACTTTTCCAGGTTGATATCAAGGGTTTCCAGTCGTGCAAGCAGGGCGGACCTGCGACTGGCCAGCGCCTCCGCAGTCAACCGTGTTTCGTCAAACTCCTGTGCCGACACCGCACCGGTCTCCCGCAGCTGCGCGCTGCGCTTGAGGCGCAGGCGCGCCAGTTGCAGTTCTGCATCGATACTGGCGAGGTCAGCCGCTGCCACATCCCTTTGCGCCTTTAACTGGCGTGTATCCAATTGCCCGAGGACCTGTCCGGCCTTGACCGCGAGCCCTTCCTCGGCGTCAAGCGCCAGAAGCAGACCGGGGATTTCGAAGGCGAGCTGTGCCCGGGCCTTCGCCTGCACCAGGCCAGAAAGCCGCAAGGCCTCGCGATAACTTTGTTCCTCCATAAAAGGCAGCACAGTGACCGGAAGGGGAGCAGGCGCGGGCTGTCCTGCAGAACCCGCGCGCAGCGTAATCTCCGCGGTCAGTACCGCGGTCATCAGCACGGCGGCGGTACTGCTGAGTAGAAATACGGAGTAGCGAGAACGAGCTGTTTTGGGCATGGGAGCGCCTATATGTTAATAGCCTTAACATGCAATGTTAGAGCATTTAACATGTAATGGAAAGCAGCATCTCACAGTTAATGTGCTTGTCGGTTGGCGGCAGCCTGAAGCGCAGTGCCTCAAACGCCGGTTGCAGCCAGCGGGGGATTCAGGGAGAATGCCGCCCGGCGACCCGGGTGGTCCCCTCGCAACGCCAGGTAGCGAACCCCGCCAGGCCCGGAAGGGAGCAACGGTAGTTACTGACGCGTGTGCCGGGGTGTGGCTGCCCGGGTTGCCTCTTTCCCGAATTGCCTGTGCCCCGTCCCCGGGGGTGGTGTATCCTTTGCGCTTTTCGGCAAGGCCAGTTTGACATGTCGTATCAGGTACTCGCACGCAAGTGGCGGCCCCGTCGTTTCAGTGAAATGGTGGGCCAGGAGCATGTATTACAAGCGCTGGTAAACGCGCTGGATCACGACAGGCTCCACCACGCCTACCTGTTCACCGGCACCCGCGGCGTGGGTAAGACCACGATCGCACGCATACTCGCGAAAAGTCTTAACTGCGAAGCAGGGGTCAGCTCGGAACCCTGTGGGGCCTGTAGCTCCTGCATGGAAATTGCCGAGGGGCGCAGTGTCGACCTGCTGGAAGTAGATGCCGCCTCGCGTACCAAGGTGGAAGACACACGCGAGTTGCTGGAGAACGTGCAGTATGCCCCCACGCGTTCGCGCTACAAGGTCTACCTGATTGACGAAGTGCACATGCTGTCCAACAGCAGTTTTAATGCGTTGCTGAAAACGCTCGAGGAGCCACCGCCGCACGTCAAGTTCCTGCTCGCCACCACAGACCCGCAGAAACTGCCGGCCACCGTGCTCTCGCGCTGCCTGCAATTCAACCTGAAAAACATGGTGCCAGAGCAGATTGCAGCCCATTTGTCCGCGGTGCTTGACGCCGAGATGATTCGCTACGAGGAACCCGCACTGTGGCTGCTTGGACGGTCGGCAGACGGGAGTATGCGCGATGCGCTGAGTCTTACAGACCAGGCGATTGCGTTTGGCGCGGGCGCGATCACCGAAGCGGGCGTGCGCAGCATGCTGGGCACCGTGGACATGAGCTTCGTCTATGCGGTGCTGGAGGCGGTGGCGGCGGGAGATGCGGCAGCCGCGCTCGCCGCAGTGGCGCATATGGCGGAGCACGCACCGGACTTTGAGTCCGGTCTGGATGAATTGCTGTCACTCTTGCACCGTGTCGCGGTCACGCAGATGCTGCCCGACCATAGCGACAACAGCCGTGGAGACGGCGAGCGCGTGGCGCGTCTGGCCCTCTCGCTGACCGCGGAAGACGCGCAGCTGTTTTACCAGATGGCCCTGAATGGCAAGCGCGATCTCCCGCACGCAGCTGACCCCCGCAGCGGGTTTGAAATGACCGTGTTACGGATGCTCGCCTTCCGCCCCCTGGTTCTGCCCGATGATGGCAGCCTGATTCCATCCGCAGACGACGCACCGGGCACGGCCGGCCCAGCCACATCAAATCACCGCGGCGCTGCAGCGCCGATGCCGGCTGCGCCGGTTGTAAAGACCTCGGCGGCGGCCGTTGAAACGCCTGAAGCCGCACCGGCACCCCCTGCGGAGCCACCCCAGGCTTCCGCCGGGGCCAGTGTGCAACTCGACCGCGCCGGCCCGCCAGCGCTGACCTCCTGTGCAGACTGGCCGGATCTGCTGGAGCGCCTGGGCCTGGCTGGTATGGTCCTGAGCATCGCATCACACTGCGCACTAGAGGCGCAGCAGGGCAGCGACTTTCGGTTTGTACTCGACGACAACCAGCTTGGGCTTTTCAACCCGGGGCACGCAGAGCGTATCCGACTGGCATTGCAGAACTACTTCGATACACCGGTGTCAGTGTCCATAGAACCCGGTCGGCCCACTTCGGAAACGCCGGCGATGCGCATTGCGCGGTACAAGCAGGAGCGGCAACGCGCAGCTGAGGCAGCGATCGAATCCGACGCGCGCGTGCAACGGCTGATTCAGCGCTTTGATGGCGAACTGGATCGCACCTCCATTACCCCTCTGGAACCTTGAGGAAACGACATGAAAGGCATTACCGACCTGATGCAACAGGCGCAGAAAATGCAGGCCGACATGCAGAAGGCGCAGGAAGAACTGGCACAGAAAGAGGTCACGGGAGAGGCCGCCGCGGGCCTTGTACGGGTAACGATGAACGGCCGTCATGATGTCAAGCGCGTGCGTATTGACGACAGCGTCCTCAGCGAGTCCCGCGAGGTACTGGAGGATCTGCTCGCCGCTGCGGTCAATGACGCCGTGCGTCGGGTGGAAGAGCAGAATAAGGAGTCCATGGCGGGCCTGGCCGCCGGGCTCAACCTGCCGCCCGGTTTCAAGCTGCCGTTTTGAGCGCGTCATGAAGTTCAGCCCCGTCCTGGCGCAGTTGATTGATGCCCTGCGTTGTCTCCCCGGCGTTGGCCCGAAGTCCGCCCAGCGCATGTCCATGCACCTGCTGGAGCGCGACCGCGCCGGCGCACTGGCACTGGCCGAAGCATTGCGTGTCGCCATGGACCGCATCGATCACTGTTCCTTGTGCAGGAACTTCAGTGAGCACGATGTCTGCGAAATCTGCAGTGATCCCCGTCGCGACCACCAGACGATATGCGTACTGGAAACCCCGGCTGACGTGCTCGCTGTCGAGCAGAGCGGCAGTTATCGCGGCCTGTATTTCGTGTTGATGGGGCACCTCTCACCTATCGACGGCATAGGCCCGGCTGAGATCGGTCTCGACAGGTTCCAGCAGCGGGTGATTGATGAAGGCATCACCGAGGTCATTCTGGCGACAAACCCCACGGTGGAGGGTGAAGCAACCGCCTACTATCTTTCGGACATGTTGCTGCCCAGGGGCATTCGGGTTTCCCGCATTGCCCACGGCGTGCCTCTGGGCGGCGAGCTGGAATATGTTGATGGGAATACGCTGGCACACGCGTTCAGTGGCCGACGCCAGATGAGTGGAGAGGCCTGAATGCGGTGGCAGTTGATTGAATCGGATCTTGCGTTGCGGGCTCTGCTGGAGCGCTTTGCAGGCGCAGCTGCGGTTGCTATAGACACAGAGTTCATGCGGCGCAGCACCTTTTATCCGCAGGTGGCACTGGTGCAACTGTGTTTTGGCGAGGAAGCCTGGCTGGTGGATCCCCTGCAGGTGAATGACCTGCAACCCCTGAGGGAGCTGCTGCAAGCGGCGGAGACGGTCAAGGTGCTGCATTCCCCGAGCGAAGACCTGGAAGTGTTTGATCGCTGGTTGGGCGTACTGCCCGAGCCGCTGTTCGACACCCAGCGCGCCGCGGGATTACTGAATCTGGGCTTTGGCATGGGCTACCGCGCACTGGTGCTGGCCTGTGAGGGCGTGGATGTGCCCAAGGAAGAGACCCGGTCGGACTGGCTGCGTCGCCCTCTCAGCGCGGCACAGTGTGAGTACGCGGCACAGGACGTAGCCCATTTGTTGCCCCTGTGGCGTCGGCTGGCGGCAGACTGTGAGGCGCAGGGGAAGCTCGAATGGGTGCTTGCGGACGGGGCGGACGCACTCGCCGCGTATCGCGCATCCGGCGACCACGGTGTATCCAGAATCAAGTCGGCCTGGAAGCTGGATCGCCGCGCGACAGG
Organism: Halieaceae bacterium UBA5085; assembly: GCA_002414665.1. GTDB lineage: Bacteria > Pseudomonadota > Gammaproteobacteria > Pseudomonadales > Halieaceae > Haliea. The sequence continues at coordinate 302,217 of DIAF01000045.1, forward strand.
GCGTCTGTATGCACTTTGCGCGTGGCGGGATGCGACAGCCCGTCAGCGGGACAAGCCGCGCGGCTGGGTTATTGACGATGCAGCCTGCTTCGGGCTTGCGGAGAAAGACCCGCAATCACTCACATCGCTGGAAAAGCTGGGCCTGCTGAGCGCAGGTTCACTGCGCCGTGATGGGGCGGCCCTGCTGCAGCTGCTGGCCGCACAGCGTGAGCTCTCGGAAGAGGCGCTGCCGCAGCGTTTGCCACAGCCGCTGGATCCTGCCGGGCGCAAGTTCGTGCAGGCGCTGAAGCAGCGGGCCCGTGAGATCGCTGCCGAACTCGGTTCTGTTCCCGAGGCACTGCTTGCCGCCCGCGACTACGAAGTTCTGCTGCGGCAGCACCGGGGAGAGGCGCTGGATGACCCCCAGAGCTGGTCCGGCTGGCGCCAGGAGCGAGTGATAGCGCCCTTGCGACAGCTCTTGCTGGAGAGGGCGTCATGACGCGTATTTGCCAGGTACTCCGCAGCCCGCTGAAGCCTGAAATGTATCTTTACGTGGACAAGGCGGAGGGCTGCGCGCGCGTGCCCGAGTCGCTACTCGCGCGCTTCGGCGAGCCGCAACCTGTACTCGTACTGGCACTATCGCCATCGCGCAAACTTGCTCGCGTGAACGCCGCCGACGTATTGGCCGCCATCGAGTCGCAAGGTTTTTTTCTGCAAATGCCGCCTGCGGATGCAGTGTACACCAGGCAGGAGAGCGCCCGTGACTGACTGGTGGGAGCAGCCGCTGGAATCCCTGAATGCCGGGCAGTGGGAGGCGCTCTGCGATGGCTGTGCACGCTGTTGCCTGCATAAACTGGAGGATGCCGATAGCGGCGAGGTGTTCTATACCCGTGTGAGCTGTCGCTTTCTCGATACTGATACCTGTCGCTGTCGAGACTACCGGCATCGCAGCAGCCTGGTGGCGGACTGTATTACACTGGGTCCGGGCAATATCGAGGACGCGTTGAGCTGGTTGCCTGCAACCTGTGCCTACCGCTTGCGCGCCCGTGGAGAGCCGCTGTATGCCTGGCATCCGCTGCTGTCCGGTGATGCCGCGACCGTGCACACGGCGGGCATTTCCGTGCGCGGACGTGTAGTCTCGGAATTGCATGTGCACCCCGACAGCTATGAAGAGCAGATTGTCCACTGGGTAGAGGAGGGCACGCGATGACGGAACAGCCAGACTACCTTGTCGCCACCCTGGTATATCTCGGGACGGCCCTGTTGGCCCTGGTCGCGATGTTCTGGTGGCTGCGACGAATATGGTCACCTGCCTGGCGCTGGCTGCTGTTACTGGCAGGTGGCGCGTTGTTGATAACGCCGGCCTATCCCTATGAAGGGGTGGATACTTTCGCCCCAGCACTGATCGTGGCTGCGTTCCAGCTGCTCACTGCGGGCCCTGACGCCGCCGCCCATGCAGTGCGCCCGCTGTTTGCAGCGCTGGGGCTCGCGCTGGTGATGACACTGCTACTGAGAATAACCGTGTTGCGTCGCGCACGGCATGCACCTGGCGATCAATGATCCGGAGGAGCTGTTATGTTCGTTCAGTTTAGAAGCAAAGCATTATTCCCGAGAATCTTCCTGTTTTTTCTCGTGCTGCTTGGCACATACACCGGTCTCCAGGCGCAACCCTCCATCGGCCCGCAACCAGACCTGCGTCTGCTCATCGATATCTCGGGGAGCATGAAAGAGTCCGACCCCGACAACCTGCGCGGTCCCGCACTTGAGCTGATCGTCCGCCTCCTGCCCGATGGGGCCCGCGCTGGCGTATGGATATTTGGTGAGGACGTACAGCAGATTGTTCCGCACCAGGTGGTCGATGCCCGCTGGCGGGAGCGCGCACTGGAGGCCGTGGCACGCATTGACAACTCCGGCCAACGCACCAATATCCCCGCGGCGCTGGCCGCGGCGACCTACGACATCGGCAGTATGGATCCTACCTACCGCACCAGCGTCGTACTGTTGACTGATGGCAAGGTCGATCTGTCGCCGTCGCCGATGGCAAATGCCACCGCAGCGCGTGACCTCCTCGCTACTACGGCGCCAAAACTGGGTGCGACGGGCATACCCGTGCACACCATCGCGCTGTCGGAGGAGGCCGATTGGACGTTTCTGCGTGCACTGGCCAACAGCACAACGGGTATCGCGGAGAAGGCGCGCACAGCGGCGCAATTGACAGAAATCTTCGTACAGTCGCTGGAGATGGTGGCACCCACGGCGCGGGTGCCGATCGTTGGCAACATTTTCCTGATCGATGACACAGTGGACGAGTTTACCGCCCTGGTGTTTCTGCAGGAGCCCGGTGCAGAGGTTACCCTGACCGGCCCCAGTGGCAGCATGTATCGCCCGGAGCAGAATGCTGACGGGGTCGACTGGTTTCAAAGCAGCCAGTTTGCGCTGGTTACCGTGACCGCCCCGGAGCGTGGCGCCTGGACATTGGTCGCCCCGGAGGGTGCCCGGAGCCGGGTATCGGTCATCTCGGATCTCAAGCTGGAGGTCGACCCACTGCCCAACAGTCTCCCCGCGGGGCGCGTCACGGAGCTGGGCATCCGTCTTCGCGACGGTGATGGTGTCATTGCCCGGCCCGAGTTTCTGCAGCTGTTCAGGCTGTCGGTACAGATCACCGGTCCAGAGGCTTACAACGAGCTGATCGACGTAACCGGGCGCTATCCGGTGCCCACGACAGGGGAATATCGCGTCAGCATCCCCGCCTTTGAGCGCGGTGGACGTTACCAGCTGCTGGTGCAATTGCGCGGTGAAACCCTGCAGCGGGAGTTGCCACTCTATGTCGAGGTGATTGCCGAGGAGGCAGCGCCCGCCATCAGCACGCGCCCGCCAATGGTGCCGGAACAGGATTTGCAGCGTCCTGCCCTGACGCTGGCTGTCCTCTTGTTGCTGGCAGTTGCGGTTGCCTTGTGGGTTTACCGGCGTCGTCGCAAGCGCAAGATGGACATCTGGCAGCGTCGTTTTGATGCCTCACGCGGTGCAGCGGATGAGAACGTTGTTGCCGGGCTGAGCGCCACAGCGGACGAGGATGCAGGGAAAGGGAAATCCCCTTGATTAGGTGCGCGCTGCTCGCTACCCTTGGCGGCTTTGTTTTTTACGGATATTGAACAGATGATGAAATTTGAGGGAACCGAACGCTACGTAGCGACCGATGATTTGCGCATGGCCGTCAACGCGGCGGTTACCCTGGCCCGCCCTTTGCTGATCAAGGGTGAGCCGGGTACGGGGAAAACCATGCTCGCGGAGGAGGTGGCGCTCGGTCTGGGGAAACGGCTGATCCAGTGGCATATCAAATCCACAACCAAGGCCCAGCAAGGCCTGTATGAGTACGATGCGGTCTCGCGTCTGCGGGACTCCCAACTCGGCAACGAGAAGGTTCACGACATCGGCAACTACATCAAGAAAGGCAAGTTGTGGGAGGCCTTCGAGGCTGACGAACAGGTCGTGCTGTTGATCGATGAAATCGACAAGGCGGATATCGAGTTTCCCAACGATCTGCTGGTTGAACTGGACCGTATGGAGTTCTTCGTCTACGAAACCGGCGAAACCGTGCGTGCCCGCCACCGTCCCATCATTATCATTACCAGCAACAACGAGAAGGAACTGCCGGATGCTTTTCTGCGCCGCTGCTTCTTCCACTTTATCAACTTCCCCGACCGCGACACCATGCGCGCGATCATCGACGTGCATCACCCCGGTATAGCCCAGGAACTGGTGCAGGAGGCGATGGAGGTGTTCTTCGATCTGCGCTCAATCCCCGGCTTGAAGAAAAAGCCATCGACCTCTGAGCTGATCGATTGGTTAAAGCTTATCCTCGCGGACGACATCCCTGATGAGGTATTGAAGAACCGCGATGCCAGCAAGGCGATTCCACCCCTCTACGGCGCGCTGCTGAAAAACGAGCAGGATGTGCACCTGCTGGAGCGCCTGGCGTTCATGCACCGTCGCGAGACGCGCTAACGCATGCTGGTCAACTTTTTCCATGGTCTGCGCGATGCCGGGGTGCCGGTAACCACGCGAGAATTGCTGGATCTGCTCAGTGGCATCCGGCAGCACGTGGTTTTCGCCTCGATCGACGACTTTTACTACTTCAGTCGCACCTGCCTGGTGAAGGACGAAAAGTACTTCGATCGCTTTGACAGGGCCTTCGGCGCGCACTTCAAGGATCTGGAAGGCCTGAACGATGTCATTGAGGCGATCATCCCCGACGACTGGTTACGCGCCGAGTTCATGAAACAGCTGTCCGAGGAAGATCGGGCGAAGATCGAATCCCTGGGTGGACTGGAAAAACTGATCGAGGAATTCAAGAAACGCCTGGAGGAGCAAAAAGAGCGGCACCAGGGTGGCAATAAATGGATCGGTACCGGTGGCACCTCACCCTTCGGTCAGCAGGGTTATCACCCGGAGGGTATCCGGGTGGGTCCGAACGGTGGCAATCGCAAGGCCGTGAAGGTGTGGGACAAGCGCGAGTTCCGTAATCTCGACGACAGTGTTGAACTGGGCACCCGGAATATCAAGGTGGCCATGCGCCGTTTGCGCAAGTTTGCGCGAACCGGTGCAGCCGATGAACTGGATCTGGACGATACCATTCGCTCGACGGCGCGCAATGCAGGCCTTCTGGATATCAAGATGGTGCCCGAGCGACACAACGCAGTGAAAGTACTGTTGTTTTTTGATGTCGGTGGGTCCATGGATCCGCATGTGCGGGTCTGTGAAGAACTGTTTTCCGCTGCGCGCAGCGAATTCAAACACATGGAATACTTCTACTTTCACAATTTCATTTACGAAAGTGTGTGGCGCAACAACGTGCGCCGGCATAACGAGCGCGTGCCGCTGCTGGATGTCATGCACAAGTACAGCCACGACTACAAAGTGATTTTTGTCGGCGACGCGGCCATGTCGCCCTACGAGATCGCACAGCCCGGTGGCTCGGTGGAGCACTGGAACGAGGAGTCGGGTGAGGTCTGGATGCGGCGACTGAAGCAGACCTACGAAAAAGTGGCCTGGATCAACCCGGTGCCGCGGGACGAGTGGGAATACACCCAATCTACGGCGATGACGCACAAATTGCTGGAGGGCCATATGTACCCGCTGACCCTGCAGGGGCTTGAGCAGGCCATGGCGTTTCTCTCCAAGTAAGTGTTCGCGCTGTAGGGAACTAGCGTCCCAGGCTGCCACAGAATGCGATGAGGCTTGCCGTCACGGCAACGTTCAGTGATTCAACCCCATTGCGCATGGGGATGCACAAGGCTTCATCCGCCAGACGCTCGCTCGCTACCGATACACCCTCGGTCTCGTTACCCAGGATGTACACACAGTTTCCCGATGGTCTGTAGTCGAACAGGCTCTGTCTGGCGTCCGCGCGCAGCGAGCATATCTCGAAATCCCGCGCCTTGAAGGCTTCCAGTGCGGTTGGCAGTGATTCGCAAAACAGGATCGGGGCGCGGTACAGGGTGCCCGCACTGGCCTTAATGACCAGCGGACCCAGAGCGGCGTTGCCGCGCCGGGACAGCACAATCCCATCGATGTTCCCCGCGGCTGCGGAACGGACAATCATCCCCAGATTCTGCGGATTGGTGATGCCATCGAGTGCCAGCAAGCGCTGGTCCGTAAGGTTTGGACGTGCCAGGTAGTCGTCTACGCGGGCAAAGGCGGGGCAGAGTATATCCAGTGCGATGCCCTGATCTTGACGCCCGTTGCGCGATATTCTGGCGAGTTCGGCCCGGTTGTGGCGCTGTACGGTGAGGCCGCGTCGGGCTGCGTCACGCAGAATCTCTGCCATCACCCCGTCCTCCCGGTTGCTCTCGGCGACATGCAGTGCATGCAGTGACAGTCCCGGCACACGCAGGGCCTCAAGCACCGGCTTTCGCCCGTAGACGGTGAGAACGCGGTCGAAAAAGGCCCTGCGCGCCGTGTATTCGGGACGGTCGCTCAAGGTGTCAGGGGTTTGCGCCGGGTTCGTGCCCGCTGGCGAGCCGGGTTACACGGTCAGCCGATTGCTTCATGCGCTGGGCGATATCTTCAATCTGGGCACCGGTAACGGGTGAGTCCATCGAGCCGGCCACAAAACACATCACCGGTACCTGCCGGTAAACGAACACCGGCACCGCAATGGTACTCACCTCGTAGCGAGCCTTCGGGTCGATACGGTCAAGGTGATAATGCTCGACACAGATGCCCTGCTGGTACTTGTTGGTGGCGTCTTCCAGCTCCTGCAGGCTCCAGGACTGGTGAATGCGGGTGAGCTCCCGGGTCAGTTCTTCCTCCGCACGGGTTTTCAGCGTGACTTCATAACCCCGTGCCCGAATGGCAATGACCGACACCCGCAGTTTCTGGTCGAGACGCTCGTTGTAGCCGCCGCGAGACTCGTGCGCACGGGTCAGCCAGGCCTCAAGTTGTTTGGCAGGCGAGAAGGCGGTAAAACATGCTGCCACCGGCGCAGCGTTTGGCAGACGCAAGCCGAGCTGGAATGAGTCCATCAGGGGTGTCGCGTTGCCATACAGCGCGAGCAGCACCTGGTGAAGCTTCGAACGTGCGGTTACGGCAAAGCCGAGGTTCAGGTCGCTATTGAGGCCCTCCAGCTCCGGCCTCGCATACTCCAGCACGGGAAACTGTGCGAAAGCGGCGTTACCTGCAGCTATAATTGAAGGTCCGAGACGATAGGCCTTGGTCTTGGGGTGCTGAACGAGGAAACCGTAATTGGCCATGGTGGTCAGAATGGCGTGACAGGTGGCCTTGTTGAGATTCAGTCGACGCGTCATTTCCGTCAAACCAAAGGCCTGTTGCGGGTTCGCCATCAGCAGATCAAGTATGGCCAGCGCGCGGGCGGTGGGTTGGGAAAACAGTGCCACGTCAGGTACTCCCTGGCTTCGCAATGGTGCGGTTCATTATGCTGTACTGAAGAATCATAACCTCCGACTGCCTGCGGCCGCAATCCTGCGTTTGGGTGAGGTGTGCAGCAGGCGGGAGGCATTAAACAACAGGGAGCCAGCAGGTGCCAGAGCTTTGTCAAAGTTCACTCATACTCTACGGGACGTCTGCCTGTCACTTGTGTGAACAGGCGGCCGCCTTGCTTCAACTGGCTGTACAGGAAGCCCTGATCAGCCATTACGACGCAGTTGATATCAGCGAGGATGAACAGCTGTTCGTGCGCTATGCGACCCGCATTCCGGTGCTCTCCCGGCAAGATGGGGGCGAGCTGGACTGGCCGTTTTCGCCACAGCAGCTACTGGATTTTATCGATGGCGATGACGATGACGGTGGGCAGGGGTAAGGCGCCGCGAGCCGCGGCGCAGCCGGGCAGGGCTCAGGAGCGGTTGCCGACCCTGACGGCGAGAACATCGCAGGACGCGCCATGCAGAACGCCGTTGGCGGTGGAGCCCATGAGCAGCGCCAGGCCGTAGCGACCGTGACTGCCCACCACGATGAGGTCGGCGCCGATTTCCTCGGCCTTGCTGTGGATTTCCACTTCCGGCCGACCCAGTACGATGTGCTGCCGGTCGGCGGCAATCCCGTATTGCTCCCCGAAACGCGCTAATTGCTGTGCGGCCTGCTGGTGGATTTCATCCTGGATACCGGAGAAATCCATGGGGATGTCGCCACCGTAGGCAAAGCTCAGAGGCTCGATGACGTGAATGAGATGCAACTCGGCACCGCTACCCTGTGCCATGCCTCGTGCGCGCTCGGCCACGTCCGCGGAATCTTCACTCAGGTCGACGGCGATAATCAGTTTCTTGTAGTTGGACATAGGCCCCCCCTAATCGTGAACAGAAATCAGCGTCTGTTATAGCATACAATGCGCGCCGGACAAGCGCCTCGAGCAGCAACAGGAGCGACTTTGCCCCAATCGTTGACCTGAGTCAGGACCTGCCTTGAATTACTTGTTGATTGCCTTCGCCTTACTGGTGGCCCTCGCGCCGCTCACGCATTTCCTCCCCAGCAAGCGACAGCGCCTGCAGGTCACCCTGCGGGAGACCGCCGCACTCAACGGACTTTTTGTCGAGTTTCGCGAGCAGCCCGGCCCATCGTTGCCCCAGCAGAGCAAGGCCTCCGACGTCATATATTACGGCCTGAGACTGCCGCCCTCACGCGGCAAGGGGCGCCGGCGCTGTGTCTGGCAGTTGCGCGCTGGCGAGTGGCAGGCCATCGGGGCAAAGTACGAACCGGTTCCTGCTGCGCTGCGCGCGGCCCCTGACTCAATCCTTGCGGCAAGTGTGCATGAAGACAGCTGTGGGCTGTACTGGCAAGAAGCCGGCGATGCGGCTACCGTAGAGCAGATGGCGGCCGTTCTTAAGGACTGGGCGCAACAGATTCCTTGACCCGGAGGGACAGGGTCTTTATATATGCGACTTTTTTGACGGGCGCCGGCATGACAATGCTGGCGCCCGCTGACCCACACCAAGCGAGATCACGCGGGAGTCTATGGGTAAATCACTGGTTATTGTCGAATCGCCCGCCAAGGCGAAAACGATCAACAAATATCTCGGTCCGGATTTTATCGTCAAATCCAGCATCGGACACATCAGGGACCTGCCGACAGCCGGCAGTGCGGCGCCGGTGGATGCCAAGGAACGCGCCGCCCAGGCGGCTGTTACCCGCAAGATGTCACCCGAGGAGAAGGCGCAGCACCGCAAGGCCAAGTCGCGTGAGCAATTGGTGCGCCGGATGGGCATTGACCCCGAACATGGATGGCAGGCGGATTACCAGATATTGCCGGGGAAGGAAAAAGTCGTAGCCGAATTACGCAAGCTGGCCGCCAACAGTGATGCCATCTACCTCGCAACCGACCTCGACAGGGAAGGGGAGGCCATCGCCTGGCATCTGCGCGAAGCGATCGGTGGCGATGATTCGCGCTACCAGCGCGTCGTGTTTAACGAGATCACCAAGAAAGCCATCGGCGAAGCGTTCAAGCATCCTGCACATCTGGACCAGAACCGGGTCAACGCGCAGCAGGCGCGGCGCTTTCTCGATCGCGTTGTCGGTTATATGGTTTCGCCTCTGCTCTGGGCCAAGGTGGCCAGGGGTCTTTCAGCGGGACGGGTGCAATCGGTCGCAGTACGCCTGATCGTTGAGCGTGAACGCGAGATACGTGCCTTCGTGCCCGAGGAATACTGGGAGATTCATGCCGACCTGCAGCCCGCCAGTGCCGATGCGGTGCGCTTTCAGGTGCGCAAGCAGGGCGGCGCGCCCTTCCGGCCGACCAGCGAGGAGGCGGCGCGGGCTGCCACGGCAGCGCTGGAAAAGTTGCCCTATGTGGTCAGCGACCGGGAGGACAAGCCCACCCGGTCGAAAGCGCCAGCGCCTTTCATCACGTCTACCCTGCAGCAGGCGGCCAGCACACGTCTGGGCTTTTCGGTGAAGAAGACGATGATGATGGCGCAACGCCTGTACGAGGCCGGCTACATCACGTACATGCGTACCGACTCGACCAACCTCAGTGAAGACGCAGTGCAGGCCTGTCGCGATTACATCGCGGCGGAGTTCCCCCCCGCTTACCTGCCTGCCACGCCCAACCGATACAGCAGCAAAGAGGGTGCCCAGGAAGCCCACGAGGCAATTCGTCCCTCGGACGTCAACCTTCTGCAATCGGGCCTGCAGGGCATGGAACGCGATGCCGAGCGCCTGTATGAGATGATCTGGCGGCAGTTCGTCGCGGGCCAGATGACGCCCGCTGAATACACCGCGACAACCATCACGGTCACCGCAGGCGACTACGAGCTGTCGGCCAAAGGGCGCATCATTCGCTTTGATGGTTACACCCGTGTACAGGGCGCCGCCGGACGCAAGGGAGAGGACGAGGTGCTTCCCGATATCCAGCAGTCAGACGCGCTGACGCTTGTTGCCCTGGACCCGGCACAGCATTTCACCAAGCCCGCCCCGCGCTACGGCGAAGCCAGCCTGGTGCGTGAGCTTGAAAAGCGCGGTATTGGGCGCCCGTCCACCTACGCCTCGATTATCTCGACGATTCAGGATCGCGGTTACGTTCGTCTCGATAACAAGCGTTTCTACGCTGAGAAGATGGGTGATATCGTCACCCAGCGCCTGCAGACCAGCTTCACAGAACTGCTCGACTACGGGTTCACCGCGAGCATGGAGGAGCGTCTGGATACGGTGGCTCAGGGCGAGCTCGACTGGCGCGACTTGCTGGACAGTTTTTACGCGGATTTTCGGCAACTGCTGGAGAAGGCTGAAGAAGCGGAACCTGTCGGCATGCAACCCAATGAGCCGACACCGACGGATATACCTTGCAGCAAGTGCGGCAGGCCCATGCAGATCCGTACGGCCAGTACTGGCGTGTTCCTGGGCTGCTCCGGTTATGCCTTGCCGCCTAAGGAACGTTGCAAGAACACCATCAACCTGACACCGGGTGACGAGGCTATTCGGGAGGACGCGGACGACGAAGCGGAATCCCGCCTGCTGAGAAAGAAGCATCGCTGCCAGCTGTGTAATGCGGCGATGGACAGCTATCTGATTGATGAACAGCGCAAACTGCATGTCTGTGGAAATAACCCCGACTGTCCGGGTTACGAGGTCGAGACAGGCAAGTTCAAGATCAAGGGCTATGACGGTCCTACGCTGGCGTGTGACAAGTGTGGCGCAGAGATGCAGCTCAAGACCGGCCGCTTCGGCAAGTATTTCGGCTGCACCGCTGAAGCGTGCAAGAACACGCGCAAACTGCTCCGCAACGGGGAAGCGGCGCCGCCGAAAATGGATCCGGTACCGATGCCAGAGCTGTCCTGCGAGAAAGTTGAAGACCACTACATTCTGCGCGATGGTGCGGCCGGACTGTTTCTGGCCGCCAGCCAGTTCCCGCGCAACCGGGAGACGCGGGCGCCTTTCGTAGATGAGCTGCTGCCCCACAAGGAAGAGATAGATCCGAAGTACAGCTTCCTGTTCACGGCGCCTGTCGAGGACGACGACGGCAATCGCACCCAGGTGCGCTACAGTCGGAAAGCCGGTGAGCAGTATGTGATGACCGAGCGCGATGGCAAACCGACGGGGTGGCGAGCTGTCTACCGCCACGGCAAGTGGCAGGCGGAGGAGGGCAAGAGCGCGGCTGCAGCGAAGGGCGCACCGCGGAAGAAAAGCACGGCGCCCAAGCGCAAGGCGGCGCGCAAGCGCACATGAGCAGTCTGCGGGGCCAGGCCAATCACGCGCTGTACCTCGGTCGACTGCTGCTGCAGGCCTGGGAACAGGCGCGGCGCGCTGAAAGTGTGCCGGCCAACACGTTGGCGCAGGCTTTCGGGCCGGCTGTGCGTGAGCATCTGTTGACGGCCTATGGCTGGTTCCTGCTCGATTTGCAGAAGCCCGCACAATTGCCGCCGCAGCCACCTCACAGTGTTGCGGACCTGCCGCCAGCAGCGCCCGGCAAGGCGCAACCGGCAGAAGTGGCGGAGTTTGCGCAACTTGAAACGCACGGGTGGCTGTCCCGGCTGCTGCAGCACCCCGCTACGGAGCCGGCCAGGCGGACGGAGGGCAGCCTCGCGGTGAGCACCTCCGGGCTTCTGGAATGGGACATGCTGCACGTGGCGGCTGATCAGCTTGAAGCCGCGTTTTCCCGTATGGGTGACCTGCTGGATGAATGCTAGAAACCGCGCGTTGGCGGTCGCATCTGCCCCCTGTTACACTGGCAACCGTTGTACAAAGAGGAGCTTCTTGTGGCCACAGCCCTGTTGGAAATTGTTGATCTCGGTGAAGGTGAAATTGTCCTGCAACGCGCCGAGGACGATTCCGAGCCTCTGCTGCGCATCCAGTTTTCAGACGAAGCGCGGGATTACCTGATGGACAACGGTCTGGAAGTTGCGAAGGTGATGATTCAGGCCGGAATGCAGGCCGCGGCCAGCATCAACGAAAAAGAGCGTCCGGAAGACAGTGAAGGCCGGGCGCGCACAGTCCACTGACCCGGCAGAAAGAACACCGCTAGCGTCGCAGGACGCCGACGCTCAATCCCTCAATCGCGAAAGCCTGCGTGCGCAAATCAACCTTGATCGGTGGATAGGCCGGATTCTCGGCGTGCAACTCTACCAGGTGCCGGCTGCTGCCGCGCTGAAAGCGTTTTACGGTAACCTCATCGTCAATACGGGCTACAACGATTTCGCCATTGCGGGCTTCGCTGCTGCGGTGCACCGCAAGCAGGTCTCCATCCAGAATGCCGACATCCTGCATGCTGTCCCCAGTGACCCGTAGCAGGTAGTCTGCCGCCGGCCGGAAGAAGCTGGCGGGGATGGCGCAATAATCCTCGACATGTTCCTGCGCGAGCACCGGATTGCCCGCTGCAACGCGCCCGATGATCGGAAGGCCCGGGTTTTCCGGCAAACGGATACCACGAGACGCACCGGCAATGATTTCGATCGCACCCTTGCGCGCAAGCGCCTTCAGGTGCTCCTCGGCGGCGTTGGCAGACTTGAAGCCGAGTTCCCTGGCGATATCAGCGCGGGTGGGAGGATAGCCGGTCTGGTCGATATGCTGGCGGATGATATCCAGCACCTGCTGCTGTCGCTGCGTAAGTTTGTCCATGCCGCGTCCATCTGTGTATTTGTACAGTGGCTGGGATTATATACAGTAATGCGCGGCAGCGACAAGCGGGCTTAAATATCCTCCACGCCGAGCATGGTGTCCGGTTCGATGGTCGACAGCGGATTGCTCCATTCTTCGGGGTGGTAGGGCAGGTCCGGATCCAGCCCGTCGTCGTCATCGAGTTCGAAGGGCGTTCGCCAGTCCTCCGGTGCGGCTGCCCGCTGCAACTGCAGCATGCGCCAGACCTCAAGATCGAATTCTGTGACCTCGCCATCGAGGAACTGTGTCTCCACGGTGCGCGCGGCTTCGTCCAGGGCGACAACTTCGAACAGCTCTCCCGTCTCGATATCCCGGTACCAGCTGCCAACAGTGGGATCCAACATGTTTGCGCTCCCTTCCTGAGTTTTCAGTGTCACCTGCAACATACCACGACGACCTGCGCTGTCCATTATGTGCTGTCGATCTAAAAACACCACTTTTCATAGCGTTTTTCATGGCCCTGAGTTTTCCTCGGCAGATCAGTCGCTTGCGCACGTCGCTCGGCACGTGTCGAAGGGTGGGCGGCACTGTTATACTGACGGGCGCTGACAAGTGCGTGCCAACAGAAGAAAATTGTCTAAACCCGGGAAACCAGGAGCCTGAAGTAACGTGGAAGCCACAGAGCAAACGCTGTCCCGCATACTCGCGACCTATGGCCTGGATGCACCGCTGGTAGCGATTGGTGGACTGCTACTGGGTGCCTTGCTCCTGCACCTGCTGCTCGGGGTCCTCTTGCGCCGCCTGCACCGGGTGGCGCAAACCAGCAGTAATCGCTGGGACGACGTGGTGATCACTGCGGTGGAAACACCGCTGCGTGTCGTGCTCTGGCTCGTCGCCCTGATGCTGATTCTGGGCAGGGTGTCGATCGCCGGGGATTTGCAGGCCTTTGTACTGCGCGCCTATGACACGCTGCTTATTCTGATGCTGGCCTGGTTCCTGCAGCGCCTGATATTCGGTGCCGAGGAAGAGCTCCTGTCTCCTGCGCGCGGACACAAGGCCTCCACCGACAAGGCCGCGGTGCACTCCACCGCGAAGCTCATCCGGGTGATCCTGTGGATACTGGCCGGTCTGATGGCCCTGCAGAGTGTCGGCGTGTCCATTTCGGGACTGCTGGCCTTCGGCGGTATTGGCGGGATTGCGGTCGGTTTCGCTGCGAAGGACCTGATGGCGAATTTTTTCGGTGGGATGAGCATCTACCTTGATCGCCCCTTCACCCCCGGTGACTGGATTCGCTCACCGGATCGGGAAATTGAGGGCACCGTGGAGGATATCGGTTGGCGCCTGACCCGCATCCGCACCTTCGACCAGCGTCCGCTGTATGTTCCAAACGCCGTGTTTACCCAGATTGCTGTGGAAAACCCCTCGCGCATGTTCAACCGACGGATTTATGAAACGATCGGCGTGCGCTATCAGGATTCCGCCAAACTGGCCTCCATTGTTGCTGATGTGCGGCAGATGCTGGAGGAACACCCCGAAATTGACCTCAACCGCACCCTGATCGTGAACTTTGTGTCCTTCGGCCCCTCGTCTCTCGACTTTTTCGTCTATGCCTTCACACGCACCACAGTCTGGGTGGAGTATCACGCCATCAAGCAGGATGTATTGTTGAAAATCCTCGACATTATTCATGACCACGGTGCCGATGTGGCGTTCCCGACCCGGACCCTGCACCTGGACAGCGCCCCGCCTGAGCTGGCGCAGGATGCAGGTGGAGAGCACTCATGACGAACAGCGCCGCAGAAGGGCGAATGTGCCTGGGGATTATCGGCGGCACAGGCATCGACCAGGTCGACGGCTTGCAACTGCTGCGTGAGCATCCGGGGGACAATGCCTATGGCACCCCCTCGCGGCCTGTGCAGGAGGGCATTGTCGACGGGCAGCGGGTATTTTTTCTCCAGCGCCACGGCAGTCCCCGGGCGATTCCACCGCACCTTGTCAATTACCGTGCGAATATCGAGGCGCTGCGCGGCCTCGGTGTTACCCACGTGGTAGCCATTAACGCCGTGGGCGGTATCAGTCCCGATATGCAGCCGGGTCGGCTGGTGGTGCCGGACCAACTCGTTGACTACACCTGGGGGCGGGAGCACACTTTTGACGATGGCCGGAGCGGTGCGCTTCAACATATCGATTTCACCCATCCCTACGACCCCGCTCTGCGTCTGGCCATTATCGAAGCAGCGGAATCCGCGGGCATTCCACACGAGCCCTGCGGTGTACACGCTGTCACTCAGGGCCCCAGGCTGGAAACCGCCGCCGAAGTGCGGCGCCTGGCCAGTGATGGGTGCGACATCGTCGGCATGACCGGCATGCCAGAGGCCGCGCTGGCCAGGGAGTGCGGCATTGCCTATGCAACTATTTGCATGGTGGTCAATCCCGCTGCCGGGCTTGGCGATTTGCCCCTGACCCAGGACACCATGCGCGATATCCTGCAGCGTGAGGCAGCCGTGGTCAGGCGCCTGCTGGGTTGTCTGCTGCCTCGACTGGGCGCTCAGGGCCAGTTATGAGCTGAAGCACGGCCTGGTCGTAGGTCGCGCTATACAGCGTATCCGCATCCAGTGGCGTCAGTTTGATGACCAGGCCGAATAACGGATGGTCTATGTAGTGCACCTCATTGGAGCGCATGCGCCGTTGCTGTTGCAGAAGCACCGCGTGACGGTAAGGGTAGGCGGGGCCAGCTTCCGGCTCGGGGTCGTCGAGCAGCCCCCCCGCGATATCCCACTGCGGGTTGTAGCCGACGACCGCATCAGGGCCGACAGGGTTTGCGGGCGGCACGGGCGCAGCGATCAGTTCCAGAGAGGTCGGAGCCAGCGGCGGAGCCGGCATACGCCAGGTGCCGGGCAGGTAATCGCCGTCGGTGTTCAACCAAAGCCGGGTCTCGACATGCAGGAAGCGGGACCGGTGCAGCTTGATCGTGCCTTGCAGAGCGGGGTAGGCCTGATCATCGCCAGACTGGTCAAGCACGATGGGCAGGGCTGCCCTGGCGCTACTCACTGGTTGCCACCACACCTCATGGAACAGTATGCGGTAAGGCCCGTTGCGTTCCATGTAGGCTGCTTTGCCGCGAAACTCCCTGGCTTCAGCCGGTAGCACCATAAACGGTGTGGGGAGCCGAGTTGGCGGTGCCAGATCCGTAGCGCCGCCCCCGGGTTCGACAGCCGGGTCTGGCCCCGGCTCCGGTGTATCGGCAGCCGCCACTGCAGGCACTTCGGCAGTAACCTCTTCGGCTTCCCCACCGCGCAGCTGGATTAGCTGTTTGCCGCGCTCGTCGACCCGGCTGTAAAGCGCCTCAGCGGTACTTTCCAGGTTGGCTTGCAAGCGCTGCGGGTCAAGCAGAAAACGCACTGCGTCCGGGTACTGCAAACGGGGCAGGGCTTCCCACTGTTCCGAGCGTGACGCAGCCGGGCTGGTGTGCGCGACGATCAGCAATTCCACCTGATACCAGTTCTGCTCACTGCTATCCTGTGCCTGGGCGGGAATCACCGGTAGTGCCACCGCGAGAAGCGCGAACAGGGTATGAACAGTGCGGGGAGTCATCAGGCGGCATCTTCCGTGGCATCGGCGGCAAAGGTGTCCAGCAGCTGGTCGGCGAACTGCTGGCGCTGTTCGGGTTCTTCCAGCTGGCGTTTGAAGCGCAGGCGCATGGCGCCGGCCAGTTGGTAACCCCTGGGATCGGACTGCACCAGCTTGACGAGGCTCAGCGGATTCACCCGGGTGGACTCCCGAAAGTCGATGTTACCACCGCCGGGGCCAACCTCAATCCCTGCAATCCCCAGCTGGTCGGCGCGGATGCGCAGCTTGGCCACCTGCACCAGGTTTTTCACCTGCTGCGGCAGCAGGCCGAAGCGGTCGATCATTTCCACCTGAATATCGCGCAGTGACTGATCGCTGCCAGCGGCTGCGATACGCTTGTACAGCACCAGCCGTGTGTTGATATCCGGCAGGTAGTCCTCCGGGATCAGCGCCGGTATATGCAGGTTGATCTCTGTACCTGCATCCAGGGGCGCATCCGCGTTGGGAATCTCACCGCGCCGCAGTGCGGCTACGGCGCGCTCCAGCATGCGCATGTACAACGCGAAGCCCACACTGTGGATTTGCCCGCTCTGTTCGTCGCCCAGCAGTTCTCCCGCACCGCGGATTTCCAGATCGTGTGTCGCCAGCAGATAGCCGGCACCGAGGTCTCCCGCGGCCTCAATGGCTTCGAGGCGCTTTTCCGCGTCCGGAGTGATTGCCGAACGCGGTGGGCACAGCAGGTAGGCGTAAGCCTGGTGGTGCGAGCGACCGACACGTCCGCGCAGCTGATGCAGCTGGGCCAGGCCGAACTTGTCGGCGCGTTCGATGATGATGGTATTTGCTGTCGGCACGTCGATACCGGTTTCAATGATGGTCGTGCACAGCAGGATATGGTGGCGCTGGTGGTAGAACGCGGACATGACCTGTTCCAGTTCGGCCTCGCGCATCTGTCCGTGGGCAACACCGATTGACAGATCCGGCAGCAGCTCCCGCAGCTTGCGGCCGGCCTCCTCGATGCTCTTCACTTCGTTGTGCAGGTAGTACACCTGTCCGCCGCGCAGGGTCTCACGCAACACGGCCTCGCGGATGAGGGCGATGTTGTGTTCCCGGACAAAAGTCTTGATCGACAGGCGGCGTGCCGGTGGCGTGGCGATGACAGACAGATCGCGCATACCCCCCAGTGCCATATTGAGCGTCCGCGGGATAGGGGTCGCGGTCAGTGTAAGAATGTCCACCTCGGCGCGCAGGGCCTTGATGGCTTCCTTCTGCTTGACACCAAAACGGTGCTCCTCATCAATGATCAGCAGGCCTAGGTCGTGAAAGCGGAAGTCGCTGGAGAGCAGCTTGTGGGTGCCGATGAGAATGTCGATGTCGCCGTTGCTGACCCGCTGCAGGACACCGCCGAGGTCTTTGCCGCTCTTGAAGCGCGAAACAACTTCCACGGTCACCGGCCAGTCCGCAAATCGATCCGCGAAAGAGTTGAAGTGCTGCTGGGCAAGGAGCGTGGTCGGTACCAGCACGGCCACCTGCTTGCCGTTGCGCGCAGCGATGAAGGCGGCGCGCATGGCGACCTCGGTCTTGCCGAAGCCAACGTCCCCACATACCAGCCGATCCATGACGCGCTCGGCCGTCATGTCGGCGATAACCGCGTCGATCGCGGCAGCCTGGTCTGCAGTCTCCTCGAAGGGGAAACTTGCGGCAAACTGTTCATACTCGAGGGTGGGCAACTCGAAGCAGAAGCCCTTGCGGGCCTCGCGGCGTGCGTACACGTCCAGCAGCTGCGCGGCAACGTCAGTGGCTTTCTCGGTGGCCTTGCGCCTGGCCTTTTCCCACTGGTCGGAGCCCAGCTTGTGCAGCGGAGCGAGGTCCGGGTCGCTGCCGGCATAGCGGCTCACCAGGTGCAGCGAGGCGACGGGCACGTAAAGCTTGCTGCCCTGGGCATATTCCAGTGTCAGGAACTCATTTTCGGCGCCGTCCACTTCGAGGGTTTGCAGTCCGAGGTAGCGACCGACACCGTGCTCCAGGTGAACCACCGGCACCCCCTCGCGAAGCTCGTTGATATCGCGAAACACGTTTTCGGCGTGGGTTTCATCGACCTTGCGCCGGCGCCGCCGCTGGGCTACCCGGTTGCCGAACAGCTGCGCTTCACAGACCAGCGCCGGCTGGTCCGCGCCAAAGTACATGCCGCGATCAATCGGTGCAGTGCTGATAGCGAACCGCAGGCCCGAGGCCAGGAACTCGGCCCAGTCAGCCACCTCGGGGGGCGTCAAGCCGTGGGCGGCCAGATTTTCCAGCAGGATCTCCCTGCGGCCGGCGGATTCCGCGCACAGCAACAGCGGCGCCGTGTGCTGTTGCATGAAGTGTTGCAGTCGCTCGGCGGGTGTCTGGCGTGCGCCCTCGGTGCTCAGGTCAGGCAGGGGTTGTGAGGGGCTGGCCACATGTGCCGGCGCCTCCGGATTGCGTCGCAGTTCCAGAACCGGGCACTGGCCCAGTAACTGATACAGCTCCTCCACCGGTGTGAAGCAACGCGAAGGTGGGAGCAGGGGGCGCCGAGGGTCGATGCCGTACTCGGTATATCGATGTCCGGCATCTTCCCAGAATCGCTGCGCTGCCCGGTAGTGGTCGCCGATAGCGATCACCGGGGTACCTTCCGGCAGGTAATCGAAAAGGCTTGCACAATGCTCGAAAAACAGCGGCAGATAATACTCGCAGCCGCCGGGTGCGCGACCCGCACTTACCTCACGGTAGGTGGGGCAGGCATCGTGGTCGACATCGAAGGCCTCGTACCAGTTCAGTCGGAAGCGCTCGATGGCCGCGGGATTCAGCGGGTATTCGCGAGCCGGCAACAGGTTGATGGCGGCGACTTTCTCCAGCGTACGCTGGGTGTCGGGGCTGAACGTCCGCAGGCTGTCGACCTCATCGTCCAGCAGATCCACGCGGAAGGGCAGTTCGCTGCCCATCGGATAAATATCCAGCAGAGAGCCGCGCAGGGCGAATTCACCGTGCTCATAGACGGTCTCGACGTTGCGGTAGCCATTGCGCTCCAGATTTCGCCGGAAGGACTCGCGGTCCAGTACCTGCCCGGGCTCCAGCACGAGGCTCGAGCCTGCCACATAATGTACAGGGGGCAGTCGGTGCATGAGCGTAGATATGGGCACCACGAGAATGCCTGCGGTGAGTGTGGGCAGCCGGTAGAGGGTCTCCAGGCGCTCGGAGACAATGTCCTGGTGCGGGGAGAAATTGTCGTAGGGCAGTGTTTCCCAGTCGGGAAACGCCAGAATGTCGACTGGCTCGGCCAGAAAGAATGGCAGCTCCCGCTCCAGGGCTAATGCTGAACTGGTATCCGCGGTAATGACCAGGAGCAGGCTGTCGGGTCTAGCCACCTCCGCAATCAGCCTGGCCTCGGCGCAGCCGTGAAAGGGGCCGATAGCGGTGCGGGTGCCGGATTTGGCGGGCCAGGGGGTGCTGGCGAGCAGGGATCTGTACATAAAGCCTGGCGTTTCACTGCGGAAGGGGCCGTTATTGTAAAGCGCTGGGTGAAAAGTACCACTGTGCCTTGCCCTCACCGGGATGCGGCGGGATAATACGCGCCCGTTGCAGCCCTGATTCCCCCTCATACAGGTGACAGACGAGTGAACGAACGCAAGCGAGAGCGCCCCGACGACTATTTCAGAGACTGGAAAGAGCGCGAAGCGCTGGCCGAAGGCATGATTCCCCTGGTCGGTGAGCTGTCCCGCCGGAAGAATGTAAAGTGCTACATCTACGGCAAGTCACTGGTGAACCAGTCTGTCACCCAGATCATGAAGGACCACCGCTACGTGCGGCAGGTGGAGGAGAACGAGCTCTCCGAGTTCGAGACCTTTCCCATCATCAAATCCCTCTCCGCCCTGGATCTGGGCCCTGCGCACATTGATATCGGTCGTCTCGCGGTGCAGTACTACGATAAAGGCGAGGGTGCCGGCCTCAGCGTCGATGATTATGTACGCCAGCAGGTCGCCGACCTGATTGGCGCGAAAGCGGAGCCCGGGCGTGGCCCGGTGGATGTGGTGCTGTACGGCTTCGGCCGTATCGGCCGCCTCATGGCACGCATTCTGATCGACAAGACGGATGGCGGTGAATCGCTGCGCCTGCGCGCCGTCGTCGTGCGCAAGGGTTCAGCCCCCGACGACCTGGTGAAACGCGCCAGCCTGCTGCGGCGCGATTCGGTGCATGGGGCATTTGACGGCACGATCCGCGTGGACGAAGAGCGCCAGTCGTTTGTGGCTAACGGCAACGAGGTCAAGGTCATTTACGCCGACTCGCCCGACAGCATCGACTATACCGAGTACGGCATCAACAATGCGATTGTGGTCGATAACACCGGTGTATGGCGCGACGAGGCTGGCCTGTCACGGCACCTCAAATCCAAGGGGGTGGCCAAGGTCATCCTCACGGCACCGGGCAAGGGCGACATGAAAAACGTGGTCGCCGGCATTAACAACGACATGATCGACGCCTCGGACAGTATCATTTCCGCGGCATCCTGTACGACCAACGCCATCGTGCCGCCGTTGAAGGCCATGGATGACCGCTACGGTATCATCAGCGGCCATGTCGAAACCGTGCACGCCTATACCAATGACCAGAACCTGATCGACAACTACCACAAGGCCGACCGGCGCGGACGCAGCGCGCCGCTGAACATGGTGATCACCGAAACCGGCGCTGCCAAGGCGGTGGCCAAGGTCCTGCCCCAGCTCGCTGGCAAGCTCACCGGCAATGCCATTCGTGTACCGATTCCCAACGTTTCCATGGCCATCCTCAACCTCACCCTGGGCCGGGCTACCACCAAGGAAGAGGTCAACGAGTATATGCGGCACATGGCGCTGCACTCGTCGATGCGCAAGCAGATCGACTACTCCAACTCCCCCGAAGTGGTGTCGAGCGACTTTGTCGGCTCCCGGCACGCGTGTATTTTTGACGCCCAGGCCACCATCGTGAACGGCACCCAGGCTGTGCTGTACCTCTGGTACGACAACGAGTTTGGCTACAGCTGCCAGGTTTACCGGATTCTTGAGCAGGTGTCGGGGATACACTACGCCCGCTACCCGAAGAATGCCTGAAAAACACAGCGGGCTGCTGCTGCGATGGACGGAAATGGCGTGACTGGGCGCTTGCGCAGTGGTGTTTTGGCGCGGGCTTCCGTTATAATGCGCGCGGCCCGGGACCGGGCGGCTGCGCTTGATTTCTCCGGCCTGGCCAGGCGTGCGGAAAACGCGGCGCCTCGCCTCTGCCAGCATTGGGGTGCTGACCCCTTCGCACGGCTCTGGCCGCCACAAATACTGACGAACCTGTAGGCAGATCGTATGATCAAGATCAAGCGGGGCATGGATATTCCCATCCAGGGGGCCCCCCAGCAATCGATTGAAGACGCTCCCCCGGCGCGCGCCGTCGCTCTGGTCGGGCCCGACTACGTCGGCATGAAGCCCACCATGGAAATTGCCGAGGGCGACCGGGTAAAAGCCGGCCAGCTCCTGTTCACCGACAAGAAGACAGCCGGCGTGCGCTATACGGCACCTGCGGGCGGCGTGGTTTCAGCGATCAATCGTGGTGCGCGCCGCGTGCTGCAATCCGTGGTCATCGAAGTGGAGGGCGACGCTTCCGAGAGCTTTACCGCTTACAGCGCGGAGCAGATCCGCGGGCTGGGCGGCCAGGCCATCCGCGAACACCTCAATCTGACTGGGCAGTGGACCGCGCTGCGCACACGCCCGTTCAGCCGGGTACCGGCGCTGGACGCCGAGGCCGCCGCGATCTTCATCACCGCAATTGACACTCACCCGCTCGCCCCCGATCCGGCGGTGGTCATTGCCGCCGAGGCAGAAGCGTTTGCCCTTGGACAGGATATACTGGCGCAGTTGACCGCCGGTCCGGTCTACCTGTGCACGGCGCCCGGCGCCAACCTGCCCTCGGGGCAGGCAGCTGGCATCCAGGTCGTCGAATTCGCGGGTCCACATCCGGCCGGCCTGGCGGGCACCCACATACACTTTCTGGAAGGTGGTGTCACCGCGACCAAAGTGGTGTGGACCATTGGCTATCAGGACGTGATAGCCTTCGGTCGTCTGTTCCTTGACGGCGCCATCTATACCTCACGAGTCATCGCTCTCAGCGGGCCACAGGTGAACAAGCCGCGCCTGCTGCGCACCCGCCTGGGTGCCGATCTGCAGGCGCTCTGCGCAGGCGAGCTCAAAGACGGTGAGAACCGCATCATTTCCGGCTCGGTACTGGGCGGCCGCCGCGTGCAGGCGCCCACCGCCTACCTCGGGCGCTACCACAACCAGGTTTCCGTGCTGCTGGAGGGGCGTCAGCGCGCCTTTATGGGTTGGCTGTCCCCGGGCGTGGAGAAGCACTCTAACCTCGGGATATACCTGAGTAGCCTGTTCGGCCTCAAGCCGCTGGCAATGACCACCACAACCAATGGCAGCCAGCGCGCCATGGTGCCGGTGGGCACCTATGAGACGGTGGTTCCCCAGGATTACCTGCCGACGCACCTGCTGCGGGCATTGATCGTCGGTGATACAGAAACCGCGCAGTCACTCGGCTGCCTGGATCTGGACGAAGAAGACCTCGCGCTGTGCACGTATGTGTGCCCCGGCAAGTACGAGTACGGTCCCATCTTGCGGGACAACCTGACGCGCATCGAGAAGGAGGGTTAAGCCGTGGGACTGCGTAAGATCCTGGATGGTGTAGAACACCACTTTGAAGAGGGCGGCCGCTTCAAGCAGTGGTATCCGCTGTACGAGGCGATTGACACGATCTTCTATTCGCCGTCCTCGGTAACGCGGAGCACGGCGCACGTGCGCGATGGCGTGGATTTGAAGCGGATCATGATCACGGTCTGGTTCGCAACGTTTCCCGCCATGTTCTATGGCATGTACAACCTGGGTTTCCAGGCCAACGACATTCTCGCTGCCACTGGCGGTCAGGTGGACGGCTGGCGGGGCAGCCTGATCGCGGCATTCGGCGGCTACGACGCATCCAGTCTCTGGGACTGCTTCTTTTTCGGCGCACTCTACTTCCTGCCCATTTATGCCACCACCTTCGTGGTCGGTGGATTCTGGGAAGTCCTGTTTGCCATGAAACGCGGGCACGAGGTGAATGAAGGCTTCTTCGTCACCTCCATTCTGTTCGCCCTGATCTGCCCCCCGGACGTGCCTCTGTGGCAGGTTGCCCTGGGCATCAGCTTCGGTGTGGTCATTGGCAAGGAGGTGTTCGGCGGCACCGGGAAGAACTTCCTCAACCCCGCGTTGACCGGACGGGCCTTCCTGTATTTTGCCTACCCGGCGCAGATGTCCGGTGATGGCGTCTGGACCGCAGTTGATGGCTATACCGGTGCCACACCGCTATCCATTGTCGCCTCCGAGGGTATGGCCGGTCTCGCCCAGGAACAGATCACCTGGATGCAGGCCTTCCTTGGCAACCTACACGGCTCCATCGGCGAAACCTCTACACTGGCCATCCTGGTCGGCGGTGCGGTGCTGATGCTGATGCGTATTGCATCGTGGCGTATTGTCGCAGGCGTGTTCATCGGCATGGTGGCCCTGTCCTCGCTGTTCAACCTGATCGGGTCCGAAACCAACCCCATGTTCAACATGCCTTTTTACTGGCATCTGGTCGTTGGTGGTTTTGCCTTCGGTATGATGTTCATGGCGACGGACCCGGTATCTGCGGCTTACACGAACACCGGCAAATTCGCCTACGGCATATTGATCGGCGTGATGTGCGTGCTGATACGCGTGGTGAATCCGGCGTTTCCCGAGGGCATCATGCTGGCGATTCTCTTTGCCAACCTGTTTGCGCCGCTGATGGACCACTTTGTGATCCAGTCGAATATCAAACGGAGGCTTGCCCGTGTCTAAGAATGACGGCATCAGTAAGACCCTGCTGGTTGCCTTTGCACTGTGTATCGTCTGCTCTGTGGTGGTCTCGACCGCCGCGGTTATGCTCAAGCCGGCGCAGGAAGCAAACAAGACCCTGGATCGCAAACGCAATATCCTCGCGGCCGCTGGCATGCTCGATGAGTCGCGGTCCGTTGAAGAGCAGTTCGCGCAGGTGAAAACCCGCGTGGTGGACCTGCGCACCGGGCAGTTCACGGATGCCGTGGACCCGTCCAGCTACGAGCAGGCAAAAGCGGCGAAGGAGCCCGGTAAATCCACGGACCTGAGCAAGACGGAAGACATCGCCGGTATCGGCAGCCGTGAGCACTATGCACTGGTCTATCTCGTGGAGAACACCGGGGGTGATATCGACAAGCTGATCCTGCCCGTGCGCGGCTATGGTCTGTGGTCAACCCTGTATGGCTTCATCGCGCTGGAGTCGGATGCCAATACCGTCGCCGGCCTCGGCTTCTATGAACACGGCGAAACCCCGGGCCTGGGCGGCGAAGTGGATAACCCGCGCTGGAAAGCCCAGTGGCCAGGCAAGAAGGTCTACCGGGACGGTGAAGTGGCTCTGTCCCTGGCGAAGGGCAGCGTAGACCCCGGCAGCCCGGACGCGCCCTGGCGTGTGGACGGTCTTTCCGGCGCAACGCTGACGTCTCGCGGTGTGACCCAACTGGTTCACTTCTGGCTGGGTGAGCAGGGCTACGAACCGTTCCTCAATAATCTCAAAGCAGGGGAGGCCTGAGATGTCTTCAGTCAAGGACACCCTCGTTACACCCATTTTCAAGAACAACCCGATTGCCCTGCAGATCCTCGGCATCTGCTCGGCGCTGGCGGTCACGTCGTCGTTGCAGGTCACTGTGGTGATGTGTATCGCGCTTACCCTGGTGACGGCATTCTCCAACCTGTTTATCTCCGCGATACGCACCCAGATACCGGGCAGCATCCGCATCATCGTGCAGATGACGATCATCGCCTCACTGGTGATCGTGGTTGACCAGGTGCTGAAGGCCGTCGCCTACGACATCAGCAAACAGCTTTCGGTGTTTGTGGGCCTGATCATAACCAACTGTATCGTTATGGGACGCGCGGAAGCGTTCGCCATGAAGAACCCTCCGTTGCCCAGTTTCTTTGATGGTATCGGCAATGGTCTCGGCTACAGCACGGTGCTGCTCGCTGTCGCCTTTGTGCGCGAGCTGTTCGGCTCGGGCAAGCTGTTCGGCATGGAGGTGTTGCCGCTGGTCACGGAAGGTGGCTGGTACAACCCCAACGGCCTGTTATTGCTGCCACCCAGTGCGTTTTTCCTGATTGGCGGTTTCATCTGGATACTGCGTAGCGTCGACAAGAAGCAGGTTGAAGAGCCGGACTTCCGTATGGCCAAGCACACGGCTGCCGAGGAGGGCGCGTAATGGAACAGTACCTGAGCCTGTTTATCCGGGCCGTGTTCATCGAGAACATGGCGCTGGCCTTCTTCCTCGGCATGTGTACCTTCCTGGCCATCTCCAAGAAGGTGCAGGCGGCAATCGGCCTCGGCATCGCGGTGATCGTCGTGCTCACGATCACGGTGCCGGTGAACAACCTGATCTACAACTATCTGCTTGCCGATGGAGCGCTGGCCTGGGCGGGCCTGCCGGATGTCGACCTCAGCTTTCTCGGCCTGCTGTCCTACATCGGTGTAATCGCGGCCATCGTCCAGATTATGGAGATGTTCCTCGACAAGTATGTCCCGGTTCTGTACAACGCCCTCGGCGTCTTCCTGCCCTTGATTACCGTAAACTGTGCCATTCTGGGTGCGGCACTGTTCATGGTGGAGCGCGACTACAGCTTCGGTGAAAGTGTGGTGTTTGGTGCCGGCGCCGGTGTGGGCTGGGCTCTCGCCATCGTCGCGCTTGCCGGCATTCGCGAAAAGCTCAAGTACAGTGACGTGCCTGACGGCTTGCAGGGCCTCGGCATCACCTTCATTACGGTGGGCCTGATGTCACTTGGCTTTATGTCTTTCGGTGGTATGAATCTCTAGGCGGAAGTGCTGTTATGAACCTGACGATCATCCTCGGTGTTACCATGTTCACGGCGATCGTGCTCGCCCTGGTCGCC
>DIAF01000038.1:0-354 GCA_002414665.1 Halieaceae bacterium UBA5085
CTGTCGCATGGGCTGGGCCAAGCCGACTTTGGCTCAAGTCATGAAAACCGCCCGTTCCGGGTTGTTGGCATTCTTGCCCCGACTGGTACGCCGGTGGACCAGACGGTACATGTCTCACTGGAAGCCATCACCGCCATCCATGTCGGCTGGGAAACCGGCGCAAAGAATCCTCTCGCCGACAGTATTTCCGAAGAGACCGTGCGGTCCTTCGATCTCACACCCAAGACTGTCACGGCGATCTATCTCGGCCTGAAACGTAAAGGCACCATCTTGACCACACGCCGCGAGATCAACATCAACAAGGGCGAGCCATTGATGGCGATCATTCCATCACAGGCGCTCGCGGAACTATGG
>DIAF01000038.1:455-1279 GCA_002414665.1 Halieaceae bacterium UBA5085
GGAACTATGGAGTGTGACCGCAATTGCCGAACGGGCATTGCTGGCCGTCTCGATATTCGTCATCGCGGTGGGCGTGGTTTCGATTTTGACCTCCATCCTCACCAGCCTCAACGAGCGGCGACGCGAAATGTCGATCCTTCGTGCGGTCGGTGCTCGACCCGGTCACATCTTCACGCTGTTGGTGCTTGAAGCAGGGTTGGTGGGCCTCCTCGGCGCGTTGCTAGGCATTCTTCTCATCCATGGGCTGCTGGCAGTGGTCGGTCCGCTTGTTTCAGCGCATTACGGCATATCCCTAATTGGCACCGGGCCCAGCCTGATCGACCTGTATACACTGCTGGCGGTCACGGGCGCCGCCCTGGTCGCCGGGGCGATACCCGCCTGGATGGCGTTCCGCAGGTCGCTGGCCGATGGATTATCCCTTCGGCTCTAACCGCTCACATCCACTGGCGGGGCCACCCCGCGCATCCTAGATTGGCATCATGAAAAAACTCTCTCCCCTCCTGACCGCCGCCCTCATGACGGGCTTACTGGCAGCCTGCAGTGAAGCAGATACGCCAGCCGAACCCGCACCTGCTGAAGCCAGACCAGATGCCACGGCCCCACAAGTTGGCGACAAGATTGGCGAAAGCGAAGCTGAGCGCAAAGCCAAACGCGAAGCAACGATTGCCGCGCGCGCCGCAGATCAGGCCCGCAAAAAATCCGAGGCCGAAGCGCGCGGCGTGACCGAGATCGGCTGGGAAGACTTGATGCCGGAAGGCGAAGAAGAACGTCTCGCCCAGATGTACCAGAGTCAGATGTCGATGCTCTATGGTGGCGGAGGCGTA
>DIAF01000038.1:1376-4120 GCA_002414665.1 Halieaceae bacterium UBA5085
CTCTATGGTGGCGGAGGCGTAGCAGAAGGGTCGGCTGCGGACGCCATGGTGCAGATCGGCACGTTCAACACCGTCAAGGAACTCAACGGCAAATCGATCAGGTTGCCGGGCTATACCGTGCCGTTTGAATATGGCTCAAAAGCCGAAGTGACCGAATTCCTTATGGTCCCCTATTTCGGCGCCTGTATCCACGCCCCACCCCCGCCACCAAATCAAACCGTATTCGTAACGACGGACGAGCCCATCCTGTTGAAAGATCTGGCGCAGGCCGTCTGGGTTGAAGGCATCCTAACCGCCGAGACGCAGGAGAGCGAACTGGCGGACGCCGCCTATACGCTCAAGCTGACTCACATCGAGAAATACGAGTACTAGGACTTACTATTCAACGCGTTCACGAAATATAGGTGGTTTCACGGTTTCTGGGGATGAAACCCTCTCAACAGGCACAAATGGATGTTCTGGAACAAACGCGTCGCAGTCCTGATTTCTGCCCTGATAATTGCGGCGATCACCATAAGCATCCTCACATATGTGCGGCGCCCATCGCTTGAGGGACTTGCAGGTCTGAATGGTCCCACCGCAGATAGCATCATTGCGGATGGTCAATCGTCCAGTTGGTCAGTTCACGCCGATGGATCGGAATCGCGACTCGCCATCCTGCTGACCGATGAAGATTCCTCCTGGCTCGGACTGGCTGAAGGGTTGAAAAGCATCGGTGTCCCCTTCTTGATCACGCGAAACACCAAAGCGGCTGTCCAACACAAGGTCGTGCTCGCGTATCCAGCAATTTCAGGTCGTCTGCTGGATGCCGAAGACTTGGAGACCCTCGCCCAGCACGTGGAATCCGGCGGCACATTGATCGCGACGCAAATCCTTGGCGGAGGATTGCAAGGCGTGTTTGGCTTCGACCGCATCGAAGAATCCCGTGACCATTCGGAGATTCGCTTTTCCGGATCTCACCCCACCTTGTCCTTTATCGACCGGCCAGAAGAAAGGACCGTCAGGATTGGAAACCCTGATAAGGACCTACACCGCATCGGCACCCAAGCGTTCGTTGGCGCGACAAATATTCTGGCCACCTACGATGATGGATCCGCAGCTATGGTGGCGCACGCCTCCAAACAGGGTGGACAAGCTTATGCTATCGGCTTTGATCTCGGCTTCTTCATCCTGAAGTCCGCAAACGGGCGCAATGGTGGCGTGTCGAGAAATTACGCGAACGCCTATGAGCCATCTGTCGACACATGGTTGCGATGGATAAAATCCGTCTACACTCAAAGTGAACCGGCCGCGATCACGCTTCACTCCGCGCCGGAAGGGCGAGATCTCGCCGTCGTCATATCCTTCGACATCGATTATTCGAACTCCATGACCAATACGAGGGCATTCAGCGACCTCCTGTCAGAGCTCGGAATTCCGGGAACCTTCTTCATTCAGACAAAGTATTTCGACGACTACAACGACAAGGCGTTCTTCAATGATTTTACGCTGCCCATTGTACAGCATCTAAACGAGTCCGGAATGGAGGTCGCCAGCCATTCGGTGACGCATGCAAAGACTTTTTCGGACATGCCGCTTGGCGAGGGATCCGAGCGTTTTCCTGACTACCAGCCCCGCGTATTGAATGAAGGCAGAACCTGGAATGCTTCAATTCTGGGCGAACTGCGCGTGAGCAAGTATCTGCTGGAACAGGTCACGGAAACAGAAGTGGTATCGTTTCGTCCAGGCTACCTCGCCACACCGGCGCGCCTTCCTGAAGCCTTGGACGCGAGCGGGTACAAATACGCCTCCAGTGCCACATCGGGAAATGTTCTGACGCATTTGCCCTACCGCATGACTTTCAGCAGGGGCTACGACAGTGCAACAGGCGTTTTCCAGTTCCCCATCGCCATCGAAGACGAAATTCCACCGCACATGAACTTGCGGGAGGAACCGGCCGTGGACCTCGCCAAGCGGCTCGCCGAATATGGGGGCTGCTATGTCGTGCTGATCCATCCCAACGTCACGAAAGAAAAAATCGAATTCCTCAACGCCGTGGTTCCTGAACTGAAGCGTTTCGCCTGGTTCGGGACACTGCAGCAATTTGGCGATTGGTGGACCATGCGCGATGGCGTATCGGTCGACGCCCGCATCTTTGAAGACGAGATGGTTATCACGGTGGACAGCGAATTGCCCATACAGGGTCTTCGCCTGGATCTGGATACGGACTGGATACCCCAATCCCCGCTCCCCGATGGCGTCAGCTTTTCACCGGGGTCCGTCTACATTGCTGCAGCTGGCACAGAACTCTCAATTACAATGAACATGCCTTCAATGGACCGGTAAGCGTTCGCTCGGGACGGTTCGTCGGACCTACGCGAAGCGTTCGGTCGGAACTTCCTGCTGGAGATCAGACACGTCCAAACGGGCGCGCTCGTCCTTGATACGCTTGCGGATACGCAGAACCAGTTCGTCCGGAATGAAAGGCTTGGTCAGGTACTCAGCGGCACCCCGCTCCAGTGCATCCAGAACATCATGCTCGCCGCGACGAGCTGTTAGCATCACCACCGGCAAGCTGGCCGTATCGGGATCATTCTTCAGTCGACGCAGGACTTCAAACCCGTCCATCACGGGCATCATCGCATCAAGCACCATCAGGTCATACTTCATGGTGCGCGCGAGTTCGAGGGCTGCACCGCCGTCTTCCGCGATATCGACTTCAAATCCGGCAACCGCGAGCTTGTGCTCGAGCAGTCCGCGCAACA
>DIAF01000038.1:4208-5977 GCA_002414665.1 Halieaceae bacterium UBA5085
GCAGTCCGCGCAACAAGCGATCATCGTCTGCGACTAGAATTTTATTGGACATTTGCAAGAGTCCTTCTGCAAGCGAGGTTTTTACTCAGCTCACTGTGCCAAATTACGATAAACATCCGTCAAACGAACTATATTTAATTTGATCTATCTCGGGTCATTTTGCAGCTCTTGCAGGTGCGACCTCCCCCAAGCGATCAACTTGCCGTGAACCCCTTCCGGGTCATCACGCCCCAAGAGCCGCTTCTCTTGAGATACTGAACCCACCCCTGAACGCGCCACAAGCTGTTCAGCTGGCGGTATCCAAGATTTTCCAACACACAAATTGCCGTCAAGAGCGCTAGGTCAGATGCCTTGGGCACACGGCGCAGCTGCGCTTCTTCCAATGCAAGAGAACCCACAGAAATGGCCAATCCAAAGCCTGACGTCACTGCGATATAGGCGAGGAAGTAGTCGAGTGGAAGCGAGCCCGTAAATGCCAATATCGGAAACAGGATGAACCCGATAGCATCCACGACTGGTCCAATTACGTCTGTGATCAGCACATTTCCGAAACCCAGGACACCCACCAATCCGTAGCGTGGATTGAGCGCCATCATGCCGTGACGCTCGAATGTTTCCAGCGTGCCGCGTTGCCAACGGGCCCGTTGATTGCGGAGCACGCTCAGCGTCTCGGGCGCTTCGGTCCAGCAGACCGGCTCCGGGATGAACCGGATACGATAATCCTGTTTTTGCTCTATGAGGGTTCTGTGCAGTTTGACCACCAACTCCATGTCTTCACCGACCGTCCCGAGACTATAACCGCCAACCTTCAGGACGGCGTCGCGCCGGAACAAGCCAAAGGCCCCTGAAATGATGAGCACGGTATTCAGTCGGCTCCAAGCGATTCGGGTCATCAGAAAGGCGCGCAGGTATTCGACCGTCTGCAGGAGCGGGAGCATCTTCTTGGGCAACTGCACCTTCAGTATCTGACCGTTCCGGATGACACTGCCATTGGCGATCCGGACAGTCCCCCCCACCGCAATCGTCCGCTCTGGGTCTTCCATGAACGGCTTCACAGTGCGCAACAACGCATCCGGCTCCAAAACGGAATCTGCATCAACGCAGCAAAACAAAGGTGCCCGGGACACGTTGATACCTGCGTTAAGCGCATCGGCTTTTCCACCATTTGCCTTGTCGATCACGACAAGACGCTTTTGATGTTGCGACCGGTAAATCGTCTTGATGGGTTGGTGCGGCGCCAAAGGGGAGTAAAGGCGCGAAGTTTCTACAAGATTGAACGCATCTTTCAGCACCTCCAGCGTGGCATCCGAACTTCCGTCATTGATGATGATGACCTCATAATTCGGATACTGAATAGCCATCAGCGATGAAAGGCTTTCGACAATAGTTTTCTCTTCGTTATAAGCTGGCACGAGAATCGCGATGGGCGGCGCCGAATCCGAGTAGCGGCGCCAAAGGGCGTCAACCTTCGCGGCACGCCCCGATTTGGCCAGCTGGAACGCCGCTAACAGCAATTGGATGAAATAATTTGTGTACTGGACGAGACCGGCAAAGATAACCACCAGCCCCACATACTTCGCTACGATGAAAACGGATTCCATCATTGGACGGCCTCCATCGCACTCAGCTCCGCAAGCGCCAGGGCTGCGGTACGGTTCGCACTTTCATTGCCCTTTGATATTGCCGACACTTCCAGTAGCTCTCGACCCGACGCCCCCATGTCGGCCAGAGCTTGCGCCGCTTCAAACTGGACCAGCCACACGGGATCT
>DIAF01000038.1:6123-11720 GCA_002414665.1 Halieaceae bacterium UBA5085
AAGTCTGCGACCTGGGCCGCGTAGGTATCGTGGGATATCTCACAAAGCGCCTTCACCGCGCCTGCGCGCACACTCCAGTCGGTATCCTTCAGGCAACTGGCAATGGCCGGAGCAGCGTCCGGGTGTTCCAGACTTGCAAGTCCGTCGAGTGCCGCGACACGGATCAGGGGCACATCGCTGGAGAGCGCTGCTTCGAGAATACCAAGTACTGAATAATCCGCACTCCCGCCCAGGGCGGACAGCAAGGCCGCGCGTTCGAGGTCCGGAACTCCGGGCCGTCCGAGGTATTCCAGGATGTCCCTTGAACGGTGCAGCGCCAGTTTCGACAGAACCGATTGCAGGCTACGCGTGCTACCGTTCAGTTTCGAGAATTCACGCATGACATCCGGCACTGTTGGATAGGCACCAACGGCGACCAGCGTTCGTATTCCAGCGATGCGAAGGTCACGGTTTGCTGACCGCTCCACCAGCGAATCAACGGCTTTGGCCGTTGGCAGGCCGGGAAAATAGGCCAGTGCCTCAACGGCAGCGTGCCGGACAAATCTGAACCGATGTCGCAAGAGGCGGCGGAATTCATCGTCCACCCGGTACCTGACCATCCGCGCGACGAGACGGTCGCGCTCTTCGCCTCTAACCAGCGCAACGAATTCAAGAAAGACTTCCGGCACCATGGGGGATTTCCAGAGGGTCTCGTCGGGAATCGCGGCCTCACCCTTTTCATCCCACAGGATTTGCGCCGTTGCCTCCAGAATTTGTTGGCGTTGCTTTGTGTAGAGTGACTGCCTGTGCGTACGGATAATCCGAAGAAGTATCAGCGTGATCATCCACAGTAGGGACGCAAGCACCAATACGCATGCAATCTGCCATATCAGGATGAGATAATTCACCCTCAAAAACTCCGCGCAAGCGAAAGGGAGATATCTGTGCGATCGTAGGTAGTACGAAGTTCCTTGCCGGCCGTCAGGCGTAGCGCGGTGGTTCGACCGAAGCGCATTTCCAGTCCCGCCGCATAGGACTGCACTTCCACTGTTGCGCCATCAGAACTTTCCGGTGCGTCGGCGTAATAGAGATGCACCGCCCAAGGTCCTGTCGGCCTGAAAGTCGAGCGCATACGATAGCCTGAGCGATGCTGGTCGTTCTCGTCTCGCACGTTGATGTACCGCACTTCAATCTCCGCAGCCTCGCCAGCGAAAGTGTACTGGGCGCCCGGAAGAAAGGACGTCACCCGGCCGCTCTGGTATTCTGAAGTTCTGATGTCCGACAGGAGTTCCAAGCCCGGATAGTGCGTGGCAACACCTGCGCCAACGAGAACTGTGGTGTTGGGCAGGAAGGTCGTGTTGGTCCCTCCCCCGATTTCCATTCGGACATGCCCGAACCCCGTACGCTTTGCGGCGCCGATGTGCACATTCGTGTTCGAGCGGTCGAAGCGCTCGGCGTATAGCGCGGAGGCACTGAGTGTAAGCGTATCTGATACTCGGACTGCCACTGCCGGGGACAGGCTGGTCCAGTCCGGCAAGTCCTTCGTCAAACTGCTGCGGCTTGCTGTCAAATTCGTCGTAATACGATTGCGATCCTGCCGGGATGCCTGTTCGCGCATGGCAGCGTAGTCGGCATGATCGGACGACAAGGTTTCTGCAGCGTCGATAAACTCATGGGAACCTTGTGCGTCTCCCTTGATTCTGCGCACGCGCGCCAGCGCGGTATAGGCATCCACATAGTCGGGAGCTTGATCAATGACGTGTTCGAGTTCGCTTTCGGCCTCATCAAGGCGTTCCAGTGCGATCAGGCAGAGTGCCGCGTTCAAACGGGAGTCTACGTCTTCAGGATTTGTGGCGAGCAACGCTTCGAACATTCCAAGAGCCTCGTCGAAACGTCCGGCGAACCTCGCTTCCACGCCCTGCGCATACAGGCTGCGAAGGTCCGTCTGAACAGGCGACGGCATGGCAGGAATCGTTTGGTCGAGAAGCACCAGTTCGATCATGAAAGTATCACAACTCTCAGGCCGGCTTGCTCGCACGTGGCGGCGCACGCGCGACGCTCCAGTGTGAGCCGCAAGAATAGCGTTCCAAGTTTCATGATCGCATGTCCTCCACGCTGGATTCAGGTTTAATCCAGCGTCTGCAATTGATTGCAAAAACAGATGATCGTCAGGTTAATCAGGCGGTCTGGCGAGAGATCGGTATTCGCGCGGGACGAGGTTGCTCATGTTTTGATTGCCCCAGAATCCGATCGTTTCAGCAAAGCGCCGAACACCGGATCAGGACCGCATGCTGTAGAATTTACTACGGTTTGCGATGGACCGCCCTCAGTCGAGTAAGCACCCGTCATCTTGCGTTGGAACCAAGCGAATTTCGTTCACAGAGAAATTTTAGGGTCGCTGTCAAAATGTGATGTTCGCAAGCCAGACCAGTTACCCATGAAAGGATCAGCGCGCGTCCTATGCAATTGGTACCTCTGGCCGGACTCGAACCGGCACTCTGTCACCAGAAACGGATTTTGAATCCGTCGCGTCTACCAGTTCCGCCACAGAGGCCCTTTGCAGGGAGCGCTTCTCCTGCCGCATAGCTGGGCCTCCTGTCAATCTACTCGACGTAGCGATCAAAGACATCTAACAGCTTAGGCATGTCTTCCACCGAGATTCCGACCGAAAAAACCCTGTTGCAGACCATCGAAGCGCTTGCCGCAGGTGCGCCCGAGAACGGGTTCTCGCTGCGGGAAATCTTTGATCAGCTGGATGAAAGTGCATTTGGCGCTGGCCTGTTCCTGCTTGCCCTTCCTTGTTGCATTCCGTTTCTTTATGGGGTGCCGCAGGTCGTATCTTTGCCCATGATGGCCCTGGCGGCCCAAATGGCGATGGGCCGCGAGCAGCCTTGGATGCCGGACAAGCTCGCCAATCGCCACATTGATCGCAAGGGCCTTACCCAGATGGCGTCCGGCGGCCGCAAATGGCTCGGCTGGATCGAGCACATTGTACGCCCGCGCCTGACCGTCATTACCGGCAAGCGGTCGGAACGCGTCATTGGCCTGTTTCTATGCATATTCTGCGCGTCAATCCTCGTGCCGTTGCCGATGACCAACACGGTGCCGGGCTTTGCCGTGGCCATAGCGTCTTTTGGTCTCATGCAGAAAGACGGCTTGATGGTGATTGGCGGCCTGATCATAGGAACAGCCTGGGTCAGCGGTCTGATAGGCGCCGTGATGCTCGGTGCGGTCAGCCTGTTTGGATGATAAATAACGGCAAAGTGACCTTGCGCCGCATTGTGGTCATGACGCAGTCCGGTTTTAGCTGAAGCATGGATTTCATGCGATCTCTCCTGAAAGACTGGAAGTGGCCCGCGGTGGCCGTGGCGGTGTCCGCCTTCATGTTGGCAGCCGCCCACGCGTTTGAGACTTTTGGCGGCCTGCCTCCCTGCCCACTCTGCCTGCGGCAGCGGGAAGTCTATTGGGCGCTGATCGCGATGACGCTGACGGGCCTTGTGCTCTGGCGATGGATCCCGAAACGCCGGTTCCTGGTCGCACTCAACATGATGATCGGACTCGTCTTTGTCGTCGGTGTTGTGGTTGCCTTCTACCATTCCGGTGTCGAGTGGGGCCTGCTGCCGCCACCAGATGGTTGTTCCGGTGAAGGGGTGATCGATCCAATGGCGATTCAGGACTTCAGCAAGCCGATGCATGTGCCGTCCTGCACGGATGCGCCTTTCTACATTCTCGGCCTTTCCATGGCGGGCTGGAATGGCGTGGTCTCTGCCATCATGGCGCTGTTCAGCTTCATCGCGGCAGGCGCGACGTTCCGCGGCGCCGTTCATTCACCCGAAGCCGCCTGACCTAGAGCGGCGGCGCGGACAGCCGGCGCAGGCGCTGTTCCCGGATTGTGATGTACAGGGTGGCTCCAATGATGATTGCAGTGCCCACCCAGGTCCAGAAACCCGGCAGCATGTGGAACAGACCCCAATCGACCAGTGCTGCCATCGGCAGACGCATATAGTCGATCGGCGACAGGAAAGATGCATCGCCAACGCTCATGCCGCGAATGTAGAAGTACTGGCCGGTCACACCGCATACGCCCATCAGGCCGATCCAGGACCAGTCGATGACAGAGGGCGCCACGTCCGGCCACGTCAGGATGGCGAGCGGCAATAACAGGATCGACGACAGAAGGTTTGCCCAGATTAACAGGGTCACCGGCCTGTGCAGGCGCGTCAAAGATTTCACGAGTGTGATCGCCCCAGCCAGGCAGAACGCCGCCGATACGGCGAGGACCATGCCCAGACTAATACCGAGTTGGGGCTGCATCATGATCATGACCCCGACACATCCGGCGATTGTGGCGCCCCAACGATGCACACCGACCCGTTCCTTCAGGATGAAGGCCGCGAGAAAGGTGACGAACATGGCCCGGGAAAAACTGATCGCATTGAATTCGGAGAGCGGCAGGCCAACCGCGTCCGACACGGCATAGAAGCCGAGGGCAAAGCCAAGCGTCCCGAACAGGCTGCGCAGCAAGATAAGACCCGGCTGGTGAATTTTCATCACACTCCAGCCCTGTTGCAGGATAACCGGAATGACGACGATCAACGCAACGCCAGAGCGCCAGAAGGCAAGGAAGCCTGGATCGAAGGTTGCAGACTGGACCTTGGAAAGCGTGAGGAACACGGTGAAGGTGGCCCCGGAGGCCAGCATCCAGAGCGCGCCTTCAATATTGCGCGGTGCGGGCCCCACCTCTAGGTCTGTCTGCTGAGACTGATCGGGGCGAGAATCCATGGGCTGTTTTACGCCTTCCGAAATTGACGAGATCGACCGTCTTTGGCGGGAATTGCCAGCCGATCACATGTGGACCGGCTGGGCCGCTTCAGGGAGCGAACCTGACCAAGTCTGGATATTCAGGACTCGCGCACATTGGCGCCGGTTCCCGCTCACTAAGTCAAAAACCGGCTTTGTCATAGCCGACGAGCGAGGTCGTCCGGTCGCTCGTGCAAAAACACTCCCCGCCCTACTGAAAAAAGTGGAGCTGATTCCAGGCCTTGAGGCGCTGACGGAAGACCCGTAGCGCCTCACCAACGACCTAGCTGTTCATCTGTTCCCGCATCTGTTCGGCTTGTTCCGGCGTGATGCCAAGCGCATCCAGGAGTGGACCGCCGGCGGCCTCGTCCCAAGAATGACGTGGACCGACCGTCATGCCGCCATCCACGAGGAATTCGCCGCCCGTAATGAAGCTCGCTGCGTCGGAGGCGAGGAAGGCTGCCATTTCGGCAATGTCTTCACCTTTGCCAACCCGGCCAGCTGGCTGCATGCTGCCACCTGCTTCGATCAGCATGGCCGCCATCTGGTCTGCCTGCTCGCGCGGCAAGCCGAGCGACGCGCCGAAGATCGAGGTCGCGATAAAGCCCGGCAGGACCGCATTCACGCGAATGCCATACTTGGAGAGCTCTGCAGCCGCCAATTTGGAGAAATGTGCCACCCCCTTCTTGGCAACAGAGTAGGTGATTGGCGCATATCCGGCGCATACGGCGCTGATTGAAGACGTGTTGATAATAGCGCCGCCATTTTCCTTCATGTGTGGAACAGCAAACTTGGTTCCGGCAAAGACCTGTTTCAGA
>DIAF01000038.1:11777-15930 GCA_002414665.1 Halieaceae bacterium UBA5085
AGACCTGTTTCAGAAGGAGAGACATGGTTTGGTCATAGGCATCAAGATCCAGTTCCTCCACCGAATCCGGCGTGCCACCATGCCCCGCATTATTCCAGAGAATGTCCAACCGTCCGAAATGGTCGACGGCCTTGCCCATGATACCTTCCAGTTCGGCCATGTCCGTCACGTCGCAATGGACAAACAGGACCTTGTCGTCGCCAAAGCGCGTCTGAAGCGCCATGCCCTTTTCGTCCTGAATGTCTCCAGCAACAACTTTCGCGCCAGCCGCAACAAACGTCTCGACTCCCGCAAGACCGATGCCGCTCGCCCCTCCCGTGATGATGGCGACTTTGCCGTCAAGATTGGCCATGTGCGTATTCCTCCCGTTTTCGTTTTTCAGGAGAATGCGCGCCCCTTCCCCGCGGTTCGTCAATGCCCGCAGGAAAATTTACTTGCCGGGCTTCGTCATGCCGAATCGCTTGCGGAAGACCCCATCCAGAACACGCTTGGGCAGCAGCGTCGGAATGTACCAATTCGTCAGCTTGTTCGGCACAGGGGAATAGCGCGCCCTGGGAGTGGCGTCCTCCAACGCAATTTCGATGACTTTCGCAATTTGTTCAGGCGGCAAGCCGTCGCGCCCCCCCTTCAGCATCACCTGCTCAAATTGCTTCAACGCGTCCGACCAGGCACTTCCAGAATAGGGGCCATCTGAATTGGCTTCCTCTGCCTTATCCCATATCGGCGTTTTCACTGATCCTGGCCCTACGGCAATGGCATCAATGCCGAAGATCACCAGTTCCCGGCGCAACGTGTCTGTCATCGCTTCAACGGCATGCTTAGTGGCCGTGTAGGCCCCAAGGAAGGGTGCCGAAATGCGACCACCCACGCTGGTGATGTTGACAATCCGACCGGGAGCACCGGTGCGAGTCTTGTCCATCCCAAGAAGTGGCGCGAAGGCTTGAGATGCGCGCAACAGGCCGAAAACATTGACCTCGAAATGGGCCTTGAAATCATCAAGCGGTTGAATCGCGAGCGGCCCCATATTTGCGATACCCGCATTGTTGACCAAACCCGTGAGCGTCTCGCCCTTCAGGGTTTCGGACACAGTCCGCACAGCGGTCTCCAAATGCTCCTGCCTCGTCACATCCAGAATAAGCGGGCGAATATCCCCTTCGGAGCTCGCGGATAGCGCATCGGCATCGGACTGCTTTCTGACCCCGGCATAGACGCGCCACCCATGCTTTGCGAGGTAGAGCGCGGTCGCTTCGCCAATACCGGTCGATGCACCTGTGATTACAACAGTCTTCATGCGGGTCGTCCTTCCAATTCGGGGAATATGGAAACTATACGCATCAAACTCGTGTTCGGGTTTACTCGGTCTGCTTTCCACCTTCAATGACCCGGAAGGCGGGACGTTTCTTCGGCGGTTCATCTTCGGGAGATCCCGGGACAGGAGAGGTGGGCTCCACAGGCGTCAACTCCGACGCACGGACCAATTTCGGCAAGCTCCGGGTGGGCGGCTCAGAATGTCGAGCGGCCGGGTCTTCCATCAGATCATCATCCAACTGGCGCACTCGCGGCGTCGGCCGCTTGTTGAAGCCACCGGGCTTCTTCTTTGCGCCGAAGCCAGTCTTGGCCTTTCCACGAGCTTTCTTGTCAATTTCCTTCAGCTTCATCTGCTGCAGGCTGGAAAGGGCTTCGCCGTCGCTCCCTTTCAAAGGATCTGCAAACGCAGACCCATAGGTCTCGATGCGCTCCTCGACCTCTTCAAGGAATTGCTTTTCCCAGTCAGACAGGGGCGGACCAAGCCCCTGCTCAGCCAATGCCGCTGCCTTCCGTAGTTTACGGAGCGCGGCGCGTTTCTTGCGTTCGTCAACATCTCGGCCCATTGGCAGAGAATATGGTGATTATTGTGCCGGAGGCAAACCGGGTCAGGCTTCGCCAAGTGCCAGCAGGTAGGTGTCGAGCACCATTTCCTGCTCTTCGCGCTCGGCCCGGTCGACCTTGCGCAGCTTGATCACCTGAC
Organism: Halieaceae bacterium UBA5085; assembly: GCA_002414665.1. Taxonomy (GTDB): domain Bacteria; phylum Pseudomonadota; class Gammaproteobacteria; order Pseudomonadales; family Halieaceae; genus Haliea. The sequence continues at coordinate 13,786 of DIAF01000038.1, forward strand.
GCAGTGCCTTGGTATCAAAACCGAAAGCCTTCGCCTCAGCGTAGATTTCCTTGATCTGCTCGGCAACTTCCTTCTTCTCCTCTTCCAGACGCTCGATCTTGGCGACGGTCTGGCGGAGTTTCTCGCGGGTCGCTTCGGTGAGATGGGTGATCGAGGCTTCGTCGTCCATGAGAGGCTCCTTGGGAATCGGGATCGGAAAAGAAGGCGCGTCTTAGCGGGAGTTTCACTCGCTGGCCAGACGGCGAATGGCATCAGCAACAGCTGCACCTTCGCCATGGTGTGGCATGTGCCCCTCATGCGGCAGGATCACGAGATCCACTGGCACCTGTTTCTTCAATTCACCTACATGAAGTCTTGGGGAAATCACGGTATCGCCGCTGCCAGAGAACACCGTGATTGGCACTTCCAGTTCACCATAGCGTCTGGACTGCGCGGCCAGCTGATCTTCCAGCGCCTTCACATCACGGGCATTGGCCCGGAAGTTTGGCGGGCGAAACAGAAGTCCGATGGCAGAATTTTCAGAGTAATTGTCCGGCACAGGTGCTGGCTCGAAGACGCCGTCAATCCCACGGGCAAGTTGGCCAGGGCCAACCAATGGCAAGAGCTGGCTGAACACAGGACCAACGACTGGCCGAGCAGCGAACGAGTTGTACCATGCCTGCCCGCCTCCGCCCCAATCATGGGTCACCGGCGCGAGCAGGACGAGCCCTTTTACAAGATCAGGCCGGTCCAGCGCCACGCGCAGGGCAACGGCTCCACCAAAGGAATGGCCGACCAAAATGGCTTTTTCGTCCGGTGCGAGTTGGTCCAACACGCCCGCCATTTGTGTCGCTTGCACGCCAAGATCCTGCGCGTCTTCCGGGCGGCTGGAATAACCGTGCCCGGGCCGATCTGCCATCAGAACGCGGTAAGCGCCCTCCAGCCGAGGCGCGAGCGTCCATGTGAACTCACGAGCATTGGCACTGGCACCATGAATCATCAGGACAGGTGGACCTGCCTCTCCACGCTGAATGACATGCACAGTCTCAGTTCCTACCGATACGGGCCGGCCAATTGGTGGGTGGGTGGCTTCCACCTTGTTCTTGTAGGCTGCACTGGTCACGCAAGCCCCCGTACCGAGCACGCATATGCCGAGGGCTGTTGCCGTAATCACGCCCCTCAAAGACCCTGGCCCTCAGCAAGCTTGGACAACCGCTTTTCTGCGGCCAGTGCCTGCTGCATGCGCGGATAGATTTCAATGGCCTCGCGATAGGCTTCGAGCGCATGCTTGGGAGATCCCATGCTTTCGAACATCATGCCCAACCCGGACCACGCGCCGAAATGGCGCGGCTCGAGTTGCAAGGTCTCGTTCAGGTCGCGCAATGCCTCGGTGTAATTTTCATCCATCAGGAACAGGGCAGCTCGCCGGTTCCACGCCTCGGGATAGTCTGGCTTGATCAGGATGGCCCGATCAAAGAAGGCGCGCGCCGTCTCGAAATCTCCTGCGGTCTGCGCATCGACGCCCCGCTCCATGATGACATCCACCGTCGGTGAGCCGGATTCCATCCAGGAGGCCCAGATATCCATGGCCACGTCATTGGCTTCGCTGTCACTGGGCGCAGTCCGCAGCTTCTCGAACATCTCATCGGATGGTTCCGCATGCGCCGCGCCCACGAGGAACAGGACGGCCAGAAGGAGCGCTCTTATCATCAGTCCGATATTATGCCGCGCGCCGGGCGGGGCAACCACAACTTGCTGTCACAGCAGGCCTTCACACAACAAAGCGGTCTCCAGGCCCTCTGCATGCTTGAAATGATGTGTCCGGAAGCCAAGCGCGTCAGCCGCTTCAACATTGGGCAGGCTGTTGTCAATAAACAGCACGTTTGCTGGCTCCGGATGGTCCATGACCTCCAGGGCGACATGATAGATTTCGGTGCCGGGCTTGATCAGGCCGATCCGGCCAGACACGATCACATCGCGGAACCGTCGCAGGATCTCGAACTCCTGGAGCATTTCGTCCCAAGGATCGGCTGGCATGTTCGTCAGGGCATAGAGCGGCACCTGGCGGGCATCCAGGCGCCGGATCAGTTCGGCCGTACCTTCCACATAGCCATCGAACATTTCCATCCATCGCCGACCCCAGGCGAGGATTTCAGTTTCGTACTG
>DIAF01000038.1:16128-23182 GCA_002414665.1 Halieaceae bacterium UBA5085
GCATCATGCCGTGTATGCCACGCCATGTTACAGATATCCGCCAGGAACATTTGACGTTCCTGCGGCGTATCGATGATCTTCGCGTAAAGTCGTGCAGGGTCCCAGTCGAGGACCACATGCCCAAGGTCGAACAGGGCAATTTCAGCAGCCATAGTGCCGCCTTATTGCCTGTTCATGTTCACGTCAGCCCTGCTTTGCTTTGAAGCGGGGGTCAGTTTTATTGATGACGTAAACGCGGCCCTTGCGGCGCACGATCTTACAGTCGCGGTGGCGCGACTTGAGCGATTTGAGAGACGAGCGGACTTTCATGGGCCTAGCCTGTGGATCATAAGGAATTGGAAAGCGGAGCGGGTAATGAATCCGGTAAGAAGAGTCAAGGTTGCACGCTGTCATGAACGTGCGGTTTCAGGAGCTGGAAGAATGGCACAGATTGCGCTGCGGCGCTCACATATCATCGCGGCTGCGGCGATGACCGCGCTGGTTGCCTCCTGTGCCCATAGTCCGGGCCAGGCTGCGCCTCCACCGATCGCCGCGCCAGTACCCGCTCCCGAGACAGGCGCGATCACCTACGCCTCCTCCGGCCATGCCGGAATGGACATTTGGCGCGTAGCGTTCTCTGAAAAAGCACTCGCCGCTGGTCATGATCGCGAGGTCGTCAAATCTGTCCTTACCGGCATATCTCCGCTAGAACTCTGGATTGGATCGTCTTTCCAACCCGCTAAGACAGGGATCGAAGACCAAGCCGAATTCGCCAAGCCGATCTGGGATTATCTGCGCGTGCCGATGAGCAATAGCCGCGTAAGCACAGGTGCTTCGCGCCTTGCTGAAAACCCGGCACTTTTCGACTCTCTTGAAGCCGCCTATGGCGTAGACCGCGAAGCCATCGTCGCGATCTGGGGCATGGAAACGAGCTTTGGTGCCGTGAAAGGCAGTTTCGACGCGCCAAACGTCCTGGCCAACATGGCTGTGGAAGGTCGACGCAAGAGCCTCGCTGAGCGTGAACTGCTCTCCCTGATCAAAATTCTCGAACAAGGCGATGCAGAGCGCGACGACCTGATCGCCGGGTGGGCCGGCGCGATGGGCCATACCCAATTCATGCCATCGACCTTCATCGCCTATGCCGAAGATTTTGACGGCGACGGCAAGAAGGATGTCTGGGAGAGTGAGGCTGATGCCCTCGCCTCGACCGCCAATTATCTGGCAAATTCCGGCTACACACTGAATCAGCCTTGGGGCATTGAAGTGCTGGCCCGCACCGGGTTCGATTTCGGACTGGCAGATGGCAATGAACGCCGGATCGAAACATGGGCAACTGAAGGCCTGGTACCTGCACGCGGCGGCACCTTCGAAACAGGCGGAGCCAATTATGCTGAACTCTGGCTGCCAGCCGGTGCGGAAGGCCCGAAATACTTGCTGTTCAACAATTTCAAGGCGTTCAAGACCTACAACAATGCCGATTCCTACGCGTTCGCCGTGGGCCTGTCCGGCGATGCGATGGGAGGCCAGAATGGGCCCATCGCGTCTTGGCCAACACATCTGTCACCTCTCACCGTTAGCGAGATCAAGATCCTTCAGGCCGCCCTCAACGCCCAGGGCTTTGACGCAGGCGGCGTGGACGGCATTCCCGGTCGCAAGACCAAGGGCGCGTTGCAAGCATTCCAAAAATCCAGGGGCCTCGTTGCGGACGGCTACCCGACAAAGCAGGCCCTGGCATTGGTCACTGGCGAAGCGAATGTTGGTGTCGCATCCAGCCCGTCCGGCACAAATTGATCAAACTGCGTCGGCTTCCTCATCCGGTTCGCCGACGCCATCCTTCAACCCGAACCGGGCATACAGGATCATGAAACTCAGCAGGCCCGCGCAGAATATGAACGGAAGATGCGGGTTCACATACTCATAGATGAACAAGCCGAAGAAGGGCGTGATGATGAAACCCATTCCATTCGCCGAGATTACGAGACCTGCGACGTTGCCTTGAAGCTGAGGTGAGACGGCCAGTGATGCCCCGCTTGAAAATCCCGGCCGCGCGAGCCCCTGCCCGAGGCCAATGCAGAACTGCGCCAGGATCAAATTTGCATAGTCATTTGCGAAGACCATCAGCAACGCCCCAGCCAGCAAAGGCAGGCAGCCTCCCCACATGAGTGTCTTGTTCTTGAGCTTGAGGCGAGGGATCAACACAAGCTGGGCCAGCAGTACGGCGAGTGCGCCAACGGTAAAGGCCGGCCCGGTAAATTGCGCCGCTTCCTTTCCGGAAACGCCCAGTTTGTCCATTACTGAAAAGACAAAAACCTGCGTCAATACACCGGTCGTCAGCGACAGGCACACGGCGAACACAAGGAAGGGCAATACCGGCCCGGATCGCCAAAGACCCCGCGCACCGGGAATTTCTTCAAACTGGGTCGCATCCGTTACCGGCTCGCGCTCTTCCGGGAGGCGGAACCAGATCAAGGCCGACATGGTAAAGGCAATAACCGCCGTCAGTAGCAAGGGGCTCAGCAGGCCAAGCGTTGCCACCAGCGCCGCGGCAAAAGCGGGGCCAATCACCGTGCCAACGCTGAAACCCGATGTGATGAACGCGATTTCGGACTGTCGCTCGGCCTGACTGGTGCGATCAGCAACATAAGCTTGCGCAGCCGGGTTCGTGCCAGAGCCCAGCAACCCAAAAATCGAACGCGACATGGCAAGGCAGGCAAACATCATGAACGTGCCGGTCAGTACGCCAGTCATGGTAAGCCAGCCGGTCAGGAACAGCAGGAGCATGGAGATGCCATATCCCACAAGTCCCAAGGCGGCGACAGGCCGCCTTCCCCAGCGGTTGGACCGACCACCCCAAAACGGCGACATCAACGACCAGCACAGCGCCGACAATCCAAAGATAGCCCCGGCCATCCAGTCCGGAAGACCAATCTCTCGCGTCAGTGGCGGCAATACGGCGGCAATCAGCATCGTATTGCCAGCCCCGATCGCCATCAATGAGAAGAACAACAGGAAGAAAGCGTTGCGCCGGTCCGGTCTGGACACGTCTGGTGGAATCGTCTGCCCCTCGCTCATTCTCATGTCATCGGCCGGTCTTCTGGAAATGTCCAGCAACAAGAAAATGGTGCCGTAAGGAAAGCCGGGCTTCCGATTTCACGTCAACAAGTGTCAGGTTGAAAAGCGTTTGCATTGGACAATGCCCCACCCTCGTCATAATCTTGCTAAAGGGTTAATCTAAGGAGCTGGGAGTATCTTGGGAAACACACGGGGATATCTCACATGCTGCGGAAACTGATATCGACGCCGGGCCGCCTCGCGCTCGGAACTGCTTTGGCCAGCCTGCTCGTGCTGTCCTCATGCGACCAGCAAGACACAAGGCTCGAACGCGCTCGTGATCTCGCCGAGGCGACTATGGACCAGTTGAGCGGTCGGACCATTGTTGAACCGGACGCTCCCAAACCGCTGGAAGCAGCTGACGTCATGGACCGAGCCATTGCCGGTACGCTGCGCAATGACATGAATTTCGAAACGGCAAGCGCGAGCCCGATGTTTGCGGTCGGATCGATCATTGCCAAGCCACGGGACATCCCCCCTGCTGAAGCCATGGCGGTCGTGGAAGACGATGAAGTCTTCCTGGAAGATCCGGAAGCCTTTGACGAATTTTCCGACGATCCGGTCGAGGCTGAAAGCGCCCCTGCTGCAGAGTCCGATGCCACCGCACCGATCACTTCTGCGCCTGCCCCGTCACGCAGCCTGTCGGTTCAGCCTGCACGCGTCATGCCCAAGGTGAAGCTCGACCCAAAAGCACGAGAAAAAACTCTGCAGGAAATTGACAAGGCATCCAGGCAACTGGAACAGACCGCCGCGAAAGAACCATCGCCAACGGCGCGCACCCGGTCCCTCAATCCCCGTTCCCTGGAATCTGCACCGGTTCAGGAAAAAGTCGCAGCGCGCAAGCTTGCGCGTCGTTCTGTTATCAGTCGTGATGCCATTACAGCGCAACGCGATGCCAATTCCGTAATGCTGGACACATTGTCGAAGTATGGAATGGGCGGCGAAGTGGCCCTGTCTCGCGAGGGGCAGATGGTCATACAGATCGGCGAGGATGGTGGCAGCCCCACTCGGTTCACGCCAGCCGGATCCCCTCGCAACACGATGCAGAATTTCCTCGCCGTCGATGCGAAACTCGAATGCCCAGACAATCCTGATATGGTCACCGTTCAGTCGAGCCCGGTGCTCGCGACAGAATGTATCGTGAAAGACCTGAAAGCGTCTGGTCAGTTCGAATATGTCGAGAAAGACTATATTTTCGAAAACCAGTTCGCTCGTAAACCACGCCCCGACACACCGGCCACCGGAACCGATGTGACCCCGGACGTCATCACCGACACAACCATCACCCCGAATGACCCGCTTTGGGAACTTCAATGGCATTTCCAGAACAATGGTACAGGCGAAGGCGAGTCCGTAGGGGGCTCAAGCTTCCAGGAATTCTGGACCCGTCAGGGCACAGATGGATCAGCAGATGTTGTCGTGGCTGTTGTAGACACCGGCCTGCAACTGGAACACCCCGACATCAAGGATTCCCCCAACATCGCACCGGGTTGGGATATGGTCTCCGATCCACGTATGGGAAATGATGGTGACGGCCGTGACGGCGATCCGAACGATCCGGGCGATCTCTGTGATCCGTCAGTCCCATTTGCAGAAGACACATTTCACGGCACACATGTGGCGGGAACGATTGGCGCAGCCGCGACCAACAATGCCTCAGGTGTCGCGGGCGGGGCGTGGAACGTCAAAATCGTTCCAGTGCGCGCGCTCGGCAAATGTGGTGGGCGTCTCTCCGACATCAATGATGCCATCCGGTGGGCAGGCGGCCTGATCCCGGCCGAGGATGAGGAAGGCAACGAGATCTGGAACGACAATCCGGCTGACGTAATCAACCTCTCCATCGGGCTGTTCGAATACTGTCCTGCATCGCTGCAGGATGCGATTGATTCGGTCACTGAGCGTGGTGTGCTGGTCGTCTCGGCAGCCGGCAATGCCCGCGTTGCGACGCAGTATTATGCGCCGGGTGGCTGCGCGAATGTGATCACAGTCGCCGCCGGCGATGCCCGGGGACATATAGCCCCCTATTCCAATTTCGGACCGGAAGTAGATCTCCTCGCCCCTGGTGGAGACCTGACACGGGACGACAATGGGGACGGTCGTCCAGATGGCGTCCTGTCCACCAAGGCTGCAACGAATTGCTATGACCCGGTCACGGGTGAAGCCGTCGAAGACTGCTTCTACGCTTTTGAACAGGGCACATCGATGGCAGCGCCGCATGTCTCAGCAGCACTTGCCCTCCTCAAGGCACGCGATCCTGACGCCACGCCGGAAGAGCTGAAAGCCACCCTGCTCGCTGCATCCAGCCCGCGATCTGCGATGCAATGCTCTGGCTCATGTGCACTCTACCCGGGCACCACTCCGATTGAGGGAAGCTCCGACATGTGCACACGTCCATGCGGTCAAGGCTTGCTCGACCTCGCCATGGTACCGGAACGGCCGACCGGCGGTGGCGGAGACTGATGCCAAAACGGCGCCCTTCTCCCGTCCATCTCGGCGGGCCGCTTGGCCTTGCAGGGGTCACCCTGCTGGCCAGCGCGGTGGGGTTGGTTATCGTGGGGAGTGATGACCGCAATAGCTCCCACTCACGGCCTGAACAGGACAGCCCCGCCACACAGGCGGCGACCGACCCACGTCCGCCAATCGGCACCGTGGGTGTAGAACAGGTCAAGCCTGCTGCCGTCAGTGGCAGCAGCTCGTCCAGTTCGAGCGGTGCGGAAGTCACCTTTATCGTCCGCCTCAAGGGGCGGTCTGAAGTTGATACGATTGCGCGCAATTTCAAACGCGATCGCGAGACCGCTGATGCCGCATATTCGGATCTCGTAGAAGACATCCCCATCCTGAAGGATTTCCGTCTCGTGGGCGCCAGCTATTCCGGCGAAATCAATCTGGTGTACCAACTGCCCGCCGGTGTCGAGGCGACACGCGGGCGAATTGAAGAAATCCGCCAACAGATATTGTCAATTGATGGCGTCGCCTATGCAGACCCTGACTTCGTAGCTCATCCCGGAGAGGACAAACGCAAATGACATCTATCCGTACCATCCTGATTGTCGGTGGGTGCGCGCTCTCGCTTACCGCATGCGACTTCTTGATTGCGAGAGACCGCGACGAACCAGCACCGATTGAAACCCAAGAGCCGGAAATTGCTCCTGTAGAAGAAGCTACGCTCGTTCCAGATCAACCTGACGGTCCGGTGATGGTCGCCAGCACTGCAACAATCGACTGGGACGCTGCACGAGCAGATCTTGCTGCCACACCCAGCGAGCAGCGCGAGACGAGTTTCCAGGTGGAATCCGGCGGCACCGCGCCGCCCGTACCGGTCTTGCTTCCAACCGGCATCGTCGTGCCACAGGGCGCCGAGAGTGGCATCCGCTTTCAACCCATGTCGGACGGCTATTTCGCTGCCTATCCCGGCATAGACTATGACATTGTCGTCAATGGCACGAATGAAGTCATTGGAGTTGATACCACCAATGCCCAAGACGATACGCCCGTCCTGACCTACACGCCAACGATGAGTGGTGCACAAGTCTCGTTCTCTCGTTATGGCGCAGACTACCTCGTGGAATTTGAATGCAAATCCATCAAGGGAGGTGAAGCCGACTGCATCACGGAGCAAGAAGCTCTCGATGTGACCAACAAGCTAGTAATTGCGGGGACGCGTTGATGAAACCAACACGATTGCTGCTGCTGGCGAGCGCAGCCCTCATGCTGTCCGCCTGCGACTTTGTCAGATTTCCGGGAGATGGCGGACCAAGTCCGACTACGCCGGATGCGGGGCCTGCTGTACCGCCCGGAGCGCCCGGACCTCCGCCGCCGTCTGCGCCGGTCGACAATCCCTATGGGGCAGACGGTGAGGACACGCCAACGGACACTGCGGGTGATGCGGAAGATACAGCCAACTCGCCCGATACGGATGATCTCGGGGACGGACCTGATCCAGTAGACGCCGACAACCCCGCTA
>DIAF01000038.1:23251-24651 GCA_002414665.1 Halieaceae bacterium UBA5085
AGACGCCGACAACCCCGCTACCGATCCGATTGATGTCGACACCCCCACCGACGACATTCCCGACGTCGACACACCAGATACTGATCCCGCGACAACTCCTGAAGATGAGGACGCTTCGGACCAGGACACCAACCCTGAAACGGATGCTAACACCGATACGGACACGGATACCGAAACACCGGGCGACACGCTTGATGACACAGATATTCCGGCTGAAGATATCAGTGATGATGGCGACGAGGCTGCCAGCCTGCCCGACCCTGTTGAGCCGGTCGAACCAACCTTCAGCTATTTTGAAGCCGGAGCGCTTCTGCCTGGCTCAGGCCAAGGTGCACCGGAGCAGATTGCATACGCACCTGATCTTGTATTTCCTATCGCGGATGCACCAACTTACCTACAGTCCCAAGTGTTCAGCTTTGGCGGGGGTGTCGCGGGGGGCGACCAGTGCGATTCCCGCAACTACGCCTATCCATGGCGGGACAATTTCTGCGAAGTACGCAGCGCCAATCGGACCTCTCCTTACTGCCCCCAACCCAAAGTCCACCAGGGGCAGGACATTCGGGTCGGCACACCACAGGAATGCAATACACTGCGCAGGACAGCTGCCAGTGACCGCACCCTGCACAAGGTTGTCGCGGTGTCTGATGGTGTCATCTCACACGTTGGCACTTACAGCGTGAATCTGCGCGCAGGCGGACGTATCTTCAAATACATGCACATGAACATGGACAAGCTGCAGGTAAAGGCGGGGGACCCAGTCGAGGCCGGCCAGCATATTGGGTATGTCTCGAATGATTTCGGCGGCACGCCCACAACGTTTCACCTTCATTTCGAAATCACACAAAATGATGGTGGTGCGGGCTGGGTTCACGTCCCGCCATATCTCTCGCTGGCTCAGGCTTATGAGCGTCGGGAAGGCGGTCCTGGTGAGGTAGTTGAAGCCGGAAATGTCGGTGTCGCTACCACGCCATTCGTAATCCCCGAGGGCATGGAAATCATCGAGTGATCCGGAATCAGGCCGGCTTGAAGGTCAGCGCAACGCCATTGTTGCAATACCGCAAGCCGGTGGGTTCCGGCCCATCCTCGAATACATGCCCCTGATGGCCCAGGCATTGGGCGCAGTGGTATTCCGTGCGCACATAAATCAGCTTGCGATCAGGTTTGGTTCCCATGGCGCCCGGCAAGACATCATAGAAGCTCGGCCAGCCCGTGCCGGAATCGAATTTGGTGTCCGATGAAAACAGGGCGAGGTCACACCCGGCGCAATGATAGGTACCTGTGCGGGCCTCCTTGTTCAGGTCCGATGTAAAGGGACGCTCGGTACCCTCTTCCCGCATAACGCCGTAGGCGGCCGCGCTCAAGCGCGCACGCCAGTCATCATTGGTAAGTCGGCGCCATTC
>DIAF01000038.1:24747-26749 GCA_002414665.1 Halieaceae bacterium UBA5085
TGGTAAGTCGGCGCCATTCGGAATCAGCATATTGCTCCTCATTATCGGCGTTTTCAGCGTCTGCTGCTTCCGATGTAGAATTGATGGAACAGGCGGCAAGGCCCAGTGAAGCGGCGCCGGACAGGAGCAGCGAGCGTCGGGAAATCGTGTGGGTCATGCGGTTCATACGCGGGACCATACCGAAAGGTTCAGTCCCGCACGACACACAAGCGCGTGAGCATCATGTCAGCCAGCTTCCTCGACCCAGACTTCACCGTCGAGATCCTCCAGCTTGCCCTGCAGGTGAGCGCGGACATCTGCGACAGCCTGATTGTAGACGGCCGGACCGAGCGTCTTCAGCATCAGGTCGACGATGTCATCTGCCCGAAAATCGCTGAGGCGCTCGTCAAATTCGGTTGCAAACAGAGTTTGCAAATGGCCACGCAACGTCGCGCGACGCTCCTCGGTCAGTTCAAGCGCCTTCATCCTCATCTCCCTTGGGCAGGTTCCGCCCGAAGTTAACTGCCCCAGAATCCTGGCCCGCATCAATGATGGCCTTGCGGATTGAACGGGCGCGATTGAACTCGTTGAAAAGCGTTTCTCCGTCGCCCCAACGGATCGCGCGTTGCAGCGCGGCAAGATCCTCGGAAAACCGGCCAAGGCACTCAAGTACGGCGTCCTTGTTGTTCAGGAAAACATCGCGCCACATGACAGGGTCGGAGGCGGCGATACGGGTGAAATCCCTGAAACCACCAGCAGAATACTTCACGACTTCGCCCTGCTCGACGGTCTCCATATCGAACGCGGTTGCAACGATGTTGAACGCAATCAGGTGTGGCAGGTGCGAAGTGATCGCGAGGACCCGGTCGTGCCGCGCTGCATCCATCGTTTCAACCGTTGCGCCAAGTTGCGTCCAGAACGCCTCCAGCGTCGATACAGCAGCGTCGTAATTGTCGTCCCCGTCTGCCAGGGGTGTCAGAATGTGCCAGGCATTCTGGAACAGGGTTGGAAAGCCCGCCTCCGGACCGGATTGCTCCGTACCGGCAATGGGGTGGCCCGGGATAATGTGCACGCGGCCATCGGCGGCGGCCGCAAGCGCTTCGGTGGCTTGGCCTTTCACTGAGCCCACATCGGTCAGGACGGCTCCTGCCTTCATCAGCGGCACAGCGTCCGCAGCAACGGCCTGCAAGGCACCGACGGGGACACAGAGGAACACGCAATCTGCCTCTGCCACAGCAGTGGCAAGATTGTCCGCGACATCCCCCAACGCAATTCCAGCGGCGCGCAGGCGCACATCTTCGCTGGAATCATAAAGGCTCACAGTCCCAGCCGCGCCGTACTGCACAGCCGCCCTCGCGATGGACGCGCCGATGAGGCCGGCGCCAATGATGGCGATCTTGTTGAAGACGGGTTCGGTCATGGTGTTCCTGCAGTCAGATTTCGCCCGTTCTGGTGCGGAATACGGCGACCAACGTCAAGGCCTTCATGCCCCTGCAACCATCTACCGCAGATGACACCAACCAAGCGGTCCTTACATAGGTATGGAAAGTGCCGGTAAAGGTCTGACCAAGCATCCGGCTCAAAGAGGTCCAGAATCATGAGCCACCCCTCCCCCATCATTTCCGGTATCCGTCAGCGATGCGGCCAGTGCGGCGAAGGCAAATTGTACAGCTCCTATCTGAAGCTCAACGAATCCTGCCCCGTTTGCGGACGTGACATGACGGCGGCCGATACTGCAGACGGCCCGGCCTTTTTCGTAGGTTTCGGTGTGCTGCTATTGCTGGCGCCGTTTCTGTTCCTGTTGCCGATGAGTCCGCTGCCCCTGGTGCCGATGGTCATTGCCTTCATCGCGCTATGTGCGGCCGTGATTGGACTATGCTTGTGGTTGTTACCGGTTGCAAAAGGCGTGTTGCTGAACCTTCAGCTCCACCATGGCGCTGAACAGGCAAGCTTCAAGTCGGAAGACCAGAACTAGCCGGACACAGCCTGTTCGTCGCGCTCACCAGTGCGAATCCGGATAATG
>DIAF01000038.1:26851-79443 GCA_002414665.1 Halieaceae bacterium UBA5085
ACCAGTGCGAATCCGGATAATGCTGTCGAGATCGTAGATGAAGATCTTGCCGTCACCGATTGTGCCCGTATTGGCGGCCTGCGTGATGGCCTCGGCGTAGCGCTCGGCCGAAGCGTCAGGGCAGGCGACTTCCACTTTGACCTTGGGCAGGAGGCGCACTTCGTATTCCGCGCCGCGATAAACTTCGGTTTTGCCAAGCTGGCGACCATAGCCGCGCACTTCCGATACGGTCAGTCCTGTCGCGCCAGCTTCGGACAGCGCGTCAATCACCGCATCCAATCGGCTCGGTTTGAAGATGGCTGTTACGAGTTTCATGGCACGCAATCCTTTGATCTGTAATGCGAATTAGGAGTTTCTAAACTACCGAGGCGCGCGTAGCGGCGTCAATGGCTTTCGCGACCATTGCTTGTCGCAGGCCGCGCCAGACGCACTTTTTCGGTCACTGGTGCTGTAGCGCCGCCTCCAGGAGAGGCATAAAGGCGTTTCACTGCCTCCACCAACACCACGCCACCGAGCCCCGGCGCGAGCATTCGGCCCATCACTTCCCAGCCTTCGGCCGCCGAACTCACCAAAGGTGTCGCCATTGGCGGCATGTAAAGCGCACTACTGGACGCTGTGACTTGAAACAGCCCGATCGAAAGCAGATTCATGAGCTGCGCGCGTGTCCAGGGGCGGCCTTGGCCAAACGGCGTCTTGGTCGCGCGCGACCACAAGCCGGACCGGTTGGACGCCGCCAATACAATACGACCCTCTGGAGCCGTTATCCGCCAGATTTCCCGCAAATAGGCTCGCGGATTACCCGATTCCTCGATCCCATGCAGCACGATCACACGATCAAACATGCCGTCCGGAAAGGGCAGTCGAACATCGCCTATGGCGACCGCCGCATTGCCGCGACCGAACGGGTCCCATGAGACAGGTCCATGATCGAGCGGGATACCTGCCACGCTGCGCCCCGGCGCAGCACCAAAGGCCTCGAGCACCGGAATGGCGTATCCCAGACCCAGCAGAGAGAGGCCGCGCGCATCTCCCCAGAGATCCGTCAGCTTGCCGGACAGGATGCGCGTCGCTGCCTGCCCCAAAGGCGAGGCATAGAAACGTTGCAAGGTGACGGCATCCTGACGCATGAAGTGGCCTGTGCTAGTCTGGTCTGCAGGAGACGCTAATGACGAAAATCACCCTCGACATACACAAATTTCCCTGCCTGAACGATAATTACGGCTATCTGGTTCATGAACCGGTCTCAGGAAAGACTGCGGCAATCGATACGCCGGATGCCGAAAAATACCTTGCCGAGGCCGATCGTAAAGGCTGGACGGTTACGCACATCCTGAACACGCACTGGCACCCCGACCATGCGGGCGGGAACTTGCGGATCAAGGAAGTCACGGGATGCACCATTTACGGACCAGCCGGTGAAGCGGAAAAAATTCCCGGCATTGATGTGAAACTATCCGAAGGCGATATCGTCGAATTTGGGCGTACGAACGCGCGCGTGATGGATGTGCCCGGGCATACGCTAGGCCACATCGCCTATCATTTCTCAGATCAAGACGTCGCATTTGTCGGAGACGCTGTCTTTGCACTTGGTTGCGGCCGTGTTTTTGAAGGCACGATGGAGATGATGTGGAACAGCCTGTCCAAGCTGAAAGCTCTGCCGTCAGAAACCCAGCTCTACTGCGCGCATGAATACACACAGGCCAACGCAAGGTTTGCCGTCACGGTCGACCCGCAGAATAAAGCACTGACGGATTACGCGCTCTGGATTGACGAGCGTCGTGCAGAGGGCCTTCCAACTGTTCCAACGCGGTTGGACAAAGAACTTGCCACGAACCCATTCTTGCGTGCCGACGATCCTGTACTCCAGGCGGCGATGGGTCATCCCGGCAACACCGTCGAAACCTTCGCCGAAATACGTGGACGCAAGGACCGCTTCTGATGCGGGGTATTTCCGGAGATCTCGGCGCCCGAGAGATCATCCGCATGCTGGATCTGACCCCTCACCCAGAGGGAGGACACTTCCGGGAAACGTATCGCGCGCCGACATCGGACGGCAGCCGCGCCAGTTCCACGATGATCTACTATCTGCTGCAAGCTGACGAAGTCTCGGCATGGCATAGAGTAGATGCTGACGAATTCTGGCTATGGCATGCGGGCGGCCCTCTTTCCCTCACGCTATCGCCACCCGACGGCCAAGGGGCAAGTGCGGTGACGCTCGGTCCTGACCTGCGGGCTGGGCATCGCCCGCAACTTGTCGTCCCTTCGCAACACTGGCAGACAGCGGAAACGCTGGGCGCATGGACACTGGTCAGTTGTATTGTTGCCCCCGGCTTCGAATTTAGCGGGTTTGAAATGGCCCCCCATGATTGGCGTCCAACCGTCTAGCGACGAGCCTTGAGGGCGCGCACCATGACTGGTGAAATCAGCGTCACAATCAGACGCTCCAACGGGCCGTTCGCAAATTTCCTGAAATACTTCACAAGGCTGCGCGCCTTGTGCTCGACCACAGCCTCAGAGGGAACGTCCGACGTCGACCCATAATGCAACGCGCCCGCATGAGGTTGATAGACTACGCTACCGCCAGACTTCAGGACACGGCGACAAAGGTCGACATCTTCGACGTGCAGAAAATAGCCCTCGTCGAACCCTCCCATCTTGCGAAAGGCCTGACGATCCATCATGAAAAAGGCACCTGACACTGCACCAACTTCGATGGAGTTTCGGGGCGGCGGGTCATTTTCCAACGTCCACTTCCCCAACCCCATCGCACGCAAGAGCGTCAGCGTGTTGCGTCGTGCGCCTCGCTCCTCACGACCGTGGATATCAAAAATCTTGCCGCCGACCAGGACGGGTTCAGCACGCTTCTCCATTGCCGCCACAAGTCTTGCAAGCGAACCGCGGCGCAGAACCGCATCCGGATTGATGACGAGAAGCAGATTGCCGAGCGCCCCCGCCGCACCCTTGTTCACCCCGCCCCCAAAACCGGGATTCGTGCCATCACGGACGATGTGGACTTTATCTGAATTTGCCTCGAACTCATCGATCCAGGACTGTTCCTCTGGCCGATTTCCGTTGTCGACAATGATAATTTCAGAAATGTCCGGATCGGACTTCAGGGCATAGAGACATTCATGCAAGCGAGGGCCGGTATGATAGGTCACAACGATCGCCGTAATTGTCGGGAGAGTCATCCAAGCGATCCTCTCACACGGCGAGACAGAACAATCAGCGCAACGACAGCGAGCGCCAAGGTAGACCAGAAAGCTTCATTCCAGACACTATAGGAAAAACTGAACAGGCAGAACGCCGCCGCCAGCATGCCGCCAATCGCGTAGCGAATATCCGTGCGTAAATTGTGCCCAATTGGCAGTCGCCATCCGATCAGCAGAACGGCGAGTGCCGCAACAAATGCACCAACTGCGCCCGTCTCGGCCCATATCTGCAAGGCCATATTGTGCGGATGCCCCGGAACGACCGGATACCGCGCCCAGAAATCCGGCAACTGCGCCATCCATTCCGGATAGGCTGCATACGTGTCCTGCCAGGATTTTGATGCTTCGATACCATGCCCCATCAGCGGTGTCTCCTGAATCTTCCCGATCACGACTTCCCACGACCAGGCGCGAGACTGGAAAGACCCCGGCAAGTTCACACCACTTCGCTCCAGCATGTAGAGCAGCCCACTCATCAAGATCGGCGCTAGCGCAATATAGGCAGCGACAGCCGTGAACAGGCCGCGCAGGCCATACTTTGGGAAGACCCGAACAATAACGAAAGCGACGAGCATCAAAGCCGCGCCAAACATGGCGGCTGACGATCCGAGAACGCCGAAGCTGACAAGGCTGGCCAGCGCAATCATCAGTGCGAGCCCCTTCCATGCCAAGCCTGGCCGGGCCCCGACATATGCTACAAGTATAGGCAGTACGAGCGCAAAAGCGTTCGCACCCCGATCAAGGTTCTGAAAGCCTGAGGAATGATTGAGCGGATCATCCCCGTACAAGACGGGCATCACTGAAGTCGCGAAGACCGGGCTGAGCAGGATCAGCAGACCATGTATGGAGAGGCTTCCCAATATCAGGCGGGACGAGATCTGTGCGCGCCCGGGCGCAGTTCGCAATGCACCGGCTATCAAGAGCGTGGTGAAGAAAAGCGTCAATATGATGCGCAGGCCGGCGGACCGAATGGCAAAGTCGCCGCCCATCAATGTCCCACTGATGATTCCTCGCGAGACCGGAGACCAGGACTCACTCGCAACGGCCCAGACCAGAAAGGCCATGCCCGCCAGCAGGTAGTGGGCCGGACGGATACCGGGTCGTGCAACAAATAATGCAGGAATCGCAGCCAGCGCGAGCAGCAGAACGTTACCCTGCGTCCCTGCCATGGAGGTCAAAGGCCACAACAGGAAGGCCGCGGCGAGAAAAGGTGCGTAGCTCATGCCGCGCATCTTTTCGTGTTCCGCAGTACCTGTCACCTGTTGATCCGGACTAGTCGGACTTCAGGTCTGGTGCGAGGGCTTCTTGGGCGAGATCGCGGCAGGCATCCTCCAGCGAGATCATGTGCTGACCATTGCTGCCAAGCCGACGCAACGCCAGTGTACGGTCCTCAGCCTCACGACCACCAACCACCGCAATGATTGGCACTTTCTGAACCGAATGCTCGCGAACCTTGTAGTTAATCTTCTCATTGCGAAGATCGGTCTCGACGCGCAGTCCGGCCTTGCGCAGAGCAGCCGCTGCTTCCTCAGCGTACTCGTTCGCTGCGTCTGTGATCGCCGCAACGACAACTTGCACCGGTGACAGCCACATAGGGAAAGCGCCGGAAAACTCCTCGATCAAGATACCGATAAAGCGCTCCATCGAGCCTAGGATGGCGCGGTGCAACATGACCGGGCGCTGCTTTGAACCGTCCGACGCCGTATATTCAGCGCCGAGACGCTCTGGCAGAACATAGTCCAGCTGCAACGTACCACATTGCCAAACCCGGCCGATCGCGTCCGTGAGTTGGAATTCAAGCTTGGGTCCGTAGAAGGCCCCTTCCCCGGGCATGATCTCACAGGGCAGGCCCGCTGCATCAACGGCGTCCTGCAGGCCTTTCTCGGCCCGGTCCCAGGTTGCGTCATCCCCGGCCCGGACATCGGGACGTGTGGAGAGTTTCACGGCGATATTCTCAAAGCCGAAATCCCGGTACACGTTTTCGAGCAGGCGACAGAAGCGGATAGACTCCTCGACGATCTGGTCTTCACGGCAGAAGATGTGCGCATCGTCCTGGGTGAATCCGCGCACGCGCATGATGCCGTGCAGGGAGCCAGAGGGCTCATTGCGGTGGCAGCTGCCGAATTCGGCCAGCCTGAGCGGCAGGTCTCGGTAGGATTTCAAACCCTGGTTGAACACCTGTACGTGACAGGGGCAGTTCATTGGCTTGACCGCGAACTGGCGATCTTCCGCCTGCAGCATGAACATGTCATCGCCAAATTTATCGGCATGCCCGGAACGCTCCCAAAGCGACATATCCACCAACTGTGGCGTACGGATCTCCTGATAGCCGTGCGCGCGCTGCGCCTGCCGCATGTACTGCTCAATCGCCTGATACAGCGTCCAGCCGTCCGGATGCCAGAAAACCATACCCGGCGCTTCCTCCTGCGTGTGGAACAGGTCCAGCTTCTTGCCGATTTTGCGGTGATCGCGTTTTTCCGCTTCCTCGATGCGGGTGAGGTATTCCTTGAGCTGCTTCTTGTTGGCCCATGCAGTGCCGTAAATACGCTGCAACATCTCGTTGTTGGAGTCGCCGCGCCAATATGCGCCCGCCACCTTGGTCAGCTTGAATGCCTTGAGCTTGCCGGTGCTGGGCACGTGCGGCCCACGGCACAGGTCCATCCAAGGGCCCTGCTGGTAAATGGACAGCTCCTCTCCTGCCGGCAGGCTTTCGATAATCTGTACTTTATAGTGCTCACCCATGTTGCGGAACAGCTCAATAGCGCGCTCGCGACTCATGACCAGCCGCTCGACCGGCAGGTCATCGGCGACGATCTGCTCCATGCGCTGCTCGATCTTCTCGAGGTCTTCCGGGGTAAAGTGGTGACCGCTGGCAAAATCGTAGTAAAAGCCATCATCGATCACGGGGCCAATGGTCACCTGGGTGCCCGGAAACAGTTCCTGCACCGCCATGGCCAGCAGGTGCGCAGTGGAATGCCGTATCACCTCCAGGCCCGCCTCATCGCGCTCCGTGATAATCGCCAGGCTGACATCGCGGTCAATGACGTGACTGGTATCCACCGGATGCCCGTCCACAACACCCGCCAGCGCAGCCTTGGCCAGGCCCGGGCCAATTGCGCTGGCAACATCGTGAACCGAGACGGGTGTGTCGAACTGGCGCTGGCTGCCGTCGGGGAGGGTAATAGAAAGCATGCGTTTTCCTTGGTGTCAGTGGTGACCCCTACTAAAGGCCACGTGAGCGGGCTACAATCAAAAGCTGGAGATCAGGGTTCGTGCAGCCCCATTTCGCCGAAATTCGGGCCGCGAATCATAACACAGGCAGCGCGACAGGTCACAGAATACAGCCTGCCCGGCGAGCGCGTGCGCAGCCAGCACAGGCTGCTGGCGATTGTAAAGCGCAGCGTGTGCAGTAAATCAGCGCCACGTGTTCTATAGTGACTCCGGCGTGCACCCACTTCGAGAGCGGCACCATGCAGGGAACCAGAGCGCTCAGTATACTATCCGGCCAACCACGCCGGACCTTCAGGCAGTCAGCTGCACCTCTGCCCGGCCGTCCACTGCCGTGAATCCTTCGCAGATCCCCCAGCAGTATCTGCAGACTGACTTCCTCAGCGCCCTGTTTGAGGCCATGCCGGATCTCTATTTTCTCTTGGACATGGACGGGGTTATCAAGGATTTCCGCGGCCGCCAGCAGGATCAACTGTACGTACCGCCAGAGGCGTTCCTCGGCCACCACGTGAAGGAGGTACTGCCCGCAGCTGTAGCGGCGCAGTTCGTGCAGGCCCTCAGCGAAGCAGCGCAAACCGATGAAGTGGTCTCCTTCGAATACCAGCTCTCCGTTCACGGTGCGGAGGCCTGGTTCGAGGCGCGCATCAGCGCGCTGCGCGACCATCAGCAGGCCGTGTGTGTCGTGCGCGACTTCAGCGAGCTGCATGAAGCACGGAAACAATTGGAGTCCATGGCCCACTACGACGCCCTGACCGGGCTCGCCAACCGTGCGCTGCTCGACAAGCTGCTGGAGCAGAGTGTGCGCTCTGCCAGGCGCAACCAGCAGCGTATGGGCGTGATGTTCATCGACCTCGACCGGTTCAAGGATGTCAATGACACACTCGGGCACGCCGCGGGTGACCTGCTGCTGCAGCTGGCATCCCGGCGCCTGCAAAATACGCTGCGTGAGAGTGACACCCTGGCACGTGTTGGCGGCGACGAATTCGTGGTCGTACTGGACGATCTGGAAAGCATTGACAGCGCCTCGGGCGTTGCCCGGAAACTGATGAACGACATGTGCACCCCCTTCGACCTGCAAGGCACGGAAGTGGTGATCAGCTGCAGTATCGGTATCAGCATTTTCCCGGATGACGCCGACAACGCCTCCCGCCTGCTCAGTTATGCCGACACTGCCATGTACCGGGCCAAGCAACAGGGCCGCAATGACTGGCGCTTCTACACGGCAGACATGACCCGCGCGGCAATGGAGCACCTTGAGCTGATTGAAGCCCTGCGCTCTGCACTGGAAGACAACAGCCTGACGCAGCTGTACCAACCCCAGTTCGATTGCGAAACGGGACGCACCGTCGGTGTGGAGGCGCTGGCTCGCTGGCCTCGACCGGGGCGCGACAGCCTCGGGCCCCAGCGCTTTATCACGCTGGCTGAGCAGGCAGGGCTGGCCCGCCGCCTGGATCGCTGGTCGCTTGAGTCGGCGTGTCGGCAATTGCACCGCTGGTTGGACGAGGGGCACGATCCGGGGGTGGTCAGCGTAAATCTGAGCATTCATTCACTCACCGACGAAAGCCTGCCAGATGCGGTGGGCAGCTTCCTTCGCGACTATGCCATTCCCGCCCACCACCTGCAGATCGAAATCAAGGAGCTGGCCCTGCTGGGTGAGCGGCCGGCGGCGAAGGATTGCCTGAAGGCTTTGATAGCGCTGGGCGTCGATGTCGCTGTCGATGACTTTGGGTCAGGCTACGCCGCCCTCGAGTATCTGCGCGCACTGCCCGTCACAACGCTAAAAATTGACGCGGCTTTCATGCACGATGTGCCGGGCGACCCGGAGCAGGCCATCATTGCCAATACCGTGATTGCCATGGGCCGGGCGCTGGGCATGAAAGTCGTCGCCAAGGGCATCGAAAATGCGGAGCAGGCCGATTTCATTCGCCATCAACACGGCATACAGGGCCAGGGCTACTATTTCAGTCATCCCCTGCGCCCCGAGCAGGTCGGCGAGCTACTGGACTAGGCGCGCCTCAACAACATAGCGCAGAGGCCCATTGGGCTGCCAGCTGTCAAAGGGGTAGCAGGTCACCAGCAGCAGGCCGTCAGCGCCCGACGCGGGCGGCTGCAGCGTCTCCACACGGCTGTCCACAACACGGACAGAAACCACCCGAAAGTGCCGAACGGGCCCCGCGAGTTCCTCCAGCCGCAGGGTCATACCGGGTTGCAGCGCCTGCAGGAAGCGGAAGTGAGTATCGCGATGCCCGGCGATGACAGTCCAGCGCCCCGCTGACCCATTAAAGACTTCATGCAGCCCCGGACCAAATGCCAGCGCCTGACCGGTGGTACCGGCCAGCACATGGTAATCAGCGCCCAATGCCGGTGCCTCCAGGCGCGCTGCAGGCCAGGTGTCTGCCCAGGGCCAGGGCTTGTGCGGCCTGCCGTCCTCACGGGTATCCTCCCAGGCACGAGCCAACAGGTGCTGGGCGAGCATCGCCTTGGCGTGTATCCACCCGGCTCCGGCGAGCTGCCAGGCTGCCAGCAGCAGAACCAGCCACAGGAGTACTCGGCGCCGGCGCCTACTTGGCAGCGTCATCAGGCACATGGTCGAGCTCCGGTCCACGCATCACCCAGACCAGCAGGGCGAAGAACAGCAAGAGGCAGGCAATGAACAGCTTGGCCGCGGCGGTAGTTGCGGTTTGCGGATAAGCAAAGCCCTGGGGGTCCTGGCCACGGGGACGCGTATTACGCACGGCGTCGGGTTTCAGCGGCACATCGGCGGGCCGTTGCGCATGTTCCTCTACGGCGATAAAGCTGGTGTAAGGGCTCAGCAACTGATGCTGCAAGGCGACCGCGAGGACATTGGCCCTGATCACCTCCTCCCTGGTACCGGTGAAGCGCTCGTCCAGCAGCGCCTGTATACGTGAGCGCGCCCAAAGGCTGCCGACACCGGGAGCGGCTGACTGTGTCTGCCCGTCCAACGTCAGCTCCTGTTGCCAGGGCTGACCGGCCAGAGTCCCCGTCACCCGGATCACGCCCCCCTGCGGGGGCGTATTGAAGCGCACACTGCGCACCAGCGGTGCTCCCGCGTACAGGTCCGGCACCGGGCCACCCGCGTCCACAACCGCCTGCGGCCAGTCTACCCGCACGTCGGTCAACAATGGCGCGGACAGATAACCCACCAGCGCGTCCATCTGCGCGCTGATCTCACTCAACTCGCCCACATGCAGGTGACGGCCACGACCCAGCTCCGCGGCCTTGCGCAGGAACCAGCTATTCGGCGCAGACCCGATACCCACAGTAAACAACCGGGAGGAGCCCAGCCGCGCTGCGATCATGTCGATAATGGCCTGCTCATTCCCCACTGCGCCATCGGTAAGGAAGACAACCTGACGCAGCCGCACACCGTTGCTGTCCAGCCCCTGGCCGAGCGCATGCTGCAATGGTGGCAGCATTTCGGTACCGCCCCCTGCCTCCAGCCTGCCGACAAAACGGCGCGCCCGTTGCAGAGCGTCTGCAGACGCCGCACGTGCCTCCTGAAACAGGGATCGGTAGCCGTGATCAAAGGCGATGATATTGAAGTGATCGGTGGGGCGCAGTCCATCCAGCGCGGCGGCGAGGCTCTGGCGCGCCTGCTGCAGAGGCAGACCGCCCATCGAGCCGGAGGTGTCCACCACAAACACCAGTTCACGCGGGGGCGCGGCAGCAGCCTGCTTTAATCCGGGCGGCACCACCAGCAACATACCGTAGTGGTCCCCGCCCACAGCTTCCGTGAACAAGGCCGCCCTGGGTTCGCTGCCGGTGGCGGGCGTCCAACGCAGGACAAAATCCCGGTCCATCTCGCTGGGGCCACGCGCCAGCTGCAGCGCATAGCGGCTTCCCTCGCGGGACAAGCGCATGGCGTGGCTGGGCGTATCGACACGGGCTAGCGGCAAGCCCGCATCGAGCCCGACAGAAATTGAGACCGGGTTCAGCGGGAGGGCATCGGAGCCCTCCACGGGGTGTTGCCAGGCCGATATCAGTGGCGCATCAGGCACCTGGTCCGTGGCCGAGTGCCAGCTCAGGTAGTCCGGCGTCGCCCGCTCCCCGCGTTCCAGTGGCAGAGACACACCGGGGATGTAGCGCGGCGTCAATGTCATGGGGAGTCGCAGGCTGAATACGCTGTCGGTGAATTCAACTGGCTGCACGAACTCCAGTACCACAGTGACCGTCTCGCCGGGAGCCACATTTGCTATGCGATTCTGGAACAGGTTGGGCCGCTGCTGTGAAACCAGGCTGGCCTTGCGCCCGCTGCTGGCCGCATGCCGATAAATGGCCTGCGCCTCCTGCCGCTCTCGCACCCGGCCAACGATTCGGCGGTCACCCGCACGCATTTCCATGGCGCGTACCGCCGCGTCTCCCGGCAGCGGAAAAACATATACCCCTTCCACCCAATCCGCGCTGGTATTCTCGAAAGTCTGTTCCAGCCGCACCACCGCGACCATGCCCGACACCTGCACGTCGAAGCGGCTGTGCTGGAGCAGCGCCGGCGCAGGAGGCAAACCCGGGCGCTGGAGCAGGAGCTGGCCCGAGCCGGGGGCCTCGTCAATGTTCGCTCGTGCCATGCCCGCGCTCAACACCAGCAGGCACAGCAACGCCGCCAGACATTGCGGCAGAAACCGAAAACAGACCCGCAACAGAACACCCGCTGTGCTGCCCCGATTCAACAAATGCATGGCCATCGTAACCTCTCCCTCTGTGTTGGACAGCGCTATTGAAACGCTGGGAGCTGTCGATCTGATGGCATCCTTGTGGCAGGCTGATGCTGAATTGTGACGAATTGTGGCAGCGCTTGAGCGCGCGGCCTGATTCTGGAACCATGGCAGCCTCTCCCGCCGGACAACACTGCATGCGACACCACATTGCCATTGTCGAAGACGAGGCCGCCCTGGCCGCGAATTACCGCGATGCGTTGCAACGCCAGGGCTTCCGGGTATCGCTGTTCGGCGACCGGCGCAGCGCCAGCGATGCGTTCCGTCGCCAGCTGCCGGATCTCGCCATCATCGATGTGGGACTGGGGGATGACATTGAAGGTGGTTTTGAACTGTGTCGTGAACTGCGCAGCCTGTGCCCGGTCCTGCCTATCGTTTTCCTGACAGCGCGCGACAGTGAGCTGGATGTCATTTCCGGGCTGCGTCTGGGTGCGGACGATTATCTGACCAAGAACATCAGTCAGGCTCATCTGCTGGCGCGGATTGTTGCCTTGTTCAGGCGGGTGCAGGCACTGCGGACACCGGAGCTGCAGGAACACGTCGTCGAGCAGGGCGCGCTGAGCCTGAACCTGGAGCGCATGACCGCACACTGGAGCGGAACACCGGTACCCCTGACCGTCACTGAGTTCTGGATGGTGCATACGCTGGCGCGGCATCCCGGGCATGTGAAGAACCGCCAGCAGCTTATGGACAGTGCCAACGTCGTGCTGGACGACAACACGATCACATCGCACATCAAACGCATCCGCCGCAAGTTCGCCGCACTCGACCCTGACTTCGACTGCATCGAAACCGCCTACGGCATGGGCTACCGCTGGCAGGGCAGCTAGCGCGTGAACCTGCGTCGACAACTCGTACTGGTCAGCCTCATGCTGCTGACCCTGCCCTGGGCCGGTTGCCAGTTCCTGCGCGAAATGGAGATCGCCCTGCGTCAGGGACAAGCGCAGGCAGTCGCCGCGACCGCTACCGCAATTGCCGCCAGCCTCGCCGAGCGGCCCGAGGCGCTGTATCCCAACCGCGAACGGCTGCGTACGGCCGATGATCCCGATGGTTCGCTGTATGCCCCGTTACTGGACAGCCCTCCGCTGCTGGACGGCTACGAAGATGGCTGGGACTCGTCCATTCAGGGGCACTACAGCAGCCTGGAGTCCCGCGTGCCCAGCCTGAACTATCGTGCGGGAGTCTATGACGGCACGCTCTACCTGATGCTGCAGGTCACTGACGAGTCCGTCACCTAC
Organism: Halieaceae bacterium UBA5085; assembly: GCA_002414665.1. Lineage (GTDB taxonomy): Bacteria > Pseudomonadota > Gammaproteobacteria > Pseudomonadales > Halieaceae > Haliea. The sequence continues at coordinate 39,263 of DIAF01000038.1, forward strand.
CACGATCCGGGCCTCAGCCCGGAGCCCAACGGTGATCGGCTGATACTGCGCACCTGGTTGAACAACAGGCGCCAGGACTATGTCATCGCCACACCCGCCCCAGGCAGCGTGCGCGCCCAGCACGCCAGCCCGCGCCATCCCGGGGTGGATGCCGGGCAGATTCGTGGCTTCTGGCAGGACACCCGAGAGGGCTATGCAATAGAGCTCGCACTGCCATTATCGATAACCGGACAGCGCCTCGGGGTGTACGCCATTGATGTCGACGGGCATCGCAGTAGCGGCTGGCGGACCGCCGGTAATACTGGCCCCCTGGACCTCACAGCACCGCCCTGGCTGATCTACCCGCCGCAGGCACTGCAAGCCGATCTGGCGCGATTTGCGCAGCCGGGTCAGCGACTCCGCGTCACTGATCGACACGGACGATTACTCGCGGAGGCGCTGGCACCGGCCAAAGACCGCGTCGACGACGGTGCTGACACCTTCTGGCTGCTGCAGGCGCTGTACCGACGCATACTGGCTGAAGAGGTCACGGACGACAGGGAGCCGCCGCAGAGCAATGGCTATTTGCGCGGGAATGAAATCACCGCGGCACTGGAGGGAACAGCCATCCAGCACTGGTACCGTTCGGACAGCGCGGGGCGGCACCTGCTGGCCGGGGCGGCTCCGGTGCGCGATGCGGGACAGGTGATCGGCGCGGTTGTGGTGGAGCAGAACAGCGAGCAGTACCTGTCGCTCACCGATCGGGCGTTCAGCCGCCTGCTCGGCTACAGTTCCCTGGCACTCGCCTCGGCGGCGCTGGGTCTGCTGCTGTTCGCCAGCGTGCTGTCGTGGCGCATAGGACGCCTGAGCCGGGCCGCAAGCCGCGTCCTTGGCCGCGAAGGTGTGCAGCTTTCCCGATTTCCGCGCAGCCGCGCGCGCGATGAAATCGGCGACCTGTCGCGAAGCTATGCGCGTCTGCTGGAGGAACTGCACGAGTACAATGAGTACCTGCGCACCCTCAGCCGCAAACTGTCTCACGAGCTGCGCACCCCCATCGCCGTCATACAGTCATCACTGGACAATCTGGCCGCCAACGAACTGGCTGGCGAGCGTGACGTCTACGTACAACGCGCACGCCAGGGCCTGTCGCGTCTCAGTGGAATACTCGACGCGATGACCGAGGCAACGCGGTTGGAAGAAAGCCTGCGCCAGCGCGATGTCACGCGGCTGGATCTGGTGCCACTGCTGGAATCACTCCGTGCCGCCTATCGCAACGTATACAGCGACCACACTGTCACTCTTTCCGTGCCCCCGGCGGGTGCCTGGGTGACCGGCTCTGCCGACCTGCTGGTTCAGGCACTGGACAAACTGGTCGACAACGCCGCGTCGTTTGCGCCCCGTGGTAGCGAGATCGCAGTGCGCCTGCTACCACAGGGACCCGACTGGGCCATCAGTGTCAGTAACAGCGGACCTGCCCTGCCCTCCGACATGCAGGGACGCCTCTTCGAGGCCATGGTCTCACTGCGCGAATCACGCAGCGCCGACTCGGTGCACCTGGGGCTGGGGCTGTATGTGGTTCGCCTGATCGCCGAATACCACCACGGCAGCGCACACGCCGCGACAGGCGACGACGGCAGCGGCGCCGTATTCACCCTGCTGCTGCCCCGGGAGGACAACGCCGTCAGCTGAGGAATGCGAGCTGGCGGGCCTCTGCCAGCTGGTCGCGCAGCGCTGCGGCCTGCTCAAATTCGAGGTTGCGCGCATGTTCCTGCATTTGCGCTTCCATCTGCTGCAGTTTCCGCGCGAGGGCCGCAGGGCTGAGGCGGGCGATATCGGCGCTGAACGCCAGCGACTGCTCGGCCACCTTGTTGCCCTTGGCACGGCCGCGGGTTGGCATGCGTCGCGCGCCCTCCATAATGTCCTTGACGGACTTGTTCACGCCCACAGGGATAATACCGTGCTCGGCGTTATACGCCAGCTGCTTCTCCCGGCGTCGGGCAGTTTCCGCCATTGCCCGCTCCATCGACCCAGTCACCTTGTCGGCGTAGAGAATGGCTCGCCCCTTGAGATTGCGCGCCGCGCGCCCGATGGTCTGAATGAGAGATCGGTCCGAACGGAGAAACCCTTCTTTGTCCGCGTCGAGAATTGCCACCAGCGATACTTCCGGCATATCCAGGCCTTCACGCAACAGGTTGATGCCCACCAGGACGTCAAACTCACCCAGACGCAGGTCGCGAATAATCTCCACCCGCTCTACCGTATCGATGTCCGAGTGCAGGTAACGAACCCTGACACCGTGTTCTGTGAGGTACTCGGTGAGATCCTCCGCCATACGCTTGGTCAGGGTGGTCACCAGGACTCGATCCCCACTTGCTACGGTGCTGTGGATCTCCTGCAACAAGTCGTCCACCTGGGTTGTTGCGGGGCGCACCTCCAGTTCCGGGTCGATGAGACCTGTAGGGCGAACCACCTGTTCCACCGTGCGCCCTGCATGCTCCTGCTCGTAGGGACCGGGTGTCGCGGAGACAAACAGCGCCTGGGGCACCAGCCGCTCCCACTCCTCGAAGCGCAAGGGCCGGTTATCCAGCGCGGAGGGAAGGCGAAAGCCGTACTCGACCAACGTCTCCTTGCGGGAGCGGTCACCGCGATACATACCGCCTATCTGCGGGATGGTGGCGTGGGATTCGTCGATAATCACCAGCGCGTTCTGCGGCAAATATTCGAACAGGGTTGGCGGCGGCTCGCCCGGCCCACGGCCCGACAGGTAGCGCGAATAGTTCTCAACACCGTTGCAGTAACCCAGCTCGCGGATCATCTCGACATCGTAGCGCGTTCGCTGCTGCAGGCGCTGTGCCTCGACCAGCTTGTCATTCTCCTTGAGCTGCGCCACGCGCTGCTCCAGTTCAGCCTCGATATGCGCGACGGCTTCCAGCATCACATCGCGTGAGGTCACGTAGTGGCTCTTTGGAAAAATCGTCACCCGCGGCACCTTGCGCTCGACAACACCTGTCAGCGGGTCAAAGAAATAGAGGTTGTCGATCTCTTCATCAAACAGCTCCACGCGTACGGCTTCGCGCTCGGAGTCTGCGGGGTAGATGTCGATTACGTCGCCGCGCACGCGGTATGTGCCGCGATGAAAGTCGACATCGTTGCGCGTGTACTGCAGCTCGGCGAGATGGCGCAGCACCTGCCGCTGATCAATCAGCTCACCGCGCGACAGGTGCAGCACCATCTTGAAATAGGACTTCGGGTCACCGAGACCATAGATCGCCGACACGGTGGCCACCACCAGGCAATCCGAACGTTCCATCAGCGCCTTGGTCGCCGACAGGCGCATCTGCTCAATGTGTTCGTTAACGGAAGCATCTTTCTCGATGAAGGTGTCCGATGAAGGCACATAGGCTTCGGGCTGGTAATAATCGTAGTAGGACACGAAGTACTCGACGGCGTTATCCGGAAAGTATTCCTTGAACTCGCCGTAGAGCTGCGCTGCCAGTGTCTTGTTGTGGGCCATGACGATGGTCGGGCGCTGCAACTGCTCCACCACGTGGGCCATGGTAAAGGTTTTACCGGAACCTGTTACCCCAAGCAGCGTCTGGGAGGCCAGGCCTGCGTTCACACCTTCCACAAGTTCCCGTATGGCCCGGGGCTGATCACCGGCGGGGGCGTAACTGGAATGCACTTTGAACGGTTTGGACATGAAGAAAAGGCCCGATAAGTTGCTAACCGGTTATTATGAGCCACTGGCAGGCGATTTGCAGCCGCAGACGGACGCAGGCGGAATTGCGAAAAATACCTCGCGAGCTGTTGACCTGTATGGGGCGCATCATTATCATACGCGGCCTCGGTTGACACCATTCCGCCTTAGCTCAGTTGGTAGAGCAATTGACTGTTAATCAATGGGTCGCTGGTTCGAGCCCAGCAGGCGGAGCCATATTCGAAACAAAAAAGGGGTTGCAGCATTGCAACCCCTTTTTTATCGCCCTCCCTACATCCTCCTATACTTTGCCGCCATCTTGGTTATCCTAGCTCCCTGTCACACTCTGTGTCCGGAGCGAAATGATGCACTCGAAACGCGACTCCCTGCTCAAGCGCCTGCACAGCGCGACGATTTCCCCTGCCGCCTGCGCCCAAAAATGGCAGGGACAGTACTGGCAAGAATATGGTGATGCGCGCAGGATATCCTGCGCCAGTTGCCGAAGCTTTGACGCAGCCAGGCAGCGCTGCAGCATTCGCTTCGGCACGCCCCTGCGTAAATGCGTTGTCTCCTCCGTGGAGGCGCATTTTCACGACTGCGTCGGGGAAGAGGTGCTGGAGGTTGGATTCGGACGCTTCAAACTGGCGCGTAACCTGGTCGTCCGCAATGGCGGTCGCTGGACCGGTATTGACCCGCAACAACCTGCCTCGCGTCCCGCCCGCCTCGGCACTGGCGGCCACGGACTGGCCAGCGCGCTGCCGTTTGCCACTGCGACCTTCGACCGTGTATTTGGCGTTCAATCCATTGAGCACTGGGGGCAACGCGCAGGTGGCCTGCGGGAACCTGCACGCTATGAGGACTGCCTGAGGGAAATTGCTCGCGTCACAAAACCCGGAGGCCGGGTGTATTTCGATGCTCCGATACATTTCCATGGTAATGAAATATTTATCATGGGAGATATTGATCGCGTGCGTGAATTGTTTGCCACACCTTACTGGGAGAATGTAAATATCGAACGGTGGCGGGAAAATCATGCGCCGCTGGAACGATATACACCCTCAGACAAAGAATTTAACGACTGGCCAATTGAAATTGTGAATTACTCTGATAACGAGGTAAATGCAATCAGGGATGAAGGTGTCATCTGGCTGCTGGTAATAACCGCGACGCGTACTGCAGAACCGGTTGATTAAGGGGTTAAAACGAACGCCGAATATTCTTCCAGATCGCTATTCAGCCCGGCGGCACTCAAACTATTGAAGTCTCCGCAACACCCGGATAAAAACCGTTGCTGCATTTAATCATTTAAATCGATTTTTGCCTTGCTCGCGCCATTTCGAATATAATTCCGGCATTAACTGGCAGGAGCATTGAAATGAAAGTCAAACCATCAGCGCTGGCGGTATTTGCGAATTCCAAGGTAAAAGCCAAGGCAGAGGCCCGCCGGCTTAGCCAGGCAGAGCTCGAAAAGCTGATCGCCTCGTTAAATGAGGCGCTGCGCGCAGAAAAAGACAAGGCAAAAAGAAAACTGGAGAAAGACCGCGTAGCCACCATTCGCAAGGTGAATAGCCTGCTGGCGGAAAGTGGCCTTAAACCCGAGGATTTGAAAAAGGCGCCAGCGGCAGGCCGCAGCCGCAAACCGGCTGGCAAAGGCCGCAAGGCCGGTACGGTCGCGCCCAAGTACCGTCTGGTCATTGATGGCAAGAAGCACGAATGGACCGGCCGCGGTCGCACGCCCAAGGTGTTCCAGGCCTATTTCGATGCCGGCAATTCCCGCGAAAGCTGTGCCATCAAGAGTTAGCACGCGGCCCCCGGAGGGTGTTGGAGATACTGCACTGCGACGAAGACCTCGTCGCAGTGAACAAACCCGCCGGGTTACTGGTTCACCGCAGCCCCATTGATCCCCGCGAAACCCGCTTCGCCCTGCAATTGCTGCGAGACCAGCTGGGACACAGGGTCTACCCGGTCCATCGCCTCGACAAACCCACATCCGGCATTCTGCTGTTTGGACAGACACCAGAGGCAGCGGCTGCACTCGCCGGCCAGTTTGCCCATCGCAGCGCAGGCAAAACCTATATCGCCATCGTGCGCGGATGGTGTCCAGAACAGGGGACCATCGAGCATCCCCTGACCGAAAGCCGCGACACGGCGACGGGGTTCGGCGGCCCGTTGCAGCCGCGCACGCAGGACGCGGTCACCCTGTTCCAGCGCCTGGCGACAGCGGATCTGCCCATAGCCGTGGACCGATACCCCTCTACGCGCTATAGCCTGGTACTGCTGCGCCCAATTACCGGACGCAGGCACCAGCTGCGCCGACACCTGAAGCACATAAGCCATCCGATAATCGGTGACGCGAACCACGGAAAAGGGATTCACAACCGTTTTTTTCAACGGCACTTCAACTGCCACAGGCTGTTACTGGCCTGTATCAGACTGAACCTGCAACACCCGACGCAAGGCTGTGCGCTGCAGCTGCGGGCCCGCCCAGGCAGCGAATTCGAGGTTGTCGCTGCAGCACTGGGCTGGCAAAGCGCGCTGGAGGCTGCGCTGGCGGCATGACACCCCCGGCGTGTAGCCAGCACTGCAACCGTGTACGCTACACACGTCTATTCAATTGCACATCACTAAAGGGCTGCCATGAAACGCCTCGCTGCACTCACTCTACAAGGGCTGGTCGCTGTCTTGCCGGTCGCACTCACCATCTATCTGGTGTACTGGCTGCTGATGACCATTGAGGCCATGGCCGGTACTGCGCTGAGAGCAGTTCTCCCGGCAGACTGGTATTTTGCAGGCCTCGGCGTGATCTCCGGGCTGGTTCTGCTGACGGTGATTGGAGTGCTGGTGAATGCCTACGCGGTACGCCACCTGCTGCGCCTGAGCGACGCGCTGCTCAGCCGAATCCCTTTGGTGAAGTCGGTACACGGCGCCATTCAGGATGTGCTGCGTGCTTTCAGCATTGCCAACAAACAGCAGGCGGACTCTGTGGTCCTTGTGAAGGTCGGCGATAATATGCGGCTTCTGGGCTTCGTCACCTCGCGCGAACCCGCCCGGCGTCTGCGGGGAGCTGTCGACGAATCGGTCGTCGGCGTCTATCTACCCATGAGTTATCAGCTGGGGGGTTATACGGTCTACCTGCCCGCGAACCAGCTTGAAGCCGTCGACCTGAGCGTCGAGGAGGCCATGCGCATCGCCGTTACAGGTGGTGTCCAGAACACCGAGGGGGGTGCGTAAGGGTGCCCGCAACCCCTACTCGTAGAAGGCCGCAATACGGTCAACGAAGGCCTGTAACTGGCTTGCCGGCAGTGCGTTGATTCCCGCCGCCGCCGATCGGCCGCCGCCGGTGGGAAACTCCCGACACAGCACATCCGCACCCGTCTTGTTATCCAGCGGCGCCCGCACGCTGACCAGGTAGTCACCGTCAGCTCTCTCCGTCACTACCGCGTGGGCTCGAGCCGGGTCCTGATTGGCAAGGTCGTTGCCAAAGACCCCGCTGACACGACGCGCCCAAGCGGCATCGGGCAGCAGGAACACGGCAGCGCTATCGCCACGGTAGATAGGCTTCAGCGAGGCTGCTGCGGACATGTCCTCCCGATAACCTGTCTCCAGCCGCTCGAAATGCGCGCGCTCAGCCGCCATGAACTGGAAGGGATCATCGTGCCGTTCGAGCAGCCGATACAGATCTGCCGGCGCGAAGTGAAGATCTTCCAGTGACGGGCCGTAGCCGTTGTAATTGATGTAAATACCGAGGTTCTCCAGAGCCTGTAACTGCGCGTTATCCAGGCCCAGCGTTTTCGCCAGACGCTGTGCAGAGTCGCGCAGATTGTCGCCGAAAGCACCGGTTACGGCCCAGGCCGCATAGGCCCCCTGCAGCCGACCATTCACCAGCAGACTGGTGCACACATCCGGCGCCGGGTTGATGACAGCGTCGAGCCGGGTACTCTCTGGAATTTCGCCGGCAAAGTGATGGTCGCAGTAGAACACCTCTGCCCCGGCGTTGAACAGCCGCTGCAGATCGGCGCGATTCTTGTCCAGCGAAATGTCCAGCACTGCCACGCGGTCACCGTCCCCCGCCTGCACCTGCTGCAACAGGGCTATATCCCGTTTTACACCCGTTACAAGCGTTGCATCACGGGGCTCCGCCCGACGCAGTTGCACCAGCGAACACAGACCATCCGCATCGCCGTTAAAGACATCGTAATCCATTCTGGTTCCTTACAGCAGCGATCAGGACTTGTCCGGAAACAGTTCCTGAACGTTTGACAAACCGACGGCCGCCGGCTTTTGCTTGGGCTTCGCGAGCACAGAGCGCCCTGCCATGGCCTGTTTGCGCCAGACATGGTCATAGCGCACTTCGTGCAGATTGAAGCCGCTCACCGCGGCGTTCAGTACCGATGTGATTCCGGCACAGTCCATCGCATCGCAATGCTGCATGAGTTCAGTGAGCATGCGATGAATCTGGTTATAGGAAAGACACTCCTCCTCGGCACGCATGATCATAGGATGCCCTGTCCCGGTGACGTTACTGCCCAGCAACAGCTCTTCCCGCAACTTTTCCCCGGGTCGCAGGCCAATGAATTCGATCTGTATGTGGTCATGGGCGTGGCTGTCGTGCTGCATTTCGTAGCCGCTCAGCCGGATCATGCGGCGGGCAAGATCGACAATGCGAACCGGCTCCCCCATATCCAGAACAAAGACATCGCCCCCGGTTCCCATGGCCCCGGCCTGCAGCACCAGCTGTGCCGCCTCCTGAATACTCATGAAATAGCGCGACACCTCGGGGTGGGTGACGGTCACCGGGCCGCCCCCCTCGATCTGCTCACGAAACAGCGGCACGACCGAGCCAGAGGAGCCCAGCACATTGCCGAAGCGGACCATGCAGAAACGCGTTCCGGAGTCGCGCTGAGCCAGGCCTTGTAACACCATCTCTGCGAAGCGCTTGGAGGCGCCCATGATGTTGGTTGGCCGCACGGCTTTATCGGTAGACACCAAAACAAAGGTTTCCACCCCCGCCTTGCGCGCTGCCTCTGCTGAATACCAGGTGCCGAATACGTTATTGGCCACCCCCTCCGCCACGTTGTACTCGACCATGGGTACATGCTTGTATGCGGCGGCGTGGTATACCGTCTGCACGGCAAAGGTGCGATACACGGTCTCCAGCCGGCGTTGATCCTGCACCGACCCCAACAGCGCTATGATCTCCACGCTGGCGCCCAGTGCCTGGCCCATCTCCCGCAGCTCGCGTTCGATGCGGTACAGCGCATACTCGGAGTTGTCCAGCAGGACCAGCTCGCGCGGCCCGGAGGTCAGGATCTGGCGACACAGCTCCGAGCCTATGGAGCCCCCCGCCCCGGTAACCATCACCACCTTGTCGGTGATGCAGCGGTCTATCAGTTCGGGATGAGGTGGTACCGGGTCGCGACCCAGGAGGTCGTCGAGGTCGATGTCCTGGATCTGGTTGACGCTGGCCCGACCCGCCACCAGTTCATTGATCTTCGGCACCGTGCGCACGTGCACCGGTAACCCCACCAGGGAGTTGATAATCTCTCGGCGCCGCTCCGGCGACGCGGCCGGAATAGCGAGTAACACCTGGGTGATGTTGTGTTCGCCGATAAGACGTTTGATCTCCTCGGGGCGCGCCACCTGCAGGCCGTTGATCACCGAGTGCTGCAGCCGCGGATCATCGTCCACAAAGACCACAGCCCGATACTGGTCACCGTGGTGCAATGCCGTGAGCAGCTGCCGGCCAGATTCACCGGCGCCGTAGATAATGACGTTGCGTGAAAGCGAGCGCAGTTTGGCCTGATAGTAGGCGCGCACGGTGAGACGCGTACCGCCAATCAACAACAAAGCAATGCCCCAGTAGAAAAATGGCATGGTCCGCGGCACTTCAGCCTGGGCGACGAATACCGAGGCAGACAGTATCAGCGTTGAATAGGTGACGGCGGTGATAACCGCCCAGATCGCCTGCTGTCCCATAAAACGGATGACGGCGCGATACAGGCCAAGGCGCAGGAAAATAATCGCGCTGATGACAACCGTGATGGCACCACAGGCAATTTCTGTGGTGCCGAGGGTGAAGTCCGTATTGCCGTGGCGCAGGGCGACCGCCGACCACATGGCCGCGCTCACGAACACCATATCCAGTGCGAGGAGGAGAGCCTGCTTGATATTCCGCGGGAGTTCTATGAGTTTTTCCAGTGCATCCCGAACGCTTCCAAGCACCCCGGATATCGCTTGCAGCACACCATTGCCAAGCCGATTCAGCAAAATCCCTCCCACTCCGGATGGTCGTGACAGGCCCGCTTGCAGTGCTTCGTAGTCGCGCGAACCCGGAGAATCCGATGTTACGTTAATCGCCGCAACTTCGCCATGCCAAGCAGGAGCGGAAGGTATGCCAAAATTACCAAGAAAAGCTGGAATTGTGGCCAACGCAGAATCGTCCACGCCAAAGGAAACAGCCACAGTGCATTGAGCGCGATCAACAGAAAGTCCACCGCAAGGTGGGAGTTCCAGTACCGGGCCAGGCGCTGATAGGCGTGGTCCCGGTGTGCCTCGAACAACCTGGCACCCGCGCGCCAGCGCGCCAGCAGGGTCCAGGTGGCATCAGTAATGAAGGCGGCCAGCAACACCAGCCAGCAGGCCAGCGGTAGCGTACCGTGACCGGCCGCAACCAGGGCGAGCCCCCCGAGCAGGAAACCGAGCGGCACGCTGCCTGCATCACCCATGAACAGGCGAGCCGGGGGCCAGTTCCAATAGAGAAAACCCAGCTGGCTAACCGCCAACAGCGCACACATCAGCGCCAGCGAGGTGTCACCCGCCAGCAGTGCGAGCAGCGCCCCGCTCATCCCTGCCAGGAAGGCCTGCAGGGTAGCGAGACCATCGATGCCATCCATGAAGTTGTACAGGTTGACCAGCCAAAGCAGACCCAGAGTCAGTAAAGGCAGTTGCAGCCACAGTGGCAGCGGCAGCCCCGGAAACCCCCCGGGCGGCAGCACCGCACTGTAAAGCGCAGCCGTCAGCAGCGCGCAGGCCAGTGCATAACAGCCCAGCCGCAGCAGCGCTGGCAGGTTGTATCGATCATCGAGCAGGCCGACCAGCATCAGCAGGGCAGCGAGCCCCAGCAACACCTCGAAAACAGGCGGCCACAGGACACCCGCAAGCGCTGCGACCCAGACCGATGCCGCCAAACCGAGCACAATACCCACACCACCGCCGCTGGCGGTAGGCTGTCGATGCGCGCTGCGGTGGCCGGGTGTATCGACCCAACGACTGCTGCGCGCAAGCCGCAACCAGACCGCACACAGCAGCGCCACCGCCACCGGCGCCGTAAGCAGCGCAAGGATCACGGCGGCGGCGCTTCTGTGTGAACCATCAACGGGGCGACTGCGGCGAGGGTTTGACGCGGCCTCCAGCCGGTTGCTTCTACCACGGCGTGATTGTCGTAGCGCTCTGCAGCAAACAGCCGATCATAACTGGTGCCCTGTGGCTGGCGCTGGAAAAAATCAAGCAGCGCCGCAAGCAGTCGCCACAGCCAGGCGGGGCCGGTTCTGCCTGCCCCCTCCTTGCCCAGCGCCGCGCGCAGCAAAAGGAAACTCTCACGTGCACTGTAGGCGTGCCCGTCGGTGACGTTGAACGTGCTCACTCCACGCAGCCCACAGCGGGGCAGCAGGAGCAGCAGTTCGACAAGGTCGTCGAGACCTATCATGGAACGCGCGCCACCCTCCGGGGGGGCCGGTATCTGGAAGCGCGCGGCGCGCAGCAGCCACTTCAGGTTAGCCTTGGGTCGTGGGCCATATACCAGTGCAGGCCTCAGGATAATCACCGTCATCGTGCTACTGGCATAGCGCTCACGCAGCGCGCACTCCGCTTCCCACTTCGAGCGGCCGTAGGGATCGGCCGGCGGTGCCACTTCGCTCTCCCGACGCGGCATGGCGGTGGCCGCTGCGCCCATGGCCTTGACACTGCTCATAAAGACGAAGGTTTTGACCCCCGCCCGTTCGGCAGCCTCTGCCAGCGCCAGGGTAGCGCGGCAGTTCACAGCAGCGTGTCGCCCGTCCGGCGCCTGCCTGTGGGCGATGCCTGCCAGGTGGTAGACAGTCTCCACACCGCGCAGCATCTCGTCACTGATTCTGCCGGTCAAAAGGTCCACCGCGTGGCTGGGCTTGCCGGGCCCGGAAACCGCTCCCCGGCGGCTGAGCAACACGGTCGACTGCCCGTCCCGATGCAAGCGTTCAGTCAAGGCACGGCCGATATAGCCGGTGGCACCGGTCACCAGAACTGACATACAGACCTCTCTACAGCATTGTTACCACGTGCCACGCGGGCGTGACGTTAATGCACGGGATCCCTTGCAAGCCCCTCGTGGGCGCGCCAAAAAAAAATGGGGGCACCAGCCCCCATGATACGGATGCCGGCCGCCTAATCCAGTGTTATGACAGTGCGGTTTCTTTCCAGGGTGGACTGGCCAATGCCTTTGACATCAGCCAGTTCCTCCACCGACTTGAAGGGCCCATAGGCTTCCCGGTAACGAATAATATCCTGCGCGCGGGACAGCCCCACACCTTTCAGCCTGGCGGCCAGTGTGGCGGCATCCGCCGTGTTGATGTTGACCCGGGCGACGCTCGCCTCAGCGGCGAGGGGCGGCACATCCGGCGCAGCCGAGACCGGCGCGGTGACGCCGCCCAGGCATAAGCAAACGGCAAGGGTGCCCAGCAACGCTGGCCACCGCGGAAGACGCTCGCGTAACAAGACGAGGCGCTCGAACGCCCCATACAGGTGTTGGATAGGTTGGTTGATCGACATGGCGTTATCTCCGTATGACGTTGTGGCATCCCTGCACATCCGTATCGAAGCGAAGTCTAGCAGTCCTGATTGAAGAAGAGAGGCCCGCGGTCACATCTGATGATGTTCGCCGCGTTCAGCGGCTGGCCGGCACACCCAGTTCGTCATGTACCCGGCGCAGCGCGGCGAGCGGATCGGCAGCTGCGGTTATGGAGCGACCAATGACCAGAAAATCGGCGCCGCGCTCACGCGCTGCGGCGGGCGTCACCACACGGCGCTGATCACCCGGTGCATCACCTGCGAGTCGAATACCCGGCGTCACCAGCAGGAACTCCCCACCACGCTGTGCGCGCAATGCAGGAGCCTCTTCGGCCGAGCAGACCACCCCCTGCATGCCACAGTCCGACGCGAGGCCGGCGAGGGCTGTGACACGCGCCAGCGCGCCTTCGGTACAACCCAGCTCGCGCAGATCTTCGTCTGTCATACTGGTCAATACAGTGACGGCTATCAGCAGTGGCGCCTGTTGCAGGCGGGCCAGTTCCGTTGCCGCCGCCTCCATCATACGGCGCCCCCCGCTGGCGTGCACATTGACCATCCAGACGCCCAGGTCCGCCGCAGCACGCACCGCCGAGGCTACGGTATTGGGTATATCGTGGAACTTGAGATCCAGAAACACCTCGAAACCCTGATCCTGAAACCGCCGCACGAGGCCCGGGCCGCTGCGGGTGAACAGTTCCTTGCCCACCTTGAGTCGACACAGCTCGGGGGACAGCTGTTCTACAAGCGCGAAGGCCGAGGCTTCATCGGGATAGTCGAGAGCGACCAGAACGGGAGATTGCATCAAAACACGCCTTAATTAACTGCGGCGACGCTCAGTCGACCCGGTTGCCGCGAATGGATTTAACGGTACCCCAGTGCTTGCAACCGGGGCAGAACCAGTGAAGTTGACGGCCGGAAAAGCCGCAATGGCCACAGCGGTAACTGGGCCGCTCCGCGAGCAGACGCGCCACCAGCTTCTGCAATGACGTCAGGTTTTCACGCACCGGGCCCTCGGTGTTAGCGGCTTGCAGCTCAATCAAACGTGACAAGCCGCCCAGAGACGGCGACTTCGCGAGCCGGTCAGAAAGGAACTCCATCGCCGCCTGATCGCCATGCCGGCTGCGCACGTCATCGGCAACGGCTACTACCAACCCGGTCGCGGGGCTGGATTCCAGGCATTCCCGCAGGTACTGCCGCAGCGGAGCCGTGTCGCCCAGCTGGCTGTACGCCTCATGCAGCGCCGGAATGGTTTCGGGTATGTAGTCCGGGTCCTGCTGCTGCACTTTGCGCAGGGCCTTGATAGCGGCCTTGTACTGCCCGGCCTGACACTCCAGGTCACCCAACATCAGTGAGGCTCGCACGCAGCGTCGATCGTGATGCAGGGCCTGCTGCAGTTGCTTGCGTGCTTCCTGCAGGCTGCCCTGCTCGAGCAGTTCCGCCGCCAGCTCACAATGGTAGTGCGCCAGCGCCACCGCGACGGGCTGACGACTGGCACCGCTGGGCGGCGGCGCAGGCGCACCAAGCAGAGTCTTGCGTGGCAATAGCGCAGTCGCCACCTCCACGGCCTGCGCCCACTCGCGCTGGCTTTGGAATATCTCCAGCAGGTGTCGGCGACTGGCGCGGCGCTGTTCCGGCGAGTCTTTTACCAGATCCAGCAACAGGCGCTCGGCACGATCAAAGAGTCCGGCGCTGATATAGTCGCGAGCCAGTTCCAGATGTGCCTGGTGAATTTGAGGCCGGGGCAGGCTGGGGCGCGCCAACAGATTCTGGTGAATGCGTATCGCCCGATCTACCTCCCCGCGCTTGCGCAGCAGGTTGCCCAGCGCGATGTGGGTCTCCAGTGTTTCACTGTTGACTTCGAGGGCATCGATAAAGGCGTCAACCGCGCCGTCCGGGCGCCCGTCCAGGAGATAATTCAACCCCTTGTAATACTGGCCAGGTACCGCACTGACCCGGGCGCTCGCGCTGCGCCGCCCCAGCCACCAGCCAATGCCGATGGCGACGAACAGGAGCGCGAATACGAGCAGGTCAGTCACCGTCTTTAAGTCCGGCGACCCTCAGACGATCCAGTTCAACTTTGCAATTTTCCAGCTTGCGCCGTGCCAGCAGGAGATTGCCGCGCAAACGCAGAATAATAATGCTGGAGGCCAGCAACCCCAGCAGACCGCCCAGCGCCAGTGTGGCAAGCAGCCATAGCGCGAGACTGCGCGGTGCCAGGTCAATGACCAGCAGGTCCAGCGCCACCGGTTCGGGGTTCTGCACGGCAAACAGTACACCGGCCGCCAGCATGGCGAGCACGACCAGCAAGACGATCAGCCGGCGCAGGAGGTTCGCAATGCGGCCGGCACTGCCACGTGACGCTGTAACCACGCTCACAACCCCGCCTGCAGACCCAGGTTGACCCGTTCCCGCAGTTCCTTGCCGGGCTTGAAGTGCGGCACATATTTGCCGGTGAGCTCGACCGTGTCGCCAGTTTTTGGATTGCGTCCGCGGCGCGGCTCGCGGTAGTGCAACGAGAAGCTGCCGAAGCCACGGATCTCTATGCGCTCACCACCGGAAAGCGCCTCGGACATGTGTTCAATGATGGTTTTGACAGCCAGCTCCACATCTTTCAGCGAAAGCTGTGCCTGTCGGGCGGCTATTGCCTCAATCAGTTCACTTTTGGTCATCGCGGGCCCCTATCCACCTGCGCTCTCGCCAGCCTTTTGTCGGCCATGCTCAGGGAAACTATTGTGACGCCGCCCGGGCAGTTACGCAACTCGTTATTTTATATAGGAAAAAGGCCCACCATACGGTGAGCCTTCGCGGTTCGGTGAGGCCGCAGGGCGAGTGGACACCCTGTGGCCTGCCGGTGGGACGCGAGCGCCCCTCCGGCGATCACTTCTCCATTTGCGCCTTGATAAGGTCGCCGATAGTGCCGGGAGAAGAAGATTCCTCCTGGTCCTTGAGCGACTTCACCGCGTCCTTCTCGTCGTCGTAGTCCTTCGCTTTGACCGAGAGCACAACACTGCGATTCTTGCGATCAACAGAGATGATCTTGGCTTCAACGCTATCGCCTACCTTGTAAACGCTGCGTGCATCTTCAACCTTCTCGCGGCTGATATCCGAGGCTTTGAGGATGCCCTCAACCTCATCGGCCAGCTGCACGGTAACGCTGCGCGCGTCGACAGCGATCACTTCACCGGTGACGATGGCGCCGCGGTCATTTTCACCGACGAAGCCGGAGAACGCGTCGTCCTCAAGCTGCTTGATACCCAGCGAGATGCGCTCGCGCTCGGGATCGATGGAGAGAATGACGGTTTCGATCTCGTCGCCTTTCTTGTAGTTGCGCACGGCTTCCTCGCCCGCCTCGTTCCAGCTGATGTCGGAGAGGTGAACCAGGCCGTCGATGTTGCCTTCCAGGCCAATGAAGATACCGAAGTCAGTAATCGACTTGATGCTGCCGGAAATCTTGTCGCCCTTGGCGTACTGGGAGGCGAATGCGTCCCAGGGGTTCTGCTGGCATTGTTTGATACCCAGCGAGATGCGGCGACGCTCCTCGTCGATATCCAGCACCATGACCTCGACCTCGTCGCCCAGCTGGACGATTTTGGACGGATGCACGTTCTTGTTGGTCCAGTCCATTTCGGAGACGTGAACCAGACCCTCGACACCCTCTTCCAGCTCGGCAAAGCAGCCGTAGTCGGTGAGGTTGGTCACACGCGCCTTGACGCGGCTGCCTTCCGGGTAACGGTTGGTGATTTCAACCCAGGGGTCTTCGCCGAGCTGCTTCAGGCCCAGGGAGACGCGATTACGCTCGCGGTCGAACTTGAGAATCTTGACATCGATTTCCTGACCGACTTCCACGATCTCGGATGGGTGCTTGATGCGCTTCCACGCCATATCGGTAATGTGCAACAGGCCGTCTACGCCGCCCAGATCCACGAAGGCACCGTAGTCGGTGAGGTTCTTCACGATACCCTTGACGGACATCCCTTCCTGCAGAGATTCCAGCAGGGCCTCACGCTCAACGCTGTTCGCCGCTTCCATCACGGCGCGGCGGGATACCACCACGTTGTTGCGCTTCTGGTCCAGCTTGATGACCTTGAACTCGAGTTCCTTGTTCTCCAGGTGTGCGGTGTCACGGACCGGACGCACGTCAACCAGCGAGCCGGGGAGGAACGCGCGGATGGTGTTGATATCCACGGTAAAGCCACCTTTGACCTTGCCATTGATAACACCCTTGACCACTTCGTCCGCCTCGTGCGCAGCTTCGAGCTCTTTCCAGGACTCGGCGCGCTTGGCTTTTTCGCGGGACAGCTTGGTCTCACCGAAACCATCTTCCACGGTTTCCAGTGCAACCTGGACTTCATCGCCGATGCTCAGGGAGCAGTTGCCCGCAGAGTCGACGAACTGTGCACGAGGAATCACGCCTTCGGACTTCAGCCCGGCATGGACGGTGACCCACTCGTTGTCTATGTCGATGACGACGCCGGTGACGATGCTGCCCGGCTCCATCTCGACGGTCTTCAAGCTTTCTTCAAAGAGTTCAGCGAAGGATTCGCTCATTACACATTACCTGTTTGTGAGAGTACGGCGGCTAACCGCCTTGCCGCGCCTCCAGCTGGCACGGGTCATCCGTTAAAGCGATCCCCGGCCACTTCTGGAACCGACCATGGGAAAGCGGGTTTAACACCATTGTGTGTGGCGCCGCTGCAACGCGCCAGTTTCGTCACACCAGGCCGCGCATACGCGCAGCTTCCATGACCGCAGTAAACACGTCGCTGATGGGCAAACGGCTGCTGTCAATGACAATGGCATCTTCAGCGGGGACCAGCGGGGAGACGGAGCGGCTGCTATCGCGCGCATCGCGCTCCTCGATGTCCTCGAGAAGGCGCGGGAGACTAACATTTTCTCCCTTGTCGAGCAACTGCAGGTAGCGACGCCTTGCGCGCTCTTCAGCGCTGGCTGTGAGGAATATTTTCAGCGATGCACCGGGAAACACCACGGTGCCCATGTCGCGACCGTCGGCTACCAGCCCGGGGGGCTGGCAGAACTCGCGCTGGCGCTGCAACAGGGCTGCCCGTACCGCCGGGATCACCGCCACCGTGGAGGCGCCGCGGCCACCCTCCTCGGTGCGGATGTCGCGGCTGACATCGCGGCCCTTATAGGCGACGCGCACCTCACCGTTGCGGTCGGTGGTGAACACTACGTCAAGGTGACGGGCCACGGCGGCGACGGCGGCGTGATCTTCCCAGGATACCCCTTCCAGCACACAGGCATGACCCGTGACCCGGTACAGCGCGCCACTGTCGAGAAAATGCCAACCCAGGGCGTCAGCAAGCAGGTGGCTCAGCGTACCTTTGCCGGCCCCGCTGGGGCCGTCGACGGTAATCACTGGCACCGGCCGGCCCTGCATCAATCGACCCGCGCGGATATTTGCAGGCCGAGCCCCCGCGCCAGGGCATCAAAACCGGGAAAGGAGGTACTGACATGATCGCAGTCGAGTATGCGAATCTCCTCGTTGGCCCGCAGGGCGGCGATGGCAAAGGACATGGCGATACGGTGATCATGGTAAGTATTGATGACGCCGCCACCCAGTGGCCCACCCTCGATAACGATGCCATCCTCCAGCACCTCGTTGGCGATGCCGAGGGTGGTCAGACCCGCCGCCATCGCGGCGATACGATCACTTTCCTTTACTCGTAACTCCTCCGCCCCGCGCAAGACCGTGCGTCCAGCGGCACAGGCAGCGGCGATGAACAGCGCCGGAAACTCATCAATCGCCAGCGGCACCTGCTCAAGCGGGATCTCGATTCCTGTGAGTGGTGCGTAGCGCACGCGAATGTCAGCCACCGGCTCGCCGCCCACCTCGCGTTCATTTTTCAGCGTGAGGTCGGCACCCATGGCTCGCAGGATATTCAACACCCCGATACGGGTGGGATTGATACCGACGTGGGTAAGCAGCAGGTCGGAACCTGGCGCGATGCTCGCCGCCACAAGGAAGAAAGCGGCTGAGGAGATATCCGCTGGCACATCAATCTCGGTCGCCCGCAGTTGACCGCCACCGGCAAGGCTGATCACACCCTGCTCCGAACGTACCGTATAGCCAAATCCGCGCAGCATGCGTTCCGTGTGATCGCGTGTCGGAGCCGGCTCGGTAACAGAAGTTGTACCCGAGGCATACAGCCCGGCGAGCAGCACACAGGATTTGACCTGTGCACTGGCCATGGGGAGGTCGTAATGAATGCCCTGTAGCGTCTGCCCGCCGGAAATATGCAGCGGCGGCGTACCGCCCCCGGCACCCTCTATGCGCGCACCCATCAAACGCAAGGGATCCATCACGCGGCCCATGGGCCGCTTGCACAGGGAGACATCGCCGGTCAACTCGCTATCAAACGGCTGACCCGCCAGCAGGCCGCTGAGGAGACGGATACTGGTACCCGAATTCCCCATGTCCAGCGCCGCCGAAGGCGCCTGCAAGCCGTGCAGACCGACACCGTGGATGACAACCCTGCCCTCCTCCGGGCCGTCGATTGACACACCCATGGCACGGAATGCCGCCACCGTGGCCAGCGCGTCCTCTCCCTCGAGAAAGCCACTCACCCGTGTGGTGCCTTCTGCCAGCGCGCCAAGCATGATCGACCGGTGTGAAATGGACTTGTCCCCGGGGACGCGGGCTTCGCCGCTGATGACACCACCGGGCATTAACTGAAATTCCATGCGGGATTCTCTCTGGCGTTCTCTGGCTCAGGTGACCGATTGGCCACGTGCCGCCAACAGGGCGGCGAATTCATCGCGCGCGGCTTTGGCGCGGGAAAACGTCTGCAGCAACGCATCGCCGTCACCGGCCTCAATCGCTGCGCGCAGTTCATCAAGGTGCGCGGCAAACAGGTCCATAGACTGCAGCAGCGCCGGCCTGTTGGCAATGGCAATGTCCCGCCACATCACCGGGTCGCTGGAGGCAATGCGCGTGAAATCGCGAAAGCCGCCCGCGGCAAAACGGAAAATATCGTCGCTGGCATCACTGCGCGCCAACGCATCCACCAGGGCGTAGGCCAGCACATGGGGCAGGTGGCTGGTCGCCGCCAGCACGCGGTCGTGATCCGCTACCGCCATATCAACCACCTCGGCGCCGGTGCTCGCCCACATGGCGCGCACCAGCTCTACCGCAGAAGGCTCATTGGCGGCCACAGGGGTGAGAATGACACGATGCCTGGCAAACAATTCGGCATTCGAGGCTTCTACGCCACTGCGTTCGGAGCCGGCAATGGGGTGACCCAGCACCAGCCGCGGCGGCATCGCCCCCCAAACACGCTCCGCGGTGCGCTGCAGACTGCCCTTGACACTGGCGACATCTGTGATGACCGGAGGCCGGGGGCGGTCGCGCAACCGGGGCAGGATGCGCTCCAGCATCTCCTCAGCAATCAGCGTGGGCGTGGCAATCACCAGAATATCCGCGGCGTCCACCGCGTCCTCCAGTACCAGCGTGTAACGGTCTATAACGCCCAGTTCCACACCCCGACGCAGCGAGGCCTCGCGGTGCCCCCAGCCGATACAGGCAGCTGCGAAACCATTGCCGCGCAGGGCTGCGGCCAGTGAACCACCGATCAGGCCCAGCCCGAGCACGACCACAGTGGGCCGCGCAGTCGCCCCTTCGGCTCCCGACAGCGCCATGGCTAGAGAACCGCCTGCGGATAGGAGCCCAGGGGCTTGAGCAATATGGACTGTTCTTCCAGATCGGCGACGATGCGGCGGATCGCTTCATCCTGCATGTGCCCTTCGAACTCGATAAAGAACACATAGGCCCATTTTTCCGTGCGCGAAGGGCGGGTATCGATCCGGGTCAGGCTGACGCCGGCGCGCCGGAAGGGATCCAGCAGGGTAAACAGCGCGCCCGGTTTGTTGCGGCTGGACACGATCAGCGAGGTCTTGTCGCGACCACTGGGCGGCACTTCCTCCCGTCCCACCACCAGGAAGCGGGTGGTGTTATCGGGGTAATCCTCAATGTGTTCCGCCAGACGATCCAGTTGGTACAGTTCCGCCGCCATGTCACCCGCCACAGCCGCAACGCCCGGCGTCGTGGCCGCCAGCCGCGCCGCCTCACCGTTACTGCTCACGGCCTCGCGCTCAACCCGGGGCCAGTGAGTGTCCAGCCAGTTACGGCACTGCGCCAGTGCCTGCTGATGCGCACAAATCCGGGTGACGTCGGTCTCTCCGGTTCCGGGGGCGACCAGCAAATGGTGCACAATGCGCATTTCAACTTCGCCGGAAATTTTCAGCGGCGAATCCATGAAGTTGTCCAGCGTGTGGCTGACCATGCCCTCAGTGGAGTTCTCCACCGGTACCACACCGTAATTGCACTCACCGGATTCCACCTGCGCAAAAACTCCATCAATGGTGTTTTGCGGCACGCAGAGCGCGGCATGCCCAAAGTGCTTGAGCGCTGCCGCCTGAGTGAAGGTGCCCTCGGGACCCAGGTAGGCCACCTGCAGCGGACGCTCCAGGGCGAGGCAGGCGGACATGATTTCGCGGAAAATGTGCGCCACCGCGGTGCCCTCGAGTGGGCCGCCATTGCGTTCGATAATGCGGCGCAGTACCTGTGCCTCGCGCTCCGGCCGGTAGTACACGACTTCCGCTGCGGCTTCACCCCGGTTGCGCAGGGCCAGCACTTCCTCCAGCTTGATATCGGCAACGCGCTGGGCACACTGGGCGCGGCGCTGGATCAAGTTCTGGATTTCCCGGTCAATGGCGTCAATGTCCGCCCTGACCTGGTCGAGATCCCTGGTATCTGCCATCAGAGTGCCGCCGTGTCAGCCGTTACGTTGCTCGAAATCCTGCATGAAAGCGATTAGCGCATCAACTGCCGCCTCTGGCACCGCATTGTAAATACTGGCGCGCATCCCGCCGACAGAGCGGTGCCCGGCCAGATTGAGCAGGCCGGCATCGGCGGACTGCTGCAGGAAGAGCTTGTCGAGGCTGGCATCCGCCAGGGTGAAGGGAACATTCATCTGCGAGCGGCTTGCGACCTCCACCGGGTTGGCATAGAAAGCGCTGTTATCGATGGCAGCGTACAGCTTTTCCGCCTTGCGCCGGTTGATCTCCGCCATGACCGGCAGACCGCCGAGATCCTGCAGCCAGTCAAACACCAGGCCCGCGAGGTAGAGCGCGAAGGTGGGCGGCGTGTTGTACATGGAATCGTTATCGGCCGCCGTTTTCCAGTCGAGCATGATCGGGCATACGGATCGCGAGCGACCCAGCAAGTCCCGATGCACGATGACCAGGGTCAGTCCTGCAGGGCCGATATTCTTCTGTGCGCCCGCGTAAATAACGCCGAAACGTGATACATCGACCGGCCGCGACAGGATCGTCGAGGACATGTCGGCCACCAGCGGTGCATCCACGTCAGGTACCCAGTGGAACTCCACGCCGCCAATGGTCTCGTTGGGGGTGTAGTGAAAATAGGCTGCGTCTGCAGACAGCTGCCAGCTGTCCCGGGGCGGTATCGAGCTGAAGTTGCCCGCTTCAGCGCTGGCCGCCACGTTCACCGAGCCGAAGCGCTTGCCCTCGGCAATGGCTTTCTTGGACCACTGTCCGGTGTTCAGGTAGTCGGCCCGACCACCTTCCGGCATCAGGTTCAGGGGCACCGCAGAAAACTGCAGGCTCGCGCCCCCCTGCAGGAACAGGACGGCGTACTCGTCAGGAATCGCCAGCAGCTTGCGCAGCGTGGCTTCGGCGCGCTCGGCGATGCCGACAAACTCGCTGCTGCGATGGCTCATTTCCATCACGGACAGGCCGCGCCCGTGCCAGTCCAGCATGTCCTCGCGGGCGGTTTCCAGAACCGGCTCGGGCAGCGCCGCCGGGCCGGCACAAAAATTGTACAAGCGGGTCATTTCAATCATTTCCTCGAGATAGTGGGAAAGCGGTCGAGTTACTCGCCGCCCTCCCCGGAATCGTCAGCCACATCCAGATCAGGCTCAGCCACCCGTTCCACACTGACCAGGTACTCATCAGTGCGGGTGCGAATCACCCTGACGCCCTGCGTATTGCGACCCAGCAGCGACACCTCGTCGGCGCGGGTCCGCACCAGGGTGCCCTGATTGGAAATCAGCATCAGCTCGTCGCCGTCGAATACCTGGGTGGCGCCAACCAGCGCCCCGTTACGGGCGCTCGTTGACATGGCGATAACGCCCTTGTTGCCGCGTCCCTTGGTCGGGAATTCGCTGGCTTCAGTGCGCTTGCCATAGCCATTTTCGGTCACCGTGAGGATACGACCTCCCTCCCTCGGCACGATAAGGGAGATCAGGCGCTGGCCTTCATCCAGACGGATGCCGCGCACCCCGCGCGCCGTGCGCCCCATGGCGCGCACATCATCCTCGCAGAAACGCACCGACTTGCCGCCGCTACTGAACAACATGACGTCGCAGCGACCATCGGTCAGTGCAGTGCCCACCAGCACATCCCCTTCGTCCAATGCCAGTGCGCGCAAACCCACACTGCGCTGGCGCGCGAAGTCGGTCAAGGCGGTTTTCTTCACCGTGCCGTTGGCCGTAGCCATAAAGATGTACCAGCCTTCCGTGTATTCATTCACCTGCAGGATTGAAGTGACACGTTCTCCCACTTCCAGTGGCAACAGATTGACCATTGGGCGCCCACGAGAATTACGCGTTGCCAGCGGAATCTGGTAGACCTTGAGCCAGTACACCTTGCCCAGGTCGGTGAAACAGAGAATGGTTGCGTGGGTACTGGCGATCACCAGGTGCTCGACAAAGTCTTCGTCCTTCACCGCTGTGGCAGAGCGGCCGGTGCCACCGCGACGCTGCGCCTGGTAGTCCGAGAGCGGCTGGGTCTTGGCGTAACCGAGGTGGCTGATGGTTACGACACGGTCCTCCTCGGTGATCAGGTCCTCTACCGTGAGATCGTGCTGCGAGGCACTGATTTCGGTCACGCGGTCGTCGCCAAACTCCGTAACCAGTTCCTCCAGCTCTTCTCGAATCACCAGCTTGAGGCGATCCGGGTCGGCGAGAATCTCCAGATAGTCAGCGATTTCACGCAGCTTCTCATCGTACTCGTTCAGCAGCTTCTCGTGCTCCAAGCCGGTGAGGCGATGCAGGCGCAGATCGAGGATGGCCTGGGCCTGCACGGGTGACAGGTGATACTCGCCGTCTATCAGGCCGTATTGTGGTTCCAGCTCGTCCGGACGGCAGGCGTCCTCCCCCGCGCGCTCCAGCATCGCCAGGACATCACCCGGGGCCCAGGCGGCAGCAATCAGTTTTTCGCGCGCCTCGGAGGAACTCGGCGACGACTTGATCAGCTCGATCACTTCGTCGATGTTGGCCAGCGCCACTGCGAGACCTTCCAGGATGTGACCGCGCTCGCGTGCCTTGCGCAGCAGGTAGACCGTGCGCCGGGTAACGACCTCTCGACGATGGCGAATAAACGCCTCGATGATCTCCTTGAGATTGAGCACCCGCGGCTGCCCATCCACCAGAGCCACCATGTTGATGCCAAACACCGACTGCAGCTGGGTCTGTGCGTAGAGGTTGTTCAACACCACATCGCCGATTTCGCCGCGACGCAGCTCGATGACTACCCGCAGGCCATCCTTGTCGGATTCATCGCGCAGCTCCGAAATGCCTTCGATCTTCTTTTCTTTCACCAGCTCGGCAATACGCTCAATGAGGCGCGCCTTGTTCAACTGGTAGGGGATCTCGTGGATGATGATGACATCCCTTCCCTTCTTTTCCTCGTGGATCACTTCGGCCTTGGCGCGCACATAGATACGACCGCGCCCGGTCCGGTAGGCCTGAATGATGCCGGCACGGCCGTTGATGATGCCGCCGGTAGGAAAATCGGGGCCGGGTATGAACTCCATGAGCTCGTCAACGGTGATATCCGGGTTGGCCATCAGGGCCAGGCAGCCGCCCACCACCTCACGCAGGTTGTGCGGCGGTATGTTGGTGGCCATACCGACGGCGATACCGGAAGAGCCGTTGATCAGCAGGGTGGGAACCTTGGTCGGCAGCACAACCGGGATGCGCTCGGTGCCGTCGTAGTTATCGACGAAATCGACGGTTTCCTTGTCGAGGTCCGCCAGCATGGCATGGGAAATCTTGCGCATGCGGATCTCGGTGTAACGCATGGCGGCTGCGGAGTCGCCGTCCACGGAACCGAAGTTGCCCTGGCCGTCGACCAGCATGTAGCGCATGGAGAAGGGCTGCGCCATGCGCACAATGGTGTCGTAGACAGCGGAGTCGCCGTGCGGATGGTATTTACCGATCACGTCGCCGACCACGCGAGCAGACTTTTTGTAGCCCTTGTTCCAGTCGTTGTTGAGTTCATTCATGGCGAACAGCACCCGGCGGTGAACCGGTTTCAGTCCATCGCGGACATCAGGCAGCGCGCGCCCGACAATCACGCTCATCGCATAGTCGAGGTACGATTGCTTGAGTTCGTCCTCGATATTGACGGGAAGAATTTCCTTGGCTAATTCACCCATGTACAACAGCTTCCTTGTATGACTGCGGGGAGCCGCCACGGCACGGCGCCGGGGCGAACTCAGGCCGGGCTGGGGCCCGCTTGCCGGGCCAGGACAAGCGCCCGGCACAAACCCTGAATTATACGGCAGATGCCACTATGTCGCCATGTTTTTGCGGATTATGGCGGCCGTTCGGGCGGTAATTGGCGAATTCCGGTTATACTGGGAGCGCAATGCGAACCGCGGTACGACGCCCTGGGCAGGAAACCGCAAATCCCCGGCTGAAAGCCCCCGATCGAGGCCTCATGAGCACGCCCGCCGAGACAGTAGACACCCTTATCCACCCGGGCTGGATCATCCCCGTGGCGCCCACCCGCCAGGTGCTGGAGAACCACAGCCTGGCGATTCGCGACGACCGGATTGTGGCAATCGTGCCGCGGACAGATGCGGCGCGTATCAGCGCGGCAGCGGTTTTCGAGTTGCCGGGGCACGCCCTGCTGCCGGGGTTGGTCAACGCGCACGGCCATGCCGCCATGAGCCTGCTGCGCGGCTACGCCGACGACCTGGCACTGATGCCCTGGCTGGAGCAACATATCTGGCCCGCCGAAGGTCGCCATGTCAGCGAGGAGTTTGTCGCCGACGGTGTGGCGCTGGCCATCGCCGAAATGCTGCGAGCCGGCACCACGACCTTTTCCGATATGTACTTCTACCCCGACGCCTGCGCACGCACAGCCCAGCGCATGGGCATGCGCTGCCAGATCAGCTTCCCGGTGCTCGACTTCCCCACGCCCTGGGCGCGAGAGGCGGACGAATATATCAGCAAGGGGCTGGCGCTGCGGGATGCGGTGAAGCACAGCAGCCTGGTCAGCGTCGGCTTCGGTCCCCACGCCCCCTATACCGTCAGTCACCCCAACCTGGCCAAAGTGGCCATGCTTGCAGCGGAACTGGATACCAGCGTCCAGATCCATCTGCATGAGACACGGGGCGAAGTGCTGCAGGCCGTGGAGGCGCACGGTGAGCGACCCATCGACAGCCTGTACCGGCTGGGATTGCTGGGTCCGCGTACACAATGTGTCCACATGACAGACCTCGGGGAGCAGGATATCGCGCTGCTCGCCGAGACCGGCGCGCATGTCGTGCACTGTCCAAAGTCCAACATGAAGCTGGCCTCCGGCACCTGCCCGGTGGCGCGCCTGCTCGCCGCGGGGGTCAATGTGGCTCTCGGCACGGACAGCGCCGCCAGCAACAACAGCCTGAACCTGTTCGACGAAATGCGCTGCGCCGCGCTGCTGGCGAAGCTGGCCGGCCAGGATGCCAGCGCGCTGTCGGCGGCCGAGGCGCTGCACATGGCCACCCTGGGGGGTGCAAGAGCCCTCGGACTGGAAGAACAGATCGGCAGTCTGGAACAGGGCAAGCTGGCTGACCTGATCGCCGTGGACCTCACCGGGCCCGAGACCCAGCCCCTGTACAACCCGCTTTCGCAACTGGTCTACGCCTGCAACGGCAGCCAGGTCACCCACAGCTGGATCGCCGGGCAACTGCGCCTGCGCGATCGCCAGTTGCAGGGGGTGGAACTGTCCGCCATCGCGACGCGCACCCAGTACTGGCAACAACGCATCACGGGACAACAGCAATGACCGCACGCGCCAACGTCGACCCCCAGGAAATTGCCAAGTTCGAGGCCCTCGCCTCGCGCTGGTGGGACCGGAACAGTGAGTTCAAACCCCTGCACGATATCAACCCGCTGCGCGCCAACTACATTGACCAGCACTCCCCCGTAGCGGGCCAGACCCTGGTCGATGTGGGCTGCGGCGGCGGCATACTCGCCGAGTCCATGGCGCAACGCGGTGCCACTGTTACCGGCATCGACATGGGCGAGGCACCCCTGGCCGTCGCGCGCATTCACCAGCTCGAATCCGGCGTCGCGGTGGAGTACCGGCAGGCGACGGCCGAAGAACTCGCCGCGGAGCAGCCCGGCCACTACGATGTGGTGTGCTGCCTGGAAATGCTCGAACACGTGCCCGACCCCGCAGCAGTGGTGGCGGCCTGCGCCGAACTGGCGCGCCCCGGCGGCAGCCTGTATTTCTCCACCATCAACCGCAATCCCAAAGCCTTCGCCTTCGCGATCGTCGGCGCAGAGTACGTGTTGAAGCTGCTGCCTGCGGGCACGCACGAGTACAGCAAATTCATCAAGCCCTCGGAACTCGCTGCCTGGGTTCGCGCCGCCGGCCTGCGGGTCGAGGGCATGACCGGGCTGCTCTATAACCCGCTTACCCGCCAGTACCGGCTGCATGAGCGCGATGTGTCCGTCAACTACATGCTGCGCGCCAGCAAGCCAGCGGCATGAGCACGACCCGCCCGGAAAACCTGCGCGCGGTGCTGTTCGACCTGGACGGCACCCTGGTCGATACCGCCAGCGAATTCGTCGTGGTGGTGCAGGCACTGCGCGCCGAATATGGGCTGCCACCACTGGAGGCCACGCGTATCTGCGCGAGCGTGTCCAACGGCGCACGCGCCCTGGTCACACTCGCCCTTGGCACGGTAGAAACAGACCCGGAATTCGAGGCCCAGCGGCAACGTCTGCTCGCCCTGTACGCGGACGTGCTGGGCAGTAGCGCCCAGCCGTATCCCGGCATTCCCGCACTGCTCGGCGCGCTGGCCGAGCGCGGCATCGCCTGGGGCGTGTCTACCAACAAACCGCGCGCCTTTGCCGCCCCCCTGATGGAGCGCCTTGACATACAGCCGTCCATCGGCAGCCTGGTCTGCCCGGACGATGTACGCGAACGCAAGCCACACCCGGAGGCCCTGTTGCGCAACTGCGCAGAGCTGGGCTGCCGACCCGAACAGGCCATATATATCGGCGACCACCAGCGCGATATCGAAGCCGGCCGCCGCGCGGGCATGTACACAGTCGCCGCGCTGTATGGTTACATTGAAGCCGATGACAACCCGGCTCTCTGGGGTGCAGACGCGAGCGTGAGCAGCAGCGAGGACCTCGCTGCCCTGATTCTCGGCACCCATCTTCCTGCTTGAGGACAGCACATGAACGGCCCAGGACTCCCCGACGACTACGCACCGGCGCCGGATCTGCTCGTCGACAAGACCATTCTCATCACCGGAGCCGGCGACGGCATCGGACGCGCTGCGGCTGAGTGTTACGCCCGCCACGGTGCCACGGTCATCCTGCTGGGCCGCACTCAGGAAAAACTCGAAGCAGTTTATGACGCTATCGAGCGCGAGGGTGGCCCGCAGCCGGCCCTGTTTCCGATGGATCTGGCCACGGCGACAGAGGACGACTACGCGGGGTTGGCGGGGGCCATCGAAAGCACCTTTGGCCGCCTGGACGGCCTGCTGCACAATGCCAGCGTGCTGGGGGAGCGGCGCCCGATCGCTAACGCCTCCTGGCCCGCCTGGTCGGAGGTCATGCAGGTCAATGTCAACGCGCCGTTCCTGCTGACCCGGGCCCTGCTGCCGCTGCTGGAGCAGGCACCCCAGGCGTCCATCGTCATGACATCGTCGGGGGTGGGCCGCCGCGGACGGGCGTACTGGGGTGCCTACGCGGTGTCGAAGTTCGCCACTGAGGGTTTTATGCAGGTGCTGGCAGACGAACTGGAGAACACCTCGCGCGTGCGGGTCAACAGCCTGAATCCGGGGGCCACCAATACGGCCATGCGCCGCACCGCCTACCCCGCTGAGGTACCGACGACAAACCCGTCGCCCGCCGATATCATGCCGCTGTACCTGTACCTGATGAGCGACGACAGCGGCGGGGTTACGGGTGCCGCCTTCAACGCACAGGGCTGATGCCGGCCCGCCGCCGTGTCAACGACTCTTGTGGGGACGCCGAGGGGGTTTGCGGCCAGCGTTCGCGGCCGGCGCCTTGCGCTTGCCGAACTGCCGCTCCATGACTTCCTTTTCCTTGACCGTGTTGCGCTTGACCTGCTTCACCGGTAAGCGCGCCAGCTCGTACAGCCCCTTGACCTCTTTCGGTTCAAGCTCGGCCCACTGACCCTGCTTGACGCGGGAAGGAATGAACACGTTGCCGTAACGGACCCGCTTCAGCCGCGACACCGTAAGGCCCTGGGACTCCCAGAGGCGCCGCACCTCGCGGTTGCGGCCTTCCATCAGCACCACGTAATACCAGTGATTGATACCATCACCGCCGCCATCCTGGATATCGGTAAAGCGCGCTGCACCATCCTCCAGCATGACGCCTTCAAGCAGGCGCTGCAGAATATCCTCGTCGACCGCTCCCATGACGCGCACCATATACTCACGCTCAATGTTCGAAGACGGGTGCATCAGCGCATTGGCGAGTTCGCCATCCGTGGTGAACAGCAACAGGCCGGAGGTGTTGAAATCCAGGCGACCAATGGATATCCAGCGACCGGATTTCAGCTTCGGCAGGCGTTCGAACACCGTGCGTCGACCCTGCGGGTCCTTGCGACTGCACACTTCGCCCGTGGGCTTGTGGTAAATAATGCAGCGCGTCTGCTCTGCCGGAGCGGCCTCCAGTGGCTTGCCATCGATGCTGATGCGGTCGCGGCCGGAAACACGGTCGCCAAGCGACGCACGGCGCCCCTCAACTTCAACCCGACCTTCTTCAATCCAGCGCTCCATCTCACGGCGTGAACCCAGGCCAGTGCGCGCCAGTACTTTCTGCAACTTTTCACCGGCAACCGCGCCCGCCGCCTCGGCAGGGGGTGCTTCCCCGGGCGTCGACACGCGCCGACGACTCATTGTGCGCCACCCGGTGCGCGTGGATCGGCTGCATCTGCACTGTCGCTATCGCCAGCGTCCGAACTGGCGTCCTCCGTGCTGGCTGCCGCAGACGGCAGGTCTGCGGATATCGTCTGATCCGCTCCATCGTTGGCCGCGGCCAATGGCTCGCTGAAGCCCAACTCGGCGTTCAGGGTCTCGAGGTCACGGATCTCCGCCAACGCAGGCAACTGGTCGAGGTTCTTCAGGTTGAAATAATCCAGAAACTGCCGCGTGGTGGCATACATGGCGGGGCGACCGGGCACATCGCGGTGACCGACCACACGAATCCAGTCGCGCTCGTGTAGCGTCTTGATGATATTCGAGCTCACCGCAACGCCGCGAATCTCCTCGATTTCACCCCGTGTGATCGGTTGTCGGTAGGCGATCAGCGCCAGGGTCTCCAACAGTGCGCGGGAATACTTCTGTGGACGCTCCTGCCACAACCGTGCCACCCAGGGACTCAGCGACTGCCGCACCTGGAAACGGAAGCCGCTGGCGACCTCACACAGTTCGAAGCCGCGATCTTCACAGCGCTCGCTGACCACCGCCAGCGCCTCCCGGATTTCGACCGCGGAGGGGCGCTCAGCCTCTTCGAACAACTCGCCCAGTTGCGCTACCGTGAGCGCACGACCGGCGGCGAGCAGGGCACCCTCGATAATCTGTACCAGCATGGATGCCGATTCGGACATTATTCGGACCTCGCCTTGACGTGAATGGGGCCGAAGTTCTCCGTTTGCACGATCTCCACCAGGGCCTCCTTGATCAGTTCCATCACGGCGAGAAAGGTCACCACCACGCCAAGTCGCCCCTCGCGGGCAGAAAACAGTGACACGAACGGCACGAACTGGCGCCCCGACAGCTTCTCCAGCACCTCCGACATGCGCTCGCGCGTCGACAGGGCCTCGCGCTGGATATGGTGGCTCTCGAACATATCAGCGCGCCGCAACACTTCGCTGAGGGCCAGCAGCAGTTCTCGCATGTCCACGTCCGGGTCGGGGCGCGCGCGGTCAAGGTCCGGCGGCTCTGCGCTGGCAACCCAGGTGTCACGCTCCAGCCGCGGCATCTCTTCGATATCCTCGGCCGCTTTCTTGAAGCGCTCATACTCCTGCAGACGGCGAATCAGCTGGGCTCGCGGGTCCTCCTCTTCCTCGTCTACATCCACCGCGCGGGGCAACAGCATCCGCGACTTGATCTCCGCCAGCACTGCGGCCATCAACAGGTACTCGGCCGCGAGTTCGAACTGCATGGCATCCATGAGTTCAACATAGCGCATGTACTGCTCGGTGATCTCCGAGACATCAATCTCGAGGATATCCAGGTTCTGGCGCCGAATCAGGTAGAGCAGGAGGTCCAGGGGGCCCTCGAACGCCTCGAGGAACACCTCCAGTGCCTGGGGCGGGATATACAGATCCCTGGGCAGCTCGGTCATCGCCTTGCCCAACACCACAGCGAAGGGCATCTCCCCCTGCTGTGGCCGTGCCAGTGAGGGGCTATCGGTGGCGGGCGCGGCCGGCGTGGAATCGTTCACGAAAAATCCTGTCCCTGAGAAGGCTGTGAGTATACCCGATCAGACCTCGAATGGCGTCACATCGCCCTTGCCGGCGCGCAGGATGATCGGCAGGTCGTCGGCCAGATCAACCACGGTGGTCGGCTCCAGGCCACAATAACCCCCGTCAATCACCAGATCGACCTCATGCTCGAGCACGTCGCGGATCTCGTAGGGATCAATCAGCGGCAGCTCATCGTCAGGCATGATCAGCGTTACACTCATCATCGGCTCTCCGAGATCCGCCAGCAGGGCCATGGCCACGGCGTTGTCCGGGATGCGCAGGCCCACTGTCTTGCGTTTGGGGTGCATGAGCCGGCGCGGCACCTCGGACGTGGCGCGCAGGATGAAGGTGTAGGCGCCGGGTGTGCAGGCTTTCAACAGGCGATACACGGTATTGTCGACGCGGGCGTAATTGGCGATATCGGAGAGGTCGCGGCACACCAGGGTAAAGTTGTGCCGGTCATCGAGGCGCCTGATGCGCCGGATACGGTCCAAAGCTGCCTTGTCACCGATGTGGCAACCCAGCGCATAGGCCGAATCCGTGGGGTACACCACAACGCCACCGCCGCGCACGATATCCGCCGCCTGGCGAATCAGGCGCGCCTGGGGGTTTTCCGGGTGAATCTGAAAAAACTGGCTCACGTAACCTCCACTGACGGGCAGTCCTGGGGCGGCAGCCACCGCTGCCAGACGCCGCGAAGACCGCCGAGATGCCGCAATTCTACACCCACTTCGGCACCCCAGGCGGAATCCTGGTGGAAATCACTGCCCGCGGAGACCTCGAGCCCGGTTTCCAGGGCGAGCAGGCGCAACTGGCGGCTCTGCTCCGGGGTCTGGCGACCGTTGAGTATTTCCACTGCGGAGCCACCGGCCGCCACGAAATTCACCACCAGCCGACGCAGCTTGCTGCGCGTCAACGCGTATTTGAGCGGATGCGCCAGTACCGCGACACCACCGGCCTGAACAATCCACGCGGTCACTTCCTCAAGCTCGGGCCAGAAGGCCTTGACGTCGCCGGGCTTACCCCTGCCCAGGTAGCGATCAAAAGCCCTGGCCAGGCTGTCGACATGTCCGCGGGCAAGCATCCAGGCGGCAAAGTGCGGGCGTCCGACCTGGCTTGCACCCGCCACCTGTAAAGCGCCCTCCAGCGCACCCGGGAAACCCAGCTTCGCCAGCCGCTCGGCAATCACCCGGGCGCGCTCGGTGCGGGCCGCCACAAGCCGTGCCAGCCCCGCGACAAACACCGGGTGCTCACAGTCCATGCCAAGCCCGACCACGTGCACCGTGACACCAGACCATACGCAGGACAATTCCACACCGGGTACCAGGCGCATATCGTTCCCTGTGGGGTTATACTCCGCGACCGCCGCCTGATAACCGGCCACGGTGTCGTGATCGGTTATCGCCAGCAGGCGTATACCCCTGTCGCGTGCCCGCTGCAGCAAGGCGGCAGGCGACAGGGCGCCGTCAGACGCGGTGGTGTGGGTATGGAAGTCGATCAACACAGACACTACACTCCGGGATCGCGGAAACGGCTGGCGCACAGTGCAGGTAGGCCCTGCCGCCGACAGCGTCCATCCTAACATGCCAGGGCCAGGCTGATTTCATGAGACAACTGCTGGAATTTCTCCCCATCGCACTGTTCTTCATCGTCTACCAGATGGACGGAGATACCGTGACGCTGTATGGCTGGAGCCACACCATCGACGGTATCTTCACCGCCACTGCCGTGCTGATGGCCGCCACCGTGCTGCAGCTACTGCTGACCTGGGCCATTACCCGGCAACTGGAGAAGCGTTTGCTGTGGGTGGGTCTTGCCGTATGCGGCTTTGGCGCAGCCACCCTGCTGCTGCATAACGAGCTGTTCATCATGTGGAAACCGACCATCTTCAACTGGGCACTGGCGCTCGCTTTTGCCGCGTCCCAGTTCATCGGCCAACGCAACCTGATGGAACGTACACTGGGCAGCCAGATCCAGCTCCCGCACCGCGTGTGGACCCGACTCAACCTCCTCTGGGTCGCCCACTTCAGCGTAGTTGGCGCACTGAACCTGATCGTTGCCTATGGCTACAGCGAGGCCACCTGGGTGAGCTACAAGCTGTATTCCGCCATACTGTTCACGGTACTACTCACCGGGCTGACGGCCTGGATGGTGGCGCCTCACCTGAAAGACCAAGCGGCTGAAAACCAGGAGTAAATCACCATGCTCTACGCCATTATGTGTGAGGACGTTGACGACAGCCTGCCTCTGCGCCAGGCCGCACGACCGGCTCACCTGTCGCGCATCCAGCACCTGGTGGATGAGGGTCGCCTGCTGGCCGCCGGCCCGCACCCGGCACTGGACACCGAGGACCCGGGCGCTGCGGGCTTCACCGGCAGCCTCATCATCGCCGAATTCGACAGCCTGGAAGCGGCGAGGGCCTGGGCAGACAGCGATCCCTACGTGGACGCTGGCGTATTCCGCGAGGTAATCGTCAAGCCTTACAAACGCGTGCTGCCCTGAGCCGCGGGCAGTGGTAAACTGCACGATTGACCACCGACTGCAGAGAAGGACCCACATTTTGCAGCATTTCCTGATTGTTTCCCTGCTCGCGATCCTGGGCAGCGCCGCGGCGCTGGCACAGGACATCCGCTACATCAGCGATACCCAGTACATTCCCGTGCGCAGCGGCGCCGGCAATGAGTTCCGTATTATCCACCGAGGCATTCCGTCTGGCACCCGGCTTACCGTCAGCCGGGAGTCAGAGGACGGCACCTGGGCGGAAATCACCACGGACGGCGGCACGACCGGCTGGGTGCGGTCGCAATACCTGATGAGCAGCGTACCGGCGAAGGTCCTGGTGGATTCGGCGCGCTCGAGGGCGGAGCAACTGACGGAGGAAAACGCCAGCCTGACCGAGGAGCTGAACCAGCTGAAAGCGGTTCGCGGGGAGCTTGAAAACAGCATTGAGAGCGCTGACGGCACGCTGCAGGCGGTGACCGAGGAACTCGCGCAACTGAAGCAGATATCGGGACGCTCGCTGGAACTGGACGCCGAGAACCGGCGCCTGGTGGAAGATGTCGAAAACCTTCGGGCACAGGCCGACATGCTCAGCGCCGAGAACCAGCGGCTGCAGGAAAACCTGCGCAGCAGTGCCTTTATTGACGGCGCACTGGCCGTGCTGCTCGGGGTGGTCATCACCCTTGTGGTACCGCGCCTTTGGCCCAAACGCCGGCGCAACGATGGCTGGGCCTGAGCTCCCCAGCCCCTTCCCCAACGGAGACCACATTGATGAAAGCTGTTTTCGGCCTGCTGATCGCACTGCTGCTGGCGCTCAACCCCGCCTGGTCACAGGACCCAGGGCCCAACGCTCCACTGGTGACCATCAGCACCAGCGAGGGTGACATCACACTGCGCCTGTTCCCGGACAAGTCCCCGCTGACCGTAGCCAACTTCCTGTCCTATGTGGATAGCGGGCACTATGAGGGCACCATCTTTCACCGCGTGATACCCAACTTCATGATTCAGGGCGGGGGCTTCCTGCCCGACATGACGGAAAAGGCGACGGGGGAGCCCATTGTCAACGAATCCCGCAACCGGCTACACAATATTCGCGGCACCATCGCCATGGCGCGCACCGCCGACCCTGATTCGGCAACGGCGCAATTCTTTATCAACCAGCGCAGCAACCTGCAGCTGGACTGGTCGCCGGGCCAGGATGGCTATACGGTATTCGGCGAAGTGATCGCGGGCATGTCTGTCGTGGACTACATTGCCTCCAGCCCGGTGCGCCAGTGGGCCGGTTTTCAGGACGTGCCGGTGGAGCCCATCCTGATACACACAGTCCAGCGCAAGACCAGCGAATGACCGCACTCAGCGTCAACCTGAACAAGATCGCGCTGATCCGCAATTCGCGCGATACCCGCAACCCCGACATACCCCAGCACGCCCAGCTGTGCATTGACGCCGGGGCCGACGGCATTACCGTGCACCCGCGGCCCGACCAGCGCCATATCCGGGTGCAGGATTGCCACGACCTGGCGGCCATGCTCACCGTGGAGTTCAACATCGAAGGCAACCCCATGACCGGTCCGCGCAAGAGCGATCGCGCGGGCGTCAGCGACTACCCCGGCTTCATGGCGCTGGTGCGTGAAATTCGCCCGGCTCAGGCGACCCTGGTGCCAGACGGCGACAACCAGCTGACCTCCGATCACGGCTTTGACCTGCGACGTGATGGCGAGCAGATTGCGCCGCTGGTCGCAGAACTCAAGGCGCTGGGGATTCGCACCAGCCTGTTCATGGATCCGGATCCGGCACAGATCCGCCTCGCCGCCCAGGTGGGGGCCGACCGCATTGAACTCTATACCGAAGCCTATGCGCGGGCGTACGCAGCGGGCGCCGACGTGGATACCGTACTGCAGCGCTACATCAGCGCCGCAGAGACGGCGGCCGAGGTGGGCCTGGGCGTGAACGCCGGCCACGACCTCGACCTGCACAATCTGCCCCTGTTCAGCCGTGTTCCGGGCTTGCTGGAGGTGTCGATCGGCCACGCGCTGACTGTCGATGCCCTGCGCCTCGGCCTCGCCAATACCATTGCCGCCTACCAGCGTGCATTGGGCAAGGCAGACGGCTGAGGATGTGAGCAGCGAAGACGAGCTGCCCCCCTACCTGGTACCCCACAGCCAGGAGCCGATTCGTATCCTGTACGCCGACGCCGACCTGCTGCTGGTGCGCAAGCCGCACCTGCTGCTCAGCGTGCCCGGGCGCCATCCCCTCAACCGCGACTGCCTGATCAGCCGACTGCAGCAAGACTACCCGCAGGCCAGCATGGTCCACCGCCTGGACCTCGATACCTCGGGGATCATGGTGATACCGCTGAACCGCGCCTGTCATGCCCACCTCAGCCGCCAGTTTCAGGAGAGGCTGGTCTACAAGCGCTACGAGGCCGTGGTCTGGGGCGTGGTAGAGCCGGACCGGGGTGAAATCAGCCTGCCCATCGCCAGTGACTGGGAGCGCCGGCCACTGCAGAAAATCTGCTTCGAGACCGGACGCGAGGCCGTGACCTGGTTCGAGGTCATTGCGCGCGAAGGGGACCGCACGCGGCTGCAGCTGATGCCCCAGACGGGGCGCTCACACCAGCTGCGCATCCACTGTCGGGAGCTCGGCCACCCGATCCTCGGGTGTGACATGTACGCCCACGAGGCGGCACTGGCCATGGCTCCCCGCCTCCTGCTGCACGCAACAGAGCTGGGCTTTACTCACCCGACCACCGGAGACTGGCTGCAGGAAGCCTGCCCCGCCGACTTCTAGGCTACTCATCAGCCATCAGATGGCTGCACCAGTCCGACCAGCTGCCGGCATACAGCAGCGCGCTTTCATCCCCCGCGCGCGCCAGGGCAAACAGATTGACACAGGCCGTCACGCCGCTGCCGCAATACACCACGCGCGGCGTGCCCTCGGGGAGCCCCGCAAAGTGCGCCTCCAGACGCGCATCGTCCAGCAGGAACCCCTGTGCGTCCGACACGGCCTGCCAGGGCAGATTCAGTGCACCCGGGATGTGCCCCGCGACCGGATCCAGTGGCTCCTCGAGGCCGGCATAGCGGGCGGGATCACGGGAATCCAGCAGGGGTGAGCCGGCAGCCTGCAATGACCCAAGCGCGGTGATCTCCACCACCCCGCTGTAGGCCTCCGCGGACCGCGCCGCACAGGGCTCAGGCTGCGGAACGGTCTGTTGCGCCGCACCGCCGGCCGCCAGCCAGGCCGCATAACCGCCATTCAACAACTCCGGTGGGCGGTAACCCAGTGCGCGCAACAGCCACCAGAGGCGGGCGGCAAAGGCGAAACGGGCATCATCATAGGCCACCACCCGTGCGCCCGGATGAATGCCCAGCGAGGCGAGCCGGGCAGTCAGCTGCCGGACATCCGGGAGGGGATGGCGCCCCCCGTGGCGCGCCACGGGACCGGAGAGGTCTTTTTCGAGGTCCAGATAATGCGCACCGGGAATATGACCACGCAAATAAGCCTCCCGGCCAGCGTCGGGCTGGCCCAGGACAAACCGGCAATCGACGATGACCGCGTCCGTCGCCTGCGCCAGTTGCTCGGCACTGATCAGTACCGCGGAAGACTGTCTGCTCATACGCTGAGTGTAGCGCCTGGGATACCACTCGCCCAGCGCCGCACCGGGTTTTTGTCGCTGGGCAAAACAGGGACATGCATGCCACCGGGACGGGACTGTACTAGACTGTGGCAAATCCTTCAGAGGCCGCCACACGTGGTCGTACGCAGCTGCGACGGTGACACCGTAACCATCATCGCCAAACCCAACCAGTCCGCCACCTGGCGAGCCAACAAGCTGGTCATTCTGGCGCTGGCGGTGCCCTCCCTGGGTGCCGGCATCGGTTTTGCCCTTGCCGGCGCCTGGGTCATCCTGCCCTTTGCCGGGCTGGAGCTCGCAGCACTGGGCGGCTCCCTGTACTACGTCAACTGGAAATTGCAATACCGGCATGTCATCACACTGGATGCGAACACGGTGCGTATCGACAAGGGTTTCTATCTGCCGCGCCAGAGCTGGGCGTTTCCACGCCAGCGCACCGGGCTCAGCATACAGCCGGAGCGCCACCCCTGGGACGCACCCGCGCTGAGCCTGCAGAGCGCGGGCGAAAGCATTCGGGTCGGAGAGTTTCTCAACCGGGATGACGGACTGCTGTTGCAGCAGCAGCTGCAGCGGGAATTGCGCACCAGCAGCATCGCCTCACCCGCCAGCCAGGCATTCTAGAGCGCCAGAGCAGAGGCATCATTTCGCGCATTTCCCTCTGCACACATCTTGGCTATCAGGTATCATCGCGCCTCATTGGCAACGCCATCCCAACCGGCACCTGAACCTCTCGCCGGCATCTTCAACGCGCCACGCAGGCGGCAGCCACGGGTAATCTCATGAGCAACGCGGACAAGAAAACCATCGGCTTCGTCAGCCTGGGCTGCCCCAAGGCCCTGGTGGATTCGGAGCGCATCCTCACGCAGCTCAAGCTGGACGGTTACGACATTGTGCCCAGCTACGAGGATGCACAGCTGGTGGTGGTAAACACCTGCGGTTTCATTGACAGTGCGAAACAGGAATCGCTGGACGCCATCGGTGAAGCCCTGAGCGAAAATGGCAGAGTGATTGTCACCGGCTGTATGGGCAAGGGAGCCGATGCCGACGCCATCCGCGAACTGCATCCCAAAGTTCTCAGCGTGACCGGGCCCGCTGCCTATGAGGAGGTCGTGAGTGCGGTACATCAATACGTGCCGCACACCCCCGTGCACGACCCCTACGTGGATCTGGTTCCACCACAGGGGATAAAACTGACGCCACGCCACTACGCCTACCTGAAGATTTCAGAAGGCTGCAACCACCGCTGCAGCTTCTGCATTATCCCGCATATGCGCGGTGACCTGGTGAGTCGGCCCATCGGTGACGTGATGGAGGAAGCTGAGCGGCTGGCGCGCGCCGGCGTACGTGAGCTACTGGTGATCTCGCAGGACACCAGCGCCTACGGCGTTGACCTGAAATACCGCACCGGCTTCTGGAATGGGCGGCCCATGAAAACCAGCATGCAGTCGCTATGTGAGGGGCTTGCCGAGTTTGGCATCTGGGTACGGCTGCACTATGTGTACCCCTACCCCCATGTGGACAACGTGCTCCCCTTAATGGCCGACGGCAGGATTCTGCCCTACCTCGACATCCCTTTTCAGCACGGGAGCCCCAGCGTGCTGAAGCGCATGAAACGCCCCGCCGCCGCAGAGAAATCGCTGGAGCGCATTCATCGCTGGCGCGAGGTCTGCCCCGACATCACCCTGCGCAGCACCTTCATCGTGGGATTCCCCGGTGAAACCGACGCCGACTTCGAGACACTGCTGGACTTCCTGCGCGAAGCGCAGTTGGACCGGGTCGGGTGTTTCCAGTACTCGCCGGTGGCTGGCGCGCCAGCCAACGACCTTCCCGACCAGGTGCCCGAGCTTATCAAGCAGGAACGCTGGGACCGTTTCATGGCACTGCAGCAGGAAATCAGCGCAGCCAAGTTGCAGGCGAAGGTAGGGCGCCGGATTGAGATACTTATTGACGAAGTGGATGACCAGGGCGCTATCGGACGCTCCACCGCGGATGCTCCGGAGATCGACGGCAAGGTCTACCTCGACGGCATCACCGATCTGCAGCCCGGCGACTTTGTGGAGGCAGAGGTCACCGCCGCCGACGACTACGACCTGTGGGCCGGCTAATAGCCCGGTGAACCTGCTGCTGTTCAGAGCCGGAGAATGCGCCGCGGACGACCAGCTGCGCGTGACCGGCCGGCGCGCGCAGCACCTGCGGCAGGTTTTGCAGGCAAAACCCGGGGATACCCTGCAGGTGGGCCAGATCGATGGGCTGGTCGGCACCGCCGAGCTGGTGGACATCAACCCGCACAGCGCCACCCTGCAGGTGAGCCTGACGCACCCCGCGCCACCGAAACTTCCCGTGACGCTGGTACTGGCGTTGCCGCGGCCGAAGATGCTGCGGCGCATACTGCGCACTGCAGCCGAGTTCGGCGTGCGCGAAATCCATCTGATAAACAGCTACCGGGTGGAAAAAAGCTATTGGCAAACGCCCGTGCTCGCGGCCGCTGTGATCGAGGATTATCTGCTGCAGGGGCTGGAACAGGCGCGCGACACCGTCATTCCCCCGGTGTTGCTGCACCGCCGCTTCAAACCTTTCGTCGAGGACCAACTGCCGGGCCTCATCGCAGGGCGCTGTGCCCTGTTGGCGCATCCCGGCACAGCGCCACTGGCACCCGCGGAGCTACAGGACGACACCGTACTGGTGGTGGGGCCGGAGGGCGGCTTTATACCGTACGAGGTGGAGAAACTGCTGGCGGCGGGCTGCCGCC
Organism: Halieaceae bacterium UBA5085; assembly: GCA_002414665.1. Classification (GTDB taxonomy): domain Bacteria; phylum Pseudomonadota; class Gammaproteobacteria; order Pseudomonadales; family Halieaceae; genus Haliea. Next base: position 79,409 of record DIAF01000038.1, read on the forward strand.
AGATTTCTCTCGGCGACCGCATTCTCCGGGTGGAG
>DIAF01000038.1:79661-81480 GCA_002414665.1 Halieaceae bacterium UBA5085
CCGCGCTACTCGCGAGGGGCCTGCAGGTGCAAGCCTAGAAGCGGTACTGTATTTCGGCCCCGTACATACGCGGCGGCGCCACGGCGAACCCCCCCGTGCCCGAAGACTCGACCAGAGCGATGCCGCCGTTGATATAGTCCTCGTCGGTGAGGTTCGTGCCATACAGGGAAGCGCTCCAGCGCTCATCGGCGGAAGTCCACCCGAGACGCGCGCTCAGCTCGAACTGTTCGTCTTCGAACCACAGCCCCGTCGTGCAACTCAGCGCATCAAAGCAGAACTCCATATCGAACTTCCAGCTCGCCTGGATGCGCGGCAGGAAGGTCCCCCAGGCGGTGTCCAGTGCGTACTGGGCGGAGAGCAGGTAGCTCTGCTCAGGCAGGCGCGGCAGATTCTCGCTGGAACGGTCGTTGGGGCAGGAGTCAACCTGGATAAGGCTCAGATCGGCGCGCACGCAGCCCGCCGCAGGCGGTAGGCTGGTGTCGGCAATCCTGATCTGCTCGTCCATGAACTCCTTGATCTCACCGTCGGTGAATGTGGCATTGAAGCCGATAATCAGGTTGTCGGTTGCCAGCCAGGTCGTCTCCAGTTCGAAGCCCTTGATGGTCGACTTGGCCGCATTGATAGTGGCTGGCGAGGGTGAGTTCACCTCCGGGTTGATCACCAGCGTGGTCAGCTGACGGTTGGTGTAATCGCTGTAGAAAAACGCGCCGTTCAGCCGCAGCCGGCGATCCAGCAAATCCAGCTTGAAGCCCAGCTCGATATTTTCCACTTCCTCGGGCTCAAAGGGTTCCAGTTCTCCAGTGGGTGACTCCGACAGACCACCAGACAGGAAACCCTCGCTGTAGGTGAGGTACAGACTTCCCTGGTCCAGCCAGTCGCTCTCGCCAATCAGGTATTGGATGCTGGCCATCGGTGTAACGTCACTGTTGGAAACCTTGCGCTGGCGTACCTCGCTTTCCTCAAGCACGAACGCCGGGTTGTACTCGAAACCCGGGCGCTGCACGACGAACAGGCCGCCGCCCACGGGGATGGCCGGGCCGCCGTTGGCATCCAGCGTGCTGGTATCAATGCTGTAATCCTGTACACGCAGGTCGCGGCTTTCATCCGTATAGCGCAGGCCGAGGGTGGTACGCCACTGCGGGGTAAACTCCCACTCCACCTGTGCATAGGCAGCAATGGCATCGTTCTTAGCGGTCAGGCTGCTGGGCGAGATGTTGAGGAAAAACAGGTTGGCGATGGCCGGGTCGAAGGGGCCCAGGAAGCTGATACTCTGGCGCCCGCCACTCTCTTCCTCGAACCAGAACAGGCCGGTGACGTACTGCATGCGATCATCAAAGGCACTGCCGATAAGCTGGAACTCCTGGCTGTACTGATCACTTTCACCAGCACCGCCCTGCGGGTGGACCGTGTTGGTACGGTGCAGGAACGGGATACCGGTGTGATCCAGTTCGTCGTTCTGCGACGCTTCGGTGTAACGATAGGCGCTGATACTTTTCAATGAAAGATCCGGGTTGATGGCCCATTCGGCCACCAGCGACGCTCCGCGATTTTCCGCCTTGTAATCGCCCCCCAGGTCCGATATCACCGTGCGCGGGTCTCCGCCGCCGGCCTGCGCCGCGTCTTCACAGAAATCGGCCAGGGTGCGACCCGTGGCGGGGCCGATGGCGATCGCATTGAACAGGGCTGCCTGCCAGCCATTGGCGCCTTCAACGTTGACACATTTCTGGGGACGCATCTTCTGGTCGGTATCCGCCCAGTTCAGGTTCAGGTCCAGTGTCAGGTCCTCGCTGGCCGCCCAGCGCGTCTGCCAGATCAGGCT
>DIAF01000038.1:81651-156491 GCA_002414665.1 Halieaceae bacterium UBA5085
GCCGATCTTCGTCCATGTAGTCTTCGCCGTCGAAGAGGTTCTCTATCTGCCCGTCGCGCTTGCGCGTGACCCCCGACAGGCGCGTCCAGACGGAATCAGTCAGCGGCACGTTGAGCACGAACTCCGTATCCAGCCGATCATAATTGCCCACCCGCAGACCTACTGAACCCTCAAACTCCTCCACCGGCTTGTTGCTCGTGAACACCAGTGCACCGCCGGTCGTGTTCTTGCCAAAGAGGGTACCCTGCGGGCCGCGCAGGACCTGCACCGACTGCACATCGTTCAGGTCGAGCAGCGCGCCATCGGGTCGTCCAAGGTAAACATCATCGATGTAGATGCCCACCCCCGAGTCGATATTCTCCCCCGTATTGCGCTGCCCGACCCCGCGAATGTAGACGCTGGCCAGCGGCGCAGACCCGTTGGCCTCCACCACATCGATATTCGGCGCGAGCGTATTCAGGTCTGCGAGGTTGCGTACACCAGCCTCGCGCAGGGCGGCGGCATCCAGCGCCGTTACCGCCAACGGGGTTTCCTGCAGGCTCTCGGCGCGTTTACGCGCCGTCACCACCACCTCCTCCAGCACCATGCCCTGCGCCAGCACAGGTGCGACCGCGCCGGCAGACAATGCGCCGGCGACCGCCAGAGAGAGAACAGACATCCGCGGAATTTCGTTGTTGAACATCAACTGCACCTCACCATTATCGTTATCGTTCGAGTGTGCTCGCCAATACTAACGGCGATTAGTCTTGATTAAACCGCCTTTGCGCTATCCGGGCAAGAAGCCTTTCCCTCCCGGGGATCAATTTTTACTGCCGACAGCCAGGCCAAGTGGGCAGCTGACCCCGGTACCGCCGAGTCCGCAGTAGCCACCGGGATTCTTGGCGAGATACTGCTGGTGGTATTCCTCGGCGTAATAGAAGGGCGGCGCCGGAGCTATCTCGGTGGTGATGGCACCGTAACCGGACTGGTCCAGCGCCGTCTGGAACCGGCCCCTGCTCTCCAGCGCCTGTGCCAACTGCTCGTCGCCGTAGGTGTAGATAGCGGAGCGGTACTGAGTCCCCAGGTCATTGCCCTGGCGCATGCCCTGGGTGGGGTCATGACCCTCCCAGAAATGCTGCAGCAAGCGTTCGTAGCTGACCTGCGACGGGTCAAAAACCACCAGCACCACTTCAGTGTGGCCGGTACCGCCACTGCACACCTCCTGATAGGTGGGATTGGGTGTATGACCGCCTGCATAGCCGGCCGCGGTGGTGTAAACCCCGGTGAGCTGCCAGAACAGGCGCTCGACACCCCAGAAACAACCCATGCCGAACACGGCCTGCTGCAAGGGTGCAGGAAACGGCCCCTGCAGCGGGTGACCGTTGACAAAGTGTGCCGGAGGCACCGGCAGGGGCTCACTGCGCCCCGGCAGAGCGGATGCCGCATCGGGCAATGCGCGCTTTTTACGGATATCGAACAGACTCATAAGGCTCACCTCGGTTCAACAGACGGCTCAGTGTACTGCCCTTCCCCTTTTCGGTGTAGCCGGTGTAAGCTCGTGGAAACCCGTATACAGTGACCTGCCAACAAACTGTCACAATTTTGCCCTAGCGTGATACGCGACACAGGGAGGCGCAGTGAACTAAACCCGCTGCGCCGGGTCTGACTGGGCAGAACAGGACAACGACGATGAACACAAACACGACATTCAATCCCGAAGCGCTGTGCAGCCGCAAGTTATTGCGTATTGTCGCCGGCCAGGAGCAATTGCCAAACCTCGATGAGCAAGGCCTGCGCAGCGCCATCGAGGAGCTTGCCGAGCGACGCACCTACCTCATAGAACTGGAGCGCCTCGGCAAGCTCAACGCGAGGCACTGACGCAGCAACCGCCATGGCGAAGCCCCCTGCTCGAACATCGAGTTCACAGGACATTCAGGCGTTTCTCGGCACGGCCAAAGCCGTTGCCGTTTTTGCCGAGCGCCATCCCCGGCTTGTTTTCGCCATAGACGCCACAGCCAGTCGCGAACCCACCTGGGCAATGGCGCGTGATCGTCAGGCGGCCATGTTCCACAGTGCCGGGCAGGTGGCTTCAATCAGTATCCAGCTCTGCTACTACCGCGGCTTCCAGGAATTCAGGGCGAGTCCCTGGCTCAGCGACAGCAAGGCACTCGCCGAGCAGATGATGCAGGTCCGCTGCGAGGGCGGCCACACGCAAATTCAACGGCTGTTGCGTCATGCACTGTCAGTGCATCGGGAAACCCCCCTGCGAGGCCTGGTCTTCATCGGTGACGCACTGGAGGAGTCGCCGGATGAGGTCTGCCACCTCGCCGGCCAGTGTGGGCTGCGCAAACTGCCGCTGTTCCTCTTCCAGGAAGGTGCCAACAATGCGGTACAGCGCACCTTCCAGAGCATGGCGCGCCTGAGCGGCGGTGCCTGGGCACGTTTCGACCAGCACAGTGCGGACACGCTGTCAGACCTGCTCGGTGCCGTGGCGCGATATGCCACCGGTGGACGAGCCGCGCTGGAGAATCACCCCGGGCAAGGTGCTAAACTGCTCCTCCAACAGCTGAAACCCTGAGGGCCAACGTGCCGAGAATCCTGCTGCTCCTGGCAATCGCCGCGGCCCTGTACATCCTCTACCTGCGCGCCCGTTCACTGCCACCCCACAAACGCAGGGCGCAGTACATCAAGCTCGGCATTGCAGCCGCCGCCGTTATCGTGCTGTATCTCACGCTGACCGGCCGCATGCACTGGGTCGGTGCCGCGCTTACCGGCCTGCTGGTTGCAGGCAGGCAGCTGCTGCCGCTGCTGATCCGTCTCTTCCCCATGCTCAGCTCGCTGCGCAACCGCTCGGCGAGCGCCGCGCAGGGCCGGCAGTCCACGGTAGAAAGCGCCGTCCTGCGCATGCATCTGGACCACGACAGCGGCAAACTCAGTGGTGAGGTCCTGTCCGGCCCATTCAAAGACTGGCGGCTGGATGAACTGGATCGCAGCCAGCTGGAAACGCTCCTGCACTACTGCCGGCAGCAGGACAACGATTCCGTGCAGTTACTGGACAGTTACCTGCAGCAGCGTTTTCCCGGCGAAACAGATTTTGGCGCCACACAATCACGTCCCCCGCCCGACAGCCAGAGCGGGCTCACGCGCAGCGAGGCGCTCGCCATTCTTGGCCTCGGCGACGAGGCCAGCGATGAAGACATTGTGGCTGCCCACCGCAAGCTTATGCAGAAGCTGCACCCGGATCGCGGCGGCAACAACTATCTGGCGGCCAAGGTCAACGAGGCCAAGGACTTCCTGCTTGGCTGAGTTGGGTGAACCTGCCGCAGGCTGGTGTCGATCGCAACGACTCTTTACACTGCGCGCCGCAAACGCTTGAGAGGAGCCCGCAACGCATGAGTGAGGTATTTGTCATTCGCAATCAGCTCGGCCATTACTGGGGCAAGTCCAGGAACTGGCTGGACGGCCGCGATGCACGCCTGGTGGCGCGCCTGAAACACCACGACGAGGGCGTCAACCTGCTGTTTGAGCTGAGCAGCAAGGATGTGGCGCTGCGCGGCGAAGTGTTGGCAGTCGACATAGACGCACGCGGAGAACCGCTTATCGAGCCCAGCAGCCACCCACTGCCCGATGCGGCGCCTGATCTGCTGACAGACAGGGAACAGAATCCATCAGCCGCCGGTCAAACCGGTGCTGTATCAACCACCACGAGGTGAAACGACTGTCATGAGAATCCTGCTCTTCCTTGCCACAAACATTGCGGTACTGGTACTGGTCAGCATTATTTTCAATCTGCTGGGCCTGGAGGGTATTCTTGCCGCCAACGGGGTGGACCTGAACCTGGGGCCGCTGCTCATCTTCTGCGCCCTGTTCGGCTTCGGTGGGTCGCTGATTTCACTGTTCCTGTCCAAGTGGATGGCGAAGCGGGGCACGGGAACCTACATTATCGAGCAACCGCGGAACCGCGAAGAACAATGGCTGCTGGATACGGTGCGGGAACTCGCCGACGAGGTGGGTATTGGCATGCCGGAGGTGGGCATTTTCCCCTCCGAGGCGGCCAACGCCTTCGCCACGGGCTGGAATCGCAATGCAGCGCTGGTTGCAGTCTCCAGTGGCATGCTGCAGCGTTTCCAGCCCGCCGAAGTACGCGCCGTCATGGCCCATGAAATCGGCCACGTCGCCAACGGCGACATGGTGACCTTGACCCTGATTCAGGGGGTGGTCAACACCTTCGTCATGTTTCTCGCGCGTATCATCGGGCACACGGTTGACCGGGTCGTGTTCAAGACCGAGCGTGGCTACGGCATTGGCTACTACGTGGTGACGATTGTCGCCGAACTGGTACTGGGCATCCTGGCCAGCATGATAGTGTTCTGGTTTTCGCGCTGGCGTGAATATCGCGCCGACGCCGCGGGTGCCAGACTCGCCGGCAGCGGCGCCATGGTCGCGGCGCTGCAGCGCCTGCGCGCGGAACAGGGCCTGCCGCAGGACCTGCCGGGAGAGCTGACAGCGTTTGGCATCAGCGAGCAATTAAAAGAAGGATTCTCCGCCCTGTTCCGCTCACACCCGCCACTGGAAGACCGTATCAGGGCCCTGCAGCAGGGCTGAACCAGTACGCGCTCATCGGCACGACATCAATCTTGTCGAAGTCGATGAAGCGCGCGCAACTCTCCATCATGGCCGTCTGGTGAGCCTGCAGCGTCGCATCGTCCGGCGCGGCGTAGAAGCAGTGCGCTGAACTCATCGCCTCGGCCGGGAAGTCCTCTTCCACGATGGCATCCAGCGCGGGACCACCCCCGTCGAGATCGCAAACCACCAGATTCTGCCGATAACCGAAGGTTGACTGCGTATCAATGGCAATCTGCCAATGACTACCCTTCCAGATTTGCAGCCATTCGGCGACATTGAGCCGCGGCGGACGCTGCAGCAGGGCCACCTGGCAGAAGCCGGGGACCCGCGCATCGGCACCCGGCGGCTGCGTCGAGTTGACGATCGGCTCCGCCTCAGACACGAGCCAGGCATGGCTGCGAGCCACCAGCTCGGGGACCAGGGTCATGGGCTGTGGCCTGCGCCACGCATCGTCCAGCCAGACCGAGAGCAGCGCGTCTGGCAGACTGCCGGAATTCGCAAGGCGCTTGTCTGCAGCGGGTGCCACGGCCGAATCCACCACCGCGAGGCGCAGCCCTCGAACCGATTCCAGACGCTGCAGCGCTGGCACCAGGTCAGCCAGCAAACCCGAACGAAATGCATCTTCACCCACTGCGGGCGTGCGCCAGAGCGCGTACTGTACCTTTTCCATGGAGCCTCCTATGAAAGGCCGACAGGCGGCGTGATCGTGGAGCAGTTATCGATCAGCATTTCGGTCCCGTTGACAAACCAGGACTCATCTGCAGCGAGGTAGAGCACCATCTGCGCGATATCCTCCGGGTTGCACATATCGTTACCCTGCAGCGAAGCCAGCTCCTCCGGAGACGCCGAGTCCTTGCCGGTAGCGGCCTTGATGACCATGGGCGTACGCACACCATCCGGGTGAATGGAATTGCAGCGGATGCCGTTGCCCTTTTCCTTGCAGTACATCGCAATGGATTTTGTGATGGAGCGCACCGCGCCCTTGCTGGCGCTGTAGGCCGCGGCAAAGGAAATGCCCTGGATAGCGGCCACAGATGACATGTTGATGATTGAGCCGCCGCCACTCTGCTCCATGGCCGGAATGGCGTGTTTGCAGCCGAGAAACACGCCCTCACTGTTGACGGACTGCACTTTGCGGAATGTCGCCAGATCTGTGTCTACAATCGAAGCGATAGTCAGCATGCCGGCGTTATTCACCAGAATATCCAGACGCCCAAACACGCTCAGGGTGTCGGCGACAACCTGTCGCCAGTTGTCTTCATCGGAAACATCAAGGCGCATGAAGCGCGCGCGCTCACCGATACTGTCCGCGACCGCCTGGCCATCTTTTTCGTTCAGGTCAGCGACCACCACAGAGGCACCTTCCTCTGCCAGCAGAATGGCGTCTGCCCTGCCCATTCCACTGGCGGCACCTGTAACAATGGCGACTTTACCGGCGACTCGTCCCATACTGAAGCTCCTCGTACCCTTTGCGGGCGTGTTATCTGTGTGAGCGCTGGAGTTAAGCAAATGCCCCCGCAAACCTCAATGCGCCTTTCTCGAAACGCAGGGCGTGACTGCTCTGTTGAACCGTAGACGGGCCTCGCACAGAGCGCCCCGGAATAGTATTCTCAACCACACTGCGACGTCTTCTGGAGCCCGACATGACCGACCATCTGCGCCCTGCCCGCGTGCCAACTCTGCTCTTCTACTTCAGCGCCACTTTACTGCTGACGCTGCCGCTGGCAGTGCTGGTTGTGCGTTCCGGCCACTGGCAACAGGGTCTGCTGCTCTACGCGCTGGCCTGCCTGCTGGCGGCCATTACCGCGCTGGTACTCGCGGTGCTTGCTGTGCTGCCGCGCTACCGGCAGCAGCGCAGCCGACTGTTCACAGGACTGGCCTGCGCGTTACCTGGCACACTGCTGTTCCTGTCCGTTGTGGCGGGACGGGGAGACTACCCGGCGATTCACGACATCACCACCGACCTCAGCGACCCCCCGACGTTCAGCCACGCACAGTCCCTGCGCGGGCCGGATAGCAACCCGCTGGACATCAAGCCCGACAGTCTGGGCGCGCAACAGGACGCCTACCCGGACCTGCAATCGCTGCGCAGTGAGCGCAGCGCGAACAATGCCTTCCGCCACGCGCTGGCTGTCGCCGATCAGCTGGGCTGGGAAATCACCTGGCAGGATGCGGATGCGTGGCAATTCGAGGCCGTCGACACCACTGCCATTATGGCTTTCAAGGACGATATCGCCGTACGCATCCGCTCCACCTCCGAGGGCAGCGTGATTGACCTGCGTTCGGTATCGCGGGTGGGTGTCGGCGACATCGGCGCCAACGCCAAGCGGATCCGGGCGTTCCAGACGACCTTCGCGGAGGATCAGGGAGGGCAGCTGTGAAACACTGGCTGTGCGCGCTGAGCCTTGCCCTGCTACTTCCATCGGCTTCGGCCCAGGAGGTCGACTACCTGAGCTTCGCCACCGAGGACGAGGCCAACAGTACGGAGATCTTCAGCAGGGCCAGCCCCGCGGTGGTGTTCGTTACCAACAAGGCCCTGCGGCGGGACCTGTTTTCACTGAACGTACACGAGATACCTCGAGGCTCCGGAACAGGTTTCGTCTGGGATCCCAGCGGTCTGATTGTCACCAACTTCCACGTGATAGCCGGAGCACACCGGCTGACGGTCACCCTGCAGGATCGCAGCGAATACGATGCCGAAGTCATTGGCGTGGCGCCGGAGAAGGATCTTGCGGTGCTGCGCATACAAGACCCGCCTGCGGGGCTGACCACGCTACCGTTGGGCGACTCCTCGGAGCTCAGCGTGGGTCGCAAGGTCCTCGCTATCGGCAATCCTTTCGGACTCGACACAACCCTGACGACGGGCGTGGTGAGCGCACTGGGGCGCGAGATCCGCGCGCCGGGTAACCGCACCATCCGCGGCGTCATCCAGACCGATGCCGCCATCAACCCGGGCAACTCGGGCGGCCCCCTGCTCAACTCCATGGGGCAGCTGGTTGGCGTGAACACGGCCATCTACAGCCCCAGTGGGGCCAGTGCAGGCATCGGCTTTGCCATTCCCGTGAATACGGTCAGGGAAGTCGTGCCCCAGCTGATCAGCTATGGCCGTATCCAGAGGCCCAGTCTCGGCCTGGAACTGGCCAGCGATCGCTGGATTCGTCGCTATAGGATTGAGGGACTACCCGTGGTGCGTGTATTCCCCGGCCTGCCTGCAGACCGCGCCGGCATCCGCGGTGCCTACCGCAACGCGCGTGGGGAAATCCTGCTCGGGGACATCATCACCGCCGTAGACGGCGAGGCCGTGCGCAGCAATGATGATTACCTGAGCCTGATCGAGCAGCATGAACCGGGCGACACGGTGACGATCACCCTGCGCCGCGGCGATGAGCGGCGCGAGGTGAGTGTCAAATTGAGCGATTCAGAGTAGCGCGCGACGCCCGCGGGGGCGCTGCGCAAACATCAGGAAAGTGTGCCACCGTCGACCCGGATGTCCTCACCGGTGATATGCACCGCATCCTCGGACGCCAGCATGGCAATGACACCGGCCATGACCTCGGCATCCTTCGGACCGGTTAGAGAAGAAATACGTGCGATCAACTCAAAGTCCATGTTGGGTGGCCACTCGATACCGGTGGTCATGCCGCTGTTGATATCGCCGGGACAGACGCAGTTGGCCCGCACGCCGCGCTTGGCAAATTCGACGGCGATACTGCGTGTCATCGCCAGCACGCCACCCTTGCTCGCCGAATACGCTGCGCCACAGGGCAGGCCTGCAAGCGCCGCTGTGGAAGCGGCGTTTACGATACTGCCCCGGGTCTCCACCAGGTGGGGCAGGACTTCCCGGCAGAGCAGCAGCGTGCCCGTCAGGTTGACAGCGATGACGCGTTGGAAGGCGTCCAGTGCAATGGCATCGGTATCGTCGAAACGCAGAATACCGGCCATATTCACCAGCGCATATAGGCTGCCGTATCGTGCGACACAGGCCGCCACCGTATCCTTGACCTGTGTTTCATCAGACACATCGCAACATTGTGCGGTTGCCTCGCCGCCCGCCGCCGTGATGGTTGCCACGGTTTCGTCGAGGCCAGCCTGACTGATATCCACGCAGTAGACACTGCCGCCTTCAGCGGCTATGCGCACCGCCGCTGCGCGTCCGATACCGCTGCCGGCACCCGTGACCATAACCACCCTGTTACTGAAACGCTGCATTGCCTGCCCTCGTGATTGAATTCCAGCGCCGGAGCATGACCCAGAGCCCGCAAGAGCGTCAATTCCGGCGGTACGCAGCACTGAACTCGATGCAGGTGATTGCGCAGCCGTGGAGGGTTTGCTGCTCTATACCAGTGCTGCATCTCGGACCCGGCAATGCCCTCAGTCGTTTGCTTATACCGGCGCGGTCATTACCCTTGGCACACTCGCCGCGCGCGCCCCCCAGCAGCGCGACAACGGCCATAGCACAGGAGATTGCGCGTGGAAGACCTAGACCAGTTTCGCGAGGAAACGCGGCAATGGCTGGAAGCCAACTGCCCCGCTTCGCAGCGACTGCCCAATACACCGGAAGAGCAGTACTGGGGCGGCCGCGGCGGCAGTTTTGCCAGTGAAGATGCACGTGTCTGGTTCGAGCGGATGCGAGACCGCGGCTGGACCGCTCCGGAATGGCCCACAGCCTATGGCGGCGGTGGCCTGACGCCGCAGCAGGGGCAGATTCTGAAACAGGAAATGAAACGCATCAACGCGCGCACCCCGCTGTACAGCCTGGGTTTGTGGATGTTGGGACCGGCGCTGCTGGAATATGGCAGTGAGGCGCAGAAGCAGGAGCACCTGCGGGCCATCGTCAACGGGGAATTTCGCTGGTGTCAGGGCTATTCCGAACCGGGGGCAGGCTCCGACCTGGCCAGTCTGCAAACCCGGGCCGAGGACCAGGGCGATCACTTCCTCGTCAATGGCAGCAAGATATGGACAACAGCCGCAGACCGCTCAGACTGGATATTCTGCCTGGTACGCACCGACCCCCACGCCAAGAAGCAGGAGGGCATCAGCTTCCTGCTCATCGACATGGCCAGCCCCGGGGTGAGCACCACGCCGATTGAGCTGATCAGCGGCGACTCGGAGTTCTGCCAGACCTTCTTCGACAACGTTCGCGTGCCGAAAAGCAACCTGGTCGGTGAGCTGAACCAGGGATGGTCGGTGGCCAAGGCGCTGCTGGTACACGAGCGCAAGCTGATGGCGGAAATCGGCGGTGATTCGCCGCGCAAGGAAATCCCCCCGGTTGAGGCTGCACGTCGCTACCTGGATTTCACCAACGGCCGCATAGCAGACGACCAGCTACGCAGCGACCTGGTCGAGTACGAAATGCGCATGCATGCAATCGGCCTGACCCACATGCGCAGCTTTGAGGAACGCGCGGCCGGCATCAAGGGAACCGTCGGGCTGGCGATGAAATACCTTGGCACGGAGGCTATCAAGGACAAGAACGAGCTGCTGCTGGCCATCATGGGCACCCGTGGCCTTGGCTGGGAAGCGCCCGGATTCACCCCGGAGGAGCTCGACACTACCCGCCTCTGGGCGATGTCCAAAGCCATGACCATCGCCGGCGGAACCAGCGAAGTGCAGTTGAATGTGATTGCCAACCACGTCCTGCAGTTGCCGCAGGCTCCCAAAGCTGCCACCGAGTCCTGAGGAGAACAGCATGGCACTGGTTTTGAATGAAGAGCAGCGTTTGCTGGCCGAAACAGCAGGTGAATTTCTGCAGAAACAGGCGCCCGTCGGCGCCCTGCGCGCCCTGCGCGACTCTCGCGACCCCCTGGGTTATGACGCCGAGCTCTGGCGCCAAATGGCGGAGCTGGGCTGGGCGAGCGTAATCCTGCCCGAGGACGCTGGCGGCCTGGACTTCGGCTTCAGTGGCATCGGCGTGGTGCTACAGGAAACCGGCCGCACCCTGGCCGCCAGTCCGCTGTTCGCCACGGCGGTTGTCGGCGCGTCAGCGCTGTTACTGGGCGGCACCGAAACCCAGAAAGCAGACTACCTGCCACAGGTCGCAGCAGGTGAACTCACGCTGGCGCTGGCGCTGGAGGAATCGCAGCATCACCGACCGCACCACATCGCCACCCGACTGGAGAAATCGGGGGACGGCTTTCTGCTTTCCGGTGAGAAGGTGTTTGTGCTGGACGGTCACTCGGCAGATGCTCTGCTGGTGGTTGCCCGCAGCGCTGGCGAGACGACCAGCCGCGATGGTCTCTCGGTGGTGTTGGTCCCGCGCGACACGGCGGGCGTTGAAATCGAACGCACCGTCATGGCCGACAGCCGCAACGCCGCCAATATCCGCTTTACCGGGGTCAGCATTGCCAGCACCCAGGTCGTCGGCACCGAAGGTGAAGCCGGCCATTGGCTGGACGACGTGCTCGACCGGGGTCGCATCGCCATGGCGGCCGAGATGCTGGGCAGCGTTGAGGAGGTGTTCGCGCGCACGGTGGCGTGGCTGAAGGAGCGCGTACAGTTCGGCGTACCCATCGGCAGCTTTCAGGCCCTGCAACACCGCGCGGCCAGCTTGCAGGCTGAGCTGGAGCTGGCACGATCCGTGGTCCTGCAGGCGCTGACCGTCGTGGACGAGCAGCCACAGCAGCTGGCCATCATGGCCAGTCTCGCCAAGGCCACTCTCAACGAACTGGCCAGACACGCCACCAATGAGGCCGTGCAAATGCACGGCGGCATCGGGGTAACCGATGAGCTCGAGATCGGGTTCTTCCTGAAACGCGCACGCACTGCCATGCAGATTTTTGGCGACACCGGTTTCCACAAGGACCGCTATGCCACCCTGTGCGGCTATTGAAGGCACACCACAGAGAACGAGGTCACTGATATGGACAATGCAGACAAGATCGCCATGGTAGAACGCTACGTCGAGGCCTTTGAAAAGTCCGACGTGGAGATTATTCGCGGCATGTACGCCGACAATGCGGTGGTGGAAGACCCGGTGGGCACGGAGCCGCACCGCGGCCTGGATGCCATCTGCGCATTTTACCAGGGTGCCCTGGGCGCCGGCGCCAAACTGCGGCTGTCAGGACAGGTGCGCTGCGCGGGTAATGCGGTCGCCTTCCCTTTTCACGTTGTCATGCCGGGAATGCAGATTGACGTCATCGATGTGTTTGAATTCGATGACAACGGCAAGATCAGCAGCATGAAAGCCTACTGGGGCCCGGATAACCTGCGCAAGGACGGCTGATCTGGCTCACGGGCCCGGGGCCGCTGGCAGCACGCGGTCGCCGGGCTCCAGACCGGCAACGACCTCGACCCGGCCATCGGCGTTGCGCTTGCCAACGCGTAAAAACCGGCGCTCCGGCCCCTCCGGGCCGACAACGTAAGCCACCCACAGCTGTCCCACCCGTGCCAGCAGCGTCTCGGGCACACGGATGCGCTGCTCGCTACCCGCCGGCACTTCAATGCGCGCATACAGGCCCGGCAGCAGCCGGTCATCATAAGGGAGACGGACCTTTACGAGAAAACTGCGAGACCCGGGTTCCGCCGCCGGCACGATTTCCTCGATGCTGCCGCTCACCCTACTGTCCAGTGCCGGCAGGCTCACCGGTACCGTCTGGCCCACGGTAAGACTCACTGCAAGCTGTTCGCGAACGCTTGCTTCAACCCGCAGTGACAGCGGGTTGTAGAGCGACAACAGTCGTGTACCCGGGGCTGCGGTATCGCCAGGTTCTGCAAAGCGGTCCACAACCCGACCATCCAGTGGAGAACGAATAGAAGCATAGGCCAGCGCCGCACGCGCTTCCTCCAGACCTTGCTCCGCACGTTGCAGATCCGCCTGCAGGCTGTCGCGCGTTGCCTGGGCCGCATCCCGGTCGGACGCCGAAAGCAGGCCGCGCTCCTGCAACTCGATACTGCGCTGCAGGTTGCGTTCGGCTTCCGTGTAACGGGCGCGCACAGCGGTGATCTGATTGCCGGCCTGGGCAACGCGCGCTTCCAGATCCGTCTTCTCCAGTTCCAGCAGGAGCTGACCTTCGCTGACTGTGTCGCCGGCGCGCACCAGTATCCGCTCAATGCGCGCCATGATACGTGACGAAATCAGCGTCGCCTGCTTTGCTTCCACAGAGCCCGGCACCGGTTCGGTAATGGCCACGTCCTCCATGGTTACGAGGTAGGTCGCCTGCTCCGGCTCAGCCGGAGGCGGCACAAGACCTGGCGCAAGGCGATCATCGAAAACCCCGGCCATCCAGCTCACCATCAGTACCAGCACCACTATCGCCGCCAGAGCCGGCACCCATTTCCAGATACTACGCATTGCTTGCGACCTCCCCGGTCTCGCGGTCGAAGACCAGTAGATACACCACGGGTACCACCACCAGGGTCAACAGTGTCGACGCGATGATGCCGAAAATAATTGCCAGCGCAAGGCCGCTGAAGACCGGGTCCAGAATAATCACCAGATTGCCGAGCAACGTTGTGCCCGCCGTCAAGAGCACCGGACGCATGCGCACATGCCCCGCTTCCAGCAGAGCGCTGCGAACGCTCGCCCCCCGATCACGGGCCTGGGTAACAAACTCAACAAGGATCAGTGAATTGCGCACCACGATGCCCGCCAGCGCAATCATGCCGATCATTGCCGTTGCGGTGAACAACACCGGGTCTGGGGCACCCGCAACGCTCCGCTCTCCCAACATGTTCAGCCACCAGAATCCAGGCATGATACCGATCACGGTCAATGGGATGGCCGCCATGATAATCAGCGACAGTACAGAGGAATCTGTTTGCACCCGCAATACGAAGAAAATTGCCACCAGGGCGAAAGCGAACGCCAACCCCATATCGCGGAACACGTCGACGGTGATCCGCCACTCACCCTCACCGGTCCAGCGCACCTCGATATCCTCGGGCAGTTCCCAGCCATCACCTCCGCCAGGATTGAGGAAGCTGCGTTGTGTCCAGTCGTTGGCGCTACCCGGGGTGGTGCCCCGGTCGGCTACGATATCGGCAATCACATCGGCGGGAGGACGACCCGACAGCTCAGCGGTGACATAGACCACCGGGCGGAGGTCCTTGCGGTAGATCGCCTGGTCCGCCGCCAATTGCCGAAACTCGCCAAGCTCGCCCAGCGCCACCAGAGGTTGCGGCGCCGCATCCAGCCCACTGGCCTTGCTGGCCTGGGTGATGCCCGGACGCCCCTTGACCTGCAAGCGTGCAAAATCATGTGGCGAAACCCGCTGTTCGGGGGCCAGACGCAGCAGCAGGGGCAGGGGCACCGCTTCACTGGCCTCCTGCAGATACCCTGCCACCAGACCCTCATTCGCCATGGCAATGGTGTCATTGATATCTGCCGTCGACACGCCGGACAATGCGGCTCGCGGCTTGTCCGTGACGAAACGCCAGCGCATCTGCCGCGCCTCCACTGACGTATCCACCTCCACCACATGGGCTTCTCGCGCCAGACGCGCCGCCAGCTGCCGGGCTGCAGCCTGCTGCTGCTCATACGGTGTCAACGTGTCGCCATACACCTCGGCCACCAGCGTGCTCATCACAGGAGGACCCGGAGGCACTTCCACCACCTTCAGCTGCACACCCTCGGCCTGCAACGGCGCGAGCAACGCCCGGATGCGCAGCACAACACCGTGCGATTGCTGCTCGCGAGCGGCCTTGTCGACCAGTACCACTCTGAGGTCGGCCAGCTGCGGTGCCACACGCTGGTAGTACCGGCGCACCATGCCGTTGAAATCGATCGGTGAGGGCTCGCCGACAAATGCGGCCACGGTCTGCACTTCGGGCACACGCAGCAGGGACTGCATGACACGCTGGGTCAACGCCGCTGTCTGCTCGAGCGTGGCCGACTCCGGCAAGTCGACCAGCACCTGGATCTCGTTCTTGTTGTCGTAGGGGAGCAATTTCAAAGGCACAAGGCGCAACAAGGGGAGACTGGCTGCGAGCAGAAACAGCACAATCACCACCCACACCACCAGACGTGCTCTACCCCGGTCTGCGAGTAAGGGGCCCACCAGCCTGGCGTAAAAGCCATTGCTGCTGGCACCGCTACCTCCCGCCAATGCATCAAGAGCCGGGCTGTCCACCGAGGGCAGCAGACGCCCGGCTAGCCAGGGCGTGACGAGAAAGGCAACCAGAGTGCTACTGATAACAGCGACAGGCACGTTGAACGCCATGGGCGCCATATACGGCCCCATCATGCCGGTGATAAACGCCAGGGGCAGAAAGGCCACGACGATGGTCAGGGTCGACATCAGCAAGGGCACACGGATCTCCGCCATTGCATCGATAATGCGTCGCGCGCGCGGACCGCTGCCGACGGCAAAGTTGCGCGCGATGTTATCGACACCAGTGATAGGATCATCCACCAGCAAGCCGAGGGCGAGAATCAATGCAAACAGGGTAACGCGGTTAATGGTATAGCCGAAGGCCATGTCCAGCGCCAGCGTAAACCCGTAGCAAATGGGCACCGCGAGACCCACCACCAGGCCCGCGCGCCAGCCCAGGAATACGCTGATAAACACCACCACGGTGACGATAGCAAAGCCCAGGCTGCTGGCCAGGTTGTTGACTTTTTCATCGGCTGTTTGCCCATAGTCGCGCAATACACTCACGTGCATCTGCGCCGGGAGCAATTCGCGCTGCAGCGCGTCCAGCTCTGCGTGCACCCGCTGCGCCAGGCCTACGGCATTGGTTCCCGGCTTCTTGGCGACATTCAGTGTCACCATGGGGTAACGCGACGGGGACTGTCCATTTGCCGCGCGGTCTCCGGCAAAACTGATCCAGGTGTAGCTCGCCGGTTCCTGCGGTCCGTCCACAATCCGCGCAACATCGCGCAAATACACCGGCACACCATCGATCACATTTACAACCAGCCCGGGCAACTCGTGGGCGCCGCGCAGCGCATCTCCGCTTTCCAGCAGAATCGACGCGTTGTTGAAGGTCCAGCGGCCTGCGGATTGCAGGTGGTTGGATGCCCTCAGGGCCGCGCTCACTTCGGCCGCACTGGTGCGCCGCGCGGCCAGGCTTTCCGGGTCCAGCAGTATCTGCACCTGACGGGCACGGCCGCCGGTTACCGTCACTTCACCGGTGTCTGGCAAGCGCTGCAGCCGTGTACTCAGTTCATCCGCCACGCGACGCAAATCGTAATCGCTATAGCGCTCCGGAGCCTCGGACCACAATGCGAGCACCAGGATCGCGACGTCATCGACCTCCACCGGACTCAGGTGCCAGCGGCTGACAACGGCGGGCAACAGCTGAGGATTGGAGTAAAGCTTGTTATAGGTGTTCAGCAGGGCTTCTTCACGATCCTCACCGACATAGAACGACAGTGTGGCTACCGAACGCCCGGCAGTTGTTGTGGAGTACACATGTTCGACCCCCGGAATCTGCGCCAGCAACTTTTCCAACGGGACCGCCACCTGCCGCTCCACCTGCCCGGCGGTCAGCCCGGGCGCCTCGACAAACACATCCACCACCGGCACTACGATCTGCGGTTCTTCCTCACGCGGCGTTAACAGCAGTGACAGTATCCCCGCCACGATGCCAATTGCGAACAGCAGCCTGGGCAAGCCACCACCCAGGGTGTAATTCACCATACGGTCCAGCGGGTGACTCATGCTCAGCGTTGCTCCTCGCCACAGTACAGTGAGTGCAGCACCTGTAGCACCGCGGCCACCTCGCCCGCGGCAATCGAGTAGTAGACCTGCTGTCCGTCACGCCGGGCCTTCACCAGGCCTGCTTCGCGCAGGCGCGCGAGGTGTTGCGACAAGGCGGACTGCGACAAATCCAGCCCTGAATTCAAGGCGCCTACGGAGCACTCGCCTTCGACCAGCGAACACAGAATCAGCAACCGCTGTTCATTGGCGAGTTCCTTGAGCAGGGCGACGGCCTGCCGCGCCTGCCGGGCCATTGCGGCAGCATCCATTTCCGACACTCCTGTTGCACCTCCAACGATACTGGCGACGATATATTAGATTTACTTAATATGTAAAGTGTTTGACGCCCGTGCAGGTATAAAACGTCTACACTGCAGGTCTGAATATACATGGAAGAGGCACTGAAATGCGTACTGCGAACAACATCATCATGAACCGCGACACCAGTCGCATGGGCGGTGAATCCACCGACAAGTCCCTAAGTGAGCTGCGAACTGAGCGCAAACAGCGCCTTGCTGCAACACTGCGCCTGTTTGGCAAGTTCGGCTTCGACGAGGGTGTCGCAGGCCATGTCACCGTGCGCGACCCGGAACACAGGGATCACTTCTGGGTCAATCCCATGGGACGTTCATTCAAACAAATGCGGGTATCCGACCTCCTGCTGGTCAGCCATACCGGCGATGTTGTAGAGGGTGACGGGTTGCTCAACGGTGCGGCCTTCACCATCCATTCGCGCATCCACATGGCGCACCCAAGGGTGACTGCAGCAGCCCATTCGCACTCGCTGTATGGCAAGGCCTGGGCGTCTCTGGGGCGAACGCTGGATCCCATCACCCAGGACGCCTGCGCCTTTTTTGAAGACCATGTGCTGTTCGACGACTTCACGGGCGTTGTGCTGGACAACGCCGAGGGCGAGCGAATCGCAGCGGCGCTTGGCGACAGCAAGGCCGCTATCCTGCAGAACCACGGCCTGCTGACCGTTGGCGAAAGCGTGGACGAGGCGGCCTGGTGGTTTATCACCATGGAGCGCTCCTGCCAGGCGCAGCTACTGGCCGAGGCTGCAGGTACGCCAAAGCTGATCGATGCGGAATGCGCTCGCGCGACCCGTGGCACCGTTGGCTCACCTCTGGCGGGCTGGTTCAGCTTCCAGCCACTGTATGACGTGATTGTTGCAGAACAGCCCGAACTACTCGAATAAGCGGCTACGAACGTCCGCGCGGGGGTGGTATCCTGCGCGGAGCTTCCCCCCAGACGGATACCGCATGTCACGAGCGTTCTGGTACAAATTCCTGTTGGCCGTGTTCCTCATTGCACTGGCCGTTATCCAGTTCATACCGCCTGCACCCGTGCAGCTGCCCGCGGAATTGCCCGTTGCTGAACGGGAATCCGCCCGCCTGCTGGGCTTCGAAGGTATCCACAATTTCCGCGACCTCGGCGGCTACACGACCGAAGACGGACGCCGGGTAGCCTGGGGGAAGCTGTACCGCTCGGGTCACTTCGCCACCGCGACACGCAGCGACCTGCAACAGCTTGAGCGCCTGCGGCTGGACACGCTGATCGATTTCCGCTCTGTCGGTGAACGTGAGGAGGAACCCAGCCGCGTACCCGAAGACGCACCGTTCACACAACTGAGCATCCCAACCCTCGATGCCGGCAACGACGCCATGGTCAGCGAGCTGCGCGAGCGGATCGAAAGCGGCGATCTGGAAGGGTTCGATGCCGATGCGTTCATGCTACAGGCCAACCGACAGTTTGCCGACGAGTTCACCCCACAGTATCGTCAATTCATGCACGCAGTGCTGAGGGCCGAGGGGCGCCCTGTGGCCTGGCAGTGCACTGCCGGCAAAGACCGCACAGGATTTGCTGCCGCTATTCTACTGCGCATTCTGGGGGTTTCCGACGAACAGATCATCGAGGACTACCTCGCCAGCCGCGAGCCGGCGCTGGATGCTCGCAGTCGTGAGTTGATGCTGCTGCGGGTCTTCAAGGGAGAGGCTGCAGCCGCAACCGTGGCCACCATGTTGGGTGTGGATTCGCGCTGGCTACAGGCCGGTTTCGACGAGATTGATGCGCGCTGGGGCAGCTTCGATGCCTATGTCCGTGATGGCCTGGCACTCTCAACAGCGGACGTCCAGACCCTGCGCCGGCAGTTGCTGGCGGGGGCCGGGTAAGCCGCTTGGGGCTCGAGGTGTACACCGAGATCATCGCAGTTGCGGTGGTCTTGTTTTACGCACTGGGCATCGTATCGGCGGTAGAGGCCATCATCAACGTGCGCACGGCACAGGGCGCAATCGCCTGGGCCATCTCGCTGCTCACCATGCCCTACATTGCCGTACCCTGCTATCTGGTATTCGGCCGCACCAAGTTTGATGGTTACCTGGAACAACGCAACGCGGTGGAGCAGGAAACCCGCGAGCTGCTGCAGCAGACGCGAGCCGAAGTCGCCAAGCACCTGGTCGCCAGCTCGCCGGCCGAGCCGGTGTACAACGCCCTGTTCAACCTCACCGGAATACCCGCGGCAGGCGGCAACGCCGTTGAACTGCTGATTGACGGCCAGCAGACATTCGACAGTATCCTCACAGGGCTGGAATCCGCAGAGCATCACATCCTGCTGGAATCCTACATCATTCGCGACGACAACCTGGGGCGGCGTATCGGCAGGGTACTCTCGGACAAGGCTCGATCAGGCGTCAGCGTGCATGTGCTGTATGACGAGATTGGCAGCCGCAACTTTCACCGCACCGGGCTCTGCCGCCAGCTGCGCCAGACCGGCGTGCAGGTGGCCGCCTTCAATACCACGCAGGGACGCCGCAACCGGTTTCAACTGAACTTTCGCAATCACCGCAAGATCGTCGTGGTGGACGGCCGGGTTGCCTGGGTGGGCGGGCACAACATCGGCGACGAATACCTCGGCCTGGACCCGCGTATCGGGCACTGGCGCGACACCCACCTGCGCCTGCAGGGGCCGGCCGTGCTGGGCGTCGAGCTGGCCTTTGCCACGGATTGGCGCTGGGCCACCCAGAGCGTGCTCAGCGTGGTACACCCGGACGCGGAGGACGGCCAACGGGGCAACGAGAACGTGCTCGTATTCCCCTCGGACCCTTCCAGTATTCTGGAGCAGGCCGGGTTGATGTTCCTGCAGGTTATCGTGGCCGCGCGGCAACGGATCTGGATTGCCAGTCCCTATTTCGTACCCGACCGGAGCATTGTTTCCGCGCTGCAGCTGGCGGCGCTGCGTGGTGTCGATGTTCGTGTCATGATCCCCGATGAACCCGATGGTCCGGTTGTCGGCATGGCCAACTGGTCGTTCACGCGGGAGCTGCTGCCCGCAGGCGTGAAGGTCTATCGCTATCAGGGCGGCTTCCTGCACCAGAAGGTGCTGCTCATGGACAATCACCTCGCGGGCATAGGAACAGCCAATTTCGATAACCGCTCTTTCAGACTGAATTTCGAAATTACCCTGCTGGTGGACGGCGAGCAGTTTGCCAGCGAGGTGCAGGCCATGTTGGAAGCGGATCTACAGCAGTGTCGCGAAGTCACGCTCGCAGAAATCTCCGCAAAACCGGCCTGGTTCCCCCTGGCCATGGGCGCAGCTCGCCTGTTTTCCCCGGTGCTGTGAACAAACGCTACGCTTGAACCGTACTAACCCGGCCAGGACTTCGTATCGATATCAACGTCGCGCCACGCTTCCGGATGCAAGCGCGGCTCAACCCCCTGACGCAGCTGCGTATCGTAGTCCAGAAGCAGACGCATGCCGATACGGTACATCCAGACCAGTCCTGCGAGATTGACCAATGCCAGCAGTCCCATTGTGATTTCCGCGAACCCGAACACGGTGCTGAGATCCTGCAGAGAGCCCCAAAACACCAGGCCCAGCACAGCAACGCGGAACCCGTTTGCCACCGTGGCGTTGTCGTGGCTGAAAAAACTCAGGCTGTTGTCGCCGAGATAGTAGTTGTAGAGGATAGAGCTGAAGGCGAAGAGCACGAGAGCGACCGACACGAAAGTGGCGCCCCAGCTGCCCACATGGCTGCCCATAGCAAGCTGGGTGAGCAACACACCGTCCACATCCGCCGCACCCGGCTGGTAAACATCGGAAAGCAGGATAATGACAGCGGTACAGCTGCACATGATCATGGTGTCGATGAACACGCTGAAGGCCTGCACGACCCCTTGATTGGCCGGGTGCGGCACATGAGCCACCGCCGCGACATTGGGTGCGCTACCGAGTCCCGCCTCGTTGCTGAACAGGCCCCGCTTGACCCCCTGCAGAATCACGGCACCGAGCCCACCACCCACGGCCTGTTCAAGCCCAAACGCACTTTTCACGATAATCCACAACGCGGCGGGGACCTCGGTGATATGCAGCGCAATCACCACGAGCGCTGCGAGGAAGTACATGAGCGCCATTATCGGCACAATCACCTCGGAAACCAGCGCGATGCGACGAATGCCACCGAAAATCACCGAACCCAGCACCAGTACCATGACTACGCCGGTGACCCAGGTGGCCACACCAAAGGACTCCGCGAGGGAAGTTGCCACAACGTAGGACTGTACCGCATTGAAACCCAGGCCAAAGGTGACCAGCAGCAATACGGAATACACAGCGGCCAGACCGCGCTGGCCAACACCGTGGGTCAGGTAATAGGCCGGCCCGCCGCGAAAGCTGCCGTCGGGTTCCGTGCGCTTGAACAGCTGCGCCAGGGAACACTCGAAAAAGCTCGTGGCCATGCCCATCAATCCAATCAGCCACATCCAGAACACCGCACCCGGGCCCCCGAGGGTGATGGCCACGGCAACACCGGCGATATTGCCGCTGCCCACGCGGCCCGCCACCGACACCACCAATGCCTGGAAGGAACTCACCTGGCCGCGCTCATGGTGCATGCCGCCGCGCAATACACTGAACATGCGCCTGAAATAGCGAAACTGCACGCCGCGCGACGCTACGGTGAACAACAGGCCTACGGCCACCAGCACCACAACAAGTACCTGGCCCCAGAGGAAATCATTAAAAGCTGTCAACATCGGCTCTCCGCGGGCGCAAACCCGAGATGGCGAATCCGCGCGGTGTCAGCCTGTCACACCGCGCACGAAAATGACCACCAGCGCGGGCGGCACGACAAAGCGAATCGTGAAGCGCCAAAGCGCATACCCCAGGCCGTGCATGCTGGAGAGTTCATCGCGACTTGCGCGGGAGGTCATAACCCAGCCGGCAAACACCGCAATCAACAGGCCGCCCAACGGCAGGAGTATCTGGTTGGAGAAATAATCCACGGCGTCGTTGAAGTTGAGACCACCGATCCTGAAATCCACCCACACGTTATAGGACAGGATGCTCAGCACATTGAGCACGGCGATGGAGCCGACGACCAGCAAGGTACTGCGGTGGCGCGACATGCCGTACCGCTCGTCGATCCAGGCATTTACGCACTCCACAAGGCCCACCATTGAGGTGATGCCGGCCACCGACAGCATGGTGAAGAACAGCACGCCGAACACCTGTCCCCCTGGCATCTGGGCAAAGGCAACCGGCAGAGTCTGGAAAATGAGACCGGTCCCCGCGGCGGGATCCAGCCCGTAGTTGAACACGGCCGGGAATATCACCAGGCCCGCCAACAGCGCCACGAGAGTATCCGCAATCACCACCATCAGCGCCGACTGACCAATGGAAATCGATTTGGGCAGGTAAGAACCGTAAATCATCATGCCGCCCATCGCCACACCGATGGAGAAAAATGCCTGGCCAATCGCAGCCAACACCGCGTCCGGGCCGATCTTGCTGAAGTCCGGTGTAAACAGCCAGTCGATGGCCGCGCTGAACCCCCCGGCGAAATAATTGTAGAGCGCCAGGCCAACAAGCAGCAGAAACATCAGCGGCATCATCACCACCACCGCCCGCTCAATGCCGTTCTTGACGCCGGCGTAGATGATCAGCCCGGTGATCGCCAACCCCATCAGCGTCCAGAACAACATCCCCGCGGTATCCGCCAGCACAGCGTTGAACTGCGCTGCAGCATTCACCGCATCTACGCCGATGAAACCGGCGGTCACCGCCTTGAAAAGATACCACAGCACCCAGCCTACGATCACCGCGTACACAATGGCGATGCTGTAACCCGCCAGCATGCCCATACCGCCCACCCACTGCCACTGCCGGCTGCGCGCGCTCTCCATAGCCACCGCCGCCATCGCTGCCGGCGGGCTGGCCTGACCGCGCCGCCCGATCATCAGCTCCGCGATCAGGATGGGCATCCCTATGCCAAAGGCACAGAGCAGATAGACGATGACAAACGCCGCGCCACCGTTCTCACCCGTGATGTAGGGGAAACGCCAGATATTGCCGAGGCCGACCGCAAAGCCAACCGCTGCCATCAGGAATGTAAATCGCGAGGACCAGTGGTCCGCCTGTGCTACAACCATGGTACCCGACTCCCGGTATTCTCATTATTGTTCACAGTGTACACAAAAGCCCCCGGGGCATCAGCTGGCCGCGAGCGGAGCGCAGGCACGGGCCAGCCATTGCCGATCCGCACTCGCCAGCAGCGGGCCCACCGCGTCCTCAACGCGCCTGTGGTAGCGGTCAATCCACTCCCGCTCATCACTCGACAGCATGCCGATGTCAATCAACCGCCGGTCGAAGGGAACCAGCGTCAGCGCGTCGAAGCCGTACATCGGTGTTTCCAGCTCACCCCGCACCGCCTGCACCACCACCAGATTTTCGCAGCGAATACCGAACGCTCCGTCCCGGTAATAACCGGGCTCGTTGCTGAGGATCATGCCCGCTTGCAGGGTGGTTGCGCCCCAGGCCCGGCCGATACGCTGCGGGCCTTCGTGCACGCTGAGAAAGGCCCCGACGCCGTGCCCCGTTCCATGGTCGTAGTCGAAACCCGCACGCCAGAGTGGCTGGCGCGCCAGCACATCCAGGTGGGTGCCGGTTGTCCCCTCCGGAAACTGCACCTGATCCAGCGCGATATGCCCCTGTAACACCCGCGTAAACAGCTCGCAAACCTCGACCGGTGGTTCACCGATCGCCACGGTACGCGTAATGTCGGTGGTACCGTCGGTGTACTGGCCGCCGGAGTCCACCAGATACACGGAGTTTGGGGGCAGCTGCGCCGGCGTTCCATTCCGGTGGTTGTAATGGCACATGGCGGCATTGCCGCCGGCCGCTGAAATGGTGTCGAAGGAGGGCCCCCGAAAATGCTCGCCATCCTCGCGGAAGGCCAGCAACTGGTCGGCAAGCTCCGCTTCATCATGATAGCGACCCGCCTGCACCTCCGTATCCAGCCAGGCAAGAAAACGGACGACGGCGACCGCATCCCGCACATGGGCGCTGCGCGCGCCGGCAATTTCCACAGCGTTCTTGCAGGCCTTGGGCAATAACACCGGATCCGGCGCGGCGACCAGGGTCGCACCACCTTCCTGTAACAGCTGCTGGCTCCAGGCGTTTGCGGTGTGTGGGTCCGCCAGTACCCGGCAGCCCGCCTGCCCGGCCAGCAGCGCTGCCGCAGCCTCCGGTGTATGCAGCCGTACATCGGTGCCGCAGTGAGCCTGCCAGCCCTCCGGCATACGCCGCGGGTCCACCACGAGATCGACCGAGCCGTCGCGTCGGAGCAGCGCCATGGACTGCAACACCGGCAGGCAGGGGACATCCAAGCCACGCAGGTTTAGCAACCAGGAGACCGAGTCCGGGGCGAACACCAGGGCGGCATCAGCGCGATGCGCGTCCAGGCCCTCCGCGATGCGTGCGCGTTTACTGGCGCTGGACTCACCGGTGAAGGTCTCGTCCAGCAGCAATGCGGGGCGCACATCGGCGGCGGGACGGTCGTCCCAGCACAGGTCCACAAGATTGTCTGCATCGGCGCAGAGCAGCAATCCGGAGGCCTGCAGCGTGTCTTCCGTCTCACGATACCAGTGCAGACTGTGCAGCCTCGGGTCCACGGCAACGCGGGCGCCTGCCTGCAAAGTCGACGCCAACCAGTGTGCCGGCGGGGTCTTGATCAAGTGCTGGTAGCTGAAATGTGCGGCATCAACCTGCTGCCGTACCTGCACCGTGTAGCGCCCGTCTACAAAAATGGCAGCCGCATCACGCAGGACGACCACCACACCTGCGGAACCGGTGAAGCCGGATACCCAGAGCAGGCGTTCGTTGTGCAGAGGAATGTACTCACCGAGATGCTCGTCGGCACGTGGAATCACCAGGGCATCGTAACCCCGCTCCGCCATCAGTTTACGCAGGGCTTGCAACCGGGTCGCTGTCGTCATCGGGAATGTCCAGAAAGTCAGGAGGCGGGCTCAGCCTTCCATGAGGTCGAAATCTTCTTTCGAAATACCGCAGTCGGGGCATTCCCAGCCATCAGGCAGGTCCTCCCAGAGGGTGCCCGGCTCAATACCGTCCTCAGGGATACCGAGGGCCTCATCGTAAATGAAACCGCAAATAACACATTCATACTTGCGCTGGCCAGGTTTGCTCATAGTGCTTGGTCCTGTGTGGTTGTGTGGTCTCAGCGATCGGGCCCGGGGAGCGAGCCAGCGAGTCGCAGATCGTAGCCTTCCGCCACGGGCCGCGCCAGCAGTGCCAACGCCTCCTGCAACAGCGGATCCCAGGCTCCATCGTGGGTTAACAAGATGGCGATGCTATAGTCGCGCTGCTGCATCTGCAACTCTCCCTCGGCACGCAGCGGCCCGGCGAGCGTCACGATACTGCCAGTCAATGCCGCCGGCGCTGCACCGCGCACATCGGCGGCGTAGCTGCCCAGCGGCAGAAGTCCCTGCGGTGAGTCCCAGCCCGCCTGTTGCCATGTGAACCGGGCCGCAGCGTCGAGGGGGACCGCGTCCCGCAGGTGCAGTGTGTCGATCTGTGCACCCAGAGTGCCGGTCAGCGCCACCGGCGCCACATGGCGCAGCAGCGATGCATCAAACCGTGCGTCCACACCCGTCAAAAGGACCTCCCGCGCACCGCGCACCGTGGCTTCGCCCGCTACCAGTTGGGTACCCCAGCGGGCGCTGAACCGCACGGTGGGCGACAGCGAGAACAACGAGAGCGGGCGCAGCGACCACGTCACAACACCCAGGTGCAGGACCCCGGCATTGGTCGCCACACGGACGCGACTTGCGCGCCCCTGCCACACAGTACCCGCCAGACCATCGGCCACCACAGGCGTGCCAGCGAGGGCGCGGGCTATCAGATGGGCGGGAGCGCTTGCCAGCAAAAACGACAACAGAAGACACAGGGCAATGCACCCCATGAGCAGGCGGGTCCGCGTCATGGCTGGCTGATCCGCACCGTGACATTCACCCGGCCGGCACCTCCTGCCTGGGTGATTGCGACCTCCTCGAATACCAGCCCATCGCGCGATTCGAGCTGATGCAGCCAGGCCGCCAGATCGGCAAACCGGGCATTCTCCAGGCGCACCTGCAAATCGCCGCCGGCTCCGGGCTGCAACCTGCTCACCGCAAGCCCGAAACGGGCCGTGCTTTGATTGACCACAGCGGCCAGGTTACTGCTGGCACGTACGGGCGCACCGTCTGCACGTGCCTGCATGACGAGAGCAGCCAACGCGTCGACACGCACCAGCGCTTCCGCTGTCGCGATATTCTGCTCAGCCATGCGGTCGCGCTTGGCGGCCAATGGCGCCCACAGCGCCATCCAGAGCAGCCACACTCCGACGGCGACAGCCAGCACGAGCAGACTTGCCTGCTCACGCACTGTGAGGCGTACCCACCACGCTTTCATCACGCCCCCCTCACCCGGATCCGCGCACGCACACCGTCACTCTGTGCACTGCTGCTTTCCATTTCAGCGGCGAGACCGGCATCTGCGAGCCCTGCACGCAACTGCTCAACGGCGGAAAAGTCACTGGCAACGATATTCAGGCGCATCTCGCCACCGCGCTGGTTGTAATTCAGGCTGAGCACCCGTGCCGACGGGCGCTGTGCGATTACCCCGCCGGCGCGCTCCAGTAGCGGCACGAAGCTGCCGGCACCGGGGCCCCCGCGCAGGCTGTCCAACTGCCGCTGCAGCTGCCTTTCGGCATCCACCAGAGCACCCTGGGGCATCGCCTGACGATAGCTCGCCTCAAGGGCTCCGCGCAGTGCCAGGTTCTCTGCAGCGAGCGCGCGGTAGTCGGCCCAGGTCGCCGCCAGCTGCAGCACAAATGCGCCCAGGACGACACCGGCCGCAGGTCGCCAATGATGCCACCATTGCTGCAACGGCAGGCGCGGCGCATAAGCCCCCTGACGCAGGTTCAGCGCCGGCGCCTCGCTGGACAACAACAGTGCGCTACACAGATTGCCCTGCCGCCACTGCACACGTTCACGCAAGCCCGGAGGCAGCAATTCGAGCGTCGCGGCGTGATCTCCGGCGTAAACGATGATGGTCTCCGGCTGCTGTTGTTCAGCGGCAGCCTCGAGCACCACCGGGAGCAACTCACGCTCCACGGTAAAACCGTCACCCTCACCGCTGCGCACGATAGCCTGTTCGCCATCCATGACCAGGCACCACTCACCCGTACGCCAGGGCAATAACAGAGCCTCCGGCACCCACTGCGGCAGATCCGGCAGCTGCGCCAGCACTTCCGCCCAACGCTGCATGGCGTGGTGGCTGCAGATGGCGACAGCATAGCGGGACTTGTCGAGGGCGCGCGCCGCGAAATGCAGCACTTCGATATCGTCTGCGACCTGCTCTTCGAACAGGTAGGGCAGTGCGCGCGCCAGGTGTTTTTTCTCGGCCGGTGCCACGGGAAACGTCACCACCCGCACATCGGCTCCGGGTGCCGCAAAACAGGCCTGCCAGCGCGCACTGCGCAGCCGGGCCGCAAAGTCTGCAACGTCTTCCTCGCTGTGCAGCGGCAGCGGCTGCTCGCCGGCGCCGGGAGGGTACCAGACAAGCGCATCATCCATCAGGCGCACGATGGCTAGGTTCTGCACAGGACGTTCTCCGTTGTCATCAATACCGGGGATGGCGAGCGAGTCACAGGCTGCCCATCGCACGCACGACCGGTCGCACCTCGCGCTTGTCGCGCTGCAGGACACTGTACAAGCGCATCTTGCGCTCGGCAACTTCCACCTCGGCGGAGAGCAGAAACCAGGAAGTGCTCTCGCCCAGCAGGCCGAGGACCTTGGCCGTACTCTTGTCGCCGAACACCGGATTCTCGAGAAAGGCCGTCACATCGGCGAAGCCGCCCTGCTCTTCCTGCGTTTGCAGCAACGCCTCCCCCTGGGCCTCACTCAGGGGCGCCAGGTCACCGTCACCGTTGACTGCCCGCAGCAGGGGCAGCGCTGCCGTATGAATGTTCAGCGGTGCCGGTGTACGCGGCCATACAGTCACCAAGGGCGCCAGCGCGAGATATAACTGCGGCGTGACATTCGCAACCGCGCGCAACTCACTGACGCTGGCCATCGGCCGATTGGCGGCCCGGTAGGGTGGCGACTGGCTGAAGTACACATCGTCTTCAGCGCCATACGCACGTGGAATGCCGTCCGCATCCAGCCAGTCACCGATGGCGCGGGTAACCGCCACCGCTTCCGTTTGCCCCAAAGGCGCGTCAGGCAGCGCCTGCAGTAGACGAATAAAAAACTCCTCTGCCGCGGTAAACCGTTCCGTGGCCGCACCCTCATCTACCTCCGTCGGCGCTGCCGCCAGCGCATTCAGGTTGAACCGCCCCTGCAGATCCTGCAGCGAGCCCACCAGCCAGCCACCTTCATCCAGAGGATACGGCGTCGCCTGCTGCGCCCAGAGCTCACTCCTGTCATCCCGAGGCTGCGCCCGCGACTGGTCGGCGTCATAGTCCATGACCAGCGCTACCGCCGCCAATTCCTCGGCCCCGCGCAGGTACGCATAACCCTGATCCTGCAGAAACAGGTTCGCGCCACGCTGCGCGAACAGGGTGAATTCGCGCTGCATCGCTACCATGAGTGCCGCGCACAGGCCGAACACCAGTAGCGCCACCACCAGGGCCACGCCGCGCTGCGCAGTAAGATTACAGCGGGGGCAGCGCATACAGCATCCGCAGGTCGCCCAGATCATCGACTTCCAGTGTGAGCTCCAGCGCAGCCGGCGGCTCCAGTGTGGCATCCGGCTGACTGGTATCCACCACCCAGTTGTCCGGCCAGTTGCGGGTATCGACATCCGTACCTCGAGCACCCGGCTGCAGCGCCGCCACCGAGGCCAGGAAGGTGATCTGGACTCCCGTGACACCGCCCAGCAGGTGCACGCGCTGCGGCTCCGTAGAGCCTGCGCGATCCAGCACGGAATAGCTCTCGCGCCAGAGGCTGTCGTCCTCCCAGACATAATTAACACGCTGCAGGGTGCTGCGCGGCTGTGCCACAGGGTTGTGCCAACCGGTGCGGGTGAAACTGAGCAGGAAGCGCGCCGCGGGGCCGCCGGTCAAGGCCGGTTCCTCATCGCCGAACTCATCACGTACGGGGCGGTTCACGAACTGCCGCAGGTCACGCTGGAGTATCTGCAGGGCACGATTCACCTCCCAGGTACGCTCCGCCACCACGCGGGTACTTTCAACGCCGCTGATGACCGTGGAGAGTCCGCTGTAGGCCACCGCGGCAACGAACGCGGTAATCGCCAGCGCAATCAACACTTCCACCAGCGTAAAACCCTTAACCCGCAAGACGTGTATCCCCCGCGGACGCCCTTGTTGCGACCCCCTGCCGTACGCCACCGGGCATGGCCATGAAGGCAACCAGCGAATAGAGCAGCGGGCCGCTCTCGCCTTCGCCGGCGCGCACGGAAATCTCAACCCGGAAAAAGCCCTGCACCTGTGTCGGGGTGCTCTCCAGCCGCCAGTGCCAGGGACGCCCGGCAAACTCTTCATTCCCGCTGTCGGTCCCCTGCAGCAACTCTGCCCGGGCCGCCGTCAGCAGCCGCAGCTCCACCAGTTTCCTGTTGGCTACCAGGTGCGCCAGTGACTTGTCACGCAGGTAGCCGGTGCCGTCCACCTGCTGATGCAGGGCAAAAAGCAACGCAGGCAAAGCGAGGGCGACAATCGCCAGCGCCACCATGACCTCCACCAGGGTAAAACCCTGCGGCCCCCTGGCCCGGCACCTAGCGCAGCGCATCCGCGTCATCCGCCAGCCCGCGCGGCATCATCGCCATTCGTCCCAGTAAATCCCACTCCAGTCGCCACAACAGTTCGCCGGTCTCCCGGCTGCGCCACTCCAGCGCACCCGGCGCCACTTCGCCGCTGGCGTAAAACACGACCTGCGGCGCAGCATCTTCAGGCAGCGGGGCGGCCAGCAGATCTGCCGCGGGCGCACCGTCGAGCAGCAGGACCAGCTCCACATCGGCCACCAGCGTTCGAGGCGCAAGCACATCGCGGGCCAATTCCGGCACCCGCCAGCCTTCGGGGCGGCGTTCGCGCCAGTCGTAAAGGTAACGGGTTTCCGTGCCTCCCGGGTCCACGGCCAGCAACAGCCCCATATCACGCCCGGCCATCTGCGCTTCCTCCAAGGCAAATTCTGCAACGTTGCGCAGCTCCCGAACCTGTGATTCAAGCAGCTGCTGCTGCCCGCCATCACCCACGTTCAGGGTCGCCAGCGAAGTCATCATGACAATCACGAACAGGACGACAAGCAGTTCAACAAGGCTGAAGCCGCGAAGCCGCGACGCATACTCCCGGCGGGCACCCACACTCGCCCGCGCGCGCATGAACTCAGTCCCGCTCCTTCCAGTTACCGATATCGGCGTTCTGTCCCTCACCACCCGACAGGCCATCTGCGCCAAGGCTATAGAGGTCCACCTCGCCGTTTTCACCCGGGCTCAGGTACAGGTAAGGACGCCCCCAGGGATCCAGCGGCACCTCCTGCAAGTAACCGCCATCCTTGAAGTTACGTGGCTGCGGGTCCAGGTTGCTCGCCTCTACCAGTGCGTCCAGACCCTGCTCCGTGGTTGGATACACATAGTTGTCAAGGCGATAGATCTTCAGCGCCGTCTCAATCGCCTTGAAATCCGCGTGCACCTTCTGGATGCGCGCCTCGTCCGCACGGTTCAGCACGGTCGGTGCCACGACACTGATCAGCAGCCCCATGATCACCAGTACCACCAGAATCTCCACCAGCGAAAAACCGCTGGCCCGCCTTGCTGTTGTCCGGAGTTTCATATCACTATCGCACCATCGTATTGAGATCAAAAATCGGCAGCAGGATGGCCATCACTATCAGCAATACCATCCCGCCCATAAACACCACCAGGAGCGGCTCCAGCAGACTCATCATGGTGCCGAGCGTCATTTCCAGCTCGCGCTCCTGATTGCTGGCCGAACGCGCAAGCATCGTTTCCAGTTCCCCACTGGCCTCGCCACTGGCCACCATGTGCACCATCATCGGCGGAAAGCGACCACTTTCGCGCAGCGCACGGTGCAGGCTACTGCCTTCCTGTACACGCTCCGCCACCCGTGCACTGTCCTCTCGCAGCAGCAGGTTGGTCAATACCTGCCCGGCGATCCGCAGCGACTCCAACAGGGGCACCCCGCTGGCCATGAGGATACTCAGGGTCGAGGCGAAGCGGGCCGTATCCATTGCAATCACCAGCCGCGAAAAGCCGGGGACGCGCAATAACAGCGCATGCCAGCGCCTGCGACGTTGCGGGTGGCGTAACCAGCGGCGCAGCGCGAACACCAGTGCCACTGCGGCCACCAGCACCCAGAGCGCATAATCGCGGGAGAAATCGCTGGCAACAATCAGACCCCGGGTCAGCAACGGCAGTTCACGGTTGGTATGTGCGAAAATGCCGATAAGTTCCGGGACAACAAAAATCATCAGCGCCACGACCACTGCCAGCGCCACAGCAATCAGGATGAACGGATAGATCATGGCCATTTTCAGTTTCTGCGCCGTGTACTGCCGCTGTTCGTTGTAATCCGCCAACTGCGCCAGCACGGGGCCGAGAAAGCCAGCGTGTTCGCCGGCATTGACCATGGCCCGATACATTTCGTTGAACACCAGAGGAAACTCGCCCATGGCGTAGGCCAGCGTGTGGCCCTCTGCCACGCGGGAGCGCACTTGCAGCAACAGCCCCTGGGTGCGCCCTTTGCGGCTTTGCTCCGCAGCGGCCTGCAAACACTCGTCGAGCGGAAGGTTGGACTGTACCAGCGTGGCGAGCTGCCGGGTCACCAGGGCGAGTTCCGCCACGCTGATACGAGGTTGCAAGAACGACCAACCCGTTCGCCGTTTGCCCTCCGACTGACGGTTGGCCACCGACACTTCCACGGGCCGCAGCTTCTGAGTGCGCAACTGGCCGCGTACCTGACGCTCCGAGTCGCCTTCAAGTACGCCCTTGACCAGCTTGCCGCCGGGATCCAGTGCCTGATAACGATATGCTGTCATGCCGATTCAGCGCTCAGGTCACGGCGGTGACGCGCAGCACTTCTTCGATGCTGGTTTCACCACTGAGAACACGCCGGCGACCGTCTTCCTGTATCCCCGGATAGTGCTTGCGCGCCTCCGCGAGCATCTCCTGCTCGCTCGCACCTTCATGGATCATCAGGCGCAGCGCATCAGTGACCTCGATGAGTTCGTAGATGCCGGTTCGGCCGCGGTATCCACTGTAATTGCATTGCTCGCAGCCCTTCGCCCGGTAGACATTCACGGCGGAGTGATCATCGGCGGCCAGCCCGAGCAGCGTCCGCTCGGCGTCCACCAGGGGATGGGGTTCCTTGCAGTCGCCGCACAACAGTCGAACGAGGCGTTGCGCCATGACACCAATCAGGCTGGAAGACAGCAGGAAAGGTTCTATACCCATATCCTGCAGGCGCGTGACCGCCCCGATGGCCGTATTGGTGTGCAGCGTGGAAAGTACCAAGTGACCGGTGAGCGAAGCCTGCACTGCAATTTCCGCTGTCTCCAGGTCGCGAATTTCCCCCACCATCACCACATCCGGATCCTGCCGCAGGATGGCCCGCAGGCCGCGGGCAAAGGTCATATCCACCTTGGGATTGACCTGCGTCTGGCCAACCCCCGGCAGCATGTATTCCACCGGGTCTTCAATGGTGAGGATATTGCGCGTTGCCTGGTTGATGTGGGTCAGGCCGGCATACAGCGTGGTGGTTTTTCCCGAACCAGTGGGGCCCGTGACCAGAATGATGCCGTGGGGACTGCGCAGGGCTTTCTCATAACACGCAAGTACCTGCGCGTTCATGTTCAGCTGCTGCAGCTCCAACTGGCCCGCCTGCTTGTCCAGCAGGCGCAAGACCACGCGCTCGCCGTGGGCGGATGGCATGGTCGACATACGGATATCGATGGCGTGGCCGGCTATGCGCACCGAGATACGACCATCCTGCGGCACGCGTTTTTCGGCGATATCCAGCTTCGCCATCACCTTCAGCCGCGACACCAGCAATGGCGCCAGCATCCGCTTGGGCGACAGTACCTCGGCCAGCACGCCATCAACCCGGTAGCGCACGCTCAGGCGATCCTCGAAGGTTTCAATATGGATATCCGAGGCCTGCTCCCGCACCGCCTGTGACAGAATTGCGTTGATCAGCCGAATAATCGGCGCATCGTCCTCGGCGTCCATCAAATCGCCGGCGTCGGGTATTTCATCCGCGAGGCGGCTCAGGTCCACATCGGCACTGATATCCTCGGCCATCTGCACCGCGGCGTTGTTATCGCGCTGGTAGGCACGGGACAGGCGCCGCTGGAACTCGGCATCGGACACGCGCTCGAACCCGAAGGGCGCTCCTAGCCAACGGCGGATCTCCAGCAGCAGCTGCGGTTCCAGTGCATTGCGGTGGATGAGCACGGCACCCTGCTCTCGGCTGTCCACCAACACACCATACTGTTTGGCAAAGCCGAAGGGCAGGTTTGACCTCGACACTGCGGGCGCTGTGACGTCCGCGGCAGACATCAATTGATCTCCACGGCCGCCGGTGCGTTGCCCGCCTCGTCGCGGATCTCCTCAAGCTGGCGGATCTGCTCCTCCCACTCAGGCAAGACCGGCACATTGCCATCATCGAGGAACATGAGGCCGCGCTCCCGACGCAGTATCTGCTGCTCGCGAATATAGCGATACTTGTCTGCCGTGGCACCGGCCAACTGCTCGTCATCGCGGATGATGGTGGGGCGTATGAAAATCAGCAGGTTGGTCTTGGTGACCTGCACGGCATCGTTGCGGAACAGGCGGCCGAAGAAGGGGATATCGCCAAGCAGCGGCACCTTCTGTGTGGCGTCCTGCACATCGTCCTTGATCAGTCCGCCCAGCACAACCACACGCCCGTCTGCCGCGAGCACCTTGGTTTGCAGCACTCGTTCGTTGGTAATGAGATCGGAGGCCTGCAACACCACCGAGGTATTGCTCAGGCTGGACACTTCCTGGGAAATATCCAGCACCACCGCATCGCCTTCGTTGATATGTGGCGTGACTTTCAGCGTGATCCCCACATTCTCCCGCTCGATGGTCTGGAAGGGATTCTGGGCGCCGTCGCCGGTGCCGGTGCTGGTAAACGAACCGGTCACGAAAGGCACATTCTGGCCCACGGTGATGTAGGCTTCCTGGTTATCCAGCGTCAGTAAACTGGGCGTGGACAGAATGTTCGCGTTGGAATTTTCCTTCAGGGCATTGAGAATGACAGTCATTGACAGGTCATCGTCGATCACCCCCCAGCCAAGGGAAACGCCCGGTGACTGCGCCAGAGCCCCGGCCAGGGCTCCCACGTTGAAGTCACCCGTGGTCACGCCCCCGGTGGTATCGTCACCGCCATCTTCAGGCAGTATCGCGCCCGCGATGCGCCGGGCACGGGCGTCGTCGGCACTGATACTGCTGCCGAAAAAGCCGCTGTCATTGGCAAACAGCCACTGCAACCCCAGATCCTGGCCATCGCGCACCTCCATCTCAACGATAATGGCCTCAACGAGCACCTGGGCCCGACGGATATCCAGACGTGCCACTACTGCCTCCAGCGCCGCCATTTTGTCAGTCGGCGCCGTAATAATGAGTGCGTTGGTGTTCTTGTCGGCTTCGATGGTGGCGCTGGTCTCGCCAGCGCGCTGCGCACGCCCCGCCTCTCCCGCATCGACGCGGCCAATGTTCTGCATGACACGGGTCAACACCTCCGCCACTTCCTCGGCTTTGGCATACTCAAGGTAGATGACCTTCACGTTGCCGCTCTGCTCGAGCGGGGTATCCAGGTACCGAATCAGCTGGGTCATACGCGCGCGTTCGAGCTCGTCGGCACTGACCAGCACGCTGTTGGTGCGCGCATCAGCGACCAGCATAACCTCGACCTCGGTGCCCTGCTGCGCCTCCGAGGTGTTCAGTTGATCGAGCATCCGCACCACATCCTCGGCAACGCCGTAGCGCAGCTTGATAACCTCGGTTTCCTGCGTGGCGGTGCGATCCATACGCTCGATGATTGCCGCTATACGGTCGATATTGGAAGCGACATCGGAAATGATGATCGCATTACTCGGCGCATAGGCCGCCATGTGCGCCTGCTGGGGCACCAGTGGACGCAGCACGGGTATCAGCTTGGCCGCGGAAATGTTCTTCAGGCGCATGACCTGCGTGACGTACTCGTCATTGCCACGCTGGCCTTCGTCATCACGCACGGTCACCGGCGCGGAACGGGCATCCTTGCTTTGAATGACGCGCACGACGCCGCCAGAGCGAACGGCGGTATAACCGTGCACCTCAAGTATGGACAGGAAAAGATCATAAAGCTCCGCCCGCGACACCGGCTTGGAGGAGACAACCTTGACCTTGCCTTTTACCGCCGGGTCGACAACGATGGTCGTTTCAGTGGCCTCGGCGACAAACTTGATCAGCTCCTGAATATCGGTTTCTTTCAGGTTGACGGTAAAATCCTGAGCGCTGGCGGTTACTGCGCCAAAGGCGGCCAGTAAATATAACAGCGGTACTCGCAGTGCCCGCGACATGATTCTCACTGAGTCTGTGTCCTTAAATGAATAGCCTTGACTCTATCACCGATCGGTCGTTGCATCATCCAGCCTCACACTCAGCGCCACGGACTCCGCGCCACGCAGCAGGTCGAAAGACACCTCGCTCGCTGAGCGCATGGCCTGGTAGAGTCGCATGGTGTTCGCGGGGTCTGACAGGGACAAGCCGTTTACCGCCACTACCAGATCACCCGGGCGGAAGCCTAATTGCTTGAATTGCTCCCGGTGCTGTCCCGGCGTCACCCGGTAGCCACGCAGCACGCCCTCTTCACGGACCGCACTGATACGCACCAGGTCGGCGAGGGACTGCGGATCCTCATACAACTGATCGCGATAGGCCGCCGCCAAGGCTGCGGACTCGGCGTCCGTGCGACGATCTATTACCGTCGCTGCAGACGCGGCAGGAGCCGCGCTGCGGGGCACCCGGCTCTGCGCGCCGGTCAACTGTGCATCCAGCGCGGAGGGCGGATACAGACGCAACAGCTCGTAGGTGCCGCCATTGTCGAGCACAACCTGATCCGGCATGACCTTCGCCAGCAGCACTCTACCGGCAACCGGCAATTCGTCGTCCACCGAGTAAATGGCCTGGCGGCCGCGGTGCTCGATGACTGCACTGCCCTCGCCGGCGGCATTGAAGGCGATAATGCCGCGCAGTGTGAGTTCCAACCGGCTATCTCGAGCTCCGCGTTCGATCCCCTCGCGCGCACTGCGCACCTCGCTGGCACTGGCCACCGCCGTCTCGACTTCCGACGCCGCGCCGGGATCGCCGAACAAGGCCCAGCCACGCAGCGCCTCGATGTCCACCTGGGTCCTGCCGCCAGCCGCAGTAATGGCCTGCGCCGGAGGGTTGATCACCTCACCTTCCAGCCTGGTCCCGGGCGCCACCGGGAACAGCGCCCAGAACAGCTGCACCGCGGCCGCCAACATCCAGAGACACGCCAGCCACACCACCCCCCTGCGCAACCAGAGGACATTGCGCGGCTGACTCAAGGCCGAGAACAGACGCAGCAAACCATCGACCGTCTTCCCTGCGATGCTGCTGTGACTCAGTGAACCTGCGGCCAATGCTCTCTCCCGATATGCCCCCGCACGCCAGAGGCGGCCCGCCGGGGGGAACGCCTCGATTATAGGGTGCGCCATTAAAAGATAAAACCGTGACGGTTGTGTGACAGCGAGATGACCACCTGGTTATGCCACCGTGTCTTCGATGGACAGGAACAGGCCAGTTGACTAACCTTGCCCGCTGCCGACACCTTTTCAGGAGCAAGACCGATGGGACGCATATTCAACGACAATTCGGAAACCATTGGCGGCACACCGCTGGTCCGCATCAATCACATCAGTACTGGCAATGTGTACGCCAAACTCGAGAATCGCAACCCGGCCATGTCGGTAAAGTGCCGCATCGGGACCAGCATGGTGCTGGCGGCAGAGCGGGACGGCAGCCTGAAGCCCGGCATGACCATTGTTGAACCCACCAGCGGCAACACCGGCATCGCGCTGGCCTTCGTCGCTGCAGCACGCGGCTACGGCTGCACGCTGACCATGCCAAACACCATGAGCCTGGAGCGACGAAAATTGATGAAGGCGCTGGGCGCGGACATCATCCTCACTGACGGCAGCAAGGGCATGCCCGCCGCCATCGCTCAGGCGGAGGACATCATCGCCTCGGACCCCGACCGCTATTGGGGCGCACGCCAGTTTGAGAACCCCGCCAACCCGGCAATCCACGAAAGCACGACCGGACCGGAGATCTGGCAGGACACCGAGGGTGCGATCGACATTCTGGTTGCCGGTGTTGGCACCGGGGGCACCCTGACCGGCACCTCGCGCTACATCAAGGGCACCGCGGGCAAGGCCATCCAGACGGTGGCGGTCGAACCTGCGAGCACGACTGTCATCACCGCAGCCAAGGCGGGCACAGAGCCCACCCATGCGCCGCACAAGATACAGGGAATCGGCGCCGGATTTCTGCCCGCCAACCTGGATCTGTCCATGGTCGACCGCGTGGAGCAGGTCAGCAACGAGGACGCGATGTCCTGGGCGCACAAACTGATGCAGCAGGAGGGCATTCTCGCCGGTGTGTCCTGCGGTGCCGCGATGGCTGTTGCCGACCGCGTATCACGCGAGCCTGAGAATGCGGGCAAGATGGTTGTGGTAATACTCCCGGATTCCGGCGAGCGCTACCTGAGCGCCGCGCTGTTCGAAGGCCGCTTCAGTGAAAACGAAATGGTGCAGTAGCCTGCAGGCCGGTCAGCGCCCCTCCCGCAGCTGCGCCAGACGCCGCTTTACGGCAGGCCACTCGGTATCCAGTACACTGAAGTACACGGAGTCCCGCGAGTAGTCATTTTGCACAATGCGGTGTTTACGCAGCACGCCCTCCCGGATCGCGCCGATCCGCTCCAGCGCGCGCTGTGAGCGCAAATTGCGCGAATCAGCCTTGAACTCCACCCGCAGGCAGCGCAGCCGTTCGAAGGCGTGGGTGAGCAGCAACAGCTTGGTTTCCGTGTTGATTCCCGTGCGCTGCCATTCCTGACCCAGCCAGGTCCAGCCGATCTCAAGGCTGCGATGCTCGGGCAACATATTCAGGTAGCGCGTACTGCCGACAATCTTGCCTTTGGCGTTCTCGACAATCGCCCAGGCCTGCTCACCGGGTGCAGCAACGGCCTCATCGATCCACTGTCGCGTATCCGCCAGGTCGATGAAGCAGCTGCGCGGCATGTAGGCCCAGTCAGGGGCATGGCAGCCACGCAGGAAGAGGCCCTGTGCGTGCGCCTGCGAGAGTGGTTCCAGTCGCACCTGCTCACCATGCAGCACTCGCGTATGGCCCTCGGCGCCGGGGAGAGCGTTCATGGCAGCAGCAGTGTCGAGCCGGTGGTCACGCGGGATTCCAAATCGATATGGGCGCGCGCGACCTCCGCCAGCGGGTAACGCTGACCTATACTAACCTTTACCTCACCTGCCAGCAGACGATCGAATACCGCCGCAGAGGACATGCGCAGGTCTTCGGTGGATGCGGTGTAGGTCAGCAGCGTGGGGCGGGTAACATAAAGCGAACCCATGTTGGCCAGGGTCTGCAGGTCCAGTGGCTCAGGCTTGCCGGAGGCATTGCCGAAACTGACCAGCATGCCGCGCGGCTGGAGGCTGGCGAGCGAGGCATCGAAGGTGTCTCGGCCTACACCGTCATAGACCACAGGCACACCCTGCCCACCTGTCAGCTCACGCACCCGCTCTGCAACGTTGTCGTCGGCGTAATTCACCACGTGCGCATAGCCGTGCGCCAGTGCCAGCTCCGCCTTCGCCGCTGAACTGACCGTGCCGATGACCGTAACGCCCAGGGCGCTCGCCCACTGGCCAAACAGCAGCCCCACACCACCTGCCGCTGCATGAAACAGGCAGGTCTGACCGGCTTTGAGCGGGAACACCCGCTGCAGCAGGAACTCGGTGGTCTGCCCCTTCAACAGGGCAGCGGCAGCCGTTTCGAAGTCAATGCCGTCGGGGATGCTGACCAGCCGTGAGGCCGGCAGGTTCACCGCCTCGGCGTAGGCACCAAACAGGGCCGAGCAGTAGGCGACACGGTCCCCAACGGCGAACCCGGCACCGTCCCCAACCGCGGTTACGACACCGGCGCCCTCCATACCCAGCCCGCTGGGTAGTGGGATCGGGTACAAGCCACTGCGGTGGTAGGTGTCGATAAAGTTGAGACCGATGGCCCGTTGCGTCACGGTCACCATGCCAGGCCCCGGCGGCGGCAATTCAACATCCACCAGCTGCATAACCTCGGGTCCGCCCGTCGTCTCGATTCGAACCGCTTTGACAGTTCTTGCCTGCATGCGACCGCCTGTTCCGCGTGAAAATAATACCCCTTAGTGTGCCAAACAAGCGATGCAGAGGAAACGACTGTTTACTGTTGGCCAGCCGTGTCGGGTATACGCCGCCAGCGTGATACACTCCAATCTCTTATAAGCGCGGGTAAAGCACCCGCGCTGCTGCACGAGATGACCCATGTGTTAGAGAACCTCGACCTTGATCGCAGCCTGCAACTTGCGCTGGAGGAGCTGGCTTTCGGGCGGCCCACAGCGGTACAGCAGGAGGTTATTCCCCTGGCGCTGGCAGGGACTGACCTGCGTGTGAGCGCCCCCACGGGCAGCGGCAAGACGCTGGCCTATTTACTGCCGGGCCTGCAGGCCCTGCTACGGGACACTCTGCCCACGGGCGGTGGGACACTCATGCTGGTACTGGTACCCACGCGGGAACTGGCCCGGCAAGTGCTGAAAAGCTGCCGCCAGTTGCTGGCCAAGAGCCCACTGCGTGCGGATGCCCTGACCGGTGGTGCCGACTTCAAGTACCAGAAATCGCTGCTGCGGAAAAATCCTGAGGTGGTCATTGCGACTCCGGGGCGCCTGCTGGAGCACTGCGAGCACAGAAGCGCCGACCTCAGCGGCCTGAAAGTACTGGTCATTGACGAGGCGGACCGCATGCTGGATATGGGGTTCAGGGACGATGTCCTGAAAATAGCCGCGTTCTGCCCGCCGCAGCGGCAAACCCTGCTGCTGTCGGCTACGCTGCACGCACGCGGGCTCGGAGACATGAGCGCAGCGTTGCAGAAAGACCCTGTCACGGTAAGCTGCGGTGACATCCGCGCCGCCCACGAAAGCATTCATCACCAGAGGATTCTCGCCGACAACCAGGACCACAAGGACAAACTGCTGCTGGCACTGCTGCAGGACAGTGGCCGCAAACAGCTGGTCTTTGCCAACAAGCGCAGTACAGCGTCCCGGCTGGCTGATTATCTGCGCCACCACGGTCTGCGGGCGGGCTGCCTGCACGGCGAGATGAGTACCGAGGAACGCAAGGCCATTGTCACGCGCTTCGAACAGGGCGGCGTGACCACGGTTACCGCCAGCGACGTGGCTGCACGGGGTCTGGACATACAGGGCATCGACACGGTGATCAACTACGACCTGCCCCGCAGTGGAGACGACTACCTGCACCGCACAGGTCGTACCGGGAGAGCGGATCACAAAGGCACTGCCGTTTCCCTGGTCAGCGCTGCCGACTGGAACCTGATGATCAGCATCCAGCGATACCTGAAGATCGAGATGGAACCGCGCTCGCTCCCTGGCCTGAAGGCACGCTATGCCGGGCCAAAAAAGATGAAATCCTCAGGCAAGGCCAGCGGCAGCAAGAAAAAGGCCCCCGCAGTCAAAAAGAAGGTGCGGGCGCGGGACACCAAAGCCAAGGGTAAGCCGCGCAAGTCTCCGGCCGCACGCCCCGCTAACGATGGCTTTGCACCGCTAATGAAGAAACGGCGTGAACCCGACAAGGATTAGGGTCGGCTATTCAACCGGCGCAGGCGTTTGGCGGCCGAACCAGCCAGGGATGGCGGAGAGCTTCGCGATCAGCTGGCCATCGCCTTCATTCCGCATCCCCGCCACTATCCGTTAAACTATGCCTGTATTTTCAGGAAGCTCCGGATTATGAACAACCCTCTGTTGGAAAAGAACCTCCTGCCGCCATTCTCCGCCATCCGCGCGGAGCATGTTGAACCGGCACTACGCACGCTCATTGAACGCCACAAGGCCGAACTTGAAAGGCTGCTTGCCGAGCCCGGTCCCCGCAGCTGGGACTCTCTGGTCGCACCTATCGAGGCCATGGACGACGAGTTGGCGCAGGCCTGGTCACCCGTCGGTCATTTGAACGGTGTGCTGAACAGCGAGGCGCTGCGATCCGCCTACAACGCCTGCCTGCCACTACTCTCCGAATACCGTACCTGGGTGGGCCAGAATTCTGCGCTGTATGCCGCCTACCGCGAACTTGCAGAGAGCCCGGGATTTGCCGACCTCAGCCAGCCGCAGCAGCAGTCGGTACGCTATGCCCTGCGCGACTTCGAACTGGCCGGTGTCGCACTCCCCGAGGCCGGCAAACAACGCTTCGGAGAAATACATCAGCGCCTGTCCGAACTCAGCAGTCGCTTCAGCGATAACGTGCTGGATGCCACTAACGCCTGGACCAAACACGTCACTCCGGAACAACTTCAGGGCATGCCGGCCTCGGCGCTTGACAGCGCCGCACAGACCGCTCGACAGCGCGATCTTGACGGCTGCCTGCTGACACTGGATTTCCCCTCGGTTTACCCGGTGTTGACCTACTGTGACGACCGCGCGCTGCGCCGCGAGGTGTACCTCGCCAATGTAACCCGCGCCTCCGAGATCGGCCCCCACGGCGGCCAGTTTGACAACAGCTCGCTGATGACAGATATCCTCGACCTGCGCCAGGAACTTGCTCGTCTGCTTGGTTTTGCTCACTATGCCGAATGCTCACTGGCGACCAAGATGGCCGACAGCCCTGAACGCGTGATCGAATTCCTCACTGAGCTGGCGGAACGCTCCAGGCCGCAGGCGCAGGCAGAATGGCGGGAATTGTGCGCCTTCGCGGAGAGCGAGCACGGCCTTGCGCAGCTCAAGCCCTGGGACGTGGCCTATTACAGCGAGAAGCTGCGCCAGCAAACCTTCAGCATCTCGCAGGAGGAGCTGCGCCCCTATTTACCGGTAGACCGGGTTTTAAGTGGACTTTTTGAAGTGGTTCAACGCCTCTATGGCGTCACGGTCAGCGAGCTGAACGACTTCGACAGCTATCACCCGGACGTACGCCTGTTTGAAATCAGCCAGGAAGGGAAAGCGCTTGCGCGCTTCTACCTCGACCTGTATGCACGCAGCCACAAACGCGGCGGCGCGTGGATGGACGATTGCCGGGTGCGACGCTTGACGCCTGAGGGCCTGCAGTTACCGGCGGCCTACCTGGTCTGCAACTTTACCGCCCCGGTGGGCAACCAACCTTCACTGCTCACCGAGAATGAGCTGGTGACACTGTTCCATGAGTTTGGGCACGGATTGCACCACATGTTGACAGCACAGCATGTCGCGGCAGTTTCAGGCATTAATGGAGTAGCCTGGGACGCAGTGGAGTTGCCCAGCCAGTTCCTGGAGAACTGGTGCTACCAGCCCGAGGCGCTTGCTTTCATCTCCGGTCATGTGGAATCCGGGGAGCCCTTACCTCAGACCCTGCTGGACAAGATGCTGGCCGCGCGGAATTTCCAGTCCGGAATGCAGATGATGCGTCAGTTGGAATTTGCCCTGTTCGACTTCCAGCTACACCAGCGCTGGGGAGAACCCGGGGTTACGGTACAGGGATTGCTGGACGATGTACGGGCCCGCGTCGCGGTCGTTCCCGCAGTGCCGGAGAACCGTTTCCAGCACGCTTTCAGCCACATCTTTGCCGGTGGCTATGCAGCG
The DNA here is from genome assembly GCA_002414665.1 of Halieaceae bacterium UBA5085. Taxonomy (GTDB): domain Bacteria; phylum Pseudomonadota; class Gammaproteobacteria; order Pseudomonadales; family Halieaceae; genus Haliea. The sequence continues at coordinate 124,103 of DIAF01000038.1, forward strand.
GGTTACTACAGCTACAAATGGGCCGAGGTACTGTCCGCCGATGCCTTTGCCCGGTTTGAAGAAGAGGGCATCTTCAACCCGCACACCGGCAACGACTTCCGGCGACACATCCTTGAAGCCGGCGGCTCGCAGGACGCGATGGCACTGTTTGTGGCCTTCCGCGGCCGGGAGCCGGACGTTGAACCACTGCTACGGCATAGCGGCATCGCGGCGTAGGGAACGGGCTCAGGGCCTGTGCCAGCTGGTGCAGCCCTTTTGCCCGGGCCCGGAGGCAACACACAACTCCACCTCGCGCAGGTCGTCTCCCTCCGAGGCCAGCAGCAGCTGTTGTAGCAGATAACGGGAGAACTCTTCCACGGTGGCATTGCGCAGTGGCAACACCCGGGTGTCCGTCTTGAGAAAAAGCATCTCCTCACTGGCGAAATGCACACGGTAATAGGGGTCAGCATCCTCAATGCGCTGGTGTGGCGAGTCTCCCGCCAGCACAAGATACTCGTCAAGCGCATCGCACAGCGATTTCAGACGTCGCTTGTAAACGTTGTAGTCGGCGGCAAAACCGTTGTCACCCATGGGCGCGACGATCTTTGCCGAAACAGAATAATTGTGCCCATGCAGGCGCTCGCGCTCCGTCGCCGAGAATATCGTGAAATGCGCCGCAGAAAATTTGTGGCTCTCCTTGTCAATGTACAGCGTCGTCAAGCGCTCCATGAGATACTTCCAACCCGGTTGCGTGAATTCATTGTCACGACTCTACGTAAAATAGGCAAGGCTGGACCGCTGGGGCACAATGACGCTGCCACGGTATTGCGCAAACTGAATTCAGCAGACCTGCGTATTACCCGTCAGAAACAACCGCCTCAGCATCACCACGGCGAGCAAATTATCAGGGGGACTTTATGCACACTGCAGTCATTACCGGCGCCAGCGTCGGCATCGGTCGCGCCACGGCGAAGCGTTTTCTGGCGCTCGGCTACCGCGTCTACAACCTGTCGCGGCGCGCCTGCCCCGAAGCCGGCGTGGAAAATATTGTCTGCGACCTCGCCTCCGAAGCTTCCATCACCAGCGCCTGCCACACTCTGCTGCCCGTAGTGAGCGAAAGTGACACTGTCTGCCTGCTGCACAACGCGAGTCAGATGCGCAAAGACGCCGCCGGCAACTGCAGCAGTGCCAGCCTGCGCGAGGTATTGGAAACCAACGTCGTCGCTGTCAACAGCATCAACCAGCTACTGCTGCCGGCGCTCCCACGAGGCTCGAGCCTGCTTTACATCGGCTCCACCCTCTCGGAAAAGGCGGTTGCCGGTTCCTTCAGTTATGTATTGAGCAAGCATGCACAGCTCGGCATGATGCGGGCCAGCTGCCAGGACCTCATGGGCACCGGTATCCACACGGCACTGATCTGCCCCGGCTTCACCGATACGGAAATGCTGCGTACGCACATAGGCGACAACCCTGAGGTCGTTGCAGCGATCGGAAGCATGAATGCCTATGGGCGACTGATAGCGCCAGAAGAAATTGCGGAGCTGGTCGTCTGGTCACACGGTAACCCGGTGATCAACGGCAGTGTACTGCACGCCAACCTGGGACAGAAGGAAGCCTGACATGACTGCCGCTGTCACGGTATGGGAACGCCGGGAACGGGTATTTCTGGTCCTGGCTGGGACTTTTCTCTGTGCGATGACGCTGCTGAATGTGATCGGCATCACCCGCTTCATTCAGCTGGGACCCATGGCCCTGGCCGTGGGTGTCCTGCCCTACCCGCTGACATTCCTGTGTACCGACCTCGTCTGTGAGTTGTACGGCCGGGCAAGAGCCAACTTTCTCGTCAGCGTCGGCCTCGGTTTGAACTTCTTCATCCTCCTAGTGCTGTTCCTGGGTGACACCATGCCCTCCGTCGGCCCAGAGGCGATGCCACCGTGGCAGATTCTGCAACTGGCCCAGCCGGTCACACTACCCAGCGGAGAGGTGGTCAGCAACAGCATCGGACTCTACCAGCTCATTTACGCCACCACTTCAGGTGCCGTTTTTGCCTCAATGCTGGCCTACATTGCGGCGCAGTACTTCGACGTTCAGCTGTTTCATTTCTGGAAACGGGTAACCCGCGGGAAATACCTTTGGGTCCGCAACAATTTCAGTACCCTGATGAGCCAGATGGTCGATTCAGTGATGGTCATTACCGTCACGTTCGGCGCCGCGTTTCTGCGCGGCGACATCGCATTCCAGGCACTGCTGGTATTGATTGGCAGCAACTACCTGTTCAAAGCCACAGTCGCGCTGCTGGACACCGGCCCATTCTATCTGCTCGTGCACTACCTGCGGGGCTACCTGGAACTCGGCCCGGAAGAGTATGCGGTGCCAGGGGGACGCTCGGACGGCGTTGCCACCGAGTAACACTGTGACCCGACCCGGCGGGGCACCCGGAGAAACCACCTTGACTGCACGTGCCACAGCAGGGGTGACCAGACTCACTCAGGCTAGCGCGGGAAGCTTGCAAACTGTTACAAAGCTGCGCATGTGCCGCCCTGTAACAACGCGTATCATTGCAGGCTGTTTATCGCAGAGAGCAAGGAACCTGCCGTGGCCGAGGCCAACATTCTGATCATTGATGACGACCTGCTGTTTTGCAAAGTGTTGCGCTATCAACTGAGCGTTCGCAAGTACGACTGTGAATATGTCGATTCCTCTGTTCGTGCACTGAAGCGGCTGCAACGCGAACCATCCCCCGATTTGATTCTGCTGGACTATTTCCTCGGGCCCCGGGACCTGAACGGACTGCAGCTTTGCAGTCAGATAAAGTCGATCTGCAATGTCCCCGTAATCATGCTGACCGCCAACGATGAAGTGCGCACCACCGTCTCCTGCCTCGATGCAGGCGCCGACCAATACATCGTAAAACCGTACGACATCGAGGAACTCATGGCGCGGGTTCGCGCGGTGTTACGCCAGGACGCGAGCAGCGACCGGGCGCGTGGTACAGCCCAGACCAGCCGCGTTCTTGAGTGGGAGGCCCTGCAACTCGACCCATTACATCGCACACTTGGCGCCTACGGCAATGAAGTGCCGCTCTCGGAGAAAGAGTTGGCCGTGCTTTCAGTCCTCATGCGCAATCCCGGCAACCCGGTAGAGCGCAGCGAGCTCTACAGCATTGTGTACGGCCGGGACTTCGATTCCATGAACCGGGCCATGGATGTACTGGTAGGGCGCAGCCGGAAGAAGCTCAAATTGCTCACCGACAACTACCGCATTCGTTCGGTGCGAGGCACAGGCTATGCCTTGCAGCCTGCCAGGTCCAGCAAGAACGTTACTCGGGAGCCAGCACCATGAGTACGCAACATACTGTTTTCGACAGCACGCACTTGCCCCACGCTCTGGAGCTGGACGACTGGGAAGTGCTCACGGATTTCTATACAACCTTCCTGCAACAACTGGAGGAATTCCTGCAGCTGGTCGGCGCTACTGTGTCACCAATGAGTCTGGAGGAGCAGCGCCATCATGCGCACAAGCTCGGATCTTCCTGCCGGACTGTGGGCGCACCCGCGCTGGCATCGCTGCTTGAAAAGCTGGAGGATGTTTGCAGAAGCCAGGCAGATGAGGGCACGCGAAACGCGCTGCTGGCAGAGATTGCCAGGCTGGGTGCCGACACCCACCAACAGATTGCCTCACACCTTTCCGCAGCCGGGAGAGACTGACGCGCATGGCTGCCACGCGCGCTGTGTTCGAAGCCCTGAACGCCTGCGAGCTCGGCGCGATGCACTGGCGCAAGGGGAAAGGCGCCATTGCGTTGAACCGGGCGGCGTGCGCCGCACTGGGGCTGCCGGCAAGCACCGAAGCCCTGCACGAGGCAGATTTCTGGGCCATGGTGTATGAGGAAGATCGATCACGGGCGATCCGCAGTCTCAACCGTTACATGGAACACGGCTTGCAGGAGACCGTAGAGATACCGCTGCGGGTCACCTCACCAGACGGCGCAACGCGCAAACTACAATGCGTGCTCAGCCTCGTTGCCGACGACGGCCAGCCGCGCGGTGATCTCATGATTCTTCTGCGCGACGTGACACAGGCGGAGGTCGCCAGAACAGAAACGCTGCACAAGTCTGAGCTGGAACGGCTGATTATCTCTATCTCCATCAAGCTGCTTGAAGCGCCGATCGAACACATAGACGCCACGATCATTGAGGCACTGGGTGACACCTCAAAGTATGTCGGCGCCGATCGGGGCTACCGCTTTACCTACGACTGGGAGCGGGGAACCTGCAGCAATACCCACGAATGGTGCGCGCAAGGCATCGACCCCCAGATCGACTTCCTTCAGGATGTTTCGACCCGCGAATTGGAGATGTGGACCACCAACCACAAGAACAGACTGCCCTTCATCATCTCCTCGGTGCGCGGACGACCACCAAATGATCCGCTACGGATGATACTGGAGCCACAGGGCATTCAGTCTCTGGCGACCTTTCCTGAGCTTCTGGGCAAAAACTGTATTGGCTTCATCGGCTTCGATTCCGTGCGCAGCACGCGCCACTACAGCGATGTGGAGATCATGCTGCTGGAGCTTCTTAGCGACCTTATCACCCATACTGTACAGCGGCGGCGTCGGGAGCAGGAGTTGCTCGACACACTGAGTTCCCTGAAAGAGTCGCGCAACTCCGCGCTTACCATGGCAGCGGTGGCCAGTTCAGCCAATGAGGCCAAGTCTCGTTTTGTGGCAACCATGAGCCATGAAATTCGTACACCGCTACACGTGATTCTGGGCATGACCGAGCTGTTGAAAGGGACCGTCCTGGACGAGAATCAACGCTCCCAGCTCGACGCGCTTGAATCCTCAGGGCGCAATCTCGCGGAGCTGATTGGTGACATTCTCGAGGTATCACGCATTGAAAGTGGCAACCTCGCGCTTGAACCCGTGCCACTCGAACTGCAGGACCTCAGCGGCCCCGTGGAGAAAATCATGCGCCCACTCGCGGAGCGCAAGCGCATCGGGCTGCGGTTTAGTCTTTCCGAGGGTGCTCCCTGCCGCTTTTTCAACGATGCCATCAAGATTCGCCAGGTAATCCAGAATCTGGTTGGCAACGCGATCAAGTTCACCGAGCGGGGCGGCGTGGAGGTGGACCTGTCCGTCACACGACCTGAAGCGTATGCGGACAAAAACCACTGGCGCCTGCACATTACCGTCGCCGATACCGGGATTGGCATGCCGGGAAGTGTGCTGGCGCACTTGCATGAACCCTTCTACCAGGCCACTGCCGATGGAGCCGCGAGGGCCGGGGGTACGGGTCTGGGCCTGGCGATTGTCTACAATCTGGTCAGCGCGATGGGTGGCACGGTAGCGGTCAGCAGCGAACTTGGCGTCGGCTCTCGATTTGAGGTGAACCTGCCACTAAAGCCATTCGATGAACAGCAGAACAGTCAAGAGGCGGGGCCCACCAGCAGTGCAGCACCAGTTCAGGCCAACGACGAACTTGGCGGTAGCATTCGTGGTAAGCGTATTCTGCTGGCGGACGACAATATGATGAACCAGCGCCTTGTGCAGACGCATCTAAGGCATTTCAACTGCGAACTTACCTGTGCCGAGAATGGTGAGGAGGCGGTCGCACTGGTGGCTCAGCAGGACTTTGACCTGATTCTGATGGACTGCCAGATGCCGGTCATGAATGGTTTCGACGCCACGCGCACGATCCGTACGATGCTGCAGCAACAACAACGACAGCAGCCACCCATCCTCGCTGTCACTGCCAACTCTGTACAGGGAGACAGGGAAAAGTGCCTGAGTTTTGGCATGGACGCGTTACTCAGCAAACCGTTCTCGCGCCAGGAGCTCATCGCGGCTGTTGCGCAGTGGATTGCCAGTGTCGAGTCAAACGAGGGGCGCTTATCCGCTCGGTGACGGCCAGAATACCCAATGTTACAGTGCACCCTCAGAGGCTCTGCTAGTCTTTCAGCTTTAAACATTTGAGACCGAGCATGGCACATCAGATACCGGACGCCGCGCTGTCGGCGCTTCACTATGGACCGCGCACGCCAGGCGTCAGCACACCTGAGGAAAGGCGACGGGAAAAACAGTCGCCCCGCCCGGCGCTCTTCCTGCTTGTCACGGCAAGCTGCCTACTCAGCTATGTGGCGCTAGAGACCCTGCTGACAACGGCAATTCAGTAGCCCTGGGAGCTCGCGCAGCGTCGCGCAGGTACTCAACAGCCAGGGCCTCAGCGACCTCATTGGACGGCCTCCCCGTCACATCTGCACGGTGCAGTACTTCTGCCAACGTGTCGACAATACGCTCAATGTGTGCGCGCTTCGCTTCCGCTGGCAAACCGGCTCGTTGATAATGCACATCAATGATGCCTCCTGCATTGACCAGGAAGTCGGGGCAGTAAAGAATGCCATGGCCCTGCAGGCGGGCTGAGTCCTCTGCCGTGTCCAACTGGTTATTGGCAGCGCCCGCCACGATGCCTGCACGCAGCGAATCGATTGAACGCGCATTCAGCACGGCGCCCATCGCGCAGGGCGCAAGAACGTCAACTTCCAGGCTGAGGATCTCCGCGGGGTCCACCGGCAACACACCCAGCTCATCACTTGCGCGGGTGATATTTGCTGGATTGACGTCGGCACCGTAGACCACAGCACCGTCCGTTCGCAGATGGCGGGCCAGGTGATAACCGACATGGCCAAGGCCCTGCACCGCTACGCGCAAGCCACAGGTGCTGGCAACGCCGAGGCGGTGCTGCACCGCCGTGCGAATGGCGAGAAATACCCCGTAGGCCGTGCTCGGAGAGGGATCACCTCCATGTTCATTGTCATCTATGCCGCTGACATGGGGAGTGCGCTCGGCCATTCTGCGCAGGTCTTCAACGCCGGTCCCTGAGTCTTCAGCAGCGACATAGCGGCCTCCCTGGGCGTGCACGAAATCGCCCATGGCGCGGATCAGCGCGGGCGTCTTGTCGCGGCGGGGATCGCCAATAATCACCGATTTACCGCCGCCCAATGGAAGCCCCGCCAGGGCCGATTTGTAGGTCATACCGCGGGACAGGCGCAGCACATCATGCAGGGCGTCCGCATCACTGGCATAGGGAAACATGCGGCACCCCCCGACGCCCGGGCCGAGGCTTGAATCGTGTACGGCAATAATCGCACGCAGTCCCGTGCGGGCGTCACTACCAAACGCCACCAGTTCGTGGTTGTCCCAGGCGGGGGCTGAAAACACGCTCATAAAGAGTTCCTTTTTCTGCCGGCAATATTCAGGCGGCGTTAACGATGGTGACCGGATCCACAGTTTCCCCACGAAACCGCCGCAGCAGTGTCGCACGCTGCTCCGCCAGGCTTTCGCGGTTGCGATCCTTGACGTGGCCAAAGCCCCGCAAGCGGGATGACAGCGCCGCCAGATCCACGGCCGTGGGATAATTGTCGGGGGTCAGGCCCCCGCGCAGCTCCGCGAGCAGGTCGATGTAGTCATTGATGTCCGCTCGCTCCTGACGACGCTCTGCCGTGTAACCAAAGATGTCCAGGCGCGTCCCGCGCAGCCGGCGCAGTCTGGCCAGCCAGCCGAAGGCCTTCAGCATCCACGGGCCAAATTCCTGCTTGATCAGGTGACCGGTAGACGGGTCACGCTTGCTGAACAGGGGCGGCGCGAGGTTGAAGCGCAGTTCGAAATCACCTTCGAACTGTTGCTGCACCTTGCGCAGGAATTCGCCATCACTGTACAACCTGGCAACCTCGTACTCATCCTTGTAGGCCATCAACTTGTAGAGCGCCCTGGCGACAACCGCGCTCAGGCTGCCAGGTTCATCCGCCCGCGGGTCTGCGGCGCGCATGCTGTTCACCTGTTGCAGGTAACGTTCTGCATAGGCGGTATCCTGGTACTCCGTGAGACGCGCGGCACGGTCGGCTGCAATCTCGTCTACCTGCTCAAGCCGCGGAGCTGCACGAGGCGCGAGTTCGTCCACCAGGGCCTGCACCCGTTGCGGTTGATCAGCACAGCGACGCCCCCACAGGAACGCCTGCTTGTTGAAATTGACGGCAACGGCATTCAGTTCGATCGCCTCCTCCAGCGCAGCGGCGGAAACCGGTACCAGCCCCTGTTGCCAGGCATAGCCGAGCAAAAACAGGTTGGCGGCGATGGAGTCGCCCAGCAATTGGGTGGCAATTCTTGTCGCATCGATGAAAAACGCAGCCGACTCCCCCACTTCGTCACTGACCTTGGCTTTCATCGACGCGGTCGGGAAGCGCGCGTCCGGATCCAGTATGAAGGCCGATGTGGGCACTTCGGCATCGTTGACCACGGCGTGCGTACGACCGTGCGCGACCTTGCCCAGTGCCTCATAAGTGGAGGTGACGACAAGGTCACAACCCAGCAGCAGGTCGGCTTCCCCGGCGGGAATGCGTACCGCCTTGATATCCTCCTGCCTTGCACTGACCCGCACATGGCTGACCACGGCCCCAAACTTCTGCGCCAGACCGGTCTGGTTCATGGTCGCACAGCCCTTGCCTTCAATGTGTGCCGCCATCGCCACCAGCGCTGTAATCGTCAGCACACCGGTACCACCGACACCCGTCACCACGGTATTCCACGGCCTATCCAGTGACGGCAGCTGTGGGTCGGGCAGCGGGTCGAACAGGGCCTCAACGTCGCCACCCGCGCCTTCAGGCTTGCGCAGGCTGCCTCCGATCACGGAGACAAAGCTCGGACAAAAGCCATTGGCGCAGCTGTAGTCCTTGTTGCATGAGCTCTGGTCGATCTGCCGTTTGCGCCCCAGTTCTGTCTCCCTGGGCAGCACCGAAAGGCAGTTGGACTTGATACTGCAATCGCCACAACCTTCACAGACAGCATCGTTGATGAACAGGCGCTTGGCAGGGTCTTCCAGCAGCCCCTTTTTGCGGCGGCGGCGCTTTTCCGCCGCACAGGTCTGTACATAGACGATCACAGAGGTGCCGACGAACTCCCGCAGCTCCCGCTGCAGCGCGTCCATCTCACTGCGGTTATGCAAGCTGTAGTAATCGGTAATACCGTGGAATTGCCCACTCCAGGCTTCCGGATGGTCACTGACCAGCGCGATGCGCCGCACGCCCTCGGCTGCGACCTGGCGCACCAGATCGCCCACTGACAGGCTGCCGTCCAGCGGCTGTCCGCCGGTCATGGCAACCGCGTCGTTATAGAGAATCTTGTAGGTGATATTCACTCCCGCCGCGACAGCGGCTCGAATGGCGAGAATGCCCGAGTGAAAATAGGTGCCGTCCCCCAGATTCTGGAACACATGCGGCGTGTCGGTGAACGGTGCCTGCCCAATCCAAGTGGCGCCTTCTCCACCCATCTGCGTGAATGTGTGGGTCTGTCGGTCAGGCATCCAGGTCGCCATGTAGTGGCAACCGATACCGCCCAAAGCGTGGCTCCCCTCGGGCACCCGGGTTGAGGTGTTGTGTGGGCAGCCCGAACAAAAATGCGGCACGCGTTCGATGGTCTCGCGCGGCTGCGCCAGGGACAGTTCCTTCTCCTCTATCCAGCGGATACGTCGATCCATGCTGTCAGACTGGTAGAAGCGGCGAATCCGGCTGGCAATGGCCAGAGCCACCATGGCCGGGGTCAGCTCTGCCAGGTTGGGCAGGAGATCCCTGCCGGCCTCGTCAAACTCACCGATGACACGCGGCCGCGCTGCGACAGGATAGTTATACAACTGCCCAGTAAGCTGGTCTTCAATAATGGAGCGCTTCTCCTCCACGACCAGAATTTCTTCCAGCCCTTCGGCAAAGTCGTGGGTAACACGCGGCTCCAGTGGCCAGGGCATGCCCACCTTGTAGACCCGCAGGCCGATCTCCGCCGCTACCGCATCGTCAATACCCATGTCCTCAAGCGCCTGCATCACATCGAGATAGGCCTTGCCTGTGGTGATGATGCCAAAGCGCGGATGCGGGCAATCCACAACAATGCGGTTGATACCGTTGACCCTGGCAAACTCGCGCGCCGCGTAGATCTTGAACTTGTTGAGGCGCAACTCCTGCTCAAGTGGCTTGTCGGGCCAGCGTGCATGCACCCCGTCCGCCGGCAGTTGGAAATCCTCTGGAATAACAATATTGATGCGATTGGGGTCGATGTCTGCAGAGATCGCCGAGTCCATATTCTCGGTGATGGCCTTCAGCGCGACCCAGCAACCGCTATAGCGCGACAACTCCCAGCCGAAAATACCCAGATCAAGCACTTCCTGTACATTGGCCGGGCTCAACACCGGCACCGAGGCCCCGATGAACATGTGCTCCGACTGGTGTGGCAGGGTAGAGGATTTGCAGGCGTGATCATCGCCCGCCACCGCCAGCACGCCGCCGTAACGCGAGGTACCGAAGGCGTTGGCGTGCTTGATGACGTCCATACTGCGGTCAACCCCCGGACCCTTGCCATACCACATGCCGAACACGCCATCGTAACGCGCACCGGCAAACAGGTTGGTCTGCTGGCTTCCCCACACCGAGGTTGCCGCCAGGTCTTCGTTCAATCCGGGCTGGAAGTGGATATTGTGCTGTTTCAGCCAGGGTTCCGCCTTCCACATGGCCTGGTCAACACCGCCCACCGGAGAGCCCCGATAACCGGAGATGAATCCCGCCGTGTTGAGACCCGCGCGCCGGTCGCGTTGCTGCTGCAGCATCGGCAACCTGACCAGCGCCTCAATGCCGGTCATGTACGCGCGCGTTGCGTCCAGCGCGTACTTGTCATCCAGCGACACTTTGGTTAGAGCCTTGCGGTTATCGTTTGTCATGGTGGCTGCTCCTGCACGGAGGTGAAATTCTGCGCCAGACGGGGAGGATTTGTTATTTGATTTGCAGGCTCTTTCACGGATAACATGAATAAATTATGCAATCGAGAGGCAATTGCCGGAAGAAATGACCAATAAGCTCGCCAATCAGGACATCGAGATACTGAAACTGCTGCAGCGTGATGCCACCACAAGCACCGCCAGCATCGCCGAGAGGATCAATCTGTCCCAGTCACCCTGCTGGCGGCGCATCAATCGCCTCGAGGAGGAAGGCATTATCCAGCGGCGTGTCGCCCTGCTGGACCGGGCGCAGTTGGGCATGGATGTGGTGGTGTTTGCCACGATCAACCTGACTGCAACCGGGCGGCAGAACCTGGTCAGCTTCGAGACGGAGATTGTCAATCACCCCGAGGTCGTCGAGTGCTACACCATGACGGGCATCTGGGACTACATGCTGAAAATCGTCACCCGCGACATCCGTCACTACGAAGACTTTGTGCGCAACACGCTCACCACCAGCCCCGGCATCCGCGAACTGCACTCCCATATGGCGGTGACTGAAATCAAGAACACCACCGAATTGCCGCTGGACACACAACTGTAGGTCGACCATGTTGCAGAGCAAACTTCCGGCAGTCGGCACCACCATTTTTACGCGCATGTCCGCTCTTGCCCAAGAGCAGGGTGCCCTCAATCTCTCGCAGGGCTTCCCCGACTTCCCCGCGCCCGAGGCCCTGCGACAAGCACTGGCGCGGCATGCCCTGGAGGGACACAATCAATATGCGCCGATGGCTGGACTGCCCAAGCTGCGCGAAGCCATCGCCGCACAGCTGGCGCGGCACCGGGGTGTCGAATGTGACCCGGAAACCGAAGTCACGGTGCTGCCTGGCGCGACAGAGGCCATCTACTGCGCGATCACCGCCTGCGTCAGCATCGGCGATGAAGTCATACTGCTCGACCCCTGTTATGACAGCTACCGACCGGCCGTTCTTCTCGCCGGCGGCATACCGGTTCACGTGCCCCTTACCCCGCGCACCTTTCGACCGGACTGGGCCCGGGTCGAAGCGGCAATCACCCGTCGCACGCGCATGCTGGTGATTAACTCGCCGCACAATCCCACCGGCGCAATGCTGGCAAAGGAGGATCTTGAAACCCTGAACGCACTGGTCGCGAACCACGGCCTGCTGGTGGTGAGCGACGAAGTATACGAGTATCTCGTCTACGATGGACGGGTGCACCACAGCGCGCTGCAGTTTGACGCATTGCGCGCGGCCACCTTCGCAGTGTTTTCGTTTGGCAAAACCTACGGCGTGACCGGCTGGAAAACCGGATACTGCGTTGCCCCGCCGGCGCTGACGGCTGAGCTGCGCAAGGTTCACCAGTTCGTCTGCTTTGTCGCGGTGACGCCGGTGCAGCAGGCCCTGGCCGACTTCATGTGCGCGGAGCCGGACTATCCGCTCAGTCTTGCTGCGCTCTACCAGCACAAACGCGACCTGTTCAACGACGCCCTGGCCGGCTCACGTTTCCGCCTTGAACCCAGCACCGGAAGCTATTTCCAGCTGCTCGACTACACTGAGATCACCGACACACCGGATATACACCTCTGTGAGGCGTGGACGAGGGTTCCAGGCGTGGCATCCATACCCATTTCAGTGTTTTACCAACAACCGCCTGAGCAGCGCCTGCTGCGCTTCTGCTTCGCCAAGCAGGACGCGGTGCTGCAGCAGGCCGCGGAGCGACTATGCAGGATTTGACGGTTACCCTGGTGCAATGCGAGCTGGCCTGGGAAGCGCCCGAAGACAACCGGCGGCACCTCGAAGCGCTACTTGAACGCAGCGCAGCGGCCAGCGATCTCGTGGTGCTGCCGGAAATGTTCACCACCGGCTTTTCCATGAATGCCCTGGCCAATGCCGAGCCTCCCGGCGGCGACACCGAGCGCTGGATGCAGCGGCTGGCGCGGCAACACGGCTGCGCCATCACCGGCAGCATCGCCGTGCGCACCGAGGGCGATGCCGTCTACAACCGCATGCTGTTCGTCACCCCCGACGGCGGCACAACCCACTACGACAAACGCCACCTGTTCCGCATGGCGGGCGAACACGAGCGCTATGCCGGCGGCAGGGAGCGCGTCACCGTGACCTGGCGCGACTGGCGTATTCTGCTGCAGGTTTGCTACGACCTGCGTTTCCCCGTATTCAGCCGGAACCGGGGGGATTACGATCTGGCGCTGTATGTTGCCAACTGGCCCGCCGCGAGACGCCTGCACTGGCGTGCGCTGCTGCCAGCCCGGGCGATTGAAAATGCGGCCTGCGTTGTGGGTGTGAACAGGGTCGGCAGGGATGCCAAGCAGGTGGATTATGCCGGAGACAGTCTCGCCATTGCGGCAGACGGCAAAATTCTGGCGGACCTGACAAATGAAAACGGCACTGTCAGCGTCGTACTGAACAGTGCCGATCTTCTTGCTTACCGGGAGCGATTTCCCTGCCACCTGGATGCGGACGACTTTCAGCTGCGCTGAAAAGTCGCCCCGCCACCGTCGGCGTCAGGGCGCCGGCTTACTCCTTGTATTCAACTTCCAGCGTAGCCATTACGCGGCGGTTCTCGGCGCGGCCTTCGCTGGTGTCGTTGCTCGCAACCGGGCGAGACTCACCGTAACCAACGGCTTCCAGACGATCAGCACTGATGCCGTGTTGGTTGACCAGCAGATCAACCACTGCCTGCGCGCGACGCTGGGACAGCTGCTGGTTGTAGTTTTCCGGACCCACGCTGTCGGTGTGGCCTTCAACGTCAACCTGCAGGTCGCTGAAGCGTTTCAGGAACGCGGCCAGCTCGCTGATGTCGCCAAAGTACACTTCTTTCACATTCGTGGAGTCGAAGTCGAAGTTGACCTTCAGCTTGATGGACGCCACCTGGGCGACCGGCAGCGGGCAGCCCGTCGCGTCTACGCGAGTACCCGCCGGCGTGCCGGGGCACTGGTCACGATCGTCGGTGACCCCGTCACCGTCTGAGTCAACCGGAGCCGCTGCAACACGGGCAGGCTCTGGGTCCGCCTCGACCTTGCCGAAATAGAAGTTGAGGCCGGCGGTGACCAGGAAGTCATTTTCGCTCTCGTCCAGGCTGTGCAGCATGCGCGCATCCAAGCGGGCACCGAAGCGCGGCGTCAGCATCCAGCGCAAACCACCACCTGCATTAGCCGTGGTTTCAACCGTGTCAAAAACATCGGCGTCAATGTCGATTTCACCCATACCGAAAGCCAGGTAGGGGCGAACACGGTTGCCGCCACCGATATAGCTGCCGGTGTAGTACATCATACCGACCTGCCAGGCCGCGACGTCGGTTTTGGTTCCGTCGTTGTAGCGCGTGCTGTCTTCGGCGTACATCACTTCGGCAGCCCAGTTGTCAGTGAAGGCGTACTCCAGGCCAACGACCGGGGTCTCGGTATCTTTCAAACGCCGATCGCCGTCAAACACGAACTGGCCGATACCAACGTTGAAAGTCAGCGGGACCTCCGCCGAGACCGGTGCAGCGGATATGGATGCAGCGGTTGCCACCGCGGCAACGCCGGCGAGAAATTTTTGTTTCATTGCTTGTACTCCTGTTGAACGGACAAGGCCCCCTACACAATGGCCATTACGCAATGATACAGAGTCGGGCGCCAATCTCCAGCGTAGTGGGATCATAAAATTCACAGTCTTAATGCGGAATATTCCAGCACTTAGAGGCCGAGAACCTGCTTCACGAAGGGCACTGTCAGCGCGCGCTGGTCGGCCAGGGAGCGGGCGTCAAGGGTGTCGAGAAGCCGCATCAGCGCAGCCATCTCCCGAGGTGCACGGCTGACCAGAAAACGGCCAACCTCTGGCGGCATGTCGAGGCCCCGGCACCGCGCGCGAAACTGCAGGACGGCCTGCAATTGCTCGTCGTCCGGTGCCGGCAGCTGGAAAACCGGCCCCCATGCCAAGCGCGAGCGCAGGTCATCCAGCGTCACTGCCAGCTGGCGGGGACTGCTGCGGCCCGCAAACAACAAACGACAACCGCACTCCCGCGCGCGATTGAAAAAATGAAACAGCGCTTCTTCCCAGGCTGGATTGCCCGCAACCAGGTCGAGATCGTCAATGCACACCAGGCCCTGCCGCTCCAAGCCGCTGAGTAACTCCGCAGCGGGAGCTGCCTGCAAGTCATCCAGTGGCAAATATGAACTGTTGTCGGGGTTCAGGTGACACGCCGCCTGCAGCAGATGTGATTTGCCACTGCCGCGGGGGCCAAAGAGGTAAATAGCCGGCTCTCCCGCCGCCAGGCCCTGGCCGCGCAGCGCCACCAGCAGCGGCTCGTGCGCGGCGGTGGCGTGAAAGCTGGCAAAGGTGGCATCGTCACGCAGACGCATGTTCAGGGCCAGTTGACTGGCGGGCGCCGCCGACACGACCTCAATCCCCGCTGTACAGCTGGCTGGCGCGGTAATAGGCCAGGGCGTGGCGCACAAAGACCATGATCACCGCCGACACGGGCAGTGCCACCAGCACGCCGACAAACCCTGCGATCTGGCCGCCGGCCATAAGCGCAAAGATCACCGCCACCGGATGCAGGCCGATGCGATCGCCTACCAGCACCGGCGTCAGCAGGACACTTTCCAGCACCTGGCCAACGCCGAACACCAGGGCCACCCAGAGCAGAACGGTCCAGTCCTGGAACTGCACATATGCCAGTATGCAGGACGTGAGGATGCCCACGACAAAACCCAGATAAGGCACGATGCTGGCGAGTCCGGCGACGACGCCCAGCACCAGGGCAAACTGCACCCCGACCAGCCACAGGCCGGTGCTGTAGATCACGCCCAGCGAGCACATGACCAGGAACTGTCCACGCAGGAAGGCGCTGAGCACCTCATCCGCCTCGCTCACCAGCGCGATCGCGTTCTTGTGCCAGGCGACCGGCACGATACCGAGCGCCTTCTGCATCAGGATGTCCCAGTCACGCATCAGGTAAAATGCCACCACGGGCACCAGCGCCAGATTGAACAGACCCGCGAGGAAACCCGCCCCCGAGCCGGTGATGCTCTTGAGCGTCGATGCCGTGACCTTGCCGAGGGACTGCCAGTGCTCGGCGAGCTGTCCTGACCAGTCGATCTGTGGCAGCTGCGCCGCCGGCACACTCAGACGCTCCTGCAGCCAGGGCAGCAGGGTTTTCGTAACCCACTGATATAAAACAGGTATTTTCTGAACAAGCGCATCGAGTTGCTGCAACACGAGGGGTACGGCGACGAGCACGCCCACTACCACGAGAGTGGAGAACAGAACGAACACCACCAGCACACCGGTGGTACGCCCCAGCCGGCGACGCTCCAGCGCATCCACCAGCGGATCGCCGAGATAGCCTATCAGCGCACCCAGTACAAACGGCAGCAGAATGGGCTTTAACAGGTAAAACGCCAGCGATACCGCCACCAGCGCGGCCAGCGCCAATGGCCACCGCTGCACCGATAGTGCGTTTTCGGGTTCTAGTTGCGCCACTGGTACTCCAAGCCTCCCCCGGTGTTGCCAGCCGCGGGCCGCATACGAGGATTCAACTCGATAATGGACGCCAGCTGGGCACTGTCTGCCGCCGCAACAATCGCCAGCGTCAGGATACCCTGATCCAGCGCAGTAAGTCGCGCCTGGCGGATAGGTTCCAACCCTTCCAGCCAGCTTATGATTGCCGCGTAATCGGCATAACTGGACACGCCGCGCACGCGCAACGACACCGCATCGCTCGCCTCCGCACCGCTGATCGCGTAGCGTGCGGCCATGTCCTCGACCACCAGCTCAACCCCGGCCTGCATGAACTGGCCTGGCTCTGTGCGGGGCACACTGCGCCCCTGCCGACCCTGCGTTGACAGGTATGCCCAGTCGCCGACCACATCGCCAGAAGCCAGTACCGCCAGTCGACCGGCCAGCACCTCGCCCGCGCGATAGCGCGTCGACGCGGCAACCAGCAATGGCGAGGGCAGGTGCCAGGCCTCTGCAGGATCCAGGGCCGCGGCGTCAGTGAGGTCCAACAGCGGGAACCGCAGCGGTACACCACGATGCCGGAACCCCTCGGCCAGCTGAGCCGCCAGTTCGGGATGCGTGCCGGGGCTGAGAAAGCGACGTTCACCGGCCTCCTCAACCACCAGCCATACCAGTACCGCGGGGCGGGTTGCGGTCCATATAGGCGCTCCGGCGCTCACCAGCACGTCACGCACCTGCAACGGATCAAACTCGACCCGTGCCGACAATTCCGCCGCACCGGCATCGACCCGGCTGTAGGAGTACTGCTGCACACGTGCCCGTGCGCCCTGCAAGACCGGCGTAATCTCCGGGCGCTGCAGCACATCCACGGATCCGGACACTTTCACCAGCACCTGGGCGAGCCCCTCTGTAGCGGCACGCGCCAGCTCAGCCTCGCCGCGGTCCGCAACGGGAATGTCAGCCACGTACAGGTCGCGGACCAGCTCCGCGGGGTAGGCTTTGAAGACGAAGAGCAGCAGCAATGCTGCCAACCAGTTCAGGGGCGCACGCACGTTGGCCTCCGGCGTGTTGGTAAACACCTAGTGTAACAGCAGCCGGGTGTCGGCGAGATGCTCAGCGTGAAAATTGCCGCAGGCGTGAATCGCCCATCGATTAAGGCTAGAATACGCCACCCTGCAACGACAGCTGCCCGCAACTCAACCGGACCCCGCACACCATGAGCACAGACAACCAGGGCAAGGCCCTCAGCTACAAGGACGCCGGCGTCAATATCGACGCCGGCAACGCACTGGTGGAGCGCATCAAGCATGTTTCCCGGCGCACGGCACGCCCTGAGGTGCTCGGCGGATTGGGCGGCTTCGGCGCACTGTGCGAGATTCCCGCAGGATATCGCCAGCCGGTTCTGGTATCCGGCACCGATGGCGTGGGAACCAAACTGCGGCTGGCGATGGAAATGGGTGTTCATGACACCATCGGCATTGACCTGGTCGCGATGTGCGTTAATGACCTGGTGGTCGCCGGTGCCGAGCCTCTGTTTTTCCTCGACTACTACGCCACCGGGGCGCTGGATGTTGACACCGCAGCCGCCGTGGTCACCGGCATAGGCCAGGGCTGCGAGTCGGCAGGCTGCGCGCTGGTCGGCGGGGAAACCGCGGAAATGCCAGGCATGTACGAGGGCGAAGACTATGACCTGGCGGGCTTCTGCGTTGGCGTGGTGGAGAAGTCCGCCATTATCGATGGCAGTACAGTTGCGGCGGGTGACACGCTCATCGCCATAGGCAGCAGCGGGCCACACTCAAACGGGTACTCCCTGATCCGCAAGATTCTCGAGGTCAGTGGCAGCAGCCTGGACCAGCCTTTTGGCGACAGCACCCTCGGGGAGACGCTACTCACGCCAACCATAATTTACGTCAAACCACTGCTTGCGCTGTTCCGGCAGGTAGCGGTCAAGGCGCTTAGCCACATTACCGGCGGTGGCTTGCCCGAAAATCTGCCGCGCGTGCTCCCCGCTGACTGCCGGGCGGTGGTGGACACCGCATCCTGGGACTGGCCGCCGATTTTCTGCTGGCTGCAGGAGCAAGGCAACGTCGCTACGCCGGAAATGTACCGGACATTCAACTGCGGTGTGGGCATGGTCGTCTGCGTCGCCGAGTCCGACACCGCAGCCACCCTGCAACTCCTGGCCAGCGAGGGTTTGAACGCCTGGCGGCTGGGACGCGTCGAAAGCGGCGAGCGCGGTGTGGACCTGGCCTGATGTCGACCTCGCCCTGCGGCCGCATCGCCGTGCTGATTTCCGGTCGGGGCTCGAATATGCGAGCGCTGCTCGACGCCAGCACCAAGGGCGCATTGCCGGCAAAGATCAGCCTGGTGATCAGCAACCGCGCTGACGCCGAGGGCCTGCAGACAGCGCGGGAGGCAGGCGTTGAAACCGCCTGCATCGCCCATGCAGACTACCCCACCCGTGAGGCCTTCGATGCCGCGCTGGTAGAGCGGCTGCAACAGATACAGCCGGATCTGGTGGCCCTGGCCGGCTTCATGCGTATCCTCACGCCGGTATTTATCACACCTTTTGCCGGTAGATTATTGAACATTCATCCGTCATTGTTGCCAAAGTACCCGGGGCTGCACACGCACCAGCGGGCAATTGACGCCGGCGACCGCGAAGCCGGAAGTACGGTCCATTTTGTGACGCCCGAACTGGATGGTGGTCCGCCTGTGCTTCAGGCGCGCGTGCCGATACGGGCGGACGACACCGCAGACAGCCTGGCGCAGCGCGTGCTGGAAATGGAGCACGCCATTTACCCGCTGGCCGCCCTCTGGTTCCTGCAGGGCAGGCTCACACTGGACAAACAAGGAGCACTTTTCGATGGCCAGACGATACCCGCGAATGGGCTTCAATATCGGCCGCCCTTTGTCACTGACGACGCTGCTGCTGGCGGTATTGCTTAACACTCCCCTGTCGGCGGCTTTGGCCGCCGGCGAGCCCGTGTTGCAGCCCTATCTCGTCAAATATTCCACTTCGGCGCGGGGCATGACGGTCACCCTGGAGCGGGAGCTGAAAGACGAGGGCGAGGGGCGCTACACCCTCACCAACGGCGGCAAGCTGCTCGTCGTAGGCTTTCACGAGGTTGCCGTGTTTAGCGTCGAAGGCAGTGAAATTCATCCCAAATCCTACATTTACCAGGGCACGGGGCTGATCAACCGGCGCCGTGAGGTGCATTTTACCCCGGGCTCCGACACGGTCCGCAGTCTGTACAAAGACGAGTGGTATGAGCTCCCGTATACCGAAGGCACGCTGGACCGCATGAGCCAGCAGGAACAGCTGCGCCTGCAATTGATGGCCAAGGAGAACCCGCGCGAGAACCTGCAGGTACGCATTGCCGATGGCAAGCGCATACGTGACTATGAACTGGTCTATGTTGGCGAGGAGGTTCTGGACACACCATTGGGCCCGGTGAACACACTGCATTTCGAGCGCCTGCACGAAGAGCCCGACCGTGAATCAGCCATGTGGCTGGCGCCAGACTGGGATTACCTGATGGTGAAAACCATCCACGTCGAGGACGACAAGCCGGTTGAAGTGCTGCTTGCCGAAGGCAGCATGGCAGGCACTCCACTGCAAGCGCTGGTGCCCTGAACCGCGCGATTCAGGCGCGCGGCAGGGTTACTCCGCGCTGACCCTGGTATTTGCCACCGCGGTCGCGGTAGCTGGTTTCACACACTTCATCCGATTCGAAGAACAGCATCTGGGCAACGCCTTCATTGGCATAAATCTTCGCCGGCAAGGTCGTGGTGTTGGAAAACTCCAGCGTCACATGCCCCTCCCACTCCGGCTCCAACGGCGTAACGTTGACGATAATACCGCAGCGGGCATACGTAGACTTGCCCAGACAAATCGTCAACACGTTGCGCGGAATGCGAAAGTACTCGACGGTCACCGCCAGCGCAAAGGAGTTGGGCGGAATCACGCACACATCACCACGCACATCCACGAAGCTGTTTTCGTCGAAAGCCTTGGGGTCCACAGTGGCGGAATTGATATTGGTAAATACCTTGAAGTGGTCGGAGCAACGCACATCGTACCCGTAGCTGGATGTGCCGTAGGAAATCAGCCTGCGATCTCCGTCGTTGCGCACCTGGCTCGGCTCAAAAGGCTCGATCATCCCGTGTTGCTCCGCCATGCGGCGAATCCATTTGTCTGCCTTGATACTCACGCTGTCATACGCTCCGGTCAGTCGTCGGTTATTCGAATGTTGGGCACCTGCACGCCTCCCCCGGACACCGTACCCGACAGCGTCGCCTGAATGGCGCGCGCAGCCGCCAGGTAAAGCTGCGCCTCGGGGGAGTCGGGCGCCGCCACCACAGTCGGGGTGCCGCTGTCAGTCTGCTCCCGTATCGACAGCGCCAGCGGCAGGCTCGCCAGCAGCGGTACGCCGTAGTCCCGGGACACACGTTCACCGCCCGCGCTGCCGAAGATATGCTCGGCGTGGCCGCACTGGCTGCAGACGTGCACTGCCATGTTCTCGACAATACCCAGTATGGGCACATCCACCTTGCGAAACATCTCGATACCTTTGCGTGCGTCCAGCAGGGCAATGTCCTGCGGCGTGGTCACGATGACCGCACCCGCGACCGTCGCCTTTTGCGACAGGGTGAGCTGTATGTCACCCGTGCCCGGTGGCATGTCGATCACCAGATAATCCAGTTCGCCCCAGAGTGTCTGCTCAAGCATCTGTACCAGGGCGCCACCGGCCATGGGACCACGCCAGACCATCGGCGTGCGCTCACTGGCGAGGAAACCCATCGACATGGTTTTCAACCCGTGTGCCATCACCGGCAACAGCCACTTGCCATCCTTCTGCTCCGGCTTGATGCCTTCGGCAATGCCCAGCATGCGCTGCTGACTTGGACCGTAAATATCGGCATCGAGCAAGCCCACTCGGCTCCCCAGTGACTGTAGCGCCAGCGCCAGATTGACTGCGGTGGTCGATTTACCCACGCCGCCCTTGCCAGAGGCAACGGCGATAATATGCTTGATTGTGTTCATGAATGCCGGGATCCGTGAAATGCTCGTACCGGAGGGGAGGAAGGCCCCGCGTATGGCTCGGCAGTATAGGCAGTTGCACGGGCCCCGACAATGACTGAGGAGCGCAAACCGGCTATGATACGCCCCCCCATTTTCTGAACTGCAGGGAATCGACAAGCACATGCCTGACAGCCGCGCGCGCAAGATACTGGTCACCAGCGCCCTACCCTACGCCAACGGCCCACTGCATCTGGGCCACATGCTGGAGATGGTGCAGACTGACATCTGGGTTCGCTTCCAGAAGTCGCGCGGCCACGACTGTCTGTACGTGTGCGCCGACGATGCGCACGGTACGGCAATCATGCTCACAGCCGAAAAGCTGGGCATCACCCCCGAAGAGCAGATTGCAAAAATCAAGGCAGAACACGAGCGGGACGCGGCGGGCTTCTGCATCGGGTTCGATAACTACTACAGCACGCATTCCGAAGAAAACCGCTACTGGAGCGAGGAAATCTACCGTCGCCTGCAGGCCAACGGGCACATCACGCGCCGCGATATCGTGCAGGCCTTCGACCCTGAAAAACAGCTTTTTCTCGCGGATCGCTTTATCAAGGGCACTTGTCCGCGCTGCAAGACTCCCGGTCAGTACGGCGACAATTGCGAAGCCTGCGGCGCAACCTACACGCCGGCAGACCTCATCGATCCGGTTTCCGCCATTTCCGGTGCACGCCCGGTGGACAAGGAGTCGACGCACTTCTTTTTCAACCTGCCCGCGCTCTCTGACATGCTTGCCGAGTGGATCGACTCCGGCACCCTGCAGCCGCAGATTGCCAACAAACTCCGTGAATGGACGGCAGCGGGCCTGCAGGAGTGGGATATCAGCCGTGATGCCCCCTACTTCGGCTTCGAGATTCCGGGCGAGCCAGGCAAGTATTTCTATGTCTGGCTAGATGCGCCCATCGGCTACATCGCCAGCTTCCAGAACTACTGCGAGCGCACCGGGCTGGATTTCGCAGCCTATTGGCACGCCGATGCCGACGCCGAGCTGTTTCACTTTATCGGCAAGGACATCATCAACTTCCACGGCCTGTTCTGGCCGGCGATGCTGCATTCCGCGAGCCTGCGCACACCCACGGCGATCTATGCGCATGGCTTCCTGACGGTCAACGGGACCAAGATGTCCAAGAGCCGCGGCACGTTCATTAACGCCGGCACCTACCTGGACCACCTGGACGCCGAATACCTGCGCTACTACTTTGCCGCCAAGCTCAGCGCCGCCGTTGACGATATCGATCTGAACCTGACCGACTTCGTGCAGCGCGTAAACGCCGATGTGATTGGCAAGGTGGTCAATATCGCGAGTCGCTGCGCCGGCTTTCTGCGCAACGGCTTTGACAACAGGACCAGCACGGAGTGCGCGGAGCCGGAGCTGCTGCAGCTGTTTCTCGACGAGGGAGAGTCAATCGCGGATGCCTATGAGCAGCGCGAGTACAGCAAGGCGATTCGGGCTATCGTCGCGCTGGCCGATCGCGCCAACCAGTACATCGATGAGCGCAAGCCCTGGGTCCTGGCCAAGGAGAGCGGCCGTGAGACTGAAGTGCATGCTGTGTGCAGTGTCGGCATCAATCTGTTTCGCGTACTCATGACCTACCTGAAGCCGGTACTGCCCGCGATGGCCGGGAAATCCGAGCAGTTCCTCAACTGCTCGCTGGACTGGACAGGGCTGGCGGACGGGCCGTTGCTGGGGCATCAGCTGGAACCTTTCCAGCCTCTCCTGACGCGGATAGATCCCGCCCAGGTGGAGGCACTCCTCGCAGCGAGCGCGAGCGAGGCGCAGGCCAGCCAGGCTTGAACCGCGCCCGCTTTAAACCCCGGTGGCGATTGTTTCCGCCGGAATAACTACTTACCATTAGGCGATTTGACGACTCCTTGATGACAATATTGTGCTGGCCGACTATTCCATCCTTCTGATCGGAGCCATTCTGGTCAACAACTTCGTGCTCGTACAGTTCCTCGGACTGTGCCCGTTCATGGGCGTTTCCAACAAACTGGAAACCGCCATGGGCATGTCGATGGCGACCACGTTTGTGCTCACCCTGGCATCAGCCTGCAGCCACCTTACCTACTACCTGCTGCTCGAGCCTCTGGGCCTGGAATACCTGCGCACCATTTCCTTCATTCTGGTAATCGCCGTGGTAGTGCAGTTTACCGAAATGGTAGTGCGCAAAAGCAGTCCGCTCCTGCACCGTGTTCTGGGCGTCTACCTGCCATTGATCACGACCAACTGTGCGGTGCTGGGCGTGGCACTGCTCAACATCAACAAGGACCACAGCTTCCTCCAGGCCCTGTTCTACGGATTCGGCGCCGCCCTCGGCTTTTCCCTCGTGCTCATTCTGTTTGCAGCGATGCGCGAACGGCTTGCGGTTGCCGATGTACCGGAGCCCTTCCGCGGCGCCGCCATTGGCATGGTTACCGCCGGATTGATGTCGCTGGCCTTTATGGGCTTTGCGGGGTTGGTGTAGCGCGATGCCGGGCTGGATTGCTGATTACCCCCTGCTCGCGGCGCTCCTGGCGCTGGTCGGCCTTGGCGCGCCGTTCGGCGCGCTGCTGGGCTTTGCAGCGGTGCGTTTCCGCACTGAAGGCAACCCCATTGCAGACCAGATCAACGCCATTCTGCCGCAGACGCAGTGTGGCCAGTGCGGGTTTCCGGGCTGCCGCCCCTACGCCGAGGCGATTGCCGGTGGTGAGGCGATCAACAAGTGTCCGCCCGGCGGCGAGGCCACTATTCAGGCGCTGGCCGACCTCCTGGATGTCGAGGCCCCGCCGCTGGATGAAGAGCACGGGGAAGAAAAGGCCAAAGCCGTGGCGTTCATCCGCGAGGACGAGTGCATCGGCTGCACCAAATGCATTCAGGCCTGCCCTGTAGACGCCATTCTGGGCGCCGCCAAGCAGATGCACACGGTGATCGCCAGTGAGTGCACCGGCTGCGACCTGTGCGTGGAGCCCTGCCCGGTCGACTGCATTGATATGATTCCGCAGGAGGAAAACCTGCAAACCTGGCACTGGCAACTACCCGCACAGCGCAGCCGCAACCTGGATATCATCGCCACCGACGCGCCCTCTGCCGAGCGTGCCGCATGAGGCGGGTTTACGGTTTTCACGGCGGCATACACCCCGCCGAAAACAAACACCAGTCGCTGGGCAGCAGGATTCGAGTGGCTGGCATACCGCGGCAGCTGATTTTGCCCCTTTCGCAACATATTGGCGCGCCGGCGCGACCGGTCGTTGCGGTCGGCGACCGGGTGCTGAAAGGGCAGATGATTGCCGAGCCCGGCGGCCGCGTCAGCGTGCCTCTGCACGCGCCGACCTCTGGACATGTCAGCGCCATCGAAGAGCGCCCCATTCCACACCCCTCTGGCTTCCCCGCACCCTGTATCGTCATCGACAGTGACGGCCAGGATGAATGGGCGCCACTGCGGGGCGTGGCGAACTATCGGGATTGCGAAGCCACCGAATTGCTTGAACTGATTCGCAACGCCGGCATCGCGGGGATGGGCGGAGCCGGTTTTCCCACAGCGATCAAGCTCGCCGGCAAGCCCGGGCAAAGCATCAAGACACTGATCATCAACGGTACCGAGTGCGAGCCCTACATCACGGCCGACGACATCCTCATGCGCGAACGCGCTGACGACATCGTCGCAGGCATCGCCATCCTGCAGCATATCCTGCAGCCGCAGGAAATCCTGCTGGGCGTTGAAGACAATAAACCCGAGGCGATTGCGGCCCTGCAGGCGGCAGCCGCGGGCAGTGCCATAGAGGTGGTGAGATTTCCCACCAAGTACCCCTCCGGCGGCGAAAAACAGCTCATCGAAATACTCACCGGGCAGCAGGTACCCAGTGGCGGCCTGCCGGGCGATCTGGGCATTGTCTGCCAGAACGTGGGCACTGCCGTCGCGGTGCGCGATGCCATCTGTCACGGGCGCCCCTTGATTTCCCGCATAACGACGGTCACCGGCGACGCCGTGGACAGTCCACAGAATTTCGAGGTATTGCTGGGCACACCCATGCAATACCTGCTGGATCTTGCAGGCCTGCACCCCGAGCGCTGCGAGCGTCTGGTGATGGGCGGACCGATGATGGGGTTCACCGTCACCACACCCCAGGCTCCGGTTGTAAAGACCACAAACTGTATCCTTGCCCCAACCACCGAGGAACTGCCACCTCCGCCGCCCGCGCAGCCCTGTATACGCTGCGGCCTCTGTGCAGAGGCCTGTCCGGCAAGCCTGCTGCCACAACAGTTGTTCTGGTTCGCCCAGGGCAAGGAATTCGAAAAGCTGGAACAACACAACCTGTTCGACTGCATCGAATGTGGCGCCTGCTCCTGGGTGTGCCCCAGCCATATACCGCTGGTACAGTACTACCGCGCATCGAAAGCGGAGATCCTGCAGCAGCGACGCGAACACGCCAAATCGGAGCAGGCCCGGCTGCGGTTTGAGGCACGCCAGGCACGGCTTGCGCAGGAAGAAGAGGAGCGCGAAGCGAAGCGCGCCGCGCGCAAGGCAGCTGCTGAAAAGCGCGCGGCCCTGGCCGAACAGGGCGGCGAAGAAGACCCGATCCAGGCTGCCATTGAGCGCGCCAGGGCGAAAAAGGCAGCACAACAGGCGGGCGATGGCACGGCCGTCACACCGGTGAAGGCATCCCCGGAAGCGGCGCTGCGGCAGAAACTGGCAAAATCGGAACAGCGCCTTGCTCAAAGCATCGCTTCCGGTGAAGACGCGAAGATCGTCAGCGCCCTGGAGGCGACCGTGCAACGACTCAAGGACAAACTGGCCGAGGCAGAAGCTGCCGCAACAGAAACGGGCGCTGACTGATGGCACTGATGCGCGTCAGTTCACCCCATGCCCACGGCACCTACAGCACCGGCATGGTCATGCGCCAGGTGCTTCTGGCCACTGTTCCCGGCGTGTTCGTGCTGACGCTGTTCTTTGGTTTTGGCACCCTGGTCAACGTGCTCTGGGCCTGTATCGTCGGCCTGGCCTGTGAGTCAGTTGCCCTGTTGCTGCGCGGTCGGCCCCTGGCCTTCTACCTGAAGGACTGCAGTGCGCTGGTCACCTGCGTACTGCTGGGCATCGCCCTGCCGCCCTACGCTCCCTGGTGGTTGATTGCAGTGGGGGTGGCGGCATCGATACTGATGGCCAAGCAGCTCTATGGCGGACTGGGATACAACCCGTTCAACCCCGCCATGGTCGGCTACGTGGTGCTGCTGATTTCCTTCCCGGTACAAATGACCGCCTGGGCACCACCACGCGGCCTGGGCGAAGTGCCCGGCCTCTGGGAGGCACTGCAGGCCTGCTTCCTGCCCGCACGGTACGATGCGGTCACCATGGCGACGCCGCTGGATGTGCTGCGACAGAACCAGGGACTGTTGCTTGAAGACCTCTGGGCACAGACACCGCAGTTCGGACGCTGGGCGGGCGTCGGCTGGGAGTGGGTCAACCTGGCCTTTCTGGCCGGCGGACTCTGGCTGCTGTACCGACGCATATTCACCTGGCATGCACCGGTTGCCATGCTCGCCAGCCTGGCGCTGATGGCGGCCCTGTTCTACGACGGGGGCAGTTCCAGCAGTGGCGGATCGCCGCTGTTTCACCTGCTCAGCGGCGCGACCATGTTCGGCGCATTTTTCATTATCACCGACCCTGTGTCCTCCGCCGTCTCAGTGCGCGGGCGACTGGTATTCGGAGCGCTGATCGGCGTACTGGTGTATCTGATTCGGGTCTGGGGCAACTACCCAGATGCCGTGGCGTTCGCCGTGCTCATTGCCAACTTCGCGGCACCCTTCATCGACCACTACACGCAGCCCCGTGTCTACGGCCACGACAAATCAGGGGGCAACGGCTGATGCAGCTACTCGGGCAATCCATCACCCGCAACAGCGCGCTGCTTGCCCTGTTCGCCCTCTGCACCGCCCTGCTGATTGGTGGCACCTGGCTGGCCACCCGCGACACCATCGCCCTCGAACAGCGGCATGCGGAAGAGAAAGCGCTGCTGGAGATCGTGCCGCGTGAGCGCCACGACAACAGTATGCTGGACGACACACGCACGCTGCAGCCCGAGTTCACGGATCTCGGGCTACGAGAACCGCGGCCGCTGTACATTGCGCGTCAGGGGGGTGAAGCCGTGGCCGTGATCGTACCGGTCGTCGCGCGGGACGGTTACAGCGGCGACATCGAGTTGATCGTCGGGGTGAACGCCGACGGCACCATCGCCGGGGTCCGTACCGTCAAGCACCGCGAAACACCGGGCCTCGGTGACAAGGTCGATCTGCGCAAGTCGCAGTGGATACTCGATTTCACCGGCGCCTCGCTGGACAACCCGAAGCCCGCCGGCTGGGCCGTGCGCAAGGACGGTGGCAGCTTTGACCAGTTTACCGGCGCGACCATCACGCCGCGCGCCGTCGTCGCTGCGGTACAGCGGGCACTGCAATATGTGCAGCGCGAGCGCGCACAGCTGTTCGCCCCCGCAGAAGCAGACCGCGACAGCACACCCGAGGAGGGCCCCACCGCATGAGCACCCCCGCCTACAGCGAGCTGACACTCAACGGCCTGTGGAAGAACAATCCGGCCATCGTACAACTGCTGGGTCTCTGCCCACTGCTCGCCGTCACCGGCAACGTGGTCAACGCACTGGGGCTGGCCGCCGCCACCACCCTGGTGCTGGCCTGCTCCAACACGGCCGTCTCGGTCATACGCAATGTCGTCTCGGATGCCGTACGCCTGCCAGTGTTTGTAATGATCATCGCCTCCGCTGTGACCTGTACCGAACTGTTGATGCAGGCCTTTGCGTTTGAGCTGTACCAGATTCTCGGGATTTTCCTGCCGTTGATCACCACCAACTGCGTCATTCTTGGCCGCGCCGACGCCTTTGCCAGCAAACACGCCGTCGCGCCGGCGCTGTACGATGGGCTGATCATGGGGCTGGGGTTCGGGGTGGTGCTGGTGCTACTTGGCGCCCTGCGCGAACTGCTTGGCACTGGCGCACTGTTTGCCGATATGCAGTTGCTGTTCGGCCCCGCCGCAGCGAGTTGGAAACTGGTGCTGATCGACGACTACCAACCCTTTCTACTGGCCATACTGCCACCGGGCGCATTCATTTTCACCGGGCTGATGATCGCCGGCAAAAACCTTGTCGACGGACATATCAAACGCCGCCGGGACGCCCTGAAGGCCAGACCGGTGAAGGGCGCCAAGCGGGTGCGTGTCACCGGCACCATCAGCTGAGGGTTCAGAGCCAGGCTCAGGAGCCGGAGGGCGCGCTGCGCGCGAGTGTATCGAGCAACGCGTCGACCGCCGCGTCATCCATACCCCGGTTATCCAGGTCACAACTGTAACTGACAAACAACAGCAGGCCTGCCGAGGCCAGGTACCACTCGCGCACCGCGGCCCCCGCCTCGGAAAAACTCGCAGTGAAACCGCGAAAATCGCCGCAGTTTACGGCCGTCCAGACAGGCACCGAAGGCGATTCTGTTGCAGCTATCTCCTTGAGCTCGGCCAGGGTGAGCTGGCCATCGGTTTTGTGCAAGGTGGTCATTTCGAGGCAGCCTACATCGTCCTCGTCCGCAACCAGCACCGTGCCATCCTCTTCCGCATCAGCCCACCACTCGGGCGCCAACGCCATCGTCCACCACTCGGTTTCCACTACATCCATCGGTCTCTCACAGGTCCAGTGACATCAGTACCGCATCTTCACGGCCGCTCGGCAGGGGGTAATAGTTGCGCCGCATGCCGTCCACGTGAAAACCCATCTGCTCATACAGCTTGCGCGCGGCGATGTTTGACTTGCGCACCTCCAGCAGACAACGTCTTGCTCCGGTAGCCACCATGGCGTCGACCGCGGCCTGCAGCAGGCGCAAGCCAAAGCCCTGGCGACGGGCCGTATCTGCAACCACAATATTGTAGATGCTGCCGTCATCAAATTCGCGCGCGTACACCACAAA
Source organism: Halieaceae bacterium UBA5085 (assembly GCA_002414665.1). GTDB lineage: Bacteria > Pseudomonadota > Gammaproteobacteria > Pseudomonadales > Halieaceae > Haliea. The sequence goes on from DIAF01000038.1 coordinate 153,335, forward strand.
ACCCTGCAGCGCCGCATCCACTTCCAGCAACAGGGCTCGCTCGGTGCTCTCTTCAGCGGTCGCGCAACAGCGGAGATACTGGGACTCACGCCAGGGCCACAGGGAGGCGCTGGCGTCCAGAAGGGCCATTCGCGCGGCATCTTCGGGTAACGCCGGCCGAACCAGAGCCGACATGTCTAGTCTTCCAGCGCCAGCAACGCCAGCCAGGCATCGCGCTTCAAAGCGGGGTCTGCAATCATCTCGGCGCAGGCCGGCAAACGCACCGTGCGCACGCCGTCGAGCTCCGGCTGCAGCAGGTACTGTCCGGCGCGCTCACCCAGTAACACGAGGCCGTGGCAGTCTCTGTCACGCAGTTGACGCAGGACAAAGCCAGTGAGGGCGGCTGCGGCAGCCTGCTCACCGAGGTCCAGCTGGCGGTTGGTGTGCATCGGCCAGTCAAAACGGGTGGGCGACGGCGCCCCCTCACGTCTGCCGCCGGCTCGCACAGCGCGCGCAAACCCCATGGCACGCATCAGTTGCAATTCATCGTCCGCCAGTTCGCTGCCGTCCGCGGAATGCAACCAGAGACAACCACCGGCAACAATCGAGACGATACTGAATGTGACAGCCGGTGCCACGGCGGGCCTGGCCGTGGCGCTGCGCACCGCTGCCGAGGGGGCCGGGGACGTCGCCGAAGGCCTGGCAGCAGGGATCGCCGGGGGCGTCGGCGCCATGCGTTCTGGCGGCTCTGCCGGCTGTTGCTGTGCGGCGACCACCGGGTTGCCTCGCATCACCGGCACACGCGGCGGACTCGGGGCCGCACCCGGCAACGTACGGTGAGCAACCAACAGCTGCAACCCCAGGGGCTCCAGGCAGGCCAGCTTGTGCAAATCTCGTCGGGATGCCATGCGCATTCGTCTATCAATGAAGCGCGAGTCTAGCAGTTTTCGCCCCGGGCTACAGCCAGCGCCACCCGTAGCGATGGAAGAAGCGCAGGCCGGAGCGCAGGAAGCAGGCGAGATGCCGGAGGCCCTTGCGCGCACTGTCGCCACCATAGTGACGCACGCGCATGGCGGGCAGGTAATGCAACTCACCCAGGGGGGCCAGCCTCAAAGACAGATCAAAATCCTCGAAATAGAGAAAGAACGCCGGATCAAAACCACCGATCTGGCGCAGCGCGCCGCTGCGCACGAGCATGAAACAGCCGCTGGCCAACGGTACCGGCGCCGGCCGGCCTGCGGCGTGGACATCGTGCATGGCGTAGCGGGCGAGGCGCGGGGCAAAGCGGGCCTGCAGCCAGTTGGGCGCGAACGCCCGCAGTGCGAGGACCAGCACGGAGGGCATGCGCTTGCTCAAATAGGCCGGGCGTCCATCCGCCAACACGCCATCAGGGCAAACCAGCGCGACACCCGGATGTTCGCGCAGGTATCCGACACCCGCCAGCAGCGAAGTCGGGTCGGAGACAATATCCGGGTTCAGAATCAGGTGATAATCCGACTCGCAGGTCTCCAGGGCGCTGTTGTGCCCTGCCCCGTAACCGGAGTTGCTCGTGGCTGCCAGCACCCGATACTCCACCGCCGCGTCCGTCGACGACACTCGATCAATGACCGCCAGCACGTCACGGTGATAGTCGGGACACAACGAATTGTCGACCACAACCACCGCGACCCTCGACACCGCCCCTGCGCTGCGCGCTGCGTGCACAGAGGCCTGCAGCGTCTCCAGGGTTTCCTGCAGACGCTGCAGGTTGCTGTGATAGACAACCACAGAAACACACAGCGACGAGGCAGAGGGCAGCGAAACCATGCCCGGCATGGTAGCAGCAGCGGCCACCGACAACCTAGTACAACACTGCTACCATGCACCCCAGTCCGCTGTAAGAGTAAGGCCCCATGACGTCGACGACACGCCGCTTCCGCTTTGGCCCCGGGCTCCTGGTGACCGCGGCATTTATCGGCCCGGGCACCATCACCACAGCGAGTTCCGCAGGTGCCCATTTCGGCTTCGCCCTGCTCTGGGCACTGCTGTTCTCGATCATCGCCACCTATGTCCTGCAGGAAATGAGCGCTCGCCTGGGGCTGGCTACGCGGGCGGGGCTCGCAGAGGCGATGCGAGCCCACTTCAGCAGCCCCGTCCTGGGGAAAATGGCGGTGGTGCTGGTGGTAATTGCCATCGGCGTCGGCAATGCCGCCTATGAGGCGGGCAATATCGCTGGCGCATCGCTGGCCCTGAGTACCGTATCTGGCATCGGCACGGCTTTCTGGTCGATCATCATCGGTCTCGGTGCGGCATTGCTACTGGCCAGCGGTCGCTATGCCGTTCTGGAAGCGGTGTTGATAATGCTCGTGCTGGTCATGAGTGTGGTGTTTGTCCTGGCGGCCATCGTCATCGGCCCGTCCCCGGGCGATCTGCTACGCGGACTTTTGCGGCCCACATTACCCGAGGGCTCGGTCATGGTCGCCATCGCGCTGATTGGCACAACTGTCGTCCCCTACAACCTCTTTCTCCATGCCAATGCCGTGCGCGAGAAGTGGCCGGCCAACCTGCCCCTGAAGCAGGCCATCCACGAGTCGCGCCTGGACAGCGGGCTCTCGATTGGCCTCGGCGGACTGATCACGCTCGCAATCATGAGTACCGCTGCAACGGCATTCTTTGGTACGGACGTCGCGTTCGATGGCAACTCTCTGGCACTGCAACTGGAACCGCTGCTGGGACCCGCCGCGCACAGTATTTTCGCTGCGGGCCTGTTTGCGGGGGGGTTGACCAGCGCAATTACCGCGCCGCTGGCCGCATCCTATGCGGTCTGTGGCGCCCTGGGCTGGTCCTCCCGGATGAGCGCACCCGGGTTTCGCCTGGTCTGGATCGGTGTTCTGGTCACTGGCACGCTGTTCGCGGCACTGGGCACACGGCCGCTGAGCGCTATCCTTCTCGCGCAAATGGCCAACGGCCTGCTGCTGCCTGTGGTGGCGGTCTTTCTGCTGATGGTCATGAACAGCCGGGCGCTGCTGGGCGCGCAGGCAAACCGATGGCCTGCCAACCTGCTTGGAGGCGTGGTGGTTGCGGTGGCGGTTGGCCTCGGAGGCCTGAAAATCCTGGATGTCGCCGGCTGGCTATAGCGGCCCGCGCGGCTCGCGGGCACCGCCGCTCAGCGGCAGTGATCAGGCCGACCGTCGCCAGA
>DIAF01000038.1:156598-173452 GCA_002414665.1 Halieaceae bacterium UBA5085
GATCAGGCCGACCGTCGCCAGTCCTCAGCAACGGTCGCCTGTAGAGACTGCCCCGCCATTGCCGGCAGGGAATCAGCCCCGGCGCTGACCCTGCCTTAAGGGGGAGTGCCCGTACCCACTACGGTGAAACGACACTCGAGGTCGAATTGAGCATCGCCGTTACCGGTCTCGAAGGTCGCGGTGTAGGTAACGGTCTGATCCTCCTCCTGCTCCGGAGGCAGCACGGTAGAGTAGCGCACAGTGACCGCCCCACTGGCATCGGTGATGCCTGCACTCGAACCGGAATCAGACGCCGGCGAGAAGATGAAGTTGGGACTGCCCACCGGCCAGTCAAACGAGGTGACCGAGATCAGCGCATCGGGGATCGGCTCACCGGAGCTCGTCAGATAGAGCAGCCCCAGTCTGCTGGTGCCGCAGTTCAGGTTGCCGATCAGGTTGCCGTCTCCCGAAGCCAGGATCTCGACCTCGACTTCGCTCACCTCCCCGATGGACTGAACCGCGAACAGAAGGGAGATTTTCTCGCTACCCGGGAGCTGCCCTTCGACGTTGACAACCGCCGTGGCGCAGCCGCCACTGCCCGTGACAAGCGTGCCCGAGGCGCCACGGCCGTTCACATCAACACTGGCACCAAAGGTATCGCCCGTGCTGAACTGGATCGACTGCGACGACAGCGGCACCTGGTTGCCGTCTCGCACACACAGGGACACAACACCGTCATTCACGTTGCTCGGCAGAATGCTGGTCGACGCGGTCAGACTGAGTCCATCCTCGTCCAGGGAGCCCAGATACACCGGACCACCGGGATTGAACACGCGGCTGACAGAGAAATCTTCCGTCTGCGCAACGATCAGTGCGGTGCGCCCGAGATTGCTGAAAGGATACGTCAGCAACGTGCTTGCGGTTCCGTTGGCATCGGTGAAGGCAAGCGACTGGATGTTGCCCACGCGGGCACGCCCGATGACATAGGGCACACTTGCCCCCTGGTCTTCGCCGACACGGAAGGCCTCTTCGTCAGAGCGGATCGACAGTGAGTCGGGGCTGCCTGCGGGGAAATCGGCAATGGTGCGAATACCGGCATGGTAAAACGAGCGGCCGTCCGGATCAGGCGCCAGCACCAGACGGTCACCCACCCGTGCGCCCAGAGCGGAAAAGCTGCCACCCACTGCACTGAAACTGAAATTACCTTCAAGCGGATTACCGTTGGAACCGCTCATTACGAAACTGCCGGCGCCGGATTCCGGGTAGCCATTGAGGGGCGCGTCAATCAAACGGAACAGGATGGGGGTGTTGACTGCCACCGGGTTACCGTTGGCATCGGTTGCCGTTACCGAGACCACGCGACTGTAGGTGCCGTTCTGGAAATCGATGGTTTCATCCGCGGCGAGACCTATCTGTACCCGATTGGTACGAATAGCCTCAATGAAAGGCCCGGTGAACTCGAGCCCGGCGACAGGGCCGGCTGCACTGACAACTGCTATGGTCACCACGGATTCTGCGCCACCCGTTGTCGAGCCCTGCGCCGAGCGCTCCGCGCGGATCCGCAATGTCGCTTCGCCGCCGACCGTACCGGCTACGAAGTACAATCTGGCATCACCGTTGGAACCCGTCTGCAGGCTGACGCTGGACAATGTATCCTCCGCGCCACTGGCGAGATCCTCTTCACTCAGCAGGCCGCCGATTCGGGTGCCGGTAAAGGAGACCGTGACTTCGGCTCCCGTGACAGGCAGGCCTGTGTCGCTGTCCGTGACTTCAACCGCGATTTCGGTAACGTGAGGACTGTCGGACTGTGCCGGATTCTGCGCCGCGTTCACGGGCACCGACTCTTTTTCGAGCAGCACACTCAGGGCAAGATTACTGGGTGTCTCGGGATCCGGCAGAAAACCGCCACCACCGCCACCGCCGCCACCACAGGCCGTCAATGCAAACGCGGTAACCAGTAGCGCAGCCAGTCGGCTATATTGAGTAATGCCCCTGATGATCATTGTCGTCCCCTGTTGCCCACTCTGAAGCAGATCTTGGTTTTTTTCGTCCCTGAACGATTATGCGGCGTTTGCCCGCAGAATCAACCAGAGCAGACCCTAACCGCACCAAGCTTAGCACGGGATATCAAAGAATCTCTATGGATTACAAGCCCATACACGCTTTTTGTGACTTTTTGGTTCATATCAGCCTGTATGCCGGGCAAATTTCCGCTCCTGCCTCTTCGGTCGGGGGTTGCACACCCATGGAAACAGCACTTCCCCCGACCGGTGCACGCGAAATCAGTCGCGGTAGGTTTCCCAATCTTCACCCAGGAGCATTGAACTGATCCAGTCAGCCACTGAAATGCCGCCGGCTGTTTTCTCCAGGTCACCCAGCAGGAAGGTGTGCTCGGCACCCGTTGCCACGAAGGACTTCACCCGCTCCGGGTACGCGGCCTCGAGATCATCGAGTTCACCCAGCAGGGCTTCTTCGAAGACTTCCCCGCCCACCTGCACAAAGGTCACCGCAATGACCGTATCACGCGTGTAGCTCATCATGCCGAGGCGGAAGTTCTCGTCTTCACTGAGCTGGTACTTGTGATAGTCAGTGATATGGCCGTCATCCCCGATACAGGTCTCGCAGCTTTCCGGGAAGAACGCGGTGGCATTCCACTCCGTCAGCAGTTGTTCGATGAACGCGGGCTCGTCAATCCGACCCAGTCCAAGACCGGAGTCGTTGATCAGCTCGATCGGCACATCCGGATACAGTTGCCGCACCAGCGGCAATGCATAGGTAGTACCAAAGCCACCTGCACTGGAGCCCGTCAACAGTATGCGGCGCGGTGCCGGGAAGGTGTTGACCGCCACATCGAGGGACGCGGAAAGATTGTGCAATCCGCGGTGGAAGCGGTCAGCCACGCCGTCGTCGTCGGTGTCGACGTCCTGGTCACCGGCGTGCAGGGAACCGTCACAATAGGGAAGATACACCGTGTTCCAACCGGCCACGGGGTTGCCCTCACGCGCCGGATCCAGCACGCCGAGGGGTGGTATGCCGGGAGCGGCCTGCTCCGTTGCGAGGCACAGGTCGGACCAGCAGGCTCCGCCGCCCTGGAGGAAAATCACCAGGTCTTCTGAGCCGGTGTCGCGCGTCGCCATGGTGTACTCACCACCCGTGAGACACAGCGGTCCATCGCCAGCACCAAAGCTGTGATTTACCACATCGCCATCCTGTTCGGACAACATCGGCGTATATTCGCCCAGGTACCGGGCAATGCCCTGATCCAGCAGTTCCTGAAAAGGTACCGCCGCAGGTTCCACCGGGGGCTCCACCGGGGCCACGACGCTGTCACTGGAGTCGCTGCACGCCGTCACAAGCGGCAGACCTGCGCACAATGCGATTGCAAGCCGGCGCAGCGCCGGCCGACTGTTAACGTCCTCAATTTTCATTATTACTCTCCGGGGGTGGCGCACCGACGTGAGTGTCGGAAGCTTGCTGCACAAGATGCCCAGTCCCAGAGCATCTTTCAAGCCCGTGACGCAATCCAGTACAGCTTCAATACCTATATACTGTTTTTTAGATCATATTGATCATAATAATCATGTTTTCAGAATACCTGGTTCCGACTATAGTAGGACGTCGTAGCAGTTCGCCCCTGCGCAGCTGCGCGACAACACACTGAATGATGATTGAGGAGTTACCATGATCTCTGCAGGACAGGTTCCACACACTGTGTTCAAGATGCGTGTTCGCGATGAATCCGTCGGCGGCGACAACCCCTACCGCTGGCAGGACACGACCACAGACGATATTTTTGCCGGCAAAAAGGTGATCGTATTCTCCCTGCCCGGGGCTTTCACCCCCACCTGCTCCTCCAACCACCTGCCACGCTACGAGGCATTGTTTGAGGAGTTCAAGAAAGAGGGCGTTGACGAGATTTACTGCCTTTCGGTCAACGATGCATTCGTGATGTTCCAGTGGGGCAAGCACGTGGGCGCCAAAAACGTGAAAATGCTGCCTGATGGCAACGGCGAGTTCACGCGCAAAATGGGCATGCTCGTAGACAAGTCCAATCTTGGCTTTGGCATGCGCTCATGGCGCTATTCGATGTTGGTGAACGACGGCAAGATCGAGAAACTGTTTGCCGAGCCGGACTTCGGCGATGTCTGCCCGACCGACCCCTTTGAGGTGTCCGATGCAGACACCATGCTGGCGTACCTTAAGGGCACCCAGTCAGAGGGCGTTGCTGCACCGAGCAAAACCTTCGTCGGCTGACAGCCTTTCTGCACCCCGCCCAGCGGGCGGGGTGTTACCCGCTAGCGACTGAAGCGCCGCTGGATATGGGCGCGCCGCGCCCTGACCTGGTCGGCGCGTTCAGCGGGGCTGAGCACGAAAAAGCCGGGAATGGCTGCCGGCAATTCCTCCAGCTTTATCAACGAAGCCTTGGGCCACTCTTCCTCTGCCAGTGCCGTCGTCATACCGTCATAGCGCAGTAACACCGTTCCCCGCTGCAATCCGCCAGTGCCCAGCCAATTGGGATACCCCGGGTCCTGCGCAGCAATCACATGATAGTAGGCACCATCACTGGCCCGCGCCGACTGACTGCGGGTAAAACTCGCGGTACCGTTCGCATACTCCAGGGAAGCAAACCAGAGGTCGGTGATCTGCAGTGCCTGGTAGCGTGCAGAGGTCGGCGTTGTGCGCACCAGCAATGCATGCCCAGGAGGAATATCGAAATGGCCGGTCACCATCCAGCGCCCTTCTACGCCACCCAGTGTCGACGTATCCAGCGGTGGCGACAGCACATTGGCCTCGCGCACCTGCCGGTACCGCTGTTCCACAAATGCAGGCCATACGGCAACGGACTGCCTGAGGATCCGTGCCGTCTCGCGCAGCCGGTCTGCCACGTCTGCTTCCGTATCTGGCATCCGCAAGCCACCTTCCATGCCTGTCCGGTCAATGTGCACATGCCCGGGGGCATCCTGCGTCCAGTCAGCATAGATCTGGCGCACCACCACCGTGGTCGCGTCCTCGGGGTTAGGCAGCGCCCCCGGCCGAGGCGCTGCGCCTGGCGGTGACAGGTAGACCTCAAACCGACCCTTGGCGTCGACGGGAATGGCTTCAAACCCGAGGTAGCCCGCCGACCGGCCTGCTCCAGCCCAGGGCTCGCCTGCGTAGAGCTGCACTTCGATACGGCTTGCTGAGCCCAGTTCGCCGTGAATACGATACGCGGCGCCACCCTCCACTGGCGCGAACAGATAGCGCTGGTCCGGATTGTCTCCCCCTTCACGCACATGCATGTCCATCACGCGGAAAAACGGGTAACGGGCGTCCTGCAACATGCCCGCTTCAACCGACTTCAGCAGCATGCGCATCATATGCTGGTACCCGGCGGCTCGTTCGGCATCGCTGCCGTAAGCGGGGCTGTTTCTGATCTCCTGCTCCGAAAGGTCAAGCGCTGCGCGCAAATCAGCAAACGCAGAGCCTAGCGTATCCTGATTCCCGTGGACATCGCCCGTCGCGTGCGTGGCCACGAGGGACAGGTAAATGACCGCTGCATACCTGATGGGTTTCAGCCTTGCTGCTCGCGAAGCGCACCACTCTTGAAGCATCACTTTCCCTCCGCAGGTCAACGTTGCATGATCGGGTCAGGGCGACCAGCGCTTGAGCGCGTGCTGGCGACGTAATGTTATCTGGCGGGCGCGCTCTGCCGGCATGACCACCGCCGCACCGACTGGCATATGCTGCGCCAACTGAGAGGAAGGCAGAAGAAGCACCTGCGGCACCGGCGCGGTCCGGCTGTTCAGGTAACGATACATCATCGCGCCCTCATTCGCCCCTCCCGTGTCAAGCCAGTTGGCGTAACCCGGGTCGCCGGAGCCCACGATAATTCGGTAGCGGCCATCCGGGTCAGGTTGTGCCTGGCTGCCATTAATGGAGCCCGTGCGATGAATGTAGTCCAGCGACTCCCACCAGATATTACCCAGTTGCAGACTCCACAGATCGGCATCGGGGGCATCGAGAACAATCAGCAGGACCTCATCATCGGCGAGGGAAAACCAGCCCTCACCGTAGACATTGTTTTGCAGTCCCTGACCGCTCGGGCTCAACTGCTGCAAGGTGTTCAGGCGCTCGGTGCGGGTCGTGGCCAGCCAGGGCATCCAGACATTCAGCCGATAGGAAAACCGGTCGACCATCTCTTTCAATTGCCGGCTCGCAGCAGCTACATCAGCGTGTCTGGTTGCATCAATCCGGCCCGCCTCCATGCGTTCCAGGGTCCAGGCTCCAGGACGTTCCTGGGTCCAGTCACCGAAATATTCCCGAATCAAAAGTCGATTCGCACCCTCCGCAATGGGCAACCAGGGGCCGTGCCAATCCGCCGGTCTCGCTCCGCGCCCCAGACGCACCTCAAACCGGCCGTCCGTGTCGACCTGTAGTTCACTACCGTCCAGCGAGGCATGAGCTTGAAAGCGGGGATAATCCGTAACGACCTGTATGGCACTCAGCTTCGCGCTGCCCAGTGTGCCGAACAGGCGGTAGGTTCCGTCGTCGCGCAGGGCGGCGCCCAGGTAACGCGCGTCGGCGCTGTCCAATCCCCACTTGTTGATATTGGTCGCGCCCAATCGCAACAGGGGCAGAGACGTATCGGCATCAGCGACCGATTGCTGCACACTGACTGCGAGCTGCTGGGTCATATACATCAGTGCCGTCGCCCGCTCGACATCACTCCCCTGCGAATGGTCACGCAGGAACCGGCTGCCCGCATCGCGAGCCGCCTCCATGAAGGTCTCCCAGGCAACGATATCGGCGTCCTCCTCCGCAAACGCGGGGCCCGCCAGTGCCAACAAAACCGAACAGAAACAACTGCTTAGCGACCTGAACCACATGGACAACACCCCCAAAAAACGACTGCAAAAAAAAGGGGCGCCCCAAAAGGACACCCCCGCAAGCAATACCGCTTAATCGTTACATTCAGTACTCGTAGGTAATGTCCAGACCGTAGGTACGCGGCGGACCGTACTCTTCTGTCGTCAAGCCCAGACCACCGAAGTTGATGGCGAACGTTGGATAGTCGTCATCGGTGAGGTTACGACCCCACAGAGCAACCGACATCATACCATCACCGACCTTTATGCTCTCGAGGCTCAAGCGCGCATCAACCAGTGTACGTTCGTCCATAATCGCGTGATCATAGATAACCGGCTGTCCACTGACGTTGGCAGTCCACAGTGCAGACTCATACCACTCATCCTGCCAATTCACCTGTACATAACCGCGGATGTCGCCAAAAGACGTGCGGGCGAATACGTAGTCGGCTGAAGCATTGATCTGATTGTCCGGAAAGCCGCGCTTGGCTGCGTCCTTGGTCTCTACACACGTGCCACCGGTACCACAGAGTTCCGGAAACTTCTCGAAGTCGCCGGTGACATATGAGTACGCTATGCTGAGTATCAAATCTTCTGCAGGCGCGACCTGAAGTTCCAGCTCGCCACCCCAACGGTCCGCCTCACCGGCATTGGTAATCACGCTGGTTGCCTGACCACCATCGGTCTTGATCTGGCTTACTTGCAGGTCTTCATACACATACGTGTAAAGGGAGCCATTGATGCGCAGCCGGTTGTCCCACCAGTCGCTCTTCAGGCCCAGCTCCCACTGTTCCATGGTCTCTTCGTCGTAAGCGTTATCAAAGACCTCGCCGTTGAAACCACCACTGCGGTAGCCGGTCGCATAGCGTACAAAACCGTTCACATCATCGGTAAACTGGTACGCGGCTGTAAGGTTACCGCTGACATTTGAGAAATCCTCCTCGCGGCTTGTCGACCGTGCAGGAGTTACGCCGAAGGGTGTAACGACTTCCGAGTAATCGTAGAAAATATCCTTGGTTTCCTCGGTATACCGGATGCCGGCCGTCAACGAGAGGCGGTCACCAAGTGCATCAGGGCGCCACGTTGCCTGTGTGAACACTGCAATCGAATCCGTCGAGTTCTCATAGTACTGCGTGCCGGCGCCCGCCAGCGGTGCGCTGAAAACAGCAGCGCGATCGTAGACACCTTCGTCCTCGAAATAGTAAAGACCCAACACGTAATCAACACGGTCAGTTGCACCGATGATGTTAAATTCCTGCGATGTCTGGTCGTACTGAGAGAGTGTGTCCTGTTTGGAGTGGTTCACTCCCAGGCTGTCGATTCCAGCCCACAGGCCATCCACAAAGGGATAGGAAAAACCTGAAGAGGGGCCATACAACTGGGCAAGTGTAAGGTGCACCAAGTCCGAGTATGTGCCGATGCCATTTTCATCCAGAGTACTGTCGATATTCTCGAGGTCGCCAAACACATAGGTCTGCAACTCGCGATACGCAGTAATGGATCGCAGAGTAACATCGCCAAGTGCACCAACTTCACCGAGCTCCCAGTTCAGGGTTAGAGTGTGGCCTTCAACTTCATTGTCAGAACGGGGCGTGAAGTCGGAGGCAGCGGCGTCAACGCGCCCCTGGCCATCAGCCGCAATACCCTGGTATACCGCAATGGTTTCCTGCAGGGAGGGAATCCAGCGAGAAGCAATACGAGGGTCGCTGCCTGGAATTGTGGCCCAGAACTGGGCGCCCTGCAGGACACCCTGCATGGCGGAGATACGGTCCACGTTACCCGCCGGATCCAGTGCGGTGAATCCGGTAACTTTCTGCAGACCGCCCAGTTCGTCGAGATCACTCTTGTCATAACTGTAATCAACAGTCAGCGCGTCTGTTGGCTCCCACATCAGCGAGATGCGGTAGGCTTGACGATCTATGCTGTCATAGCCAGGGCCACCGTTCAGGCTGTCATACAGAGGATCGCGCTCGCGCGTCTGGAAACCGAAAGCCGCCGACAGTTTCCCGAGGCCTTCCCCTACTTCGCCCACCGAAGGGAGATCGGCATTTAACTTCAGCGCCTGCTCATCGTACTTGCCGAGCGTCCCCTTGACCCGGAAACCCAACTGACCCGTGGGCTTGCGTGAAATAAAGTTCACCGCGCCGGCAGTGGAGTTGCGGCCATACAGCGTGCCTTGTGGGCCACGCAGGACTTCCACACGCTCCAGCTCTGCAACATCCATCGCTGAGCCCTGCATTTTTCCGACGTACACGCCATCGAGATAGATCGCAACCGCGGGGTCCAGCGACAAATTGGCGGGGCTACCACCGGCAAAACCACGAATCGAAATGCTGCTTGCACCACGCGACCCGGGTGCGTTGAAGCCACTCAAACCCGGGACCTGTCCAATCAGACCCTCAATATTCTCGATGCCACGCTGCTCAAGCGCGCCAGTTGTCAGCGCAGTGATGGAGATTGGTGTTTCCTGTGTGCTTTCTGCGCGTTTTTGCGCTGTCACGATAACTTCTTCCAGCGCGGTTACCTGGGCCTGCGATGCCATGCTCATACCGACGGCAATCGATGACAGGGCCAGAGCCAGCGGACGCGGGGCAAATCTGAACTTCTTCATGGGGGATCCTCTCATGCGGATAGAACACTTATCACTGCACTGCTCAGAGCGCGTGCAGGCATTTTTATCTCGGCAAAGTGTTGCCTGTAGACGAACTAAAACCTTTCCACGGTCACGTTTTAGACGGCGGGCCAACTTTACACGGCGCAGCCCCTCCGGAACAGTGATGGATTACCAAAAAGTGACGGGATAGTGCAGATAGCAATACCAGCGGGACAGCGACCCGTGAGGCGATCAGTTACTGGCGGGGACACCCTCTGCGCGCACGGAAAATCCGGACCCGAGAAACGCGGCCGCCACCGAGAGCTCGGCTTCCACACTGTACTGGGGATCCGAGAGCCAGCTCAGCAGCCCGTACACATAGATGCCGAGGATGTAGTGGGTTATGCGCTCCACACTGATATCGGACCGCACCTCGCCTCGCGCAAGGCCCTCCCGCAGCATGGTGCAAAAGCTCTCGTGTAACAGCGGCCAACGGTGCTGGCCGATACTGAAGTTCGGATCGTCGTAGGCCCGCAGGGCGAGCAACAACAGCGCCCGTGTCAGCGTAGGGGTTCTGCGGGTCATTTCGGCGCCGTAGGCAAAGAAGCGGGCCAACTGCTGCTCTGCCGTACCGCCTTCGGCACGAAACCGCTCGATGGCCGAGGAAAAACGCTCGTCGACGCCGGGGACCAGCGCCTGGAGGATAGCCAACTTGCTTGGGAAGTAATTGAACAGCGTCGGTTTGGATATGTCTGCCGCCTCAGCCAGCGCTTCGACTGTGACCGCCTCGTAGCCGTGGCGCGTGAATAAACGCCGAGCCGCAAGCAGGATTCGTTCCCGCGTCTCACGCTTCTTGCGCTCGCGCCGCCCCTCGCCTTTACTGGCTGCACCCATGACCTTAACTACCGTCTATTATTTTACCCTCTGGTGCAATGTAACGTTAAAGCCACCCTAATGCCACGCTTGCAGCAACAAAAACTTTCCCATTCAACGGCTGTAAGCGCGCATATTCAGTCCAAATGCAGCCACCAGATCACGCATGAGTTCCACTACCCCCCCGCCGAAGGTGTTGATCTGGCACTTCCGGTACTCTTCCTCCAACTCGCCTGCCAATGCCGCGCCGGTGCTACCGCGACGCAACATACTCGCCGGCCCCATGGCATCCATCAGCAAGCGGTAGACTTCGATCAGGCCCTCAGTGCTGAACGCCTTCATCGCTGACGCATAGGCTACCTCCGGCTCGCCATGCTCCATACTCCAGGCCATGCGCCAGGTCATGAGTCGCATTGCCTCCAGCCTCGCGTAGCACTCGGCGAGCAGCCGCTGCACCGTGGCATCTTCGATCGGCCTGACGCCGGTGGTATCTGGCTCGCGAGCCCAGGCGAGCACGTCCTGATACAGACCATAGGCATAAATGCCAATAGCGGCCAAACCGACCCGTTCGTGATTGAGTTGCGAGGTAATCAGCTTCCAACCTCCGTTGAGCGAGCCGCAGATCATGTCATTGGGGCAGCGCACGTCGTTGTAGTAACTGATGTTCGTGCGGACGCCACCCACGGTGTGTATCGGGGCAAAGCTGAAGCCGGGCTGGTGGGCATCGACCATGAAGATACTGATGCCAGCGTGAGGGCGAGCAGCGTTTGCGTCGCTGCGCGCGGCAAGCCAGATATAGTCCGCGGCCTCCGCGCTGGAGGTGTAGACCTTGGTCCCGTTGATGACCCATTCATCACCCTCGGCGACGGCGGTGGTTTTCAATGCCGCGAGGTCCGAGCCCGCATCGGGCTCTGTATAGCCAATGGCAAAGTGAAGTTCACCCGCTGCTATCCTGGGCAGGAAGAAGTCTTTGTGCGCTTCGGAGCCGTGCGCCATGATAGCCGGAGCCACCGTCGAAATGGTCACAAACGGCAGCGGCGCGCGGGCCAATTGCGCTTCTTCGAAGAAGATCATCTGGTCCATGGGACCGCGCCCCTGGCCACCGTACTCCTTGGGCCAGCCAAGGGCCAGCCAGCCATCCTTGCCAATCTGGCGGATCACCGACTTGTAGGCGTCGCCCCCTTCATTGCCGCGTGTCGCCTCGATGAGCTCGGGGGTCATCAACGACTGGAAATACTGCCGAAGCTCGCTGCGCAACGCTTGCTGCTCTGCCGTGTAGTCGATGTGCACGAACCTGCCTCCTGACCTCAGTGATGGTTGCAGGATTATTATTGAATTTGGATTCAATATCAATAATAATCCGCATTCAGTTCCCGAACGCGCGAAGATCATGTCCACGAGCACCCGCCCGTCATCTACACCGCGACGCCCCAAGGGGGAGCTCGCGCGCGAACGGCTCAAAAGCGCGGCGATCGCCCTGCTCGACCGGGTCGGCTATCACCAGCTGCGCGTGAAAGACATTACGGGCGAGGCCGGCGTGGCCGCTGGCCTGTTCCATCACTACTACAGTGGGCTGGATGCGTTGATTGAGGAAATCCTCGAGGACCACATTGCAGCCTTCGAAGCTACCGAGCACATAGAACGGGACGTCAGCAAAGGCGACTGGTTCAGCCGTCTGCGTTCACACTACCGGGTGGCAGTGCACGCGCACGCGGCCCATCCCGGCATCATGCGCTGCATCGATCAGTTCTGTACCGATGATCCGGTTTTCCGGGCGCGCTGGCAGGCCTCCTACAACCGGCGGCTCAAACTGCTCACCGCCGTGTTTCCCTACGTATTCCCGGAAAGCGACCTTAGCGAGCACGAGGTCAGCCTCGTTGTGCACGCATTGAGTGGAATTGGCCAGGACGTCTTGCGCGCCCGCTACGGTGAGCGCAATCCGGAGCTCCTGGCCCTCGGCCTGACAGAAGATGAACTTGCCGAGTGGCTGGCCGCCCTGTTCTATCGCGGGCTGTTTGCCTGCAACCCGCCAAGACGCGCCTTAAACTACGCCGACAAGATTCTTTCCATCAGGCGATGACATCCATCCCGGAAACACAGCGGCCCGGACGCCGCACAACTGGAGACTCAGCATGGACTTCTCATTGAGCGAAGATCAGGCCGCAATCGCGGAACTTGCCACACGGATTTTTCGCGATCAGGTCGATGACGCGGCTCGCGTGCGCCATCAGGACAGCTTCGACCGCGATCTCTGGCACACCCTGGCGCGCTCTGGTCTTACCGGACTTGGCCTCTCGGAGGCCAACGGTGGCTCGGGCATGGGCTTCGTAGCCCAGTGCCTGGTGGCACAGGCACAGGGAGGTGTGCTGGCGCAGATTCCGCTGCCGGAAACCCTGCTGGCCGCCTACGCTCTGGAGCAAGGCGGTGTCGCTCGCGGTCTTGACACAGTCGCGGCGGGTGAGACCCACCTGACGCTGTGCCTCGCACCGGGGCTGCAGCTCGAGGGTGACACGCTGAACGGCACGCTCAGCCTTGTACCGTGGGCCGAAGGGGCCCTGTACATTGTTGCCTGCGCCAACGACAGGCTGGTTGCGTTCTCAGCAGATGAAGCAGAGCTGTCCATGACCGCACAGCGGGTCAGCAACGGTCGGCCCACGGCGCTGGTGCGAGTCAACCGCGCGCAAGCCATCGATCTGGGCGGCGGCGAACAAATCGCAGCGTTGCGCCAGCGCCAGGAAGTGATGACCGCCGCCCTGCAACTCGGCGTCGCCAGTGAAGCCCTCGCGCGAACCGCCGCCTATACCAGCGAGCGCAAGCAGTTCGGCAAGCCCCTGGCGGGCTTCCAGGCCGTGGCCCACCGAGCGGCAGACGGCTATATGGATATCGAAGCCCTGAGAGGTGTGGTTGACAGCGCCATGTGGCGCATTGAAGAAGGGCTGGACGCCGCACTGCAGGCGGGTGCCGCTCGCTGGTGGGCGGCAGAGACCTCACACCGGGTAGCGCATACCGCACAGCACCTGCACGGCGGCATTGGCGCCGACATTGAGTACCCGATCCACCGCTTCTTTCTCTGGTCCAAACAGCTCGAGTTCGACCTCGGCGGCGCGGCCCATCAGTTGGCAGCCATGGGCCGCCATCTGGCCAGCAACCCGCATTCAGGCGTAACGTTGTGATCCATACCTCGGCACACCCACCCCTACTCCGGAGCCCAGCATGAACGTAGTGCAATTTGACCGCATTGAAGACCGCCACCTCGGCCGCGCCCTGAGTCTGCAGGCCAGCCAGCAGCCCGACGCCACATTTATCATGTTCGGCGAAGCGCGCTACAGCTTCGCCGAGGTCAATCAGCGCGTCAATGAACTCGCTGCAGGGCTCAGGGAGCTGGGACTGGACAAGGGCGACCGGGTCGCGTTTTTCATGGGCAGCGCGCCTGAAGTCATTTTTCTCGCGCTCGCCACCAACAAACTGGGAGGCGTCTGGATTCCGATCAACGGCGACTATAAAGGCAGCTGGCTTTCCGAGACCATCAATCGCAGCCGGCCACACATTCTGGTGACGGACAGCGAGCACGCCGACAGGGTCGGGCAGGTGGTGGCCGATCTCGAGGTCGCCCACCTGGTGGCACTCGGGGACGCCCCCGGACTGCCCTCGGCTATTCCGTTTGGCAGCCTTTACCGGAAGGGCGCAGCGGAGCCAGACCTTGCCGGCCAAAGCTACGGCGACACCAGTGCGGTGCTCTGGACATCCGGCACAACCGGCCGCTCCAAGGGCGTCATGCAAAGCCACAACGTGTGGTTCAACGCCGTGGAAACCGGTGATGCACAGTTCGGTACGCGTCCAGGTGACGTCATTTATTCCGTTCTGCCGATGTACAACTCAGCCGCCTGGGTGACCTCCATCCTGCGCGCGCTGATCGTAGGCATTCCGTTGGCCGTGGATCCGGTGTTTTCAGTCAGTCATTTCTGGGAGCGTGTAGATTACTACGGCGCGACGCAGAGCTTTACCGTAGGTGCCATGCATATGTTCCTCTGGAACGCAGCGGAAAAGCCGGACGATGGCCAGCACAGCCTGCGCAAGCTGATGGCGGTGCCGATACCCCCGGATATCGCTGGCCCCTTCAGCAAGCGGTTTAATCTGGAGCTGATGCCCCAGGGCCTCGGGCAGAGCGAGTGCATGCAGCTGGTGATCACCTCACCCGGTCAGCCGTTACCGCCTCCGGGCAGCTGCGGCCTGCCCTCCCCCAAACTGGATGCGCGTCTGGTCGACGACGAAGGAAACGATGTGCCCGAGGGCGAAGCCGGCGAACTTTGGGTGCGTCCGCTGGAGCCCTTCGCCATCTTCAACGGCTATTTCGACGACCCTGAGGCCACCCGTAATGCCTTTGCAGGTGAGTGGTACAAAACGGGAGACATGCTGCGTAAAAAGGCGGACGGTTACTATTATTTCGCCGATCGCAAGAAAGATGCTGTGCGCCTCAAGGGCCGCAATATCTCCACCTTCGAAGTAGAGATGGTCGCACGACGCCACCCGGCAATTGCCGACTGCGCCGCCTTTGGCGTACCCAGCGACATTCTTGATTCCGAGACCGAACTGAAGCTCAACTACATACTTAAACCGGGTAAGACACTGCTGCATGAGGAACTGGCGCAGTTTATCAACGAAAACGCACCCTACTTTTTTGTACCGCGGTACCTTGAGCAAGTAGAGGCCTTGCCTTACACACCGACCAACAAGGTGCAAAAGTACAAGCTGCGCGAGGCCGGTATCACCAGCGACACCTGGGATGCCCAAAAGGCAGGCTTCAAGGCGGAGCGCTAACGCCCCCCGGGACGTGTTATCGTTGCGCCTCCAGGGGCGAATCGAGCGGATACAACGTCAATGAAGTCTACAGGAGCCGTCATCAAGACGGTGCTGGTAGCGGCCGCAATCAGCAGCGCATTTGCAGCGGGTGCCTGGCTGGGATTGCGCGGCACACTCTCGGAGATACCCGGTCTGTGGCGCCTGAGCGATACGCCCGCCGTGGCAGGAAGCACAGCAGCGCCGGCAAAGCCCGCAGCGACTCCCCCGCCGCGCACGCCGGCTACCGCTGAACCCCGCAAGGTGCGCCCCGGCCAGCCGGCGCCCTACGATGGCGACTTGCAATCGCTTGCCGCCGTCAATGTTCGCGATGCGGTTCTCGACACCGTCACCCGTGGGCTGGTGTATCCCTGGGCGATGGAAATCCTGTCGCCCACGGAAGTACTGGTTACGGAAATTCGTGGCACCCTGCATCGGGTTGATCTCCGCGACGGGAGTCGCACCGAAATTTCGGGGCTCCCCGCGATTCCCTCGGGCAAGGGGCAGCTTGGACTCATGGATATTGCCCTGCACCCCGAATTTGGCGAAAACCGGCTGCTGTACTTCACGCATGCCGCAGAAAGCCCGGAGGAACCCGGTCACTACACGACGGCGCTGAGCCGGGGGCGACTCAATGGCTCGGCCCTGGAGAATGTGGAGCGCCTGCTGACCGCCGAGCCCTATACCCGGGCCCCCGCCAACCTGGGCGGAGCCATCGCTTTCGATGCCGCCGGTTATCTCTATGTCGGAATCGGCGATCGCACTGTCAACACCCGCGCCCAGGACCTGACCTCCCTGCACGGCAAGATACTTCGCTTGATGGACAACGGCGACACCCCCACCGACAACCCCTACGTTGGCGTTGCCGGTGTCGACGCCAGGATCTATGCCTCCGGAGTACGCAATACGCAAGGCCTGGTATTCGACAGCGTCACAGGGCAACTCTTCCAGACCGAGCACGGCCCGATGGGTGGAGACGAGGTCAACATCATTGAAGCTGGCCTGAACTATGGCTGGCCGACCATCACCTATGGCGCCAACTACACCACCGAGAAGATAGGCCTGGGAACGCGGCATGAAGGCATGCAGCAGCCGCTTTACTACTACCTGCCCTCCATCGCCGCATCGCCTGTCACCCTCTATCGCGGAGACATGTTCCCGGAGTGGGAGGGTCACCTTCTGGTCGGCGCGCTCAGAGGCGCTCATGTAAGCAAGTTGGCGCTGGTCGATGGCCAGGTTCGCTCCGAGCGCGGCATCCTCGTCGAAGCGAAGGGGCGTTTTCGTGACATCAAGGTGGCTGACGATGGCTCTCTGTTGCTACTCGTACAAAACGGTGGCCGGCTGCTGCGACTGCGACGCGACCCGCGATTGGGCGATAGCGCAACCAAGGCGAGGGATGGCTCCACACTGTACCGGCAGCTATGCAGCACGTGCCATAGCGCGGACGCGCCCGGGGCCCCCAGGATTGATGTCCCGGCGGACTGGGCGGGCCGATTGTCACTGGGCCTTGAGGTGCTGTACCAGAATACCCTGGACGGTATTGGGGACATGCCGGCGAGAGGGCTCTGCGAGAATTGCTCGGACGAGGAAATCCGCAGCGCTGTCGAGTTCATGCTGAAGCGGGTCGCCCTGGCGAGGGAACAAGGCGCGTCTAAAGCCCAATAAAACCCCAGGGCACATCGCGACGCTATTCTAGAGCAGCATAAAAAAACCCCAGGGCACGATGTA
>DIAF01000006.1:0-597 GCA_002414665.1 Halieaceae bacterium UBA5085
AAGCGCAGCAGTGCGCCCCAACCACCGGGCCCCGGGTTCCCGCGGCAGGCGCCATCGGTAAAGATATCAACCTGCTTCATGCCGCGTGGTCCCCGCGAGGTGCAGCGGCGGGATTGGGTACTGCCAGGCCGATCAAGCGCGCACTGGGGCGCCCTCGGCGCACCGGCAAAACGCGCCCGCCCACCTGCTTGATAGCGCGCATGAGGTACAGTTCGCCAAGGGGCAGGCTTGCTGCCTGGCTCCACTGGTTGGCGTGCCGAGCGTAGCGGGCAAGGCGTCCCTGGCCAATGACCGGCAGTGGATGCAGGTAGCTTAGTGACTGTGTCTCCAGCCCCAGCAAGCGCAGCCAGTCGAGCAGTCGGGGCGCACTCACGGGCGACAGGCCCTGCCACAGCGGGTGCCCCGTGAGGCCCAGCAGCCGGCGCGCGCCGCAACCGGGAGCGAGCGGGTTGAACCCGAGCAACAGCAACTGGCCATGGGGGGTCAGCACCCGGTGCAATTCGCGCAGCACCTCATGCGGACGCTCGGTGAAGTCCAGACAGTGATGTGCGATAACGACATCGACACTGTCGCTCTCCACGGGCAGCTCGTCGTGGC
>DIAF01000006.1:801-1019 GCA_002414665.1 Halieaceae bacterium UBA5085
CCCGCCACAGGAGCCAGATAGGCGCAATGGCCGATGCGGCTACCGGTGTAGAGCGGCTGTCCCCGGGTTTGACCGATCTGCAGCAAATGATAGCCGAAAGCCGTCTCCAGCAGGGGTTCCAGTGCGCTGTTCACCGCGGCGTGCAGGTGGCGGTGCGTATCCCTGCGATACCAGGATTCCAGTTCGGCCGAAATGTCGCTACACTCGCGCATCAGTTC
>DIAF01000006.1:1225-46943 GCA_002414665.1 Halieaceae bacterium UBA5085
AGCGGCCATGTTAATGCATTTGAAGGGGTTTTGAACGTCATCCATGCTGACAATTGAACCGATACCGGCCTTCAACGACAACTATATCTGGCTGCTGCACGACGGCACCGCCTGTGCCGTTGTTGACCCCGGCGACGCCGAACCCGTGATCAATGTGCTGCAACAGCGCGGTCTGCAGTTGACCACCGTTCTGATCACCCACCACCATTTCGACCATGTCGGTGGCCTGCCCGCACTGCTGACGCATGCACAGCCCCGTGTTTACGGCCCGGAGAACCCCGCCATTGCCGGCATCACCCACCCCGTCGGCGCAGGGGACTCTGTGGAGGTGCTGGGCAGGACATTCAAGGTCATGGCCGTTCCGGGCCACACCCTGGATCATATCGCCTACTTCGGCGCCGCCGCCGATGCGTCACCACCGCTGTTGTTCTGTGGGGACACTCTGTTTGCGGGTGGCTGCGGGCGTATGTTTGAAGGCACCGCACCGGTCATGCACGCCTCGCTCAGCGCGCTGGCAGCCCTGCCCGCAGATACCCGGGTGTATTGCGCGCATGAGTACACACAGGCGAATCTGCGCTTTGCCGGCGCGGCCGAGCCGGATAACTCCGCGCTCGCCGAACGCACCCGTGCCGTTACCCGGCAACGGGCGCAGAATCAGCCGACGGTACCTTCGTCAATCGCCGTCGAGCGCGCCACCAATCCGTTTTTGCGCTGTGCTGAACCCGCCCTGATTGCCTCGCTCAAGCGGCAGGGAAAATGGCAGGGCGATGCACCCGAGTCGGTCTTTGCCGCGCTCCGATCGTGGAAAGACGAATTTTGAATATTTACAATAAAATCAGGGTTTTACGTTCTTTAATTCTAGTAATTTCTGGTTTTATTCTGATAACGGGTTGCCAGAGTCTGCCCCAGGATGAACCCACCGAGTCAGCGAGCAGGGCTACGCTACCGGCAACCACAGTGGCGGCGCGACGCGGCCTCGAGAACCGCAGCCTGCGACTGCCCCACAGCAACCCGGAGGATCTCTGGGGACGCATTCAGCACGGCATGCAATGGCAGATTCCTGAAAACCCCCGGGTTGCCGATGCACGAGACTACTACCTGGGCCAGACGGCGGCACTGCAGCGCGTGCTCGCCGAGCGTGGGCAGCTTTATCTGCACTATATCGTAGAGGAAGTGGAACGCCGCGACATGCCGCTGGAAATAGCCCTGCTGCCATTGGTAGAAAGCCAGCTGGATCCCTTCGCGGTATCGTCGCAGCAGGCAGTCGGCCTGTGGCAGATCATACCCAGCACCGGTAAAACACTTGGCGTCAGCAGTGACTGGTGGTACGACGGGCGCCGGGACCTGCGTGACTCTACACGTGCGGCGCTGGACTATCTTGAATATCTGCACACCACACTGGGCGGCGACTGGCTCAATGCCCTCGCCGCCTACAACGGTGGCGTTGGTCGAGTCACGCGGGCGGTAGCAAGCAACGAGGCCCGGGGGCGACCGACAGACTTCTGGTCCCTGCCCCTGCCGGGAGAAACCCGTAACTATGTGCCGCGCCTGCTGGCCCTGAGCAGCCTCATCGCAGAACCCGAGCGCTGGGGGCTGGAGCTGCCGCCGCTGCAGAACCGTCCCGCATTCGTGGCTGTCCCTACCGGGGGTCAGTTGGAGCTGGCGCGCGCAGCGCAGTTGGCAGGCGTACCCAAGGCCAGCTTGCACGCACTCAACCCCGGCCACCTGCGCTGGGCGACAGCACCGCAGGCGAAGGAGTTGCTGCTGCCGCCTGATCGGGCCGCCGCTTTTCAACAACAGCTGGCAAAGCTGGGTAAGGATGAGCGCGTACAGTGGGCCCACTACCGGGTACGCAGAGGCGATACCCTGAGCCGCATCGCGCGCCTCTATTCCACCCGGGTGGACCTGTTGCGCGAAGCCAACAACCTGAACAGTAATTTCATCCGCGAGGGCGCAACGCTGATGATTCCGCGCAGTGACGACGCCAACTTGAGCGTTGCCAGTCGCACCGGCGCCACCATGCCCACAGTGAAGGATTACAAAGTACGGCCCGGTGACTCGCTGTACAGGATTGCCGGCCGCTTCAAGGTCCGGGTGGAGGACATTCTCGCCTGGAACTCCCTGAATGCACGCTCACCGATTTTTCCGGGGCAACAACTGACGCTCTATGTCGGGGGCGGCTGACCCTCTGAGACCCGGTGCACTTGCGGTCTGCCAATCTGCACTGGGCGACTACGCATTGCAGCGCTATCCCGCGCGTCGCAATGAGCAACTGCGCGCGTGGACTGGGGCAGACATGCTGCTGCTGGACGCGGTGGCCGCCCTGTCATCACGGCCAGCTGCGGCGCTGGTGGTCAACGATGAGCACGGTGCCCTCTGCACCGCGCTGTCAGGCTGCGGCATCGCCACAACCCTGTGGACCGACTCCGCGCTGTCTGCCCGCGCCAGCGCGCTGAACGCAACGCACAACAGTTTACCGCAACCAGAGATTCTCTGGAGCACGCAGCAACCCCAGACTAGCCCCCAGCTGGTGCTGCTGCGCATTCCCAAGCAAAAGGCCTTGCTGGAGCAGCAGTTGGCGACCCTGGCCGGCGTACTGCAGCCTGGCTCGCTGCTTCTGGCTGCCGCCATGGACAAGCACACACCCGCAAGCCTGGAGCGGGAGCTCGCTCACTGGATAGGCCCGACGACGCGCGAGCGTGGCCGTCTCAAGGCGCATCTCTGGCGCACACAGGGTGGATTGCAGGCAGCGCCTGCAGCGCCGGATACCGGTGGCCGGTATGCCTGTGAGGTGCTGGGCATAACGCTGTATTCGGCGGCCAATGTCTTCAGCCGGGACGGCCTGGATATCGGCACGCGGTTTCTTCTCGACCAGCTGCCACGGCTGCGCCCGGTGTCCCGCGCCGTCGATCTGGCTTGCGGCAACGGTGTCATTGGCCTGGCCGCGCTACAGGCCGGGCTGGCGGATACGATGTGGTTCTGCGACGAATCTGCCCAGGCCATCGCGTCAGCGCAGGTCAATGCCGGCCGCTTGCTAAACACCGCCATCGACAGGGCCAGGTTCCTGCATGGCGACGGCCTGCTGGATTGGTCGGATGAGGCCCCCGAACTCATATTGTGCAACCCGCCTTTTCACATCCAGCACACTGTGGACGACTTTGTCGGACGCCGCCTGATACTGCAGGCGGCGCAAACACTGGCGCCAGGTGGCGCTCTGTGCATGGTGGCTAACCGGCACCTGGATTACCGCGCCGCTTTACGGCCGGGATTCCGGCACTGGCAGGTTCTGGCGGAAAACCGCAAATTCCGCGTCTACCTTGCCGAGCACTGAGAGGGGTATGATTTGTTGGACAACCGACGGGTCGTTGCCCGGCCACCGCCGGCCCCGCTGCTAGCCGCACCCGCATCTTGCTAGAGTGACGCGAGACATAAGATTGCCAAGGGAGTCCCGCTGTGAAGTTTGTCCTCTCCACATCGTTCAGCACGGTTTCACATCTCACACACATCGCACCTGTGGCGGACGAGTACGGCTGGGAGGCCATGTCCTTCTCGGACCATGTGGTCCACCCGGAAGAAATCAGCCAACCCTACCCCTACACCGAGGACGGAAGTCGCCGCTGGGGCGCGTTCACCGACTGGCCCGACCCCTGGGTAGTGATCGGCGCCCTGGCCACCATCACCAAGCGCCTGCGCTTCACCACCAATATTTTCGTGCTGCCGATGCGCAACCCGTTCCTTGTGGCCAAGGCGATCAGCACCGCTGCCATTGTGTCCGACAACCGGGTAACGCCGGCCTTCGGTGTCGGCTGGTCCGCGGACGAATTTTCGTTGATGCAGCAGGATTTCAAGACCCGCGGCAAGCGCACCGACGAGATGCTGGAGGTCATGCGCCTGCTCTGGACCGGTGAAATGGTGGAGTACCACGGCCAGTACTACGATTTTGATCGACTGGAAATGAATCCCGCACCCAGCGCGCGCATCCCGTTCTGGATCGGCGGTATATCCGACCCGGCGATGCGCCGGGCCGCGCGCCTCGCGGACGGCTGGGTCACCGACCTGCAACCCTCGAGCGAAATTATCGACAGCATCGAACGTATTCGCCAATGGCGCAGGGAGTACGGGCGCGAGAATGAACCTTTTGAGGTCATGGCCACCCCCAACGACGCCTGGGACGCCGACGGCTACCGGCGCCTTGAAGATGCCGGGGTCACCCACATTCTCACCATGCCCTGGATGTTCTATCACGGAGAGACGGAAGATCTCGCGCAGAAGATCGATGGCGTCAAACGCTATGCTGACGAGGTTATCGCCCCGCTCTCCTGACCGCGCACAGGGCACTTTCTGTTCAAAGCCGCGACGCTGCTATAGAATGCAGCGCCTCAGCGGCCAGCATCCGTGCGACCGCCAGAAGCCAGTCATCAGGTAACTACGTCATGAGTCATACGGAAGTCTACAACGTCAACGTCGCGTCACAGGACGTGCTGATCACACCTGCCAGGCTGAAGCAGGCCCTGCCGATGAGCCCCGCGGCACGCGCGCAGGTTACCGACAGCCGCGAAGTCATCGAGAACATTCTCGACCGCAAGGATCACCGACTGTTCGTCGTTGTCGGCCCCTGCTCTATTCACGACGTCAATGCGGCCATGGAATACGCAGGTCGCCTGAAGGCACTGGCGGATGAGCTGCAGGACACGCTGTACATCGTGATGCGCGTGTACTTCGAGAAACCCCGCACCACGGTGGGCTGGAAGGGCCTGGTTAACGACCCCTATCTGGACGATTCTTTCAAGATTGAAGAGGGTTTGCACATAGGTCGCAAGCTGCTGCTGGATATTCTGGAACTGGGCCTGCCCACTGCCACCGAAGCCCTGGACCCGATATCACCCCAGTACCTGCAGGATCTGATCAGCTGGTCGGCGATTGGTGCACGCACCACGGAGTCACAAACTCACCGGGAAATGGCCAGCGGCCTGTCTTCGGCAGTCGGCTTCAAGAACGGCACGGACGGCGGCCTGACAGTGGCCAGCAATGCGCTGAATTCAGTCTCCAAACCGCACCGCTTTCTCGGTATTAATGGCGACGGCGAGGTGGCCGTGATCACAACGCGCGGCAACCGCTACGGCCATATCGTTCTGCGGGGTGGCAGCAACGGGCCCAACTACGACTCGGTGCACATCAAACTTTGCGAGGAAGCCCTGCAGAAGGCAGGCGTACCGCTGAATATCATGGTGGATTGCAGCCACGCCAATTCCAACAAGCAGCCGGAATTACAGCCCCTCGTGGTAGAAAACGTCGGCAACCAGATTCTGGAAGGCAATCGCTCTATTGTCGGGCTGATGATTGAAAGTCACCTTAACCCGGGCAGCCAGTCCATACCGGAGAAGCTTGAGGACTTGCAGTATGGGGTTTCGATAACCGACGGCTGCATCGGCTGGGAGGACACAGAGCGCTGCCTGCGCAAACTGCACGCCGCCCTTCGCGAAGCCCTGCCCCGGCGCCTCGCGAGCGCCTGAAGCGGGATCACCCGCTGGCGCTGATCAATAGTAGGCGTTGCTGCGGTCTGAGTGATCGGTGGTATCGCGCACCCCGCGGAGTTCCGGAAGTTGCTCCAGCAGCGTCTTTTCCACGCCCCCCTTGAGGGTCTGGTCCACCATGCCGCAGCCCTGGCAGCCGCCACCGAATTTGAGGATCGCGTAAGGATCCGGTGTCAACTCGACCAGGCTGACTTCCCCGCCGTGGGCGGCAAGGGCCGGGTTCACCTCGTTGTAGAGGATGTAATTGATCCTGTCCTCCAGAGGGCTGTTTTCATCCACACGCGGCAGCTTGGCATTGGGTGCCTTGATCGTAAGCTGGCCGCCCATGCGGTCCTTGGCGTAGTCAACCAGGGCATCCTCCAGGAAAGGCAGGCTGCGGGCATCGAACCAGGCGGTAATAGCGCCGAACTCGCGCTTTTCATCGCCTTCGACAATGTCGCTTTCTCGGCAATAGGCGATGCAGGTTTCCGCCTTGGGGGTTCCGGGCTGATTGATGAATACCCGGACACCCAGGGCGTCTTCCTGCTTGGCAAGCAGCTCCGCCAGATATCCCTGCGCTGATTCCGTGATGGTAACCATGAACCTCTTCCATTCCGAGTAAATTGGTCAAGTATTCTAGCAAAGATCTCGGGAACAGTGCGAGCGTAAATCCAGCAGCCCACCCGAGAGGCAATATCTGTTAAGATTGCCCGCTTTTTACAGGCCGGCTGCTGCTGCACCGGTGTCTCGACAAACAGGTACAGACATGGCTCCGGATATCCACTCAGACCACCCACTGGCTGCGGCCCTGCGCGAGCGCATCCTGATCCTGGATGGCGCGATGGGGACTATGCTGCAGGCGGAGGGCCTGGAGGAAGCGGATTACCGCGGCGAGCGCTTTGCCAATCACCCGGGTGACCTGAAAGGCAATAACGATTTGCTGTGTCTCACGCAGCCCGCGATTATCGCGCGCATCCAAAAGCGCTATCTGGAGGCCGGAGCCGACATCATTGGCACCAACACCTTCAACAGCACCCGCGTGGCGCAGGGAGACTACGACCTCTCGGAACTGGCGGCAGAGTTAAATCTTGCCGGAGCACGAATCGCGCGGCAGGTTGCGGACGAAATGACCGCCCGCGACCCCTCACGGCCACGTTTTGTTGCAGGCATACTGGGGCCGACCCCCCGCACTGCCTCCATATCCCCGGATGTCAACAACCCGGGCGCGCGCAACATTCGTTTTGATGACCTGGTAGCTGACTACAGCGAGGCCGCCCGTGCCCTCATTGAGGGTGGTGTCGACCTGATAATGATCGAGACGATTTTCGACACACTGAATGCCAAGGCCGCCATCTTCGCCGTCCAGGGTGTGTTTGCCGATCTGGGCCAGAGCCTGCCACTGATGATCTCCGTGACTTTCCCGGATACCAGCGGCCGTGTGCTATCCGGGCAAAGCCCGGAGGCGTTCTGGAACGCCATCGCCCACGCCCGCCCGCTCATCGTCGGCAGCAACTGTGGACGCCGCTTTAAGGAAATCCGGCCGTTTCTTGAGGAGTTGTCCTCCGTCGCCGAATGCTACTTCAGTGCCCACCTTAACGCCGGGCTGCCCAATGCCTTTGGCGAATACGATGAATCGCCGGAGGATATGTACGAGGATTTTCGCGGCTTCGCCCAGCGCGGCTTTCTCAATCTGGCGGGGGGCTGTTGCGGCACCACGCCACACCATATCGAGGCGATCGCGCGGGCTGTGCAGGACGTGCCGCCGCGCCCGCTGCCCCAGCGGCCCCCTGCCTGCCGGCTGTCCGGGCTTGAGCCCTTCAACATCGACGCAACCAGTCTCTTTGTCAACGTGGGTGAACGCTGCAACGTAACCGGGTCCGCCGCGTTCAAGCGCCTCATTTTATCCGGGGACTACGAAGCGGCGCTGGCCGTGGCTCGTACCCAGGTGGAAGACGGCGCGCAAATTATCGACATCAACATGGACGAGGGCATGCTCGATGCCGAGCAGGCCATGGTGACCTTTCTCGACCTGGTCGCCTCAGAGCCGGACATCTCCCGCGTGCCGATCATGGTCGACTCCTCCAAATGGTCGGTCATCGAAGCCGGGCTCAAATGCATTCAGGGCAAACCGGTCGTCAACTCCATCAGCCTGAAGGCTGGCGAGGCGGAGTTCATTGAACAGGCTACGCTCTGCAAGCGTTACGGTGCGGCCGTGGTGGTCATGGCCTTTGATGAGGAAGGACAGGCTGACAGCCTTGAACGGCGCAAGGCGATTTGCCAGCGCTCCTGGGACTTGCTGGTGGACCGCATCGGATTCAATCCCAACGATATCATTTTCGATCCGAATATCTTTGCGGTCGCCACCGGTATCGAAGAGCACAACAACTATGCCGTGGAGTTTATCGAAGCCACACGCTATATCCACGAACACCTGCCCGGAGCATTGATTTCCGGTGGCGTGTCCAACGTGTCCTTCTCATTCCGCGGCAACAACATGGTGCGCGAAGCCATTCACTCGGTGTTCCTCTACCACGCCATCCGCGCCGGAATGAACATGGGTATTGTCAATGCGGGGCAACTTGCCGTGTACGACGAGTTGCCCGCCGAGCTTCGCAACGCCGTTGAGGACGTCATTTTAAATCGCCACGAAAACGCGACAGAGCGACTGCTGGAACTCGCCGAGATCTACCGTGACAGCGGCAGTGGCAGTGCGCGTGTCGAAGACCTCACCTGGCGAGACGCTCCGGTAGCGAAACGCATTGAGCACGCACTGGTCAAAGGTATCAATACCTGGATCGTAGAGGACGCCGAGGAAGCGCGGCACGCTTTCGACCGGCCGATCGAGGTGATTGAAGGCCCGTTGATGGACGGCATGAACGTGGTCGGCGACCTCTTCGGCGACGGCAAGATGTTTCTCCCGCAGGTGGTCAAGAGCGCCCGTGTCATGAAACAGGCCGTGGCTTACCTGCAACCCTACATCGAGGCGGAGAAGACCGAGGCAACGCAGACCAACGGCAAGATTCTCATGGCTACGGTCAAAGGGGATGTTCATGACATCGGCAAGAACATCGTGGGCGTGGTGCTGCAGTGCAACAACTTTGAGGTGATCGACCTTGGTGTGATGGTGCATTGCGAGAAGATTCTCCAGGTCGCCCGTGAAGAGCAGGTGGATATTATTGGCCTGTCAGGCCTGATCACACCGTCGCTGGACGAGATGGTGCATGTGGCCAGTGAGATGCAACGCCAGGGCTTCCATGTGCCATTGATGATTGGCGGCGCGACCACGTCGAAGGCGCATACCGCCGTGAAGATCGAGCCGCGCTACAGCAATGACGCAGTGGTCTACGTGCCTGACGCCTCCCGCAGCGTCTCCGTGGCCACGGCCCTGCTGGGGCGTGGTAAACAGCAATTCATCGCCGAGCGGCGGGATGAGTACGCCCAGGTGCGTGAGCGCGTCGCCAACCGCCAGCCCCGCACCCGCCAGCTCGGTTACGAAGAGGCCGTTGCCCGCGCCCCGGCGCTGGACTGGGACAACTACACTCCGCCCCGCCCCAGCTTTCTGGGCACGCGGGTACTGGAGGATTTCCCGCTGGAGAAACTGCTCGAGACCATTGACTGGACGCCGTTCTTCATTTCCTGGGAGCTGGCGGGCAAATATCCCCGCATTCTTGAGGATGAGGTTGTCGGCGAGCAG
This sequence comes from Halieaceae bacterium UBA5085, assembly GCA_002414665.1. Taxonomy (GTDB): domain Bacteria; phylum Pseudomonadota; class Gammaproteobacteria; order Pseudomonadales; family Halieaceae; genus Haliea. The sequence continues at coordinate 10,433 of DIAF01000006.1, forward strand.
GCTCGCTCACTGTTTGCCGATGCGAGGGCAATGCTGGACAAGATCATCAGCGAGAAACTGATCACCGCCAGCGCCACCCTCGGTTTCTGGCCCGCCAATCGCAATGGTAGCGATGACATCGACCTGTTTACCGATGAGAGCCGCACCGAGGTTCTAGCAACCCTGCACCACCTGCGCCAGCAAATGGACAAGCCTAACGGGGAGCCAAACCTGTGCCTTGCCGACTACGTCGCGCCCCCGGGAGCGGCAGCAGACTATGTCGGCGCTTTTTGCGTTACCACCGGGCATGGCGTCGACGCACTGTCGGAGCAATACCTCGCGGAGCACGACGATTACAACAGCATTCTGCTGAAATCACTCGCCGACCGGCTCGCTGAATCCTTTGCCGAATACCTGCACCGCTGGGTGCGCACCGAACTGTGGGGCTATGCTCCCGGGGAAGCCCTGAGCAACGAGGATCTCGTGCGTGAGCGCTACCGTGGAATCCGGCCAGCCCCCGGCTACCCTGCGTGCCCGGACCACACTGAGAAAGCAACCCTGTTTGAGTTGCTGCAAGCCCCGGCAACCTGCGGTGTGACGCTGTCGGACAACTACGCAATGTCACCCGCCTCAGCGGTCAGTGGTTTCTATTTTGCACATCCTGAGGCGCGCTATTTCGCCGTTGGCAAGATCGGTCGCGACCAGGTCAACAGCGTGGCGCGCCGCAAGGGCATGAGCGTGGACGAGGTGGAACGGTGGCTGGCACCGGTACTGGATTACTGACCCTGTGCATACAAAGAACATCAAACCTGAATAAGGAGTCGACAACCATGTCTGAGCCGGCTGAGACACGGCAAGCAACCCCGGGCGAGAGCAAACACAAGCCCCCCCTGCGTCCCTGGCAGGTGATCAGTAGCGTGTTTGCCGCAGGCCTGGGCGTACAGAGTAGTCGCAACAGGGAAAGAGACTTCAGTCAGGGCCGGATCGGCGTGTTTATCGCCGCCGGCCTGATATTTACAATACTGTTTATTGTTGTCGTGGTGGCTGTAGTGCAGATCGTCGTCAGCCGAGCCGCCTAACCCGGCATGGCAGCGAGCCACAGGTACAGTGCAAACACCACGATGCTGATGATGGCAGTAGCGGCGATGGCATCTGCCATCCCGTCATTGTGGTTCGTGGATCCGGACATAGGTAGCGCTCCTGAGAAGTCATGGTTACCGGCCAAGCCGGGGCCTGGCGCTGGCGATTATAGCAGGAAACCCCGCCTTTCCAACGGACCCACACCCGCCACAGGGACTGTCGAAGCCGTGCCCGCCGGCCCGGGATTCGGGTTCTAATCTTATAAAAAATCAGCATAATTCGGCGCAGCACTTTCTGGTAAGGTAGCGCCTCGCAATTCTGGCGGCAGGTGACAGGGCCCATCGATGTACATTTACGACCAATATGACCAGCGCATTGTCGACGAGCGTGTGGCGCAGTTCAGAGACCAGACCCGGCGTTACCTCGCCGGAGAATTGAGCGATGCGGAGTTTCTGCCGCTGCGCCTGCAGAACGGTCTCTACGTACAGCGCCTGGCTCCCATGCTACGCATCGCCGTGCCCTACGGGCTGCTTAGCAGCACCCAGGTGCGCAAACTGGCTCACATTACGCGCCACTACGACAAGGGCTATGCTCACGTCAGCACGCGACAAAATATCCAGCTCAACTGGCCAATCCTTGAGGAGGTTCCCGACATTCTGGCGGAACTGGCCAGTGTGCAGATGCACGCAATACAGACCAGCGGTAACTGCATCCGGAACACCACCACGGACCAGTTTGCCGGCGTCGCAGCGGATGAACGGGAGGATCCCCGCCCCTGGTGTGAAATCATTCGCCAATGGTCAACCCTGCACCCGGAATTCGCCTTTCTGCCGCGCAAATTCAAGATCGCGGTGTGCGCCAGCGAACAGGATCGCGCCGCGATCCACGCCCACGATATCGGCGTCGAGCTGCTGCCCAACGCTGCGGGAGAGCTCGGTTTCAAGGTGCTCGCCGGGGGAGGTCTTGGACGTACCCCGGTGATCGGCTCTGTGGTCTGCGAATGGCTGGAAAAGCGCCACCTGCTCACCTACCTGGAGGCTATCCTGCGGGTCTATAACCAGCACGGTCGACGCGACAACAAATACAAGGCCCGTATCAAGATACTCGTCAAGGCCATGGGCATTGAGGCTTTCCGCGATGCCGTTGAGGCCGAGTGGGCGCAACTGAAGGACGGCCCCAGCACGCTGACAGATGACGAGATCGAGCGGGCGAAGTCATTCTTCACCAGCCCACCCTATGCGGATATCGACGGCGACGCCGCCCGGGAAGCACTGGCGGCGCGCGCCGCCGCCGACCCCATTTTCGGCAACTGGCTGACCCGGAATACACACCAGCACCGAGTACCCGGGTACCGCGCCGTTACCATCTCCCTGAAGGCAACGGGCATTGCTCCGGGCGACGTCACGGACCGTCAGCTGGACCTGCTGGCGGACCTTGCAGACAGTTACAGCTTTGGCGAGCTGCGCACCACTCATCAACAGAACATGGTGCTGGCTGACGTCGAGGAAAACGCTCTCTACAGTCTCTGGCAGCGTCTGCAGAGGGCCGGTTTGGCGACCGCCAATATCGGTTACCTGACAGATCTCATCTGCTGCCCCGGGGGAGACTACTGCTCCCTGGCCAACGCCAAGTCCATTCCGATAGCGGAGGCAATTCAGGCGCGCTTCGAAGATCTCGACTACCTGTACGACCTGGGTCCGCTGGAATTGAACATCAGCGGCTGTATGAATGCCTGCGGCCATCACCACATCGGCCACATCGGTATCCTGGGCGTCGACAAAAAAGGCGCCGAGTTCTATCAGGTCAGCCTGGGCGGCAGCCAGTCCAAGGATGCAGCAATCGGCAAGATTCTCGGCCCGTCCTTCAGTCAGGATGCCATCCCCGATGTGGTGGAAAATCTGCTTGCCACCTTCGTCAGCCTGCGGCAGGGCGACGAGACCTTCCTGCAGACCTATAACCGGGTCGGGATTGAGCCATTCAAGGAGCGCGTGTATGCCAAAGCTGATTAAGCAGGACACCATCTGCAGCGACGACTGGCTGCCGGCGGATGCAGCGTCAGATCAGGTGACGCAACACCACTTCCCTACCCTGCCCCAGTGGCGGGCAGCTGCAGCGGGCACACTGCGCACCGTGCAGCTGCAACCCGGGGACGTTGTCGCGGAGCTGGCCGGCGCGCTGGACACACTGGATATCATTGCGGTGGACTTTCCGGTACTGACCGATGGCCGCGGGTTTTCCTACGCGCGTGACCTGCGGGAACGCGGCTATCGGGGAGAATTGCGCGCTACGGGCCACTTTATGCCCGATCAGGTGCATTATCTGCGCCGCTGTGGTTTTGACGCCTTCCAGCCAACCGATGACTCACGCATAGAGGAGTATCTGCGGCAGTCGCGGGTGTTCTCCGAGCAGTACCAGGCCAGTATTGACCAGCCACTACCACTGTTCCGGCGTCGTGAGGCACAGGCCAGCTAGAGCATACTCTCCGGCACAATCAGCGACAGCGCGCCCACCACGAAGCGCTGCCACCAACTGGTCTTCGGCTCATGCGCCATAGGTTCGCTACCGGGCATCGCCGGGTCAAGCCAGCGCAGATCCCCGTCACCGCCGAGCACTACTGTATAGGCGTTTTGCGCCACCACATGCTCGAAGGCCTCACGCATTTGCGCCGCCAGCGCCGCGTTATCAATGATGATCCCCATTTCGGTATTCAGCGCAACCGATCTCGGGTCCAGATTGAAGGACCCCACAAACAGGTGTTCAGCGTCGGCTCCCAGCGTCTTGGCGTGCAGGCTGGCGGCCGAGGACCCGGTCCAGCCTTTGTTCCGTTCCTGCTCTCCGGGCTCTGGCTTGAACTCGAACAGCGCGACCCCGGCCTCCAGCAAGGCTTTGCGATAGCGCATATAGCCAGCGTGGACCAGCCCGACATCGTTTGCTGCCAGGGAGTTGGTCAGGATGCGTACGTTGATACCACGCTGTTCCAGATCTGCCAGAAAGTCGACCAGAGCATCGCCAGGCACGAAATACGGCGAGACGATGAGCACTTCCCTGGTCGCCCCCTGCAGCATCGGAACCAGTTGGGGCGCGAGGTGGGTCTCCGCATCCACCTCGCCATGCACGGGCTTGTTCGGATCGTCGAAGATTACCGTGGCCTCACCCCAGACGAATTGCAGCTGATCCAGCCGCAACTGCTCCAACCAGGGCGATGCCTGAATGGCGCTGACGTAGTCAGAGCCCATCGCCGTGCGAGCCACGGCTTCGAAGGCCTGACGCGCGACCGGGAGCCGCTCGGCGTCGATATCGTCGTCCCGCGCAAATGCCGCCATGGGGTAAACGACATCACTGTTCCAGTACTGGTCGAACATGGCTGACACCGCGCCCACAACAGGCCCTATCGCAAGCACATCGAAATCGGAAAAGGCCGTGTGCGCCTGTGCGTTGAAATACTCGTTGCCGATATTGCGCCCACCCACCACGGTAAGCAGGTTGTCGGCTGTGAGGGACTTGTTGTGCATGCGGTGATTCAGGCGGGACAGGTCCGAGGCGAAACCCAGACCCCGGTTGCCGCGGTAGGCAAACGGGTTGTACACCCGGACCTCGATATTCGGATGGGTGTCGAACTGGCTGAGAAAGGTGTCCTTGCCGGCAGTATCCAGGTCATCCAGCAGCAACCTGACGCGCACACCGCGATCAGCGGCCCGTAACAATTCTCCGGCCAGCAGTTGACCGCTGGTATCGTCGTGCCAGATGTAGTACTGCACATCGAGGCTGCGCTCGGCGGCCCGAATGAGCCCCACGCGCGCAACGAAAGCACGCATACCCTCGGCGAGGGGAATAAATCCGGAATGCCCATCGCTGTCCGGACTCTGCCACTGGGCAGACAGTCGCGCCAGCTTTGTATCGCCGGTATCCGTAATCGTGTGGCTCACCGGTTTGGCGTAGCTGTCCAGCGCCGGCAGGCTCGCACAGCCGGCCAGCGACAACAGCAGAGTGCACAGCGCCAGGGGCGACCAGTACCGTCTGGGGACGCTTGTACTACAAGAACTCAGCATTCGACGTTGCATGCAAGCACGCTCCGGGGGCGATCGACTGGTTCTTGATTGTAACGGCCAATCCGGGGTGTGCAATGGCCGCAGGCAGGAGACGCAAGCCCGCGCCGCAGCAGCTCAGGATAGACGCTGTCGGAAATCCTCGTAGTCAAACTGGCGCACGATCTCCAGCGCGTTCGTTGACGAGTTCCAGAGGGCAATGGCAGGCAAGCGGGTACCGTTGAAGGTTGAGGTCTTGACCATCGTGTAGTGGGCCATATCCTTGAACACCACACGCTGCCCTACCTGCAGGGGTGCCGGGAAGCTGTAGTCGCCGATCACGTCTCCGGCAAGGCAGGTCAGGCCACCCAGACGGTAGGTATGGGGCAGAATGCCCGGCGCATCCGCACCCATGACCTCAGCCCGATAGGGCATTTCCAGTGTGTCCGGCATGTGACAGGTCGCCGAGCAGTCCAGAATCGCCTGATCGAGGGCGTTCCAGGTCAGGTCCAGTACCTCACTCACCAGCACGCCACTGCCGATTGCGACCGCCTCACCGGGCTCGAGATACACCTGTACCTGATGCCGCGCGGCAAAATCGCGAATACAGCGAATGAGATCGTCCACCTGATAGTCGGGGCGAGTGATGTGGTGGCCACCGCCGAAATTGACCCAGTCCATGCGCGGCAACAGGTCGCCGAAGCGGGCCTCAACAGCCTTCAGGGTACGCGCAAGCGGTGGGAAATCGTGCTCACAGAGGGTGTGAAAATGCAGGCCGCTGATGCCCTCCAGGCTGTCGACGTCCAACTGCGAGCGCAGAATGCCCAAGCGTGAACCCGGTGCACAGGGGTCGTAGATCGGCACGTCACCTTCGGAATGCTCGGGGTTGATACGCAGCCCGAAGCGCAGCGCGGGCCGACGCCGCTGCGCCTCAAGGCACAGGGGCCTGAAGCGCAGCCACTGGGCGCAGCTGTTGAACACCACGTGGTGGGCGATATCCAGGATATGGCGCAAATCCGCCTCGTGGTACCCCGCGCCAAACACATGGACTTCACCGCCGTAATGTTCATGACCCAGGCGCGCCTCGTGCAGGCCACTGGCGCAGCTGCCGCTGAGATAGCGTGCTGTGAGCTCCCCCAGTCGCCAGCAGGAAAAGGCCTTCAACGCTGCCAGCACCTTGGCGCCACTGGCATCAGCCACATGCTTGAGGATAGCGAGATTGCGTTCAATGGCCACCTCATCAATCACGTAGCAGGGGGACGGGAGCCGTGCGAGATCCAGCTTGCTGAAATCGGTGAATTGCAGAATCTGCACGTTACAGATCCCGACCGGCCACGACATCCAGTCGAAAACCCGGATCCAGCTCCACTACTTGCCACGGGAGACCGTAGAGGTTCATGTCCGACATGAACGGGTCCGGGTCGCGCTGTTCGACATTCCAGACGCCCGGTTCACGCCAGTGGCCCTCGAGAATCATCTTTGCACCGATCACCGCAGGCACACCCGTAGTGTATGAAATAGCCTGGGACTGGACCTCACGATAGCAGGCTTCGTGGTCGCAGATGTTGTACAGGTACATGACACGCTCCTTGCCATCCTTCGTGCCCCGCACGATGCAGCCGATGCAGGTCTTGCCCTTGGTGCGCGGCCCCAGGGTCGACGGGTCGGGCAACAGCGATGCCAGAAACTGGATCGGGACAATCTGCTGCCCCTGGAACTCGACGGGCTGTATACCCGTCATCCCGACATTTCCCAGCACTTCCAGATGTTTCAGGTAGTTCTCCGAGAAGCTCATCCAGAACTGGGCGCGCTTCAGCCCGGGGAAGTGTTTGCTCAGAGACTCCAGCTCTTCATGGTACATACGGTAGATATTGAAGCTGCCAACGCCCTCCGGACACTCGAAGCGGGCCTGCTTGGACATCGGCGGTGTAGTGACAAACGCACCGTTTTCCCAGTGGCGACACTCTGCACTAACTTCGCGGATATTGATTTCCGGATTGAAGTTGGTGGCAAACGGGTAGCCGTGATCGCCCCCATTGACATCGATAATGTCCAGCTCGTGAATCTCATCGAAATAATGCTTCGCCAGATAGGCAGTAAAGATATTGGTTGCACCCGGGTCAAAACCGCTGCCCAGAATGGCGGTCAGGCCGGCATCGCGAAACCGGTCCTGGTAGGCCCACTGCCAGTGATACTCGAACTTTGCCGTATCCGGTGGCTCGTAATTGGCCGTGTCGAGGTAGTGAACACCTGCGGCCAGGCAGGCATCCATAATGCTGAGATCCTGATAGGGCAACGCAACGTTGATCACCAACTCGGGTTGCTCGCGCTGCAAGAGCGCAGTCAGTTCGGCCACATTGTCGGCATCAACCTGAGCAGTGCGAATCGGGCGTTCGATCTGGGCTGCAATCGCCTTGCACTTGGCTTCGGTGCGGCTGGCAAGCAGGATATCGGTGAAGACGGTAGGCAACTGGGCACATTTGTGGGCGACAACCGCGCCAACGCCCCCTGCTCCGATGATAATGACTTTGGACATAACCGTGCTCCTGTATGACTGACGGGTTCAGTGATGCTCGAAATACGTATAGCCCTGCAGGCTTTCCCGGAACGCACGCAGAATCTCCTGGCGCTCCGCCACCGAGATGCGCCCGCTGCGCACCGCGCTTTCCGCGACCTGACGGAACTGTTCCTGCATATGCTTGGGCTCGTACTCTACATAGCTCAGCACGTCGGAAATACTGTCACCGTGGAACTCGCGGGCAAAGTCAAAACTGCCATCAGGGTTGATGGTCACATTCACCACGTTCGTATCACCAAACAGATTGTGCAGATCGCCAAGCGTCTCCTGATAGGCGCCCACCAGGAATACTCCCAGAATGTAATCCTCGTCCTCGCGCAGCGGATGCAGCGGCAGGGTTTTGGACGTGCCTGCGGGCAACGAGAAGTTATCGATTTTGCCGTCGCAATCACAGGTCAGGTCGGCGAGCATGGCTTCACGGCTGGGTGACTCCTGCAGACGATGCAGCGGCATGATCGGGAACAGCTGATCGATAGCCCATATGTCCGGCAGGGACTGAAACAGGCTGAAGTTGCCGTAGTAGATATCCGACAGTACTTCACTCAGGTTCTCCAGCTCGGGTGGCACGCGGGCCACGCCCGGCAGAATCTGCGCGATGCGTTGCAATACGGCCAGACAGATATCTTCTGCCATGGCGCGCTCACGCAGGCTGGCCTGACCGTGATTGAACATGTCGCGCACTTCGTCACGGTAGAACAAGGCGTCGTTATAGCACTCCTGGAAATTCACATCGCTCACTACCCGTAACACTTCCTGAATGTGTTTGAGCGGCTCGACGCAGTCAGCGGCGATATTGACAGGCAAGTCCATCGGCTCACAGCTGCGCACATCCAGCACATTGAACAGCAGCAGCGAAGAGTAGGCGACAGTGGCACGCCCCGACTCGGAAATAATGACGGGGTGGGGAATTTCCAGAGGATCGAAGGTCTCGCGGATACTCTCCACAATATTCACGCAGTACTCTTCCAGCTGGTAGTTCATGCTGTGGGTGCTGTTGGTGCGGGCGCCTTCATAGTCCACGGCGAGACCGCCGCCCAGGTCGAGGTAGCCCATGGCTGCACCCTCCTCCACCAGCCCCGCATAGTACCGGCAGGCCTCGAGGACGCCGTTGCGCACATTGCGGATGTTCGGCACCTGGGAGCCGAGGTGGCAGTGCAGCATCTGCAGGCAGTGCAGCATGTCCGCAGCGCGAAGCTCATCGACAACAGCAATCAGCGCAGCCGTCGACAGACCGAAAATAGAGCGGTCGCCGCTATCCTGGCTCCAGTGTCCATCGACCTTGACTGAACTCTTCATGCGCACGCCGATCAGTGGCTCAACGCCAAGCACGCGGCTGCGCTCGATGATCATGCGCAGCTCACTCAGGGACTCGAGGACAAAGAAGCAGGGATAGCCCATGCGACGTGCGTAAAGCCCGAGATCGATAAACTCGGAGTCCTTGTAGCCGTTGCACACGACCAGGCTTTCGGTGTCGCGCAGCTGGCTCAGGGCGATGGTCAGCTCCGCCTTGCTGCCCGCCTCGAAGCCGTGATGATAGCGACTGCCGTAATTGGCAATCTCTTCGATGACATGGCACTGCTGATTGACCTTGATCGGGAATACACCGCGATAGACGTTGTTGTAGCCACCGCTGGCGATGGCATCGGCAAACGCCTCATTGAGTACCTTGATACGGTGATCCAGCACGTTCCTGATACGCAGAACCGCCGGCATTTCGAGGTTGCGCGCGCGCATTCCCGCTACGATATCCATCAGCGAAACGGTGGTGTCTGCGTCACCGGTATTGACCGTGACCTGCGCTTCGCCACTGTCGGAAATACTGTAGTAGCCGGCGCCCCAGGCGTTGATGCCGTAGAGCTCCGCGCTATCGGCGGCACTCCAGTCCTGCTCGGGCTGTGCTGAATCGGTCATGGTCCTCCTGGACTCCTGTCGGGGTGCACTCGGAGGCGTGGGCTCCTCAGGTGCAACGATTGCGCAAAAACAGCATAAGGTACAAGGGTAGTGAAAACGGCGCCGATTCTAAGGCGCTGCGAAGCAAACGCAAGGGGAATTTGCCGCCGGATCCACGAACGACAGCCTAACAGGCCAGACCGGGGTTTTGGTAGTTTTCAACCTGCTACCCAGGCGACCGTGACAGTTGACCGCGAGACACACTATATTGGGCGCAATTGTGGAAATCAGCGAATATGTCCCCACCTGTCCAAGCCAGCGCCAGAAGCGAGACCCCTCTGCAGATTGAAACGGCGCGCCCGGACGATCTCGACGCCCTGCTGCAGATTGAAAACGACTGCTTCCGTACCGACCGTCTTTCGCGGCGCAGTTTCAAACGCTGGCTGCGACGCTCCGACTGCGTGTTTCTCGTCGCCAGGGATTCTTCTGGCCTGGCCGGGTATTGCCTGGTCATACTGCGACAGGGCACCCGGCTTGCTCGCCTGTACTCGCTCGCGGTCGCGCCGGACCGTCAGGGCCGGGGGGTAGCGCGTCAGCTGCTGCTGCAGGCAGAAGTTGAGGTGCGCAGCACCGGTGCGCTCTACCTGAGACTTGAGGTCGCCGCCAGCAACACAGCCGCCATACGTCTCTACGAACAGCTCGGTTACACGCAGTTCGGGCATTACGACGATTACTATGAAGATCACAGCGATGCCCTGCGCATGGAAAAATGTGTGCGTGCTTATCAGCCCGAGAATGCGCCCCGCACGCTGCCCTGGATCGCGCAGACGACGCCGTTCACCTGTGGGCCCGCTGCGCTGATGATGGCCATGGCGGGGCTGGATCGCACCTACCAGCCCTCGCCCCTGGAAGAGATCGAAATATGGCGCGAGGCCACCACCATCTTCATGACCTCCGGCCACGGTGGCTGCCACCCGCTGGGACTCGCGCTGGCTGCCAATGCGCGGGGGTTCCATAGCGAGGTATGGGTCAACACGCCAGGACCGCTGTTTGTCGAGGGTGTGCGCGACGAAAACAAAAAACGGGTAATGAGTCTGGTGCACGACAGTTTCGTCAGCCAGTGTGCGACACGCGGCATCACCGTGCATTACCAGGATCTTGAGCAGGAACGTCTGCTGGACATGTTCAATGCCGGTGCCAATATCCTGATTCTGATCTCCACATACCGCCTCGACAGCAAAAAGGCGCCGCACTGGGTGGTGCTGTCCGGCTACGACGAAGCCTGCTTCTACGTCCATGACCCGGAACTGGACGACCTTGGGACACCCCGGGCGAGCCGGGACGACAACAAGGCGCCACTGGACTGCCAGTACCTGCCCATAGCACGCGAAGAGTTCGCTGCCATGAGCCGCTTCGGTGGTAGTCGACTGCGGGCAGTGGTGGCTGTCGGGCCCGCCGAGAAAGGCAGCAATGAGCGCTGACCCCCAATACCTGGCGCTGGTCAGAACACTCTCGGACCGCATTGTCGAGGCGCAACGCCCCATACGCATTCTGGACGCCATCAAATGGAACGCGGCGGTACGCCGCGAGTTCTTCGCCAGTGGCTGTCGGGAACTGCCGCGAATCGATGCCGCATTCTACCAACAGCACAATCCCCTGGATTTTGAACCAGGCGCCAAACGCGCGGAATTTCAGGAGATTGAACGCGACATCGCGCGCAAGCTCGGACAGCTCAATCCCCTGGCGCAGATCATGCGCCGTATGTGCCGCGAGTACCGCACCGTAGTACAACTACTCGAAGTTCGTGGACAACCTGAGTTCGGCCAGATATCCGAGGACCTTTACGGCTCCTCCTCGGATGTTTTTCACGCCGGTGATCCCACGCTGGCCGACCTCGGTACCGCGATGGAGGCCACCCTCATCAACCTTCTGCAAAATACGTCCATGCAGGAGGCTCCAAAAACCATACCCGCTGTGGACGCCGTGGCGATGCTCAACGAACGCCTGCTGCAGGCATTCCCTGACGCCGGCATCCGGGTGCTGCTCAACGACCAGATGACCGCTGATGCAGCCGCGGGCTCCGACTATCTCAAAATACGCAGCGACGCGATGTTCAATGCACTGGATATCGATGTGCTGGAGGTTCACGAAGGATGGGTGCACCTCGGCACCACGCTGAACGGCACGGCACAGCCTGCCTGCACCTTCCTGAGCAAGGGCACACCCTCATCCACCACGACCCAGGAAGGCCTGGCGGTGTTGACCGAGATACTCACCCTGCGCTCCAGCCCATCGCGACTATACCGGCTGATAAACCGGGTAAGGGCCGTGACACTGGCGGAGAACGGCGCAAACTTTCTCGAGGTCTTCAACTACCTGCAGGATCACAACATGAGCGCCGACGACAGCTACAGCATCGCGGTGCGCGTGTTCCGTGGCAGCACGCCGGAGGGTCGGCCCTACACCAAGGACCTGGCCTACATGCGTGGCTTCGTGCAGACCTACAACTTTCTGCGCCTGGCCATGAGCACCGGGAAGCTGGATACCCTCCCGGTGCTGTTTTGTGGAAAAATCCTGCTGGAAGATATCAAAGACTGGCACCTGCTTATCGATGAGGGCGTCGTCGTCGGGCCGCGCTTCCTGCCCCCGCACTTCGCGGACCTGACCGGGCTCGCCACCTGGATGAGCTTTTCCCGCTTCATCGCCTCGCTCAACTTTGACCAGCTACAGGCGGATTACGGTGCCCTGCTGTAACCTTACCCTACCCCGAAAAGCGGCCGGGCGAATCACCCGCCAAAGCGTTGCCCCATCGCTTAATGTTGTCTTAATCCACCCCTGATCTAATAGGGGCATCACAGGCCACCGGGACAACGAACATGACTGCCCTTTCAGTGCTTTTGCCTGCCAGGGATGAAGCGGACAACATCGCCCGTCTGCTGCGGGAAATCGACACCGCGCTGGCAACACAGAACTACGAAGTCATTCTGGTCGACGATGGCAGCACCGACGGCACAGCCGATGCCGCACTTGCTGCCGGGTCCTGCATGACGGGCCGACTCACGGTAGTCCGGCACAGGTCCGGCTGCGGCCAGAGCACCGCGCTACATACCGCAGCCCGGTATGCCAGCGGTGATATCCTTGTGACGCTGGACGCCGACGGGCAAAACGATCCTGCAGACATCCCGCGGCTACTGGCAGCAGCGCAAGCGCAGCAAAGCATCCACTGGATTGTCGTTGGGGCCCGACAGAAGCGGCAGGACACACTTTGGCGACGTTTGCAGTCCCGCCTGGCGAATGGCTTCAGGCAAAGAATCCTGCGGGACGAGTGTGCTGATACGGGCTGCGGGCTGAAAATGCTGCCCCGCGACACGTGGCTGGAACTGCCGTATTTCGATCACATGCACCGATTTATGCCTGCGCTCGTAAAGCGCATGGGGGGCGTGATTGTGAACATCCCCGTCAATCACAGACCACGCCTTGGAGGCACATCCAAGTACACCGCCTGGAATCGAGCCTGGGTGGGGTTGATCGACACACTCGGCGTATTCTGGCTCAACCGCCGGACGCGACAACCCATGGTCGCCTGGACCGAAACACTCCGTAGCTCATGAGGGCAGCGATCCGCATGACACTCGCCGGAGCCTTGCTGCTCGCCCTGGCAGTGGCCGGCAGCCACACGGGGTTTCCTGTGACGGGCTCAGGAAACAGCCTGCAAACGGCGCTACAGGAAGGGGGCCTTGCGGGCTATGCGTTTGCCTGCGCCCTGTCCTCTCTGCTGATGGCACTGGGAGCGCCACGGCAGGTGATTGCTGCCATGGCTGGCTATGCGCTGGGCGTGGTGCCGGGAACGCTATTCGCCCTGCTGTGCAGCATCGCGGCGCTTTCCCTGACCTACGGTGCGGCGCTGTTCCTGTTTCAGCCCGCACTGCAGCGCCGTCTCGGTGTTCGTGGCAAGCGTCTCTCGCAGTGGCTGTCCATCGCCACCTTCCGCAAGACCCTTGTCGTCAGGCTTGCGCCCGTAGGCAATAATTTTCTGACCAACCTTCTCGCCGGGGCCATGGGCATCCACTACGGAAAGTTTCTCACCGGCAGCCTTTTGGGCTACCTGCCCCAGACGGTGATATTCGCGCTGGTGGGCAGCGGGATAGCGCTGGCACAGTGGCAGCAACTTGTCTTGGGTGGTCTGCTGCTGGCACTGGCTTCGGCACTCGGGGCATACCTGCTCAAGACCCATCCCGAACTCCCGGCAACGGGTGTAGCCACTCTGTGATATCCACGACGCTGCGCCAGCGCACACCGAGGGTATCCTTGCCGACACTTATGCTCGCTGCGGTGTTGGCTCTGGCGGCTATCCTGCTGTTTGCAGGAATGGGGCTCCGCAGCCCCTGGCCCCCCGATGAACCCCGCTTTGCCTACATTGCGCATGAGATGCTGCACACTGGACAGTGGCTGTTTCCGGCGCGTGGCGGTGAGCTCTACCCGGACAAGCCCCCCCTGTTCATGTGGGCGATCGCCACCGGCCTCAAACTGACGGGCAACCTGAACATCGCCATGCTGCTGCCCAGTGCGATCGCCAGCCTGATAACACTGGCGGCCGTATTCGATATCGGGCGTCGCCTCTGGGACGGCGATGTGGGGCGCAATGCTGCACTGCTGTTACTGTTTACGCCACAGTTTCTTATCCAGGCAAAGTTTGCGCAGATAGACGCCCTGCTGACCTGCTTTACAACTCTCGCCTGCTACGGTCTGCTGCGCCATTTCCTTTGCGGGCCTGCCTGGCGCTGGTACTTTGCCGCGTGGTTTTTCATGGGGCTGGGCATCATTACCAAGGGCGTTGGCTTTCTCCCGTTATTGCTCCTGCCGTTACTGGGTGCCTTGCACTACGTCAACGGCACCGGAAAAACCACGTGGACACGCCGCACCTGGTTCGGGCCACTCGTGCTCCTGGCCGCCGTGGCGCTGTGGCTGGGACCGATGCTGTGGCAGGTCGCCCTACACCCCGACCCCGAACTCACTGCCTACCGCAACAATATTCTGTTCAAGCAAACCGGGGAGCGCTACACAAATCCCTGGGGCCATATCAAGCCCTGGTACTATCTCTGGTTGAACGTGATTCCGCTGTTCTGGGCGCCCGGCTCGCTGTTGTTGCTGACAGGACTTCCAGCCGTCATACAGCGCAGCATGCAGGACAAGCGCATACTGCTGCTGTTCCTGTGGGTGGCGGTGGTAGTGACTTTTTTCAGCCTGAGCGCCGGTAAACGGGGCGTTTACGTGCTGCCGGCTCTGCCCATCTTCTGCCTGGCCTTGAGCGCTGTCTGGCGCGTGCATCCACTCTCCCTGGCAGGGCGGACCGTACTGCGCCTGCTGGTGGTCGGCGTGACAGTTCTCTCGGGGATCGTTGCGATACTGGCAATCATGCATCACCCTGCCCTGATGCGTCATCTACAGGTACTGGCGCAGCCAGAACAGACCGCTACGCGGGTGGGTGTGATCGCGGCCTGCGCGTGCGCCATCCTGGCGGGCTCACAGTGGTTCACGCGCCGGTATTCGCCCTGGATCGCCTACGGAGCCACGGTGACTACACTGGTCCTCACCCAGTCGCTGGCTGTCAATCCGCTTCTGGAGCCACTGCGCACTCCGGCATCCCTCATGCAGTCGGCGGTCGGCATGGCCAACGGAGGAGAACTCGCAATCATCGACTCCAAGGAGCACTATCTGCTGTTCTCACCGATACCACTCGTGCACTTCGGTTATTTCAGCACGGACGCAACGCAGTATCGCAACGCCTGGCAGTGGATAAACGAACGTGAGGACCGGTACGTCATGGCACCGGAACGCAGCGAGATAGAGTGCTTCGATCCGGCCCTGGCCGAGGCAGTCGGTTATGCCCACCGCCAGCACTGGCTGCTCTATTCACGGGAGAGTGCGCTGCCAGGCTGTGCCGCCCCCGACGTACTGCGTCGCTTCCGGAGTGTACGCGGCCCCTACAGCAAGAGCCCTCAGCGTTCGCTTCCCGACTGAGGGACGCGCCGCAGTCGCTGCCGCAGCCCGGCAAGCTGCTGGCGATAGGCGGCGGCATCCCGCGATTTGCCCCCGTACGCGAGTTGTTCGAAGGCTTCGGTCAACTCCATTGCCCAGCCCGCCAGCTTTGGGGCTTCCCGCGCTACACGCCGACCGAAGCTGCCCGGCGCTTCACCCGTTGTTCGCGTGATACCCTGACGACGCATCTGCTCGCAGAACTCCAGAAACAGCCGCTGCTCTGGTGGCAGGGGCCGAGGCCGGCGATGCTGCAGCAGCAACCAGCCGACCGGTATTAACACGACCAAACCACTGAGCAGAATCGCGCCGGCAAACACCGGGGCGCGTATGCTTCCGAACAGATCCTGCAGCAGGCGGTACTGCTCCTCGCCGTCGAAGCCGGTGACCCAGCTCTGCCATCGGTAGGTCAGCGCGTCGTAGCGCAGGCGCAGCATGTTGACCCAGTTGACACCCCGGTAGCGCAGGGGGGACAGCGGTGAGTTGGCAAGAAAACTGCCCTCCGCCGCTACCGCTTCCTCAAGCCCCAGTTCAATGCGGTCGGGCGACACCGCCGCCGTGGGGTCGATACGCACCCAACCCCGCCCTTCCAGCCAGACCTCTGCCCAGGCATGTGCATCGAACTGGTGGACGATGACCGTACGATTCACGGGATTGATCTCACCTCCCTGGTAGCCGGCGACAACACGCGCCGGCACACCCGCCGCCCGCATCATGACCACAAAGGCGTACGCATAGTGCTCGCAGAATCCGCGCCGGGTCTGCAGGAGGAACTGATCCATACTGTTCTCTGCAGTGAGCAGAGGTGGCTGCAGCGTATAAACAAAGGGCTGATCACGGAAATGCTGCAGCACAGAATCGACGTAGGCAGAGGCGTCAGCCGCCTCACTGCGAAGGCGCTGTGCCAACTCGCGGGTGGCCGGATTGTCCTGTTCCGGAAGCGTTAACTCGGTCTCGCGCCGCCAGTCCGACAGCTCAGGATCCAGTGCGGTGAGAGGCCAACTGCGCACCCGGTACTGCAATTGTTCTTCAATTTCCACGGGGGAATAGAGGCGGTAATCGGCAGTGCTGAGGATACCTCGCTGCGCCGGCTGCGCGTAGCGCAAACTGTACAGCCAGTTTTGCTGGGTGGGCAGCATGAGAACGGTATACTCCAGCGGTTCGCCCTCGGGCTCCACCGGCGGCGGGCGCAGTTCAAGCCCCGGGAGTTCGTTATAGCGCAGGCTCCGCCAGGCACCCTCTTCCAACACGCTGAATACCAGTCCCCGCCAGTAGAGCTCGGACTTAGGAGGAATGTCGCCGTCGAACTGCACACGGAAGGCCACGTCATCGGACTGGCTGAGCTCGGAGATATCCCCGGGCCGCATAAAGTCGCTGACGCCCGTCTTCGCAGCGTGACTCTTCACCGGCACCGTCCACAGTGGCCCAATACGTGGAAACAGAAAGAACAGTACCAGCATCAGGGGGAACGCCTGCGCCAGCATCAGCGCGGGCAAACGCAGGCTGCCCAGTCGGAAGCGGTCTTCGCGGGGACGGTGTAGCGCCACCAGACCGGTAGTTACCAACACCAGGGTGAACAGGGAATACAGTACGAACAGGATGTCCTGACTGAACAGGAAGCCGATCACGCAGATAAAATAGCCAAGGAACAGCAGCACGTAGGCGTCCTTGGGTTTCACCAGTTCCAGCAGCTTGAAGGCGAAGGCTATCAGCAGCAGCGCCACAGTGGGCTCGAGCCCCAGCAGGTTGCCGTAACTCAGGAAAACAGCGACACAGCCTCCCAATGCGAGCGAGGCCCGCACCAGACGGCCGGGAAAGGAGGCTCGCCCCTGAAACACCAGCAGACGCCATACAGCTGTTCCGAGATACACCAGCACCAGCCAGAGCGGCAGACGCAGGAGGTGGGGTGCCAGCAGGGCAAACTGGCTGATGATGATCCACACCAGCGCGTTGCGGGGTATGAGGGTGCCGGCGGCGGGGTCACGCTTCACGAGGCTGCTGCACCGTGCTGATACAGAGCCAACGCGGCAAGTATCCGGCCCTGGTGGGCCTCGCCGGATGCCGGGGCGATATCGACACCCGGCAGGGAAAGACCGTAGTCTTCGCCGCGTCTTTCCAGAGCCAGCGCCCAGTAACAGAGGTAGGACAGACGCTGCTCGGTGGCAATACCAGGGAACGCATCCCAGTCCAGCCAGGCTGTACGACTGGCATAGGCAGCGTAGACCTTGGACTGCAGCGAGTGCCCCCTGGCCACTGCTTTCCAGTGCACCTGTCGCAGCGAATCACCCGGGCGGTAGCTGCGAAAGCCGTGAAAGTCATCGCTGCCTGCGGTCTCTACCGCATTGCCCTCCGGGCGCCCGCCATCGCCGCCCGGTGGGGCCGCGGTGGCCAGGGGCCTGGGATACACCAGCGCCTGCAGATCCAGATCCAGCCATGTCCAGCAGCGCAGCAAACCGAGAGGGTAGCGGCTTTCCAGCAGCAGACGTCCGGGATTGTGCCAACCCCGGTTGCCTACCGGAACATACAGCGACACCTCGCAGCTGTCACGGTCGGCCAGGCTGACCAGGCTGTCGCTGCCCTGGGGCCAACTGAGCCGCAATGCATAGTGCGCGGCCTTGCCTGAGCGCTGCAGGCGCAACCTGAATTCACTGCGTTGCCCCGGGAACGCCGGTGTCGCCGACAGTGCGTGCAGCGTCAGCCCCGCGAGGTTGGCATAGGTATGCAGGATGGACACCACAAACAAGGTGGCCAGCAGAAACGCCACGGCGTAGGCCATATTGTTCTGGTAGTTGATCGCCGTGAGCAGAATCAACAGCAGCAATACGAAGAAGAAAAATCCGGGCAGCGAGGGAAAAATGAAGATTCTGCGCTGGTCCAGGGTAATTGACCTCGCTGGGGGGATGCGGCGGACGAGCCAGCGCGAGAACTGCCGGCTGAATCGCCCGCTTGCCGCGTCTCTCCCCGTTGTTTCGGCAGCATTCACCGGCATCAGGGCCGGATCACATCCACGCTGCGCTGCAGGAGATCAACCAGCGCGTGACCATCGCCGGCGTAATCGCCGCTGGGCACCAGGCGGTGCGCCGCCACCGCCGGCAGTACTGCCTGCAGGTCTTCCGGCACCACATGCTGTCTGCGGTTCATGAACGCCCAGGTCCGCGCACAGTTCAGCAACGCCAGCGCCCCGCGCGGTGACAGCCCCACCGCGAACTCGGGGCGCTCGCGGCTAAAGCCCACCAGACGCTGCAGATAGTCCAGCAGACTGTCAGCTACATGCACCTCGGCGGCCGCTGCGCGGCAGGACTCCAGTTCTCCGGGCGACAGACAGCGGCGCAGAACAGCCTCCGGCGTCTGCTGAGCACCACTACTGAGCAACATCTGCCGTTCAGCCTGGGCATCCGGATAACCCAGCTGCAGGCGCATGAGGAACCGATCGAGCTGACTTTCCGGCAGCGGGTACGTGCCCGACTGATGGATCGGGTTCTGTGTGGCAATCACGAAAAACGGTTGTGGCAGGCGCCGTGTTTCGCCTTCCACGGTGACCTGTCCCTCTGCCATTGCCTCCAGAAGCGCACTCTGGGTGCGCGGCGTCGTGCGGTTGATCTCATCCGCCAGCAGTACCTGCGTGAATATGGGACCAGGATGGAAGGTAAAACTCGCATCATTGCGGTCATACACCGAAACACCCAGGATATCCGCTGGAAGCAGGTCGCTGGTGAATTGCACGCGCCGGTATGCGAGCCCCAGCACGGCGGCCAGGGCGTGCGACAGCGTGGTTTTGCCCATGCCGGGCAGGTCCTCTATCAGCAGATGCCCGCGCGCCAGGAGGCAACACAGAGCGAGCCTGATTTGCGCTTCCTTGCCCAGCAGCGCCTTGCCCACCTCGGCCACCGCATCGTCAATGGCGCCTACTGTATCCATACTGTTGCTCCTGCCCCTTCATGCTGCATTAGCAAGGTAGTACGCGGGAAATCCGTTTTCAGCCCGCCGCGTCGAGGCCGCGCTGCAGATCCCTGCGCAGATCGGCCACATCTTCTAGCCCGACAGCCACCCGGATCAGGCCATCGCTGATGCCCGCGGCAGCGCGCTGCTCGGCACTGAGGCGCCCGTGGGTGGTGGTTGCCGGATGCACAATGGTCGTTTTTGCATCACCAAGATTGGCCGTCAGCGAGAGCACCCGGGTTGCATCAATGCAACGCCAGGCAGCGGCCTGCCCGCCACGTACCTCAAACGACAGCACGCCCCCGAAG
Organism: Halieaceae bacterium UBA5085; assembly: GCA_002414665.1. Taxonomy (GTDB): domain Bacteria; phylum Pseudomonadota; class Gammaproteobacteria; order Pseudomonadales; family Halieaceae; genus Haliea. The sequence continues at coordinate 30,268 of DIAF01000006.1, forward strand.
GCACTCTGCTGGCTGGCGGCCAGCGCATGCCCCGGGTGCTCTGGCAATCCAGCATAGAAGACACGCTGCACTTGTGGCTGCTGCTGCAGCCACAGGGCGAGTTCGAGTGCCGCCCGCGAGTGAGCCTCCATACGCAACCGTAATGTCTCCAGGCCCTTGAGAAAGACCCAGGCATTGAACGCGCTCATGGTGGGCCCGCAGGTGCGCAAGAAAACCACGACCTCGTCCATCAGGGCGCGCGAGCCAACGACCGCTCCCCCCACACAGCGTCCCTGGCCGTCGAGATACTTGGTGGCCGAATGAATGACAATATCCGCGCCCAGCGCCAGTGGCCGTTGCAAAGCCGGCGTGCAGAAACAGTTGTCGACTACCAGTAACGCATCGTGCGCGTGTGCAAGTTCCGCCAGAGCGCGGATGTCGGCGACTTCACACAGCGGGTTCGACGGTGTTTCCAGGTAGAGGAGGCGCGTTTCCGGACGCAGTGCCGCACGCCACTGATCCATTGCAAGCAGCGGCACAAAGTCCACGCTTACGCCGAAGCGTGTCATGTAGCGTGCAAACAGGTTGGTTGTCGTCCCGAACACATCACGCGAGCAGATCACATGATCGCCGGCTTTCAGCAACGCCATGCAGGTACTGAGTATGGCTGCCATGCCGGAAGCCGTTGCCACCGCCGCTTCCCCCCCTTCCAGTGCTGCGAGACGTTCCTCGAAGCCACGCACCGTCGGGTTGGTGTAGCGGGAATACACATTCCCTGGGGAATCGCCGGAAAACCGGGCTGCCGCCTCTGCCGCGGAGCCGAACACGTAGCTGGAGGTAGCAAAAATCGGCTCGGAGTGTTCGCCCTCGGCTGTGCGGTGGATACCGGCGCGAATCGCGAGTGTATCCAGCCCCGCACCTGTCAGGGGATCATCTTGATCGCTCATAGTGCCTCAGCTGACGTCATTGTGTATCCCCACCACGGTGCCCTCGGCAAGTACCCGCGCCCGGCTGCGGCTTTGCGCATCGTCATTGCGCAGTGCTTCGATACGCTCAAGGTAGGCCTGGTCGACATCCCCGGTCGGGTATTCACCATTGAACACAGAGCAGTCAAAACCCATCGTGCTCTTGTTGCCCTCCCGGGAACAGTTAATCAGGTCGTCGAGATCCTGATAGACCAGCCAGTCTGCTCCGATGGCATCACAGACTTCGGCGACGGTGCGACCGTGTGCAATCAGCTCCGACGCGGAAGGCATGTCGATGCCGTATACGTTGGGGTAACGTACAGGGGGTGCTGCGGAGGCGAAATACACCTTGTTGGCGCCCGCATCACGCGCCATCTGGATGATCTGCCGGCAGGTGGTACCGCGGACGATGGAATCGTCCACCAACATCACATTCTTGCCTTCAAACTCCAGGGGCACCGGGTTGAGCTTCTGTCGCACCGACTTCTTGCGCTGGCTTTGGCCCGGCATGATGAACGTCCGCCCTATGTAGCGGTTTTTCATGAAACCTTCGCGAAACTTGATCCCCAGTTCCGAGGCCAGTGCCTGCCCGGCGATACGGCTGGTATCGGGAATCGGTATCACGACATCGATATCGTGGTCGGGCCGTTCGCGCAGCACTTTGCGCGCCAGTGCCTCTCCCTGTCGCATCCGCGTCTTGTAGACAGAAATGCCATCCATCAACGAATCGGGGCGCGCAAAATACACGTGCTCGAAGATGCAGGGGCGGAGCTGAGGGTTTTCCGCGCACTGACGACGGTACATTGCACCCCGGCTATCGATGAACACAGCCTCCCCCGGCGCGACATCTCCCAACATGCGAAACCCCAGTACATCCAGCGCCACGCTCTCCGAAGCCAGCATGTACTCGTCCCCGGCATCCGTCTGGCGCACGCCGACGACCAGTGGCCGGATACCCAGCGGGTCACGGAATCCCACCACGCCATAGTCGACGATCAGCGCCACGGCGGCATAGCCACCGCGGCAGCGACGGTGCACTGCGGTCACCGCCTGAAAGACATCCTCCGCTGTCGGGCTGAGCTTGCCCAGGGTTTGCAGCTCATGGGCGAATACGTTCAGCAGCACCTCCGAGTCCGAGTCGGTATTCAGGTGCCGCAGGTCGTCCTGGAACAGCTCCCGGGTGAGCTGTTCTGAATTCGTCAGGTTGCCGTTGTGCGCCAGCGCGATGCCGTAGGGCGAGTTGACATAGAACGGCTGGGCCAACGCTGTGCCGGAGCTGCCCGCTGTCGGATAGCGCACATGGCCGATACCCATGGGCCCCTTGAGGCGCTGCATGTGATCCTGGCGGAAAACGTCACGCACCAGCCCCTCGCTCTTGCGCTGCGTGAAACGTCCACCGTGACAGGTCATGATCCCGGCAGCATCCTGGCCCCGGTGTTGCAGCACCGTCAGTGCGTCGTAGATATCAGGGCCTGCTGTGCCCTTGCCAACCAGTCCTACCAGCCCACACATTCCGCATATTCCTCGTTGTCAGAGACTCACCGCCGGCAGCCGACCGGCATTGAAATCGCCCAGGCGCTGCATCGCCCATTCGAGCAGCGCGTCAACCTGAGGCATCAGATAGGCCTGATGCAGCCAGACCTGGTCGCGCGGCGGCAACAATTCCCGGACCAGGAAGACCAGGACCAGCACAATAATGACACCGCGCGCAAAGCCGAAAATGGTCCCCAGCAGGCGGTCGAGGGTTCCCAGGCCGGTCGCCTTGACCAACTGCGCCAGTAGCAGGCTGACCAGTCCCGTGCACAGTAGAACGCCTACCAGAATCAGCAGCCAGGCGGCAATGTATCGAGCGGTCAGGTTGCTGATCAGCCCGGTCAGGCGTGACGCCAACTCGCCCGCGAACACATAGGCCAGTACAAACGCAGCAATCCAGCCAGCAAGCGAGAGCGCCTCCCGGGTAAACCCCCGTAGCAGACTGAGCAGTGTCGACAGGCTCACGATCGCCACAATCGCCCAGTCCACCCAGGTTAGCGCGTCAATATTCAGCACGGTGGCGTCCGCCATCGCCCCGCCCGCGGGGGCGGCAGTCTACCAGTTTGATGCACCACACCAAAGTCAATCAGTCGCCTCATCAGGGTAAATACCGCCGCACTAAGGACTTGACGCCGAACTCGGCATCCACCTGTGGACGCAGGGCGTCGAGGCGCGCGCGTTCAAACTTGGGGCCAACGTTGACCCGGTACATGGTTCGACCAGCGATATTGACCGGGTCCACCCAGGCCTTTTCGCCCATGGCCTCAAGCCGCTGCCGCAACGCCTCTGCCTTGTCCTGGCTGCTGACGCTGGCCACCTGCAGCATCCACGCGATTGGTACACCCTGGCCATCAAGCTCTGGCTGCTCTGGCGCCTCATCGCGTGTTTCGCCCGCTGCCGGGGGCGCCGTGGGCTCCGTCTCTTCCGCCTCGGGTACAGGGCCGTCAGCAGCTGCCATCTCGACACCTGGGCCCGCCTCGGCCGTAGGCGCTGTCCAGGGCATTGCGTCCTCGCCTTCGGCAGCCTCTGTCTCTTCGGGCAGCGCAGCCTCAAGACCGGGTGAAGGACGTAAGCCAGCAGGATCCGGCGCGGCAATGGGTGTGGTATCCACCTGCGGGCGAGGCGGAATGCGCAGGTCCTCGATGCTGCCATCGGGCTGCGGATCGACAAAGATAATGGGCCAGAAAATCACCCCGAGCGCGACCAGTATCAGCGCTCCAACGAGGCGTTGCTTGAGAATATCGTTCACAGACTACGCCTTTTCCCGTTCTCGCGCCAGCCAGGACATGGCCGCCGCAACTGTGTGGAAGGAGCCGAACACCAGCAACCGATCACCTGCTGTTGTGACGCTGCGCGCCCGGGCGAGGGCCTGGCGCAGGTTCCGGCTGACACTGATCATGCCTTCTCCCGCGGCGCGCAGGTGGGCCGCAATCGCAGCGGCAGTCGCAGCGCGGGCATTACCCGGCTGGTCTGCCAGAAACCAGCCGTCTACCTCGCCGCGCATGAGGTTCAGCATGCTGGGAATATCCTTGTCGGCCATCGCGGAAAAAACTGCGATGGTCTTCTGCTCACAGGGTCTCTGTTGCAGAAACTCAACCAGCCTGGCCACAGCTGCGGGATTGTGCGCCACATCCAGGACGACCTGGATGGCGCCTATGGACATTGCCTGCCGCCGTCCCGGCACCTGCAGCGCAGGTAATACCGCCCTCGCCTCCTTATCGGACGCCGGGTGGCCGAGACATTCCAGCACCTGCAGTGCAGCGTAGAGGTTTTGCGCCAGCAACGCCGGGTTAGGTGACACCGGCAAATGGCGTCGTCCTCCGCCTGTGTCACTCACCCAGCCGTCCCAATGCGGCGCCGCGGGCTCGACGCCAAACGCCTCACCCAGCCAATAGGCACTGGCGCCACTGGCCGCAACGGCCTCGGCCAGCCCCGCAGGCACCTCGCTGCAGGCAATAACAGCGGGGATAGCTGGCCGGAGAATTCCTGCCTTTTCACGCCCAATAGCGTCGAGACTGTCTCCCAGCCAATCCTGGTGATCCAGCGCAATGCTGGTTATCACAGCGACACTGGGGTCGACTATGTTCACCGCATCAAGACGACCGCCAAGGCCGACCTCGAGCACCACAATGTCAACCGCCTCCCGCTGAAACAGAAGCAGGCCAGCGAGGGTTGCAAACTCAAAATAAGTAAGCGAAATATCGCCCCTCGCCGCTTCAATGGTTTGTAGCGCGGAGACAATCTGCGCATCATTCGCTTCGCAGCCGCCAATACGAATGCGCTCATTGAAGCGCAAGAGATGTGGAGAGGTATACACGCCGGTGCGGAGGCCCTTGTGCGCCAGCAGCGCCTCAAGCGCGCCTACCACAGACCCCTTGCCATTGGTCCCCGCGACAGTAACCACCGGCACAGCCACTGGCAGCAGCTGCAGACGGCGAGCCACAGCCGCAACACGCTCCAACCCCAGGTCGATTTCCCGCGGGTGCAGCGCTTCAAGACGCGCCAGCCATTCGGCCAGCGAATGCTCAGTCATCCGTGTGGTCGATACTCTCGGCTGACCCGGTGGCGTCTGCACTGCTGGCATCATCCTCGGCGTCCTCAGGCGATACGGGAACCTGGCCGGTAAATTTGCCCAACAGTCTGGCCAGCGTGTCGCGCATGTCATTGCGATGCACAATCATGTCTATCGCACCATGCTCAAGCAGGAACTCGCTGCGCTGAAACCCTTTGGGCAGCTTCTGGCGAATGGTTTGTTCGATGATATTGGGGCCCGCAAAACCGGCCCGCGCGTCCGGCTCGGCAATATTCACATCGCCAAGCAACGCGAGTGAGGCGGACACGCCACCGTAGATAGGATCGGTCATCACCGAGACATAGGGAACACCGGCGACTTTCATGCGCTCGATGACCGCACTGGTCTTGGCCATTTGCATCAGTGAAATCAGCGCTTCCTGCATGCGTGCCCCACCGGACGCCGAAAAACAGACCAGTGGAATCCGCTCCTTGAGTGCCAGTTGCGCAGCGCGGGTGAATTTCTCGCCAACCGCGTAGCCCATTGAGCCACCGTGGAAAGCGAACTCGAAAGCAACGGTGACCAGGGGCATTCCCTGTAGCGTGCCGCTCATGGCAACCAGCGCGTCTTTTTCGCCGGTGGCCTTCTGCGCGGCAGAGAGGCGGTCGCGATAGCGCTTTTTATCGCGAAACTTCAGTCGGTCAACCGGTTCGATATCCGCAAGGATCTCCTGACGGCCCTCTCTGTCAAGAAAGATGTCCAGACGCCGCCGGGCACCAATGCGCATATGGTGATCACATTTCGGACAGACGTCATCGTTGCGCTCGACGTCAGGCCGATACAACACGGCATCACATTTGACGCACTTCTTCCACAGTCCCTCTGGCACACTGGAGCGGCGGGCGCCCTCTTCTTTGCGCACTCCGGAAGGCAGTATCTTGTCAATCCAGCTCATGGCATCCCCCGTTTGGTGGCACCATTATAGACGCCGCCGGCGCCTTCTAGGAAGCGATGCTGTCCAATCCCGCGCGGATACTCGCAACCAGTTCCGCTGCCACCCGCAGCAGTTCCTCCTGGTTTGCGCCCTGTGCCGCCGCCCGGGCGATGGTCTCCACCAATGCGCTGCCCACGACCACGCCGTCGGCAGCTGCGCCCACGCGGCGCGCAGATTCGGCATCCTTGATCCCGAAGCCCACTGCAAGTGGCAGCGTGGTGGCCTCACGAATGTGCGCGAGATGCTGCGCAACATCTTCCGCATCCAGGTGCCCGGCGCCGGTGACACCTTTCAGCGCCACGTAGTAAATAAAGCCACTGGCCTGATCCACGATCGACTGTATGCGCGCTTTCGGAGTGGTGGGCGCAACCAGGAAAATATTGTCCAGGCCTACGCGGTGCAGTTCGGCGTTGACGCCGGCGACCTCCTCCGGGGGTATATCGACCGTCAACAGTCCGTCCAGCCCGACCGCCGCTGCCTGGTCAGCAAAGCGGGCATAACCCATGTGCTCTACCGGGTTGGCATAACCCATAAGCAGCACAGGTGTTTCCGTGTCACGCTCGCGGAAGGTTGCGACCATGGCCAGCGCGTCGCGGAGGCGAGCACCACTGGCAAGAGCGCGCTCATGGGCCTTCTGGATAACCGGCCCCTCGGACATGGGGTCCGAGAAAGGCACACCCAGCTCGATAATGTCCGCACCAGCGGCCACCAGGGCATGCATCAGCGGCACTGTGCTCGCCAGGTCGGGGTCTCCCGCGACAATGTAGGGCACCAGCGCCTTCCGGCCCTGGGCGGCGAGCTGCTGGAAGCGCCCGGCTATCTTGCTCACTGCGTGTTCTCCTTGTGATGCCTGTTCAAAAGTCGATACCGTCAATATCGGCTACCGTATGTATGTCCTTGTCACCGCGACCGGACAGGTTAACGATAATGGTCTGCTCCGGCGTCATGGTAGCGGCCAGCCGGCCGGCATACGCCAGGGCATGGGCGCTCTCCAGGGCCGGCATGATCCCCTCAGTGCGCGTCAGGTCGTGAAACGCTGCCAACGCCTCGGCATCGTCCGCCGTGACGTAATTCACCCGACCGACATCCTTGAGCCAGGAGTGCTCAGGGCCCACACCGGGGTAGTCAAGACCGGCGGACACCGAGTGTGTGTGCATGATCTGGCCGTCCTCGTCCTGCATCAGGTAGGTGCGGTTGCCATGCAGTACTCCGGGCGTACCCGCCGTCAGCGGTGCGGCGTGCTCCCCGGTGGCAACGCCGTGGCCGCCGGCTTCCACACCGTACATGGCGACCGACTCGTCCTCGAGGAAGGGATGAAACAGGCCGATGGCATTGGAGCCGCCGCCAACGCAAGCGACCAGTGCATCGGGCAGGCGCCCGGTCTGTGCCAGGGACTGGGCACGCGCCTCGCGACCGATCACACACTGAAAATCACGAACCAGCATCGGATAGGGGTGCGGACCCGCTACGGTGCCAATGATGTAGAAGGTATCATCGACGTTAGTCACCCAGTCACGCATGGCTTCGTTCATGGCGTCCTTGAGGGTACGGGAGCCCGAAGTGACCGGCACGACTGTAGCACCGAGCAATTTCATACGGTATACGTTGAGCGCCTGGCGCCGCACATCCTCTTCACCCATGAATACGTGGCACTCAAGACCCAGGCGGGCGGCAATTGTCGCTGTGGCCACACCGTGCTGACCCGCCCCCGTCTCGGCGATCACGCGCCGCTTGCCCATGTGTTTGGCCAGCAGCGCCTGCCCTACCGTATTGTTGACCTTGTGCGCACCCGTGTGGTTAAGGTCCTCACGCTTGAGCAGAATACGAGCGCCACCAACCCGATCTGACCAGCGCCGAGCCTCATAGAGTGGCGAAGGCCGCCCGACATAGTGCGCCAGGTCTTCGTCCAACTCACGCTGGAACTCCGGGTCGTCAGCGAGCCTGCGGTACAGGGTTTCGAGTTCAGAGAGCGCCGACATGAGCGTCTCGGCGACAAACTTGCCACCGTAGACCCCGAAGCGCCCATCTGCATCGGGAACCGAGGCAAAGAGTTTCGTGTTGATATCCGTTGTCATGAGATCTTCCCCTGAAAAAGTCAGCTGTGCACGGCGGCGATGAAACGCTGCATCTTGGCCGCGTCCTTGATACCCGGCGCGTTTTCGACGCCACCGCTTACGTCTACGGCGGCGGGTTTCACGGTGGCGATTGCGGCGGCGACATTGTGTTCGTCGAGGCCACCGGCCAGCACCAGGGGGCGTGGCAGCCCTGCGGGTATGTTCGACCAGTCGAAGGTCTGCCCGGTGCCCCCGGGGACGCCCGGTTGCCAGCTATCCAGCAACAACCCCCTGGCGCCAGAATAATCAGCAGCGGCAGCCGCAACGTCCAGCCCCGGGCGCATGCGCAAAGCCTTCAGGTAGGGGCGGTCGAACTGGGCACAAAAAGCCGCCGATTCATCACCATGAAACTGTATGCAATCTACGGGTACGCGCTGCAGAGTGCCATGGATTTCATCTGCAGTGGCATCAACGAACAAGGCCACAACCGAGACAAAGGGCGGCAGCGCCGCGACAATCTCAGCCGCCAGGGAAACATCGACACAGCGTTTGCTCGGTGCGTAGAACACCAGGCCAACGGCATCCGCCCCCGCCGCACTGGCCGCGATGGCATCTGCGACACGGGTAATGCCGCATATCTTGACAAGGGTTCTGGCCACAGTACCGATCGGTGATTACCTGACGAAGGCGGCGGATGATAGCAGACCCGGGTGCGCGGTGTCTTTAACCCGGCAAAACAAGCGGCCCGGGGGGCGTGGCAGGCAGGCCGAAATGTGATGGGTAACTGACATCCACCAGATAAAGGCCCTCTGCGGGCGCGGTTTCAGCCGCCCGTGTGCGATCCTTCCCCCGCAACAGTGCCGCAATCCATTCCGGCGGCTGCTCGCCACTGCCCACCGCCATCAGGCTGCCTGCGATATTGCGCACCATGTGGTGTAGAAAGGCATTCGCTTCGATATCGATGACCAGAAGCTCACCATAACGCCGGACAGTGCAGTGATTGACGTGACGAAACGGGGTCCTGGACTGGCACGCGGCAGCCCGGAACGCACTGAAATCCTGCTCGCCGAGCAGTGCCTGCGCTGCGGTGTGCATACGCTCCGCCTGCAGCGGCTTTCTCTGCCAGGTCAGGTGCCGGTGGCACAAGGCGGGACGTACGGCGCCATTGGCGATGATATAGCGGTAACGTCGGGCCAGGGCGGAAAATCGGGCGTGAAAGGTCTCCGCTACTGGCTGCGCCCAGTGAATGCGAATGTCCGGTGGCAGGTGGCTGTTGCCACCCAGCACCCAGGCTTTTGCGCTGCGGGCACAGGGGGCGTCGAAATGAATGATCTGGGCGTGGCCGTGAACACCCGCGTCTGTGCGGCCCGCGCAGTGGACCCGGATCGGCTGCGCGGCAACGCGCTCAAGCGCACGCTCCAGGGCGCCCTGCACGGTCGGTGAAGGGGATTTCAGCTGCGCCTGCCAGCCGTGGTAGCCACTGCCGTCGTACTCTATGCGACAGGCAATGCGGGTCCCGGAGGGCAGCGGTGTATTGGCGAAAACCGGATCTGCGCCTGAATCAGCCAAGCCTCTCGAGCAGCTCCCGCGCTTCCTGCTGCTGATCGGTACTTCCGCCCGACATCACCTCGTCGAGGATCTGCCGTGCGCCATCGTCATCGCCCATGTCGATGTAGGCCCGCGCCAGGTCCAGCTTGGTCGACATCGGATCGCCGTCATCGGCGAACACGAAGTCGTCCTCACTGCTGTCGCCACCACTGCGTCCCTTCTCGAAGTCGGCTGAAAGGTCGAGGTCTTCAACACTACCGTCCTCAATTTCGAGGTCGAGGAATTCAGGTTCTTCGTCCACGGAGGGTACCAGTGCATCGCGCGCATCGAGGCTGCCCAACTCATCGAGTTCGGGCAGCTCGGCCGACAGGTCTTCAGCTGGCTTCGCTGCAGCCCTGGGTGCGGGCTCATCATTGAAATCAGACAGGAAACCGCTGTCGTCAAGATCCCCACCAAGATCGCTAGCGGACGAGAAGTCCGCCGGCTCCCCGGCACGCTCGCCAGCGCCCGACAATCTGGCATCAGCCAGCAGCTGCTCCGCCCGGGCAATACTGTCTGCATCACCGATACGCTGCAGTTCGATCATCTGCTGATCGGCTTCATCTCGGTCGCCCATTTCAGCCGCAAGATCCAGCAGTTTCAGATGGTATGAGGCGTTGTCCGGATCGGACCTGGTCGCCTTGCGCAACAATTCCATAGCCTGGCTGTAGCGCCCGTAAGCAATGTAGATGTCCGCCTCGGCGAGTGCATCCCCCGCATCAACGTCGGAGGCGTATTCATCATGCTTGCGCTCACCATAGCCGCGCTGTCCGCCACGCTGCAGGGTTGTATCGTCCTCGGGCGCAGCCGACGGCGCTGCTGTCGCTTCGGCATCGCTGCTCTCGTCATCGAACTCTACCGCATGGTCCTGCAGTTGGATGTCGTCAAAGGCATCGGCTTCTTTCTGCCGCGGGCGCGCCACGGGGACCAGCGCGGCCGGCTCATCGCTGGTGTCGGCATTCTGCCGACGCCGCCACAGCAGGACGCCGAGGAGCGCGGCCAACAGCCCGCCACCCGCGACATAGGGCCAGACGCCCAACCCCCCAGATGACTGTGGTACTACCGGTTGGGGCTCCGCGGCAACTGGCACCGGTGCTGGTGGCGGCGTAACCGCCGCGGGCGCAGTTGCCGCTGCGCTGGCCGGCGCGGCCTCCGCGGCTGCCAGAGCCTGCTGCAGGGAAGCGATTTCAGCGTCTTTCACCTCGACCATTCGCTCCAGAGCATCCAGGCGCTCGGTGAGGCGAGTCAACTGTTCCGCGAACGCATCACGCCCACCCTGGTCGGGCTGAGACTCTACTGCAGAAACGGTCGCGCTCTCGGCTGTGCCACTGTTGGCCTCGTTCACCGTTTCGCTGTCGGCGACGGACGTGTCACCGTCTGCGCTGTCCGCGGTCGTATCGTCCTCTGCAGCGCCCGCGGAAATGCGCAGTGCCGGGCCTGCCGATGCAGGCGCAGACGCCCTGCCGGCGCGCCAGTCTTCGTTTTGCTGGCGAACTTCTGCGAGCACAGCTGCCAAATCGGTTTCAGCGGCATTGACATCGCCGCTATCCGGCAGATAAATGATGTATCCCGCCTTGATGCGATTGATGTTGCCGTCGATAAAGGCGTCCGGGTTCAGGCGCTGTATCTCCAGCATGGCCTGCTGCACGGAAATGCCCTCCGGGCGGGCGCGCTGGGCAATGGTCCACAGCGTTTCGTCGCGGCGAATCATGTAGCGGGCACCTGGCGCCGGTTCGGCAGAGGTGCCTGCACTAAAATTTCGCTCAGGCATCGCTCCCGGCGCGAGGCTGGATTCGCGCATACCCACACGGGTGCCTTCCGACACCACCTCGACTTCAGTGGCGGCAGGTGCTGGCGTACCTTCGACTTCAGCCACGCGACGCGATGCGGACACCGTCGTGCCCTGCGACTCAAAAGCCGGCGGATCAACGAGCACCGTGTAGTTGCGCAATAAACGGCCAGACGGCCAGCGCGCCTCAACAATAAAGTCGAGATAGGGTTCAAGCACCGGGTCTTCCGAGGTGAGGATGATCTTGCCGCGACCATTTTTATCCACCTGGACTTCAAAGCTGATGCCCGTCAGGAAATAGGCGCGGTCAATGCCGAGCCGGTCAAAGTCATCTGCCGTCGCGAGCCTGACGCGGATCTGGTCCTGATCAAGATTACCAACATCCAGCAGACCGACTTCCGCCCGCAACGGTTCGTTCAGAAACGAGTTCAGCGAAAGTTCGCCAAGCCCCAATGCCCAAACAGAACCTGCTTGCAGGCACCCCAAGGCTGCCAGTGCTACTGCCAACCGCTTCTTTCGAGCCATAAACACGCCTTGTTATGCTCCCCTGCCATCCCCTGAGCCGTCTTTTACGCGGCTCGAGCCCCTTTATGACGACTCCGAAGATACCGCAAGTATGTTGTAACGCAAAGGTTTAATCAATATAACCCCGGATAAGTGCCTCGGCAATCTGGATGCTGTTCAGCGCGGCGCCCTTGCGCACGTTGTCAGATACAACCCACAGGTCGAGCCCGCGGGGGTGGGAAATATCCTCCCGAATCCGGCCAACAAACACCGCATCCTTGCCGGCAGACTCAGTCACCGCAGTGGGATACCCCCCATCGACTCGCTCATCAAGTACCGTAATCCCCGGAAAATCCTCCAACAGCTTGCGCGCGGCGGCGGCCGAGATCTTTTCACGCGTCTCGATGTGCACCGCTTCGGAATGGCCAAAGAAAACCGGCACGCGCACACAGGTGGGGTTAACCTGGATGCTGTCATCCCCAAGGATTTTCTGCGTCTCCCAAACCATTTTCATTTCCTCCCGGGTGTAGCCATTGTCCTGGAAGGTGTCGATATGTGGCAGCACATTGAACGCTATTTGCTTGGGGTACACCTCGCACTCAATAGACTGCCCGTTCAGCAGGCGTGCGGTCTGCCCTGCGAGCTCTTCAATGGCCTCCTTGCCGGTGCCAGACACCGCCTGATAGGTACAGACATTGATGCGCTCGATACCGACGGCATCGTAAATAGGCTTCAGGGCAACCAGCATCTGGATCGTGGAGCAGTTGGGGTTGGCGATGATGTTGCGTTGGGTGTATCCCGCGAGTGCCGACAGATTCACCTCAGGCACCACCAGCGGAATATCCGCATCGCGTCGAAAATGGGACGTATTGTCGATGACAATGCAGCCCGCCGCAGCGGCTTTCGGCGCAAACTCCTCCGAAATGCTGCCGCCAGCGGAGAACAGGCCGATCTGCGCCTGGCTGAAGTCAAACTCGGCAAGATCCGTCACGCGCACCGACTTGCCACGAAACTTCACGGTTTTGCCCGCCGAGCGCGCGCTGGCGAGCGGGTACAGCGTACGCACTGGAAAATCCCGTTCTTCAAGTATCGACATCATGGTCTCGCCGACCGCGCCGGTAGCACCGACCACGGCAACGTCATACTGCTTGCTCATAAAAAACCTCGCATTACTGTGTGAACGTTCAACCGCGCAGCGCCGCCACAACGGCGGCACCCATGTCGCGGGTTGACACCGCCCGCTGGCCTGCGGCGGCGATATCGGGCGTACGCAGCCCCTGGTCGAGCACGTCGCTGACGGCCTGTTCGATGGCGGCGGCGGCGTCGGCTTCGTCGAGTGTGTAGCGTAACATCATTGCCACAGAGAGGATCGTTGCCAGCGGATTGGCTTTGCCCTGCCCTGCGATATCCGGCGCCGAGCCATGGCAGGGCTCGTACATGCCGCGGCCGTTCTTGTCGAGAGAGGCTGACGGCAGCATGCCGATGGAGCCCGTCAGCATGGCAGCAGCATCTGACAGAATGTCGCCAAACATATTGCCCGTCACCATGACATCAAACTGCTTCGGCGCCCGCACCAGCTGCATGGCGGCATTGTCGACGTACATGTGGCTGAGTGCCACGTCAGGATAGTCCCGCGCCACCTCCTCCATGACCTCCCGCCAGAGCACAGTGACTTCCAGTACGTTACTCTTGTCGACTGAGCACACGCGACGGTCACGCTGCCGCGCAAGGCCGAATGCCAGGTGCCCGATACGCCGGATTTCCGACTCCGAGTACACATAGGTGTTAAACCCTTGCCGCTCGCCGTTCTCCAGGGTGCGTATACCGCGGGGTTCGCCGAAGTAAATACCGCCCGTCAGCTCGCGCACAATGAGAATATCCAGCCCCGCTACCACCTCCGGCTTCAGGCTGGACGCGTCTGCCAGCTGCGGATACAGGATCGCCGGACGCAGGTTGCCGAACAGTTCCAGTTGCGAGCGCAAGCCCAGCAATCCGCGTTCTGGCCGCAAATGCCGTTCCACGTTGTCCCACTTCGGGCCGCCCACGGCGCCCAGCAGGATCGCATCCGCGTCCCGTGCCGCTTGCAGCGTGGCATCGGGCAGCGGCACCCCGTGTTCATCAATGGCGGCGCCGCCCAGCAAACCGTGTTCCAGAGACAGGCCGAGCGTGAAGCGTTCGTTCACCGTCTCCAGGACGCGCACTGCCTCAGCCATGATTTCGGGACCGATGTAGTCCCCGGGTAGTACCAGAATCCGACGTCCCATGTTAACCCTGCCCCCTGCCAAACATGTTGAACAACCAGGGTGACTGTTCCCGCCACCGCGCTTCGAACTGCCTGATCGCAGCCGCACTTTCCAGCGTTACCCCGATATCATCAAGGCCTTTCAAAAGGCAGTGTTTGCGCGCCACATCAACCTCGAAGCGGAGCACCTCACCGCCTGGCGTGCGCACTTCCTGCGCCTCCAGATCGATGGCCAGTCGATAGCCCTCCTCGGCATAGAGCGCGGTGAACAGCTGATCTACGGTTGCCGCCGGCAATACCACGGGCAGGATCCCGTTCTTGAAGCAATTGTTGTAGAAAATGTCGGCAAAGCTGGGAGCGATGATGCAGCGAAAGCCGTAATCCTCAAGTGCCCACGGCGCATGTTCCCGACTTGACCCGCAACCGAAGTTTTCCCGCGCGAGCAGCACAGTGGCGCCGCGATAGCGCGGCTGATTCAGAGGAAACTCGGGATTCAATGGCCGCCCACTGCAATCCTGCCCGGGCTGCCCCTCATCGAGATAGCGCATTTCGTCGAACAGGTTGGGGCCAAAGCCACTGCGTTTGATCGACTTCAGAAACTGCTTGGGAATGATCATGTCGGTATCGACATTGGCGCGATCCATGGGTGCGACCAGGCCCTCCAGCACGGTAAAGCTCTTCATTGCGTGGGCTCCTGCAGGTTGCGAATATCGACGAAGTGGCCAGCAATTGCCGCAGCCGCTGCCATGGCCGGGCTCACCAGGTGGGTGCGCCCGCCGATACCCTGACGTCCCTCGAAATTCCGGTTGGAGGTGGAGGCACAGTGTTCTCCGGCACCCAGTTTGTCGGCATTCATGGCGAGGCACATGGAACAACCTGGCTCGCGCCACTCCATGCCCGCGGCAAGGAAAATCTCATGCAGGCCCTCTGCTTCGGCCTGCGCCTTGACCTGGCCGGAGCCGGGCACCACCAGCGCCTGCTTCAGCGTAGGCGCGACATGTCGACCACGCACGATGTCCGCGGCGGCGCGCAGGTCCTCGATCCGGGAATTGGTACAGGAACCAATGAACACGCGGTCGAGACGAATGTCCGTAATCGCCATGCCCGGGGTCAGGCCCATGTACTCGATGGCGCGCTGTGCCGCGCTGCGCTGTGTTGCATTATCCATGGCCTGCGGGTCCGGCACGTAGCCATTGACGGGGAGCACCATCTCCGGGGAGTTGCCCCAGGTAACCTGCGGCAGGATGTCTTCCCCACGCAGGGTCACGACTTTGTCAAACACCGCGTCCGCATCACTGTGCAGGTCAGCCCACGCCGCTTGTGCCGCGTCCCACAGGGCACCGGAGGGCGCGTAGGTGCGGCCCTTGACGTAGTCCAGCGTCGTCTGGTCGACGGCGATCATGCCCATGCGAGCGCCGGCCTCGATCGACATATTGCACAGCGTCATTCTGCCTTCCATGCTCAGGCTGCGTACCACCTCGCCCGCAAACTCTATCGCGTAGCCAGTACCTCCCGCCGTGCCGATGTGGCCAATCACAGCCAGCGCAACATCCTTGGCGGTCACACCCGGCTGCAGGCAACCGTCAACGCGAACCAGCATGTTCTTCATTTTCTGCTGGATCAGGCATTGCGTAGCCAGCACGTGTTCCACTTCTGAGGTACCTATACCATGCGCCAGCGCCCCGAGTGCACCGTGGGTGGAGGTGTGCGAATCACCGCACACGACGGTCATACCCGGCAGCGTGGCGCCCTGTTCCGGCCCGACCACGTGTACGATTCCCTGGCGCACGTCGTTGATGGGTATCTCTTCGATATGGAAATCACGACAGTTGTCGTCCAGCGTCTGCACCTGTATCCGCGACACCTGGTCGCGGATGCCGGCAACGCCACCCGCCCGCTCGTCTCGCGAGGTCGGAACATTGTGGTCGGGCACCGCGAGATTCGCGTCCAGCCGCCAGGGCTTGCGCCCCGCGAGGCGCAGCCCCTCGAATGCCTGCGGAGACGTCACTTCGTGAATCAGGTGACGATCTATATAGATGAGCGCGGAACCGTCCTCACGCTGCTCCACCAGATGATTGCGCCAGAGTTTGTCGTACAGTGTCAGCCCGGCCATGCCTCGCTCCACAATAGGGTTTGTCCAGAGCCTGATAATAAGCTTGACCCGGTGATTACTCAAATTTATTATTTTTATCTATATCATTCCTAACAGGAATCTATTTTGGATATCCAGAATCTTCAGGCCTTCCTCCTGGTCGCGGAAGAAGGTTCGTTTTCCCTCGCGGCGGAGCGCCTGCACCTGACTCAACCGGCGGTGAGCAAGCGCATCGCGTTACTTGAGCAGGGCCTGGGCAGTGCGCTGTTTGACCGTATTGGAAGACACACAACGCTGACCGAGGCAGGTCAGGCCTTACTGCCCCACGCGCGCACCATTACCCAGCAGTTGTTCAGCGCGGAACGGGCGGTGCGCGACCTGTCGGGGGACGTGGCGGGCGAATTGCGACTCGCCACCAGCCACCA
>DIAF01000006.1:47083-175393 GCA_002414665.1 Halieaceae bacterium UBA5085
CAGCCACCATATCGGCTTGCACCGGCTGCCGCCGGTACTCAGCGCATTCAGCAAGGCGCACCCCGCTGCTCACATCGATATCGAGTTCACTGATTCCGAGCAGGCCTACGACCTGATTATGCAGGGGCGCTCGGAACTCGCAGTGGTCACCCTGGCGCCGGAAGACGATGAGAGCGTGATAACACACCCGATCTGGGACGACCCGCTGGTGTTCATGGTCGCCATGGACCACCCGCTTGCCCTTCAGGGTCGACACTGCAGCCTCGCGGATGTCGCAGCGCACCCCGCCATCCTGCCCGGGTTGAACACCTATACCGGACAGATCATCAAACGACTGTTTGCCGAACACCGGCTGGAACTCAAGGTCTCCATGGCCACCAACTACCTGGAAACCATCCGCATGATGGCGGCCGTGGGCCTGGGGTGGACGGTGCTACCCGCCACCATGCTGAATGAGGAGTTGCGTACCCTGCCCGTCCGCGACATCACATTACAGCGCACCCTGGGACTGGTTTATCACCGCGGCCGCAGCCTCTCCCGTGCGGCGCAGGCGTTTACTGCGGTACTGGAATCCTGCGCCGGTGGCCCCGCGCTACAGCCCTCGCCTATTCCCCGGAGAGCAGACTGACAGCCGGCGGTGGGCGTTTCCATATGCCCTCATGGTCAGGCAGATAGAAGGTGCCATTGAAGCGCACAACCGCCCCGCCGGGGCCACTGATGAGGCCGTTAGCGAACCCGAAACGACGCTTGACGCTAACCTGCAACACGTCTGCCTGCAGCCACTGGCCAAGTTTTCCTGCACTGACAAAATCCAGGGCGAGATTGATGGTGGGACTGCCCGCATCGCGCCCCGCCGCCTGGTTGACGCCGCTCGCCGCAGCGATATCTGCGAGCGTTGAGAGCACCCCTCCGTGACAAATGCCCATCACGTTACAGTGCTGCGCTTCCACCCTGAGGCCGAAGCTCACCCCGGAGGCGCTGATGCGCCGATAGCAGGGCTGCAGTGTATCGGTGTAGCCCAGCCCGCTGGGCAGGCGTTCAAAACCCTCCGGCACCGCTGCCTGGCTGGCGGTATCAGACATCTACCCTGCTCCTTCACCCGTTAACACGATCAGAATATGCCCATTTCAAGGCCCGCAGCAAACCCCGCGCCCAGCTCGCGCGCCCGTGCCTCAAGTTCGGACGTGACCGGTCCGCGACAAATCACAGGCTCGACTGCCTCGCGCATGGGAAAACCAGAGAGAATTCGCTGAGCCTGCCGGACGGCACCGCGTCCATCGTTGCCGGCACTCAGCAGCAGAGCACAGGGCAATACGCACCCACGCTCACCCACAGGGTAGAAGGTTCGATCCAGAAAGTCTTTCATGCCTCCGCTCAGACTACCGGAATTCTCCGCCGCTACCAGCAGCAGGCCGTCTACCGCCAGAATGTCCTGCGCGCCGGCATCCCATACCCTGCGCAGGGTCACCTTGACCCCTTCCGTGGTTTCCGCACCATCCCGCGCGGCCCCTGCAAGCCGTGCACTGGCTCCGCTCTGGCTGTGGTAGACGATTAGCACGCGGGGCACAGGCGACCTCCCGATAGCGAACTGCTGCAGCCACCGTGCAACCGAAAGCACCTTTCTGCCGGCATCAAGCACAGGTTATCCACAGAAAGACCTGTGGATAAGTCTGGGGACATTCCGTTTCGGCACCAACCCGTCATTTCCTGATGCAGCTCCTCGCCGCCTAAATGAATTTTTTACTTTTCTTTATATATCAATTAGATGAGATATAAAATTGATGCTAATTCTATTCATAGAACCTCTCCTACCAAACGACTCAGCCAGTGTCAATAAGTGTGGACAAAAATATCCGCCGTGTTTGCAGACACTTACCGCCGGACCCACGGGCTAGCTGGCTTCTCCGAGCTGGGCTGGGTGATCCGCCAGCATTGGTGGATTTTAGGGTTGCGCTGAAAATCGGGGTCCAGCGTCGCCCGGGTGATATCTTCACAGTGGCCACTGCTGACCAGGTCCGGGTCGAGGCGAAAGCCCCGGCGGTTGTTGGAGAAATACAGCACGCCCCCGGGCCGCAAGCGGGCAAGCGCCGCCCTGACCAAAGCACCGTGGTCCCGCTGCACATCAAAGCTGCCCTCCACTTTCCGTGAATTGGAAAAAGACGGGGGGTCCAGCAGAATCAGGTCATACCGCTGCGTGCTTTCCTGCAACCAGGACAGGCAATCGGCACGCACGATGTGATTCCGGCTCTCGTCCAGCCCGTTTTGCGCAAGGTTCTTGCGCAACCACGCCAGGTAGGTGTTTGACAGGTCGACACTGGTGGTGCTGCGGGCGCCGCCCAGGGCCGCATGTACGGTGGCCGAGCCGGTGTAACAGAACAGATTGAGGAAGTCGCGCCCCGCGGCCTCCTTGCCCAGCCGCAGCCGCAGGGGGCGATGGTCCAGAAACAGGCCTGTGTCCAGATAGTCATGCAGGTTGACGAGCAGCCTCGCGGCCCCCTCGCGCACCGTCAGGAGCTCTCCTTCGGTGCCCTGCTTTCGATATTGCTCATCCCCGCGCTGCCGCTGGCGAACTTTGTAGGCGACGTCAGCGGCTGCAACACCCAGTGCCTGCGGCAATGCTGCCCTGATCTCCTCCAGGCGGGTGGCGGCTGCCTGCGGGTCTACACCAGCCGGGGCCTGATACTCAGCGACGTGAACTCGCGTGCCGTAGAGGTCGACCGCGACGGCGTACTCGGGCATATCCGCGTCGTAAAGCCGGTAGCATTCGATACCCTCCCGCTTCACCCAGGCGGCGAGGCGGCGACGATTCTTGCGCAGGCGGTTGGCAAACATCTCCGCACCGGGTGACAGTTCACCACCCTGTTCGCCGGCGCTGGAGACGACACCCGCACCGCCCGGTGCCACCGGCGGCCGGTCGCTGACCCGGTTATCGGTGAGATCGAACAGCAGCAGGCAGGCCTCCAGGGCGCCGTTCCAGAGCGTATACTGCTTGTGGCTGCGCAGCCCGGTGGCTCGTCCGAGTGCCTTGTCGCCGGTAAAAATCGCGGCCTGCCAACCCTTGAACTCCCGCGCCAGTGTTTCGCCAAGTTCCCGATAAAGATAAGGCAGGCTATCGCGATCACCCAGGCGCTCGCCATAGGGTGGGTTGCACACGATGAGGCCATGGGGCAGCGGCCGATGTGTGGGTTTGCTCAATTCTGCCAGCGGCCGGCAGCTGACTCGCACGGCGTCCTGCAAGCCGGCGCGAGCGATGTTCTCCTGCGCGCGCCGCACCACGCCGGCATCGGCATCATAGCCACGCATTTCCGGCAACTGTGCCTGCCTGCCGCGCTGCGCCCGGCCTTGCGCGTCTGCCAACAAGGCCTGCCACTGGGCCGCATTGTGCCCATGCCAGCGCTCGAACCCGAAGCGCTCGCGGCCGAGCCCGGGGGCGATATCCGCAGCCATCATGGCGGCCTCCAGCAGCAGGGTCCCGGACCCGCACATGGGGTCGATCAGGGCGCCGCCACGCGCAGCCATACCCGGCCAGTCCGCGCGCAGCAGAATCGCCGCAGCAAGGTTCTCCTTGAGCGGCGCCGCCCCGGTCTGCAGGCGATAATTGCGCCGATGCAGGCTGCCTCCCGACATATCCAACGCCAGTAGCGCGCCATGCCGTGACAGGCGCACATTGAAGCGCAGATCAGGATTGCGCCGGTCTACCGAGGGGCGCTCCAGGCCCTGCTCCGTAAACCAGTCAACAATGGCATCTTTACAGCGCTGGGCGCCAAACTGGGTGTTGCGGATCTGTGGGTTTTCACCTGTGAAGTCGATGCTGAATGTCTGCTCAGGGGAGAAGATGTCGCGCCAGCTCAGCGCATGAACGCCGCGGTACAGCGCGTCGGCGTCACCGGCCTCAAACTTCCCCAGCGGCAACAGCACACGGTTGGCCAGCCGTGACCAGAGGCAGGCCCGATAGCCCATGGCAAGTGGGCCATCGAAATACACGCCTGCAACCGTTTCCCGCGCGCTGTTGGCACCGAGGGCGAGCATCTCGTCGCGTAACAGCCCCTCCATGCCCTTGGGACAGGTGGCGAACCACTGCCGGTTGGCAGTGGCGGGCTGCAGTGGGGAGGCAGGTGATGTTGGCGCGGGCCTTGGCATGCAATAGTCCGGATATCAGGAGGCCGCACAGTGTACCGGAAAGCGCGCCTAACTGCGCTTGCGGGGTGCTCGCCTGCGCGCCCCTGGGGGGCGTTTCGGGGCAGAGGCGGCGGGCCTGTTCGCAGCCTTTTCCTTCTCCATGACATCGAGCACCAGTCGCGCAGCACCATCTATGTATTGAATGAAACGATCGTGCTCAGCATCGCTCAGGCTACGCAATGCGTCGTGTTGTCGATACAGGTTCACGAAGCGCCGCTCCCGTTCGTACTGTCGCGGCAGCGCCATCACACCCCACTGTTCAAGCACCTGCTCCAGCTGCGGATTGTAGGTGCGCAGGAACTTGATCAAAAAGGGCACGGGATCGTGCCGGGCGAGCAGGCTGGCACTGCGCAACACCAGCTCAAGTGGCATGATCTTGTCGCCGCGCTCCACCTCTTCCAACACGGACTTGTCGGACAGGCCGAGGCTGTCGGCGAGTTCCTTCAGCGATAATCCCGCGGTTTCCCGGGCGTCGCGCAGGAAGTGTCCTGCATCGGCCATGGCCTCAAGGCGCTCGGGCTCCATGCTCTGCAGCACCATCTGGCGCACCCAACCCTCGCCGAACATGGCGGTCATGGTTGCGGTGTGGCGCGCAATCTCCAGCGTGCCGCCCGCCACCTGCCCCGTGAAACGCATCAGGCCGGCGAGCAGGCTGTCTGTATCTTCAGTCGGTTTTTTATCACTCATGGGACAAGCTTAGCGCAACCCTCCGGGTTTTGCCGATGCACCCCGCTCAGGGGAGACCGGACTCAATGCGGAAAATCTGCTCAAGAATTTCGCGCCACTCCGCATACTGGTTTTCCAGGCTGCCACTTAACCGGTATACGCTGCCACTGGCTTCCAGGACCGTCGGCTGCACTTCGTTGTTGAAGCCCCGTGCGAGGTCTTCCAGGTCCTGCTGCTGGATTTTGCTCCACTTGAACGCGTTATAGGTTTGCTCCATTGCGGCGAAGGTGCCACGGGGACCTGCACGGTCGCGCTGGGCGAGACGCTGCGCATAGTCCTCGCGGTATTCAGCCTGCTCGCGCCCAAACTGGCGCCAGAGGTTGTACGTCGGCTGCATGGTTTCAAACAGATCGACGTACTGCTGGTCCACCGCGTCAATGAACCGGTATTCCTGATCCCGAATGCGCTGCACACGCGCCATCATTGGGTCCTCCTCCGAGGGCGCCCTGCGCAAGCTCACCAACGCGCCCTCCTCAGCCAGATACCCCTCAAATGCGGCAGGCGCCAGTATCCTGGCCTGACGCAGCAGGGCGATGGTTGGCAACTGGGCGAGCGCAACGCTCTGCTGCAGCTCGTAAGCGGCCAGCAGATCGTTGGCCACCTGCCGGTAAAGGTCGATAAAAGGGTCACTTGCGCTGCCGGCCACATAGTCACCGGGTTGCGATTCATCCCGGTAACGCCGGTCAAGCCACACCTGCCCCATCGCATCGACAGCGCGCACCTGCAGCAGCAGCACTCGCCCATCGGAATGCAGAATGCGTCCGTCCACCTGCAGCTCAGCGGTTGTCTGCGGCTCGGGCAGCACGCGTACCGGGCCCCAGGCGTTACTCTCCTGCAACACCTGTCGCAGCAGCACCGGCATGAAACGGGCCTCGGCCCTGCGTATCTCCGGAAAGATACCGAGACGGCTGAGCCCGGCCGTGGATTCAGGCAAGCCGGGATCGAAACTCGCAACCACCAGCGACAGCGCTGGTGTCAGCGGAGCCTCCACGGTGCGCAGTCTGACGCTGCCGACCAACGGTGTGACATCACCGGCAAGCAGAGACTCGGCCGCGCCAGCGGCCGGGGCCGGTGCAGGCGGGGCCGCCGCGCAGGCCGAAAGACACAGGGCCGCACACAGCAGCGCGGAGAACCGGCTCAGTCGGTTTCGGTTGTACACACTGTGCCTCGGGTCAGGGTCTGCTGGCAGGAGAAACCTTGCGCGCCCGGCTCGATTCGGCGGTAGACGCGGTTCAGCGTAAACGGCTGGGATACACGGTCAGAGCTGACCGTGCTGGCAATATTCAGCAGCTGCCCGTCGGGGCCGAGGGTCAGCCTGTGGCGGATCCCCAGTCCATCCGGAAGCGAGAGGACAAAGACCAGCTGATGCCCGTCCCAGGCGCAGAGCTCACGGCCCAGGGGCGTTTCCACTGCCTGCGGCCGGCCTTCATGAAAATCACAGTCGAGGGCGAAGTCATCCTCGCGCCGAACCCTGATGCCCTGCTGATCCTGCGTGATGTCCAACAGCGGACTTCGACTGACCAGATCGGCCATCTGTGCCAAACCGATAATGGCCGAACCGCTGTCGCTGCCCGTGCCGCCCACCAGAACGCTGGCCGCGGGGATGCGCGGGTCAGCGCCAGCCGCCTGCGCCCTGCGCTCTGCCTGCCGCTGCAGCTCCCGCACGAGCGCGTTGAGGCTGGCCTGCAGATTGTCGCTCATACCGTAGTCCAGCGACCACTGCCCGCCGAAATCGACCCCCACGCGACTGGCTGTCGCCTCGCGCGGCGGCGCGCTGCCGCAGGCAACCAGCGACACCAGAAGCAGAACTGTTGACAAGCGCAGCACCATGACCGCCAGTGTACCGCAGAGACGCCGCCAACCAGAGCGAAATCTGCGGGCGCAACGCGCACCAGCAGGCTAGCTGAACAGACCTTCACCGCGCGCCAGACGCCGTCCCAGCGCAGCGGCCTGTGACGCGCTGGAACCCAGGGCCATCTCATTGAAACGCAGCCAGAGGCAATAGCGCCAGAGAGGGTAATCGCGGTCGATACCTGTGCCGCCGTGTACATGCTGGCAGGCGTAGCTGACCCGGTGGCCGACATCGCCCGCCCATATCTTGGCGATCTGTACCTCGGTGGTTGCTGCCTGCTCCTCGCCCAGCAGCGAGAGCGCCTGCCAGGTGCACAGGCGCAAACATTCGATATCGATGTAACAGTCGGCCATGCGGTGCCCCACGGCCTGGAAGGTCGCGATTGGCACACCGAACTGTTTGCGTTCGCTGGTATACCCGGCAGCCATGCGCATCGCATGCTCTGCCGCCCCCAGCTGCTGCGCGCACAGTGCCGCGGTGCAGCGCTCCCGCGTCCATGTCACCAGCGACTCACCACCGGAGGCCAGGACAATATCAGCGGCGGGGACGTTTACCGCATCCAGCTCCACCGCAGCGTGGGGTTCGAAATGTGTCATCTGCACATCTGTGAGGCGCAGGCCCGGAGCGCCGGCTGGCACCAGCACCACCGCCGTATCGTCCGCGAGCTGCACCGGCAACAGCAGCCAGTCCGCCTGGCGCGCAAACGGCACCGCAGGGCAGCGCCCTGCCAGCCGCAGCCCATCGGCGGTGGCTTGTGCCTGCACTGCAGGCGCGCCGGAGCCTGACCAGAAGTCCCCTGTCAGCAGGAGGTCACCGCGCGTGGCAGGCGGCAACAGGCGAGCCTGCAGCTCACCGTTGGCATATCTTTGCAGGGGTAACAGGCCAGACACGCAATGCGCGAGGACGGGAACCGGGGCTATGCTGCGGCCCAGTTCCTCAATGAACAGGCCCAGCTCCATGAAGCCCAGCCCCATGCCGCCGTACTCCTCCGCCACCGCGATACCCGGCAGGCCGCTTTCCAGCAGCGTGTGCCAAAGGGCGCGGTCAAAGCGCGGGGCGGCAAACTCGTCATAGGCCGAGAGTGTGCTGGCCGAAACCGCGTCATCAAGAATCTTGCGCGACAAAGCGCGCAGTTCGCCCTGAATGTCTGAGAATCCGAAGTCCATTGCTGTCTCCTGTCAGCGGCTTGCGCGGGGCATCCAGAGCCCCGCCGCCGATATGATGTCGCGCTGTATTTCGTTGGCACCGCCACCAAAAGTGATAATCGACGCGGTCCTGTACAGACGCTCGATACGGCCTGCCTGCTCGAAGGCCCCCGGAGAGTGACTGCGCACCAGGCCGGACTCCGCCACAATTTCACCCAGCAATCGATACACTTCGATAAAACCCTCGGAACCAAACACCTTGGCCGCTGATGCGTCTGCCATGCCCA
This sequence comes from Halieaceae bacterium UBA5085, assembly GCA_002414665.1. Taxonomy (GTDB): domain Bacteria; phylum Pseudomonadota; class Gammaproteobacteria; order Pseudomonadales; family Halieaceae; genus Haliea. The sequence continues at coordinate 55,273 of DIAF01000006.1, forward strand.
GCGTGCCCTCGGTCATCGCCCAGGACTGCTTGTACACAATGAGCTTCATGCACTCGATCAGCGCCCGACTGCGCGCGAGGTTGGCCTGTACCCAGGGCTGTTCAGCGACAACACCGCCCGCGGCACAGGGTGCTGCCCGGGCCCAATGCACAACCTGGTTGAACAGCTCTGAGATCGGGCCGAAATTAATCAGACTCAGACGTTCCCGGTTCAGCTGGCTGGTGATCAGCTTCCAGCCTCCGTGCAGTTCGCCGACACGATGGGCATCGCTTACCCGGATATTGTCATAAAAGGTCGCGTTGGTGCGCACACCGCCCAGAGTGTGCACCGGCGTGCAGCTCCAGCCCGGGTCGCTGTTCGGCACCAGAAACATGGAGATGCCCTTGTGCTTTCTGGACGCGTCGGGGTCGGTGCGCGCAGCGAGCCAGGTGTAATCGCAGAAATGCGCCAGTGATGTCCACATCTTCTGCCCGTTGATTACCCACTCGTCGCCGTCCCGGACTGCGGTGGTACGCAATGCGGCGAGGTCGGTACCCGCGTCCGGCTCCGAATAGCCGATGGAAACCAGCAGCTCGCCGCGCAAGATTCTCGGGACGATTTCCTCCCGTATCCAGGCGTTGCCGTGTTCTGCAAGCGTGGGACCAACGGACTCGGTGGTCAAAAAGGGAAACGGGTAACCCGCCCGCATCACCTCCTCCACAAAAATGAACTGCTCCATCGGCGACAGATTGCGACCGCCGTATTCCTCAGGCCAGCCGAGACCGATCCAGCCATCGCGGCCCATACGCGCCAGAGCCTCGCGCCACAGCGGCCCGCCCCCCTCTCCCATATCCCGCTCACACTCCGCGCGAAGTTCCGGTGTCATCAGCTCACGGAAATAGCCGCGCAACTCGTCCCGCAGCGCCAGCTGGGCGTCGGTAAACTGGATTCTCATACATATCTCCCGGGCAACGAGCCCTCATGATAGCGCCCCCGGACCGCCGGGTCAGGACAGCGACCGGCCATAGTTTCTGGCGAAAACGCTCAGCATGGCGCCTGCAGCCGCTTCAGGTCCTGCACAATCTCCCGCCACATCGCATCAGGGGCATCGTAGGGTGCGTAGATTGCAAGCCGGTCGGCACAGTCGCCATACCGGGCGAGCAGCGCGGCCGCGATGTCGCCGGGGTGCCCCGAGGTGGCGAAGGCCTCCATAAAGTCATCGTCAATGCGCTCGCCCAAGGCCCCCCAGTCACCCGACTTGGACAGCTGGTTGAGCGCTGGCTGCAAGTCCCCAAACCCCATCGCTGCCATCGGCGGCAGATAGGCTGGTGTCGAGGCATAAAAACCGAGCAGATTACGCACCGCCGCGCGCGCGGCATCGCGCTGCTGGCTGGAGACCCCGGTGACGACGATGGCGTTGATCTGCAGCGTGAAGTCCCCGCGTCTGCGCCCGGCCCTGGCGAGCCCGCGCTGCACCGCCGGTAGCGCCTGCTCACGCAGAAAACGTGGATTGTTGAAGGGATGCACAATCAAGCCGTCGGCAACTTCCCCGGCGACTTCCGTCATGCGAGGGCCCAGGGCACCCAGCAGTACAGGTGGCGCGCCAAAGGGATTGGGGCCGGGATTGAACATGGGTGTCATCAGGGTATGCCGATAGAATGGTCCCTGGTAGGCCAGTGGCACACCATCCTGCCAGCAGGCAAAGATGGCCTTAAGAGCGAGGATGTAGTCACGCATACGCGCGGCAGGCGGACTGAAGTCCACCCCGAAGCGCTTCTCGATATGCGCCTTGACCTGCGACCCAAGACCCAGCAAAAAATGTCCCTGGCTGTACTGCTGCAGGTCCCAGGCCTGGTACGCCAGGTGCAAAGGATTGCGTGGAAAGGCAACCGCGATACCGGTCGCAATGTCGAGACCGGGGGCGTGCTCTGCCGCGAGCACCAGAGGCAGAAACGGGTCGCTGCTGCCCTCCAGCGTATACACCCCGTCGTAGCCCACCTGTGCCAGGCGTCGCGCCTCCTCGGCAGCCCCACCCAGTCGAGCATACAGCGGGCCATCTATTTTTATTGACATCGGCGACTCCTGTTGTCCCTGTGCCGCAGTGACTCCAGCCAGAGAATATACCCTCTGCAGCGGGAAATGCCCGTGATGATTCCGCCCGCCGCAGTTCCGGAGAGCTCGCCGGTGGAGGGCCGGGCCGTCTGGTTTACATAGGTGTACAGGTCAGCGGGCAGCCGCACCGCAGTCTGGGTCATAATCGCGCTTTATTTCACCAGGACACCGTAAAGATGAAAGTTGGAATCTGCCTGCCCTACATGAAAGCCGGACTCACCCGCGACGACTACCTGCAGTGGTTCAAGCGGGTCGACGCGGGCCCCTTTCACAGTGTCTCTTGCGGCGAGCGCGTGCATGGACCGACTTTTGATATGCGCGTTCTGCTGGCCGCGGCCGCGGCGTGCACCAGCAAGGTCATGATCACGCCGACCCTCTACGTGCTGCCCATGCACAGCGCTGTACAGGTCGCCAAGGAAGTCGCCAGCCTCGATATTCTCTCCGGCGGTCGGGTGCAGCATGTCTGCGTCGGCTACGGCGGCAGGGACAAGGACTACGCTGCGCTGGAGGCCCCCTTCAAGGGTCGATATGGCCGCATGGACACCCAGGTAGAAACACTGCGCCAGGTCTGGAACCAGCAGGAGGTGATCCCGGGCGCCGGCGTCATTGGCCCCGCGCCGACACAGCCCGGCGGCCCTAAACTGCTGGCCGGTGCCTTGGGACCCAAAAGCATTGCCCGGTGCGCGCAGTGGGCTGACGGTCTTTATGCCTGGTCGGGCAATGGCGAGCAGGCAGAACTGGCCAATGCTTTCAGCCTGGCCGATGAGGCCTGGCAAGCCGCAGGCCGGGACAGCAAGCCTTATCGGCTCGGCGGGTTCTGGTGCACCCTCGCCGACAACGGTCCGCAGCGCCTGTATGACTACGTGTACGAGTATCTCGCCATTGCCGGGCCGGAAATCGCCACCATGATGGCAGAGTCGGTGCACCGAAGCTCGGAGGATGCCGTACTGGAAGCGCTGGACAATGCCCAGGCAGCGGGCTGTGAGGAACTGTTTCTGGTACCGGCTACCGCAGATCTCAGCGAGGTCGACAGACTCGGGGACCTCCTGCTGCGCCGGGGCTGATCTCCGCGGAGCGGCCCCCTCTTTTTTCCGCTATACTCGCGCGCGAATTCCGACAGCAACTCCACTAACCAGCCGGAGGGCCCATGGCCAAGCGCGTATACCTGTTCAATGAAGGCAGCAAGGACGACCGGGACTTACTCGGTGGCAAGGGTGCCAACCTCTGCGAGATGACCTCCATGGGCCTGCCCGTGCCCTATGGTTTTATCATTACCACACCAACCTGCCGTGAATTTTTTGAGGCCGGCAACAAGCTGCCGCCCCTGCTGGAACAGGAATACCGCGTCGCCCTCGACCTTGTAGAGAAGAAGATGGAAGCGCGCTTTGGAGATCCGGAAAATCCCCTGTTGTTCTCGGTGCGCTCCGGCGCGCCGGTGTCCATGCCCGGCATGATGAACACCATTCTTAACCTGGGACTCAACGACGAAATTGCCGAGGGCCTGGCAAGAAAGACCGGCAATCCGCGCTTCGCCTATGACTGCTACCGGCGCTTTATCCAGATGTTCGCGGATGTCGTTCTGGAAGCCGATGGCGACCAATTCGAGCACGAGATAGAACAGTACAAGGCCACCCATGGTAAACGCGACGATGTGGACATGAGTGCGGAGGACTGGCAGGAAATCATTCGCATCTATAAAACGCTGGTCGATTTCCCCGAGGATCCCTTTGTGCAGCTGAAGCTTGCTGTGGAGGCCGTATTCCTCTCCTGGCACACGCCGCGTGCATACGTTTACCGGGAGATGAACAACATTCCCGAAACGCTGGGGACTGCGGTGAATGTGCAGGCCATGGTATTTGGCAACTTTGGTGACACCTCCGGCTCCGGTGTGGCTTTTACCCGCAATCCATCCAACGGCGACCACGATTTCTTTGGTGAGTTTCTGTTTAACGCTGCCGGTGAAGATGTTGTCGCCGGCATCCGCACGCCGCTGCCGGTGGCCGCATTGAAGGACAGGTTGCCCGACGTCTATGACGAATTGTTCAGGACGCAGATTCTGCTGGAAAAGCACTACCGCGACATGCAGGATCTCGAATTTACGGTACAGGAAGGCAAGCTGTACATGCTGCAAACACGCAGCGGCAAGCGCACCGGACGGGCCTCGGTAAAAATTGCGGTGGACATGGTGCGCGAGGGGCTGATTTCAGAGAGCGAAGCCCTGATGCGCGTGTCTCCTGAACATGTCGAATCCTTTCTGCACCCGATGGTCGACCCGACCCAGAAAACCGAGATTATCGCCACGGGCCTGCCGGCAAGTCCCGGCGGTGCAACCGGCCGTGTGGTGTTCTCTGCCGAAGAGGCGGTGGAAGTGGCCGGGACAGGCGCGAGCGTCATTCTGGTGCGGCGGGAGACTACACCAGAAGACATTCACGGCATGAAGGTGGCTGCCGGCATACTGACTGAACTCGGCGGCATGACCTCACACGCCGCCGTTGTCGCGCGAGGTATGGGCGTCTGTGCGATCACCGGCTGTGGCAGCCTGAGCATCAACTATGCCGAGGGCACCGCCACCACCACTGATGGTGTTGTCATGCGGCGCGGCGACATCATTACCCTCGATGGCACTGCCGGCGAGGTTATGCTGGGCGATGTGCCCAAAACCGAAGCGAGCAGCAGCGAAGACTTCCAGATCCTGCTCTCGTGGGCCGACCAGCACCGGCGACTCAAGGTACGCGCCAACGCGGAGACCCCAGAGGATGCCGCCAAGGCCCGCGAGCTCGGGGCCGAAGGTATCGGCCTGTGCCGGACTGAGCACATGTTTTTTGATGCCGAGCGCATTGACCAGATGCGCGGGATGATCCTCGCGGAGAACAAGGACGAACGGCAACGCTACCTGCAGCAACTGCTGAAATACCAGGAAGAGGATATGCTGGCCCTGTTCAGGGTCATGGACGGACTTCCGGTCACCGTGCGCCTGCTCGACCCGCCCTTACATGAATTTCTGCCCCACGACGAAGCTGACATGGTCGCGCTGGCCGGCCGTATCGGCAAGCCGGTGGAAAAAATTCGCGAGATGACCGATAGCCTGAAGGAAGTGAACCCCATGCTGGGATTCCGCGGTTGCAGGCTGTCGATCGTCTACCCGGAAGTCACTGAAATGCAGGTCAAGGCGATCATCAGCGCGGCTGTGCGGGCCATTGAGGAAGGCCTGAAGCCTTTACCGGAGATCATGATTCCGCTGGTGGTCAACGTACGGGAAATCCGCCTGATCAGCGAAATCATTGATCGCGGCATCCAGGCCGTGATGAAGGAAAAGCATGTCTCCGTGCCCTACAAGATCGGCACCATGATGGAAACACCGCGGGCAGCACTCGGTGCTGATCGTCTTGCCCCGGAAGTGGAATTTATGAGCTTCGGCACCAACGATCTCACCCAGATGACCTACGGTTTCTCCCGCGACGATGTAGGCAAGTTCCTGCCCATGTACCTCGAGAAAAAGCTGGTGGAGAGCGACCCCTTTGTAACGCTTGACCAGCGCGCGGTCGGCCGCCTTCTGGAACTCGCCGTGCAGGAGAGCCGGGCACGCAAGCCGGGTATCAAATACGGCATATGCGGAGAACACGGCGGCGACCCTCGCTCCATCCAGTTCTTCCACGACCTCGGCTTGGACTATGTCTCCTGCAGCCCGTTTCGTGTGCCCGTGGCACGCATCGCCGCAGCACAGGCAAAAGTGCGCCGCGAAACCGAAAGCCGGCGCGGCTGAACAGGAGCGACAAGATCATGAACCAGAGTTTTTTTCCTCCACACCGCGTGTTGATGGGCCCCGGCCCCTCCGACGTATCACCTCGAGTGCTTGGCGCCCTCGGCCGGCCGACCATTGGCCATCTTGACCCTCTCTTTGTGGGCCTGATGGACGAAGTGAAAAGTCTCCTGCAATACGCTTTCCAGACGAGCAATGCGCTGACCCTGCCAATTTCGGCACCCGGCTCGGCCGGTATGGAGGCCTGCTTCGTCAACCTGGTGTCCCCGGGTGATACCGTGATTGTCTGTCGCAATGGCGTCTTTGGCGGACGCATGCAGGAAAATGTGGAGCGTTGCGGCGCGAAGGCGATCATGGTGGAGGACGAGTGGGGGCAGCCCGTGAGTCTCGACAAGGTCGCTGCAGCGTTTGCGGCGCACCCCGAGGCTTCCCTGCTGGCGTTTGTGCATGCTGAAACCTCTACGGGAGCTCGCAGTGATGTCGCAGCACTCTGCGCACTTGCCCGGGAGCATGGTGCGCTCAGCATCGTGGACAGCGTCACCGGGCTCGGCGGCATTGAGCTGCAAGTCGACGCCTGGGGAGCAGACGCCGTGTATTCTGGCACGCAGAAGTGTCTGTCCTGCGTTCCTGGCCTGTCTCCGGTCACCTTCAGCCCGCGCGCTGTGGAACGTATCCAGAATCGCAGCCACAAAGTGCAGAGCTGGTTTCTGGACATGCAACTGGTCATGGGCTACTGGGGCGGCAGCAGCAAGCGCGCCTACCACCACACCGCACCCATCAATCTGTTGTATGCCTTGCATGAGTCACTGCTGATCTTGAAGGAAGAGGGCCTTGAAGCGGCGCATGCGCGACATCGCCTGCATCACCAGGCGCTGGTTGCGGGACTGGACGCGCTGGGACTGGAGATGGCGGTTGCCACGGAGTTCCGCCTGCCCCAGTTGAACGCCGTGCGTATTCCCGAGGGCGTCGACGATGCGCGGCTGCGGCAGACGCTGCTGCAGGACTTCAATCTGGAGATCGGCGCAGGCCTCGGCGCACTAGCCGGTAAAACCTGGCGAATTGGCTTAATGGGTCAGGCCTGCAACCGGAGTAACGTGATCCTCTGCCTGACTGCCCTCTCTACTGCACTGCAACAACAGGGGCTGGGCACGGATACCGCCGCTGCGCTAGTCGCCGCCAACACCGTATTCAACGCCTGACGCACTGAGCGAGGGAGTGCTGTCTGGCGTCGTGTCGCCACGCAGCATGCGCCACAACACACCGGCCTGCTGGCGACCCCCGCTGCGGTGCATGGCGTAGCTCACGTGGTCGTCCGGAGCGGCGTGAGGACGCAACTGGATGCTCCAAAGGGAGTTGATCTCATTCGGCAACATCGAATAGCGCACATCGATAATCCGGCCCGGCACGGCCGGGTCGAGCGCCACATAGCCGTTGCTGAACCAGCGAAAGCGCTCGATATCCAACCGCTGCTGGCTTTCACCCTGCAACCATGGAAGATCCCGCGCGACATCCAGTCGCGGGATGCTGCCGCCGGGATAGTCGACCACGGAGGGCCAGGTACGCACCGCATCGACATGGAAATGTGTGTCGGTTTCGTACACAACCTTCCAGACCAGTATGTTGGCAAAACTCGGCTTTGCCTCGAGTCGCAGGGGCTCGTGGCCCCGTTCCCTGGCCACCGCCCAACCGTGTAACTCCGCCTGCTCCCGCTGCCACACACCCAAGCCCTGGTATGCCAGCACCCAGACCAACCCCGCGCGCGCCAGCGCAGGCCGGCGACGCAGGGCCGCCCAGATAACCAGGGCCAGTAACGGCAGTGTGAACAGCGGATCAATAATGGAGATTGTGTTCCAGGCAAAACGCTGGTCGCTGAAGGGCCACAACAACAGGGTGCCGTAGGTGGTACAGGCGTCGAGCAGACCGTGCGTAGCATAGCCCAGCACACAGAAGAGGTAGGTTTGCCAAGGCGAGAGCCCCCCACGCCGACCGATCAGGCCGTGCAGCAACAGCGCGCAGATGAGCCCACCAAAGGGCACGAAAAATAGCGAGTGAGTAAACTGCCGGTGGTACTCGAGAAACAGCAGGGGATCTTCACTGGAGCGAATCAGTACGTCGAGGTCGGGCGCCATGCCAGACAGGAAGCCCAACAGTCCAGCACTGACAACCTGCCGGCGTTGCGCCATCGCCTGGGGAAATGCTGCGCCAAGTGCGCCCTGGGTTAATGGATCCATCGTGCTCCTCTCTATCACTGCGGGCCCGGTGCTGCAACTTTTCCACAGCTTGCAGGTCCGACCAAGCGTGTTTACGCTGCACTTCCGCAAATGGACGAGGAGATTACCCCATGCGCCTGAGCTTTGTTACTGCAATCGCTGCCAGCATGCTGCTGAGCGCCTGCACCACCAACCCCTACACAGGCCAACAACAGGCCAGCAAGGCGGCTACCTACGGAGCCGGTGCCGCCGCAGTCTGTGCACTGGTGGGAGCAATCGACTCCGGCAAACACGCGCGCAATGCCGCCCTGGGTTGCGGCATTGTCGGCGCGGGCGTCGGCGCCTACATGGACGTGCAGGAAGCCAAGTTACGTGAGCAGTTGCAGGGAACCGGCGTGCAGGTTGCACGGGAAGGTGACAATATCCGCCTGATCATGCCCGGCAACATCACGTTTGAAACGGGCTCGTACAACCTGCGTGAAGGTTTCTACCCGACACTGAACTCGGTAGGTGAAGTGCTCTCGAAGTATGCCGACACCACCCTGCGCATCACCGGTCACACTGACAACACCGGCGGTCGCGCCATGAACCAGACACTTTCGGAGCGCCGGGCCGCCAGCGTTGCTGACTACCTTGTCACCCGCTCCGTCGATCGCTCACGCATGCTGGTACAGGGCATGGGCTTTGACCAACCAGTTGCCGACAACACTACCGAGCAGGGACGCAGCCAGAACCGGCGCGTGGAACTGACCATCCTGCCCAAGGTGTAGCACTCAGTTGATATCGAAGCTGTAATACAGGTCTACCGAGCTCTCCAGCCGACTGACCACCTCCAGCCACAGGCGCGCCTGCAGGTACAGGCGCGCCGTGAGCACATTGATGGGCTCATATAATCCCACCCCGTAGGACAGGTATATCCGCTCGCCGATGTAGCCACTCACCGTGGCGGCTGTGTCATCTTCTGAACCATCAGTGCCAAATTCCACGTTGCGCAACCCGGGCACCTTGTTCAGTTCCTCCACCAGAGCACTGCGATTCATCAGGCTGGTGCCCAGCGACAGCGCCATCGCAGTGCCGTCCGCACCCGCCCCTGAATCCAGCCCCCGGCCACGCAGCAGGTAAGAAAGCGCCTCGGTCTGCGACATCGCAGGCTCCGCGTATACGGTCAACTCAGGCTGTTCCAGTGTGCCGGTTACCGTGACCCCGGCGCGGACATCCTCCGCGGGTATTTCACGTTCCGCACGCAAGTTGAGCTCCGGGTTTTCCGGCACCCCACTGAAGGCAATTCGCCCCTGGCGCACCAGCAACCGCTGGCCATAGGCGCGCAACTCACCGCCAAGGATGTTCAGGTTGCCAAACAACTGCAGCGGCCTCTCGGGCGCCTGTCGCAGGCTGAGATCCCCTCCCACCGTGATGTTCAGATCCTTGCCGCGTATACGGAACCGGTCCTTGATACGCAGTCTCAGATCGGCGTCCAGGCGTAGCGGGTTGTGTGCTTCCAGCGGCTTCCCCGTGAAATCGACTTCAACCACGTCGTCGGACAAGGTTACGCTACCCGGTGGTAGTTCCTCGTAGGCCAGCAGTCCCTCGTGCACCAGCACCTCGCCCCGGGCCTGCATCCCTGAGGGCGTTATGGCCAGTTGCAGGTCGGGTGACACCTCAACCTGCGTACTGGGCGGATACAACAAGCGGTTCTTAATGCCTTTGATGTTGAGGCGTAAAGCAGGTTTTTCCCCCAACTGCGCGTCGCCGTTCAGTTCAAGTTGCCCTCCTCCCAACATGGCAAAGCCACGCAGGTTTGCCCGCGAGCCCGCCAGGGCAATCTGCATATCGATATCGTCAAGCTCCGTGGGATTGACCTCCAACCGCAGCACCCCGTCGGTCCAGCGGAGAACGCCGTCTGCGAGCGGTTCCTGGACGGAGCCGGAGAGCGTTACCTGCCCGTTCAAGGTCCCTTCAAAGCGCTCCAGTTGCGGCAAAAATGGCCGCAAGGCGGCCACCTGCAGCGCGTCGATGGCCAGCTCACCCTGCAGCAGCCCTTTGCGGTCAGGGGGCAGCTGCACAGTGAGCGCCAGACGCTGGCGGTCGTCCTGAAACAAGCCCGCCCGCAGGCCGAGACCACGGTCATCCTGCTGCAGGGTCGCTTGCAGGGTGTCCCAGGTGAAAGTGGCCGACTCCCCTTCCGGATAAAACTGGGTTAGCGAACCACCAGAACTGGACAGTTGCGCCTGCGCACGCAGGGCGGATCCGCCGCCCCAGGACAGCGCGATGTCCGCATTCAGCGGTCCGCGAGCCTCAAGCTGCTGTGGCAGCAATGCGGCGAACAAGGCCAGGTCGCCAGTCAGCTGGCCTGTGAAACCGCCAGTCGCCCCGAGCTGTATGTCAGAAAAACACAGCTCAGTCTCCGGCAGCTGCCAACAATGTGCGCTCAGCGTACCGCTGCGGCCCGCAAAGCGTGCCTGCACCGGGGCGCCAAGAGCCAGCGGTCCAATCGGTGTGGTAAACTCCGTGCGCTGCAACGCGACTTGCCAAGCTCCCTCAATGGCCGTCGCAGCGACCTCCAGCTCCCCCGCGACATCGCCTTCACTGGTCAGTACCAGCGTAGCGATTTCCGGGTCCGCCTCGAACCCGAGACTCAGCCCATCGAGGTTGACCCCCGCCAGTTCCAGCTGATCCAGTCGCAGACGACCCGTCCCCCGGGGCGCATCGCCGAGGCTTACCGTGCCCTCAAGAACACCGCGATCCGCCCGCAGACTGTTCCAGCGTATTCCTTCGACGCTACCGCGCAGCGCCAGACTGTTGTCAGCGCGCTGCCAATCGACATTGAGCAGGACGCTGCCCCCCGCTCCCCGCGACCATCGGCCAAGATCTGCGATGCCCAGTTCGGCGCGCGCGCCCGCGGCACCCGCAGCGCCCGCCGAAATATCAATCTCCGCCCCGTTGACCTGTGCACGCAGGGCACCGTTGCGGATCAGTTCGCCGGAGTCGAGCTGCAATCCACCCTTGATCATCGCCGGCAGACCATTGACGTCTCCCACCAGGTCAACATCCTGCAGCTCCGCTTGCCAGCCGTCTTCGACTAGACGACCGCGCGTAGACACTGAGCCCGCCATCTGCCCGAACAGATAGTCGCTCAGTTCCGGCATCTGCAAACCACCGCTGTGTACCAAGGCCTCCCAGGCAATGGCATCCCCGTAGTTCAGCCTGCCCTCTACGGAGAGACTTCCCGCCTCGGCGGCATCCAACCGTAAACTGTGCACCTGCACCAGACCCGGGGCATGGCGTGCAGAAAGCTCCAGACCCAACATGGCATAGCCCAGATCCCGTATCTGGGCCGCCAGTGTCAGGTCCTGCACGTCGAGATCGCCCTGTGCCGTTGCTCGCAGAGGCCAGCGCAAGGTTGCTTCGAGCAGCTCCGGCGGCAGGCCGGATACGCCGGGCAAATTCCCCAGCAGCAATGGCTGATCACCATTGAGACGCAACGAGACGTTGAAGGGCAGCGTTGGCGCCAGCAAGTCCACGTCACCTGTGAGCTGTACCTGTGGCTCCCCCGGCGAAAGCAGTTCCAGCTGCAGCGCGCGCGCAGTGCCAGACAGTGCAAGCTGTATCTTGCGCGCACCCAACTGCATCGGCAGAGATGGCATGTCGAGATCGGCACGTACTTCCAGCTGCAGGGGCCAGTCCCCCGCCAGGGCGACCTGCCCGCTCGCGTCCAGCCGGCCCCGAGCCTTCTGCGACACGTTCAGCGAAGCAATCTCCAGACGCTCCCCGCGCCAGCGCAGTGCACCGCTGATAGACTCAAATTCTTCGAGCCGGTCACCCTGACGCACACTCAGGCGCTCCAGAAGCAGGTCGTCGACTGCCAGTGTCAGTGGCAGTACCAGCGATGGTAAAACGAGGGACGTCGGCGCTGAAGACGCCGTCGCATCCAGGACAAGTTGCGCCTCGCGCAGGACGACGGCCCCGAGGTAAAGGCCTTCCGGTGTCACTTCGATATCCAGTTCGCTGGCGCCCTGCTGCCACACCCCCCCGGGCCAGCGGACCTCCACTCGCCCTATACGGACTCCTGGCGCAAGCAGCCGCAGTGGCAACGCAAGCATCTCGATGGGGCCGTCCTCACGCGCCTGCGGCTCAGTGTCTTCCACAGCGGGGTCGCCGGGCAGCAGGCTGACCTCAATCTGCTCGATATCCAGCTCAGAGAAGCAAAACCGGCTCTGCCAAAGGCAGGCCGGGCGCAGTCGACTGTGCACGCCGGAGAGCTCCACCTCGAGGCCATCCAGCGACAGGCGCAGGGTTGCCAGCCGCAGCTCTCCGGCGAGGCGGCCACCCTCGTAGATGACCTGCACAGGGGCTGTGGATGGCAGCACACTGAACAGAAGCCGCGTGCCAGCAGCACTGAAAGGCAGCAGCATGAGTGCGATGACAGCGACCAGCACAGCCGCGCTCACAATGGCCACCAGCCTTTTCAAAACTCGGCTCCGATGTTGATGTGAAAGCGCCAGTCGGGGTTGTCCTCACTCACGCTGTTGGCAATCTCCACCTTCACGGCACCGACCGGCGTCAGGTAGTGAAGGCCGAATCCGGCGCCGACAACGGCCTCAAACTCCCCCTCATCAAAGGCATCGCCTCCGTCAACAAACACGGCTGCACGCCACTCCGGCAAAAACCGGTACTGGTACTCGACGCTGGCGAGCGCCAGCCGGTCCGCACCCAGGACATAATCCACGGCCTCTCCATTGCGCAGCGTCACGGGCACCGTGTTGCCGATGGACTGGTAACCGTAACCACGCAGGCTCTGCGACCCGCCGGCAAAAAAGCTCAGTGACGGTGCCAGGTCATCGCGCTGGCCCTCTCCGATCAAGGCCGCGCCGGCCTCGGCGCGACTGACAACCCGGCCGCGCTCGCCCAACGGCATCACATACACCCAGTTGGCATAGAGACGGGTCATGTCGATACTCGAACCAAGTTGGCTTGAGGTTGCCTCGACCTCATAGAACTGGCTGAAACCGCGGTCGGGATTCACCGGTGACCCTTGTCGGGTTTTGTGGGACAGGGTGAAACCAGGCAACACGTAGTCTTCGTCACCGGTAACCGTCGCGGCATCCCAGCGTTCATTCAGCAGACGCAGGTGATAACTCAGCACCCAGTTGCCATAGCGCCGCTCGCGCCGGACCTGCGCCTCATTCTGGTTACTGTCTAGATCACCGTACTCGTTCTGCTCTACCCGCAGCGAAAGTTGCAGGACGTCATCCAGCGGGTGGGTCAGGGGTATGTTGTAGATAAACTGCCCGCTGGGGTTGATGCGGGAGTATTCGAAGCGGGTTTCCTGGCTGTGCCCAAAGCGATTCACGCGGGGCGTTTTCCAGGTCGCGGAGACGCGCTCTTCGGTGTCGGTACTGAACCCGATGCCCAGTTCGATAGTATGTCGCTTGGCGGGATACAGTTCCAGCCGTACTGGCACACGCCCCGCTTCCCGCTCCTCCAGCAGGGGCCGCAGGGTGACACCGGAAAAATAGCCGGTGCGCTGCAACTCCGCCTGCAGGGTCTGGAGCCTGGCGACATCGTACGGCTCACCGGAGCTGAAGCTCCTCAGGGATTCAAGCAGGGTCGGCGACACGATGTCCTCGGCATAGCGCAACTCACCCACCTGGTAACGATCGCCACTGGCATAGTGCAGGTGCACTCGCGCGGTGTTCGCAGCTGGCTCCACCTCCACAGAACGCTGCAGCAGGCGGGCATCGAAGTAGCCCCGGCGCTGACCCAACTGCAGCAGGGCATTGCGCAGAGACTCATACTGGCCGTGGTGCAGGATATCCCCCAGTGCAACGCCGGGCGACGCCAAGAGGCGCTGAAAAGCGGGGTCGCTCTGGGCGGCCCCGGTGACAGCTATATCCAGCTCAGCGATTGTGACTGGCGGACCGGGGGTGACCGACACCAGCAGCTGCCAGGGACTGCGGGACCTGTCTACAGAGAGGTCGATGTCGGCGCGGTAATAACCCAGCGCCTTCAGGCTGTCAGCGACCCGCTCCCGCGCCGACGACAGAAAGTTGCTGCGCGCCGCCTCGCTCTCCGGTGCCGCGCCCAACCAGGCCTCGACATTGGCACGCTGGGCTTTGTCCAGCCCGTCAAGACGGTATTCCAGCAGCGCGTCGGCGGCGAGCAAAGGACCCGGCAACAGACAGCAGACGAAAACCCAGAGGCCAGAAACCCGCAACACGGCGACGGATTACCTGATCAGGCTCGGTCGATGCGTTGGGCACGACCCCAGTAATTATAGCCGGCAATGCGCGGCGTATTCGGCAGATACATCGTCTGCAGCTCATCGACCTGGAAACCACCCGAGGCAAGCAGCGCGGGAATATCACGATTGAGATTACAGCCGCCGCAGACGGACGCCCAGACACCATTGATCCGGTTCTGCCAGCGCTGCACCCCGTGGTCCGGCGCAAGGCCGTGCTCGCAGAACAGCAGGTCGCCACCCGGCTTGAGCACCCGCGCCATGCCGCGGAGCGCTGTAATGGGGTCGGGGATGGTACACAGGGCAAAGGTCACCACCACCGTATCGACACTGTCATCCTCCAGCGGGATGGCCTCACCCGGCAAACCCACGAACTCGACGGGAAAAGACAGCGCCTCAGCCCGCTTGCCTGCGAGCTCCCAGGATTTCTCCGACGGATCAAGGCCAATCAGCCGCGTCACTTTCAACGGATCGTACAGCGGCAGGTTAAGCCCGGTGCCGATACCGATTTCCAACACCTCGCCCCGCGCCAGCGGCACAATCTTTTCGCGCTGGCGCATGATCGGCTTGCTACCGCAAGCGCAGTTGATCACGTGAGGCAGAATCCTCCGTTCGTAAAATCCCATACTGCTACTCTCCCTGAATTGCGTATGATTATACCGGCGCAAAGGGCGGTAGCCTATTGCGCGTGAAGGAATCCCGTTGACAGGCAGGAGCCCCCCGTGAGCAACAGCAAACACAGACCAGTGCAGCGGGCGCCGAGGTGAAGGCGCGCGAAAATGCACTCAGACACGCGTTGTTGCAGGCACAGCGCGACCTCGCGAAGCGCGACTACCCCGTCATTATCGTGCTGGGTGGCCTGCCCGGTGCCGGCAAAAGCGGGTTGGTGCACCAGCTGAACGAATGGCTGGACCCTCGATTTGTCACGACCAGTGCCCTGTGGAAGCACTCTGATGAGGAAGAGGATCGCCCCTATTTCTGGCGCTTCTGGCGACACATGCCACCCAGGGGGCGCATTACCATATTCCTCAGTTCGTGGTACACCCAGCTGCTCTACGATGACGCGGCGGGCACGCTGGAGCCACCGCAACGCGACCGGCGACTGGCACGGATCCGGCAGTTCGAGCGCATGCTGCGTGATGATGGTGTGCTCCTGGTGAAGCTGTGGCTGCATGTCGACCGCGCTGCGCAGGAGAGGCGCCTGACTGTCGATGGTATGCGCCTGCGTCACCTCCCCCTGTCCGCCCGGTCCTGGGGGGAGGATTACGCGGCGGCGCAGCGCACCGCAAAGGTTGTGCTGCGGGGCAGTGACACAGTCGAAGCGGGCTGGCGGAAGGTGGATGCAGAGGACCCGCGTGAACGCAACCTGATGGCCGGAGAAATCCTGCTGCAACTGATGACCGCACACGTTTCGGCCGATTCCTCCGGCATTGGGGAGTCAACAACGGGGCGCAGCACGGGTGACGCGCGCTCAGCGCCGTCGCAGACACTGGCGACACCGCCTCGCAACCTGCGGCTGGGCAAACGCGAATACCGCGCCCTGCTGCGAGCGCAGCAGCAGCGGCTGCAAGACCTCGCCTGGCAGGCACACGATGCGGGGCGCTCGCTGATTGCCGTCTTTGAGGGCTGGGACGCGGCGGGCAAGGGCTCTGCCATACGCCGCGTCACGGCGCCTGTGGATCCCCGACTCTATCGCGTTGTGCAGAGCAGCGCGCCCTCGGATGAAGAGCGCGCACACCATTACCTCTGGCGCTACTGGCGCTGCCTGGAGCGGCGCGGTCGCATGATGCTCTTCGATCGCTCCTGGTATGGACGCGTGCTGGTCGAACGTGTGGAAGGCTTCGCCCACCTGCACGCCTGGCAGCGGGCCTACGCCGAAATCAATGACTTCGAATCGCAACTGGAAGAACACGGCGGAATTATTGTGAAATTCTGGCTGCATATTTCGCCGGAGGAACAACTGAAGCGGTTTCGAGAGCGTGAACACACCCCGCACAAACAACACAAAATTACCGCGGATGACTGGCGCAACCGCGGACGCTGGAGCGACTATGAACGCGCCGTTCTGGATATGCTGAAGCTGACATCCACGGCGACGGCGCCCTGGACGGTGGTGGCCGCCAACGATAAACGCTACGCGCGGGTCCACATTCTGCAGACCCTCTGCAACGCTGTGGAGGCCGCGCTCGGTACCCAGTGACCCGTGCCGGCGCTATACTGCCCGCCCGCGCACAGCCAACGGGGCTCAGGCTCATGAAATTGCACATCATTACCACCGGCGGCACCATCGACAAAATTTACTTCGATGCCAAAAGCGACTACCAGGTCGGTGCGCCGGTCATTGGGGAACTGCTACAGCGCATGGGAGTGCAGTTTGCCTACAGCGTGGAATCTGCAATGCGCAAGGACAGCCTCGACATGACGGACGCGGACCGGGAGCTGATTCGTCGCGCGGCTATCCAGTGTGAGGAGCGCTGCGTCCTGATCACCCACGGCACGGATGGCATGGTCGCCACGGCGCGGGCCCTGCAAGGTATCCCCGGGAAATGTATTGTGCTTACCGGCGCCCTGCAGCCGGCGGCGTTCGCCCAGTCCGATGCCATTTTCAACATCGGCTGTGCGATCGGCGCATTGCAGAGCAAACCCCCCGGGGTTTACATTGCCATGAATGGTGAGGTGTTTGATGCCGACAAGGTGGTCAAGAATACCGCAGCCAACCGCTTCGAGGCGCTTGGTTCAGCGCAATAGCGGCAGCCCTGTGTCCTGCTTTATCGCCTCGATAACGACATAGGTATGGGTCTGTGCCACACCGGGCAGGTCTACGATGCGGGTCAGCACAGCGCGGTAAGCATCCATACCGGTGAGTCTGAGTTTTAGCAGATAATCGAACCCACCCGCCACCATATGACACTCGGCGACTTCCGGAATGGTAATGACCGCGTCGCGAAAACGATCAAACACTTCCGCTGTTGTGCGATCCAGGGTCACCTGGATAAAGGCGCTGGTGCCGTAACCCAGCGCGGGCGCATTCAGGCGCGCGCTGTAGCCCTCAATAAGGCCCGCCGCCTCGAGCCTGCGCACGCGCTCCAGACAGGGACTGGCGCTCAGATTGACGCGCCGCGCCAGGTCCACATTGGACATGCGGCCCTCGACCTGTAGCAGGGAGAGGATGAGCAGATCAGTCTTATCCAGCGTTGGCGCCATAGCGGTACGACTCCGTATTTCAATCAATGCAGAATAATCTACCGCAAATAAACGCGGGGACAGAATATTATTCAAAGACGAACCCAAAATAAACAACTCATTCTGCCCCCCGATGACTACAATTCACGCTCTGAACGCTTACCGGAGCCTCGCGACATGCTGCACGACTGCCACCTCGACCCAACCGATCCGTTGCGCCTGGCCATGGAAGCGACCTACCGCGACAGTGAAGCAAGGGTGTTGGAGCAGCTACTGCCCACTGCCACACTGAGCCAGGCGGCTCGCAGCCGTGCCTGGGAGCGGGCCCGGGTGCTGGTGCTGAACATTCGCAAGGCACAGCATGGCAAAGGCGGTGTCGACGCCCTGCTGCAGGAATTCGCACTGTCCACTGAAGAAGGCGTAGTGCTCATGTGCCTTGCCGAAGCACTGCTGCGAGTACCGGACCAGTTGACCATGGATCGACTGATACGCGACAAGTTGGCCGATGGGGACTGGAGCGCTCACCTCGGTAACAGCGAGTCGCTGTTCGTCAACGCCTCGGCCTGGGGTCTCTTGCTCACCGGCAAGGTGGTCAACTACAACGACGAGGACAACCCGCGCCAGTTCGGTCTGCTCAAGAAAACCATGGGGCGTCTGGGCGAACCGGTGATCCGCGCGTCCGTACGCTATGCGATGCAGATCATGGGCACCCAGTTCGTCATGGGAACCACCATTGAGAAAGCTCTGCAACGGGCCAAAGACGCTGAAAGCAGAGGGTATCGCTACTCCTACGATATGCTCGGTGAGGCAGCGCGCACGGCCGCGGACGCGCAACGCTACTTCGACAGCTACTACAACGCAATTGAGGCGATCGGCCGAGCCGCTGGCGGACGCGGTCCCGAGTCCAGCCCGGGCATATCCGTGAAACTCTCCGCGATTCACCCGCGGTATGAGTTCGCACAGCGCCAACGGGTCATGGATGAACTGGTCCCTCGCGTCAAGGCACTGGCGCTGGCGGCAAAGTCATTCGATATCGGCTTTACCGTGGATGCCGAAGAAGCCGACCGACTGATGCTGTCGCTGGATGTGATTGAAGCCGTTGCCAGCGATCCGGACCTGGGCGACTGGCAGGGCTTCGGCGTGGCCGTGCAGGCATACCAGAAGCGCAGCCTGCTGGTGATTGAGTGGTTGCGGGAGCTGTCTCTGCGCTGCAAGCGCCGCCTAATGGTACGGCTGGTCAAGGGCGCCTACTGGGATACCGAAATCAAGCTGGCGCAAGTGGAAGGACTGGATGACTACCCGGTGTTCACCCGCAAAGCGGCTACCGATGTGTCGTATCAGGCCTGCGCCGCTCGCCTGCTCGCCTACCGCGACAGCCTCTACCCCCAATTCGCCACCCACAATGCCTACACGGCGGCCACGATTCTTGAGATGGACAAGGATCGCAGCGGCTACGAATTCCAGCGCCTGCACGGCATGGGAGAAACGCTGTATGACCAGATCGTGAGCAACGAGCAGGTCCCCTGCCGGATTTATGCGCCGGTGGGCGTACACGCCGATCTGCTCGCCTATCTGGTGCGACGCCTGCTGGAGAACGGCGCCAACAGTTCCTTCGTGAACAACATTGTGGATGAGGCCATTCCGGTCGAAAGCCTGCTTGAGGACCCGGTCGAGGCGGCCCAGAGCTGGACTGAAAAGCGTAACCCGTTGATTCCATTGCCACCTGCATTGTATGGACAGGAGCGACGCAACGCACAGGGTGTAGACCTGCAGCACCGTCCGACCCTGCAGGCGATGCGCCGGGCCATGCAAAGCTGGGGAGCCTCTCTGCCTGGGGGCGAGGCAGATAGCGGCCTCTGCGAGGTGCGTAATCCCGCGTGTCATGACGAGATCGTTGGCTACATCAGGCTGGCAGATAGCGACACCATAGCGGCGTCACTGGCGAGCGCTGATGCCGCTTTTGCGGGCTGGTCAGCGCTGCCGGTTGAGCAACGAGCAGGCTGTCTGCTCCGTCTGGCGGATGCGCTGGAAACACACCGTGACGAGCTCATCGCATTGTGCTGCAAAGAGGCCGGCAAGACGCTGCGGGATGCCGTGGCAGAGGTTCGCGAGGCGGTGGACTTCCTGCGCTATTACGCCGCACGCGCGATCCAGGCGGGCTTTGCGGAACGCGGCCTGCGGGCGCGCGGCGTTGTCCTGTGTATCAGTCCATGGAATTTCCCCCTGGCAATCTTTCTCGGTCAGGTCAGCGCGGCACTGGCAGCAGGCAATACCGTCGTCGCCAAACCCGCAGAACAAACCAGCCTGATCGCCCTGCGCACTGTTGAGTTGATGGCTGACTGCGGTTTTCCGCCGGGTGCGGTGGCGCTGCTGGTCGCAGAGGGTCGCAGCGTGGGCGAGCAGCTGGTGCCAGACCGGCGTGTGAAAGCTGTGATGTTCACTGGTTCCACCGCGACGGGCTGCTGGCTCGCGCGCAAGTTGGCGCAACGTGAGGACGCACCGGTGCCGCTGATAGCGGAAACCGGCGGCCAGAACTGCATGATCGTCGATTCCACCGCTCTGCCCGAGCAGGTCGTCCGCGACGTGGTCACATCGGGCTTCCAGAGCGCCGGACAGCGCTGCTCTGCCCTGCGGGTACTGTTCCTGCAGGAAGATATCGCAGACAAGGTGATCGAGATGATTATCGGCGCCATGCGCGAGCTGCGCATTGGCGATCCATCCGCGCTGTCGACCGATATCGGTCCGGTCATCGACGAACGTGCGCGGCAGTCGCTGATGGATCACGTGCGCTATCTTGAGGCTACCGGGCGCCTGCTGTACTCGAGCGAGCTGCCAACCGAGGTGTCGGGCACGTTTTTCGCGCCGCATCTGTATGAGATCAGCAATCTATCACTGCTCGAAAGAGAGGTCTTCGGTCCGATCGTGCACGTGATTCGCTACCGCGCAGAAGCATTCGACGACGTACTCGCGCAAATCAATGCAACGGGCTTCGGGCTGACATTCGGTATCCACAGCCGTATCGAGGAAGCCTGCCAGCGGGCGGCAGACCGCGTGCAGGCGGGCAATGTCTACGTCAACCGCAATATGATCGGTGCCATCGTCGGGGTGCAGCCCTTCGGGGGACGAGGCCTGTCAGGCACCGGACCAAAAGCCGGAGGACCGCAGTACCTGTCACGCCTGGTCACCACCGGTGAGGAAGCCGAAAACGCCGCGGGCCAGAAGCCGCTCCCCGATGCAGGCGGCGACGGCGCAGCGACGGCAGAGGTACTGCGGGCTGCGCAGGATGCGGGCACGCTATGGGCGCGTTGCAGCGTCACTGAGCGGGTGTCTGTGTTGCGCCGTTTCCTGGCTTCCTATGCCAGCGGAACAGAGGATAACCCGACAATCCTGGAAGAGACGCTGGGCGCCGCCAGAGATCAACTGCGCGCTGCGAGCCAGCTGCTCGCCTCGCCCACACAGCTACCCGGGCCCACCGGTGAATCCAATCAGCTGCTGCACGAGCCGCGTGGACCGCTGCTGCTACTGCTGGACACCGGGGAACATCAGGGCGAGTATCTGATGGCCACCATTTCCGCCCTGGCCACTGGCAACAGTGTGATCGGGGTCGCCGCGCCCGAGCTGCTGGAAAAGTGGCAAGCCTTGGCGAGCAGCCTGGTCGCCGCTGGCCTGCCCGCTGCCCTGCTCCCTATGCAGCCGCTAGCCAGCGCTGCGACGCTACTGCGCGAAACGGCGTTACAGGGTGCGATGGTACATGCGCGCAGTCGCTACCTGCGCGCGGCGGCGCGGGCCATCGCAGCGCGGGAGGGCCCGATAATGGCACTGATCAGCTGCGTGGCGCCGGAAACGTTACTCAAGCAGACGCTGTGGGAAAAGTCAGTGAGCATCGACACCACGGCGGCAGGTGGCAACGCGTCACTGATGACAATGGCCAGCTAATGCGCAGTGCTTTTCGAGGAGGCTAGTCCAGGCGGGCCAGGGTGTCCGCCGGGCAATTGAGGAAATCCGAGTTGGCCAGCCAGTCCGGATCCGGATACCAGGAGAACAGGAATTGTCCATCTTTCAGGGTATCAACGACGGTGTTGGCTACCTCCGGGCGCACGGCCGGGCAACCCTGGCTGCGCCCAATGCGTCCCTGGCGGTCTATCCACTGTGGGTCAACATAATCGGCACCATGGATCACGATGGCGCGCTCCCGGGCGAGATCATTGATACCGGCCTCCAGTCCATCCATCCGCAGTGAGTAACCGTGGCGACCCCGATAGCTCTCGCTGGTACGAAACAGGCCGATGCTCGACTGATGACTGCCCGAAACATTGGAAAACCGTGAAGCCAGGTTCTGGCCGGAACCCTGCCCGTGGGCGACCAGTTCATTGAGCAGCAACACGCGGCGGGACAGATCAAATATCCACAACCGCTGCTCGCTGGAAGGCAGGGAAAAATCTATGATGGCGAGGCGCTCGGCGCGCTCCAAACCGCGATCCAGGGCGCAATTCATCGCCGACACCGCGCGTCGCAGGACGGTGCGGTCAAGGTTCGGTGCCGCCGCGGTCAATGCGCGAACCAGGTCTGCGCCGCCGCCTGCCGTAGCAGGTAGCGGCGCACTCAGCCAACAAGCTGCCAGAATAACAAAAAAAACGCTGGCGCGGCCCGACATGTTGTGTTCCCGAAGGTGCGAATTGCAAGCTTACCGTATTGCCTCACCCCTGCCTACCCTGCCAGGCAGGGGCGTCAGGTTGCTGCGCTGCAGCCGCGCTCAGGGCAGGATCTCAATGGGCGTCCCGACCGTCACCAGCTGCCAGATTTCATCCATGTGTTCATTACTGACTGCGATACAGCCATCGGTCCAGTTAAACAGGTCCGCACCTGGCTGCGGCGTTTCAGGTTGGCCGTGAATCATTATGTTGCCGCCCGGATCCACGCCCAGTGCCTCGGCCCGCTCCCGGTCACGCCGATTCGGGTAAGACACCCGTATCGATTTGTAGAAGCGGCTCTCCGCATTTTTGTAATCGAGGATGTAGCGCCCTTCCGGGGTACGTTCATCCCCCTCGCGCTCCTTGTGCCCCCAGGGCACCGGACCCAGGGCAACCGGGTAATGGCGCACCACCACACCGCTCGACTTGAGGTACAACATACGCTCCGATTTGACCACAACCACCTGATCGACCGGCGGATTGAAGGCCGAAACCGGTGAAGGCAACAAAAAATTCAGGAAAAATGCACAAAACGCCAATAACGCTCTTATGCTCACTGGTTTACCATGCTCCGAGAGTGATATTTTACGCGCGTTCGAACCAAGGGCCCCAGACGGGAGTTCGAAGTTTGCACGTTTCGCCACTTTGTGGCTTCCTAGATCTGACAGGCCAACCCTGCTCAAGGAGTTTTATCATGAAATCCACGCTCATCAAGGCTGTTTCAATCGCCGCCTTCGCGGCACTGGCCACCGGCTGCGCCAGCTCGTCACAACTGGACGAAGTTCGCAGCATCGCGGAAGCCGCTCAGCGCTCAGCTGACGAAGCCAAGCAATCTGCTGCCGGTGCAGAGCGCACTGCCTCTGACGCCAAGCGCATCGCTGAAGAAGCCAAGCGCAGCGCCGACGAAGCCAACAGCAAAATCGATCGCGCGTTCAAAACCTCAATGCAGAAGTAAGCGGTTTTGTAAAACCCGGCGGGGCTTCGGCCCCGCCGTTTTGTCCCAGCTACTGATCTATTCGCCGACGGCACCACTGTCGTCCTCTGCCACCCTGTGATGCTCCAGCCAGATCGGCCCCACCGGCACCGGCAAGCCCGTTGACGCTTCAGCAGCGCTGCGCACCTTGCTCCAGTCAACCGTAAAATCCCTGCGCTCACCCAGCGTTCGTGCAATGGCTGCACGCAACTGCTGCACCCGCTCGTCTACCGTAATCTCCAGATCGCCCAACGGATTGTGTGATTCTACATAGAGTGTGTCGCCCATCCAGCCCGCCTTCACCGGCTGATAGACAATTTCCACCTCACTGCCCACCGGCACCTGCTCGTAAAGGTATTCGACATCCTCGGGGTACATGCGAACACATCCCGCAGTTACCGGCATGCCGATGCCGAGCTCACGGTTGGTTCCATGAATGAGATAGGCAGGCAGATTCAGGTACAGGGCCCGCGTACCCAATGGATTATTCGGCCCCGGCGGCACCACAGCAGGCACCGGCGCGCCCCGCGCTGCACGGTCCTTGCGAATCGATTCCGTCGGGTACCAGGTGGGATTCTCAGCCTTGCGCGTCACCCGGGCAGTCGCCAGCGGCGTTTCGCGTCCGCTGCGGCCAATGCTGATGGCGTAGACACCCACGCGTGCGGGATGATCCGCGCTGGCACCCTCGTAGTGATACAGGCGCATCTCCGCTGTGTTGATGACAATCCCCTTGCGCGGAGCTTCCGGCAGGATATGCCAGGTGGGCAGCAACACTTGCGTCCCTTCTCCTGGCAGCCAGGCATCAACGCCGGGATTGGCAGCGCGGATAGCCCCGTAACCGGTACGATGACGCCGACCAATCAGCACAAGAGTGTCTTCCTCCCTTGCCGTTGTCGTCCCCAGGCCACCGACGAGATGATCGTCTGGCGCGGGGAGCGGATAAAAGCCGCTCGCCGCACCCTCGGACACAGCGAAGCTGCCCTCGGCAAACAGGGACAAGAAGCAGGCCGCGAACACGGCACGCGAAGGAACTGAAAACCACTTCATGGGGCAACCGACTATACAGCGTGACAGGGCAGCATCATACGCGCTGCCCTGTTCGCTGAAAATAGCCAGGGTGGTACTGAGGCCTTATTCGAACAGTTCACCCGCGGCGAGTTTCTGTTGCACGATCGACGGCGCGATAAAGCGTTCGCCATAGCGCTCCGCCAGCACCCCACAGCGCGCGGCAAACTGTTCCAGACCGTAGGTATTAACAAACTGGATAAGGCCCCCGGTCCAGGGCGGCGCGCCAATGCCCATAATCGAGCCGATATTGCCATCGTCCACGGTGCGCAGCACGCCGGTCTCCAGACAGCGCAGTGCTTCAATGACCTGGCGGAACAGCAGGCGATCGCGCATGTCCGCCTCCGGCACTGAAACTCCCGACTGGTAATAAAGCTCATACAAGCCAGGCCAGATCGACTTGCTGCCGTCTTCGGCGTAGTCATAGAAACCACCGCCATGGTGGCGACCACCGCGGCCGTGTTCACCGACCATGGTGTTGATCACGGCGCGGGTCACAGTGCCGTCGCTGAACTTGTCGAGAACCCCCATCTCCGCCCAGGTTTCCTGCGCCTTGCGGGTAAGCTCCAGGCTGACTTCATCATAGACAGCGAGCGGCCCGACCGGCATGCCGATGGCCTTGCCCATATTTTCTATCTGTACGGGATGCAGGCCTTCGCTAACCATGCGCACCCCCTCATCGAGGTAGGTACCGAAGGTCCGCGAGGTGAAGAAGCCCAGCGAATCGTTGACGACAATCGGGGTCTTCCGGATCTGCTTGGCAAAATCATAGGCTTTCGCCAGCGTTTCATCACTGGTTTCGGCGCCGCAGATAATTTCCACCAGGGGCATTTTGTCGACGGGCGAAAAGAAGTGGATACCGATGAAGTTGGCGGGATTGGCACTCGCCTCGGCGAGCTGCGTAATGGGCAGCGTCGAGGTATTGGACCCCCACACGCCGCCGGGAGCCAACTGCCCTTCAAGTTCACGAGTAATCTGGTGCTTGAGGCTCATATTCTCGAACACGGCTTCCACAATAAGGTCGCAGCCTGCCAAATCGTCGCTCTTCGCAGTAGGCAGTATCAGGTCGAGGATAGCCTGCTTTTTGTCCTCGGTGAGCTTGCCACGCTGCACACGCTTTTCCAACAGGCGCTCGCTATAGGCCTTGCCGCGGCTGGCAGCCTCGTCGGAGATATCCTTCAACACCACCTGCATTCCGGCCATCGCGGCAACATAGGCGATGCCCTGCCCCATCATACCGGCACCCAATACCCCGAGCTTCTTCACCTGCTGTGGCGGCACACCCTCCGGACGGCTACCACCGCGGTTGACCCGGTTCATGGCAAAAAAGAATGTGGAAATCATGTTCTTTGCAACAGGTGTCATGGCGAGATAGGTGAGGCCGCGGGACTCTACCCGCTGGGCGGTATCGAAGTCGAGCCGCAGCGCCTCTACGGCACAATCCAGAATGACTTCCGGCGCTGGCAGCAGACCGCGGGTCTTCTTCCGCAACATGGCGGGCGCAACTGTAATCAGCTGGGCCAGATGCGGGCTGGCGGCATTGCCCCCCGGTATACGGAAGCCTTTGCGGTCCCAGGGCTGCAGGGCGGCATCCGGATTGTCCTGCTGTGCCCTGATCCACGCCTTCGCGGCGGGCTCGAGGGCGTCGCGAGACTCCACCAGCTCGTGCACCAGGCCGGCCTCCAGCGCCGTAGCGGGGTCTATGCGCATGCCCTCAAGCAGATAGGGCAGGGCCTTCTCCAGCCCCAGAAGATTCACCATGCGCACAACGCCGCCACCGCCGGGCAACAGCCCCAGGCTGACCTCGGGCAAGCCCAGTTGCACGCTGCGATCGTTAAGCGCGACCCGGTGATTGCAGGCCAGCGCCAGCTCAAAGCCACCACCCAGGGCTGCGCCGTTGATGGCCGCCACCACAGGTACCGGCAAATGTTCCAGGCGACGCAGTCCCGACTTCACACGCTCGCCCTCAGCCATAAATGCAGCCTCATCACCGGGCTTGGCCGCCAGGAGGTCGTTCAGGTCACCGCCCGCAAAGAACACCTTCTTCGCCGAGGCAATGACCACGCCGGTGAGGCCATTCTCCGCTTCCAGCTTTTGCAGCGTTTCATCCATCGCCGCGCGGTATTCCTCATTCATGGCATTGACCGGACCGGTCATGTCCATGGTGACTGTGACGATGCCGTCAGCGTCTTTCTCGTACTTGAATACACTCATTGTCTATCGATCCTTTTCCTGTTCGCCGCCGGCTTATACACGTTCAATGATGGTAGAAATGCCCATGCCACCGCCCACACAAAGCGACAGCATGCCGCGTTTCAGTCCGCGCCGTTCAAGTTCGTCGAGGACGATGCTGACCAGCATGCCACCCGTCGCACCGAGTGGGTGCCCCATCGCGATCGCGCCTCCGTTGACGTTGGTCACACTGTGATCAATGCCAAGATCCTTCATGTAGCGCAGAGCCACAGACGCGAAGGCCTCGTTGATTTCCCAGAGATCGATATCGGACTTCTTCAGACCCGCCTTGCGCAAGCATTTCTCCGCTGCTGGCCCCGGCCCGGTGAGCATGATGATGGGGTCGGTGGACAACACGGCTGTCGCCACGATCCGCCCACGGGGCGTCAGCCCGAGATCCTTGCCCGCCTGCTCACTGCCGATCAGCACGGCGCTGCTGCCGTCGACAATGCCCGAGGAATTGCCCGGTGTGTGCACATGGTTAACCCGATCCAGGGTGGTGTACTTGGCCAGAATCACATCGTCAAACCCCATCTGTCCGGGCATCACGAAGGACGCCTTGAGCGCCGCGAGCCCCTCCAGCGTCGTGTTAGGCTTGATGAAATCATCCCGCTCCAGAATCATCAGGCCATTGCGATCGCGAACCGGAACCACTGAGCGATCGAAGTAGCCGCTATCCCGCGCATGGGTGGCGCGACGCTGCGATTCCAGCGCGAAGGCGTCGACGTCCTCACGGCTCCAACCTTCCAGGGTGGCAATGGTATCCGCGCCAATACCCTGGGGCACGAATCCGGACTTCAGGCTGAACGCCGGGTCGCCACCCATGGGGCCACCGTTGCTGCCCATGGGCACGCGGGACATGCATTCGATGCCCCCTGCCACCACCAGGTCTTCCCAACCGGAAGCGACCTTCTGTGCCGCGATGTTGACGGCCTCCAGACCGGATGCACAGAAACGATCGAGCTGGACGCCCGCCACCGACTCATCCCAGTCCGCGTTCTGGACGATCATTTTTGCGATATCCGAACCCTGCTCGCCTACCGGAGTGACGCAGCCCATGACGACATCGTCGACATACGCGGTATCCAGATCATGGCGCGACTGGAGCTCGCGCAGCAGGCCGGCACCCAGGTCTACGGGTTTGACTTCATTCAGGCTGCCGCCCGCTTTGCCCTTGCTGCGCGGGGTGCGCAACGCATCGTAAATATACGCCGTGTGTGTCATGAGACTCCTCATTGCTGGATTGTGCACGCGAATCAACGCACATAGTGAAAGTTGGCCCGGAGACTGACAATGACGTCAGCTACTAAAAAAATTGACTTCAGGTGACACGCGCCGCCGGCCGCGTGAGGTCCACCGACTACTCGCGACTGCCTATAAACCCGAACAGGTGCCCGGCAATCTTGCGCAGCTGGATCTCGTCTGAACCTTCCGT
Organism: Halieaceae bacterium UBA5085; assembly: GCA_002414665.1. Classification (GTDB taxonomy): domain Bacteria; phylum Pseudomonadota; class Gammaproteobacteria; order Pseudomonadales; family Halieaceae; genus Haliea. Next base: position 83,151 of record DIAF01000006.1, read on the forward strand.
GATGCGATAGCGCCGGTGGTGGCGATAGTGATGTTCAAACTGCTTGTAGCGCGAATAGCCCATGGCGCCGTGGACCTGGATCGCGGCATCTGCCGCCTCGCAGGCCAGACGATTGGCCCGGTAATTACAGATGGCCACCTTGTCCGACAAGCGCTCCGCCACTTCCGGCTTGCTCATCTGGTCCATTTCGGCGGCGACCTGGAAGGTCAGGGCCTTGACCAGTTCATAATCCGCATGCAGTTCCGCAAGACGGAACTGTATGCCCTGATTGCTGGCCAGAGGCCTGCCGAAGGTGTGACGCTCGCGGGCATAGGCGACCGATTCCCGAATGCAGTAACGGGCCGTCCCCAGGCTCGAAGCGGCCTGGCGAATCCGGTTTTCGTGTACAAAGTGCTGTGCCACCGCGAGCCCCAGCCCCAATTCACCCAGAACTGCAGACTCCGGGACCCATACATTGGCAACCGACACCCGCGGGTGATCGGTGGGCATATTGAAGGTCCACAGCCATTCCTCTACCTGCAGCCCCGGACTGGGGTTGGGCACAACAAAGCAAGTGATGCCTCGCGCACTGCCCTGCTCCCCTGCGGTACGTGCAAACAACAGCACGTGCGTGGCCGCGTGCATACCCGTTGTCCACATCTTGCTGCCGTTGAGACACCATCCCTCTACACCATCACGCTGCTCTGCCACTGCGGTGGTTTCCAGCCAGGTAGCATCGGAACCGTGCTCGGGTTCTGTCAGCCCGAAAGCCACCCCCACGGTGCCGGCGATACTACCCGGTATGAAAGCCGCCTTCTGGGCCGCGCTGCCAAAGTCACGAAATGCAAGGGTGGTAGGGAAATTGCCCACAATACTGTGCTCGTTCTGGAGATCGCAGTGCAAACCGATGCCTTTTGACGCGAGGTGCTCCCGCACCACAGCCATATCCAGATTGCTGGCGTCCCCTCCGCCGTACTCACCCGGCAGAGCGTAACCGAGAAATCCAGCCTCGCGCGCCAGCTGGCGCGCCTCGGCGAGCAGTGCCTCCCACTCCCGGCTGGGAAGCCCCTCCCGCTCCCAGTCAGTGCGGGCGTACTCCCGCCGATGGTCGAAGAAGCGCTTGTTGTCGCCCTGTGCTTCCAGCGGTTTTAGTCGCTCCTCAATGAAGGCGTCAAGACGCTGCAGAAATTCGCGCAGGGCGTCGGAGATCAGGGCACTCACCCTGCCGCGCCCGGTTCCGCCACACCGGCGGTAACCGCGAGCTCAGGCCAGCGTTGCCGGGCCTGCTTGAAACCGGAGTAGCGAGGGTTGTCGATCGCCATCTGGCGCAGGGTGCGCTGACGCAGGTAGTCGATAAACTCGCTGCTCACCTGCAGTCGGCCATCGCGCAACGCCAGGCTGAGCGCGCGGGCGGCTGAATAATCACCCTCGTCATGCGATGACTCCGCCGCAGCGGGGGCCAGCCAGCGGGACTGCGCCTCGCGATCGAGGTCAAGGATATCCCCCCGCGCTGCAATTTCGCGACTGACGATAGCCAGGCTATTGGCAGCGACGCGTGTTGTGTAGGCGTCAAACCCCTCCAGTTGGGGCAGTACGGACTGACGCAGGAAGCCCTGCACTGCAGCCAGTAACTCCGTGGCATCCGTATGGCTCATTATCTCTCCTCTGCTCGTCTGGACGTCGATACAGGCTTGCTACAGACGGCCTTCCAGCAACAGCAACAAATCCATTTCGGACTCTGAGACCCGTCGCCCAACCGCGGCGCGCTCCAGCGTCGGGTCAGCCCCGCTGCGGTACAAGTCAACCATGGTCAGACACACCAGCCCCCAACCCAGCGCACAGAACACCTCCCAATAGTGGATGGCGTCCATATCGGGAGCCCAGCCTGCCACCTCACGGTACCCGGCCAGCAATTCGTGGTAGTCGCCAAAGCCGCCTACCGGTTTATCCGAATAGCCGAAACGCCACACATTGCCGCACAGGTATCCCAGATCCTCAGCCGGGTCACCGCAATGCGCCAGTTCCCAGTCGAGTACCGCCACCAGTCCCTGCTCATCGACCAGCAGATTACCGTTGCGAAAGTCGCCGTGCAGCAGGCAATGACGCCGCTGGGACGGTGCATGCTGGCGCAGCCAGTTAAGGGCCAACTGGTGCACGGGCGACGCGTTACCGAAGCGATCCAGCAAACGCTGGTGCCCGTCGAGACGTTCGGACAGTGTCTGGTTTGGTACTTCCCGGGGCAGTTGCTCCAGGTTCACGCGATGCAGACGGGCCAGTGTCTCGCCGCACTGCCAGGCCAGCTGGCGGCGAGCAGCGGTGTAGCGGTCGTCTGCCAGAATACGTCCCGGAAGCGCCTCTCCCCGCTCGCGGCTCATGATGTAGCCGGGGCCCAGAGTGTCACTCTCGGACAGCGCACAAAGCACCGTCGGCACCGGAACACCCTGCTCTGCCACCAGCGGCAGCAGCGCCGCCTCCGCGCTGAGCGGCAGCTCCGACACGGCAGCTGCGGACTCCCCCGGTAGCAGAGGCGAGCGGCGCAGAATCAGCGGCCGTGCAACAGCTTCCTGAACCAGATCAAACGCCCAGGTTTCCATATTGGCACCGCCGGATAGCCGGCGCAGGTCCTGGATACTGTTCTCGTCCTCGGCACCGTGAGATGCGAGTGCGTCCGCCAGTGCGACGGGGGTGACCACATCGCCGCCAGACGCCTTTTCAGAACTCAAAGCGGTTGACCTTCTCACCGGGTGTCACCTGACCCTGAATACCCACCGGATCGCAGTCCATCAGCGTCTGCAGCGCGGCCATGTCACCTCGCGGTGTATTGGCGAGGAAACGCCGGCCATCCTCCATGCGGCCGATCAGCATGCCGCGACTGGGCCCTTCCTTGTCGAAACCGACGGCACAGGCTTCGATGGTGCCGCGTCCGCTCGGTCGGTCATTCACCTGCAACCGGGGAGACGCGTCTATTGCCGCTTGCAGATCCGGACGTGCAAGCGCCCAGGGCTGAGTGCCCGCCTCACGCGAATAAACCCCCACCGCATGCTTGGTGAGGTAGTTGCCGTTGGCCGTCACCACCGCATGATCGCCCTGCTGCGCCTGTAGCCGCGACACAACTTCCGCAATAGCGTGCAGTGAATAATTATTCCCGGGGCCGCCAAACAGGGTAAGCCCGCCAGTTACCGTCACGCCACGTGGGTCCTCCAGATCGAGCCCCAGGGCATTGCATGCGACTTGCACGGCGGACGGGAAACAACTGTAGAGATCGAACAGGTCAATCGCTGAGAGCGGCAACCCGGCCTGCTGCAGCGCGCTCTTTGCGCAGGCCTCAAGCGCGGGAGACTCGTGCAGCACCGGGCGCTCACTGACATTCCAGATGTCGCAGGCTGCCGCACCTCCGCGCAGAAAAATCCAGCGTGCCGGGTCAAGCCCCAGGCGCCGGGCCTCGCCAACCGTTGTCATGATGACCGAGGCCGCCATATCGACTGCCAATATGGCATTCATGCACTTGGTATACGGCCAGGTAATCATGCGATTACCGTTGCCCGTGTCTATTGCCTCTTCGGCAGTCAGTTCTGTGCGACGCCAGGCCAGAGGGTTCGCAGCAGCCACTTTGCTCATGCGACTCACCAGGCCGCCGAGTCGCTGCATGTGCGTCGCCTGGTCCCAGCCCGCCGCATGGCGCAGCGCACTCTCGAACATCGGGTAGATACGAATGGGCTCAACCAGTCCGTGGGCCCATTCACTGTCTGTACAGGCTATCCGGTTGTCGCCCAGCTGCACCGCCGTATGCCGTCCACCCTGCTGCCAGTGGCTGATGTCAGCCCCGGATGACAGCGCGCCAAACAACGTGTACATCAACTCTGCACCGCTGATCAGCACGGCTTTTGATTCACCGGCTGCAAGGCGGTCAGCGAAGTAATTCACCAGCAACTGCGGCGTATTGCCGCCCACATCCGCCTCAAAGGTCTTCGCCTTGATATCCAGGCGCTGGCAGAGCGCATCGCTGGCATGCGGGGGCAGAATTTTCGCCAGATCCGGCACCTGTGCCGCCAGGAACGGCACTGTGGCCACCGTATCGATGGCGTCTCGCAATGCCGGGCAGTGCGCATCATCCAGCGCCGCGCGGGATATACTTTCAAGGGCGTCCATCAGGCTGCGTGCAGGATCCCGGTCCCGCCAGGTGTGCTGCGCCTGGGCAACAAATATGGGTTGGTCGTCAGTCATATGTTCTCATCATCGTTTATGCTCGTGAAAGGCCATCAGGTTGCTGCCACAGCCTCAGGCGCAGCCGCAGCAAATGCGGGCAACTGCTCCAGATGTTCAGTGATGGCGACCAGCCTTGGATACGGCGCCAGGTCCTGCTGGAAACGCCGCGCGTTGTACATTTGGGGCACGAGACAGATATCGGCCAGTGTCGGCCGCTCTCCAAAACAGTAGCGTTCCCCCGTGACCTGCTGTTCCAGGGCTGCGAAACCGAGCGCGATCCAGTGGTGATACCACGTCAGTTTGGCATCCTCGTCAAGGCCCAGCGAATCCACCAGATAGCGCTGCACACGCAGGTTATTCAGCGGATGAATGTCGCAGGCAATGGCCTGCACCATAGACCTGACACGGGCGCGTTCGAGCGGCCCCGATGGCAGCAGGGGCGGCTCCGCAATCGTCTCTTCCAGCCACTCCAATATGGCAATGGACTGCGTCAACAGAGAGTCCTGACCCGTCGTCAGCGCGGGCACCAGGCCCTGCGGATTGCGCTGCAGGTAATCGCCCGCGGACTGCTCGTCACGCACGAGATCGATGGGCAGCGACACATATTCAAGGCCTTTGAGGTTGAGGCCAATGCGCACACGAAACGCCGCTGAGGAGCGCCAGTAGTCGTAAAGCTGCAGGTCTGTCACGCGTGATCAGGCCCGTTCAGGCCAGAACCTCGGCCAGGAAGTCTCGCAGTGCCTGCGCCGAACGGCGGTCTGCATCTGCATTGTAGACCGCGCCGAACCCGGGATCGTTGGCCGCTGGATTGGTAAAGGCATGCAGGGTGTTGCCATAGGCATGAATCTGCCAATCGGCACCGCCGGCAGTAAGTTCCGCAGCGAGCGCCAGCACACTCTCCGGAGGCACCATGGGGTCATCATAGCCATGCAGACAGAGTACCTTGGCACGGATTGCACCCGACGCCCCTGATTCCGGAGCATTGAACAGGCCGTGAAAACTGACCACGCCCCGGACATCGGCACCGCTGCGGGCGAGGTCCAGCGCGGTGAGCCCGCCGAAGCAGTAGCCCATCGCCGCAAGTCGGCTGGAATCCACTTCGGCTTGCTCGCGCATCACGGAGACCGCGGTGTTCACCAGTGTTTGCAACAAGGCCCGATCGCCCAGCAGTGGCGCGATGAGCGCCTGACACTGCTCTGCACCCTCGCCGCGCACGCCTTTGCCAAACATATCCAGGGCGAACCCGACATAACCCGCTTCTGCCAGGGCCACCGCCTTGGCCTCCTCAAACTCACTGCGACCCGCCCAGGTATGTGCCACTGCTACGCCCGGTCGCGGCTGGGTGGACGCGTCATCCCAGGCGAAAAAGCCTTCATAGGTCACCCCTGCATGGTCGTACTCAATCAAACGTGTTTGTATGGACATGCTTGCTCCCTCACAGAAAAGCTTTAGCCTAGACGATGCTGCCGACTCAGACCAGTCCCCGCACGACACGCAGGCAGGGCTGACCGTCGTGTTCCACCAGGCCATGAATCTCGATACCCGACTGGGCGTTATACAGATCGCAGAGAAAAATGGCGATATCCCGGGAAATCCGCTGTCCCGGCACCAGCACGGGAATACCCGGAGGATAGGGCACCACCTGATCGGCGCTGACAGCACCCACCAGCGCCGCATTGTGGGTTTGCCCGGCGCCGTGCAACGGAAGCCTGTCCGCTGCCGCGAAGTAGGCTTCGCTGGGCAGACAGGCGAAGTCAGTCAGCGACGGCAACCCGGCGGCCACGCGACGCGGCGCGCCGTCAGTGCGCACACCGGGTGCCTTGCGGGCCAGCGCCTGCAGGGCGTTAAGCAGCCGCAACACTTTGCTTTCCGTAGAGCCAAGGGTAACCAGGATACTCAGGGTGTTGTGGGTCACTTTCTCGATCTGGATACCGTAATCCTCGAACAGGGCCAGCTGTAACTGGCGCGCCGAATATCCGGAGGTCGAAACATCCACGCTCAGTTTGAGAGGGTCCAGTCGTATGCCATCGTCCCGCAGGCTCTGCGGCAACATGTCCTGAAGTGTCAGGACCCTGAATACCCCCGTGCGATCAATACCCTCACGCAGCTGACCGGCAATCCGTAAACAGCCCTGCAAGCGGGCGAAGCCCTCAAGGCTCATCTGTTTACGGGCTACGTCAAGGCTGGCGATCATGGCGTACTGCGGACTTGTTGATGTGTGCATATTGAGGTTTTCCCGGAAGCGATACAGGTCGAAGTCCGGGTCAGTCACATGAATCATGCTCGCCTGGGAGAATGCCGAGAGCATTTTGTGCGTGCTTTGCGTGACGTAGTCCGCCCCACAGTCGAGTGCACAGGGGTGCAGTTCGGGGTGGAAGCGACCATGCGCATACCAGGCTTCATCGATCAGCACCTTCATTCCCGCTGCGTGGGCATGACGAATCAGGGGCGCAAGGTTGTAGCGGAACCCGTCATAGGTGCAGCTGGTGAGCACAAGCAGGCGCGCGTCCGGGTGAGCGTCAATCGCCGCTATCACCGCCGCCTGAGGTACCGGCCCGTAAAATCCGAAGCGGGTATTCATGGAGGCCGGGAGATACACAGGTTCAACACGGAACAGAACCACTGCATGGTGCACTGATTTGTGGCAGGCCTGATCCAGAATGACCTTGCCGCCGGCGCCGACAATCTGCTGCAGGATCACTTTGTTCGCTGTGGAGGTGCCGTTGGTCACGAAGAAGGTGTGCCTGGCGCCGAAGGCCTCGGCCGCCAGCGCCTGCGCTTCCTGAATCACACTGTGCGGCTCCAGCAGGGAGTCCAGCGTCTGCACGGATACCGACAGGTCGGTGTTGAATATGTGCTCACCCATCAACTCATAAAAATCAGCCACCCATGGGCTGTCGCGCAGGCTGTCACCGCCGGAATGACCGGGCGTATGCCAGGCATCCTTAGCGCTGTAGACGTAGTCACGCAGGGTATCTGCGAAGGGTGTACGCGCACGACGCTGCAGCGCAGACACGACCTGCCGGAACAAATGTGCCGGTTTGGTATCCTCACGGTGCAGCAGTTCTGCAGCGAGCGCATCAGGGCAGGTATCGCCCTCGGGCATCAGGAAAATATCCACCTCTGGACGCCGTGCGGCAAGCGCAGGCAGTATGGTCGCGCTATCGGGCAGCGTTTTCGCATCCACCACCAGAGCCTGCAGCAGCCCGTCGTCCCGAGCAAGTTGCAAAACCCCCGCACCGGTCGCCACGGCAAGAAACTGGAAATCGCAGTACGGAGGACGCCGCTCGAGGGCAGCACAAGCGGTTAATTCGGCTACCCAGCGGGCCGCAAACACGTCATCGCCGCTGACAATGGCAACGTGAACCCGGGGTTCTCGCATGACACCCGACCTGTAGTGTGTGTTCAGCCTGGGGCCTTCCGGTACGCTGCGGGATCGAGCCGGCGCATCTCGGCTTCAATCCAGCGCTCTACCTCATCCATCAGCTCACCCGGGTCACGGTCCAACGCTGAAACAGGTGTACCAATCGACACGTCAATCACACCCGGGATAAACGAAAAAGTTCGCCGCGGCCAGCAGCGCCCGGAGGTCACCGCTATGGGAATAACGCTGGCACCGGTGGCCACCGCGAGACGCGTGGCGCCACTCTTGTACTGACCTTTGCTGCCACGGGCCGTGCGCGTGCCTTCCGGGAACATGATGACCCACTTGCCCCGGTCCATCAGCTCCCTGCCCTGCGCTGCAACTTTGCTCCAGGCCTCAGAGCGCTTGCTGCGGTCAATATGCACCATTTTCAAGCGAGCCAGGCACCAGCCAAAAACGGGGATGTAGAGCAGTTCTTTTTTGAACACATAGGCCAGCGGATGCGGCGTCATGCTGGGAAAGAAAAACGTTTCCCAGGTCGACTGATGCTTGGGGCACAGCACGATCCGACGCATGTCATCTGCCGCTGGCAGGTTCTCAATGCCATGGATGCGGTACTGCACACCGGCAACAATCCGTGCCACCTCGATTACGCCACGCAGCCAGGGCACGGCAAACCACCACCAGAGCCGGGTGTCGTTCACGAACACCGACATGATCACCAGCGCCAATCCGCAGGGAATCACCGTGACCACCATCCACAGGAATACCAGCAGGGAGCGCAGCGCGTTCACAGCTCGCCGCCCTCCGCAACGGGCACGCCCGCGCTGGCGAGGAATTCCGCGACATTGGCGAAGGCCTCTTCGGCCTCGTCCAGTTCGGGTGTAAACATCTGCCACACATGGACCATGTGTGGCCAGGTTTGCAGCACCACCAGTGAACCGGCTTCTTCGGCGCGGGCCGCATAACGGCGCGAGTCATCCAGCAGCATCTCCTGCTCGCTGACCTGCAGCAGGGTCGGCGGCAGTCCGGCCAGATTTCCGCGCAGCGGCGACACGTCCGGGTGCGAGGGCGGCAGGCGGTTGGTAAACCAGGTGACCCACAGCAACAGCAACGCAGGAACTTTCGCCATCCAACTGAACATGGGGCCCAGCATGGGATCGGTGGCGAGGTTGCTGCGCAAACTGCCACTGCTCATCGTCACGTCCGTGGAAGGCGAGAACCCGATGGCGACATCGGCCTGACGCAAACCCTCGTCGCGAATCCACGCAATCAGTCCCAGGGTCAGACTACCACCGGCGGAGTCGCCGCCCACCATTGCGTAATCCAGCGGGGCGGGGCCATCGGGCCCATTTTTCACCAGCCAGCGCCAGGCATTACGGCAGTCGTGAATCCCATCCATACGCCTGTGCTCCGGGAGCAATCGGTAGTCCAGCGAAAACACAGCCGCCCCCGTCAAGCGTGCCAGTCGATCGGTAATTGCCCGGTGGCTCAGGGGACTGCCAGCGATCCACGCGCCGCCGTGGATGTACAGGAAGCGACGCCTGGCATCGTAATCCGGTGCCAGAACCCATTCACCTTTGACGCCCTGCTCATCAACCGGGACGAAACGAGATGCAAACTCCCGTCCTTCGCTGAGCCCGTCCATGATGCGACGCATGTGCAGCAGGCGCTCCCGCCCGCGCATCACCTGCCCTGCTGGCAACATCTCCCGCAAACGCTGCAGCACCTCCGCGTGGCCGGCGCTGGGTGGCATCGACGGCGCCGGCAGCCTCGCACCGTCAAAGCGGGAGAGGTCCGCTCCGCGCAGGTAAAGCAGGCTGAATAGTACCAGTGCCAGAATGACAACAATGAACCAGACCATGCGTGTTCCCCGGGGCTGTGAGGGCTGCATTAAACCAGAAGGCCGGTAGGCTGCACAACGCGAGGCAGCAGCGGAACTGGCGCGGAAACCGGTACAGGCGAAAATTTGCCTCAGTGTCGTCGACCAGTATACTGCCGGGGCCAGCCATCGCAGCAGGAGCGCAATGAGCAGACAGCAACCAGCCCAGTCAGGCATCGCGGAAATTGCAGGTTCGTCGGAGACAGCACCTGGCGCGCCCACTCGCCAGACCGTGGGCGCCGGGGTTCTCATTGGCCTCGGGGCACTGATGCTGGCTGCGCTACTGGTCGGGGCATTGTTGTCGCAGTCGGGCCCCGCGGCAGCGCCAAAGGCCGACGACACACCACCGGCTGAGACCTTCAACGGGCGCGTGTTCAGCCCCACGCGCGCCGAGTCCTCGCACATTGAGGGCGATGCACAGGTCATTCGCACAATGCTGGGCAATGAAGGCGTCTTCAGCGTCACAACGCGTCTGCCGCTGCAGCAATACCCCGTCATCCGAGTGGATCTCACGGGCGGCGCTTCCCTGCGCTACTTTCTTTTCTGGAGAACCGCCGAGCAACCAGAACAACAGTTTTTTGCACCGCTGCCGGGTGCCGGGCGAGGCGTATCCTGGCACGCCTTCCCCGACCCGGCACTCTGGAATGGCACAGCAACAACGGTGGCAATTGGGGCGTTCGGTGACGCTGCCGGCGCACCCATCACATTGCACAGCCTGGGCTTCCATGGGGACTCCCGCTGGGTGCGACTCGCCTCCGTGTGGACGCTGTGGCATGCGGGCGGCAGCTGGCCGGCATCCGGCATCAATCGCTACCTGGGGACACCTCTGCAGGCGGAGGCTGTTTTCCCCGTCGCTTGGATTGGGCTATGGGCCTTCCTTGCCACAAGCATGGCTGTGCTCTGGGTGTTGTGGCGTCGCGCCGGCAGACGTACTGCAATCACCGCGGGGCTGCTGACAATTTTCTTGCCATGGCTGCTCCTCGACAGGTTGTGGCAGGCGCAGCTCGAGCATCAGATAGTGTTGACAGAGGCCGCGTTCGGCGACAGGACGCAGGCCGAAAAACACGCCGCAGAAGCGGACGCGGAACTGCAGGATTATGCGGCACGCATACGCGGGAAGCTGGCAACGCCGGATGCCCGCGTGGTCCTGCTGCATGCCTCGGAGGGGCATAATTATGATCGGCTGCGCCTGCAGTTCCACCTGCTCCCCGCCAATGTGTACAACTACGGATCCAGGCTCCTCGCGCCGGGGGAGATGCGCAGAGGTGACTACGTGTTAACGCTGGGTGCCCTGCCAGAGTTCCAGTACTCTCTTCGCGAGCGGCTGCTGAGTGACGGCCGCCATGTCTACCGGGCAAGACGCATCGATGCACATCCACTGGGTAGCCTTTATCTCATTTCCGGTTACGCGGGAAGGGCCTCGACACAATGACTGCTGAAGCCCATCTACCAGCGCTTGCCATCGCCCTGCTGCTTCCCTGGCTCGCCGGCACTGTGACCGTCCGCAGGATCGTCGGACCCGCCCCAGCCACGCTGCTTCTGGGCCACGGTTTCATGCTCGGGCAACTGCTGGTTATCCTGCTCGCGCTGGCGTGGAACCGTGCGGGCCTGACATTTGCGTTCACGCCCATGGCGATCACCCTGGCCGGCTTCAGCGCGATAATCGCGCTGGCACAGAGCTGGAGGGACGTTTCTCACAGGCGTGGTCTCGTTCTCGGCTGGAGAGACGCGCTATGGCTGGTCCCTCTGGCACTGTTTCTTGCCGAGCGCGGCGTGGCGCTGACACAGGAAATTCTGTTGCGGCCCCTCTTTGCCTGGGATGCCTGGATGAATTGGGTCCCGCGGGCCGTAGTCTGGTTTCATCAGGGCGCAATGGCGCCTTTTGTGTTGCCCGAGGCGTGGCTCACCGCAACAAGCGCGGATACAATGCCCTACACGCTTGGCAACCCGCGGGCGAACCTGTATCCGCCGGGTATTCCATTGCTGGTTCTGTGGCAAATGCTCGCAGCGGGCACACACGACAGCACGCTGCTCTACCTGCCCTGGCTGCTACTGCCGGCCGCGCTTGCGCTGGCACTGTGGGGGCATTTGCGCCAGCACGATGTACCCAGGCCATTCTGCGCCCTGGCGGTATTTGCCCTGCTGAGCCAGCCCCTGGCCAACACGCACGTCGCCCTCCCCGGGTACGCCGATCTCTGGCTGGGTGTGGCGTTCGCTCTCGGTGCGATGGCGTTGGCTGAGTGGCACAGGAGCAACCATTGGCGCTGGGGACTCCTTGCCGCGACACTCGCCCTCTGCTGTGCACTGTTCAAGGTTCCTGGCCTGGGCTTCGCCGGGCTGCTCGTCGTCGGGGCAGGTGTTCTGGCCTGGAAGCCACCCGAGCGCTGGATCACCTGGGCGGTGGTGACTGCGCTGGCGCTACTGCTGATCAGCCTGCTCGTCGGCTTACACCCGGCCTCGGCACAGTTCCTGGCGGATAACCTGGCAATTCCTCTCCCGGAGCCTCTACCGACGCTACGCATCGCGCCTGCCCCCCTGCTGCCTTTGCTCTGGGACAATATGTTCCTGTACGGCAACTGGCACCTCTTCTGGCTGCTGTTGGCCGGGAGTCTTGCCGCGACCATTTACACGCGCCACTCCGATGCGCTGCGCAACATCGCCTGCCTGATGTTTGTCGGAGGCCTGGGTCTCTTGCTCGCCGTCTTCGGACTTACCCACTATTTCAATCAGGTCGCGAATGGCGTGACCTTTGATCGCTCTATGCTGTATGTGGTGCCACTCGGCGTCTACGTCGCGTTTGCCCTGCTGGCGAACACCTGGGGGGCAGAGCAACCTGCCGAGCAGCGGGGATGACCCCGGCTAACCACATACGCCTGGCGCATTTTGCCCCGCTGCTGGATGCAATTGCCCTGACGTGTGCGGGCGCACTCAGCTGGTATCTGCGCTTCGCGCCCGCCCCCGTGGAAGATCACTACCCGGTTGCGCTGCTTCTCGGCTTCCTCATGGCCCTGGTTCTTCTCCCATTGGCTGGCGCCTATCGAAGACCTCGCTGGTCACACCCGCTATCCGGGCTGCTCGCCGCTGCTCCTGGGATACTGCTCCTTTACAGCGGGTTACTCCTCGTCGCCTCGCTGACCAAGACCACCGCCGACTTCTCCCGTATCTGGATGGTCGGGTGGGGTATGCTGGGCATTGCCGCAATGGCTTGCTGGCGTTTGCTACTGGATCCCCTCCTCCGACGCGGTGCACGAAACGTAGCAATACTGGGCACAGGCCAACTGGCCCGCTCCACAGTTCGCCATTTGCAGGAGCACAGTAAACACAATCGTGTTACCGGCATGTTCAGGCTTCCAGGAGAAACGCCTGTACCTGCAGCCAGCCTGCCGGCCCCGCTGCTGGGCGAGCTGGATGATCTGGAACCCATGCTGATCGGTGGCAACCATGGTATCGATGAAATATGGCTGGCCCCGGATGCAACACATGCCATCAACGATGCCGTGTTACTCGCGAGAATCCAGCAGAGCAGCCTGCCGGTGCATTACGTACCGGACCTGACCATGCTGCGCATCCTGCGGCACCGCATCAACGACATTGACGGTGTCACACTGATTGAACTCAACGCAACAGCGCTGGACGGTCCGGAGGCCGTACTGAAACGCATAATGGATCATACCCTGGCTGCAATTGCCCTGCTGGTTCTGGCTCCGCTGCTGTTGTTGCTGGCTGCCCTGATCCGTCTTGAATCCCCGGGACCCGCCCTCTTTGTTCAGGCCCGCCACGGGGGTGGAGGTCGCATCATCCAGGTATTCAAGTTCCGAACAATGCGTGATGGTGCGTGTCCTGACAGGCAGGCGACCCGAGATGACCCCCGTATCACACGCTTCGGGGCTTTTCTCCGACGCAGCAGCCTCGATGAGCTGCCGCAGCTGCTTAATGTGCTTCGAGGCGACATGTCACTGGTCGGCCCTCGGCCACACCCCTTGGCGCTGAACGCACATTTTGGAAAGCAACTTGAGACCTACATGCAGCGACACCGGGTCAAACCCGGCATTACCGGCTGGGCTCAGATCAATGGATTCCGCGGTGAAACAGACACGCTGGAGAAAATGCAGAGCCGGCTTGAACATGACATCTACTACATTGAGAACTGGTCCCTGTGGTTAGATATAAAGATCCTTGCAAAAACCCTTATCAAGGGCTGGACCGGGCACAATGCATACTGAAACACCACTTACGAAAAATCACTACTGCATGGCGATTGCCTGCTACTGCTGCCATCTCTTGCGACCCCGTCATGACACACCAACATAAAACCGGGGTCGATGAGCTGGGGAGCAGAGAGGTGCAAGCGTTCGCAGGCTGTGCAATACGGCCCCGCAGCCTGCCAGAAATGTTCGAGCACATGACATCGATACTGGCTGGTGGCTGTAGCGGAGAATTAATCGGGCACCACAATCTGCACAGTTTATACCTGACGCATACTGATCCCGTCGTGCGGACGTTCTATGAGCAATGCCGCGATTGTTACATTGACGGTATGGGCGTGTGCTGGCTTTTCCATTTGGCGGGTATCCGGCAGCGCCAGGCTCAGCGTTTCTCTTTGATGGACTGCCTACCCGAATTATTGACGCTGGCCGAGCAGGCGACACTGCGAGTGTTTTATTTCGGCGGCTCGCGAACCAGCGTCGAGCGCGCGAGCAAGTGGATTCAGGGGCAATGGCCAGAGCTTCAAATCCAGTTGCTCAACGGATATGTTGCGGACGACGCCGAGGTTGTGGCGCAGGTCAACGCCTTTGCACCCGACCTGTTGCTCGTTGGCCTGGGGATGCCCAAGCAGGAATCCTGGATACTGCAACATCGTACACAGCTAAAAGCTGGAATTATTCTGCAGGCGGGAGGCACTCTGGATTACTACAGCGGTGAACAGGCTCAACCACCCGCCTCCTGGTCACAGCGAGGGTTTGGCTGGCTCTATCGCCTGTTGCACGATCCACGGCGACTCTGGAGGCGCTACCTGGTGACGCCCTGGGTACTGTTACCGCGGCTTTGGAGGCTACGCCGAGGCTTATCTGAAGAGCGCAGAAGACAAACCCGGGAGACCACGAAGTCGGGTTAGGAGGGAGTCATCACTGCGCAACAACGCCAGGACGTAATTCACCGCCAAGCGACGTCTGCGCCTGCCGCACAACGGCCTGCTACGCCCGGCCGCCTCTCTGAGCACGTCCTCAACACGTGGACGCAGTTCCACCTGCAATGCAGCCTGGGACATACTCAGGAACTGGCGTATACGCGCAACCTGAAGATACCTGCGGGCACCTGCGCTCAAGCAGGCATAGGCATTGGCTCCGTGAATCCGGTAATAAAATCCCGGCGTGGCGCAATAGTGTTTTTGCACACCAAGCAGTGAGCACAGACGCACGATAATGCCATCCGCGGAATTGCGCGTAGCCGCGTGGCTGGTTGTGCTGATAGAAAAAAAGCGGACAGCCCACCGCGGGATAATGACCCTGTCCGAGAGGCGCTCCCGGTGCTCCAGCAGTCTATCCCGCAGTGCGCGGCGCAGCGCGAGACCAGAGGTGGGTGAACCCAGAAATTCTCCACCGGCCCATGTGCTCCAGCGGCTTGAACCGGTTAGCCCTGGGGGAACTTCGATACGCGCAAGCATGGCTTTCGTTGCCCGCACGGCCTCTTCGATCTCACCGCCGGGTGATGCCGCACAAAAGAAAAAATCGGCGCCGGGATTCTGCTCGGCATGACGGCGAAGCCGCGCCAGATAGCCGGGGAGAAAATAGTCATCGCTATCCAGCAATGCACACAGGTCGCCGCGAGCCATGGAAAGCCCTTCCAGAACCGCACTCAACTGTCCCTGGTTAGGCTGTCGAAGAACACGCACTTGTTGTTTCGCTGCGTAACTCGCGAGTATCTCCGCCGACCCGTCCCTGGAACCATCATCAACCACAATCAGTTCGTCCTGCGGAGCGAGTTGGGCAAGTACTGAGTCGAGTGCCTGAGGCAGGTAATCCGCGTAATTATAATTATTTACCACTACCGAAACACTCAAACCCGAAGTCGCCTCAGAGTGCACAAGGTCTTGGGCAGGGATCATGCTACATCGCCATGACGCCTGAAGTAGTCAATAGTCCGCTCCAGCCCGTCGGCAAGCGGCACCGCAGGCTCCCAACCCAGCAATTGCCTCGCCAAATCAATGTCAGGCTGGCGCTGGCGGGGGTCGTCCTGAGGCAGCGGTTCCTGCAGCAATGGCGACTGCGAGCGTGTCTGCGCGAGCACCTGCTCAGCCAGTTCACGAATCGTAAACTCCACCGGATTGCCCAGGTTTACCGGCCCGGTTATCTCATCAGGCGTATTCATGAGCCTGATGAGTCCTTCTATCAGGTCGTCAACGTAGCAGAAGGATCGCGTCTGCTGACCATCCCCGTAAAGCGTGATCGGCGCTCCACGCAAAGCCTGCACAATAAAGTTGGAAACCACACGACCGTCATTGGGGTGCATTCGAGGGCCGTAGGTATTGAAGATACGCGCTACCTTGATGCGCAGCCCGTGCTGGCGGAAGTAATCAAAAAACAGTGTCTCCGCACAACGCTTGCCTTCGTCATAGCAGGCACGCGGCCCAACGGGGTTTACGCGGCCCCAGTAACCCTCCTGCTGCGGATGCACTTCCGGATCGCCATACACTTCGCTGGTCGATGCCTGCAGGATGCTCGCATTCACCCGCTTCGCCAATCCGAGCATGTTAATCGCGCCGTGCACGCTGGTCTTGGTAGTCTGTACAGGGTCCAGCTGGTAATGAATTGGGGACGCCGGGCAGGCCAGATTGTAGATCTGGTCCACTTCGACGTACAGCGGGAAAGTCACATCGTGCCGCAGCAGTTCGAAACGGGGGTTTCCCAACAGGTGCAGAACGTTATCACGGCTGCCCGTGAAAAAATTGTCCACGCAGAGCACATCGTGACCATCAGCAAGGAGCCGCTCACACAGATGACTGCCGAGAAAACCTGCCCCGCCGGTAATCAGGACACGGGGGCGTGAAGAAGAACGCATGACGGAGGCTCCGTTGCACAACTGGTGTCAAATGCACAGTGCCTGGACACCGATCGCCGAACAAAATGACAGAGTACACAATCGGGGTTTGAGTGGCCAGTTGGTTAAGGTTAACGACTGCCGGGTGCTTCATAGCGCCAGTTGCGGCGCCGCCTTATTCCGGAAACTCTGTTACCTATCCGGCCGGAATGCACCCGTGATTTGGTGGCAGGGGCAGAAGGACTCGAACCCTCGACCTACGGCTTAGAAGGCCGTTGCTCTATCCAGCTGAGCTATACCCCCACAAAAGGCAGTTGAACGTAATACAGGCCGCTGGCCTGACCGCGAAACCAAGCGCTCGAAGCACTAACACGGCGTGACGCCGCGGGCGCGAGTATAGCATCCGACCGACAGGTTTCCAGCTGCAAGGGCCCGAAACGATGCTCAGCCAACACAAGAATCTGTAGAGGGTGGGGTGGCCGACGGGTCTTGAACCCGCTACCTCCGGAGTCACAATCCGGTGCTCTACCCGGTGAGCTACGGCCACCACTGCAAAAGGGCTGAAAACAACACAACCAACTCGACAACCGTGGCCAATAGTTGGTCGGGGTAGAGAGATTCGAACTCCCGACATCCTGCTCCCAAAGCAGGCGCGCTACCAGACTGCGCTATACCCCGATATTCTGCCTGGACCAACCTGCGGCCCGTTTTCAGGGGGCGAATGATACTCAGCCCCCGACAGGGCGTCAACGCCAGATTGGTCATTATATCTTCCTTTCGACGCGCCCTGCTCTCCCATTCGGCGCGTACGCGTGGGACAATAGCCGCCCGCTCCCAACCTCAAACACAGGATACAGACCCATGTCAGCACTGGTTCTGGACGGCAAGGCTCTCGCGGCCAAAACCGAAGCCGAACTGCTCGCGCGCGTCGAGCACCTCAAAGCCCGCTCCGGCGGAAAAACACCGATTCTCGCCACTATACTGGTCGGTGATGACCCGGCCTCTGCCACCTACGTGAAAATGAAGGGCAACGCCTGCCGTCGCGTCGGCATGGAATCCCTGGCGGTTGAGCTGCCATCGACCACCAGTACGGATGAACTGCTGGAGGAGATTGCCCGGCTCAATGCCAACCCCGATGTGCACGGCATCCTGTTGCAGCATCCAGTGCCCGCCCAGATCGACGAGCGCGCCTGTTTCGACGCGATCGCGCTGGAAAAAGATGTCGACGGCGTCACCTGCCTGGGCTTTGGCCGAATGGCGATGGGGGAGCAGGCGTACGGCTGTGCGACCCCGCAGGGCATCATGCGAATCCTTGAAAGCTACGGAGTGGAGATAGAAGGAAAACACGCCGTGGTCGTCGGTCGCAGCCCTATCTTGGGCAAACCCATGGCGATGATGTTGTTGCAGAAGAACGCCACCGTGACGATTTGTCACTCACGAACACAGGGCTTGCCGGCATTGATCGCCCAAGCGGACATTCTGGTGGGTGCGGTTGGCAAACCCGAGTTCATCAAGGCAGCATGGGTCAAGCCCGGCGCGGTAGTGGTGGATGCGGGCTACCACCCGGGCGGCGTCGGCGACATCGAGCTGGCACCCCTGCTGGAAACCGCCAGTGCCTATACGCCGGTTCCTGGCGGCGTGGGACCGATGACTATCAACACGCTGATCATGCAGACCGTTGAATCCGGAGAGAAGTCTCTGGGCTAAGCACCCTCGCGGACCCTCAGGCCCTGCGCCAGAGGGTCCCCTCGCGGCCATCCTCCAGTTCAACGCCCGCGTCCAGCAGCTGCTGGCGAATGGCATCGGCACGCGCAAAGTCCTTTTCCTGTTTCGCTGCCTGGCGCTCGGCGATAAGAGCCTCAATTGCCTCCGGGGCGATGTCATCAGCCGCTGCGCCGCCCTGCAGCCACGCCTCCGGATCCTGCTGCAGTATGCCCAGCAATTGTCCGGCCGCCAGCAAGCGTGCTTTCAAAAGGGGCTTGTCAGCTGCGGCAGCCTTGTGCAACTGCTTGGCCAGGGCGTGCAGCTCGGCAATCGCCAGTGGCGTGTTCAGGTCGTCTTCCAGCGCGCAGTAGAACCCCTCGGTCCTGAGATCAACCTCATCGCTCTCTGGCACGCCCTGCACACTGCGCAAGGCGGTGTAAAAACTACCCAGATTGGCCTCCGCCTGTGCCAGAAGATCGGTGGAGAAATTCAGCGGTGAGCGATAGTGTGCTGAGAGCAGCGCGAAACGCAGCACCTCCCCGCGATAATGTGTCAACAGTTCGCGCACCGTGCGGAAATTGCCCAGCGACTTGGACATCTTTTCACCGTCGATATCCAGATAGGCGTTATGCATCCAGTAGCGCACATAATCCCCACCGTGAGCGCAACGGCTTTGCGCGATCTCGTTTTCGTGGTGCGGAAAAATCAGGTCGCGGCCGCCGCCGTGAATGTCAATGGTCTCGCCAAGATGCGCGCGTATCATGGCAGAACACTCGAGGTGCCACCCCGGCCGCCCGCGACCCCAGGGGCTGTCCCAGCCGGGATCTTCGGCAGCTGCCGGCTTCCAGAGCACGAAGTCACCCGGGTGGCGCTTGTAGTCCGCGACCTCCACACGCGCTCCCGCCAGCATGTCGTCCAGTGACCGCCCGGAAAGACGGCCATAGTCCGGCATGGATTCCACAGCAAACAGCACATGCCCCTCACTGATATAGGCGTGCCCCTTGGCCAGCAGGGTTTCGGTGAGCGCAATCATGCCATCGATATGGTGCGTGGCGTGTGGCTCCAGGGTCGGCGGCAGGGCGTTCAGTGCTGCCATATCCTCGCGGTACTTGTCGGTAAACTCCGCGGTGACGTCCTCAATGCTGCGCCCGCTGTCCCGCGCTGCGGCGATGATCTTGTCATCTACATCGGTGATGTTGCGTGCGTAGATCACCTCGCTATACCGGGTCTGCAGGAGCCGGAACAGGACGTCGAACACCACCACCGGGCGCGCGTTACCGATGTGCGCAAGGTTGTAAACGGTTGGGCCACACACATACATGGT
Source organism: Halieaceae bacterium UBA5085 (assembly GCA_002414665.1). GTDB lineage: Bacteria > Pseudomonadota > Gammaproteobacteria > Pseudomonadales > Halieaceae > Haliea. The sequence continues at coordinate 102,648 of DIAF01000006.1, forward strand.
GACGCGGTTGGGCTGTAGCGGCCGGAATGCCTCCTTACGCGAAGTCAGGGTGTTGTACAGCACAATACTCATGCATCCTCCCCCGCCGCAGACCAGGTGTCCCTCAGCCCTATCGTACGGTTGAACACCGGATTTTCCGCGGTGTGATCGTAGCGGTCAGCAACGAAGTAACCTTCCCGCTCAAACTGAAAACCCTGTTCGGGTCTGGCGGCGGCGAGTGCCGGTTCAATCCAGGCACCCTCGACGACCCGCAGAGACTCGGGATTCAGCCACTCAAGATAGGCGTTATCGCCTCGATCCGGTGCTTCATGGGTGAACAGGCGGTCATAAAGGCGCACGGTGGCACGACGCCCCTCGCCGGCAGACACCCACTGGATAACGCCCTTGGGCTTGACGCCATCGGCCGGATCGTTGCCGAGCGTTCCGGGGATGGTCTGCGCGTGCACAGCGATAACCTCTCCGGCCTCATCCCTGACCACCTCGGTCGCTTCGATGACATAGGCATTGCGCAGGCGAACGCGCTTGCCCAGCACAAGCCGCTTGTATTTCTTGTTGGCCTCTTCGCGGAAGTCGTCCGCGTCGATATACAGCTCCCGGGTAAAGGGCAACTCGCGGCTACCCAGATCTTCCCGGCTCGGGTGCGAAGCCGCGGTAAGGACTTCGCGGTGAGTCTCCGGGAGATCGGTGAGAATCACCTTAAGCGGGTTCAGGACGCACATGCCGCGCGGCGCGTTGGTGTTTAGGTCATCGCGAATTGCGTGCTCCAGCATCGCGACATCAACCACGCCGTCACTGCGCGTGACGCCGATCATGTCGCAAAACGTGCGGATGGAGGCAGGAGTGAAACCGCGTCGGCGCATCCCTGCAATGGTTGGCATGCGCGGGTCATCCCAGCCGCTGACAATCCCTTCGTCCACCAGCGCCTTGAGTTTGCGCTTGCTGGTGACGGTGTAATTCAGGTTGAGGCGCCCGAACTCGTATTGACGCGGCCGCGTCGGCACAGGCAGGTGCTCGATCAGCCAGTCATACAGGGGTCGATGATCTTCGAACTCGAGCGTGCAGATTGAGTGGGTGACGCCCTCGATGGCGTCTTCCTGTCCATGGGCGAAGTCATAGGTTGGGTAGATCACCCAGCGGTCGCCGGTCTGGTGATGGGGCACCTTGCGAATGCGATAGAGAATCGGATCGCGCATATTCATATTGGGCGACGCCATATCGATGCGGGCGCGCAGCACTCGGCTGCCCTCCTCGAACTCCCCCGCACGCATGCGCTGCAGCAGGTCGAGATTTTCCTCCACTGAGCGGCTGCGGAACGGACTGTTCCGGCCGGGTTCGGTCAGTGTTCCGCGATACTCACGAGCCTGCTCTGCATTCAGGTCACACACATAGGCGTTGCCATTGCGCACCAGATGCAGGGCCCAGTCGAAAAACTGCTCAAAATACGCGGAGGCAAAGCGCACATCACCCGCCCACTGGTAGCCCAGCCAGCGCACATCTTCCTGAATGGCATCGATGAACTCCTGACTCTCCTTTTCCGGATTGGTGTCGTCGAAACGGAGATGGCAGTGCCCGCCGAAACGCTCTGCCAGGCCGAAATTAAGGCAGATCGACTTCGCGTGACCGACGTGCAGGTAGCCGTTGGGCTCCGGCGGGAACCGCGTGACCACGGTCTGCACACGCCCGGCCGCGAGGTCCTCCGCGATGACCGTATGCAGGAAATTATTGCCAGGTTTGGTATCCATGCAGCCTTTGCTTCCCAAAAGCCGCGCATTATAGCCCCAGAGGCACGACGCTTGCAGCTATACTCTATTGGCCCGGGCAGGATACGGGCACAAAGTGTGCGCTAATGCCAAACGCACGCCGTGTGTTTTACAGGCAGGCAAAAGTCCGTATCATTGCGCTCTCTTTTTTCAATCGAGTTTTCCACTCCCTAACAAGGCGGCTTACCTGCAATGGTTATCATTAAAACGACCTTTGGCGACATCACTCTCACTCTCGACGCAGAGAAGGCCCCCGTCACCGTGGCCAATTTCCTCAAACACGCGCGTGAAGGGTCTTATGACGGCACCATTTTTCACCGTGTTATCGACAACTTCATGATTCAGGGCGGCGGGTTCGACACAGAGATGCGCCAGAAACCCGCTGGTGAACCGATTCAGAACGAGGCTGACAATGGCCTCAAAAACGACTTCGGTACCATTGCCATGGCGCGCACCATGGACCCGCACTCAGCCACCACGCAGTTCTTCATCAACGTGAAGGACAACGACTTCCTCAACCACAGCGGCAAAAACATGCAGGGCTGGGGCTATGCGGTGTTTGGCAAGGTCACTGGCGGTGAAGAGGTACTGCACAAGATTCGTGTGCTGCCCACCACCAGCCGTAGCGGGCACCAGGACGTGCCCGTAGACCCCGTGATCATCGAAACGATCGAGATCGTTGAAGACTGACACACAGGCACCCAGCAGTGAGCGCGACCTATCTGATCTCGGACTTGCACCTTGAGTCCACCCGCCCGGCAACGGTGCGGGCACTGCGGCGCTTTCTGCTGGACCATCAGGACTGCGACGCACTTTACATCCTCGGCGACCTGTTCGAGGTGTGGATAGGCGATGACGACGATGCGCCTCTCGCCGCGGAGGTCACAGAAATGCTGCGCCGCTTCTCCGCTGCCGGGCCCCGGCTCTACCTGCTGCCCGGCAACCGGGATTTCCTGCTCGGCCGTGAGTTCTGCAATGCCGTCGGCGGTAAACTGCTGCGCGACCCCCGCGTGGTAAATCTCTACGGCACCCCCACACTGCTCATGCACGGCGACAGCCTGTGCACGCGGGATACCGAGTACCAGACCTTCCGCAAGACCACGCGTTCAGCGGCCTGGCAGACCGAACTGCTGGCACGCAGCCTGGAGGAGCGACGGGCGCTGGCTCGGGAACTGCGCAGTCGCAGCCGCGAAGCCAACAGTAACAAGGCAGAGGACATCATGGATGTCACACCCAGCGAGGTCGAACGCGCCCTGCTCGACCACGAAGTGCGGTGCATGGTGCACGGTCATACCCACCGCCCGGCACGCCACGAACACGCGGCCGGAGTGCGCTGGGTGCTGGGGGACTGGGACCAGTCAGGCTGGTACCTGAAGGCATCGCCTGACGGGTTCAGCCTGCACAGCTTCGATATAAAACAGTAACCTAGGAATACAACTTAATCTGTTTTATTATATTGTGGGCACGCCGCTGTGAAAGCGAAACTCCGTGTCACAACCGGTTATGAGAGCAGCCTCTACCGCTTTCAGCTGTTCCAGGCGCTCGGTGATTTCTGCTGCAGGTGCCAGACCACCGGCCAGTGCCAGGTAATCCTCAAAATGACGTGCCTCTGATTTCAGCAGGGAGCCGTAAAACTGCGCCAACTCGGCATCCAGATGCGGGATCAATGCCGCAAATCGTTCGCAGGAGCGGGCCTCGATCAAGGCGCCGACCAGCAGCGTATCGACCAGCCGGCCGGGCTCGTTGCCGCGCACCTCCGCCCGCAGACCCGCGGCATAGCGCGAGGCCGAGAGCTGCGGGTACGCCAGTTTGCGCCGCTGCATAATGGCAAAAACCTGCTCGAAGTGACGCAGCTCTTCCCGTGCCAGACGTGATAACTTTTGTAGCAGGCGCGGGTGCTCCACGTAGCGATACATCAAATTGAGCGCGGTGGATGCCGCCTTTTTCTCGCAATTGGCATGATCCACCAGCAAGGTGTGCGGATGCTCCAGCGCCCACCCCACCCAGGCGTCTGGCGTCGGACAGGGGAGAAATGCACGCACCGGGCCCAACAGCGCCTCCGTCATGGCGTTACGCCGCCGAACAGGTCAGGGGTCCGCATATACCGCTCATAATGTGCTTCCGAAAGAATATAGAATTCCCGATCGATGAGGTCGCGCAATTGCGGCAGCCCCAGACGGGCGTGGCTGGCATGCACCTCGAAACCGAAGTCGGCCGGCCGATCAATCTGGCCCGCACCCGCCTTCAACAGACTGAATACCCAGCAATATTCATCGTGTTCGGGGTTGTAGCGCAGCTGCTGCACCTGCAGTTGCCAGGCGAGCAGCGGCTTATCGATCACCGTCAGGGCATTGCGCACACACTGCGAGAGAAAACCGGAAAGACGCCCGTCAATGGCCCGCTTCTGCTCGTCGGTGTAGCTGTTCCAGTGAATCACTTCATGACTGAAACGCTTGCAACCCCGACACACGGCATCGCCGATGCCCGTCGAGCAGACGCCAATACAGGGTGTCTTGACCGCGGGTTTGCGCATAATCAGGAAGAACAGAGGGGGCTGACAACAAGCCTGAAGTGTACGCCATCAGCCTGCTGAATGCACGGTATAAGCGTTTGATTTATTTATCTTAAACGGTCTCTGGGATATACTCCCGCGGCACATTAGCGCGCAGTCACCGGCGGCCGCAAAGCCCCCTGCTGTGCCTCCCCGCCACCGTAACAAGGAGTTTTACCGTGCTAGACGCCTACCGCGAACACGTGGCCGAACGGGCCGCCCTGAACATTCCGCCCAAGCCCCTGAGCGCCGAGCAGGTCGCCGCACTGGTTGAGCTCCTGAAAAACCCGCCCGCTGGCGAAGAGGCCTTTCTTCTCGACCTGATTACCAACCGTGTTCCACCCGGCGTGGACGAGGCGGCCTACGTCAAGGCCGGGTTTCTCTCCGCCATTGTGCAGGGCCAGGCCAGCAGCCCGCTGATCGACACTCAAACCGCGGTTGCCCTGCTCGGCAACATGCACGGCGGTTACAATATTGAGGCTCTGGTGGGCCTGTTGACCGACGAGAATCTGGGCGCACTGGCGGCCAAAGAGCTCAAGCACACGCTGCTGGTGTTTGACGCGTTCCACGATGTCGAGGAATTGGCGAAAGGCGGGAACGCCAATGCCAAAGCAGTGATGGAGGCCTGGGCCGAGGGCGAGTGGTTCACCAATCGTCCGGCTGTGCCTGAGTCCATTAAGGTATCGGTGTTCAAAGTCACCGGCGAAACCAACACGGATGACCTCTCCCCTGCCCCTGATGCCTGGTCACGCCCCGACATCCCCCTGCACGCGCTGGCAATGTACAAAATGACCCGCGACGGGCTCACCCCGGAAGAGCACGGCGTCACCGGTCCGATGAAGCAGATCGCAGAGCTTCAGGACAAGGGTTTACCGGTTGCCTTCGTGGGCGACGTTGTTGGCACCGGCTCCTCGCGCAAGTCCGCTACGAACTCGGTGCTCTGGTTCTTCGGCGAGGACATGCCGGGCGTGCCCAACAAGCGCGGCGGTGGCATCTGCATCGGTGGCAAGGTTGCTCCCATTTTCTACAACACGATGGAAGACGCTGGCGCCCTGGTATTTGAAGCTCCCGTGGACGACCTGCACATGGGCGACGTGATTGAGGTGCGCCCCTACGAGGGCAAAATACTCTCTGAAACTGGCACGGTGCTGTCCGAATTCAGCCTCAAGTCCGAGGTGTTGCTGGACGAAGTACGTGCCGGCGGCCGGATCAACCTGATCATCGGTCGCGGCCTGACCGCGCGGGCCCGGGAATCACTGGGCCTGCCGCCCACAGATCTGTTCCGCCGCCCCGAGCAGCCTGCAGACAGCGACAAAGGCTTCACCCTGGCACAAAAAATGGTCGGCAAGGCCTGCGGTATGCAGGGCATCCGCCCCGGCACCTACTGCGAGCCGCGCATGACCACCGTCGGCTCCCAGGACACGACAGGCCCCATGACCCGCGATGAGCTCAAGGACCTTGCCTGCCTCGGCTTCTCCGCCGACCTGGTCATGCAGTCGTTCTGCCACACGGCAGCCTATCCGAAGCCTGTGGACATCGACACGCAGCACACCCTGCCGGATTTCATCATGACCCGCGGCGGTGTTTCCCTGCGCCCGGGTGACGGCATCATCCACAGCTGGCTAAACCGCATGCTGCTGCCTGACACCGTGGGCACCGGCGGCGACAGCCACACACGTTTCCCCATGGGAATTTCGTTCCCGGCCGGCTCGGGCCTCGTGGCGTTTGCAGCGGCAACTGGCGTCATGCCGCTGGACATGCCGGAATCCGTTCTGGTGCGCTTCAAGGGTGAAATGCAACCGGGAATCACCCTCCGCGACCTGGTACACGCAATCCCCTACTACGCCATCCAGGAAGGCTTGCTGACCGTCGAGAAGAAAGGCAAGAAGAACATCTTCTCCGGGCGTATTCTCGAAATCGAAGGCCTCAAGGGCCTGACGGTTGAGCAGGCTTTCGAGCTCTCTGATGCTTCTGCTGAACGCTCAGCTGCGGGTTGCACCATTGCCCTCGACGAGGACACGATTGCCGAGTACCTGCGCTCCAATGTGGTGTTGCTGCGCTCGATGATTGCGGAAGGTTACGGCGACAGCCGCACATTGGAGCGTCGCGCCGCGAAGATGGAAGAGTGGCTGGCGAACCCGAGCCTGATGACGGCCGATGCGGACGCCGAGTATGCGGCCGTGATCGAGATCGATCTGGCCCAGCTGCGCGAGCCGATCGTGTGCGCGCCCAACGACCCGGATGATGCCCGCTTGCTGTCGGACGTCGCCGGCGACAAGGTCGACGAGGTGTTCATTGGCAGCTGCATGACCAACATCGGCCACTTCCGTGCGGCCGGAAAACTGCTCGATCAGCACAAGGGCGGCATCTCCACGCGTATGTGGATATCACCACCTACCCGTATGGACGAGCATCTGCTGATGGAGGAAGGCTACTACAACATCTTCGGCCGCGCGGGGGCCCGCACCGAGATGCCAGGGTGTTCACTGTGTATGGGCAACCAGGCACGGGTCGCACCCAACAGCACGGTGCTGTCCACGTCGACGCGCAACTTCCCCAACCGCCTCGGTGACGGTGCCAACGTATACCTGACCTCCGCCGAGCTGGCCGCCGTCGGTGCCATCCTGGGTAAACTGCCGACTCCGGAGGAGTACCTGGAGTACGCAAGCCGTCTGGACGCGATGTCATCAGAGATCTACCGCTACATGAACTTCGACCAGATCGTCGAGTTCCAGAAGAGCGCCGAGGAAGGCAAGCGCATCTCAGCGGTACAAATCGATACCGTCTCGGCCTGAGCCTCTTCAACCGGTGCGCGGCCCGCCACAGTGGGCCGCACATCGGGACACAAAAAAGCCGGCAGTTACGCCGGCTTTTTTATTGGCGGAATCCGCCGCGCGTCTTGCGGTGCTATCAGAGTGCGGACTCCAACTGGGGCAGTGCGTCGAACAGGTCCGCTACCAGGCCATAATCGGCGACCTGGAAGATCGGGGCATCTTCGTCCTTGTTGATCGCAACGATCACTTTGGAGTCCTTCATGCCCGCCAGGTGCTGAATCGCACCGGAGATACCTACGGCAATATACAGGTCTGGCGCGACAATCTTGCCGGTCTGGCCGACTTGCATATCGTTGGGCACAAAGCCTGCGTCCACTGCGGCACGTGAGGCACCAATGGCCGCGCCCAGCTTGTCTGCAATGCCTTCGAGCAACTTGAAATTGTCGCCGTTCTGCATGCCTCGGCCACCAGAAATGACGACCGGAGCAGCGGTCAGCTCAGGGCGATCGGACACCGCGACTTCTTCGCCCACGAAACTGGACAAGCCGGCATCGTGCACGGCCGACACGGCCTCGACAGACGCCGACCCCCCTTCAGCCGCTGCCGCGTCAAAGGCGGTGGTGCGCACGGTGATCACCTTGCGCGCGTCGCTGCTTTGCACAGTGGCAATCACGTTCCCCGCATAAATCGGGCGTTTGAAGGTGTCGGCGGATTCCACCGCGATCACATCGGACACCTGCGCAACGTCCAGCAGGGCGGCAACGCGAGGCATGATATTCTTGCCATTCGTAGTCGCCGGGGCGACGACGTTGTCATAGCCGGCAGCGACCTCTGCGATCAACAGGCTGACGTTTTCGGCCAGCTGGTGCTCATAAACGGCGTTGTCGGCAACCAGCACCTTGCCGATTCCGGCAATTTTTGCGGCTTCTTCGCCCACCGCTGCGCAGCCGGCACCGGCCACAAGGATATCGATGTCGGCACCCAGTGCCTGGGCCGCTGTCACCGCATTAAGGGTGGCCGGCTTCAGGCCGCTGTTGTCGTGCTCTGCAATAACGAGTGTACTCATGAGATCACCTTCGCCTCGTTCTTCAATTTGTCGACCAGCTGGGCAACGTCCTCAACCTTGATCCCCGCCTGGCGCTCTGCCGGCGGCTCTACCCGCAACTGGGTAATGTGGCTGGGTGATTTCGACCCCGAGGTCCGCCGGGCTGAACACGTCCAGCTGCTTCTTTTTCGCCTTCATGATGTTGGGCAGCGACGCATAGCGCGGCTCGTTCAGGCGCAGGTCCGTGGTGACGATCGCCGGCAGGGTCAGGCTGATGGTCTGCAGGCCGCCATCAACTTCGCGAACCACATTAAGTTTATCACCTTCGACCTTGATTTCTGAGGCAAAAGTACCCTGAGGCATATTGGTTAACGCCCCCAGCATCTGCCCTGTCTGGTTGTTGTCACCGTCGATGGACTGCTTGCCCAGGATAACCAGTTGCGGCTGCTCTTTTTCCACCACGCCCTTAAGCAGTTTGGCGATCACCAGCGGCTCGATCCGCCCTTCTGTTTCCACGTGAATGCCACGGTCGGCGCCCAGGGCCAGTGCGGTGCGAATCTGTTCCTGACAGGGCTTTTCACCCACGGAAACAGCGATCACCTCGGTCGCGACTCCGGCTTCTTTGAGTCTCACCGCCTCTTCAACGGCGATTTCACAGAACGGGTTGATGGCCATCTTGACGTTGTTCAGGTCAACGTCACTGCCATCGCCCTTGGCACGGACTTTGACGTTGTAGTCAACGACGCGCTTAACGGCAACAAGAACCTTCATAGGATTTCCAATGCTAGTTTCGGGTGGGTTTGCATGGGCTGGCGCGCGCCACGCGGGGCGCCGGCCTGTACTCGGGCCGCTATGTTGCCGCCAAAGGCTGTGGAGGTCAAGAGTGTTTCAGCGCGTCCCGGCATGTGGTGCTGGACAGAAGCAGAGCACAGAGCAACCCCGGTCTTCTGGTTTTTAACCTTTAGAAATTATATACTTGCGCAGCTTTTTTGGCTGGCGTTTGCTTCTACGCGAAGCAGCCGCAAGCAGCCAACCAGACCCCCGCGAGATCAAAGGAGCCTACCGTGGAACGTGAATCAATGGAATTCGATGTAGTGATTGTTGGCGCGGGGCCTGCGGGTTTGTCTGCCGCCTGCCGCATCATGCAACTCGCACAGGCGCAGGAGCGGGAAGTCACCGTTTGTGTTGTGGAAAAGGGCTCCGAGGTCGGCGCACACACGCTCTCTGGCGCCGTGCTTGAGCCGCGCGCGCTTGCAGAGCTGTTCCCCGACTGGGCCACCATGGGTGCGCCACTGAATACTGCCGTCACCCACGACAACTTCTTTTTTTACACCAGTGAGAAGAAGGCCATCAAACTGCCCAACTTCCTTATCCCGAAGCCCACGCACAACGAAGGCAACTTCATTGTCTCGATGGGTAACGTGTGCCGCTGGCTGGCCGAGCAGGCCGAAAACCTTGGTGTTGAAGTCTACCCCGGGTTCGCCGCCGCCGAGGTTCTCTACCACGAGGACGGCCGGGTCAAGGGCATCGCGACCGGCGACATGGGTATTGGTGCCGATGGCGAGAAGAAAGACAGCTACACCCCGGGTATGGAACTGCACGCCCGCTATACCCTGTTCGCGGAAGGCTGCCGGGGCCACCTGGGTAAGCAGCTCATCAGCCGTTTCGGTCTGGATGATGGCAAGGACCCCCAGCACTACGGCATCGGGATCAAGGAAATCTGGGAAATTCCTGCCGAGCAGCACGAAGAGGGACTGGTGGTGCACGGTCTGGGCTGGCCCCTGAAGGAAAGTGGCGCCAGCGGTGGCGCGTTCCTGTACCACGCAGAAAACAACCAGGTCTATCTGGGCCTGATCACCGACCTGAACTACAGCAACCCGCACCTGAGCCCGTTCGAAGAATTCCAGCGCTGGAAGCAGCACCCGGAAACCCTGAAATACATTCAGGGCGGCACGCGGATCAGCTACGGCGCCCGTGCCATTGCCAAGGGCGGCTACAATTCGCTGCCCAAAATGCATTTCCCGGGTGGTCTGCTGATTGGCTGTGACGCAGGTACACTGAACGCCGTGAAGATCAAAGGCAACCACACCGCCATGAAAAGCGGCCTGCTCGCCGCTGAGGCCGTGGTCGAAGCACTGGTCCAGGGCGAGTCTGCGCCCGCCGATCTGGAGAGTTATGCCGAACGCGTACGCAACTCCTGGCTGCATGAGGAACTCTACACCACGCGTAACTTCAGCGGTTTTATGCACAAATTCGGGTTCATGCTGGGGTCGGCCATGGTGTGGATTGACCAGACTCTGTTCGGCGGCAAGCTGCCTTTCACGCTGAACGACTCCGTACCCGACTACGCCACCCTGAAACCCGCGAGTGAATGCACCAAGCCCAGCTACCCCAAACCGGACAACAAGATTACCTTTGACCGGTTGTCTTCCGTGTTCCTGTCCAATACGAACCATGAGGAGGACCAGCCCTGCCACCTCACGCTGATTGACTCCAGCATACCGTTGGAGAAAAACCTGCCGCTGTACGATGAACCTGCACAGCGCTACTGCCCGGCAGGTGTCTACGAGGTGGTAGAAGATGCGCAGGGACAGCGCTTCCAGATTAATGCACAGAACTGCGTGCACTGTAAAACCTGTGATATCAAGGATCCTTCACAGAACATTGTCTGGGTTACGCCGGAAGGCTTCGGGGGCCCCACCTACCCCAACATGTAACCCTGCAGGCAACACCTCCCGCTACGGTAGCTCGTGTCTACTGTAGCGGGAACCAGACCCCGGCGCTCTGAACCTGCAGCCGCCCGTCACGTTCTTCTGCACTCTCCACCAGACGGTACCAGGCCGCGCGTGTCAGCACCGCGCTCAGGCCGTGCGGCAGATGAAGTGCGGCGACACCCCCCAGGGCAGGTTCCAGGAACAGGGCATGGTCAGCGTTTATGGCCGTTTCAACGCCGGTGTTCAAACGGGCGTACAAGGTATCATCGCGACGGTTGATCTCAGTCACCACCAGAGGGTGCAACTCAACCTGAATGCGCCACTTTTCGACAGGGGTCACGAGGTAATAGTCGCCGTCATCCTCGCGCCGCAAAATACTGGCAAACAGCGCTACCAGTGGCTCGCGCCGGATACGGCCGCCCTCGTGATACCAGCTGCCATCTGCAGCAATACGTATATCGATATCACCCGACAGCGGCGGATGCCAGCGCTCCAGTGGCGGAGGCGACTTCTGCGAAGCAACGGGCACGCTGCCCGCCAAGGACTCAAGCCTGTCCGTCACCACGGCACCCCGCGGTACTGCATCAGGGAATCACCCTGACATTGATGACGCCCTCCAGAGCACGCATCGAGGCCAGGCTGGACTCGGCCGGACAGATATCCATGTCAATAAGATTGTAGGCGATGTTGTCGCGGCTTTTATTGAGCATATCGACAACGTTGATATTCAGCTCTGCCAGAATCGACAACACACTGCCAAGAATTTTGGGCACGTTGGTGTTGGTGACCGCCAGACGGCAACCCCCTGCCCGCTCCAACTGCAGCGTAGGAAAGTTAACTGCGTTGCGAATGTTGCCGTTCTCGAGAAAATCACGCAATTGGTCGGCGGCCATGATCGCGCAGTTGTCCTCCGCCTCGTCCGTACTGGCACCGATGTGCGGCATCAACACCGCATTCTTGCGACCAATCAGGGCGGGGCTGGGGAAGTCAGCGATATACTTGCGCAGGAGGCCCTGGTCGAGTGCGGCCAACAGCGCGCTCTCGTCAACGATCTCCTGGCGAGCAAAATTCAGCAGACAGCCATGCGCGGGCATCGCGGCGAACAATTCGGCGTTCACCAACCCGCGCGTCGACTCCAGTGCGGGAAGATGCAAGGTCACGTAGTCGCTGCGGGAAAACAGTGCGGTCAGCGAGTCCGCCTTGCGCACCTGGCTGGACAAACGCCACGCCGCCTCCACCGACAACGCCGGATCGTAGCCGATCACGTCCATGCCAAGAGTCAGGGCCATATCGGCAACCAGTGAACCGATTGCGCCCAGTCCAACCACGCCCAGTGTTTTTCCCCGCAGTTCGTTGCCCTTGAAGTGTTTCTTGTTGGCTTCGAGCGTCTTGTTGAGCTCTGCAGTGTCCGTGATGCCGGCGAGCCCGGAAACGTATTCCAGCCCCTCCACCACCCCTCGGGACCCCAGCAACAGCCCCGCGGCCACCAACTCCTTGACCGCATTGGCGTTGGCACCGGGGGAGTTGAACACGGGGATGCCGCGCTGGGTACAGTCTGCGACGGGAATGTTGTTTACCCCCGCCCCGGCACGGGCAATCGCCAGCACGCTGTCGGCAATATCGGCCGCTTGTAACTTGTGGCTGCGCAGGAGAATGGCATCGGGGTGAGCAAACTCACTGGCAATCTCGTAGGCGTCTCGAGGCAGGCGCTCGAGGCCCTTCAGGGAAATCTGGTTAAGGGTAAGAATACGTCGGGCCATGATCCAGCAGGTGTCCTTGTCAGTAGGTCAATGTGCTTTAAAGCACGGTGATGTCCGCGTCTGCGCGAAGGCCCTGCTCGTGCTCGACCTGCAACAGTGCACCAAACTCACTGCCAATGCGCTGTCGCAAGCCGCTCTCCTGCTCCGGCGCCAGACTGGCCAGGGAGCCCGCCTGCACACGGACAAGTTGCAGCACCCGCGCGTCACCCGAGGCATCAATCACATAGTCGGCTATCGGGCTATCAGCCGGGGCAGGCAAACTGAATGCACGCTGTAACACCGCAGGGGGCACGGCGCGGCTGTTTCGCAGGGCACCAAGCTCTACCTGCCATTCCACGTTTTCACGGGCCGCTAGCGCTTCTATGCTCTGCTCCCCGGACTGCAGCTCCGCTACGGCCTGGGCCGCCGCGTTCTCCAGTGCCTCACGGGCACGCTCGCGTGTGATACTGCGCACGATTTCATCCCGCACGTCTTCCAGGGGCTGCAACTCGGGCTTGTTGTGTTCCTGGACGTGTACGGCGACAAACCGGTCGCCGCCCAGTTCCAGCACCTCACTGTTATGGCCCAGTTCCAGAACATCTTCAGAGAAAGCGGCGCGCAGTACCGCAGGATCCGCCAGCGGTCCGTCACGCTGCTCGCGTGTAACAGGCCCCGCGCGTTGCACTTCCAGCCCCAATTCCTGCGCCGGCGCCCGGAGGCTGTCGGCCGTGAAGGCGATATCGCGAAGCTCCTCGACTGCCAGCAGCAGCGCCACACGCGCGTCGCGCTCCTGAAGACTCGCTTCAAGCTCGGGGCGCAGTTCGTCAAAGCTTGGCGCATCGGAATCCCGACGCTCGGTAACCATCAGGATGTGTGTACCTGCATCCGTCTCCACGGGGTCCGAGACCGCATTGACCTCCAGCGCCGCGATCGCCTCCTCCATCTCAGGAGGGAAGGCATCACCCGCCGAGAAGCCGAGGTCGCCTCCATTGCCCGCGGAACCTATATCGTCTGAACGCTCCGCCGCAACATCGGCAAACGCCCTGCCCGCAGCGAGCTCTTCCCGAACCGTGGCGATGCGCGCGGCGAAGTCGGCCTCCGACTCCCCGCCCGCGCGCTGCAACAGTATGTGCGAGACACGGTTCTCCGTCTGATACTGGTAGCTGTCGAGGCGTATCCGATACTCTTCCTGGAGTGCCGCGTCATCAACCGGTTGACGAAAATCGTCCAGTGTCAGCTCGACGTAATCGAGCACTACGGACTCCGGCGTCATGAAGCGAGACTCGTTCTCGCGATAAAACGCCTCAAGGTCCGCCTCGCCGACCTCCACTGCTTCAAGATAAGGCGCCAGAGGCAGGGTCAGGTAGCGGACATCCCGCTGCTCTGCAAGCACCTTCGCGGCAAGAGCGAGTTCGGCAGGGGTCGCAAAATCACTACCCGCCAGGCCGGCACGCACCTGCCCGAGCACCAGGTCATCCCGCAGCGCACTCTTGAAGGATGCTGGCGTGAATCCGGCCGAGGCCAGCAGGCTCTTGTACATCTCGGGAGAGAACTCACCATCCAGTTGGAACTGCCCCATGCCGGCAATTACGGCACCAAGCTCAGCCTCCGACACCGTCAGGCCCATTTCGCGCGCCGATTGCATGAGCAATTTGCGTGACACAATGCCCTCCATCGCCTGGGCACTCAGCCGCTGCTCATCCAGCATTGCCGGGTCGAGATTCTCACCCATCATGGCAATCAGCTGGCGTCGCTGTGTGTCCACGGCCTGCTGCAGCTCCACGGGACTCACGGCCTCACCGTTTACCTCGGCAACGGTACTACCGCCACCGCCCAGGAGAATGGACTCGATGCCGAACAGCGCAAAGGAGATAACGATCAACCCGATAACGACCTTGGCGGCAGTTCCCTGGGTAGTCTTGCGGATATCCTGAAGCATGGTGTTTTCCGTTCCTTAGCAACAAAAAAGCGCACTCGTGAGTGCGCCTTTCCCTGAACCGTTACCGGTGCACAGGCAAGTGAGGCGCGTCGTGAGCGAACGCCGAACCTGCCAGTTACTGCAACTCAGCCGTTGACGGCATCCTTGAGTGCCTTGCCAGGTTTGAAGCCGGGCACATTGGAGGCTTTGATCTGAATGGTCTGGCCAGTTTGCGGGTTGCGGCCCTCGCGAGCAGCGCGCGCTTTTACCGCGAAGGTGCCAAAGCCCACCAAGGTGACCTGGTCGCCTTTTTTCAGGGCTTGCGTAATGCTGTCTACAACAGCGTCGAGCGCGCGTCCGGCGGAAGCCTTGGGCAGATCAGCAGCGGCAGCAATGGCGTCAATGAGTTCAGTCTTGTTCACAGGTATCCCCTTGGAATGTTATCTGGCTGTAAGTGTGGTATTTTTGGCCGCAATACGAAGCGGGCAATTCATGGTGCGGCAGGCGAGCAACCGCATGTGATTCCAGTTGCTACTGCGGGCCCCTCCCGATGCCAAGAGCGAAGAGAAGCGCACTGAATTCAGGGAGCTGACTGTATACCAGAGCCGAGTTGGCGGTCAACCGGCTCCCGGCTTTCAATGCGTATTTATCCGGTTTTTGCCCGCCTGCTCATCATCTTGTCCGGAGCCGGGTGCAGGAGCGAGGTACTCCTCATCGGTCAGTGGCTCCGGCACTCTTTCCAGCGCAATCGCCAGCACCTCATCTATCCACTTCACCGGACGGATCTGCAGATCCTGCTTGATATTCTCCGGCACTTCCTTGAGATCGCGCTCATTCTCTTTTGGTATCACCACGGTCTTGATACCACCGCGGCGGGCTGCCAGCAGCTTTTCCTTGAGGCCACCAATGGGTAATACCTCACCGCGCAGGGTGATCTCGCCGGTCATGGCCACATCGGCTCGCACCGCAATGCCGGTGCTGATGGACACCAGGGCGGTACACATCGCCACCCCGGCACTGGGCCCATCCTTCGGCGTCGCGCCCTCCGGCACATGGATATGCACGTCGTGCTTGTCGTGCCAGGACGCGGGAATTCCCAGCACTTGCGAACGGCTGCGTACAACAGTCGTTGCTGCCTGAATGGACTCCTGCATCACATCGCCCAACGAGCCTGTTTTCACGTAACGTCCCTTGCCCGCGACCGATGCCGCCTCGATTGTCAGCAGCTCGCCGCCGACGGAGGTCCAGGCCAGGCCGGTCACCTGCCCCACCTTGTTCTGCTCTTCCGCAATACCGAAGTTGAACTTGCGCACGCCCAGCAGGTCCGGGAGCATATCCGGTGTTACCTCAGCCGCCACCGAGTCTTCTTCCAGCGCGATCCGCTTGACCATCTTGCGGCAGATCTTCGCCACTTCGCGCTCCAGCGCACGCACACCGGCCTCTCGGGTGTAGTAACGGATGATGTCAACCACCGTATCTTCCGCGATCGATATCTCGTCCTTGCCCAGGCCATTCTGCCGGATCTGCTTGGGAATCAGGTATTTGGCGGCAATGCTGACCTTCTCATCCTCGGTGTAACCGGGAATGCGAATAACCTCCATGCGATCGAGCAGTGGCCCGGGAATATTCATGGTATTGGAGGTACATACAAACATGACGTCCGAGAGGTCGTAATCGACTTCGAGGTAATGGTCATTGAACGCGTGGTTCTGCTCGGGATCCAGCACCTCCAGCATAGCGGAAGCAGGATCACCGCGGTGGTCCATGCCCATCTTGTCAATTTCATCGAGCAGGAACAACGGGTTGCGCACGCCCGCCTTGGCCATTTTCTGCAGCAGCTTGCCCGGCATCGAGCCGATGTAGGTCCGACGGTGCCCGCGAATCTCTGCCTCATCCCGCACGCCACCCAGCGCCATGCGCACGAACTTGCGATTGGTAGCCCGCGCCAGCGACTCCCCGAGGGACGTCTTGCCCACACCCGGCGGCCCCACCAGGCACAGCACCGGGCCCTTGACCTTGCGCACGCGCTTCTGCACCGCGAGGTATTCGAGAATGCGCTCCTTCACCTCTTCCAGGCCAAAGTGATCCTCGTTGAGGATCGCTGAGGCACGCTTGAGGTCATGTTTCACTTTGCTACGGCGCGACCAGGGCACACTGACCATCCAGTCAATGTAGCTGCGCACCACCGACGCCTCGGCAGACATGGGCGACATCATCTTGAGTTTGTTCAGCTCGGCCAGTGCCTTGGTCCGCGCCTCATCAGGCATGCGTGCATCATCGATCCGCGTCTGCAGGTCATCCAGTTCACTGGGCGCCTCGTCGAGGTCACCCAGTTCCTTCTGGATCGCCTTCATCTGTTCGTTGAGATAGTACTCGCGCTGGCTCTTTTCCATCTGCTTCTTGACGCGACCACGGATGCGTTTCTCCACCTGAAACAGGTCGATCTCCGCCTCCATCAGGCCCATGAGGTGTTCAAGCCGGGCCCGGATGTCCGCTATCTCGAGGATCGCCTGCTTTTCCTGCAAATCGACGCTCATGTGGGCCGCTATGGTGTCCGCCAGACGCCCTGGTTCATCGATGCCGGACAGCGACGTCAGGACCTCCGCAGGCACCTTCTTGCTGAGATTTACATACTTTTCGAATTGCGTGACCGTGGAGCGCAAGAGCCCTTCGGCCTCGTCATCGGGCACGTCGTCGCTTTCGATTTCGCGCACGCCAGCGACAGTGAAGCGCCCTTCGTCGTCCACGTTATCGATAGCCGCTCGATAGCTGCCTTCTACCAGCACCTTTATCGTGCCATCAGGCAATTTCAGCAGCTGCAGGATATTGGAGACGGTACCCACCTGGTAGATGTCATCCACGCCCGGGTTGTCATCCGCCGCGTTGCGCTGTGCTACCAGCAGCACCTGCTTGCTGCCGGCCATGGCATCCTCAAGCGCCTCGACCGACTTCTCCCGGCCGACAAACAGCGGCAGCACCATGTGCGGATAGACCACGACATCGCGCAGGGGCAGCAGGGGAAGATCAATTACCGATGAGGAACCCATAAAAATCTCCGGGTTGTGAAGGGTCACAGATGTCCTGTAGATGGGGGCGCTGTGACAGGAACACAAGCCCCCCCACTGCACAGGGCATGGGCCGGACCGTAGTCTGACCGACACGGGGTCTTGCGACCCCGGTGCTATTCGTCCTTGGACGCCGCCCGCGCTGCAGGCTCGTGGTTCTGGTACACCAGCAGCGGCTCGGAGTCACCGCGAATCACCGATTCGTCGATCACCACCTTGCTGACATCGCTCCGAGACGGAATGTTGTACATGGAGTCAAGCAGAACGCCCTCAAGAATGGAGCGCAGGCCGCGAGCGCCTGTCTTGCGCTCCATCGCCCGCTCCGCCACGGCGCGCAAACCGTCTTCGCGGAAGTCCACTTCAACACCTTCCATTTCAAACAGCTTGCTGTACTGCTTGGTGAGCGAATTGCGGGGCTCCGTAAGGATTTGCACCAGCGCCGGCACATCCAGCTCTTCGAGTGTTGCAATCACCGGCAGGCGACCCACGAACTCCGGAATCAGACCGTACTGGACCAGATCCTCGGGCTCGAGATCGAACAGCAACTCACCGACGTTGCGGCGCTCGTCCTTGCTTTTGACCTCGGCATTAAAACCGATGCCGCCTTTCTCCGAACGGTTGCGAATCACCTTGTCCAGACCGGCAAAGGCACCACCGCAGATGAACAGGATGTTGGACGTGTCGACCTGCAGAAATTCCTGCTGCGGATGCTTGCGGCCACCTTGCGGCGGCACGGAGGCTACAGTACCTTCGATCAGCTTCAGCAGCGCCTGCTGCACCCCCTCCCCCGACACATCGCGAGTGATGGAGGGGTTGTCGGACTTGCGGGAAATCTTGTCGATCTCATCGATGTACACGATGCCGACCTGCGCTTTTTCCACATCGTAGTCGCACTTCTGCAACAGCTTCTGGATGATGTTCTCGACGTCTTCGCCCACATAACCCGCCTCAGTCAGCGTCGTGGCATCAGCGATGGTAAAGGGAACATCCAGCAACCGGGCGAGGGTTTCCGCCAGCAGGGTTTTACCGCTGCCGGTGGGGCCCACAAGCAGGATATTGCTCTTGCCCAGTTCCACGTCTTCGCCGCGACCGGTAGCCTGGCTGTGACGCAAGCGCTTGTAGTGGTTGTACACCGCCACCGAGAGCACCTTTTTGGCCCGCTGCTGCCCGATCACGTACTCATCAAGAATCGTCTTGATCTCGTGAGGCGTTGGCAGGCTGTCGCGTTTTGCCTCGCTGTTACCTTCCTGCACCTCTTCGCGGATGATGTCGTTACACAGATCCACGCATTCGTCGCAAATGAACACCGAGGGACCAGCGATCAGTTTACGCACTTCGTGCTGGCTCTTGCCGCAAAATGAGCAGTACAGCAGCTTGCCGCCGTCGTCGCCTGATTTTGTGGTGTCTTTAGTCATGCTGCGCCCTGTGGCCTATGAATTCTGGAGTCTCATCAGTTTTAAAGATGATGTTTTTTGCCGCCATTTGCAAGCCCGCGGACACGCCGCCAACTCGCGACGCCTATTGTGCCGACGGGGCCCGACGGTTGATCACTTCATCCACCAGGCCGTATTCCTTGCTTTGCTCGGCGTTCATGAAACGATCACGCTCGGTGTCTCGCTCGATAGTCTCAAGACTCTGGCCAGTGTGCTCGGCCATGAGCTCGTTCAGACGCCGGCGAATGATAAGGATCTCGCGAGCCTGAATGTCGATGTCTGAGGCCTGCCCCTGTGCACCGCCGCTGGGCTGGTGGATCATGGTGCGAGCGTTCGGCAGAATGAAGCGTTTGCCTGCGGCACCACCGGAGAGCAGGAACGCGCCCATTGAAGCCGCCTGGCCAATGCACATGGTACTGACATCGGGCTTGATGAACTGCATGGTATCGTAAATGGACAGGCCAGCGGTCACTGACCCCCCCGGCGAGTTGATGTACAGGTGAATGTCCTTGTCGGGGTTTTCCGACTCGAGAAACAACAACTGGGCGACAATGAGATTCGCCATGTGATCCTCTACCGGCCCCACCACGAACACCACACGCTCTTTCAGGAGACGCGAATAAATGTCGTAGGAACGCTCGCCGCGTGCAGTCTGCTCCACGACCATGGGAATAAGGCCAAGATTGTTGACATTCATTGTGTTACGGCCGTCCGGCAAGTTCGCCATGCAATCGTTTCCTTGGTTGTATGTAGGGGGCGCCGCCAGTGCCGGCGCCCGGGGTGTGCACTCAGCGCTGGCTCTGGGCCTGCGCGATGGCCTCCTGGTAGCTGCAGGGCTCGTCCGTCACCTCAGCTGACTCCAGCAGCTTGTCGACCACGCTGTCCTCCAGGACCTTGGACTCGACGGAAGACAGCTGCTCCGGGTTGCCATAGTACCAGTTGATGACTTCCTCCGCGTCCTGATACGTTGCGGCGAGTTCCTCAATGGTTTCCCGCACCTTGGCAGGATCCGCCTTAAGCTCGAACGTGCCGATCATCTCGGACAACACCAGACCCAGTTTGACCCGGCGCTCGGCGTTATCCCGGAACATGTCGTCCGGCAACAGGGAGTCGAGATCCAGCCCCTCAGGCGCTGCTCCACCAAACTGCTGGAACATCTGCTTGCGCAGGGCCTGAATTTCCTGCTTGACCAGCGCCTTGGGCACTTCCAGCGCCTTGTGCGCCTCGATCACCGCGTCCATCACCTGCTGCTTGACCCGACTAGTTACGGCATTTTTCAGCTCCCGGGTCATATTTTCTGCAACTTCCTTGCGGAATTGTGCCTCACCGCCCTCCTCAACGCCGTAGAGCTTGAACAGCTCCTCGTTAAGGGGCGCCAGCACCAGTTCCTTCACCTCATTGACCTTGACCGCGAACTGCACCGCCGCACCACGCAGATCTTCATTGTGATAGTCCTCAGGGAAAGTGAGCTCCAGGGTTTTTTCGTCGCCGGCTGCGAGCCCGACAATGCCGTCCTCGAAACCCGGAATCATCCGTCCGGAGCCAAGCTCGAGGTCAGTTCCCTCGGCGCTGCCACCGTCGAAGGCCTCGCCATCGCGGGTACCCACGTAGTCGAGGTTGACGATATCGCCCATTGCCGCGGCGCGCTCGACCGTTTCACGCGTCCCCTGCTGCTTGCGGAACACCTCGATAATGTTATCCACGTCCGCATCGGTGACCTCGGCAACCGGCCGGGTGACGGCAAAACCGGACATGGAGACAACCTCGACCTCCGGAAAGACCTCAAAGGTAGCCACGTACTCGAGATCCCGGCCCGCTTCCAGGCTGCGCGGCTCGATGCTGGGCTGGCCGGCAGGGCGCAGCTTTTCCTGTACCACGGCCTCCTGGAAAGACCGGCTCATGACCTCGCCCAGGACTTCCTGGCGAACGCCAGCGCCATAGCGCTGACGCATCACTTTCATCGGCACCTTGCCAGGGCCGGAAGCCGGGCAGGCGCACGTTCTGGGCGGCTTTTTGCAGCCGCGAATCGACCTCACTGTCAACCTGGGCGGCGGGTACGCCGACAGTCAAACGGCGCTCCAGGCCCGAAGTCGTTTCAATGGACACCTGCATGCTTATTCCTCACAATCCAGTCGGTAGTGGGCGCCGGTGCGCCCCGTCATCAGAACGACCCTGGCCCGGGCCAGAGTCGCTGTCAGTTGGTGCGGAAGGAGAGACTCGAACTCTCACGCCTTGCGGCACTGGAACCTAAATCCAGCGCGTATACCAATTTCGCCACTTCCGCGTGTCGGGAAACCGCTATTGCGTTACGACGCAGTGCTGAAATAAACCTGCAAATACGGCGTAACCTGTTGATTTTTCTGGCCTTGACAGCCTAAAAAAACGCAATTTTGAGTTCTCGCAAGGCTGCGGATTCTGCCACAAACCGGAATCCGGCACAACCGCGACCGATGCCGACCCGCAGGCTAATCCGTGAGGCAGGCCGGGTCGAAGGCGTAATCCCCACGCAGCCAGCCTGCCACCTCGCAGGCGGCCGGGCCGGGCAGGCCGGCGTATTCACCGGCCAGCGCCAAACGGCGCTGTGCCGACATACCCGAAAGCCCGACGGCACGAAACTCCTCTGCGTCGCGTTGCAGACAGCGCCACAGCGACACGCCCAGCAATTGCCCCGGAAGATCGGGATCCGGCCCGCCCCCCTGCACATAGAGACTGGCCAGACCCAGGAGTGCGGGCAGGGAGCAGCGGCCTTGCAACATGGGATTGCACAGGTGGCCGGAGACAACCGAGGGGTCCAGAACACTGGCGCGCTGGCTGAGCGGAGCCAGATAAAGGTGGTTGCTGCGCAGTGCGCCATCATTGACGGGATAATTGTCCCAAAGCATCACGGGGCGTCCGAGCGCACCTACGGCACGGTTCAGGTCATCCCGGGTGATGGCGTCGGCGCAGACGCGGTTACCGGTCCAGAAGACATCGACCCCGGGGTCCAGCAGGCGCCCCAGGTCGGGCCAGTAGTCCGCTGGCATACGGCCGAAATGACGCTCCAGCACCGGATCAAAGGAGTAGTAGGTTGGACAGACAAGCAGCCGGCCTGCATCGCTCCAGTCGCGGACGTCAGCGAGAATCTCCACCTGGCGCTGGGCGAGGTCGGCCTGGTCGCCCGGCATGTCATCGAAGAGAATCGCCAGCAGGGAGGCCGGAAGCTCATTCAAGCGCCGGATTTTGTCACGCAACTGGCGTCTTTGCCCCTGACCGTACCGTCCATACAGTTTGAACGGCGACAGACCGACGCCGAAGAACATGCCTTGCTGGTGGTAGTGCGCGGCGAGTTGTGCCAGGGCTTGCCACTCCTCCGCCGGCCAGTCTTCCTGCCAGCGCTTGCGCAGCCAGGGGTCACCCTTGGGCGCGTACAGGTAGGTGTTGAGGCCCAGAGCCTGCAGGTACCCGGCATAGGACAGCCTGAGCTCGTGCTGCCAAGGGCGTCCGTAGAACCCCTCCACAACGCCGATAAGCCGGTGACGCGACATGGTTTTGCGCTCGCTTATTCTAAATTAAAATATACATCAAGGTTTTTATCGTAAATCAGCCTAATAATTCGCCCTCGAGACTGTGGAAAATTACCACTGATAGGCGATACTAAATATGTGGCTGCTTTTCCCCTGACTCGAGCGAGCAGCTACTCAGAGCGTACCCAACGCTTTGAAAGGGAAGCAATTCCTTTTGTGTTTCACTCCTAATGGTCTTCTTGGGTCCCTGGCGGGACCCATTTTTTTACCCGGGCGCCGCGCTCAACGCTACATGGTATGGGTCGGGCGATCGGATCCCAGCGACCCTGCGAGATGATTCTCAATCTTGCTGTTCGCGGCAGCATCCTGTTCACTGAACTGTACGCCGATACCCGCTGTGCGGTTACCCTGGGCGCCCCGGGGCGTGACCCAGACGACCTTTCCGGAGATCGGAATTTTCTCCGGCTCGTCCATCAGGGTCAGCAGCATGAAGACCTCATCCCCCACTTTGTAGGTTTTGTTGGTGGGCACGAACAGTCCGCCGTTGTGCAGAAAGGGCATATACGCAGAATAGAGCACGGCCTTGTCTTTGATGGTGAGCGACAAAATGCCGTTGCGGCTACCCGCTGCAGAATCACTCATGGTGCGATCTCCTCTGAAGACGGACGCATGTTAGCACCGCTGCGCATCACACCAAAGCCATCCGCCAGGTTGATCAGCACACTTTCCAGCGCCAACTGTGGATTCGGGTTGGAGCCGGCGGCAATAGCCGCCTGCAGCGCTTGCAGGCGGTCAAGCAGGTGAAACAGCGGCTGCGCCCTGCGCAGCGCAGCCTGTTCCTGCCGGCACAAATACAACTGCAGAAACAGGGCGATGTCGCGCAGCGCCTGACTGAGTTCCAGCTGGGCGAAGCGCGCCGCCACAACCGGTACCACCGTCTTGCCCCGAGCCAGGTCTCCCAGCAGGGTGCGGCGCTCCCGCAGGGGCCCCGCGCCGCCCTCGGTAAACAACTGCTCAGCGAGCAGTGGTACGCCACCGGCGAGTGCGAGCAGGTCAGCCGCACCCGCCGCGTCTCCGGTGGCGCGCTGCAGCCACGGCAGGCATTGATCAGGGCCCGGCAGGGGCAATTTGAGCAGCTGGCAGCGGGAACGCACTGTTGCAGGCATGCCCTGCAGCCGCTCCGCAACCAGAATCAGGTGAGTGTCTGCGGAGGGCTCCTCCAGCCCTTTCAGGAGTGCGTTGGCAGCGCTGTGCGAAAGGCGCTCGGCGGGGCTGAGGACCACGACCTTGCGCGTGCCGAACCCGGCAGTGCGGTAAACAAAGGCAACCGCCTCTCTGACTTGCTCAATGCGTATCACCTTGCTGGTGCCTTCAGGTTGCAGCCAGCGGAAGTCACCGTGACTGCCCGACTGGCTGAAACGACAGGCCCTGCAAGCGCCACAGTTGTGGCCTGCGACGGGTTGGTGGCACAGCAGAAAGCGTGCCAGTGCCAACGCCAGCCGCTCCTTGCCGACCCCCGCCGGGCCAGCAAGAAGCAGCGCGTGTGGGAGCTGTTGGCGACTGACCTGCTCCTGCAGCCGCGCCCACGGCTCTGCCTGCCATGGCAAAGGTACGCTGATCTCAGGCAGGTCCTGCAGGTTCATTTTGCCACCGGGTGTCGCGGTGCCCAGCAGGCGAACAGCTCCGCGCAAATCTCCTCGATGCGCGCCTGCACCGCGGCCAGCGGCTGACTGGCATCGACAAGGTGATAGCGACCGCTACTCTCCCGGGCGAGTTGCAGATAGGTATCCCGTACACGTTCGAAAAATGCCAGTTCTTCGCGCTCGAAGCGGTCCAGTTCGCCGCGGCCCCTGACACGCTCAAGCCCCGTGGCAACGGGCGCATCGAGCAAGAGCGTGTAGTCAGGCCGCAACTCACCCTGCACCAGCGCCTCCAGCGCGCGGACGGTTGCGGGCGGCATCCCGCGACCGCCGCACTGGTAAGCGTAGCTGGCATCGGTGAAGCGATCGCAGATCACCCACTTGCCGTCGTCCAGCGCGGGCTGGATAACATCCTGCAGGTGCTGGGCGCGCGCCGCAAACAGCAGCAGCAACTCGGCCATCGGCACCACGGGCTCCTCTCTCGGGCGCAGCAGGACTGCACGGATATCTTCACCCAGACGGGTACCGCCTGGCTCGCGTGTCACCACAAGGTCCACACCACGAGCCTCCAAATACGCCTGAATACAGGCAATATTAGTGGACTTTCCTGCGCCCTCCCCGCCTTCGACGGTGATGAACAGACCGCGTGCTGTGACCATGGTCAGGGGCTCTCCGGAGATGAACGGTAATCTTTGCGCCGTTGCAGCTGATATTTACGCACGGCACGCTCATGCCCTTCAAGCGTGGTGTTGAACTCGTGGCTGCCATCACCCCGCGCGACAAAAAACAGGGTTTCACCCGCCGCAGGCTGCATAGCGGCCTGCAACGCCGCCCGCCCGGGCAAGGCAATCGGTGTCGGTGGCAGCCCATCGTGGCGGTAGGTGTTGAAGAGATTGTCCGCATCCTGCAGGTGGCTGCGGCGCAGATTGCCATCGAAGGCATCACCCAACCCGTAAATGATGGTCGGGTCGGTTTGCAGCCGCATACCGCGCTGCAACCGACGTACAAACACCCCCGCAATTTCTCCCCGCTCTTCAGGCACTCCGGTTTCACGCTCAATAATGGATGCCATGATCAGGGCTTCGTAGGGGGAGTCATAGGGCAGATCCACGTCGCGTATTGCCCACTCCTGCTCAAGCGCTTCCAGCAGAGCGCGGTGTGCACGGCGCAGGATGTCGAGATCGCTGTCGCCGCGCTCGTAGCGGTAGGTTTCCGGCAGAAACAGGCCCTCGACCGCCTCGTACGGTGCGACGAGCTGCAACAACCTGGCATCATCCGCCCCCGAAAGGACGCTCTCCAGCGCAGCCTCGCGCTGCAGAATGGTAATCGCCTGTGCAACGACAATACCCTCTGGAAGCGTTACCTGGTACTGCACCACCCGCCCACTGACCAGCAGCGCCAACAGGCTTTCAGCCGTCAGCCCAGGTTCCAGCGCGTACTCTCCCCGCCGAATGCGGGCATCGAGCTGATGGTAGCGCGCCCAGAGCAGCAACAGCTCCGGGTGCGGCAGCACGCCCTCCGCTTGCAGGCGCTCGGCCACCGAGCGCAAACTGTCTCCCGGATAGACCGTGAGCAGCAACCCTGACTCCGGCAGGCGCAGGGGCGCCTGCCATCTCTCCCAGATCTCCCGCGCCACGAGCAGGGCCAGGAAGGCCGCAAGGGCCAGCGCCAGTAACAACAGACGCCGCCGGCGCGTCACCGCTGCAGCCACTCGCAGTAAGCGGCATGCAGGCGCCGGGTGATCGGGTGCACGCCCCAGTTGCGATCGCGAAACACGCCAACCGGCCGCAGACCGGTGAGGGCGTTGCAGTAGAACACTTCATTGGCTGCCAGCAGCTGGTGCAGCTGCAGCCGCGATTCCGCGGCCTGCAGACCGCAGGCTGGCGCGAGGTGATCCAGCAACAGGCGACGACGGGTACCGGCTATGCCCGCATCAAGCAATGTGGGTGTGAGCAGCCGCTTGCCCGCCACCACAAACAGGTTGCCCGAGGACACCGATAGCGGTGCACCGGACTGATCAAGCATCAGCACCTCATCCACGCCGGTGTCAATCGCGTCGGCAGCGGCCAGCACCTGCTCCAGTCGGTTCAGGTGTTTTACGCCCGCCAACTGCGGCTGCTTGCCCCACCGGACCTGGGTCTCCCCCAGCCTGGCGGGCTCCGGGAAGGCTGAGGGGTCGTACGCCATCTCCGACACGTTGATGACAACCCGGGGCGCAGCCACCGACGGCGGTGCATACCCCCGTGGCCCCGCGCCTCGCGACACCGTGAGGCGCAGCGCAGCGTAGCCGGTCGCTGCACGCAGGGAGCCCAGCACCGTATCAAGGTGCTGCTGCGCAAGCGGCAGCGCCTCTGGCATGCGCAGACATGCCAAACCGGCAGCTAATCGATCAAAATGAAATCCGGCCAAGAGCGGATGGCCGTCCCGCAGGAGCATGGTTTCGAAGACCCCATCGCCGTAGGCAAACGCACGATCCGGCAACTGCAGTGTGTCGCCGGGTATGCCGTCAATCCATGTCTGGGCCGCAACTACCACCCGGCCGGCATCAGCCGAGCTGACTGAACAGCAGGGACCCGTTGGTGCCGCCGAAGCCGAAAGAGTTGGAGAGCGCGTGCCGGATACGGCGCTCCTGTGCGGTGTGCGGCACGTAATTGAGAACGCAACCCTCGTCCGGGTTATCGAGGTTGATGGTCGGAGGTGCCACCTGATCGCGCAGGGCCAGTATGGAGAAAATGGCCTCCACCGCCCCCGCAGCACCCAGCAGATGCCCGATCATGGATTTCGTGGAGCTGACCGCAACGGCCTCTGACGCCGCCCCCAACACAGTCTGGATAGCGCGACTCTCGGCGAGATCACCCGCACTGGTCGATGTGCCGTGTGCGTTGATATAGTCGATCTGGTCGACAGGTACCGCGGCGTCGGCGATGGCATTGCGCATCGCGGCGGCCGCACCGCGGCCATCCTCCGGCGGCAGCGTCATGTGATACGCGTCGCCGCTCATGCCAAAGCCGGTGATTTCGGCGTAGATGTTGGCACCACGAGCTTTCGCCGACTCATACTCTTCAATCATCAACACGCCCGCGCCATCACCCAGCACAAAGCCGTCGCGATCGCGATCCCAGGGACGCGATGCCGCTACCGGATCGTCGTTGCGCGTGGACAGGGCTCGGGCGGCGGCAAAACCACCCAGGCCGACGGGCGTCGTCGCCATCTCGGCGCCACCCACCAACATGGCATCGGCATCGCCGAGCGCAATCAGGCGGGCTCCGAGGCCGATGTTGTGTGTACCCGACGTACAGGCGGTGACCACTGCAAGGTTCGGCCCCTGAAGGTTGTAACGCACCGAGAGGTTGCCCGAGATCATGTTGATGATGGAACCGGGAACGAAGAAGGGTGAAATCTTGCGTGGTCCGGAGCGCGCCACGATCTCCGTGTTTTTCTCGATCTGGCCAATGCCGCCAATACCAGACCCTATGGCACAGCCGACGCGATGGGCGTTGGCATCCGTCACCTCAAGGCCGGAATCCAGCATGGCCTGAATACCGGCGGCCATCCCGAACTGCACAAAGATGTCCATTTTACGGGCGTCTTTGTCGCTGAAGTACGGCGTGCTGTCGAAGCCCCTGACACTGGCACTGAACCGCGTGCTGTAGGCCTCGACATCAAAAGCGACAATCGGTGCAACACCGCTCTTGCCGGCAATGATATTTTTCCAGGTTTCCTGCACATCGAGACCCAATGGACTCACCATGCCAAGACCTGTGACAACAACGCGTCTGCCAATCACCGAACACACTCCCCGGTTGAATCAGGTGCTGGAAGCATAAATAAGAAAAGCCGCTCTATCAAAACATAGAAACGGCTCTTCCGGTTACTGCGGGGACAATCTCAGGCGAGATTTTCCTTGATGTAGTCGATAGCCAACTTCACCGTGGTGATCTTCTCGGCTTCTTCATCGGGAATCTCGGTTTCAAACTCTTCTTCCAGAGCCATCACCAGCTCCACTGTGTCCAGTGAATCCGCGCCCAGGTCCTCAACAAAAGACGCTTCCGTCTGCACTTCTTCTTCCTTGACGCCAAGCTGCTCTGCGACGATCTTTTTTACGCGTTCTTCAATGCTGCTCATTTTATGTATAACTCCTGACAAAAAAAGTCTGAATGAAACCTGGTCACCCGGCCCAAGAGCGCATTTTACTCTGTTTTGCGCCGGAGTAATAAATTTTTTTTGAGCGCTGCCCGCCTGCATGTGTCGACACGCCCCGACATTCCTCACGCCATGTTCATGCCACCGTTAATGTGGATAGTCTCGCCGGTGATATAACCGGCATGCTCCGCGCACAGGAAACCCACCAGGGCACCGATCTCGCGTGCGTCGCCGAGACGCGCGAGGGGAATCTGGCCGAGCATCGCCTCACGCTGCTCATCACTCAGGGCTCGCGTCATATCGGTGTCAATGAAGCCCGGAGCCACACAGTTCACCGTCACCGCGCGGGAGCCCAGCTCACGCGCCAGCGCCCGCGAGAAACCTTCCACGCCCGCCTTGCTGGCCGCGTAATTGCTCTGCCCGGCATTGCCCATTGCGCCGACTACCGACGTGATATTCACGATTCGACCCCAGCGGGCTTTGGTCATGCCACGCAGGCAGGCCTTGCTGACCCGGTATACCGCGCTCAGGTTGGTGTCGATGACCGCCTGCCATTCCTCGGGCTTCATACGCATCAGAATATTGTCGCGGGTTATGCCCGCATTATTCACCAACACCAGCGGCGCGCCGAATTGCGCGCTGATGCCCTTGACCACATCCTCGACAGCGGCCTGGTCAGCCACATCCAGTGTCATGCCGCAGCCTTCGAAACCGCCGTCCCGCAGATACTCACCGATGGCAGTGGCCCCTGCTTCTGTCGTCGCGGTACCCACGACGACATACCCGTCGCCTGCAAGCTGCTCCGCGATGGCGCGGCCAATGCCGCGGCTGGCACCTGTCACCAGAGCGACTTTCTTTTCCTCACTCATCCCTGCTCCCCCTCTTTATTACTGTTCCTGACCTGCTCAGCCCAGCGCCGCAAGCGTATCCGCAAGCCCCGCAGGCTCTTCCAGTGAATGGCTCTGCAAGGCGCCGTCAATGCGCTTGTTGAGCCCGCTCAGCACCCGGCCCGGCCCACACTCCACAACCTGAGTGACGCCCTGTGCAGCCATGTAGGCGACGCATGCCGTCCACTGAACGGGACTGTATATCTGCTCTACCAGCAGGCTGCGAATGCGCTCGGGGTCAGACTCGGGCCGTGCATGAACATTGTGTACAACGGGTATGGCGGGCGCCTGAATTGCGATAGAGGCCAACACCCCGGCGAGTCGCTCGCCGGCCGGACGCATCAGCGACGTATGGAAAGGTGCAGAGACCGGCAGCGGCATCGCGCGCTTTGCCCCCGCGGCTTTCAGCGCGGCGGAGGCGTGCTCAACCGCCGCGGCGTGGCCGGCGATCACCACTTGACCAGGCGAGTTGAAATTGACCGCAGCCACCTCGCCATCGCCCGCAGCGCTCACCTCGCCACAAATACGGTTGATACTGTCATCGTCCAGACCGATGATCGCCGCCATGCCGCCCTCGCCTACCGGGACCGCCGTCTGCATGAACTCACCGCGCTGGCGTACCAGGCGCACGGCGTCCTCAAAGGCGATAGAGCCGGCGCAGACCAGTGCAGAAAATTCGCCGAGGCTGTGTCCGGCGAGCAAGGCGGGCTCCGCGCCACCCGCCGCGCGCCAGGCCCGCCACAGGGCGACACTGGCGGTCAGCAGGATGGGCTGGGTGGTGGCGGTGAGATTAAGCGCCTCCTGCGGCCCCTCCTGCACCAGACCCCACACGTCCATACCGAGTGCTGCGGAGGCCTCATCAAAGGTCTCGCGCACCGCCGGAAAGGCAGCGTGAGCCCCGGCAAGCATGCCGACTTTCTGTGATCCCTGGCCGGGAAAGACAAATGCACAGTGACTCAGCGTCATAACAAAAGCATCCTTCAACGTTTGCACAGTACCGGGCGACAGTCGCGCCGGTTACCGCCAGTGTAGAACAGGTAGCATACGCCAGCCTGAAAATGCAAAACGGGAGCCTGGGCTCCCGTTTGCTTTCCCTAACGATGCCGATACGGAGACTGCGAACAGCCTGCGGTGCCGGCAGCCGGAACGGACTTACTCGTCGTTGCCGGTGTTGACCACTTTTTTCCCGCGGTAAAAGCCGTCTGCCGTCACATGGTGACGGCGATGGGTTTCACCGGAGGTCTGGTCGACGCTCAGCGTGGGGCCGGAAAGCGAGTCGTGTGAACGACGCATGCCGCGGCGTGAACGTGATTTCTTGTCCTGTTGAACAGCCATGTCTTACTCCTGATGGGTATCGCCGGGCTTTAACTGCGCCAGCACGTCAAACGGGTTGGGCCTGTCGACGGGCTCGTCTGCTACGCGCTCCGCGGCGAGGTCCGCCAAAACTGTGTTGCATTCCGCCTGCTCGTGATAGCTGAACGGCGGCATTGCCAGAATCAGCTCATCCTCGACCAGTTCCCGCAGCGAAACCTCGTCCACACCGGCTATCAGTGGGTCAAGGCTCGCCGGCAAATGACGGGCCTGCTCATCCGTCCAGACCACCGCGAGGGTGCTTTCAGAATGTAGCGCAGCCGACATGGGCCGCAGGCACCGCTGGCAGGTGACCGTTACCGAACTCTCGGTCACCACCCGCACAACGTACCTGCCCTCCTCATCCCTGGACAGCGCCAACTCCGCCTCAACAACACCCTCGTCTGCGGCCAGCAGATCCCGAAAACGGGGCAATTCCAGCGGTTTGAGCGTGCCCCTGATGGTCGCGCCACGCGTGGCGGCCTTGCGGACGTCCAGCGACGCGGGAAGGGGGTCGGTCAACATAGGCGCGCATCATAGGGGCGCTTTACCCCTTTGTCAAAAAATATCTTTAGAATACAACCAGTTCACTGCCCCCGCTGCCACGTGTGGAATACCTGATCATGGACCTGATACTCGCCTCCACCTCGCCCTACCGCAAAGCCTTGCTGGCACGCCTGCAACGCCCCTTCCAATGCCTGCCGCCCGATGCCGATGAAACGCCGGTTGCTGGCGAGTCCGGAGCACAGCTGGCGTTGCGACTGGCACTGGCCAAGGCGCGTTCAGTCGCCCAGGCCCACCCTGATGCCCTGGTGATCGGTAGCGACCAGGTGGCGGAGCTGGATGGCAGACTGATCGGCAAGCCCGGTAGCCCGGAAAACGCCAGGCTGCAGCTGACTGCAAGCTCCGGGCGCACCGTGCGCTTCCTCACAGGGCTGGCGGTCTGCCGCGTTGCAAGCGGCCTGGAACTGACCCATGTGGAACCCTTCAGCGTGCATTTTCGCCCGCTGTCGCAGGCGGCGATCACTGCCTACCTCGAGCGGGAACAGGCGCTGGACTGCGCCGGCAGCTTCAAATGTGAGGGCCTGGGAATCGCCCTGTTCGAGCGCATGGAGGGCGATGACCCCAGCAGCCTTGAAGGCCTGCCGCTGATCGCCCTGACCCGCCTGCTTGGCGAGGCAGGTTACCCGATACTGGCCTGAGACAGCAGGTGCGGCAACTCCCGCAGTGCAGCCAGCCGGTCGATCAGGGCCAACGGGCGGTGGCGCAGGAGCTGCTCGCGAGAGTGCACACCGAAAGTCACGCCCACCGAGGGCATGCCGAGACGCCGCGCCATGTCCAGATCGTACTCTGAGTCACCCACCATCAGGGCGCAGTGTGCCGCTTTGCCGCGCTCCGCCAGAATTTGCTCCAGCATCAGCGGGTGGGGCTTGGAGCGTGTTTCGTCAGCACAGCGTGTACTGTGGAAATAGCGCTCCAGACCCAGGCCCTGCAAGACACGATCCAGCCCCCGTCGACTCTTGCCCGTGGCAATCGCTACCTCAAACCCGGAGGCGCGCAGCCATTCCAGTGTTTCCAGAGCACCCTCGTGCAGTGCTGCCGGCCCTGGATCCAGCGCACGGTAGCAGCGGGCATAGGCCGCCTGCATTGCTTCCTGCTGCGCAGAAGAGCTGCCCGGGAACAGCAGGGGCATCGCGGTCACCAGGCTGAGGCCAATGATGTGCCTTACCGCATCGGCCTCCGGCACCGGCAGGTCGCAGGCCCGCGCGGCCGCCTGCATGGCCTGCACAATCTGCTCCACGGAGTCGCAAAGCGTCCCGTCCCAGTCAAATATAACTATCATAAACAATTATTTACGAGCATTTTTTAATATAGTCTCTAGGGAATCATCGAGGGGGGCTTCAAGACGCAACTGCCCCTCACCCGGCAGGGTAAAGGTCAGTGAACGGGCATGCAGGAACAATCGGCCCACCCCCAGCGCGCGCGCCAGCTCGGCGCAGGCATCGTCCATGTACTTGTCATCACCGAGTATCGGATGGCCGGCGAAGCGCGCATGCACGCGGATCTGGTGCGTACGGCCGGTATAGGGCCTGGCTTCCACCAGCG
Source organism: Halieaceae bacterium UBA5085 (assembly GCA_002414665.1). Classification (GTDB taxonomy): domain Bacteria; phylum Pseudomonadota; class Gammaproteobacteria; order Pseudomonadales; family Halieaceae; genus Haliea. The sequence goes on from DIAF01000006.1 coordinate 135,276, forward strand.
TAGTCCGGGGGAACTGCTCCAGTACCTGAAAACCGGTCACCGATGCCTTGCCCTCCTTGGCGACCCGAACCATACGCTCACCGGACTGCACGACATTTTTCTGCAGGGGGGCTTCCACCATGCGCCGTTCACGTGGCCAGCGCCCCGCCACTAACGCGATGTAGCGCTTGTCTACCCCGTCGCCTCGCAGCTGCCGGTGCAACTCCCGCAACACCGCAGGCTTGCGCGCCACCAGGATGAGACCCGAAGTATCCCGATCCAGCCGATGTACCAGCTCCAGATAGCGATCCTGGGGGCGCAGCTGCCGCAGGCACTCGATCAAACCGAAGTTCAGGCCGCTACCACCGTGCACTGCGAGTCCCGAGGGCTTGTTGATCACCAGCAGTCCCGCGTCCTCGAACACGATGCGCGACTGGATTTCACCCGCCCAGTAACCCGGCACCACCACCGGTGTACCGGGCTCGGGCTGGTGTAGCGGGGGCACCCGCAGCACATCACCCGCCACCAGGCGGTATTCGGCTTTCACACGCCCTTTGTTGATCCGGAACTCGCCTTTGCGCAGGCCCCGGTAAATGCGTGTTTTCGGCACCCCTTTGAGCTCGCGCAGCAGGTAATTATCGAGTCGCTGCCCTGCACTATCCGCATCGATTTCGACGAAACGAACCGCACTGGCCGCGGCGGTGGGTTGTGTTTTGACCATGAGCTCGGGAAATCACCAAATAATTGAAGCACTTAGCAAATGCAGGTATACTCCGGCCCGTGTAGCCGGGCTCGAGGGGTATTACCCCCGACGCACGACGCAACCACTCCGGTGACAGCAGGGTCTGCCGACGTAACCGCAGCGCCCCACAGGAGACATCATACCCGCACTTGCGTGTGCAGGCACACAACGGATGTCGACGCGCCCGCCACCCACAGGGCATAGCCCGGGATTGAGGCTGAAACGCGACGATACAGTATGAACCGCGCAGTGAGGCTGCCGGGACTCCGAATCAGTGAAAGCTTTGGGCAGTACGGCCGTATTCGTCAGGTGATGCGGCCCCGACCGGGTAACAACCTGCACGCTGCAGGCAATACCGGCAGTACTACCCGGCGACAGGCAGACAACGGCCTCTCGCCCTGTACAGTTCACCTGAGCGTACTGAGTAGTACCTCACCACTGCGTGCCCGGCCCAGCCGCCACGTCAGTGCCAGGACCGTTACTCGGCTATGTCCGGCCTCGTGGCCGGCTGTATGGCTGATTCCCGCCCCGCCAGACCTGCGCGCACCAGGTAGAATGGCACATCATGAAAAAAATGCTTATCAATGCAACACAGCCCGAAGAGCTGCGCGTTGCGCTCGTCGACGGACAGCGACTGTACGATCTGGATATCGAAAACCGCACCCGTCTGCAAAAGAAGTCAAACATCTACAAAGGCAAGATTACCCGGGTCGAACCCAGCCTGGAGGCCGCATTCGTTGAATTTGGCGCGGAGCGTCACGGCTTTCTGCCCCTCAAGGAAATCGCCCGTGAATACTTTTACAAGGATCCCGGCAACAGCGAGGGACGCCTGAAGATCAAGGAGGTCGTAAAAGAAGGCACGGAAATCATTGTTCAGGTCGACAAGGAGGAGCGCGGCAACAAGGGCGCCGCCCTCACCACCTTCATCAGTCTGGCCGGTCGCTACATGGTGCTGATGCCCAACAACCCCAAGGCGGGAGGCATCTCGCGACGCATTGAAGGCGACGACCGCAGCGAATTGCGCGAAGCCCTGAGCGGGCTGGAAATCCCCAACGGCATGGGGGTGATCATTCGCACAGCCGGTGTGGGACGCACCACCGAAGAGCTGCAGTGGGACCTGAACTATCTGTTGCAGTTGTGGGAATCCATCACCGTCGCCAACAAAGAAGTGAAAGCGCCTGCGCTGCTGTTTCAGGAGAGCAACGTTATCATCCGCGCGGTACGGGATTACCTGCGCGACGATATCGACCAGGTGCTGATCGACTCAGACGATGCCTATGCCGAGGCCTATGAATTCGTCAGCATGGTCATGCCGAAATACAAGAACCGTATTCGTCGCTACGAAGACACCATCCCCCTCTTCAACCGTTTCCAGATCGAAAGCCAGATTGAAACAGCCTTCCAGCGCGAGGTCCGCCTGCCCTCCGGCGGCTCCATTGTCATTGACCCCACCGAAGCACTGGTTTCCATCGATATCAACTCTGCCCGCGCCACCAAGGGCACCGACATTGAAGACACCGCGCTGCAGACCAACCTGGAAGCAGCCGATGAGATCGCGCGCCAGCTGCGCCTGAGAGACATGGGCGGCCTGGTGGTCATTGACTTCATCGACATGCTGGCAGCACGCAACCAGCGCGCGGTCGAAAACCGCATGCGCGATGCGCTGGAGCTCGACCGTGCCCGTGTCCAGGTTGGCCGCATCTCGAGGTTCGGCCTGCTGGAGATGTCACGCCAACGACTGCGTCCGTCTCTCGGGGAAACCAGCGCCATTGTCTGCCCACGCTGCACGGGCCAGGGCACCATCCGCGACACCAAGTCTCTCGCGCTCTCCATCCTGCGCCTGATGGAAGAAGAAGCCATCAAGGACCGCAGTGCCGAGGTGCGCGCCATCGTACCGGTGGATGTGGCGGCATACCTGCTCAACGAGAAGCGCTCAGCCCTTTCGGACATCGAAATTGTCAGCCGCACACGCCTGCTGGTGATTCCGAACCCGAACCTCGAAACACCGCACTTCGAGGTGCAGCGCCTGCGCGATGACGAAGTCAGCGAAGATCGCACCGTCAGTTACTCAATTGATATCGCGGTACCGGATACTGACCTTATCAGCGATTCTCACTCCGCCAACATTCCACAGCAGGAGGCTGCGGTGCAACGCGTTGCACCGCAGATGCCGGCGCCGCAACCGGCGCCGGAGCGGGAGGAAACCACCGCCGAAGCGGCTGCTCCGAAGCGTAAACGTGGCGGCAAGAGCGCTGCCACCAAGGCTGCTGAATCCGCCGCGCCCGCCGCTAAAGCCGGCCTTGTGACGCGACTGATGGGCATGCTGTTTGGCGAGCCCGCCAAGGCGGAACAGCCCACGGCCAAACCGAAGGCACGCAAAGCCCCAGCTGCAGAGCCAGAAAGCGAGAGCAGCGAGAAAGGTGGTGAGCGCACTGGCCGCAAGCGCAGCCGCGGTGGCCGCCGACGCAATGGCAGCAACGCACGCAGCGCTGACCAGGCTCGCAATGATCGCGATGAGGTCAGTGACAAGGCCGAACAGCCCGTCAAGGCCGACAACGGCAATCGCTCACAGGACGACTCTTCGGAAGAGCGTCAAACCAGCGGCAGCTCACGTTCGCGTAGACGCGGTGGCAAGGGACGTCGTCGCCCCGATGCCGAGCGCACTGTGGAGCCGGTAGAAGATCAAGCAGACATTGATGCGGATGCCTCTGATGACGACAGTCTGGAAGCCTATGCCAGACGCCAGCAGGAAGCCCAACAGGACGACTCCAGTGAAGAGGGCAACAAACCCCGCAAGCGTCCCTCCGACATGAAGCGCAGCGAACCGCGTCGTCGCCGCCGCAGCCGTCCGCAGACGGATGCCGACACCGCTGACAACGCGCAGACCGAAACTGCACAGACCGCTGGGGACAGCAGCGAGGTACCCGCAGACGCGCCGGCGAGCGAGCCGGTCAGCGCGGCTGAAGTCCTCGACAGCACGCCATTGGCGGCGCTGGAGAGCAGCACCAAAACCGACGCTGCCAGCAGCATAGATGGCGAGCACAGCGCCGCGATTACAGCCGAAGCGGAACCCGATACGGCAGTGCCCACGCCTGCGGAGCCGGAGGTGGCGGCCAAAGCGCCTGAGCTTGTAGAGGCACCGGCCGCGGAACCTGCACCGGCTCCCGTTGCACCGACTCCCGTTGCACCGACTCCCGTTGCACCGACTCCCGTTGCACCGGCTTCCGAAGCCGCTGCGTCGGAGGCCCCTGTGGCGAGGCCGGCTGGTCTCACCGCAGACGGACGCGCTGCCAACGACCCTCGCGTGGCACCGCGACAGGTGCAAGAGGTGGCGATTACCACGGCACACCTGACGCTGTTCCGCGAAGAGCAGTTCCCACCTGTGGCTGCCAGCGGCCAGGTAGCACCGCGCGCCAGCAATGATCCCCGAGGGCCGCGCCCGGGCGCTGCTGCAGGCGGTGTCTCCGAGGGCTAAACACTCGGCAAATTGATGCGCACAGGGCCGTCAGGGCTTGTGCGCGTTGGCAGGCGCTGTATAATCGCGCTCTCTCGTCGCAGACGGGAAAACAAACACGGTGGGCTGGCTGAGTGGTCGAAAGCGGCGGTCTTGAAAACCGTTGAGGGTTTATCCCCTCCCGGGGTTCGAATCCCTGGCCCACCGCCACTATCCCTTATAAATCAATGAGTTACAGGCGGTAATGCTCAGTTACCGCCAATATTCCCGCCATAAAATAAACGCTTAAAAAGTGACCAACAACTGCCCAGACCTACCTCGATGGCACACTTGGAGGCGACTCATTGATCCACACAGCAATGAGCAGCCGGTATCCCTGCCCGCGGATATCTCCGGCACCACTATAGCAATAAAATCAATTAGTTAGACGTGATTTGTGATATATCCCTATATAGATCCCCACTAAGCGAAAATGGTGCATCGGCACTCCCAGAAACCGCGTTGCCGCCCTCACCCCAAACTCAGCCTACGGAATCGATAGATGCGGATCGGTTCGTCTGCTCGAATACTGGGCAGCCGACAGGCCCACTAGACCCTTTACCGACTCTCGAGCCACACCACCTCACCGACTGGCTCCAGCAGTGCCGCGTCCTTGTTCCGGGAATTGCCTACACTCGACGCCAGTGGGTGCAGGGCCAACGGGAATTTCAGTACCGCACGAAACAGCGGATCATGGGGTGGTATCTCCTCAGCATTGTCCAGCCAACGGACGCACTCCTCCTGCGACAGCATCACTGGCATGCGCGAATGCCAGGGCTGGAACTCTGGGGCAGCTTCTGTGGTGACCAGGGTGCAGGACAGCAAGGAGGTCGGCTGACCTCGCCAGACTTCCCACAGTGCCGCCACCGCCAGGGTGCGATCTTGGTTGGTGATCAACCACGGCTGCTTGTGGCCTTGATCTGTACGCCACTCAATAAAGCTACTCATGGGGACGATGCCGCTCTGACTCTTGAAAGGACCGCGGAGTGCCGGGCTTTGGGTCAGCGACTCGGCGCGGGCATTGAACATGCTGTATTTCGTGCTGACCTCTTTGGCCCATGAGGGGGTGAGCCACCAGCGGGCTAATTCCCCCTGCCCATCGTGAACCAGCAGCACATCTTCGGTGGGCGCGACGTTGTAGCGTGGCGACGGTAAGTGTACATCGATGCCCAGAGTATCCAGCAGGTTTTGGAGACCGGGCATCTCGGTGATATTGAAACGGCCACGCATCAAGCCTGTCTCCGGAGGGACTCTGTGATTGAGTGTAGTCAATCTGATCCAGAGACGGTGATTTTCCTGCAACTCATGGAGCGTACCTGGATCACGATCACCACACGGCATGTTTTGGACCCATTCGTCGTGGGTGTTATAGTCCAGCCAACAACGAAAAGCCCCGATGAATGGACGAGCAGGCTGTCTCAGGCATGGATAAGAAGCAATTCAGCGAGAGGGACATCTGCACCAAGTTCATCACACCCTCGCTGGTTCAGGCGGGTTGGAACCTCCAGACCCAGATCCGCGAAGAGGTCACCTTCACCGCCGGTCGCGTCATCGTCCGCGGCCGCCTGCACTCCCGGGGCAAGCAGCGGCGTGCCGACTATGTGCTGAGCTACCAGCAGAACCAGCCAATCGCGGTGATCGAGGCCAAGGACAATAGCCACAGTCTCGGCGATGGCATGCAGCAGGCTCTGGCCTACAGCGATGCCCTGGATGTGCCCTTCGTCTTCAGCAGCAATGGCGACGGTTTCCTCTTCCACGACCGCACCGGCCTGGGGCCTGCCACCGAAATTACCCTTAGCCTGGACGAGTTTCCCTCCCCGGTGTATCTGTGGGAGCGTTACTGCCAATACAAGGGCGTCGCCGGCCCGGCACGCGCGGTCGTGGAGCAGCCCTACTACGACGACGGCAGTGGCCGGGCGCCGCGCTACTACCAGGCGGTGGCCATCAACCGCACCGTGGAGGCCGTGGCCCGCGGGCAGGACCGTATCCTACTGGTGATGGCCACCGGCACCGGCAAAACCTACACCGCCTTCCAGATCATCTGGCGGCTGTGGAAGTCGCGGCAGAAGCGGCGCATCCTGTTTCTGGCCGATCGTAATATCCTGGTGGACCAGACCAAGAACAACGACTTCAAACCCTTTGGTCAGGCAATGACCAAGATCAGCAGGCGTCAGATCGACACTTCCTACGAAGTCTACCTGTCCCTCTATCAGGCGGTGACCGGCACTGAGGAAGAGCAGAACATCTACAAGCAGTTCTCGCCGGATTTCTTCGACCTGGTGGTAATCGACGAGTGCCACCGGGGCAGTGCCGCCGAGGATTCCGCCTGGCGCGAGATTCTGGACTACTTCTCCGCCGCCACACACATCGGCTTGACGGCCACCCCCAAGGAAACCCGCGAGGTTTCCAGCATTCACTACTTTGGCGAGCCGGTGTACAGCTACAGCTTGAAGCAGGGCATCGATGATGGCTTTCTGGCCCCCTACAAGGTGGTGCGTATCGATTTCGACAAGGACCTGCAGGGCTGGCGACCCTCGAAGGGCATGCGCGACAAGTTCGGCGAGCTGATCGAGGACCGGGTCTACAACCTGAAAGACATGGACCGCCAGCTGGTGATCGAGGCGCGCACCGAGGCGGTGGCGCAGAAAATTACCGATTATCTGGAGGCCACCGACCCTTTACAGAAGACCATCGTGTTCTGCGACGACATCAACCACGCCGAGCGAATGCGCTCCGCCCTGGTCAACCTGAACCCCTTGCGGGTAAAGGAGAACCGCAAGTACGTGATGCGCATTACGGGTGATGAGCAAGAAGGCAAGGCGGAGCTGGACAACTTCATCAACCCGGAGTCGCGCTATCCGGTGATTGCCACCACCAGCAAGCTGATGAGCACCGGGGTGGATGCCCAGACCTGCAAGCTGATTGTGCTGGACCAGCACATCCAATCGATGACCGAATTCAAGCAGATTATTGGCCGCGGCACCCGCATCAACGAGGACTACGGCAAATTCTGGTTCACCATCATGGATTTCAAGAAGGCCACCGAGCTGTTCGCCGACCCGGCCTTCGACGGCGACCCGGTGCAGATCTACTGCCCTCATGGCGACGAATCACCGGTGCCGCCGGATGAGCCGGGCACCGAAGGAGAGCCTGGTGACGCCACTGGAGAGCCCGGCGAGGGCTTGCCCGAGCCCCCGGAACCACCAGGTGAAGGACCGGGACCGGGGGGACGTACCCGCTATGTGGTCAACAATGTGCCGATCCGGATTATCGCCGAACGAGTGCAGTACTACGGACCCGATGGCAAACTGATCACCGAAACCCTGCGCGACTATACCCGTCAGTGCGTGCTCAGGCAGTTCGCCTCCCTGGACGATTTTCTGCGCCGCTGGAGCAGTGCCGAACAGAAGCAGGCAATCATCGAGGAGCTGGCCAGCCAGGGCGTGCTGTGGGAGCCACTGGCCGACGAGGTGGAGAAGAAGCTCAAGAAGCCCCTCGATCCCTTCGACCTGATCTGCCACGTGGCCTTTGACCAGCCACCGCTGTCCCGCCGGGAGCGGGCCGAGCAGGTAAAAAAGCGCAATTACTTTGCCCGCTACGAAGGCGTAGCCCGGCAGGTGCTAGAAGCCTTGCTGGACAAGTACGCCGACACCGGCATCGAGTCCATCGAAGACATCAAGATCTTGCAGCTCGACCCCTTCAGCCAGCTCGGCGCACCGATGGAGCTGGTCCAGGCCTTTGGCGACAAGGCCCATTACCAACAGGCCGTGCACGACCTGGAAGCGGCGCTCTACGCTAGCGCCAACAAAGGATGAGCGGGCCAACCCGCAACCTATGGCATCCTGACTGTCTCCCTTCCATGAACGGGGCGCGGACGAGCGTTTTGCATTTGATCACCCACTGAAACCTGCAACTGGAAACTCGCATGTCAATCAGCACCACCATCAAATCCATTCAGGACATCATGCGCAAGGACGTTGGCGTGGATGGCGACGCCCAGCGCATAGGCCAGCTGGTCTGGATGCTGTTTCTCAAGATTTTCGATGACCGGGAGCTGGAGTGGGAGCTACTTGACGACAACTACCACTCGCCGATTCCGGAGCGGCTGCGCTGGCGCAGCTGGGCGGCGGACCCAGAAGGCATGACCGGCGATGAGCTGAAGGTCTTTATCGACAACGACCTTTTCCCGGGCCTGCAGAACCTGGAAAAGCACAGCCAGACGCCGACCGCCTTCGTGGTGCGTAACGTGTTCGAGGACGCCTACAACTACATGAAGTCCGGCCAGCTGCTGCGCCAGGTCATCAACAAGCTCCAGGAGGGGGTAGACTTCAACAAGGCCCAGGAGCGCCACGAATTCGGCGGCATGTACGAGCAGCTGCTGAAGGACCTGCAGAGTGCCGGCAACGCGGGCGAGTTCTACACCCCGCGGGCGGTCACCGAGTTCATGGTGGACCGGGTAGACCCGCAGCTGGCGGAGAAGGTGATGGACCCCGCCTGTGGTACTGGCGGTTTTCTTACCTGCACCATCGAGCACAAGCGCAAGCACTACGTGAAAACCCCCGAGGACGAGCGCATCCTCCAGGCCAGCATCCACGGGGTGGAGAAAAAGCCCCTGCCGCACCTGCTGGCCACCACCAACATGATCCTCCACGGCATTGAGGTGCCGGACCAGATCAAGCACGACAACACCCTGGCCCGCCCGCTGATCAGCTGGGGCCCGAAGGAGCGGGTGGACGTGATCGTGGCCAACCCGCCCTTCGGTGGCATGGAAGAAGACGGCATTGAAACCAACTTCCCCAGCGCCTTCCGCACCCGGGAAACCGCCGACCTGTTCATGACCCTGTTCATCCACCTGCTGCGCGAGGGTGGCCGCGCCGCGGTGGTGCTGCCGGATGGCTTTCTGTTCGGCGAGGGCATGAAAACCCGCCTCAAGGAAAAGCTGCTGGAAGAATGCAACCTGCACACCATCGTGCGCCTGCCCAACGGCGTGTTTAACCCCTACACCGGCATCAAGACCAACCTGCTGTTCTTTACCAAGGGCAAGCCTACCGAGAACGTCTGGTACTACGAACACCCCTACCCGGAAGGTGTGAAAAGCTACAACAAAACCAAACCCATGCGCTTTGCCGAATTCCAGACTGAAATCGACTGGTGGGGCTCCGAAGTGGACGGCTTCGCCAGCCGCGTGGAAACCGAGCAGGCCTGGAAGGTGTCCATCGACGACATCAAGGCCCGCAACTACAACCTGGACATCAAGAACCCCTTTGAGTCCGAACAGGTCAGCCACGACCCGGACGAACTGCTGGCCAAGTACGAACAGCAGCAGGCCGAAATCCAGGAAATCCGCCACCAGCTGCGGGACATCCTGGCCGATGCGCTCTCTCACAACATCGACGAGAACACCGGTGGAGGTGCGGCGTGAGTGCGCGGGAGCTGATTACCGAAAATTTGGATTTGTGGACCGGGGCAGTCACGAAGAAGTCCAGCAGTGGCCGGGGGAGTAATGGCAAGGTTGAGCTGACCGGGGTTAAGAAGCTGCGGGAGTTGATTCTGGAGCTAGCTATAAGAGGGCGACTCGTCGAACAAGACTCAAGTGACGAACCCGCCCATTTAGTTCTCGAACAACTAGATTCCAGTGTTAAGAAAAACAAAGGCAAGCCGCGAGCATCTTCCGGGGCATCACAACCGATCCTGCCGAAAGGATGGTCCTCATTCCGAGTTGGCGATTACCTCGATTTCCAATACGGCAAATCCCTCCCAGCGAAGCAGCGCGACGATTCAGGCAGTATTGCAGTTTATGGATCTAACGGCGTTGTCGGTTTCCACACGGAAGCTTTGACGGAGGCGTCTTGCATAATCGTTGGGAGAAAGGGCTCTGCCGGAGCTCTTAACAAGGCTCTTGATCCGTCATGGACGACAGACGTGGCTTACTATGTTCAGCCACCCCAGGGGTTCGATTTTGAGTTCACATACCTACTCTTGCAAAGCCTTCACCTGGACCGGCTTGGCAAGGGCATTAAGCCCGGCGTAAACCGCAACGAGGCTTATTCACTGACTGCTTTATTGCCACCCCTGGAAGAACAACACCGCATCGTCCAAAAAGTCGATGAACTCATGGCCCTCTGCGATCAGCTGGAACAGCAAATCAGCGACCAGCTCGAAGCCCACGAAACCCTCGTGGACACCCTGCTCGGCACCCTCACCCAGTTCGAAAACGCCACCGAACTGGCCGACAACTGGGCCCGCCTCGCCGCCCACTTCGACACCCTGTTCACCACCGAGCAGAGCATCGACAAGCTCAAGCAGACCATTCTGCAACTGGCGGTGATGGGACGGTTGGTAGAGCAGAATTCAAAGGACGAGCCTGCGCCCAGCTTCCTGCAACGACATGGCATCAAAAACCACGCCGATTCATTACAAGGTTGGGCAGAAGTTGTGCTGGGAGATTTGGGCGGAGTTATTGGTGGGTCTACACCAAGTAAGGCGCACGCCGAATTTTGGGATGGAACCATACCTTGGGTATCCCCAAAGGATATGAAGCGCCCGCTAATTCAAGATTCCCAAGACAAAATTTCAGAACAGGCGGTGGAACTTACGTCACTGAAGATCGTACCACCACACAGCCTTCTAATGGTTGTTCGTGGTATGATTCTGGCGCATTCCTTCCCAGTTGCAATCACTGGATGTGAAGTCACGATTAACCAAGACATGAAGGCTCTCGTTCCCCCGCCAGAGATCACTCCATATCTACTGCTTTGCTTACAGGCGGCGCGCTCTACGATCATCGAACTTGTGGACCGCTCAAGCCACGGCACTCGCAAACTAGTTTCGGAAAAGTTGTGGTCGCATGTAATTCGCATTCCTCCAATAGACGAACAACTTCGCATCATCCAGAAAGTCGATGATCTCATGGCTCTCTGCGATCAACTCAAGGAACGCCTCAGTCAGGCTCGGGAAACTCGCTGCCACTTAGCAGAAGCTGCTTTAGCGGACGCAGTCGGCAGATGTTAAAAGCTGCTTCCTGCTACTTGAGACTGGATCCGGCCAGGAGCGGACGTTAACGCCCGCAGCAGCGGAACCAAAAGTTGGGTGACTTTGTGCGATAATTTGCGAAGCAAATGCACAAAGGCGCGCAGCTTTTGGTTTCCGACTGCCTGCGCTTGTTAGCACTAACGTAACGCACGGTCTTTACCATTCTCTTTGAATAGAAAAAATACGATACCAAAGATCGCGCCAAAAATAATGGCCAGCTGAACAATGTTTACTATAGGGCCGAACCAATTTAGCATTGGCTCATTGCTTCGCCATTTAGTAAAGGGAGCCACAATTTTGTAAGAAACACTTTTTGTACATTCCTCCACGGAAGAGTTGATGTATGCGGCCTCTCTTTTTCTGCCTTCTTCCGTCCAAGGCTCCCCCTTTTTTTTGGTCCACCCACCCTCTAGACTCATCATTTCCTGCCTAAAGTCATCTTTTTCAATTTGGGTACAGGGCACCTTGCTTATGCCTTGCTCATGGAGAGGGTTAATCTGCTCTGTTACATACCCACTAAGGGGATTGTGTATGAATAACATAATCAATACCAGAGAGGCGAAAGCCGACAGAGCTATCTTTTGTATGTTATTTAAATTTTCGAAATTCATAATGCCCATCACTTAATAAATAACGTTATTACTGCCACAACAGCTGACGCGAATGATATAAAAGCAAGAATTTTGTTGATTAGCAAAGTGGACTTATTATTCTGGTGGACTTCAAAAGCGAGACATCTATTATAAATCGTTTCGGCTGTATCATCAGGGAAGGTCGGAATGCCTTTCTTCTTTGCCGCAGCTACAAGTGCATCATAATCTGATGGACTAATCCCAGCCCGGTGAAACCAATCGAAATCGTCTTCACTCTTATTCATTAAGTATCACTCTTCTATAGGCCGAACACACTGATTGATGACAGGTGCTAACAGCGAATTAACCAGACCGGGTCGTCAGCTCCCGCGCCTGAGTCTATATCAACAACCCGCCTCGATGCGATAGCTGACTTACCTGCCTACGGCCCAGACTGTGTAAAAACGCCGGGGTGATCATGCTATCATCTGGGCAGATCTCATCGTAGCAGGACTTGCCAATGAAGCGTTTCATTCAGGGTGAGAATCGAGACCAAAGTACCCTGCTGCCCGAGAGCCTGGACGATTACGTGGCAGACACCAATCCGGTAAGAGTGGTTGACGTCTTCGTAGATGAACTCGATCTCGGCGCATTGGGTTTCTCTGGCGTAACCCCTGCGGACACAGGCAGGCCTGCCTATCATCCCGCCGACCTTTTGAAAATATACATCTACGGTTATCTAAATCGAATTCAGTCAAGTCGTCGACTTGAGCGAGAGGCACAGCGCAACATTGAGCTCATGTGGCTCACTGGCCGCCTGATGCCGGACTTCAAGACAATTGCCAACTTCCGCAAAGACAATGGCAAAGCGATCCGCGGAGTCTGCCGCCAGTTTGTAGTTCTGTGTCAGCAGTTGGGTCTGTTCTCTGAAGCGCTCGTGGCCATCGATGGTAGCAAGTTCAAGGCGGTAAACAATCGGGATCGGAACTTTACCAGCGCCAAGCTCCAGCGGCGGATGACGGAGATTGAGTCAAGCATCAATCGCTACCTTACCGCGCTCGATACCGCAGACCGGCAGGAGCCAGCAATTGCAGAAGTTAAAGCCAAGCGCCTTCAGGAGAAGATCGCAACCCTGAGGGTCAAGATGCAGGAGCTCAAGGTAATAGAGGTCCAACTGAACGAGACACCCGATAAGCAAATATCCCTGACCGATCCCGATGCACGCTCAATGAAAACGCGAGGAACTGGAATAGTAGGTTACAACGTGCAGGCGGCAGTCGATGCGAAACATCACTTGATCGTGGCGCATGAGGTGACCAACGACGGAGTGGATCGAGACAAACTGAGTTCCATGGCCAAGCAAGCGCGAGAAGCCATGGAGGTAGAAGAACTGTCGGCTGTCGCGGACAGAGGATATTTTAACGGTACAGAACTTCTCGCATGCCATGAGTCTGGTATAACCGTGTTTGTCCCCAAGACACTGACTTCGAACGCGACGGCAGCTGGCCGCTTCGGAAAAGACGACTTCATTTATGACGCCGCAAATAATGAGTACAGATGTCCCGCCGGGGAAAGCCTAATCTGGCGTTTTTCCAGTGTCGAGAAAGGGCTGAAAATACATCGTTACTGGAGTTCGAATTGTCAGACTTGCTCACTGAAAGAGCGCTGCACTCCTGGGACCCAACGGCGCATGCGGCGATGGGAACATGAAGATGTACTCGAAGATATGCAGCGTCGCCTAGACCAAGCTCCAGAGATGATGCGTATTCGCCGTCAGACGGTTGAGCATCCTTTCGGTACGATCAAATCCTGGATGGGAGCCACACACTTTCTCACCAGAACTATCGATCGGGTCAGTACGGAGATGAGCTTGCATGTGCTCGCCTACAATTTGAAACGTGTGCTCAGCTTAATGGGCAGCAATGCGTTAATAGCCGCTATGAGGACCTGAGACTTGTAGCTTTGCTTTGGACACAGGTATAACTGGCCACCATGGTCAATGTTTTAAACACGCACACAAAAGTGGGCCGGTCTAACTACGGCGGAGAGACGGTCCTGTGGCCAGCAGAGCGCCACTTTTACTCCATGGAAATTTCTGGCCACAGGTTGTCGCGTTTTTACACAGTCTGGGCCAGGAGCGGACCTTCGTGAACGCTAATGCACGAGTTTTATGAGCCAGACCATCTCTTATCTCCCTTACTACTAAACTTTGAGTCGAACGGTGTGCATAGTGTCTCGGTGCCCAATCACAGCATTACCGGCATAAGCTCTCGCACTGCGGGCCTCCCGCTCGGTTCCGTCCTCCAGTGTAAAACTGAGTTCCTCACCAAAACTGCGGAGGTCATTGAAATTACCTTCCGATCCAATATACATCCCATCTCCCGGTACTGTTAGAATAGCCGGATCACGATTCTGACCTGTTGCATCGGGACACTCCCACAGAACTCGAAACTCCAGAAACAGCCGATCTGGATTCTCAGTAACATAAAGGTCGCGAGAAACATCCTGGATGGATCCTAGATAGAAGCCATTTCTGGTAAGCATATCGTCAATAGCTTGACCGTATTTTTCGTAGATTGCTGCTGTCAGTTGTCGTTCGTCAATATCAACATCAGTGCGGAGATCGGAGAGAAGATCCGTAAGGTTTGGTACCACCTTGAAGCAATACGGCGTACCACAACTCTCTTCCACCAAGTTAGCTACTAGTCCATTCCCGTAGATTCTACTCTCATAAAATGCCTTATCTGCTGTAACAAGAATTACGTGATCATCTCTCAGAAGTGTCAAGCAGTGCTCCCATAAAACGCTATCTTTATATTCTTGTGACTTGTCACATGGCGGCACCTTATCGACAACCTTAAGGAGAGCATTGCGCGCACTTTCCAAGGATAGTGGAATATCGATAAGAGCACCGTCGAATCCTGAAAATATTTCCTCAATTCTATTTCGTATATCTTCTTCAGTCGGAAGTACAACAGCCTTCAGGCGACCAAACACGGTTAGGAGTTGACGATGTTGATTTTGTATATCGTCCACATACTTTCTCAGTTGCCTAGATAAGTTTCGCTCTACTTCCAGACGAACCACTTCAGGCAAAGCCACCCTGGCCCCGCTACTGCGCACAAAGAAACGCACTGCTGCGCCGGATGGGGACTGCAACCCAAGCTCAGAGATCCAAACGTTGGTATCGAATACGATAATCATAACTACACTCAAATTTCGGCGAGCCTGGTTAACTACACAATATTCCTAGCGCGCAAAGCAACCGTGCGCGTCCAAGTGTGATATCTTGCTTGTTAATGGGACTGATTGGCATCAAGATACTCTAAATACTTCTCGATAAGTAAAACCACTGATTTTCGGGCTTCCTCTAGTTCGGCGACTTTTGCATCCCTTAATGACCCTGCCGATTTACCTCTGTGGCGCCCCTGCTTAAGGGAGCTTTGATTTGCCAATTCACCGATTGCATCCCATTGTGAATTGGAAATGTTTAGCTGGCGAACAGCTGATTTCTTTGAGCCAAGCTTACTAGCTAGAGAATCCCTAATCTCATACAGATGAACCAATTCATTGTCAGGGTCCGATACAGATGCCTGGTAGCTTTGAAGCATATGCCCAAGAGTAGCGTCTGAAGAACGAAATTTTTCAATGAGAACGGCATACCATTCTTGTTTCGCCAAACGCTCCATTTTTGTATCCGAAACGACGTTTCCATCCTCGTTTTTCACCACAACGTCTACAGATCCTAGTGTCGTATCTTGAATTACAGAATCGACTTCAAGATGGTAGTGCTTTTTCCCGTCAATTCGCACATCCGTCCGAGATGCTCTACTGAGTTCAAACTTCTTGTGGGTCATAATCTGGACCGCGCGCAATCTACTCTCAATTTTTCCCGTAAGCCGTTCTCGTATAGTCGCGTCAGCTTGATATGCCAGTGGGTCAATAGTCGCTAACGCACTACCTTGCTCTATTTTTAGTGTTCCACCCTCAAATAAAATGGAAATGGGCTCTTCTATACAATTTTTGGGTGTATATGTCCATTTCAGTAGGATTGACTTAATATCTGTCACAGATTATCCCAATAATATCTCAAACTGTGGCTTGGTGAAATTCGGATTATTTGGAGGAAAAAAGTGACAATTTTTTCAAGTAAGCATGTTTTTACTTTTCACCCCGCACCACCTCCAGTTTAATTCTAAACAATTGTTCCGCCGTGTGCGTGAATCTCCGACAAAGATCAGCATCCGCATCACTTAGGATACCCATATGAACATAGCTATTTCTTTTGCTCATGAGAGACGAAATATCTTTAGCTAATATTTTGTAATTTGAAGCTTCAGGCCCTGGCACATAAATTTTGAAAAATTTGCTAACATACTGATTGATATTTGCTTCTTCAATATAGGTTTTCATCGGCTCCGGGATTGAGCCCGGAATGAGTTCAAAAACGGAGTACCTAAGGAATATTTCACAAGCCATTGCAAGCTCTATTATAGCCTTTTCATATTGTCCGTATCGTGTGGATGCCTTCGCATCATGCAGAAAACGATGATGCATCGGAATTACATCTCCATTCTGCAAATGCACCAAAGCTTTCTCCCAATCATCCTTAGTTATTTCAGAATCCTTATATACAGTAAACATAAGCGACTCCGCCCAAACTCTGTGGTTTGTGGAAGAATCCTTTAGGTATGTTGACCACCCAGAATCAAAATTTCTTAATTCAGGCTGACCAATAAGTGCGTAGCTAGATGCCCACCGCATTATCTCTAGCCAATATTGGAATACTCGTTTTGCCAGACCGGAGTACTGCGCACATAAGCTATCCACCACCTGCTTTTGCGCTTCTGAAAAGTGATCATACTGGTTAGGGGGGTTAGATAACGATTCTTCTGGAACATTGATTTTCTTTGGAATTGCAATTTCCACATCAACTTTTAAAACACTGTATATAAGTGGCTCATTGGTATCGGCCCGAGAAGATATAAGGCTTGCAACGTTATCATATCTATCATCTCTGCCTGCGTGTTCTGGCTTCGGCAGGCGCACAGTAACATTGTGGCCCTCAAAGTTGAATTCGTGGAAAGAACCCATTACTTCCGCTTTAACGCACAGATTAGTGGCGATAAAACGAGTCCATGTTTTTGCAGTAATTTCAGGCATGTGCGTACTAACCTGCTTTGAAGGAATAACGCCTGTTACAGCGGATGCAAGGTAGCGCGGCCCATAACCGAAGGGAGCGTACTGCCCGCTTGTTAAATGGGCTCAACGCTCCTGCCTTTGGTGCGCCTTTTTGGCATGCTGGTTGATATATGCATTGAGCCCATCACCTCCCCGGGCAAGTTGCTTCATGTTCTCTATGTGATGGCTGCCAGCGCTGATATTTGTGTAGAGATACTGCGACCCATCACTAAACTGTACCCGTATAAAATCAGGCCCCATTTCGTAGCGGACAACTCCAGAATCTCGATCAATATCACTGTATCGCTCCATGATGGTTTCTCCTTTAGTTCATTTGTCAGCAAACCCAATGGGCGGGTCTATATACATCCCGTCCCCGTTTGTAAGTTGGTTGGATTAGCAAAGTCTAGACATGTCAACATCCTGTCGATTAGTGTGGCGCGTATAACAGTACAGCAGAGAACCAGCATTCACTTGTAGAGTTTGCCTGGGATGTCCGCTCCAAGACAACTGCCTCATGTCAAGGAGTCGTCTAACTTCCGCTTCGGGTCGTGAACGGCTCTTATATCGACTATATCAGACGTGGATCGATTCGCTAATACGTGATGTGATGTCAATCACACATGTGGGAGCTAAGATCTCGGATGGCCACGGAAACTCAACTATTTGCTCAGCATTTTAAGTGTTATTCAAATCTCTGGCCGCACTGGAAAATACGAGACATCGGACCTAAACTTACGAGGTCAGATTCTCTAAAAGTCGTGCGAATGAAATGAAAGATGGCCCTATCCAGGCGACTGTTGCTGTCGTCAAAGCGCTTTGGCGATTTATCGGCGGTGTGGTTTCATCGGCTGAGCTGTCGGATGACGAGCGCTGTCCACGTGACTCTGACTTTTTCGGAGTCTACAACTATCGCAGCGGCCGTCATGACGACGGTACAGACCCCGTCGGATGGTATGAGCAGGAGTGGAGAGACTAGCGCCCGATTCGCCGACTCACGGCCGCTTTACCTATCGCGGCGCCCTGCCTACCTGCATTCTCACCGGGACGCGCCAGCGTCGTCGATACACCGTCAATCGCACGCCCGACATGGATCCCCGCCCACGCCATCATACCACTCCAGAGGAGAGGTAATCCTAGATACAGACTCGTGGTGATCATGTTGAGCAGCATGCGCTTGGCATCGTGTTCGCCGGGATTGGCGAATATCAGCAGGAAAGTATTGGCGTCAGGGTACATGGCGCCAATCAGGTTCTGATCCACCCACATCGCCAGATACCACAGTACGGTCCAGAACTTGACCGTGAAGATAGCCATCGCACCGATGACCATCATGGCGATCGAGTAGCGCGACAGCACCACGATCATGGGCAGCAGGGCATAGATGCTGAGCAGCAACAGAGCCTGCACCATGGGCAGCGCCTGCAGGACCGCGGTCATGGTGACCGCAAACAGGCCTGAGGCGGTGACCACCCCGCCTGCGGCGAGGCCGCCCTTCACCAGATTCTCTGCCGTGGCCAGCCAGCCCGTGTTAGCCGTGTTTCCCGCCACCAGGTCATTGCTGGACCAGATCGGGGGCGCGTTGGTCAGTACCGTGCGGGCGACGGCGTCCTGCTGCTGTTCACTGGCCAAAACCGGCGCAATGGTGACGACCAGGCCGGACAGCCCCCCCGCCGTGGCGTCTGCCGCATTGATCAGCTGCTGGCGCAGACCCTCGGTGCCCTCCTCCCACCATTGCTTGCAGGTGGGCTTACCCCACTCCGGTGGATCGGCGGGATCATATTCCGTATCGCGCAGCGCATTGTAGGGCCAGCCCGGGATCTGCTTTGGGGGGCGCAGCTCGTCATAGTAGCCCGGGGTCTGCCGATAGACATGGGACCCCAACCAGTCCGGATCGTCATCGCCGAAGGTGTCCAGCAGGGCGGTGATCGCAGGGGTTGTCGGTTGTGCGGCCTGGTATTTTGAGCGGGCCGGGATATAGCAGTGACTAAAAAAGTCGCTGACTGCCTGACGCAGCCGGGGATCCGTGATTGTGGCCAGGCGTGCCTGCTGCTCGTAGGTGCGCAGGTCACTGGCGGCCGGGAGGCCTGCGATCACCGCATGGTTCAGGCCTGAGGACATCGAAAGTACCGCATACCACCACACCGGCAGGTTGACCGTGGCCGGAGAGCCGGTAAAGCCGGTAATGCCGTAGGTGCTCTGGGGGTCGGTTGTGGTGGCCGTGGGCGGTGCCGGATCCGCCGCGGTCGCTTGGGGCACATAGCTGAGTGTGGTGGCATTGAGCGGTGTCAGGGCGTCGGGCTGACCCGCCAGCACCACCACCAGCAGGGCGATAAACAGATCGATCTCCATACGGCGCAGCGAGAGTCCGGTCACCGAGCCGAATTCGCCGCCCTGGGTGGGTTCCCGCCAGTTATCGATCAGGATCCCCAAAAACGGTAGGTAGACGATCCCTGTACTGACCAGCACATCCCACAACACCCCATAGAACGCCCAGCCGAAGAGCGTGGTAAACAGTTCCAGATAGCTGTCGACACTCACGGACTGGCACCAGCGAATGCGGCAAGGTGATGTAGCGGGTTCTGGCCGATCAGCAGCTCGATGGCCAAGAGCCAGGCGACGACCCGCCAGCGGAGGCGATTGGACTCGGCTTTGGATAATGGGCTGTGCCGCTTTTTGCATAGCCAATCGCTGAGCCAGGGCCACAGGAGGGCCAGCAGTGCGATCATACCCAGACGCACTGACCCCAGCAGCGGTTTAGCTTCGCTGACGCGCTGTGCAACGGTGGCCAGGGAACTCAGGGCCACGGCCTGCCAGAGCAGCAGGCCGACACCCAGGGCGGCGAGGAACACCACTAGAAGACAGCCCACCAGCCAGGAGCGGCGGCGGTGTTGCGGGTTACTGGACACGACCATGACTCAGCGGTCTTGGATCACGGGGGGCCACCTGCGGGATATCCAGAGCGGACTGACGGCGGGCCGCGGCGCGCTGCAGAAGAACGGTGACGGTTTCGGATACCACCTCGCGGCGCACACGGGTCTCAAACAGGAGGCTCTCGATTTCCTTGTCGAGTTCGGCGATGGCGGTATCCGCGTGCTGACGCGCGACCTCGGTGGCATACACCTCCGGCACCTGACGCCCGGAATGCAGCAGGCGGCGGGCGTAGAGGGCCTTTTCCACGGTGCGGGCGGTGCTGATCTCGGCCACCAGCCGGCTGGTGATCAGGGCCTGTTCGGTGGCGGGCATCTCGCGGATGGCCTCGATGACCTGGCGGGTGACGGCGACCCCGGGGGCGGTGACGTCGTTGAGGTTGGTTCTTGTGGGGGGGATATCCCCCGCCACCAGCGCCTGCAGGTCGACTGTCACTTCGGCCGATTCCCGGTACAGGGTGGGCAGAAGGCCGGTGCCGGGGATACTGTCTTTACGGCAGGTATCGCAGGTGGTCACGATGTTCTCCCCCACCACCGCGACCACCCAGTCACGGGCTTCTGTAGGCGAGCCCCAGATTTCCGACAGGCGGGTGGCGTCGCTGGCGGGCACCGGGGCGGTTTCGGTGATGGGCCGGTTCAGGTTGATGTTGTACCCGGCCTGGACCAGATCGCCGGTAAAGCGCAGGACCGGCTGGCCAGACCCACCGGCCTGGCCCCCAATCCAGGGCACGCCGTTGTCCCCATTGGCGGATTCCACCGCCTCCTTGGCGCTGACCGCATCATTGGAGCCAATGCCCATCTGCACTTTCCAGTCGTTGCCTTTTGATAGGGTGATCAGGTCCGCGTAGGGATTTTTGCCCTTGGCAATCTCCGCCTCCATCTGCTCGCAGCTCTTAGTGGCAAGTTTCATGGTCTCTTCGGCTTTTAACAGGGCATTCTGGAACAGGTCATAGAGCCCGGGGTTGGCGCGCTGCAGGATCAGGGCGGGCAGCGCGGCGATGGCCGAGGATGCCGCTGCGGTCATCGCATTCATCATGTCATCCACGCCCGATTTGATATTGTTCAGGGTGTGGGTCACCGCCAGCAGGGGATCGAACTTGGCACAGCTATAGCCCAGACCCAGTTGGGCCGAACCACCCAGGGTGACCGAGCTGACCAGCGGGTTGGGCGGCGGTGACACGGGCTGGGCACCGCCAATCTCGTAGTACCAGAAGCTGTCTTCGGTGGGGCCTTCTGCGGCTTTTAAGGCGGGCGACGCCAGCAGCGGCAGCAGGAGCAGTCCGGCGATTGCGCCCTGTGTTGTCCTGGGAGGAAGCCGTCGCATCATGGGTACCCCGTCCAGTTGATATCGGTAATGAAGACCTGTCCCTCGCGCTGGCAGCACTGGTAGGGACGCCACAGGGTCCAGGCGTAATCTCCGCCGGGATCGACACGACCACCGCCCCAGCCGACGGCACTGAAGAGATCATTGGTGCCGAACACCGCGCAGCTGGATTCGGCGCGGGGTGCCAGCATCTGCCAGGTGCCGGTGCGGGCATTGCCTTCCACCAGCGGGCCCGGCGGCCACACACGCATGTCAGGGGTAAAGGGTCCCTGCAGGGGCAGATAGACGTGAGGCTGGCCGGTGCGAGTGACAATATCCCCCGCGCGCTGGGCGTTGATCGCCGCGCCCTTGGGTTCTTCAGACTGGGTGGTCCAGCCGGTGCGCGGATAAAGGCCGCCCCAAGTCTGCAGCGGCCAGTGGCCCACCTCGCGCAGGCCCGGGATCAGGCTGGCGGGATAGAGCATTTCCGGGACCTCCAGCCGCCAGGCCAGGGCATTCACCCCCGACTGAAAATACGGCACGAAGGGCGTGGCCTGGGAGGGGCAGACCAGTCCGCCCGCCCCGCCCACATCCGGCAGCAGGGTCAGGGGATGGCCGATGGCATCGGTCTCCCTGAATAACAGGTTGCGGTGATCCAGACGGTTGTGGGTGCCCTCCGTGCGGTTACCCGCGCTGTCCACGGGGACTGGTAGCAGGCGCCCCAGAAGCCCCTGGGCGGCGGCGCGCTGAGCGGCACCGAGGGTGGCGCGCATCTCGGACCAGGGATTACCCCCTAAAACATTGTAGGCGCTGACGACCAGGTCCGGGTTGTAGTGTCCCACCTTGAGTGAGGAGTTGACGGTGCAACTTAAAAGATCGCATTCCAGCCAGAAACACAGGCCCACCGGGCGCCACTGCATGCACGCGAATGCCGCATTGCTGGTCTGCGCCACGATCCCGGCGGTGGACAGGGACGCAGCCTGACTGCCCTGCGGCCAGTGCAGGGTCAGCAGGAGTGTGGCGAGCAGGATGGTAGCCCTCACAACTCGGCCTCCCCGCGCCAGCGTTGATACTGACGGACGGCCTCTGTGGGGTCGGTCAGTCCGTAAAAGACCGCCTCGCCATTGATCACCATCGCCGGGTAGCGGGTCAGTCCGTAGCGCTGGGCAGCCAACAACCCCGTGGCGGTCGAGCGTAGGTCCGCCTGCTGGCGTTCGGTCAGCGCAGCGAGCCGTGTTGCTGCCATCGCCTTCGCCGCCGACTGCTGGGGCGGCAGCTGGTGGGACAGGATGGCGTTCAGGCGTGCGAGACCGTCCAGGTCATAGACGGTCAGCTGGATGTCCTCGCCCGTTGCGTTGTGATGCGCGGGAGGCGGATGCGCGGCGGTGGTAAACAGCTCCACCTGATAGCGCGGTTCCGCAACACTGAACGGAGACGTCAACAGGATTGTCAGCCATGCCAGCCATGCCACCAGCACGACGATGGGCCTGTGCCGGACGTGGCTGCCGGGTTGGGTGGGCGCAGTGTAATTCAGCCTAGCCACCAGGGCGGCCCTCCAACCGCTCAGCCACGATGTGGGCGGCCTCCAGTTCGGAACACCCCTGCTCGCGCATGATCTGGGCCCGTTCGGCTTTCTCGTGTTTTTCGGTCATGGCCAGGGCCAGGGACAGGGGTGGGGGGACGTTCCTGAACAGCCCCTCCAGCTGGTCCGACAGGACCACGCCTTCAACATACTTGCCCGGTTCCTTGCGGGCCGACAGCAACAGGCTGCGCTGTTCGGCGGTCAGATCCCGGAAGCGCGCGATCTGCTCCACCTCCTCCTTGGGCATGACCAGACACAGCCACCACTCCATCATGTTGAGCATGCGCCGGGAGGCGTCCGGGAAATCCTCCAGGTTCTGGGTGGCGATCCAGAACCAGGCCCCGAGCTTGCGCCACATCTTGGTGATTTTTACGACGTAACGGGCCAGCAGAGGATTGGTGGTGATGATGTGGCCCTCATCGGTCACCACCAGGGTCGGGCGACCGTCGCTCTGGTGGCGCTCCACCAGCTGGTTGATGTGGCTCATCATCGCGGTGTAGGCCACCGTCAGCTGGTCCTCATAGCCTTCTCGTGCCAACACTCCCATCTCCACCAGCGTGACATCCACCTCGGGCCAGGGGGAGCCGGGGCGGTCGAAGAAGTCGCCCGCGAGCCCCGAGCAGAACAGCGCCATGCCATCGGCCATTTCCGTGGCGCGGTGACGGCGGTGATCGGGCAGGGTGGGTTCCTGACCCTGGGCGTTCAGCGCTGCGACCACATCGCGGGTCAGCACCTGGTCCCCGCCGCGCCGGGAGACGGTTTTCGCGGCCAGCAGGATCGCGTTACGGATCAGCAGGCGATCGGCCCTGGTCATGCGGGCATCCTCGCGCTCATCACCGCCGGTGATCATGATGCGCGCGGCAATTTCCATTTCTCCCAACACATCGCGGCCGGGGCTCTCACCGCCCTCCTCGTCGTCCTCACTCTCAGGGATCGCCTCGGGGTCGGTGGCGAGCCGGATCCGGCGCTCCCGGTCCAGCAGGGTCAAGGCATCGGCAAAGGGCGGCAGGCTGACATCGGAGCCGGGGTTCAGGGTCACCTGATTCACACTGATACCGTGGTGTTTAAAATGCTGCCCCAGCAGGGTGAAAGACCCACCCGCCTCGATGATGAAAATGCGGGGGCGGTGAATGGCCATCATCTGCTGCAGCAGGTAGACCAGCAGGGCCGACTTGCCCGCCCCGGTGGGCCCCAGTATGAGCATGTGGGCATTTTTCTTGCGATCGTCCGGGTGCAGGGGATCAAACACCAGCGGTTCCGCCCCGCGATTGAAGAACACGAGCCCGGGATGACCAGTGCCGCGGGAGCGTCCGTAAACCGGCAACAGGTTGGCGATGTGCCGGGAAAACACCAGCCGCGAGCGGCGGCTTTTACGATCGAAGGCAGGATCGTAGGCCATGGGCAGGTTGCGCAGGTAGCTGTCCAGCCCCAGCAGATCGCCCTCGCGGCCTATCGGTTGCAGGCCGTTGGCCAGCAGCAGGGCGTGCAGCTGGTTGACCCGCTCCCGCAGATTGTCCGGTGAATCACCGCGCACGTAGAAGGCCATGCCCAGCGGATAGAGCTTGTTGCCTGCGGCCATCTCCCGCTCCACCCGAGTGGCATCCTCCCGGGTCAGTGCGGCCTCGGCGGAATCCCCCACGGCGGCGCGTTTGACCAGCGCCACATGATTGCGGGTGGCGTCCTGGGGTTTGGCGGTCAGGGTCAGCACCATCACCGTGTGTTCCGGCAGCCGGTCAAAGACGGAAAACAGATGATCCCCGGCAGCGCGCTCCGCCGTCATATGACCGATCTCCGGTGCCCGACGCAGGCCCTGGATGCTGATCACGGTATGGGGCAGGCCATCGAACCACCAGGTGGCGGACGTCGAGTCCGAGTACGGCAGGGACAAGGTCAGGGTTTCGGCAAAGTCATGGCCGTAGGGTAGTTCGGCGTCTTCAGATGCATCGCCCAGGCTGCGTAATAACGCGCCGGTGGCATCGGTAGATCTCTCGCCGGGGTTGAACCAGGGGAGCAGCCAGCGATACAGGTCGATGCCGGAGGACCGCCGGGTACGGATACCCGCCGCCGCCAGTGCGGCGGTCAGCTGGGTGGCCACCTGGTTCAGTTCCGCCTCGGCCTCATAGGGGTTGGTTGGTCGGTGGCGCGCGGTCTGACGGCGGTACAGCACCGCCCGCACCCGCCGGATCTGGCCACGCCAGGGACTGCCGGTGAGTGCGGTGTCGACAAACAGCCCGCCCGGCGCACAGAGGCGTGCGCAGTGGTTCTGCATCAGCGCCTGATAGAAACGTGAGTAGGCGTGCTCGCGGACGGACGGCGCCGGGTAGTGTTTCAGTGACTGAACCAGACTGTCGAGGCTGGGCTCATCCTGCACGTAGAGCTGCAACACCCAGGGGCCATCGTCGCGTTCCGGCAAGGCCTCGCTGAGCGCGGTCTGGATGGCATCGCGTAGAGCCACCATGAACGGGCCGGTGCGTGCCTCCGTACCGACCGGGGTCAGGTCGAACAGGGCACCGACGCTGACCCCGTCCTCCAATAGAAAACACTGGCTGTCCGGCAGGTATTCCACCCAGGGCAAAAAGGGCGTGAAGGACGGGGGGCGCTGATAGAGCGCCTGCACGTCCCGGTGGGTCAGTGGCGCCGGTGCCCTCGGGCGCGATGGCTCTCCCGGGTTCGACCCTGCGTCCTGAGCGGGTATTCCCTGGCGGGCAGAGAAACCGCTCATGGGGCATCCACCGCGTGCTCACCCGGCAGGGCATATTCCGGCCGCTCGTAGAGGGGAAACACAGTGGAATAGCCCGGCACCGGAACGCGATGAATACCCGCCAGGTGCGGAAAGATATACATCACCAGCGTCGGGTTGGGCACGCGCATAAAGCGGGTGTTAAGGTCCTGGTGGTCAGCCCGGGCGGCGGGCCCGAGATCGGCGACATGGTGTCCCGGCGGGCGCAGTGGTGTTGCGAGTTGGCGATGCCGCGGCGCCTCACCTTCGGTAATCTGGACATGGGCGTCATAGATCTCGCGCATGGTCGCGCCATCCTGGGGCAGGATGGTCTCCTTGCTGCCGGCACACCCGGTCAGCAGTAGACTAATCGAGAGTGTGCGGAGCATGGCTGGACGATAGGGATGCATGGCTCAGTTTCCTGCCCTGGGGCTCAAAGTCGATGGGAATGGCGCGATCCACATGGATCGCCACGGTAATACCGGCGGGAACAAACACGGCGTCAAAACTCTGGGACTGGCGTTCGAGCAGCCACTGCGCCAGTTCCTCGCTGCCTCCGGCGACGGTTTTGCCCAGCACATAGGCGCCGACGTCCCCGGTGACGCCGCCGGTAGTGCCACCGGCGCTGGTGATTACCGTGGTGTTTTCGGCGGCGGCGGCCGCATCGGCGGCGGCCTGCATCGCCTGCACACCGATGCGCTGCGCCAGAAACGCGGTGGCGTTGCTTTTACGGGTGCCGCTGATGCAGGGAATGCCCTGGGCATCGGAGATCCAGCCCAGTGGCTCATCACGGCCCCCCTGCCCCTGCCCGTCATCGCTGGCCACGGTGCGGATGGTGCCGTCATCAAACACGAAGGTGACCGCCTCCAGGCGACCGGACACACAGGACAGGGTCCAGTCTCCCACCGCGGTACCGCTCCAGATCATGCCCTGGACGCCGGGGATCGTGAGTCCGTTGGCAGCCAGGTTGTCGGCACCGGTAATGATCTTGAACGGCATGGGGTCCTGCACCTGACCGCGCAGAGGAATGCGTCCCACGAGGGCGGTCATGGCGGTCGATCCCATCAGGGTGGCATTGCGCGGCACGGTGTATACCGGCCTGTCCTGCCTGGCCTCGACCCGCTCGCGGGTGTCCGTGACCAGTTGACCGCCGTGTCGACGGGCATCCCCCAGGTAACCACTCGCTGCCTGGCGCGCCCCGGCCAGACCTCCGGAGGCTGTAGGGTCCGTTTCGGCATCCAGCGGCGCGATCCAGACCAGCGTGGGTTCTATTGCCGGAATGCCTCCGGGACCCTCGAACCCCTCCAGCCCGAGGCCGACCGGCATGGCCTGATCCGGCTGTGCGCCCTGCACCTCATTGAGGGAGGCGGCCAGGGAATCGACGCGCTGAGTGAGTGACTGCAGTACACCGGAATCGCGGCGGGCTTGGTTGTCCGCGTCCTGCTCCCGGCTGAGCAGCTCACGGCGCAGCCGGGTGGCCACGTTCTCCTCGATCTGGCTGCGGTTGTTGATCAGGGTCTGGTTCTCCTTGCGCAACTCAGCATTGTCCTGGCGCAGGGCGGTGACGGCGGTGGTCATCGCCGCCACATTGGCAGTGAGGGTTTTTATCGTGTCCGCCGGAGTGTCGGCATCCGGGTCGGGGGCTGTCGGCACGCCGGTCAGCAGCAGCCCGTTCTCATTTTCAGCCGAACAGGTTTTAAGGGTGACGGCCCCAAGCACCAGCAGCACCAGGGTGGCCAGCAGGGGCAGGAGGCGGTTGGAGACGGCGTGGGACATGGGCAGGCTCCCCCCTAAAACACGCGGCTGAAGGGACGGTCGGAGATCAGGTAGACCACCGTGTGGTCGGCCTCATCGCCTGCGGGCAGCAGCCGGTGGTGCTGGAAGGTGGCGGCGAGCCACGCACCGCGCAGGGCCTCTGCCTGCAGCTCCTGCGCCTCGGGACTGGTATTGCTGAGCTGTACCATGGTCACAAAACGGTGTCCGCTACGCCAGCTGGCCAGGGGAGTCGAGACAATGGCACCGCCGCGTACCAGCGGCACGGGTGCATCGGGCACCGGCACCCGGACCACGCCCGGCAAGGGCGTCTGCAGGCGCTGGGGGGCATACAGCTGCTGGGCGGCGAAGCGGGTCAGGCTGACGTAACCCTGGGTCTCGGGAGCGGTAGCGCGTTCGTCATGCGTTGCAGGGGACAGTTGTCGTGGGAGGCTGATCTCCATCGGCGCGGCATTGCCGCCTTCCGGGGCCGCAGCCACATCCAAAAGGTAGACCAGGCCGTCATCCAGCGACCGCACCAGGATCCGGGTTGGCGGAAAGGCCTGCTGGGCCAGCCAGTAGACGGTGCCGCCACTGCTCTGGATGCGCAGCCGATGCTGCAGGGCGCCCGGAATCCCCACGCTCACCGGGCCGGGGAAGTGGACCATGCGCTCCTGGCCAACGCCGAGCTCCAGCGTAATCGGGGTTTTACGCCAGACGATACGCTCGGCGGGGTCCAGTGCGGCGGCTGCCGTGGTGCTGAACAGTAGCAGTCCACACAGCGAGATAATGGCGGTAAGAAAAACCATTCGGGACACGGAGGATCCTTGAAAACTATTGGATTGCATGAGCGGGTTCCCCCCCTAGAAGATCAGCGTCGGTGAGGCGACGGGGGCCGTCGGCCCCAAAACCATCCAGGGCCAGTCCCCAGGGATTGGCTTCCGGGTCGACGGCGTAGCGCACGACCCGCAGGGGGTAGCGGATCCGGGTACGCTTGACGGTCATGCCCTTAACCGACTCCAGCAGTTCGAGATCCAGCCAGACCTGCCAGGTCTGGCTATCGAGAATGTCGACCCGGTTTTCGGAATAACCCAGGCCGGGGATGCCCTGCAGCGCGCGCACGCGGTAGGCAAGCTCACCCCGGCGGCCCTTCTCGTCCAGATTGGCCAGCAGCTCGGCGCGGTAGCGGGGTGTGACATAGGGGGCGATCCGAAAAATGGCGCGGCCGTAATCGCGGCTGCCGTCCTCCGGCCAGCGGTTGAGCTGCTGAAACAGGTAGAACGCGAAGGCGTAGACCGAGGCGGCGGGTACTTCGGTGTGGTGCTGCACGGCCCCGGAGCGCAGGTCCGGCGGGATGTGCACCGTCAGATGCTCGGGCGCCCGGCTCCAGCCGTAGCAGAGCGCGGCAATCACCATTATCTGCAGACCGATGATCAGCCACAGGGAGCGCAGGTGGGCCTGGACATTATCGATGGCGAAGCGGTAGCGTGACATGCCCTCTCCTGCCGATATCCCAGGTCCCGCTGCGGCTGATGAACGGTGCGCGTTTAAGGCCTTTATGGTCCAGCCACAGCGCGCAGCGCTGCTGGTAGTAGCCATCGGGACAATTGCGTTTGAGGCGCTGAAAAAAACTGGCGGCCCCGAGCACCGTGGCGACAATGCCGATCCCCGCAAAACCAAAGCCCATGGTCACCGCCCCACCCAGCCAGGCCAGCAGCAGGCTGAGTGGCAGCCAGACCACGGCAGCCAGGGCGACGATGACACCCAACTCGCTGGCGGAGCAGCCTCGAAAAATGACCGGCTCCGCATTGAGCCGGTCCGCGAGGACGTCCTGGCTTTCCAGGGGTGCCACTCAGATCACACCGGCCGCTTCGGTAAGCAGGTAGCTGGCGAAGATCAGCACGATGGCGCCGACAATCCCCAGCACGCCGACCTCGGCCCATTCGGCCTTGCCCTGACGGGCTTCATTGAACTTGGCGAAGGCCAGGTAGGCGACCCAGAGAAAGCCCAGCACGGCAATCGCCAGGCCAAGGACCAGGCCGCCGTCCTTGATATAGCCTTCAATCAGGCCGATCCAGTCTCCGGCGGCGGGCGCGGTACTGGGTGCCACCGGGGTCGGTAACACCGCCCAGGCGGATGGATGGGACAGGCAGACTGCGGTCGCGAGGACGGCAAAACGTGAAGGGTGACGGGGTGTGGTCATGGTGCGTTCTCCGAATGGGCGCAACAGTGCGCGGATACAGTGTTCCGAGGTGGGAAAAGAATGAGAGTGGAAGGACACCGCCAGGCTCAGCGCAGGTAGAAGCCGAGGACCAGCAACACGATGCTCGCGCGCAGGGTTGCCCAGAGCAGGTCGAACACGCTGGCCTGGCCGTCCTGCCAGGCCCGGAAGCTGCCTACGGTGATCCAGATCACCCAGATAAACGCGAGGATCAGCACCACGCTGGCGATGGCGAGCAGAAGCGCTGCCGGTGTCGCGCCGGATCCGGCCTCGAAGGCCGCTGTCTGTGCCGGTGTCATCAATCACTGCCGGTAGTCACCGCGCAGCGGCGGCACCGGGCGCGGCGTATTCCGCGGGGCATCGAGGTGCGCCTGGATACCCGCGCGCACCCGCTCCAGATCCTGGCGCAGCCAGTCATACTGGAAATGAATACGGGCGTCGGGGTCCGCCTCGGCCTCGCTGCTCGCAATCAGGGATTCGAGGAGTGCGATCTCGTGGAGCAGACGGGCGAGCATGGCGCGCTCGGCGTCGGCATCAGCCCAGGAGCCCGGTGCGATGAAAGTCAGCGCCAACAGTGTGGCCGTGGCAAGTCGGTGTCCTGTCATGAGCATGTCGTCCCGCACGGTAGTGTGTGGGGAGATGGTGATGAAACGCGGGCTCCGTCGCTATGAACAACCCAGTCAAGGGGTGGCGGGGTTTTCTTGTTTCAGCGTGATTTCAGCACGCAGAGCCGATCTCCCGCGCAGGATGTAAGACGAGTGGCAGACCAGAGGCCTTTGTTAACGGCGCTTACTACGCCCTGGCCACGGCAGTTGTCCCGTGAGTTCAGCCAAACCGCCATCGTCATCGATGCGTGCACCGAAACGGTTGACTTCGACCTCAGGCAGATCGTCGCTGTCGAACCATAACAGCGAGGTGGTGGTATCGGTCCGCGCGTAGTGTCTGGAGATCTCGTATAGGGGAAGCCCCTTTTCCCAGTTGTCGAACCAGACGTCCTGCGAAACTTCCCCCGTCTCAGTGGCGCTATCCCCTGAAGAGCGGATTCGGTGAGCCACGGAGCCTGCTGGAATTACCGACCTGGCAGGTATCCAGGCTCCTGCTTGCCGCAATGCCGTAGAGCGTGCGGCATATCGCACT
Source organism: Halieaceae bacterium UBA5085 (assembly GCA_002414665.1). Taxonomy (GTDB): domain Bacteria; phylum Pseudomonadota; class Gammaproteobacteria; order Pseudomonadales; family Halieaceae; genus Haliea. The sequence continues at coordinate 165,919 of DIAF01000006.1, forward strand.
GCACCACGCTCCATGGTGACGAACGCACACGGCAAATCGCTGAGACTGGCGAACCTTGACGCCGCTGCAGGGAATGATGTGCCAAAAAGGTCGGCCATTTGGTGAATGAGATCCAAGGAGGGCTCTTCCTTGGGCACAGCGGAGAGCCATTGCTGGTACGGCATCAGCAATTCGGCAGCGAAGGTGTCACAGGCAATTTCGTTCGGGTGTCGTTTGGCATAGGACCAGGATGGCACTTCTTCGTGACTCGACTCCAGATCAAGCACGATATGCGCTATCTCATGGCAGATCGTAAATCGCTGACGCTCTTCCGTTTCCAGCGAGTTCACCGTAATGATGTGCTTCCCGTTCGGCTTGGTAATTGTGTAACCGGACTCCCCATCACCAAGCTCCTCTTCCCTGACCTTGGCGTTGACTGCTATGACATAGGGCGTCAGGTCCGTTCGGATGTCGGACATATCGACCTCCGCAACAAAGGCTCGTGCTCTCTGTCTGACATGCATCTCATCCATGTTCAGTCGTCCTCGTCATCATCCTTGAATATCTTCTCTATTCGGGCAATCAGCGTTGCGGGGTCTGGCCTCGTATTTCCTCGATGCCTCATGCCCGCTGCTGTCGAAAAGACATCAATGCTGATGGAGGGGTCTTGTAACACGAATTCGACAAGACGGGGATCAGCCTCCGCATGCTTAACAAGCCACATCACCAGCGAGGCATCTCTCTCTCCAGGTTTGAGAACCCTAAGTAGCTTTTCGACTAGATCTGGCGACGGATTGGTCTTCTCGCCCGATTCCAAGCGGTGGACATAAGCATGATCCACCGAAGAGAGTTGGCCGATCTCCCGTAGCGAAAGGGTTCTACGTTCGCGCAGCGTCTTAAGGGCGACACCCAAGCCTGTTTGAGTCATCCGTTCTTCTCCTCGCGGTTGCGGAAAGGGAGACGGCTACGCGACTCCGCCCCAACCCGTTGCTTTCAATGGCACCCACCGGTGTATTTGCAGGCAGGCGTCAACTCTGATATGCTGTTGTCTATACAAACAACGTTATTAGGTTTTACAACTACTTCAGTTTATTTTGGCTTGGCCTTTCTGTTGTCTGAAGGAGCAACGCATTGTGCTACAACAGGAGGCCATTGACAACCCAGCCGACTGGCTGGGACTTCAATAGTTCCACTGCAGGAGAACCATCATGGCCAGAAAAAATCAACATGTTGTTCCTCATCAAAACGGTTGGGCCGTCAAGGGTGCTGGCAGCCAGCGGGCAACCTCTGTGCACGACACGCAGCAGCAGGCAATAAACGCTGCGCGGGATATTGCACGCAACCAGAAGTCCGAACTCGTTATCCATCGTCCAGATGGACGTATCCGCGACAAGGATAGCCATGGCAATGATCCCTTTCCCCCGAAAGGCTGAGACAATATGACAGACATCCCAACCTATCATGTGCTCGCCCTGTCAGGAGGAGGATATCGCAGCCTTTATACGGCGACGGTTCTTGCCGAACTTGAAGCCGTACTGGGTCGTCCTATCGCTTCGCATTTTGATCTGATTTGCGGCACATCGGCAGGAGGGATGTTAGCTTTGGGGCTGGCAGCGGAGATTCCAGCGAGCGAACTCAAGGCATTATTCGAAGACGAAGGTAGCCGCATCTTTGGTTGCCGCAGCCTGCCGCGGCGGATTCTAGGATTCTGGCTGACCGCAAAGCATGACTCAGCGGGATTACGAGAAGTGCTGACCGAGCGCTTCCAAGGGACCATGATCGGCGACCTGAGGCATCGTGTTCTCGTGCCGGCCGTCAACTGCTCGACGGGTCGGGGGCAGTTCTTCAAAACACCACACCATCCTTCCTTTGAGCTCGATCACCGGATGAAAATCGTCGATGTCGCGTTGGCGACCGCTGCCGCGCCCGTCTACTTTCCTCTGGCACGCAACGACCGCGGTGTCTTCGCGGATGGGGGGCTGGTTGGCAACGCCCCCGGCCTGTTCGGGTTGCACGAAGTCAAGACGTTCCTGGCACCGAACCAGAATCCGCTGATTCGGGTTCTCTCAATCGGCACGATGACCATCGGGGCAACCGTCCGCGGCGGCGCCAGCCTTGACCGCGGATTCGGGAAGTGGCGGGGAGGACTCTTCGACCTCGTGATCTCCGCTCAGGAGTCGTCGGTGGATTACATGCTACGGCAGCTGCTGGAGAATAACTACTTCCAGATCGACGACAAGGCGACACCTGATCAGAGCAAGGATGTCAAGGCGTTGGATAGGGTTTCCATCGGCGCCACGAATACCCTCAAGGATCGCGGCAATCACGCGGTACAGCGTGCACTCGGCGATCCTCTTTTCCAACCGTTTCGAGCGCACCAGGCCGGCGCACCGATCTTCTATCACGGCCCCAACAGAAATGTTCCCGAGGCCACATGCTGAACCTAAGCCCACTTTTCTTCACCACCGTTGATGACGAATCCTGCATGCATAACCAGCTGGACCTGACGCCTGATCAACGCACCTGGATCGCCAGCGCACGCACCGATGTCAGGAACTGCCTGCGCACCGGCGTCCCCAGCTTCCTGCGGGCGAGCGGCTACACCGAGGCCGCGCCGCAGCCGCGCTTCTTTACGCAAGGGTCGTGGGCATACAAGACGCTGAACTCGCCGGCACAACACCCACAGCAGGCAGATATCGATGATGGTTGCTATCTGCCATTGAGTTTCGTCTCACAGACAAAGCGCCCTAGCATCGCGGCGACGGTGTTCTTTGCCGCCGCGGAAAAAGCTTTGAAGCCACTGATCGATGAACGGGGCTGGACGCTCGTCACCGACAAGCCGACGTGCATCCGCATCGTTATTGCTTCGTATGCCCACATTGATATTCCTTTGTACGCCATTCCAGACGAGGAGTTTGAGACGCTCTTCAAAGCTTCGATGGAGCGATATGGCTTTGACTCGCTGACGGATGCGGTGAACAAGGCGGAGCGTGATGCCTGGACAGCATTACCTGCTGACAGAGTTCTGCTGGCCCACCGTGAATGCAATTGGATGTCGTCCGATCCGAGGCCTGTGAAAGAGTGGTTCCTGGGTGAAGTAGAGGCCAAGGGGGAACAGTTCCGCCGCGTGGTGCGCTACCTGAAGGCCTTCCGTGATTGGAGGTGGCCCAGTGGTGGGCCCGCTTCGATCCTGTTGATGGCCGCTTCGGCCCCGCTGTTTGAGAAGCGCGAGCGGCGGGATGATCTCGCCTTGCTGGATGTCGTCGCGGCACTGCCAGCCCGGTTGCGGGCGGGCGTCAACAACCCCGTGGATGAGTCCGAGTCGTTCACGGAGCGGCTTGGCAAATCCGGAGTCGAAGAAGCGGCAAGGTCGTTTGAAGAACTTGAGAAAGTGCTTCGCGGAGCCACCGACGCTGGCAGCCCTTCACAAGCCTGCATTTGGATGCAGGGCGAATTCGGCCCTCGCTTTCCGAACGAACCGGATCGGGTAAAGGTGGTATCCCTCGCCGCCACCATTGCCGCGGCACCCGCGACGCCCGGTCCAAGCGAACTAGTCGGTCGAACGAAGGCTGGATGAGCAGCACCACATCGGTCACAGACGTGATCGAGGCCTTCGGGCAGCGAGGCTTCGTGTTTGTTGGCAAAGCGGATGACGGCTGGTTCAGGCTGCACGGACGGTTGACCCCACCCCAATCGGACAAGGGCTTTCCGTGTGAGATTCAGCTCGACCCTACGCTCTTCGACTTGCCTCGCATCCGGCTGCTGGAAATCCCGCCTGATCTGCCCGCAGCGGTCCCTCATCTTGGCGCGGATGGCGGGCTTTGCTATCTCGCCAAGGGTACGGTCGTTCTGGACATCTACGATCCCGTCGGACAATCACTTGCGTGCCTACAGCACGCGGCCGTCGTGTTCGAGAAAATCTTGAAAGGAGAGATGGTTGAAGATCTTGCGGAAGAATTCTTCGCTTATTGGCCTGGCGGGCTTTGCTTCGTGGACATGCAGGGCGCAGACCTAGGTCGGCAGCACTGTATAGTCGCGCAGGCCGATGGGAGTACACTGTGGTTCATCAGCGACAACGTAGATCGGACAACTGAGAAGCTGAAGTCGCTCGGCTACCAGGCCAGCGATAAAACGGTGCTGACTTACCGGGTCAAGACTGTCGCTCAACCCCGACCTCTGACCAGCCATTGGCCGCCCAAAACAGTTGGGGATATCTTGGCATGGCAAGGCACCCTTGATCCTCGCTGCCGGCGCAAGATTCACAAGCGTATCAAGGAAGGGGAAAGGAAGAAGGCCAACGGTGTACTGATCGTCATCGAATCTCCGTTGATGACGTATGCTTTTGCGGTTCTCTATGACCGCCAACCTCCGGTCCAAAAGAACAAGCACGCGAATCGCAGGGATTCGACCTATGGGTTGGAGGTGATGCCCATCTCAGTAGTGAGAATCGACGATCGGTACATCGCTGAGCGGAACGTGCCAAAATCAAAGACGCTTGCAGGTAAGAACCTAGCCGTTGTGGGATGCGGCACAATTGGCGGATATCTGGCGGATATGCTGGTTAAGTCCGGCGCGGGGACGTGCGGCGGAAAACTCACGTTAGTAGATTTTGACAGCCTTTTCCCGCAAAACATCGGGCGTCATCGCCTGGGGTTTCCGGACTTGCTTTTGAACAAAGCAGAGGCCATGGCGAAGGAGCTCAAGCGCTTGGCACCAGGTGCCGCGGTTCGTGCACTTCCGATAGATGTCAGGCAAGCGCAACTAGGGGAGCTGGACCTGCTCATAGATGCCACCGGCGAAGAATCTCTCGGGCATTGGCTAAGTGGCCACTATCCGGCTCCGATGCCTATGCTTTCGGTCTGGATCGAGGGGCCGGGAACCACCGTCCGTGCACTCCTGAGGCCACATGCATCGGGTGCGTGCTACCGATGTCTTTGGCACAGCAACAGAAGAGGTGAGCTCCGCTCCACCGTTGATTCTCTTCCTGCCATTTTGGCGGGACATGGATGCGAAGGTTTGTACGTGCCTTTCCCGGCATCGGTGTCGGTACAGGCTGCTAGCCTAGGCGCCGAGATGACACTCGACTGGGTCAACGGCGTTTATTCCCCAGCACTCCGGACTAGACTGATTGACCACACACATCAGAGTGCCACGCCCGATTGCGATCCGCTGATAGACCGGGATTGCCCCATATGCGGTTCATGAACTCCTGGGCTACTACCGATAGGAGGGCTTTACTGCATTTCTCGGAGTCCACTCTGGAGACTTTCTGCCGCTATGTCCAGGTCAGTGATACCGACTGTGAAGCTGGCGGACTCCTGCTCGGTTCCGTTCATGGAGTCCACATGATTATCGAGCAGGCAACTACTCCCACGACATGGGACAAGCGATTCCGCTACTTGTTTGAGCGGATGCCATTTGGCCATGAGACCATTGCCCTGGCTCGATGGACTGCGAGTCACGGAATCGTCCGCTATCTGGGCGAATGGCACACACATCCGGAGGATGATCCTCATCCCTCTGATCTCGACATATCGGAATGGAGGCGCTTATCAGCGAAACGTCGAGATGGGCGACCGATGCTTGCGGTCATAGTCGGGCGAAAGTCTCTGTACGCCGAACTGGTGCCGAATTTAGGCCGAGGTCCGGTATTTGCCCCCGTGGAATAGCGGCTAACCAACTCAATGCCGTCCCTACGGGCGGCCTTAGAGTTCGTCGGCTGCATCCCTCATGTCGTGCCGAATCATGACCAGCCGGCGTGTATTCACCTGATATTTTCACTACAGGTATTTCTTGAACGCATTTGCGGTGATGGCGATGCTGAGGGCGAACAGTGTGGCAAAGGGCAGTATGACCCAGCTCGGGTGAAGACTGAACGGCAGCGCGAGGTAGATGACCCAGGCTGTGACCAACAGCGGCAGCACCGAGCGCTTGGACCAGTGGTAGATGAAGGAGCTTTCGCGTCCCCCGCCCCAGCGTCGCAGATCGCGGCGGACTAGGCCGTCCACCAGAGCCATCACACCAAACAGCAGGAAGACCGGTGTGGCCAGCAGCAGAATGGCCAGACGTAGAGCGAAGACCTGGGTGATCTGCAGGGCCGCAAGGATGAACTGGGCAAGCGGCTGGTACAACCGGTGCAGCCGGACCCGAAGGCCACTCTCCCCCACCGCGGTTGGCGTGCCAAGCCAGCCGAGGACATCCACCAGCCGGGTCCATTCAAACAGCGCGACATAGGTCTTGTCCGCCACCGTCTGGGCAAAGCGTGCCGGATCGGCACTCACCAGACTGCGGCGGAAGTCTATCTGCAGATATCCCAGCTCCGCGGCCAGCATGTCCCGACTGTGCTGCAGGCCCTGTTCCGGCCACCAGAAAACCATTCCCAGCCATTCCAGCACAATGGAAAACAGCAGCGCGAACAGCAACCAGTAGACGGCCTGGCTCAGACGAACAAGCAGTCGTGTCAAAGCGCCTTGCTGCGCGTTCTGCGCAGGGTGCGCACCAATGCGCTCAGCCATCGCGGTGACGGCCGTCCCGCGCTGGGTTATCCGAGTCCGGACCCGCAAGCCACCAGCGATCAGTGGTGCGGTACCAGTGCTCATTGGTCACATAGCGGCGCTGCATGCCTTCCGCCATGGCTGCCAGACTCGGTGGCAGAGCGGCATCCGCGCGGTCGTCGGGCAGCGGCATGCGGAGTTTCCACAGGCGCCCGCCTTCCAGCAGGGCGAACGCCTGACCTTTGGGCAGGCGGACCAGATCCGCCGGGGTAAGCATCGGCACCTCCGACACACTGATGCGGTCTTCATTGCGGGATTTGAAATCCACACCCGAGGTGGGATCGGAGGAGTCATCCACACCCGACACACTCATCAGCGTGACCACCTCCACCCGGGGCAGCTGGTCGGTCAACATTTCGGCGGTGGCCAGCTCTTTTACCCGCAGCATGATCAGGGTATTGAAGTTCCCCGCCACCTGGCCCGCCTTGGCGCGATTGCCAATGCGCGCCTCCACATCCGACCAGGTCTGGGTATAGGCCGTGACCTGGAACCCTGCTCCCCCCGCCTTGTTGAGCAGGGGCACGAATTCATCCCCGATCAACTCATTGAATTCATCGGCGTGCAGGGAGATGGTAGGCACACTCCCCGCCTCCGCGCCGGGCACACCATGCTTGTAAATGTGCCCCGCCACCGACACCAGGTCGGCGAACATGGCATTGCCCACCGCACTGGCAACGGTGGTATCGGTCAGCGCATCCAGCCCTACATAGACGATGCCCTTGCGCTGGATGACGTTCAGCCATTCAAAGATCGGCCGCGGATCCTGTTCATCCAGATAGTCCGGGGAGATCAGCGCCGCGATCGATCCGGTGGTGAGCTTTTCCATCAGGGGACCGACGGAGCTTACGATCTTGTCAAAATAGGTCTTGTCGTATTTGAAGGCGGACACCAGGCCTTCCAGCACCGGATCATACAGATCCTGTGCCTGCAGGTAGCGCATCAGGGCGATGGCCTCCCGATCGCGACCCCGCAGCGCGGCTGCGAGGTTGCGCTCACTGATTTTTTCGGCGATGTCGTCGACCGCATCGGACCAGCCCTCCGGGCCGTGCATCGCGAGGTAGTGTCGGGCGTACTCGACAAACAGCGGTTCAATGTCATTAATGTAGCGGCGGATCTGCTGATAGTCCGGGCGCCGCTGCAGTGCGACCAGCGCCCTGGCGACGATGTTGACGAAGCGCCAGGCGAATTCCTTGAACGCGGCTGAGTTGCCTTCGCTGGGCAGCTGATTGGCAATCCGGGTGGCGACCTCGGTGATCCTGGAAAAACTCCCAATCGCGTTGTAGCGGGCGGAGATCTCCGGGAAGCCCAGATGAAACAGATAAAAGGCATCGGCCCGCCCAGCCCGTTGGGCCTCGGCATAGATGCGCCGCAGCAGATCGGCATCCCCCTTGGGATCAAACACGATCACCACATCCCCCCGGTGGATGTCCTGGGTGACCAGCAGCTCGGCCAAGCGTGTTTTGCCGACCCGGGTGGTGCCCAGTACCAGCAGGTGGCCAACCCGCTCACCGAGATCCATCCAGGCATCCTCCTCATCGGGCTCCACCGCATGCAGGGCCGGCATACCGCCCACCGGTGGCTGCGGCTTCAGCGGATTCCACCAGCGCGGCTGTCGCAGGTACCCGGCGAGGGTTTTCAGGACAGGCGTTGATTCCCACTGCACTTCCTTACGGCGCGCCCATCGGTAGAGTGCACCGGCCTGCACATAGTGCTGCACCTCAGGACGCAGGGTGTCGCGCAGGCGCTGGGTGTGGCGCTGGGTCCAGCGAAAGCCGCGCCCCAGAAACAGCTTGTGGCGACTCACCGGAATACGCTCCGCCCGCATCCGGTACAACGGAAGGCGGCGCATATTGCGCTGGTACCGCAGCACCCGCCAGGCCTGCCGGGTGCGTATTCCTGCCAGCAAAAACAGGGCACTGGCGGCCAGCGTGGCAATGCCCGGCGGCATCATCAGCGCCCAGGGTGCCAGCAGGGCCACGCCGCCGGTCGCCACCGCCACCAGGGCCGACCAGAGTTCCACCGGGGGCCGCAGGAGTGCCTCGACCGGACGGACGCTCACTGCTCAATGCCGTGCCGGGAGATCAGGACCGGGATATGGGTCAATGCCAGGGTGTCTATCAGATCGGTGGCGGAAGCAGGCAGGAGCGGCAGACCCGCGGCAATCGCGGCCATGGTGTGCAGGTCCTCCGGGGTCTCGGCCTGCACCAGCAGCCCTACTGCACCCAGGGAAAGCAGAAGAGATCGGTGTTGCCGCAGCCAGGTCTGCGACAATGGACCGGCGCCCACCACAAAGACCGGGCGCGTGAGCGTGCCCTGGTAAAGTGCGGGCAGCGGCCTCAGGGGAACCGGCCCCGGGGTCAGTCCCGGGGAGCGCAGTGGCAGCAGCCGGGTGGGGTCGGCGGCGCCCAGGTCCGGCACTGCCGGTGCCGAGGGGGGCGCGTCTGGCGGTCTCAGCACGCCCAGAAACGGGGCCAGCGGATAGGTCTGGCCGTTGTCAGTTAAAACAACCAGCTCCGCCCGGACACCTGGAGATAGTAATGCCATCAGGAGCCAGAAGGGATACAGCCACCACCTGCGGCGCACCTCAGGGGTCCTGTACCACGGTGCGCCAGTGCTGCTGCACACGCGCCTGGTAACGCCGCGACAGAGTGGCATTGTTGGGCGCATGGTAGCAGCCGGCGGCGGACCACCACTCCCGGCTTTGCTGGTAGCACTGGGCCAGAATGTCCGCCCCCACCCGCAGGTTGTGGCAGGGGTCCAGGGCCCGGCGGATACCGCCCAGCGCCGCATGGTGGAAGTGCCAGTGGATCTGCATGATCCCGACATCCACCGCGGTCTCACCACTGTGCACCGTCGCCGCAAGCGCTGCCGCCGCGGCGCGATGGGACGGATAATAGCGACCCTCGCCGCGGATGTTCAGGGTCCAGGGCCAGGGCCGTATG
>DIAF01000006.1:175520-177262 GCA_002414665.1 Halieaceae bacterium UBA5085
CGGTAGCCGGGCGGCACCACCTGCTGCGCACGCTTAGCTTCCGCGTCGGGTTCGGATGGTGCCGCGACCACGGCGACGCCTGCCAGTGTGAGCAACAGTGCGACCGACGCGCTGCCCGGCACGATCACAGGGCAGACCCGGTCAGCGGGGTCAGCGTCTCGCCGCGGCGGCGCAACAGATAGGGCAGGTTCACCTCGCCGGGGGCCATGCTCGCTAAAACCCCCGACTCAAAATTGAGTGTCACCCTGCGCTGTCGTACCCAGTCGGGGTCTACGCCCTGAGCCACCGCCCACTCGCGGATGGCCTGCTCATCACCCGGAGCGAGACCGGACAGATAGATGTCCAGCCCCGCGATGGTATCCAGGCGGGCCAGCAGGCGTGCGAGCACCGCCTCACAGGCGGCGCACTCGGGTCGAACAAACAGCAGAACCCGATCGGTACGGGCGAGGGGAGATTGGCTCGGTTGCTTTACCGGCAAAAGCGACCGGTCGATCAGGGGTTGCTCGCCCACCAGGCGTGTGATGGCTCCATCATAGGCCTGCTGGAACGCCAGAATGCGCTCAGCATCCTCCACCATCAGGGCGGCCCAGCGCTCCGCAAAGTGACGCCGCTCGCTGGCATCGCGCGCGTGGATTCCGAGGGCTTCTATCGGGGACAGAGTCGTGGGACTGATGCTGCCGCGAATCCCGTTCATAAGAAGCCGGTAGCGCTGCCACTCCTCAGAAGTGAGGGCCCAGTGCTCGGCCCGCGCTCGCTCCAGAGCCGTCAGTTCGGTGGTCGCCTGTTCAGATTGAGACAGCGTGCTTGAGTCGGTCGCTGGTACAGCGGCGGCCGTGACTGGCGCGAACAACACTCCCATTAACACTATCAGCGGCCGCCAGGATCCTGTGCTAGATCCCATCGGGATGACCTTGGTCTTGGCGGCCATTCGGGTTCACCACGGCATCGTGGCTGCCCAGGTCGCGAAAGCGCGGAGAAACTGTCGCGCAGGGTGTGGAGTCTGCCCTTCCGGCTGCAGCGTCAGCAGACGCCGCGGCGGTTGATTCACGCATAGCTCTCCCTGCAGTCTCGGCATCACCCTTCTCCAGCGACAGCCCGGCCACCAACAACATCATCACCAGAATCACATCGACCATGACGGGAGTTCCTCAGCAAAGGCCGGGCAGCGTTCAAACGCCACTAGACGGTGTAGGGGATCTTCCAGCAGACGCCAAGCGGGACCGGCGAGGGTTTGCAGCGCCAGCCGCAGGGGCATCGGACCGAGGGTGCGGTGTGCGTTGGGCAGGGGCAGGGGCATCAGGATCTCGCGGCTGGCATCACTTTTGGCTGAGACCGCGAGGCGATAGCCGGAGCTTTCCAGGGCAGCAGCCAGTGCATCGCCGACGGTCACCACGTCCATCGGGAACGTGATCCGGTCGATACCGCCCAGTAAATCCTGTTCGGCCGCTGTCGGCGTGGCAGCCAGCACGGTGTAGCGATCAACCACCAGTGTCTGCGCGCTGGCGTATGAACCGTGCAGCAGCAGTAATGCGGCCAGGCCCGTCAGGGCGGCGCGTGATTCTTGTAGCAGGAGAGTATTGAGAGACATGGTGGGTACCGGGTTGCTTGGGGATGATCCGATGATCTGGCGCTGGCCCGTCCGGCACCAGCGAAAACCCGGTCGACCCATGACGCGCTATGTCAGGCACCGCAATACACGTTATGAAAAGCTTTCCATAATGTGTATTTAGGAAGGTAAGTAC
>DIAF01000048.1:0-482 GCA_002414665.1 Halieaceae bacterium UBA5085
CCGACTCCAGCACATCAGCGCCCTTCTCTCGACTGATTGCCCCCACCACCAGCACCTTCAACGGCCTCGACGGCACGTGCCGCCAGACCGGCTGCGGGTAAGGCTGTGAGGCGAGAAAATCCGGATGCCAGGCCGTCACGGCGTTACGCACCGGGAAGAACCTCTGGAAACGCGCGGCGCAATCGGCAGACGGGAAAATCACGCGTTCAGCCTGCTCAATCAGCAGCGCCTGGCTGGCACGCCACTGCTCGGCGGAGACGCCGTCCGGCAGCGGATAGTGCCCGGCGCAGCGCTGGTCAAAATCGCTGACATTGTCACCGACAAAACGCGCATCCGCATCCGTGAGGGTCGGGTTGCCGTTGAGCAGATAGTAGTCGTGGATGGTGAGGTCGTGGCTGCAACCCAGGGCACTGGCGAGCACCCACAGCCGTGGGTGCAGCCCCATGGTGTGGTGGAAATGTACCCTGCCGATACCCAGGTCG
>DIAF01000048.1:620-1176 GCA_002414665.1 Halieaceae bacterium UBA5085
GCAGCAGGGCAACCAGCGTATCGAACTCGCCGTCCACCGAAAAGTGCAGGCCGTCTGCCAGGCGCACACCTGCGTCAAAGACACTCAATGCGACGGTTTTCCCCTCCAGCGCGGGCGTCAGCTGCACGAACAGGGCATCGGCCGCGTACAGGCGGGCCAATTCGTCAACATGCTGCTGTGCGCCACCACCCAGTTTATGCGACAGACACAGGATCTTGGGTCGCTGCTGCGCGGCCAGCAGGGCCAGCAGGGCGCCGGTACGAGCTCCGCGTGCGGGATCACGAGCAATGAAGGCCTGAATATCCGCGTGATACCGCGGGTAGCGCTCATCCAGCAACGCCATGGCCCTGGCAACGCGCGGCGTTTGCTCATCGGCGAAGCTCACTCCACCCTTGTGGTAGACAAAGCAGTTGGCGAGGTGCAGATTGCGCCAGCCGGCACGCTGCGCGCGCTGGCACCAGTCGTTCTCTTCACCGTAGCCGCGGCCAAAGGTTTCCACATCGAAGAGACCAACCTCGTTCAGGCAATCCCGCCGCAGGTACATGCAGCAGCCCAC
>DIAF01000048.1:1345-1571 GCA_002414665.1 Halieaceae bacterium UBA5085
CAGCAGCCCACGCCGGTGGGCACCTCGAAGGCATCAGCCGCGCTGAACTGCTCCGCAAACACCCGGTCGATCTCTGCGACACCGAGACCGAACAGCAGCGCATTGTCCTTGCAGAAATTGGGAAAACTGCAGATGGTGGCATTGTTGGCGAAGGGCGTGAGACTGCCTGCCCGGGGATGGTGGTAGGCCGCGTCCCGGAGGCGATGCAGCCAATCGTTGGCCACTT
>DIAF01000048.1:1696-2055 GCA_002414665.1 Halieaceae bacterium UBA5085
ATGCAGCCAATCGTTGGCCACTTCGACATCACTGTTCAGCAGCACGACATCGCGTTCCGCATCGTACTGCATGCCCCGATTGGCCGTCGCGACAAAACCCAGATTCTGGGCGTTTTCGAGCAGCACGACGCCGTCATGCTGCCCTGCGAAATCACGCAACAGGGCGGAGATTTCAGGGTCGGGCGAACCGTCGTTCACCACCACCAGCCGCGCCCAGGCAGGGTCCGCCGTCGCCAGCGCGGTTTCCAGGCAACGTCTTGTCTCTTCCACACCGGTATAGACCGGCACCACAATATCAACGCTGCGCACGCTCACTCCTGTTGACCGCCATGCGTTGTTCGCCCGGGCTACTGCACACG
>DIAF01000048.1:2236-3173 GCA_002414665.1 Halieaceae bacterium UBA5085
GTTCGCCCGGGCTACTGCACACGCTTGCGGTGCACCCGGCGCAGAATGCGACCGACCACCGGGGTGGCATAGATTTCGGCGATCTCACTATCCTTGTCGGTAATTTCACGATCCTTCCCGGCAATCACCTGCAGCGCATGGCTGTGCATGTCACCAATCTCTGCCAACCTGCGGTCCAGCTCTGCCACCTGCCCATCGCGCTCTTCAACAGTCGCCAGGGCGCGCTCCAGCCAGGCACCGGTTTCCTGCAGTCTGTGGTCCAGGTCGGCAATTTGCTCATCGCGCTCCGCGATAGTCGCGAGGGCACGACTGTGCGACTCACCGAGGTCGGTCAACTGTGTGCCGCGCGCGACAAAGCCCTCGGCCCACTCAGACAGCAAGGCCGCAACGGGGAACTGCTGCTCGATTGCCGACGCCAGGGCCGTCAGTTCACTCGCGGCAATCACAGGCTGCTCCAGCAGATTGGGGGCGCCCGACGCAACGGCGCCCGACGCGACGGCGCCCGACGCACTGTGGTGCCGCAGGTCGCGCCTCACAGCGGCAGCGACCGCACCCTCGCCTACCTGCAGGGGAAGCTGTGTCGCCAGCCGCGACATGACCGCTGGCGCGTCCTGCAGGAGCTCCGGAAAACTGACCGTGTGTGAACACGGCGGGGTGGCCGCATCCAGCGCCCTGCGGTATTCCAGATCAAGCCGCAGTCCGTAACCCAGCGGAAAACCATCCCGCCGCTGCAGGGATTGCGCCACCTCGAGCGGCGCACGGCTTGCGATGCACACCTGTGCGTTCAAGCCCAGGTCAGCACAGGCATGCAACCAGAGCGGCAAGGTAATGCACAGGCGCGGGTCCTTGATTACTTGCACAGGGCCACTGCCGAAGCCGCGCTGGAGTATGGCTTGAGCACAGGCCTGAAAGCACTTCAGCGCCTCCTCGGGCCACC
>DIAF01000048.1:3323-3514 GCA_002414665.1 Halieaceae bacterium UBA5085
CTTCAGCGCCTCCTCGGGCCACCGGTACTCGTCGCTCCGGGACACTGCATACCAGCGCATTTCCGCCGCCGCCAGCAATGCCTCGTTGGCCGCGACGACATCGATATCCTCCCAGAAACCCTCGTCGTTCACGCCGGCCATGGGGGCGAGCAAGCGGTTGCCGAAGGTCGCACCGCAGGCGTGCAGGGCGG
>DIAF01000048.1:3696-4066 GCA_002414665.1 Halieaceae bacterium UBA5085
CGCACCGCAGGCGTGCAGGGCGGCGCACAGCGCCGAGGTGCCGGAGCGGTGCATCCCCACCACGAACAGCAGCACCGGCGGGTCGGACAAAGGACTAGCGGGAGGCATTGTGCCTGCAGCCGATTTCAAACTGCACGACCCCTGTCAGGGCGTCGCTTTGTAGGGGGCCAGGAGCTCGTCCACCACGTCCCCGTTGATGTACCCCTCGTCCGAGATCATCAGATTAGCTTCAAAATCCTGTACCGCCAACTTCTGGTACTCCGCTCTCAGGCTTTGCAGAATGGCGGGGCGCACCTCTTCAAAGGTCCGGTAGTGCTCGGGCTGGATATCGTCCAGTCGGATGATGTGTACACCAAACTGGGTTTCCACA
>DIAF01000048.1:4291-19571 GCA_002414665.1 Halieaceae bacterium UBA5085
TAGCCACCCACCTCGGCAATGTCAAAGGCACCGCCGGTGTAGCGGGGCTCTACGCCCTTTTCACCCAGGCTGAACCATTTCTCGAAGCGCCCGCCCTTGTCGCGGGAGCCCGGGTCCTCGGAATATTCTGCGACCAGCGCCTCGAAGTCGGCGCCTTCACGTAATTTCGCGAGTACTTCACGGGCCACCGGCCGAACCGTCTCTCGGTCACACTGGCCCGGGGGGCACATGAACAAAATATGGGAGGTCAGGCGCTTTTCAGGCACCAGGGCAAACTTGTCCTTGTCGGTCGCATAGCGCTCTTCGGCAAGGGCCGACATGTCGGGGATCTCGATCGAATTTACAAGCTGCTCGATGGCGAAGCGCCGCTTCAGGCCCTGCAACTGGAAATGCAGTTTCCAGTAGTCGTCACCGTGGGTCTCCGGCGTCATCCCGTCGACGGACTCGGCGAGGCGCTTGTTCATATAAGCAATGTTGAGCAGTTCCATGCGGTCGCCCAGGTCGTTGGCGGCCGCAGAGCGCATCTCCGCGCTCCAGCGGGAAATGATCTGTTCGAGCTCGGCACGGTTGATACGGGTTTCGCCATCCGCAATGGCGACCGGATCATCGGCAGCAGCGCCCACAGTGATACACAGCAACAGCGCGGCACAGCTGAAAAAACGGGTAAGGGACATGCATAAACCTCTGGCAATAAAAAAGCCGGCACCTTGCGGTGCCGGCCTTCATTTTACTACAACAGCGCGTTAAGACGCTATTACGGTGCGCTACCGTAAGAGTGCTCAACGATACGACCGTAGTTGGCATCGGGGTTGCCGGGGAAGCTACGCTCCCAAGCTACGAAGCCAATTTTCGGGATCTCGTCAGCATTCACACCCGTTGAGTCACAGCCGTATGCTGTTGCCGCGGCAACGATACCAGAAGCGCCATTTGCCAGGCTGGCAGCGGGCAGACCGTTATCAGCCGTCGCGTCACAGATTGCCTGAACCTTGCTGGCCGCGCTGGTTACGTTCAGCTCAGCCCAACCGAAGGGGCTTTCCGGTACAGCAACTGTGATATCGGAGTTCTCGCTGCCCAGTACGGCTTCAGGGCCCCACTGCACGACGTTAACCTCGAAAGGCAGAAGAGTCTGAACCGTCAGGCCGGGAAGCTGCGGAGAAACAACCAGTTCACCATCGGGCTGTGAACGCTGCTGCTCTTCACGATCGTACACGTCAAACGATGCTACGGCCGGGATGTCACGGTGGTCGCACGCGCCAGTGGTACCAGCGAATACACCTGCAGCCAGCGGAGCACCGGCGTTACAGGGGATTGCGTCGTCCGTGCCTGCAGTCAGCAAAGAGCCGAAGTAGTGCGGCAGGTCAAGCATGGTGTACTGGCCCGGGAAGGTGATAACCCAGTCGGTACCCACGTTCAGGTCAGCGTTGGCGGACCAGTCGTTGATCACAGACGCACCACCCAAGATGCTGCGCAGGGTTGAGAACTGGCCACGGTCGCCCTGCTCAGGAATACCACCGTTCAGGTCGGGGTAGTCGAAGCCGAGAAGGTCGGCAGAGAACAGACCAAACTGCTGGTTGGTGATCGCTGCCTGGGTCAGGAAGCCGGCAATGTGCGTAGCGCTGTTGCCGAATTCACGACCGCTGCTCGCATCGCGGATGAAGTAAGAGACTTTCAGCACGTCTTCAGGTGCGTCGTACTCGTTCAGTGCCAGCGTGGTGCCGGCAGACGAAATACGCTGCACGGTAGATACGCCATCTACAACACCGCGGGTGGTGGTAGCTACACCGCCAGCGAAGAAGTTGTCACGCACGGCAGCACAGTCAGCCGGGATACCGGTCGCTGCGTGCTTGGCAGAAACCGCGATCGGAGCAGTTTCGCTGTTGGGCTGACCCATGCCGATGATTTCGATGTAGCCTTCATCAGCGTCTGCACGGTAGATACCGGGCATGGTGAACTTGCCGTTGGCCGCTGCGGGCGCGGTGCAAGAGTTATCGGTGGTGTTGAAGACAACATTCTCGCCTTCAGCCGCCAGGAAGCCGGTCCATACGTCCTTGGGGGACAGGATCAGGTTGAAGTCCAGGGCGTCCATAGAGTCGGTACCACGACGCAGGCGCACTTTCACAACCTGGGTAGCTTCGCTCGTGTTGGTGATGTGAACGCCGGTGACGTTGCCGTCACGGACAGTGTAGTAAGGGATCAGTGCCAAGTTACCCAGGTCGCTCGCAGCAGCCAGAGACTGTGCATTTGCGACGCCGTTGTAACCCGCGGTCACGGCTGCTACAGCAGCAACAAGACCCAGAGGCTTAAACTTTGCATTCATAAGGAGACTCCTAATGTGTTTTTACTTCACAACCAAAGTACAGATTGCTAGCGCTATTATTGCTAACTGCAGCTAGCTGTCAACCAACGTGCCCTCTCAACCACTGGCACTATGCCACCACTCGCCATTGATGCTAACCCATCGCTCGCGAACAGTTGAAGGCATAAACCCGAACTGAGCTGACACCGAGGTTTGTTTGATCGGCTTGGACATGACCCGAACCGCCACACTCGCCACAGCTGCCTCGGCATCATAGGCAAGGACTTCAACAGCTGTCAACTGCCAATCCAGCGAATAGGAAAAATTGCGAATAAACATACTCTTGGAGAAAACAGCTCGGTAATTAGGTGAAGCGAACTCATAGGCCGCCTCAAAGTCCCTGTCGATGATCGCCTGCCAGCGCCCGCGCACGCGATCTTCCAGCGCTGCCACCTGGGCCGGGCTGAGGGTTTCCGGCTTGCCAGGCGCGGTAGCGCAGCCACTCCCCAGGGTGAGCACGCAGGCCATGAGCAGCGCCGCAGACATTCGATACATTGCATCTAACATTATGAAAATATTACCTTTTGTTGCATTGGGCGCGGATTATACCGCGCCGGTGGAAGGGACGGGAAGGGCGTAGCGTTCAGCCCTGCGCAAGGCGCCGGGCTTCGCGTTTCTGCAGCGCCCACTGGTACAGCGCGAGGTCCTGGGCATGAAATTCACGCACCCGCTGGCGCAGCGCCGGCGCCAGTTGCTCGGGGCCCGCGGGCAGCTCTGCGGCATTGACAACCTGCGGCTCGACATTTATTCCCAGGAATTGTGTGGAAAAATCACGCAAATCTTCTGCGAAATATTCGGTAATTCCCACGAAATCGAGGGCTCGCAGCGGAAAGGCCCACAAGAACTGGCTATACACGTTACGCAGTTCCGGTGCCAGGCAGAACTGCTCCAGCGTCCAGGCTTCCTCGACCACGCGCCGGTGCAGGCTGGAGGTGTCGTCTGCCGCCGGATCATAGCTGCGCTGCCAGTAATAATAGTGGGACACCAGACGCTGCAGCGGCTCGCGCAGCCAGGTTACGAACCGGCACTCCATATAATCCGCCAGCAGCAGGTACTTGATAGGCAGGAAGTGACCATGAATACAGCCGACCTCACGGTAGGCCGCGGGCTCGGCAGCGAGGCTGAACTCCAGGGCAGCCGCATGCCGCTCGGGCAACGGGCTCGCCAGTGGATAATCGGCATAGTCGGGGGCAAAACCGGCGCCGTAATGCGCCTCCAGTGCCGCCCTGAAACTCAGGCCCGCGGTTTTCGGCATGTGGATCGAAACCAGCACCCGGTTTACTCGGCTACCAGAGGGGCACTGATCAACTCCATATTGCGCACCCGGGAGCGCAGCTCGCGGCTGACATCGCGCAACTCCTGCTCATTGTTGATGACCCGCGGTGTGATGATCACCAGCAGTTCGGTGCGCCGGTTGCTTTCGGACGTCGTGCCGAACAACGCGCCCAGCACCGGCATGCGGTGCAGCAGGGGCACCCCGGAATCAGTCGCGGTGGCGTTTTCCCGGATGAGGCCGCCCAACACGACAGACTCATTGCTGCGTACGGCGACCCGGCTCATGATATTGCGCTCAAGGAACGTGCGCTGGCCGGTGGCGGAATCGACATTGCCAACATCGGTCACCGACTGCTCGACATCCATGGTCACCAGCTGGCCCGCATTCACCGAGGGGCGCACCATCAGTTTCACGCCGGTGTCCCGGTAGACGATATTCTCGGTGACCGTGCCACCGTCGGTGGATGACGTACCCTGGCGCACAGGCACCTGGTCACCCACGTGTATATAAGCAGGATGATTATCCAGCACCATCACCGAGGGCGAGGAAATCACGTTGATCAGTGAATCCTCGGAGAGTGCGTTCAGCACCGCACTGATATCACCCAGCGAGTTGGTGACCGTGTAGGAGAAACCGGGTGACGTCGCCGAGGGGCCGCCGGCGCTGTTGGCCAGCTGCCCGAAGCCGTCGTAGTCGCTACCCAGGCCGTTTTTGAAGGTCCACTCCAGGCCGTAGCGCAGCTCGTCGGTCAGGCTGACCTCCAGAATGCTGGCCTCGATGATCACCTGCGTGGCGATAACATCCAGCTGCCGCAGCGCGTCCTTGATCAGGTCGTACTGTTTGCCCGTCGCGTAGATCATCAGGGCGTTGTTTTCCTCGTCGGCGACCACGCGTACATCGGCAACCCCCTGGCCTTCCTCACCGCCGAGGGTTGATGCACTGGCCGAGCTGCCCGGGGCACTGCCAAAACCGGCACTGAATCCCGCGCTGTCGCCCGCACTGCCCGAGCTGCCACCAAGACTGCCGGAGCGGGAGCCACTGGCCCCGCCACTGGCGCTGCCGATGGATTCCATGGATAGCCCGGGAGCGACTTCGCGATCCGCACTGTAGCCACCACCGGTGCCGACATCACCACCAGAGACGCTGGCCCCACCCGCGTAAATGTTGCTGATCAGATCCGCCAGTCGCGACGCCGTGGTGTTCTGCACGGGGTAAACGAACAACTGCTTTTCAAATTTCGAATCCGGGCGCGAATCCAGCCGCTCGATCCAGGTACCCAGAGTGTCGAGGTAATGCGACCGCGGGGTCACCACCAGCAGGCTGTTCAGGCGCTCGACGGGGATGATCTTCACCAGCTGACCCACGTCTTCATCGCCGTTGCCGCCGCTTCTGAGCATGCCCTGAAGCACGGTCGCCGTCTCCCCTACCCGGCTGTGCTCCAGGGTAAACAGGCCCACCGACATCCCCTTGAGCAGGTCGACATCAAAGGTGTCTACCATGTCCAACCAGCCGTCAATCTGCATACGTGTGCCTGCCAGCAGCAGCAGGTTGCGCGTGTTGTCGATGCGCAGGAAAGCCTGCTCGTCCGCCACCGGGCGCAGTATCTCCGCCATATTGCTGGCGCTGATGTATTGCAGTGGCACGACGACCGTGCTGTAACCCGCACCGGGATCACGCGGGTTGGAGAGCCTCGGTGCCTGACGGGTCGCCTGTTGTGCGCCCGTGACCAGATAACGATCCTGACTGTCACGCACCATCACCATCTGGTTGGCGCTCAGCAGGGACTCAAGGATGGTCAGCAACTGATCACGGGGAATCGGAGTGCGCGAGCGCAGGGTGATCGTGCCCGCCACAGGACCATCGAGAATGTAGTCCAGTCCGAGAATGTCGCCAAGTACGGCGTGCACCACCTCGCTGAGGGGGGCGTCCTCAAAATTCAGGCTGACGGCATCGCCTACCAGGCGCACAGCGTCCCGCTTTCCCGGAATCCGGACCTGCTGGTCGCTGCCGCGATAGATCACCGGCTTTACCCGCTCTTCAGCCGACTCGGCGAGCTCACCGGCACTGCGTGACAGCGCCGGCTCCTGCGGCGTCGCACCCGGTGCGCTGGCAGACGGCTCCGAGGGTTCGCCGCGATACTGATTGTCCAGCAACGCACAGCTGGTCAGCAATGGCACCAGCAATAGCAATCTAGAGAACCGTCGCAACATAACCTTTCCTTGACCTGTCCATTATCGTCAGCGCGCGCTGCGCGGCCCTGTTTCCACACCCGTTGTTCAACGCCGACCTCCGAGGGTCAGCTCATCAAGGCCGTCTGCGGCCTCGGTCTGCGCCGCCTTACCCGGGCTGTCACCCGTCTGCACGGGAACGCTGATCGACGCCGCGCCCTGAACGCGCTCCAGTTCGAGTCGTTCCCGACCGCCGCGCGCACTGCTGAGTGTGGCACCGCTGCCGTCCATCGACTCCAGCTTCCACCCCCTGAGCTCATCACCCACGGCAAGTCGCTGCTGTTTGCCCTCAACACGCACAATGATACCGCCGCTCTCGCCACCGCCATATATCCCCAACAGACGGATACCCTTTAACTGCGACGCCTTCTGCGTCGACGCCTCACCGTCGGACACGGCGCTGTCGTCGACCGGACGGCGCCCCTCCCAGAACAGCGGGCGCTCGCGCAATTCAGCGCTTCCCCGGGTGTCTAGCAGGCGCCCGGCGATGCGGTCGGCCACTGTCAATGAGGCCGCCGTCGGCTCAATGGGCTCAGGGGACGGCGGCAACAGCACGCGCAGCAAAAAAAATGCGAGCTGTAGCAGCAACAGCAATCCCAGCAACAGCACCAGCAACTCGACGTGGCGCTCGGTACGCTGCGGCTCGTGCTGCACGCGATAACGGCTCATTACTGCGGCCAGACGCCTCATGAGCGCACCCGTAAAGCCAGCACCTGTACCGTTGCCGTAACGGTTTGCTCTTCAGGTTCATCACCACGTGCCCGGTTACGGTTCGGCCACACTTCAATGGACTCCAGCAGTAACAGCGGCAGGTAGGCATTGAGATCCGCGAGGGCGGTATCCAGCGCGGGTAAGCCGCCGGATGCCGTCAGCTTGACGGCGATATGATCGAAACCATCCTTTTCACGCACAGGCAGTATCTGGCTGTTGCTGACCGACAGGCCCGCGGCGCCCAGTATCTCGCGTACATTTTTCTGCAGGTTGGCGGATACCGAGCCGGGATCGTCCGCCGCGGGGTAGACCAGATCAAGCACATCGGAACCCACCACCTGCGCGGCTTCGCGCACCTGCTCTTCCCGGTTCAGCAAGCCCTGGAGCCGGGCAATGCGCGGCTCCAGGCGCTCGATCTGCACCTGGTATGCGCTGCGCATGCCGAACAGGCTGATGGCGAGGTACAACAACAGCAGTGCGGGCACTGCCAGCGTGCCGAGCACCATTACCGCGTAACGGGGGTTGCCGCGCAACCAGTTCATTGCCCGCCCTCGCGCAGGCGCACATTGACGTTGAACTGCTCAATGCCACTGCTACCGACCGCGGTGATACCCTGGTCGGCCACTTCCTCGTAGGCGGCTTCCCGTGTCAGGGTTTGCACCACACCGGCCGCATCCGCGGCGCGCCCACGCAGACGCAGGTCACGCCCGCGCTGGGTGTACTGCACAATATAGGCTTCATCCCCCAGCAGCGCGGTCAGGCGCGCCAGCTCACGATGCGGGTCCGGGTACTCACGCAGCACATCATTCACCGCAAGAATCGTCTGGTTGGCCACGGAGAGCGACTGGCGCTGGCGGGTGACATCCGCGGCCTCGCGCTCAACCCGTGTCGCAAGGGCCTCGTACTGCTGCAACCTGAAGTACTTGCCGCCCGCGGCGAGCGCCAGAATAAGCAGCAACAGCAGCAGGGCACCGCCAAGCAGCAGGGCGATGCGCAACAGGCGGCGCTGATACCGCGCCAGACGCGCGCCCTCACCGAAGCCGTGCAGCACGATCGGCCGTTCTCCGGCCAGCGCCCACACCTCGCGCTCCTGCACATCATGAACATCGTGTTGCTGGCCCAGATGCCGCATGGCCGCACTGCGCGAGGCAATGGCGAGTTCCACACGCAGGCCCTTCTCGCCGCGCTGGCTCATCGTCCAGCCCGCCGCGGTATCACTGGCGGGGAAGGGGCTGTTGGCCATGACTTCCAGGCGCATGACCGCGTCGAGTTCATCCTCTGCAGCCAGCGGCAGGTTCAGGGTCTTGAACAGCACCAGCGACTCCGGCAGGACAATCGCCGAGCAGGTCGGCTCGCCCGCCACCACCGGTGCGCCGGCGTGGAAATTGCCGTGGACACCAGCTCCCTCCACCTGCACCACGTCGTCGAGGCGCGCGCGCACGGGAGAACGGTCACCCCAGAGAAACTCGGCCCAGGCCACCTGCCAGTGGTGCCCGATGCGGCGCATATCGTAGCCGAAGAGGAACCATTGTCGGGATTGATCAAGCATAACGCCTAGCGTGCCCCAGCTTTTTTTGTTCTGTCGTCAA
Source organism: Halieaceae bacterium UBA5085 (assembly GCA_002414665.1). Classification (GTDB taxonomy): domain Bacteria; phylum Pseudomonadota; class Gammaproteobacteria; order Pseudomonadales; family Halieaceae; genus Haliea. The sequence continues at coordinate 12,452 of DIAF01000048.1, forward strand.
GCACTCTCGGCGCCTCGGTTCGTGTTACTCGCCAGGGAAACCCGCTCGCATCCGAACCGCCCTGCAGTGTTACCCAACGCCTGCGCAACCAGCGCCGGCCATCGTATTCCATCACGGCGTCCAGCCGGTAAGCGGCCTCAGGGTCCATGCGCAGGTGGTCGCGAACAGCGTCCAGCAGCGCGCGGTCAAACCCCGGCACCTGCAACCAGTCTTCCACGGCATGCGGCCTGAACCCAGCAGCAAAACGCGCAACCCCGCCACCGCGCAACTGTACCACAGCAGCGGCCAGTCGTTGGGCATCTTCGCGCTGCAGGGCGCCGGGCCCGGCAAACAGGTTCAACAGCTGCTCGGCCGTCGCGCCGCGCATATCCAGCAACCGTGAGACAGGCACCATACGCACCTGCACCGGCTGCTCACCGAGCATGAAGCCCGCTTCCAGCACTGGCTCCGGACCGGTGCCGGCAGGCGCGCCCTGAGCCTCCCGCAGCAGCGCCTGGCGTGACAGCAGCAGATGAATCGCGCCGTCGCCTGCCGCCATCGCCTTGGCACGCGCAACATGTGTTTGCGCCATGCGCGTATCGATGCGCGCCTCGGACACAATGCCAACCACCAGCAGCGACATGGCAGCGACAAACCACACCACCATGGCCAGAGCGACTCCACCCTGACTCCTCGCTTGACGTATCAGGGGCGGTGAATATTCCCGGAGAGTGAGCGACATCAGCGCGGTACCGGCATGATCAGTTCCGGCCAGAAACGTCCCGCGGCGCGCAAGCGCAGGCGCAAGGCCACCGGCACACCGCCATTGCCCCATTCCGGCACCCAGTCAGCGCCGGGAACCGCGCGGTAGGCCACCTGAAACTGGTCCACCTGCGCCACCAGCCTGCGAGACGGCGCCTGCGCCCAGTCAATCGCGCGGGCATCACCCCTGGCCGCCTGCCAGCGCATCACCAGCGCGTCTTCCTCGCGACTGAAGCGCAGCACGTACTGGCCGCCGAAGCGCTCACCAAAGAGGATGTTTGCCTTGAACATGAGCACGCCGTCCGTGCCTGCGAAGTACGCTGCATCCTGCGCGCCGCCACCGAGTGTGAGGCCCTCGCCACCGTCGGCCCCGAGAGCCGCACTGTCCACCAGGTCGCGCAGCAGGCTGCTGACCGTGCGCACCTCGTCGACGCGACCCATCATGCGGTCCAGCGACTGCTGCGTGTTGGCAAATGTGCGCAGTGCGGTCACCGTCGCCAGCATGATCAGCGACAGTACCGACAGCGCCACCACCACCTCGACCAGGGTGAAACCTGCCTCGCGACGCAGCACTCTCACTGGCGGTCCACCCCCGCGACCACGGAGTTCAGCACCACCTGGCGCGCCTTGCGCCCATCGGTCCAACTCACCGCGACCTCGATATCCTGCACGGCACCGGGGGGCAGGCTGCCGCTGCCGGCCTGCGCCGGGCGGGCCTGCACACGCCAGAGAAAGCCCCCCGCTGTTTCACCCTGGGCGTTCAGACCGCTGACGGGCACCTGCGCATACTCAGCGACCAGCGAGCGGGCCAGTTCGACACCGTAGGCATATTTTTCCGCAGAACGCACATTGCGCGTCGCACCGCTGGTGGCCTGGTACAACGCGCCCAGTGACAGCGCGAGAATGGCCAGGGCGACGAGCATTTCCAACAGGGAAAACCCCTGCCCCCGCCTAGCGCAGCGCATAGGTTTCCTGCGTCACGGAACCCAGCAGCCAGTCCACCGTGATACTGACTCCGGCCCCCGTCGCCGACTCGATGTCAACGCCGCCACCGCTGGCACCGCCTTCAGCATAGAAGCGAATCACGCCCACGCCGCCGCGGTTCAATTCGCTGGCGGAGTGCACCGTCATGGCGACACTACCCGGCAGAACTTCCACCGTGTCCGCGAAGCGCACACTGCGCTCCTCGGGATTGACTTCCACCGTTTGTGTCCGCCCACTGTGTAGCGCTTCGTAGCGCGCGCTGGCAAACAGAGTGACCACGTCGCGCACCGCCTGACGGTAGCGAATGTTGTCATACATGCGGAGGGTCGAAGGCACCGCCAACGCCATGACCAGGCCGACGATGGCGAGCGCCGCCATGAGCTCCAGCAGAGAAAACCCGCTGGCATTTCGCGAACGCAATCGGGCCGCGCTGCGGGTCACGGTGGCGCTACCAGTTGCCCACATCCTGGTCCTCGCCGTCACCGCCCGGCGTACCGTTCTGACCGTAGGTGAATATATCGACCTCGCCATGCTCACCCGGCGACTTGTACTGGTATTCCCGATTCCAGGGGTCCAGCGGCACCGCCGATTTCAGGTAGGGCCCGTTCCAGCCGGCGGCGCTGGCCGGCTTGCTCACCAGAGCCTCAAGCCCCTCACTGGTTGAGGGGAAACGCCCTACGTCCAGCTTGTACATCTCCAGCGACTGCTCAAGGTCCTTGATCTGTATGGCGGCCGTTTTGGTTTTGGCGCCACCCAACTGATTCAATACCCTCGGGCCCACCAGACTCATCAACAGCCCCAGAATCGCCAGCACCACGAGCAGTTCCATGAGTGTGAAACCCGCTGAAGTGCGCCGTGTGCCGCGGCCGCGTCCTGAAATCATGTGCTTGTCCTCGTTAACAGAATGAATAGTCAGCAATGCAGGGCAAATCCGGCGCCAATTACAGCGCGAGGTCGTTAACGGACAGAATACCCAACAAAATCGCTATGATGATGACGGCAATGATGGCGCCCATGCCCAGAATCAGAACCGGCTCCAGCAGAGTCAGGCCGCGCTTCACCCCCGCCTGAACATGACCATCGAATACCCGCGCCAGCTCCAGCATCATCGCATCGAGGCGTCCCGACTCCTCGCCGACACGGGTCATCTGAATGACCATGGGTGTAAACAGGCCGCTCTCCTCAAGTGCCACCGACATACGCTTGCCGGATTTCACTGCCGATGGCAGCACCTGCAGTGCCTGCTTGATCACGCGGTTATCTACCGTATCTATCGCGATGGATATCGCCTTGAGCAGGGACACGCCGTTGCCCAAAAGGGTGCCCACCGTGCGGGCAAACTTGGACACCTCAAACTGGAACAGTATCCCGCCCACTACAGGCATTTTCAGCAGCCGTGCATCCTTGCTCGCCTGCCCCGCTTCTGTCGCCAGCCAGTTGCGCACCCACCAGCCCGCCGCCAGAGCCACCAGCAGCAGCAACCAGCCGTAGCGTGCGATGAAATCCGCCGCGCCCACCACCATGGCCGTGAGCGGCGGCAGCGCCTCGCCCATGTCCTCGAACAGGGTTTCAAACTGGGGCACCACAAAACCCAGCATGAGCACGATGGACAGCACCGCGACCACCAGCAGAATCGCCGGGTAGATCAGCGCCGATACCACATTGTCGCGGCTCGCCTTGGCATTCTGCAAATACTCGACCAGACGGTCCAGGACCGCCGAGAGCTGGCCGCTCGCCTCCCCGGAACGCACCATGTTGATGTAGAAATTGCCGAATACCGCTTGATGCGGCAGCAGCGCCTGACTCAGCGCCTTGCCCGCCTTGACCTCACGCAGCAGGTCCTGCAACAGCGTCTCGAGTGCGGGCTCCGAGGCCATATCGATCAGCACTTTCAATGCCCGATCCAGCGGCAGACCGGCGCGCAGCAAGACGGCCAGCTCACTGGTCGTCGAAAGCACGTCGTCGCGCTTGACCGGCTTGCTCGCCGCGGGCTGCTTCGCCCTCCCCTCGCCCTGTTCGAGTGCCAACAGGGTCAGGCCCTGGGCGCGCAGTAGACGGGATGCCACGTCCAGGCCATCTGCCTCCACGGTGCCATCCAGCGGTTTGCCGTCGCGGCCGATAGCCCTGTAGCTGAAATGCGCCATGCCTAGCCTCGCACCCGAGAGCCGCTCAGGCGGCGTCCGCGCCAGCCGCGGAAGCCCCGGCTTCGCTCTGGTCCTGTGTGACCCGCATGACCTCCTCCAGAGAGGTCTCGCCACGCACCACTTTGCGCAACCCGTCTTCGTACAGGGTGATCATGCCCTGTCGCCGGGCCGCCGCGTGCAGCAGCGTGGCATCGGCACCCGTCATGATGACGCGATGAATCTCCTCGTCGAGGCAGAACAGCTCATGAATGGCCGTGCGCCCGGAGTAACCGGTTTGCAGGCAGTGATCGCAGCCCCTTGCCTGATACACGGTGGTGGCCTGCTCCTGGCTGATGAACGGCGCCAGCCCATAGCGTTGCACCGCGTTGCCCGTCAACTCCACAGGGACCTTGCAGTGCTTGCACAGTGTGCGCACCAGGCGTTGTGCCAGTACACCGTTCACCGCAGAGGTAATCAGGTAGCGCTCCACACCCATGTCCTCCAGCCGGGTGATTGCACCGGCGGCCGTATTGGTGTGCAGGGTGGAAAGCACCAGATGGCCGGTAAGCGCCGACTGCACCCCGATCTGCGCGGTCTCGGTATCGCGCATCTCACCAATCATGATGATGTCGGGATCCTGGCGCAGGATCGCACGCAGAGCGCGCGCGAAGTTGAGCTCGATCTGGGCCTGCACCTGTATCTGGTTCACGCCCTGGAGCTGATATTCAACAGGATCTTCCACTGTGATGATCTTCAGGCGCTCGGAGTCAAGCGATGCGAGCGAGGCATAAAGGGTGGTGGTTTTACCGGAGCCGGTGGGCCCCGTGACCAGCAACACCCCGTGTGGGCTGTCCAGCAGTTTGCGGTAGCGCTCGAGGGTGTCGGCGCTAAACCCCATGTCGCTCAGGCTGAGGCGGATATTGCCGCGATCCAGCACGCGCATCACGATACTTTCACCATGCACCGTAGGGACTGTAGACACACGCAGGTCCAGTTCGTGGCCCTTCACACGGATCATGATGCGCCCATCCTGGGGCAGCCGACGCTCCGCAATGTTCATCTGCGCCAGCAGCTTGATGCGCGATGCGATGGCCTGTCCCAACCCTGCCGTAGGCGTGTCGGTGTGCTCCTGCAACACGCCGTCGACCCGATAGCGCAGCTGCAATCCGTCTTCAAAGGGTTCGATATGAATATCGGAAGCACCCATATCCACGGCGCGGTGAATGAGCTGATTAACCAGGCGAATGACGGGCGCCTCGCTGGCGAGGTCACGCAGGTGCTCGATAAAGTCGTCGTCGGACTGGCCGGCGAACTGGTCACCGAGGGCGCCTTCTTCGTCAGCATCCTCACTGCCCTGCAGGCGCAGTTGCTGGGCTTTCGCGATGTCACTTTCCAGGCCCAGAACGATGCTGACCGGCCGATCGAGTGCCATGGACAGCGCCTTGGCGAGAAAAGGGTCCTGCGGCACGGCCGCCGCAAAACAGACACCGTTGTCGTCGGCGGCAACCGGCACTACGAGATTGTTGACCAGGAACTCCTGTGCCACGCCTTCCACCGGCACCGGTTCCTGTGGGTACCCGGCGGCCGGATGCAGGGGAATACCGAGCTGCTCACTCAGCGCTACCGCCACATCCAGCTCTGATACCAGGCCCAGCTTGACCAGTACCTGTCCGAAGCGATCACCCATTTCGCTCTGGGCCAACAGGGTGCGCTCGACATCGCGCTCCGATATCTTCCCCTGCCGGACCAGCAGCTCACCAATCCTGATCATGCTCTACCGCCGCTTGCCTTCATTTATGACAGACGGTTGAGACTACCATCTGCTTCCATCAAGCGCCGGATTGTAGCACAGGCCGGACGCGGATCAGGCGACCTCAAACAGCCCGGCTGCGCCCATGCCGCCACCAATACACATGGTGATTACCACATATTTCACGCCGCGGCGCTTGCCCTCGATGAGGGCGTGCCCAACCATCCGCGCGCCACTCATGCCGAAGGGGTGACCGATGGAAATGGCGCCGCCATTGACGTTCAGCCGGTCGTTGTCGATACCCAGTTTGTCGCGGCAATACAGCACCTGACAGGCGAAGGCCTCGTTCAGTTCCCACAGACCGATATCGTCCATTTTCAGACCGTGGCGCTGCAACAGCTTGGGAATGGCGAATACCGGACCGATGCCCATTTCATCCGGGCCGCAGCCAGCCACCGCCAGGCCGCGATAAATGCCCAGCGGTTGCAGACCCTGCTTGCTCGCCAGCGTGCCATCCATCAGCACACAGGCGGACGCGCCGTCCGACAGCTGCGAGGCATTGCCCGCTGTGATAAAGCGCCCCTCTTTCACGAACTGACCGTCCTTGAACACAGGCTCCAGGGCATTGAGGCTCTCCAGCGTGGTGGACGGACGGTTGCCTTCATCTTTTTCCAGGGTTACCGCTTCGTAGGTCGTCTCTTTGGTTTCCTTGTTGAAAACCGCTTTAGTCGATGCCATGGGCACGATCTCGGCCTCGAACAGGCCGGCCTTCTGCGCCGCCGCGGTGCGCATCTGGCTCTGGAAGGAATACTCGTCCTGCGCTTCACGCGAGACGCCGTAGCGCTCGGAGACGATCTCCGCCGTTTCAATCATCTGTATATAGGCCTTGGGCGATACTTCCAGCACCGTTTGGGACACATTGCGGTAGTTGTTCTTGTGCTTGTTCTGCACCAACGAGATGGACTCCAGACCACCGGCAACAGCAACGTCGTACTCGTTGCACATGATGGCTTTTGCCGCTGTGGCGATGGTCATCAACCCGGAGGAGCACTGCCGGTCCATAGTCATCCCGGCAGTGGTGTCGGGCAGACCGCCCGCCACGCCGCAGAGCCTTCCGAGGTTATAGGCCTGCGTACCCTGCTGCGCCGCTGCACCCATGATGCAGTCGTCGACCATGGCGGGGTCGATTCCGGCGCGCGCTACGGCCGCGCGCACGACATGGCCACCCAGCGCGGGTGCTTCAGTGTCATTGAAGGCGCCGCGAAAGGCTTTGCCGATGGGGGTTCTGGCGGTGCTGACGATGACTGCATCTCTCATGCTGTACTCCTGTGAGTCTGTTGTGGCTGTTACGTTGTTGTGTCGAGTTGGCGATTGTACTGCTATGGGCCTGAAATTGCTTTGTGACCGGTGTTTGCCGCGTTGTGGCTGATGGTGCCTCAAGCTGAGGGCTGGTGGTGCCTCAAGCCGAAGCGGCTGATGGTGCCTCAAGCCGGAGCGGTTGCGGGGTTGCCCCTGACAAAAC
>DIAF01000048.1:19704-22646 GCA_002414665.1 Halieaceae bacterium UBA5085
CTGACAAAACACGCCGTGAACCCATCCATGGGGGCTTCGCGCTCGCATCCCTGCGAGCGAGAGTTTTGTCAGGGGCAACCCCGCACCCACTCCTCACTTACAGGAAGGCTGCGAATGCGTACGCCTGAATAAACCCGAGGCAACACCACACTGACGAACTGGCAGAGACGGTAGGAGGCGGTGGGGCCGGGGCGCCGGGCGGGACCGTAGCAAACAGGGATGTTTGCTTCGAGCCTACAGGGACGTATTCACGGCGAGTCCCGCCCGGCGCCCCGGCCCCACAGCCTCCGGCACGAATCCGCATGCACCCCGGGCGACCGGCTAAAACACAGGGCCTTCCGCCTGTCCCTCAAGCCCGCTGGCTGGAGCAGGACACAATCTCCCCGGTCATGTACCCCGAATAGTCCGAGGCCAAAAACATCATCACGTTCGCGACTTCCCAGACTTCCGCGGCGCGCCCGAAAGCCTCCTTCGCAGCCAGTTCCTCCAGCAGCTCCATCGGCGTGGTTTTTTTCAGGAACTCATGGAAGGCGATGGAGGGTGATACCGCATTGATGCGTACGCCGTGATCCGCCGCTTCCAGTGCGGCACAGCGGGTGAGCGCCATGACCCCGGCTTTGGCGGCGGCATAATGGCACTGCTCTTTCTGTGCGCGCCAACCAAGCACCGAGGCGTTGTTGACGATAACGCCGGCACCGCGGGGTTGCATTTTACGCAGCATGGCGCGTGTCATGCGCATGGTACCGGTGAGCGTGATATCGAGCACGCGACTCCACTCGTCATCCGCCATGTCCACCAGCAGCCGGGTGCCACCCAGACCCGCATTGTTGATGAGCACGTCAACGCCTTCCATAGTGTCTTCGGCGAAATCCACCAGCGCCTGCACGTCGCTCTCCACCGTCACATTCGCCAGTTTTCCGTACACGGCCTGCAGGCCGGTGTCTGCCTTCAGCTGCTCGACCGCTTTCGCCAGTCGGCCCTCGTGAATATCGCTGATCATGACCGCGCGGGCGCCCTCCTCGGCGGCGCGTGTGGCAGCAGCGAAGCCGATGCCGGCGCCCGCCGCCGCGGTAATGAGCACCGACTTGCCTGCAAGCAGGTTGTGCCCGGGGACGTAAGGTGGTGGTTCTTTCAATGCCATGCTGTCTGTCTCCTTTGGCCCGCAGGGCTCTAGCCGCGAGGTTCGCGGGGCATGCCGAGTGCACGCTCGGCGATGATATTGCGCTGGATCTGGTTGGTGCCGCCGTAAATGGTGTCAGCACGGGTAAACAGGTACATCGACTGCAGCCGGCTGAGACCGTAGGGTGCCTCGGGGACAATCTCGCTCTCCGCACCCAGCACATCCATCGCCAGCTTGCCCAGGTTGCGGTGCCAGCTGGACCAGTAGAGCTTGTAGATCATCGCCTCTTTTTGCAGGCTGCCGTCATCGCCACCGCCGGAGAGCATGCGCATGCTGTTAAAACGCATGATGCGCAGGCCGATATGCGCCTCGGCAATGCGCTGGCGCAGTGCGGGATCACGCGCCGCGCCGTTGGCCCTGGCAACGCGGACAATCTCGTCCAGTTCGTTCTGGAACAGCATCTGCTGCCCCAGCGTGGACACACCGCGCTCAAAGCCCAGCAGTCCCATGGCCACTTTCCAGCCCTCGCCGGGAGCACCCACGATATCCTCGGCGGCGCAGACCGCGTCGTCGAAAAATACCTCGTTGAATTCACTGGTGCCGGTGAGCTGCTCGATCGGGCGCACAGTAACGCCCGGCTGATCCATCGCAACCAGAAAAAAGCCGAGCCCCTTGTGCGCAACAGATTCGGGATCGGTGCGGGCGATCACGAATACGTACTGGGATTCATGGGCCAGCGAGGTCCACACCTTCTGGCCGTTGATGCGCCACTCCCCGGTATTTTCATCAAGCCGCGCACGGGTTTTCACGTTGGCCAGGTCGGAACCGGCGGACGGCTCGGAATAGCCCTGGCACCAGAACTCACGGCCTGCCCGTATGCCCGGAAGGTAACGCTCCCGCTGCGCATCGCTGCCAAAGGCAATCAGCGTCGGCCCCATCAGGGTCTCGCCGATGTGCCCCATGCGACCCGGGCCGCCGGCGCGCGCGTATTCCTCGTTGAATATCACCTGCTGTTCCACAGTGGCCGCGCGACCGCCGTGTTGCTTGGGCCAGCCGATACAGGTCCAGCCGCCTTCCGCCAGTTTCTGCTCCCAGGCCTTGCGCTCCTCGACAAAGGAATGCTCGTCGCCCGGGCCACCGCGAAAACGGATGGGCTCAAACTCACCGCAGAGGTTGTCGGCCAGCCAGCTCACCACTTCTTCTCGGAACAGCTCGTCCTCGGGACTGAAGCTCAGTTTCATGCAACACCTCCATCGAGCAGCTGCCGCGCGAGTCGCTCACGGTGCCAGGCCGCATCACCCAGCAGGGTTTCGGTTGACTTGGCGCGTTTGAAATACAGCTGTATGTCGTACTCTGCAGTGATCCCGACGCCGCCGTGCAGCTGGATACCGGAGCCGGCATTGAAAAATGCCGCCTCTGAGCAATAGGCCTTGGCAATGCTCGCAGCCTCCGCCAGGCCAGAACCCAGCGGCCTTCCAGCCAACGCCTCGTCGGCAATGCAGGCCGCATAGTAGGCGGCGGAGCGAGCCGCTTCGACCTTCAGCATCATGTCGGCGGCCTTGTGTTTGATCGCCTGGTAGGAGGCGATGGTGCGTCCAAATTGCACACGCTCTGTGGTGTAGGCGACTGAGCTGTCCAGCGACTGCTGCGCGACTCCCACCTGCTCCGCGGCCAGCGCCACGGTGGCCAGATCCAGTATCTTCGCCAGCGCGGGCCAGGCCTGACCCGGCGCAGCCATGCAGGCGTCGCCTTCCACCCGTACTGTGTCCAGCACGATACGCGCCTGCTTGCGTGTCTGGTCCATGGTAGGCAACCATTGCCG
>DIAF01000048.1:22807-59950 GCA_002414665.1 Halieaceae bacterium UBA5085
ATGGTAGGCAACCATTGCCGGCTGATACCCGCCGTGTCTGCCGGCAGCACGAAGAGGCTGATGCCCTCGGTACCCGCGCTGCCCGGCTCACGCACAGCAAGCACGAGAATGTCGGCGGTGTGTCCATCCAGAACGTAGCGGTACTCACCATTCAGCAGAAACCCGTCACCATCGACGGTACAGGTCGCCTGAATGGCGTCGGCATCGGGGCGACTCCCGGGCGCCATGAACGCCAGGGTGGCCGTTTTGCCGCTGGCGATATCGCCCAGGTAGCGGGTTTGCTGTGCTTCGCTGCCGGCGACCAGCAGCGCGTTGACCGCAAAGCCGACGGTGGAGAGAAAGGGGGCGCAGAGCAAAGTGCGACCCATCTGCTCCTGCGTGGCCGCCAACTCGACAAACCCCAGTCCCAGGCCACCAAACGCTTCGGGGATATGCAGGGCGGGCCACATCATGTCCTGGCTGATCTGCTGCCAGAGCGCTTCGCTGTAGCCGCGCTCGGTCACCATCGCCTCACGCACGGCGGCGGGGGTGGAGACCTCGGCGAGAAAAGCCTCGGCGGTGTCGCGGATCATTTGCTGCTCTTCGGTAAAACGAAATTCCATGCGACCTGCCTCAGGTGCCGTAGACTTTTTGCGCCGGCACCTCGCGCGCCAGCAACTGCTGTACCGCCCCGGCAACTTCCTCCGGCAGCCAGCGATCTCCCTTGTCCACCGGCTCCGTAGAGCGCCAGCCGTCGGCGATGGAGATGCGTCCACCCTCGGCTTCAAACACTCGGCCGGTAACCGCCGACGACTCGGTGGATACCAGGTAGGCAAACAGCGAGGACACATTTTCCGGCGCCCAGTAGTCAAAGCTGCCGTCCTCAGGCTTGGCCATACGCTGCGCCATCTCTTCCACAGCGGTGGTCATACCCGTGCGCGCCGCCGGTGCCACAGCGTTGGCGGTGATGCCGTAGCGCGCCAGCTCCGCCGCCTGGTTCAGGGTCAGCGCGGCAATGCCCGCTTTTGCCGCCGCGTAATTTGACTGACCAATCGAGCCCTGCAGGCCGGCGCCGGAGGTGGTGTTGATGATGCGAGCATCGACCGCGTTGCCCGCTTTCGACTGACCACGCCAGTAGTGCACCGCGTGGGAGCTGATACAGAAATGCCCCTTCAGGTGCACTGCCATAATGGTGTCCCACTCCGCCTCGGTCATGGAGGCGAACATGCGATCGCGGTTGACGCCAGCATTATTGATGACGGCATGCAGATCACCGAAGGTCTCGATGGCCTGTTTCACCGCGTTCAGGCTGTCGTCGTAGTGGGTGATGTCCGATGTGTTCACCACCGCCTCACCGCCCGCCTTGCGGATGTCGTCCACCACGGCCTGCGCCGCCGCCTCGTTAATGTCGTTGACCACGACTTTGGCGCCCTCACTGGCGAGCACCCGCGCATGCGCTGCACCCAATCCGCCACCGGCACCGGTGATAATTACCACGCGTCCTTCACATATCTTGCTCATATCACAGCCTCTCGATAATCGTCACATTCGCCTGCCCGCCGCCTTCACACATGGTTTGCAGGCCGTAACGGCCACCACTGCGCTCCAGTTCGTGTAGCAGGGTGGTCATCAGTTTGGTACCGGTTGCGCCCAGCGGATGCCCGAGGGCAATGGCACCACCGTTTACGTTGGTTTTGGCCGGGTCGTAGCCGGTGTCTTGCAGCCAGGCCATCGCCACCGAAGCAAAGGCTTCATTGATCTCCACCAGATCGATATCGGCCAGGCGCATGCCGGCACGCTTGAGCGCGTACTCGGTTGCGGGAATCGGCGCGGTGAGCATCCAGATAGGGTCCGCAGCACGCACGCTCATGTGTGCGATCCGTGCCCGGGGAGTCAGGTTGTAGCGCTTCAGGGCGGCCTCGGAGACGATCAACATCGCGGAGGAGGCGTCGCAGGTCTGGCTGGAGACGGCTGCCGTGATGGTCCCCCCCTCCTGCAGCGGCTGCAATTCGGCCATTTTCTCCATGGTCGTCTGGCGCGGCGTTTCGTCCACCTCCACCCCGGCCAGCGGCGCAATCTCCCGCGCGAACCGGCCCTCACTGATGGCCTGCAGTGCCCGGGTATGGGATTGCAGTGCAAACGCTTCCATATCGCTGCGACTGAAGCCCCACTTGTCAGCGATCATCTGCGCGGAATTGAACTGTGACACCGGCACATTGCCGTAGCGAGCGACCCAGCCTTCGCTACCTGAGAACGGGTCGGAAAAGCCCAGTGGCTCAGCAGCCAGCATGGCCGAGGAAATGGGAATCTGCGTCATGGTTTGCACACCACCCGCAATCACCACATCGTTGACACCCGCCATAATCGCCTGCGCGGCAAAATGCACTGCCTGCTGCGAGGAACCGCACTGCCGGTCGATCGTCGTGCCGGGCACGGCTTCGTCCAGGCCCGCGGCCAGCCAGCAGGTACGGGCGATATCACCGGCCAGTGGACCAATGGTGTCCACGCAACCAAACATGACATCATCGTAGTCTGCGTCCGGTATACCATTGCGCTCCACCAGGGTCTTCAGTACGTGCGCCCCCAGATCCGCACCATGAACCCCCGCGAGTCCACCCTTGCGGCGGCCCGTCGGGCTGCGCACTGCATCTACAATATAGGCATCCGCCATGATTCTGTGTCCTCGTCTGTATTACTGGAAGGTGGCGCCGGCACCCAGTGCCGCGCCATCCGCGAAAATCACCGCCGCGACCTGCTGTTTGTGCCAGCCGGCATCACCCCAGGTATTTGCCAGCGCCCAGGCTTTCTTCATGAAGATATGCAGGTCCACCTCCCAGGTGTAACCCATTGCCCCGTGCACCTGAATGCTGTTCTTGGCGGCAAGACTGGCCGCTTCACAGGCCATCAGCTTGGCCTGGGCCACTGCCAGAGCAGCAGCCGCGGCATCCTCTGCCACTGCGTAGGCTGCGCGGTGCACGGGTGCCTTGGCGTACTCGAGACGCACCGCCACATTGGCCATGTGATGCTTGACCGCCTGGAAGGAACCAATGGGCTTGCCGAACTGCTTGCGATCCGCGGTGTACTGTACGGAAAGATCAATCATCCGTTGCGCCAGCCCCAGTGCCTGCGCAGCGCACCCCAGCGCACCGCGGTTCAGGGTCGCACTGCGCAGGCTACTGGCCTGCGGCCCGCTGGCTACCACAGTCGCCCCCTCGGGCACGGTCACTGAGAACAGACGGCGACCGGGGTCCACACTCTCATTGCGCTCGCAGCTGAACTGCCCCTGTTCCAGCGCGTACCACCGCCCGTCACGCTCCAGCAACAGGAGATCCGCGACATGGGCGTCCTCCACCACCAGATTCTGCTCCACCGCAGCCACGACGCGCGCTTCTCCCGTTGCGGCCAGCGGCAGCCAGCGTGCAGCCAGCTCACCCCCGATATCCTGCAGCAGCGGCACCGCAACCAGCGCGTGATTCACCAGCGGCTCGGGCAGCGCAACGTAACCGCACTCCTGGGCAAGCAGCACAAAATCCACCGCATTCATACCCAGGCCACCGTGTTCTTCCGGTACCGTCAGCCCCGTCAAGCCCAGCTCCGCAAGCTGCTGCCAGAGTGCAGGATCGCGGCCGGTCTCTGTGTCCCAGCCGGCGCGCAGCCGCTCGGGGGTGATTTCATTGACCAGAAAGCCGCGGACGGAATCCTGAAACAGCAACTGGTCCTCGCTGAACGTAAAATCCATGGTTACCTCGGCATACCGAGCATGCGCTCGGCGATGATGTTGCGTTGAATCTCGTTGGTACCGGCGTAGATGGGACCGGACTGGGAAAACAACCAGCCGTCCAGCCAGTGACCCACGCCGCTGGCTGCCGGCGCATGCGGCAGGAGCTCGGCGCGCGCGCCCAGAATACTCATGGCCGTGGCGTGCATGGCCTGGTCCAGCTCGGACCAGAATATCTTGTTGGTAGACGACTCGGCGCCAATCTTGCCGCCCTGGCTCAGGCGACAAGCCGTCTGGTAAGTGCTCAGGCAGTAACTCTCTGCATCCAGATACGCGCGAATCACCGCTTCGCGAATCTGTGGATCATGACTGGCGCTGGCCTCATTGGCCCGGTACAGCTCTACCAGTCGGCGCGCCGTTTCCTGAAATCGGGCCGGGGAACGGAGCATCAACCCGCGTTCAAAGCCGGCGGTCGCCATGGCCACCGCCCAGCCCGCGCCCTCATCGCCCAGCCGATTGCTGACATCCACCTCGACGTTGTCAAAGAAAATCTCGGCGAAGCCGGGCAAGCCGTCCAGCTGGGGAATGGGCCGCACTGTAATACCGGGTGTTTTCAGGGGCACCAGAATGAAGGTCAGGCCGCGGTGGCGCTCCGACTCCGGATCGGTACGGAACATGCCAAACAGCCAGTCGGCCCAAACCGCGCGCGTGGACCAAGTTTTCTGGCCATTGATAATGTACTTGTCACCGTCGCGCTGGGCCGTGGAGCGAATGGCCGCCATGTCGGACCCGGCACCCGGCTCGGACCAGCCCTGCGCCCAGATATCGCGACCTTCCGCCATGGCCGGCAGGAAGCGTGCCTTCTGCTCCTCGGTCCCGTACTCCATGAGGGTGGGGCCAAGCAGGAAGATACCGTTCTGGTTCACCCGCAGCGGCGCTGCTGCACGGTAGTATTCCTCTTCAAATATCAGCCACTCGATGAGGTCACAGCCGCGCCCCCCGAGTGCTTCGGGCCAGGTCACCATACCCCAGCGTCCCTGATTGAGGGTCGCTTCCCACTCACGGTGCTGCTGGAAGCCCTCTTCGGTGTCGAAAGTCCTGAGTGGTTCCGCGGGCACATTGGCCTTGAGCCACGCGCGAATTTCGCTGCGGAAGGCCTGTTGCTGTTCAGTAAATGCGAGTTGCATGTGTCAGTCCTGCGTTCAGAATTTGGCGTCGCGTTTTTCCACAAACGCATCGCGGGATTCCTGGGAATCGCCCACCGTGTAGGCCTCCAGCGTGAAACCCTGCTCCCAGCGATACTTGTCCTCCAGATTGCCGTCCTCGATGCCGGTCAGCGCCTCCTTGGCCAGCTTCACCATGGCCGGCGACTTGCTCGCGATGGTGGCGGCAATGGCACGTGCCGTCGGCAGCAATGCCTCACGGGTGACCACCTTTTCGACGGCGCCCAGCCGGTAGGCTTCCTGCGCGTCGATAAATTCGCCGGTGAAATACATGTAGCGAACTTTCTGCACCGGGAACATACGCTGCAGGTGGGCACCGCCCCCCATCGCGCCACGGTCGATCTCCGGCACACCGAAGCGGGCGCAATCGGACGCGACCAGAATGTCAGCGGCGCCTGCCATGCCGATGCCACCGCCCAGGACAAAACCGTGCAAGGCGATAATGACCGGCTTCGGGTTGCGATGGATGGCACGGAAGGTTTCGTAGTTACCCTTGTTGACGTCGACGATGCGCGTCGGCTCAGCGGCGAGTTCCTTGATATCGACCCCGGCGCAGAAGCCACGACCCTCGGCGGCAATCAGTATGACGCGCACGGCGTCATTCCGGCCCAGCGCATCGATTTCGTCGGCAATGGCGAACCAGCCAGCGCTGTCGAATGCGTTCACCGGGGGCTTGTCCAGGATCATCTCGGCAATGCCGGCGTCGATGGTGGTGTGAAACGGTTTGCTCATGATTCTTCTACCTGTCGGTACGTTGGATTAAGCGCTGACGGTGGCTCTGGCAGCGAGCGCCTGCAGTCGCGCCTCGGCCTCATCGACGATGGACTGGATCAGTTCCTCGCAGGTCAGCAGCGTATCAATCACGCCGGCCACCTGACCGCTGGGCAATACGCCGCGGGCAGGCTCACCATCCACCATCGCTTTCTGAATGATCATCGGCGCATTGGCCGACATGATGGCCTGGGCAGCGGTCATATCGTCACTGCGACTCATGGCGACAGCCGACTTCAGCAGGCTGACCACACTCGCCCCGGTGTACTTGCGGAAGGCAAGACCGTTGCGCATGGCGATAACCAGTTTCCGCAGCTTCGAGGCCCGCTCGAGTTCGGCGAGCAACTCGTTCATGATCATGCGCTGGGGCATGCCATCCATCGCTCGTGAGACAATGATATCCGCTGGATTCTTGCAATCGAGGTAGCGCTGTTTGGTGGCCTCCGGCACCGGTGACTCGCGGGTCAGCAGGAAGCGTGTGCCCATGGCAACACCATCGGCACCCCAGGCCAGCGCGGCGACCAGGCCACGGCCGTCCTTGAACCCACCCGCTGCCACCACCGGTACCTGGGCGCCGACAGCATCTACAACCTGCGGTATCAGCAGCGTCGTCGGCACCGCACCGGTGTGGCCGCCACCCTCACCGCCCTGCACAGTGACCGCGTCCGCACCCAGTTCCACGGCTTTCACCGCATGTTTCGGCAGGCCAACCGTCGGCATGCAGATCACGCCAGCGTCTTTGAGCCTGCGAATCATCTCCGGGCCCGGTGAGCGTGAGTAGCTCACTGCGCGCACGCCGTGACGAATCACCATATCGATGATGTCCGACGCATTGGGCTGGTACATGTGGAAGTTCACGCCGAAAGGCCGGTCGGTGAGCGCCTTGACCTGGAGAATGTCGCGTTCCATCTCTTCCGGCGGGATGGTCGCGCCGGCCAGGAAGCCGAAACCGCCGGCATTGCAGCTGCCGGCGACCAGTCGGGGATCCGCCACCCATCCCATCGCGGTTTGTACGATGGGGTAACGGCAGCCTAGCAGTTCGGTCAGTCGAGTGGTGAGCATGGCAGTGCCTCAGGCCCGGATTCCGGGCGGATTGTCCGCGATTTGTGCTGCGCGCTGGTTGTGCGGATCGAGGTCCGCGATGATCGCCAGCTGTTCGACAGTCGGCGCCGGCGTGGTCGGCACATCCGCCGGCACCGCAATGGGGTATCCGGTGTTTTCCTGCACCTCGTCGACCGTCACGCCCGGGTGCAGGGAGAGCAGGCGAATCTGGTGATTTGGTCCGCCGAAGTCCATCACGCAGAGGTTGGTTACGACACGGCGGATATCAACGTCATCCAGGGCGCGGCCGCGCGGCAAGCGCGCCGGGTTGTAACCGATGGATGAGACAAAATCACACTCCCCGTCCATGAAGACCCGCGTGTTGTGCCCGGGCACAAAGAAGCTGTTGGCGTGGCAAATGGAGTTGCCGGGAAAGCCGCGCGCGCCCAGCATCATCACCTTGGGCTGCTGGTAGGTGCCACCCAGCGCCGACGTATTGGTCTGGCCAAAGCGATCGATCTGGGTCGGCCCGAGCATGGCGTGGCGCTTGCCGCTCCATACATTGTCGAATATCCGCGAAAAGCCCATCCATGTTTCATTGGCCTGCTGGAAGTCGGCCGGGCGCTTGCCCAGCGGGTTGGGTTCGCTGAGCAGAAAAGCCTCCGAATCTGTCATCATCAGGTCCGGGTTGAAGGTTTTCATGGCCAGGCTGGCTGCCAGCCGTGGAATCACGCCGATGCCTGTGGCCAGTACTTCCCCGTCGTGACGGAAGGCTTCGGCGGCGGCGACAATGCACAGTTCGGCAAGGGTGTAATCGGTTGCTGCAGTTGACATGCGATAGTCTCCCCGGGCGTATCAGTAGGTGGGCAGCGCGAGTGCGCGAATGGCATCCAGCCCACCCACGTTGCGCTGGTATTCGGCCTCATCGGCCCCCAGGTATGTGTTCAGGTAGCTCTCTATGCCACCGTCCTTGGCGGAGGCGTTATAGGCCTTGAAGTGCGCCACATCAAAACCGTACAGCGGGTTGCATGACGTGGGGTGTGCACCGCCGGGAATCTCCACGATGGCACTGGTCGCCGCGCGCTCCCAGAACACTTCGCGTGCCCGTGCGGGGTCGGCAAAAAACGTGGTATCGACCAGCTCATCACAGGACACGATGGTGGTTTTCGCGGCGCGCGCAAACCAGTCGTCGAGATAGTGGTCGGGGCCGGATATCTGGCACACACCGCGAAAATCCGCGCGATCGACATGAATCAGCGACACATCGAGGTTCAAGGCCGGCATCGCCACCCACTCTTTGTCATCATAGGGACTGTCAACCAGCTTGATGTCCGGGTTCTGGTTGATGATGTCGGTACCCAGGCCAACCGCCGTGGGGATGAAGGGCAGACCCCAGGCAGCGGCACGCAGACCCAGCAACATCATGCCCTCGTCGATCTCCATCACCTCGATGGCTCCGCTCTGGCGGGCCTGGCGGAAATACGGTTCCAGCGGAATGAAGTCCAGGGACACGAAGGCGAACACCAGCTTTTTCACCTTGCCCGCGGCACAGAGCATGCCCACATCGGCGCCGCCGTAGGCGACTACCGTGAGGTCCTTCACATCCGAGCGGAGGATTTCGCGCACCAGCGCCATCGGCTTGCGCCGCGGCCCCCAGCCGCCGATACCCACGGTCATGCCGTCTTCAATTTGTGCCACCGCATCGCGGGCACTGAGCCGTTTATCCATGTTGCATTCCTTCAGCTGACGATCCGCGCCATGCGGTAATCGTGTTTGACAAAATTGACCCCGAGCGTGCTTTCAGTACGCCGCACACCGGGAATTCCACTGATACGCTGGTGCACGAACTCCGCAAGGTGTTCGTTGCTGCGCACCATGGTGATGGCCAGCAGGTCGGAACGACCGAGCATCTCACCGACGAAACCCAGCTCAGCGATTCCCGACAGCGCCTGTGCAACCGACTGCACCTGGTGGCTGCGCTCGACCTCTATCCAGATGTACGCCAGTGCACCATTGCGAAAGCGATCGATGTTGGTGACAGCGGTGATGCGAATCTGCCGCTCCTCTTCCATGCGCTTGACCCGCGCACGCACCGTACCCTCTGTGACACCGAGATCGGTGGCAATCTGTCGGTTGCTGATACGGGCATCTTCAGACAGCCGTGCCACAATCTGCCGGTCGATAGCGTCCAGACGCCGACGGGTCATGCGCCTGCACCCCGATCAAACGGCACCCAATCGGGCTGATTCTTCAGCACGTTCACCGCCAGCGCCGGCGTCAACCGGCGCACGCCAGGCATGGTCGCGATGCGCTCGTGCAGCAGCCGGTGCAGAGCCACCTGATCTTCCGCCACCATCAGGATCTCTATATCCTGGGCGCCAACCACGACGTTGACCGAGAACACCTCGGGCACGCTGGCAAGCTCCCGCGCCACATCCTCCGGTGAGCGGTTTTCCACCTGTACCCCAATGGCCAGCAACATGCCGAACCCGGCCGCCTCAATGTCAGTGACGGCCACCACACGCATGGTGCGAGACTCCTCCAGGCGCCGAACCCTTGCCCGTACAGTCGCCTCCGTGAGGCCGAGCTCTCGCGCGATGGAACGGTAGGGCAGGCGACCATCTGCGCGTAACAGGGCAATAATCGCGTGGTCCGTCTCGTCCAGCTCAATCTGGGGTGCGCGTTCCACTTGCAGCTCCTGACCAGCCATCGGCGCGCTAACCCCGCTCCGCCGCCATGCGCTGGCGCAACTCATTCTTCAGCACTTTACCGCCGGCATTCATGGGCAGCTCTTCTACAAAGCGCACCAACCGCGGCACTTTGTAATTCGCCATATTCTCCCGCGCCCAGGCAATGACCGCCGCCTCGTCCAGCGCCGCATCCGGGGCCGGCACAATCCATGCACAGGCGACTTCGCCCATGCGCTCATCCGGCACGCCTATCACCGCAGCCCGGGTAACCCCAGGCATGCTGTGCAGGCTGTTTTCGATCTCAGCGGGGTAACAATTGAATCCCCCCACAATGAACATGTCCTTGATGCGGTCGGTGATGCGCACGTAGCCGTCTTCGTCCATTACACCCACATCGCCGGTTTTCAACCAGCCATCCGCGGTGATTGTGCGCGCCGTCTCCTCAGGATTGTCGAGGTAGCACTGCATGACATTGTAGCCTCGACACCAGATTTCCCCCTCGGTACCGGCAGGGACAGCGACGCCATTGGCGTCAACACACTGCATCTCCACACCCTCCATGGCGCGACCGGAGCTGTGGGAAATGCGTTCAGCACTGTCTTCGGGGCGGCAGATGGAGATAACACCGCAGGATTCCGTGAGTCCGTAGGCGGTCACCACCACCTTGAAACCCAGTTCACTGCGCATCTTTTCGATCAGGGACACCGGCACCGGGGCAGCACCGGTCACCGCCAGCCGCAGACTGGAAAGGTCGTACTCCGCACGCCGCGGATGGCTGAGCAAGGACTGGTAGATGGTGGGTGGGCCCGGAATGACCGACACCCTGTCCCGATGAATCTGGCCGAGCACCGCATCGAGGTCGAACTGCCTGACCGGCAGAATGCGTGCCCCGGTAATGGTGGCCGCGAGCCAGCCCGCCTTATACCCGAAGGAATGAAAAAACGGATTTATAATCAGATAGTTATCTTCACTTGTCAGGCCAACCGTCGCGCTCCAGGTGGCAAATGCGCGAATATTCTGCCCATGGCTGGTGACCACGCCCTTGGGTTGTCCCGTGGTACCTGAAGTGAAAAGAATATCCAGGGTGTCGTCGGGACTCAGCTGCCGGGCACGGGCCTCAACCTCTGCCAACGGCACGGTTTCGCCGCGGGCGAGGAAATCTGACCAGGATGTGTCATCGCCGGAGTCGCCCTCAAACAGCACGATGTCCTGCAGGTCAGGCAAGTCCTCCTCTGCCAGCATCGTCGGGTAGCGCATGCCGAGGAAATCACCCACAGTGAACAGCCAGCGGGCGCCGCTGCGACGCAGGATGAAGCCGGCCTCCGCGCCTTTCAAGCGCGTATTGAGGGGCACCAGCACACCGCCTATGGTTTGCGCGCCCATGGCCGCGACAATCCACTGCCACATGTTGGGCGCCCAGATGGCAATACGTTCACCATGACCCAGGCCGGCCGCCAGAAATGCGCGCGCAGCCTGCTGCCTCGCGACATCCAGTTCGGCGTAAGTGAGCGTTACGGGGCCGTCGCTGATCGCCACACGCTCGGGCAACGCCCGTGCAGTGGCCGCGACAACCTGCGGTAATGTACGCTGTTGTGACTCGGTGTTGACCATGGCGACACGTGTAAACTGGTAACTCGGGCCACAATACTAGTCAGTGAAACGCGGTTTTACAACCGAAATTCGTAATTATAAGACCAACAAACTACGCATAATGAAATGGCGCCCCACCCGCCTGAGGTGGGGCGCAGGGGGCTGGCTACTCGGGGAAGCTGTAATCCTTGAACTGCTCCCGCAGCGATACCTTGTGGATCTTGCCGGTCGCACCGTGTGGCAGCTCGTCCACAAACTCGACGGCATCCGGCTTCCACCAGGTCGCCACCTTACCCTCGAACCATGCCAGCATTTCAGCGGCCGACAGGTCCTGCCCGTCGCCCTTGCGCACAACAACCAGCAGTGGTCGCTCGCTCCACTTGGGATGGTAATGGCCGATGACCGCCGCTTCTGCGACCTTGGGGTGACTCATCGCGACGTTTTCCAGCTCGATCGAGGAGATCCACTCACCGCCGGACTTGATGACATCCTTGGTGCGGTCCGTAATGGCCATGTAGCCGTCGGGGTCGATCGTGGCGACGTCGCCGGTTTCGAACCAGCCCGCTTCCGCATGCGCGCCGTCCGCTTCACGCTTGTAGTAGCCCGAGCAGATCCAGGGGCCGCGCACTTTCAGGGAGCCGTAGGCCTTGCCATCCCACGGCAGTTCCTCGCCATCGTCACCGACAATCTTCATTTCCACGCCGAAGATGGACCGCCCTGCCTTCAGGCGAAGCTTGCGATACTCTTCCTCGCTGAAGCGCTCACGCTCGCTATCGCTGGCGTTCATGCTGCCCAGCGGACTCATCTCGGTCATACCCCATCCGACCCGGGCGACCACACCGTAGCGGTCAAACTCCTCGGCAATGGCCAGGGGGCAAGCGGCGCCACCCACCACGACGCGCTTCAGGGATTCCACCTGCTTACCCGTTGCCTTGAGGTGTGCCAGCAGGGCCAGCCAAACAGTGGGCACACCCGCCGACATGGTCACCTGCTCCTCATTGATGAGGTTGGAGAGGGTCTCGCCATCGCCCATCTTGTTCCCCGGGAACACCAGCTTGGAGCCCGCCATGGGGCAGGAATACGGGTTGCCCCAGGCGTTGACATGGAACATCGGGACGATGGGCAGCACGACGTCACTGGCCGAAAGACCCATGACGTCGGGCATCATCGTGGCGTAGGCGTGCAGCATGGTGGAGCGGTGGGAGTACAGGACGCCTTTGGGGTTACCCGTCGTACCTGAGGTGTAGCACAGGGCGCAGGCGTCACGCTCATCCAGCTCCGGCCACTCGAAGTCGCTGCTGGCGCCGTGAATGAAGGTCTCGTAGCAGATTGCATTGGGCAGCGTGGTCTGGGGCATATGCTCGGCATTGGTGAGCACCACCCAGCCCTCCACCCCCGGGCACTCCTGAGCCAGCTTCTCCGCCAACGACACGAAGTCGGGATCGATGAACACATAACGATCTTCCGCGTGGTTGATGATGTAGACCAATTGCTCAGGAAACAGACGCGGGTTGATGGTGTGACAGACGAAACCGCTGCAGGCAGAGGCGTAGTAGGTTTCCAGGTGTCTATAGTCGTTCCATGCCAGGGTGCCGATGCGATCGCCGCGCTGCAGGCCCCAGGAGCTCATGGCATTGGCAAGCTGGCGGGTGCGCACGAAGGCCTCGCGATACGTATATCGATGACGCGGGTTGTCGCGGGTGACCGATACGATTTCCTGGTCCCCATTAACCCGCTCCGCATGTTGCATGATCGCGGTGATCAACAGCGGCATATCCATCATCAAACCGTGCATTGGGGTTTTCTCCTTTTATAGTGCCGAGGTTCGTTGAGCACGAATTGTAGACATTTACGCCGAGGATAGCACCACGTGCGTCTCCCGAATGCCAAAAACGTGCAGGGGCTTGCCGGGTGCACCCGAGGCCTGCCTGCACGCGCTAGGGCCGGAATGGTATAGTCAGCGCATAACAGCAAAACAGGTGACGGCGACCGCATGCCCACCCCCGCAACGCTGCTCGGACTGGCCCTCGCCTACGTCTGCATTCTATTCGCTGTCGCCTGGAAGGCAGATCGCGACGCATCCATACAGGCCACACCCGTCAGGCGGCCCGCATGGAACGGGCTCGTCTACGCACTATCACTCACCGTCTACTGCAGCTCGTGGACATTCTACGGTGCGGTCGGCAGTGATGCCCAATCCGCCTGGAGCCACGCCCCCATTTATCTGGGACCGATACTGGTCTTCCTGTTCGGCTGGGGCCTGGTGCGACGCCTGATCCGGCTTGGCGAACGGCATCGGGTGACGTCTATCGCCGACTATATCGGCGCGCGCTACGGCAAAAGGCAGTCGCTGGCAGTATTGGTCACCCTGGTTGCTGCAGCGACAGTCCTCCCTTATGTCGCCCTGCAGTTCAAGGCATTGGCCCAGGCCTGGAGCGTCATCTCCGGTGGCACACCGGATAGTGCGCAGAGCGGCTCCGACACGGCGCTGTTCACCGCAGTGGTGCTGGCGGTGTTTACGCTACTCTTCGGAACGCGCCGCCTGGACGGCCGAGAACGGCATCGCGGCGTCATGGCTGCCATCGCCCTTGAATCCGTGGTGAAACTGGCTGCCTTTGCGTTGATCGCCGCCCTCGCGGGGCTGCAACTGTTGCAGGCAGCGGAGCCGTCAATTCTGCCGGCGGCGCCAGTCGGGCGTGCAGTCAATCTGAACGCAGATTTCTTCGCGCAGATAGTGATCAGTGGACTGGCGATTCTCTGTCTGCCGCGACAGTTCCATGTCACCGTGGTCGAGGCGCAGGAGGGCACGGACACTCGCTATGCCCGTTGGCTGCTACCGTTGTACCTCGCGCTGTTCATGGTGCTGGTCATACCCATCAGCCTCACCGGTGCGCGCCTGTTCGCCGGCGTGGATAACGCCAATCCGGATACCTGGGTGCAATCGATTCCGCTGGCCCTTGACTCCGGCTGGGCGACGACGGCGGCGTTTATCGGGGGCATTTCCGCTGCTACCGGCATGGTGATCGTGGCGACGGTGAGCCTCGCCATCATGATTACCAATGAAGTTATCGCACCCGTCCTGCTGCGATTGCAGCGCAACTCTCCCGCAGCCATCCTACACCTCGGTGACAGGCTACGGCGCACCCGGCAGCTGACGATACTTGGCATCATGCTGGTTGCCTGGGCCGTGGCACGCGAAGTGATGAGCCTGCCGTGGTTGGCTCAAATCGGCTTCCTCTCGTTCCTCGCGGCAGCGCAGCTGGCCCCCGCACTGCTGGCCGGGCTCTACTGGCGACACGCACACGGGGTGGCCATCACCACCGGGTTGGTCGCCGGTCTGCTGCTGTGGCTGTACTGTGGCGTACTGCCGGCCCTGCTGCCTGCCACGCATCCCTGGTTACTGGAGGGGCCCTGGGCGCTGGCCATGCTGCGCCCCAATGCACTGCTGGGACTCGCCCACGACGCGCCGCTGGCCTACGCGACCGTACTGAGCCTGACTGCCAACAGCCTGTGCGTGATCAGCTTGTCGCTACTCCTGCGACAGTCAGCGGTAGACGCGCGCCAGGCTGAACTCTTCCTTGGCGCGCAAGACAGCCAACCCGACCCGCGCGGCAGTGATTTCAGCCTGAGCCTGATTCGCGGCGGGCAACTGCAGGGACTGCTCGTGCCTTTCCTTGAGCCAGACAAGCTGCACCGCCTCTGGCAGGGCTTTGAGGACCGCTATGAACAGCGCATCCTGCCCGGTGACCGCACTCCGCAGTTCGCGGTCAATGAGGCGGAGGCGGTGATTGCCAGCATGATCGGCAGCAACTCGGCCAACAAAGCCCTGATGGAACTGGAGAGCAGCCAGCAGCTGGGCTACGCAGACCTCGCCAGCATGGTCAGCGATGCCAGCCGCCTCAACACTTTCAATCGCGAGCTGCTGCAAACCACCGTAGAAAACATGATCCAGGGTATTTCCGTAGTGGACAGCCAACTGCGGCTGGTCGCCTGGAACCAGACCTACCAGCGCATGTTCGACTACCCCGAACGCTTGCTGTACGTGGGCTGCCCCATCGAACGGATCTATCGCTACAATGCTGAACGGGGCATCCTCCAGGCCAATGACGACACGCCCCTAGAGCAGCAGATTGCGCGGCGCCTGCAATGGCTGCGCGAAGGCAGTGGCTACCGCCTGGAGCGCACGCTGCCTGACGGCAAGGTGATCGATATTCGCGGCAACCCGATGCCCAATGGCGGATTTGTCACGACCTATATCGACATCACCGACTACCGGGCAATGCTGGCCGAACTGGAGGACACGAAAAGCGAGCTGGAACTCAAACTGGCCTCCGGTTCCGAATCACTGAGCCGCAGCAATGCACTACTACGTCAGGAGAACCGGCTGCGAGCCCAGGTAGAGTCTAGACTGCGGGATGCCCACCTGAGCAAGAGCCGCTTTATGTCGGCGACCAGCCATGACCTGCTGCAGCCGATCAACGCGGCACGACTGTTTGCCGCGAGCCTCGCCACCCGGCTGACAGCAGACCGCGAGGCCAGCGGCACACTGCAGCAGATAGACCGCTCCCTGCACCGCGCGGAGCAGCTGATTGCTGAACTGCGGGAAATCGCCCGCCTGGACTCAGGTGCATACACACCGAAGCTGCGTGACTTCCCAGCTCAGCAGCTGCTGCAGACGCTGGAGGATGAGTTTGCCCCGCGCAGCGCGGAACGCGGTTTGCATCTTACGGTCGTCGCCAGCTCCTGCTGGCTGCATTCAGACGAAACGCTGCTACACCGCATCCTGCAGAACCTTCTGTCTAATGCGGTGCGCTATACCCAGCGCGGCCGGATACTGCTGGGCCTGCGCCGACGCGGCGACAGCGCAGAGCTGCAGGTCTGGGATACGGGGCCTGGTATCGCCGAGGAGGATCAGGTGCGGGCCTTTACCGAATTCGAACGGCTCGGCGGCCATAGCCCTGAAGGTGACGACGGCCTTGGGCTGGGCCTCGCTATCGTGCAACGCTATGCGGATTTACTGGAACATCCGCTGCGACTGGTCTCGACACCGGGCCAGGGCACGCTGTTCAGCCTGAGGGTCACGACCGGTACGCCACAGACGCTGCCGGAGCGCGAGCAACCTCCGCCAGGCGACCTCGCTGGCGTCACCGTCTTATGCATGGACAACGAACCATTGCTGCTGGAGGGCATGGCGGAACTGCTGCGCGGCTGCGGTGCCCAGGTGCTGACCTGCAGCGACGCGGCGGGACTGCAGGCACATTTTGCGGCCGGCGAAGCCCCCGATCTACTGTTGGTCGATTACCATCTGGACAACGGCGATAGCGGTGTGGCCGCGCTCAGCGCGCTGCAACCGCTGCACAGCCTGCCACCGGCCATTGTTGTTTCAGCGGACGACGCTCCCGCCGTGCGCGACAGTGTGCTGCAGGCAGGCCACCGCTTCCTGCCCAAACCGGTAAATCCACAACGCATGCTGGCCCTGATTCTGGCCTTGTTGGGGCGCTAGGCGTCTTCCGAGGCCTCAACCGAAAGGCTGGCGAGCGCTAATACCGCCTGCGTTCGGGAATGCACACCCAGTTTGCGAAAGATCTCGGTCATGTGTGCCTTCACCGTCGCCTCTTTTACCTCAAGATGTCCGGCGATCTGCTTGTTCAGCAGACCTTCAACCAGCATGGAAGCCACCCGAAACTGCTGCGGCGTGAGACTGGACAGGGTTTCGGCAACATCAAGTGCCTGCAGACGCGCGCCCCTCTGACCCACAGAAAGCCCCGGGTGCAATCCACGTGCTCCGGCCATCACCGCTTCCATGCAGCGCTGCATTTCCTCGATACCCGCAGACTTGGACAAAAACGCAGCTGCACCGTGATCCAGGGCGCGTCGCACCGTGTCCGGCTGGGCATTGGCCGATACCATCACGACCGGCACCTTGGGCAGCTGTCCGCCAACCCAGCACAGCGCAGAAAAACCCAGCGCTCCCGGCATGTGCAAATCCAGCAACAGCAAATCGAGCCCCTGTTCCGCCTGGGCTGCCTGCTGCAGTTCGGCAACATTGGCCGCCAGCAACAGGCGGTGTTGAGGAAACGCGCTTGCGACGACCTGCTCCAGGGCAGCGCGGAAAAGTGGATGATCGTCAGCGATCAGAATACTGCGTCGAGACACGTGGCCTCCGGTTCTTGTTATTGGTTATTCGACTTAAGTCGAAAATGCCGCGCGGCTTTGACCAAGGTCCAATGGGCCTTTGTCACGGTCAAGGGTACAACATGCACGTCACGAAGAATAATCGCTGGAGAATCTGCATACCATGCCCACGCGAAAGCTCATTGCCACACTGCTCGCCACACCGCTGGTGCTGCTGCCCTTCACCGCCACCGCTGATGATCTCGCTGCACGTATCGCCCTGCTTGAGCAGCAAATCGCCGAATTAAAGGCACTGGTCGTCGACCAGCAGGCCGCCGGTGAATCCACTCGCGCAGAACTGGAGACCCTGCGGCCCGTGCGCAAGGGCACCCGTTTCGGCTACGGCGGCTACATCCAGCTCGATGCCATCACCTCCCGCTACAGCGAAGGCAAGCCGACCAATAATCTGGTGGACGACTTCCTGGTGTCGTCATTGATCCCGGTTGAACCGGCCTCTGGCGATGGCCAGGCCGCCACCAGTACCAAGCTGCACGCCCAGTCATCGCGATTCTTCTTCACCACTCAAACGCCGACTGCCCAGGGCAGCATCGATACCCGCATTGAACTCGACTTCATGCTCAGCCCGGGAGGCGACGAGCGTATTTCCAATTCCTGGAACCCGCGCCTGCGTCACGCCTACATCAACTGGGACATGGGTGAGGGACGCTCCCTGCTGGCGGGGCAGAGCTGGTCAACCTTCTTCAATGTGGGCGCCCTGCCCGACCTGCTGGATTTCGTCGGACCTGTCAGCACCATTTTTGTCAGGCAACCACAAGTGCGCTGGACCGAAGGCAGTTTCCAGTTTGCGCTGGAGAACCCGGCCACACGCATTGATGAACTCAGCGATACCGGGGTCAACCGGCGCCTGGATAATGCGGAGACCATCCCAGACCTGATTGCACGCTACAACGGCACCTACGGCGATCTCAGCTGGACCCTGGCAGCCATGGGCCGCCAGCTCGGTTACGAAAGCCGCCTGAACAGTGGCGAAAAGCTGGCCAGCGACGACACCTGGGGCTATGGCTTGAGTCTTGCGGGCAAATGGCAACTGGCAAACGGCGATATGCGCTTCATGCTCAACCAGGGCTCCGCACTGGGCCGCTACATGGGCCTGAATACATTCGACGACGGCTACATCGACAGTAACGGCGACATTGACACCATTGCGCAGTGGGGCGCCATGCTCGCCTACCAGCACGCCTGGAGCTCGCAGTGGCGCAGCACCTTCGCACTCTCGGCCTCTGCGGCTGACAACCCGTCGATCGGTGAATATGCCACCGCCGGCCAGCTGGCAAAACGCTATGAATCCGCCCACGCCAACCTGAATTGGCTGCCACACCCCGGGCTGCAACTGGGTGGTGAACTGATATATGCGCGCAAGGAACTGGAGGACGGCCGCTCGGGCGATCTGAGCCGCCTGCAGTTCGCCATGAAGTACGCCTTCTGATGGCGCTATCGACCAAGGTCCAACAGCGACGCAGCGATACCCGGTGCTATAATCCGGCTGCCTGCGACGATAACAACAGCAATGGAGAGTCCCCATGTCACGTTTAACCGAGGCCCAGGCGCTGGCCTATTGGCGCCGCAATCTTGCCCTCATGTTCAAACTTCTGGTGGTCTGGTTTGTGGTGAGTTTCGGCTGCGGCATCCTGTTGGTCGATGAACTCAACCAGATCCAGATCGGTGGCTACAAGCTCGGCTTCTGGTTCGCCCAGCAGGGCTCCATCTATGTGTTCGTGCTGTTGATTTTTTACTACACGCGCAAGATGGCCAAGCTGGATCGCGAATTCAACGTAGAAGAAGACTAGGGGCCGCCTGATGGAACTGCAAACTCTGACTTACCTCGTGGTTGGCGCCAGCTTCGCGCTGTACATTGGCATTGCGATCTGGTCACGCGCCGGCTCCACCAAGGACTTCTATGTCGCTGGCGGCGGCGTGCATCCCATCGCCAACGGCATGGCGACGGCGGCAGACTGGATGTCCGCTGCCTCGTTCATTTCCATGGCCGGCATGATTGCTTTCATGGGCTATGGTGGCTCCGTGTTCCTGATGGGCTGGACCGGCGGCTTCGTTATTCTCGCCATGTTTCTGGCACCCTACCTGCGCAAGTATGGCAAGTTCACGGTGCCCGAATTCATCGGCGACCGTTTTTACTCCAGAACAGCACGCGCAGTGGCAGTGGTGTGCCTGATTATCTGCTCCGTCACCTATGTGATTGGCCAGATGAAGGGCATCGGTGTCGCCTTCTCCCGCTTCCTTGAAGTCGATTACGGCACCGGATTGCTGGTGGGCATGTGCATTGTGTTCTTCTACGCGGTGCTGGGGGGCATGAAAGGCATCACCTACACGCAGATAGCGCAGTACTGCGTGCTGATTATGGCCTATACCATTCCCGCCATATTCATCAGCCTGAACCTGACCGGAAATCCCTTCCCGCAGTTGGGCCTGGGCAGCACACTGACCGGCACCGACACCTATCTGCTCGACAAGCTGGACCAGATGGTGATGGAACTGGGCTTCAACGAGTACACCACGGAATACCGGCTGAGCGGCCTGAACATGTTCGCCTACACGGCGTCACTGATGATTGGTACTGCGGGCTTGCCCCACGTCATCATCCGCTTCTTTACCGTGCCAAAGGTACGCGACGCACGCAGCTCTGCCGGCTGGGCACTGTTGTTCATTGCCATCCTTTACACCACAGCACCCGCAGTTGCCGGCATGGCCCGCCTGAACCTGATGCAGACCATCGAACCCACGCCGGGTGAATACCTGGTGTATGACGAGCGTCCTGACTGGTTCCGCAACTGGGAAACCACCGGCCTGCTGGCCTTTGAAGACAAGAACCAGGATGGTCGCATCCAGTACAGCGCCAACCCGACGGTCAATGAGATGGTGACCGTGGACAACGACATCATGGTGCTGGCCAACCCGGAAATCGCACAGCTGCCCAACTGGGTTATCGCTCTGGTGGCTGCTGGCGGTCTCGCGGCCGCCCTGTCCACCGCAGCAGGCCTGTTGCTGGCCATTGCCTCGGCCATTTCCCATGATCTGCTGAAAGGCATGATTGCACCGGGCATTTCCGAGCGTGCTGAGTTGCGTGCCAGCCGGGTCGCCATGGCCGCCGCGATCGCCGGCGCCGGCTATCTGGGATTCAACCCACCCGGGTTTGCAGCCGGCACCGTAGCGCTGGCATTCGGGCTCGCCGCCTCCTCGATCTTCCCGGCCTTGATGCTGGGCATTTTCTCCAAACGCACTACCAAGGAGGGCGCGATTGCCGGGATGGTCGCAGGCATTGGAGTAACCCTGTTCTACGTGTTCCAGCACAAGGGTATTATGTTCGTCGCTTCGACCGCGTTCCTCGGTGACATGCCCGCCAACTGGTTCCTGGGGATTGAACCCAATGCCTTCGGCGCGGTAGGTGCGATCGTCAACTTCGCCGTGGCCATGCTGGTCAGCCGCGTCACCAGCGCACCGCCCGAGTCGGTACAGGAACTTGTGGAGCACATCCGCGTACCGGTTGGCGCCAGCGCCGCACACGACCACTGAAACCAGGAGAAACGCCGATGTTCAGCAACCGACACGTCATCATCGCACTGCTGGTGGCTCCGTTGCTGTCCATCGGCGCCTGGTTCGCCGTGGGACAACTGGTCGGAGAGCAGCCTCACCTGGCTGAAGCGGGGCGCGACTACCCGCTCATTGCCAAAAGCAACTGTCGCTACGACAGCGGCCGCTGTGCACTGGCCAATGGCAACCTGGAGCTTGAAATCGATGTGCAGGCGCAGAGCGCTGGCTGGCAATTACGGCTACAGGCGTCTCATCCGCTTGAAGGGGCTGTCGTAGCCATTGAGGAAGCCGGCGCCACTGGCGCACCACGAGCCATGCACCCGGATGGATCAGGCAGCCGAGACTGGGTACTCAACCTGCCTGCACTCCCCGCGGAAGGGGCGAGACTGCAACTGGTTGCCGCCGCAAGCGGCAGCCGCTACTTCGCAGATACGGGTTCGGATTTTCTGCAGCGCTTTCGCAATCCGGGGCCCTGACTGTGGCAGCAGGAGATGACGCGCCAGCCGTACCACAAGCGCCCGTCGACCTGGCACCGATCGCGGATTTTCTTGCCAGCACACTCCCCTTCGACCGGCTTTCCCCAGCGGAGCTGGCGGACCTGCTGAACTCCGTTGCCATCAGCTATCACCCCCGTGGCGAATCTTTTGATGCCGGCTCCGAACCACGCGGCTTGCGCATACTGCGCAGTGGCGCCGTCGACCTGCGCGATGCGCACGACACCCTGCTGGATCGTCTGGGCGAGGGCGAGAATTTTCATATTGGCGGCCTGAACGCCGAGCGCGGCGAGGTGCGCGCCTGCGTGATTGAGGATGCTCTGGTATATTTTCTCCCGGATAGCGCCTATCAGGCACTGCGCCAGGCACATCGGGATATAGACCGGCATTTCAGCAGCCAGCGCAGCCGCCGACTGCGGCGCGCCGCGCGCTATCAACCATCCCCCAATGCCCTGCTGCAGAGCATCCGCGACTACATGAGCACGGACCTGCTCACCGTCCGCGGCAGTGACACCCTGCAGGCTGTCGCCCACGCCATGACGCAAAGGCGCGTTTCATCGGCGCTGGTACTCGATGACACCCGCCTGCAGGGCATCATTACCGACCGCGATCTGCGGGCCCGGGCATTGACAGCGGCCCTGCCTGCCGGGACCCCCATCGCCAGCATCATGACGACACAGCTGGAAACAGTCGAGGCGGACTGCACCCTGTTTGATGCAACGTTGCTGATGACCCAGCGTGGCTATCACCACTTACCCGTCATGGAAGCGGGCCGACTCGCAGGCATGATCACCACGTCAGACCTGATACTCGCGCGCCAGAACGACCCGGTGTATCTCGTACAACATATCTCAAGGCAGGACAGCGCCGAGGGCATCAAGACACTGCTGGAGGGCATGCCGGCCCTGGTGGTGCAGTGGAGTCAGTCCGGCATGCACGCGCATCAGGTCAGCCGCGTCCTGACCGCCATATCGGATGCCGTGACCGTGCGCCTGATTCAGCTGGCAGAAGCCGATCTGGGGCCTGCGCCCGCAGCGTGGTGCTGGGTCGGATTCGGCTCGCAGGCTCGTGCCGAGCAGCTGTTTGGCGCCGATCAGGACAACGGCATGATTCTCGCCGATGATACACAACCTGAACACGCGAGCTGGTTTGCCGACCTGGCACGGCGCGTCTGCGACGGCCTGCAACGCTGCGGCTACCCTTACTGCCGCGGCGAAATCATGGCAACCACCGACAGCTGGAGGCAACCGCTGCACCGCTGGCAGGATACCGTGCGCGGCTGGACCATCACCCCCTCTCCCGCAGCGGTGATGCGTGTCAGCATCTTCTTCGACCTGCGGCCCATCTACGGCGAGGAGAGCCTGTGCGAACGTCTTCAGGCGGTGATGCTGCAGGAGGCATCCCGCAACTCCATTTTCCTCGCCGCGCTGGCCGCAAACGCACTGGAAAGTCGGCCGCCGCTCGGCATGTTTCGCCGCTTTGTAGTGGAGCGCAACGGCGAGCACCGCGATGCGGTTGATGTCAAGAAACGCGGGGTACTGCCGATCACCGAGATCGTGCGCCTGCACGCGCTGGCTCACCGTATACCGGCTGTCAACACGGAAGAGCGGTTACGGGCTCTGGCGCGAGAGAAGAAAATGGCCATGGGCGACAGCCGCAACCTCGCCGATGCCCTGCACTGCATTCAACAACATCGCCTGCAGCACCAGTGCCAGCAGATCATGGCGGGGGAAACACCGGATAATTTCCTTAAACCACACGGGCTGCCGACACTGGCGCGCGAGCAATTGCGCGACGCCTTCACTCTGATCGACGAATCACAGGCCGCCCTGCGCCAAACCTACCGGGCGGGGATGGGCTGATGTGGCTGCGGCTGCGCCGCTCACGCCACCGGCGACAGACGGCGGGGACGCCGTTGGCAGCATGCTGGCGTCAGCCGACGCCAACCGGCCGCACCGCCTGCAGCGAGACGGCGTTTCTGGTCTGTGACGGTGAGATGTCCTCCCTGGACCCCGCGACAGGTGCGCTGCTAAGCCTCGGCTGGGTTGCCATCGAGCACGGTGCCATCCAGCTCGCCAGCGCGCGCCACTACCTGATTGCCGGAGAGCAGGCTGTTGGCCAGAGCGCCACCATTCACCATATCCACGACCGCGAACTGGCCCGGGGTGCCTCCGCCCCGACAGTCATGGAAGCGTTCCTGCAGGCGGCGGCCGGCAGAGTCCTCGTATTTCACCACGCTGCACTCGATATCGCCTTTCTGGATCGCCTGTGTCAACGCCTGTATGGAGCGCCAATGCTGCTGCCATCGATAGACACACTGCGTCTGGAGCAAAAACAGCGGGAACGCCGCGATCAGGCCTGTGCGCCAGGCACGTTAACCCTGGCGGGCTGCCGTGCTCACTATGGTCTGCCTGTGCATGCCGCGCATAATGCGCTGCTGGACGCCATCGCTACCGCAGAGCTGTTGCTGGCGCAGATTGCCCACCGCGGACGCAACACAAGCCTGCGCCTGCGCGACCTGCGCTGAACCCACCCGATCAGCTGACCGGGTGCGCGCGGTTGGCGACCAGATGATCAACCACAGAAGGGTCGGCCAGGGTGCTGGTATCCCCGAGACTGCCGACCTCGTTTTCCGCAATCTTGCGCAGAATCCGTCGCATGATCTTGCCCGAGCGGGTTTTCGGCAAGCCGGGGGCCCACTGGATCACGTCCGGCTTGGCGATCGGGCCGATCTCGCTGGCACAGAGCTGCACCAGCGCCTTGCGCAGTTCCTCGCTGGGCTCGACGCCGTCCATGGGCGTTACAAAGCAGTAGATGCCCTGTCCCTTGATATCGTGAGGGTAGCCGACGACCGCCGCCTCCGCGATATCCTCATGCAACACCAGCGCGCTCTCAACCTCGGCGGTTCCCATGCGGTGTCCGGACACGTTGAGCACATCATCGACACGCCCAGTAATCCAGTAGTAACCGTCTTCGTCGCGAGTGGCGCCATCGCCCGTAAAATAGTAGCCGGGGTAGTTGCGGAAGTAGGTGTCAACCATGCGCTGGTGATCACCGTAGATTGTGCGAATCTGACTTGGCCAGGACGCCTTTATGACCAGGTAGCCGGATCCCGCGCCGTCAATTTCACTGCCGTCCTCATTGAGCAGGGCGAGCTGAACACCGAAGAAGGGCATACTCGCAGAACCCGGCTTGAGGTCCGTTGCACCCGGCAGTGGCGTGATCATCTGCGCGCCCGTCTCCGTCTGCCACCAGGTGTCGACGATTGGACAGCGGGAATCACCGACAACCCGGTAGTACCACTCCCAGGCTTCAGGATTGATCGGTTCACCGACCGACCCCAGCAAACGCAGGCTCGCGCGGGAACTGCGCTTGACGGGTGCATCACCGTGGGCATGCAGCGATCGAATCGCCGTCGGCGCCGTGTAGAAAGTGTTGACCTGGTGCTTATCGATCACCTCCCAGCAGCGGCCTGAATCGGGCCAGGTCGGTACCCCCTCGAACATCAGGGTCGTGGCACCGTTGGCAAGGGGACCGTAAAGGATGTAGGTGTGCCCAGTCACCCAGCCGACGTCTGCTGTACACCAGAAAACCTCACCTTCGCGGTAGTCGAAGGTGTATTTGAACGTCATCGCGGCCTGCAGCAGATAACCCCCGGTGGTGTGCAAAACCCCCTTCGGCTTGCCGGTTGAGCCCGAGGTATAAAGGATAAACAGCGGGTCTTCCGCGTCCATGCTCTCCGGCTCACACTCCGCGGAAGCCGCTGCTGTCGCCTCGTTGTAGCAGACGTCCCTGCCCTGCTGCCAGGCCACGTCGGCGCCCGTCACCCGCGCGACTATGCAGGTGTGCACATTGGGACAGGACTCCAGTGCCGTATCGACGTTACTCTTCAGTGCGATGGTCTTGCCACCGCGACGACCTTCATCGGCCGTAATGACCGTCTGGCAGTCGGCGTCCTGAATACGATCAACAATGGCTGTGGGCGAGAACCCGCCGAAGACCACCGAGTGGATGGCACCAATGCGGGTACAAGCCAGCATTGCGTAGGCTGCCTCCGGCACCATGGGCATGTAGATGCACACCCGGTCACCCTTGCCTACGCCGCGCGCGCGCAACACGTTCGCCAGGCGACAAACCTGATCGTGCAACTCGCGGTAGGTGACATGCTGGCTCTGCGACGGGTCGTCACCCTCCCAGAGCAGCGCGGTCTGGTCCGCTCGGCTGTCCAGGTGACGGTCTATGCAGTTGACGCTGACGTTCAACCGCCCGCCGGCAAACCAGCTGGCACGCCCCTCGTGAAAATCGTAGTCGACAACGGTGTGCCACGGTTGATCCCACTTCAGGAATTCAGCCGCCTTCTCGCCCCAGAACGCCGCGGGATCGTCAACGGATTGCTGGTACATCTGGCGATAACGCTCGGGGGTGATGTGCGCATCACGGAAATTCTCGGGAACCTTGTGGATGGGGAAATTGGACATGTTATTGCTTCCGCCGGTGGTGACTTTGCACCCGATGATACTGCTTCCCGGAGGAGGCGCAACTCGACCAAGGTCTATGCCCGAGGCGCTAGCCCAACCACGTCCAGCGGTCCGCCGCGGCGTCGCCTCGCGCTCGACCCTCTGCAGCCAACTTGATCAGATGGGCGGACAGGGAAAGCTTGGCCCATTCATGACGTGCGGGATCAACGTCGTCGTACACCACCTTGACCAGCGCATTGAGGTCCGCCTGCCCCAGCGATGAGAGCCCCGCCACCACCTTGCGCTCGCGCGCCAGACGGTGCTCGACCAGACCCGCCACTTCCTCGCGCGGGGTGTGGATCAGGTCACCATGACCCGGCGCAATACTCCGCAGGGGATAATCCAGCAACAGTCGCAGGGAGGCAATGTAAGCCTTCATGTCACCGCCAGGCGGCACAATCACCACCGTTGAGCCATTCATGATGTGGTCGCCAGCGAACAACATACCGTCGTCTTCCAGCAGGAAGCAGTAGTGATTGTTTACATGGCCCGGCGTGTGCAGGGCCCGCAGGGTAAACTCCGGGGCCGACAACACCCAGTCGTGACTGAGCAGGGTTGTCGGAGAAAAGGTATCGTCCTGGAACCGGTCATCCGCGGGCATTGCCCCGATCACCTCAGCACCGGTGGCGGCTGCCACTCCCTGCCATGCGGGTGAGTGGTCGGGGTGGGTGTGGGTGCAGACAATCCAGCGAATGCGCCCGGCGCCAGCTGCAAGAATGGCCTCGATGTGCTCCGGGATGGCGGGACCGGGGTCGACCACGGCAACCTGGTCTTCGCCCAGCAGATAGGTGTTGGTGCCCGGGCCCGTCATCATGCCCGGATTGGGCGCCACCAGACGACGCACGCGGTCGTTAAGGCGGAACGGTACGCCATGCTCAAACATCGGATTACACCATGTGCTCAATAGGAACCAGCGGATTCACATCGGCGTCATAGTCAACGCCATCCACCTCAAAACCGAACAGTTGCAGGAACTCTCGACGGTAACCCTGGAAGTCCGACAACTCATGCAGGTTATCGGTATCGATCTGTTGCCATAGCGCTGCCACTTCGGCCTGCACCTCAGGATCCAGTTCCTTGCCATCGGCCCGCAGGCGCCCCTGGTCGTCGAGTTCAGGCGCCGGGTTGTACAGCGAATTGCGGAACAGACCATCTACCTGCTCGATACAGCCCTCGTGTGTCCCCCGGGCCTTCATTACCTTGAACAGAATCGCCAGGTAAATCGGCATGGCGGGAATGGCCGCACTGGCCTGGGTAACCACCGCCTTCAAAACCGAAACACGCGCGTCACCGCCGTGGGCTGCGAGTCGCTGGCGAATCCCGACGACGCGCCGATCCAGATCCTGCTTGGCGGCCCCAATTGTCCCGTGCCAGTAGATATCCCAGGTCATCTTCTCGCCGATATAGGTGTACGCCGTGGTTTTCGCACCCTCAGCCAGGACGCCAGCTTCATCCAGCGCTTCGATCCACATCTGCCAGTCTTCACCACCCATTACCGCTACCGTGTTGTCAATTTCGTCCTGCGTGGCGGGCTCCAGGTGAAAGTCCTGCACTTCCTGCTTGTCGGTGTTGACCCCCTTCTGCACGGCAGGCTTGCCGATGGGCTTCAGGGTGGAATTGTGCACGACGCCGGTGACCGGGTGCTGCCGACGGGGAGATGCCAGGCTGTAGACCACCAGATCCACCTGCCCCAGATCCTCGCGTATCGTGGCAATGGCCTTTTGTTTGACCTCATCGCTGAACGCATCCCCATTGATGCTCCTGGCGTAGAGACCCTCTGCCTCGGCGGCGCTGTGAAACGCTGCACTATTGTACCAGCCCGCCGTACCCGGCTTGGACTCGGTGCCTTCCTTTTCAAAGAAAATACCCAGGGTCGCCGCGCCGGCGCCAAACGCGGCGGTGATCCGGGAGGCCAGCCCATAACCGGTCGAAGCGCCAATGACCAGCACCCGCTTGGGGCCGTTGTCGACAGGGCCCTGTCGCTTGACGTAGTCGATCTGGTTGCGCACGTTGGCGGCACAGCCTACGGGATGGGTTGTGGTGCAAAGGAAACCGCGCACGCGGGGCTTTATGATCATGATCGGTTGTTTCCCTGATTTTGTTCAGTCGAGTACGCCGCCTGCGGGCGCTGCCGCGAGTGTATCACAGGCAACACCGCCTCAAAGTCGCTTCCGCCAGTCACAGAATGGTCACCGAACTGTTATCTCAACGCCATCATCACGTCACAAAGTCCTCGCATCCTGCAGCTGCATTTCACTGCCGAACCGAACGGAGAATCCCATGCGTCGACTCAACCCCTGGCTGCTGGCCGCCTGCCTGACTCTTCCTGCCATACTTGCCGGCTGCGATGGCGACGATGGCCGCGACGGACTCGATGGCGCTGACGGTAGCCCGGGTGAACAGGGGCCCGCAGGAGAGAACGCCGCCAACAGCCGCATCGCATTGAGCTTTCTGGGCCGCTATGAGACCGGAGAATTTGATGAGAGCGCCGCCGAAATCGTTGACTATGACCCGGCCACACGTCAGGCGTTTGTGGTCAACGCGCAATCCGGCAGGGTGGACATCCTCGACATCAGCGCACCCGATATGCCGGTGCTGGCAGGCTCTCTCAACATGGCAGCCGATATCGCCAGCGCCGTGCCTGCGCTGGCTGGCCCTGAAGCGCTTGGCGCTGCCAACAGCGTAGCAGTTTCCGGTAGCCTGCTGGCCGTGGCCGTTGAAGCCGACAGTAAACAGGACAACGGCTACGTCGCCCTGTACCAGACAGACGGCACTTTCCTTTCTGCCACCGAAGCTGGCGCGCTGCCCGACATGCTGACATTTACCCCCGACGGCAAAAAACTGCTAGTCGCCAACGAAGGCGAACCCAACGGCGACTATAGCGTCGACCCCGAAGGCAGTATCACGCTGATCGATCTCGCTGGCGGACCAGGCAATCCCGTGAGCAAAACGCTGCGTTTCACCGACTTCAACACCGGTGGCAGCAAGACGCTGGGAGCAGGTGTACGTATTTCCGAGAAGAGCGCGAGCGTTGCACAGGATCTCGAACCCGAGTTCATCACCGTAGCAGCTGACGGCAGCACGGCCTGGGTCGCGCTGCAGGAAAACAATGCGTTGGCGGTTGTCGACGTGGCAGCAGGCGAAATCAGCGCGGTTATCGGCCTGGGTTACAAGGACCATGGCCTGACCAACAATGGTCTCGACGCCAGCAATCGGGACGGTGGCACCAACATTCGTGAATGGCCTCTGCGGGGAACCTTCATGCCTGACAGCCTGAAGAGCTACACCGTCAATGGCATCACCTATGTGGTCAGTGCCAACGAGGGCGACGGCCGAGAATACCTGACCGATGCGGCCAACGAAGCCGAGTGCAGCGCACAGGGCGGTTTCGACTACGACGACGGCGATTGCTTCCACTATCTCGACGAGATCCGCGTCGGAGACATCCTGGATACGGGCGCGACTATAGAATTGGCAAACCTGGAGCGCTTTGCACCGGACCTGGACTCTCTGCTTGACAACGCCAACCTCGGTCGGATCAAGGTGATTACGAACCTCGGTGTACGAGACTGTCCCGCGGGCAGCCTGGAATCGAGCGGACAACCCACCGCAGGCTGCGTGTATGAGCAATTGTACAGCTTTGGCGCGCGCTCCTTCAGCATCTGGGACAGCCGCGACGGTTCACTGGTATTCGACAGCGGCGCCGACTTCGAAACCGTCACCGCGCAGCGCCTGGGTGATAGCTTCAATGCCAGCAACGACGACAATACCGGCGATGATCGCTCGGATGACAAGGGCCCGGAGCCAGAAGCTCTGGAAATCGCCGGCATCGATGGCAAGTTCTATGCGTTTGTCGGACTCGAGCGTGTGGGCGGGATCATGGTTTACGACATCAGCAACCCAGAGAGCGCGACGTTTGTGCAATACATCAACACGCGAGACTTCAGTCAGAATATCGAAAGCCTGGTTGACGGTGGCAACTTCTCTGCGGTGGGCGACCTGGGCCCCGAGTCCATTCGCTTTGTGCCGGCAGACCAGAGTCCGAATGGCGAGGCGCTGCTGATCGTCGGCAACGAGGTCAGCGGCACCACGGCCCTGTTCGCCGTTACTCTGGTGAGCGGGGAGTGACCGTCACGCGACAGCTGATCCAGACGGTCTGGTAGGGTTCCAGCTGCAGTGACTGGTCAAGGTCGGGATAACGTTCTCCGCTGATCAGGTCTTCCCATTCCGCCTGCTCGGGCAGACTCAGGTCGAGTAGGCTCAGCAGGCGTGGCTCATCGGTGATATTACTGATACAGAATATCTGCTGCGCGGGCTCCTGACTGTGCCTGGAGAAGCCAAACAGGGCACTGCCAAGCTGCAGGGTGAACTGCGCCGCATTGGGGTGGAATGCCGGCTGAGCGCCGCGCAGGCGCAGCAGGGCTTCCAGTGCCAGCATCACCTGCCGGTGGGTGCTCGCTGGATCCGCAAGCTGCGCCTCCAGCTCTGACCACTGCCACTGATGTCGATTGATCGCGCGGTTATGCCCGGTGTGTTCCATACGCTGATAATCATTGCGCGTGCCCAGAAGGCTGTGGATATACAACCCGGGGATGCCCTCCAGCGCGAACATGATGGCATGTGCGCAGACAAAGCGCGCAAAGGCCCAGCTATCCGGCCCGCGCACGGTGCCCTGCAATGCGTCATAGAGCGCGATGTTTACCTCGTAAGGGCGCTGGGCTCCACCCTCCAGCGCGCGCCAGGAGACCTGTCCGCCAAAGCGCTGCAGCGCGCCCAGCAAGGCAGCCAGTTCGTCGTCACTCAACAGGCCCTCAACAGGGCGCAGCCCGATGCCATCGTGAGAGGCGATGAAGTTGAAAAAGGTTGTGCCACTCCGGGCTGGCGGCATTGCCATCAGCCACTGCCGCAGGTACGTGCAATCGCCGGTTAACAGGGTATTGATCAAGAGTGGCGGCAGGGAGAAATTGTAGACACAGTGGGCTTCGTTGGCGTTGCCAAAGTAGGACAGGTTCTCCAGGTTGGGGATGTTGGTTTCCGTAATCAGGATAGCATCGTGCTTTGCATGCTCGATCAGGGTTCGCAACAGGCGCACCACCTCGTGTGTTTGCTCAAGATTGAGGCAGCTGGTACCCGGAATTTTCCACAGGAAGGCGATGGCATCGAGGCGAAAGATACGCACGCCTCGATCCAGATACAGCCGTACGATGCGCACGAATTGCAGCAGGACTTCAGGGTTACGGAAATCAAGATCAACCTGGTCATGGCTGAAAGTGCACCAGACGTGACGGGGGCCGCGCACGGTCTCCACCGTGCGCAGCAGCGGCGAGGTTCGGGGCCTCACCACCGCAGAGAGATCCTGCGCGAGGTCAGCGGTGAAGAAGTAGTCGCGGCCCGGGGACTCATCGCGCAGGAAATTTTCGAACCATGCGCTGCGGCTCGAGCAGTGGTTTATCACCAGATCCGCCATCAGATCGTAGGACGCGGCGATCTCTTCGATATCGCCCCAGTCGCCCAACGCCTCATTGACGCTGGAGTAGTCAAGCACCGCAAAGCCATCATCGGAAGTCCAGGGATAAAAGGGCAGGATATGCACGCCGCTGATCACACCGTTGGTATGCGCATCGAGAAACCGCTTCAGGGTGTGCAGGGGCTTCTCGTCCGGTGCCAGCAGACTGTCCCCGTAAGTAATGAGCAGGGCATCGCGCTCGCTCCAGGTATTCCTGCCGGGGGCCGGGGTGTGCACATCGCACTGCAGGCGCATTGCCTGTAACAGCTGCGGCAGCAACTCGCGGGTTGTTGCTGCGGCTGGTGTATCCGCGTAGATGACCTCCAGGTGCTGCTGTACGCGCGCCTGCAGCCATTCGAAATCGGTCTGTGCGGAACCTATCACCGCGGTGCGCCGTAGTCCTGCATGTCTGCGTCCACCGCCTCCTGCAGCCGCTCAAGGATGTCGGGCACTGCACTGATCACGCGATTCCAGCTGGGAATGAATGGCCGCTCCATGGGGTACTCGAGGAAGGCCTCACCGGCCTTCATGATATTCTCGGCAAACATCTCGACCGCCATCTCCTCCTTGTGGATATCCAGGCTCAAGCCATTCATCACCGCGTCATTGTGATAGGTCTCCACAAAATCGAGGGCAATGCGGTAATAGGTCGCCTTCAGTGAGCGGAAGGTTTCGCTGTTGAAGGTGACACCGCGCGTAGCGAGCTTGCGGAACAGCGCCTTGGCAATGTCGATCGACATACGCGAGAGACCGCGAGTGGCATCATCCTGAGACATCTCCTGATGCTTGTGATCATAGACGTCCGCAATGTCGACCTGGCAAAGGCGGTTATTGGCATAGTTGCGATACACTTCCGACAACACGCCGATTTCCAGCCCCCAGTCACTGGGTATGCGAATATCGGTGAGCACATCGCGGCGGAAGGAGAACTCGCCGGCCAGCGGGTAGCGGAAGCTGTCCATGTAATCCAGGTACTCCATATCGCCCACGGTCTTTTTCAGGGCGCGCAGCAGCGGCGTCACCAGCAGGCGACTGACCCGTCCGTTGATCCTGCCATCCGCTACCCTCGCATAATAGCCCTTGCAGAACTCGTAGTTGAACTGGGGGTTGGAAACGGGATATATCAGGCGCGCCAGCAACCCGCGCTCGTAGGTGAGAATGTCGCAATCGTGCAGCGCCACTGATTCGGCCCGTCCAGAGGCCAGCGTGTAGCCCATGCAATACCATACGTTGCGCCCCTTGCCGGCCTCACGCGGCGCCAGATCACGGGCTTCCAGTTCCGCATCCAGAGCGCGCAGACGCGGGCCATCGTTCCAGAGTACACGATGGCGCTGGGGCAGCGACGAGAAGAAGGCCAGGGCGGCTCTGTATTGCGCCTCGTCTGCCCTGTCGAGGCCGATTACGACTTCTGCCAGATAGGGTACATGCGCCAGTTCCTGCACGATATGCGGGAGCGCCGCCCCCTCGAGCTCCGAATACAGGGAAGGCAGAATGAGCCCCAGTGGACGGGTACGCGAAAAGCGCAGCAGCTCGGCTTCCAGTTCGTCCACAGAGCGATGCGAGAGATTGTGCAAAGTGGTGATAATGCCGTTCTGATAGAAATCGCCCATGACGATCAGTCTCCTGCAATAGTGTAGTGGTGCAGCCAGGCAAGCACACCTTCGCTCCAGCCTGCCGGACCCAGCCCGGTGCTGCGCAGCACACCGGCCGTGCGTGCCAGCGTTGGAAATTCGTGAGTTGGCGAGCGAACCAGCAGCGCGGTTTCTGCCACCTCCAGCATTGGCACATCATTGCCGCTGTCGCCGATGGCGAGGTCGTGCAGCGGCTGCCCAGGCGCGTCATGCTGGTAGGCGCTGCGCAAATAACGCAACGCCTGCCCCTTGTCACAATTCCCCGCCACCGTCAGGAAGCGCCCGCCCTGTTGTACACGCGCCCCTGCGGTTTCCAGTGCGGCTACGAACTGGGCGCGCCGCTCGGCTGTACCCAGCCACTGCACCGGCTCACTGAATTCGCGCCGGGCAGCCAGCGCCGCAGCGCCAGCATCGAGGCCGGTCGCCGCCACGATGCCGTCGATCCCCAGGCGGTCAAAGCCGGCAAACTCACCCGCAAACTCCGCCGCCAGCGCATTCAGCAGGGCAAGCCAACGATCCCGGGGGGGCGCGAAACGTACTTCCTGGCCGTCCCCGCAGGGCAGGGCGTCAGGCAATGACTCACGAAAAGTGCCCGAGGGCACCACAATCGCCGCGCCGTTCTCAACGATCATGGGATGCCTCAGGCCCAGCGCGCTTTGCAGGGGCAGCATTTCCGCACGGGTCTTGCTGCTCGCGAGAATAACCGGAATATCGGCCTCCTGCAGCAGGCGCAGCGCGTCTGCGGCGGCGTCCCAGCGATAGGTATGATGGTCCAGCAAGGAGCCATCCAAATCGGTGAATACCAGCAGGCGCGGCTTCATCGGGGCACCAACGGGCCAGCCCAGGCGTTTATGGCGCGGTCACTGCCAAGTGTCCACACGAGGTCCATCTGTGGCGGCAGGCTCGCCAGACAATGCCGCGTGAGGCGCTCGTAGTGCTGCACGAAACGCGCCAGCGCGGCATCATCCATGAGACCAACCGCGTGTTCGCTGGTACCTGTCCTCTCACGCAGGCGGATTTCCTGCTCGGTGCGCCAGCGCAGCACATCGTCGAACGAGGGTGCCTGCAGCATCAACCAGCAATCTGGCTGTGCGTGCAGCGTGGCATAGGCACCGGCCAGCTGTTGATTGACATAGCCGCGCCAGACCGCCTGTGGATCCTGATGTTTTTCCAGTGCGTTACAGGGCACCGCGAGCGCCGCCGGCTGTTCGGGGGAGACACCCAGGCA
This sequence comes from Halieaceae bacterium UBA5085, assembly GCA_002414665.1. Classification (GTDB taxonomy): domain Bacteria; phylum Pseudomonadota; class Gammaproteobacteria; order Pseudomonadales; family Halieaceae; genus Haliea. Next base: position 56,937 of record DIAF01000048.1, read on the forward strand.
CCATCCTTCAAGGAGGACAACATCCAGCGGCGCACGGATATGCGGCCACGCCACAGCGGGGTGTCGATCGTCTTCGGCCTTGCTGAAGCGGGGAACCGCCACGTCACCGGAGACCGTCAGAGCCTGCAACGTGTGCAACAACAGTGGGATGTCGTGGGTGCCAGGAACGCCGCGAGTCGCCAACAGGGGATGCACGGAGACCGCCAATGCCTGCCGTTCCGCGCGCGTCAGGTAAAAATCGTCCAGGGACATGCACAGTGCAGAGAGCCCGGCCTCATGCACCAACCAGTCGCAGAGATAGCTTACGAGGGTGGTCTTTCCTGCCCCTTGCGCACCATTTATGCCCACCAGAAGTGTCGGCCTTGCACTACTGCGGTGCGCTTTGGCGAGCTGCACCGCAACCGGGTCAAACCAGCGCCTGGCCTCGGCGAGGTAGTCCGCAGGCAGGTTTTCTCTGGTGAGGAAGGCAGCACGCCAGTCCTGCTGGCCAGAATCCTGTGTGTTGCCTACCGTCACGCCTTCTCCTGTCTCGTTCGCTTCCGCCTGCTGACAGTTCTAGCAGGCTCCGTGCCAACCGGCGCGGCGCGCTAGAACAGCAGTCTGCGTATATCGCCCAGCAATGTCACCAATTGCGTGCAGAAACGGCCGGCGTCGCCGCCATTGATGACGCGATGATCATAGGACAGCGACAGCGGCAGCAGCGTGCGCGGCTGGAACGCCTGGCCATCCCACACCGGTTTCACCGCTGCGCGCGACACACCCAGTATCCCCACCTCCGGGGTGTTCACTATCGGTGAGAAACCGTTCCCACCGATATTGCCCAGGCTGGAAATCGTGAAGCAGCCGCCCTGCATCTCCGCAGGCTTCAGCTTGCGCTCTCGGGCCTTTTCCGCCAGCTCCACCACCTCATCCGCGAGCTCCCAGATGGACTTGCGATCCACGTCGCGTATCACCGGCACCATAAGCCCTACCGGCGTATCCACCGCCATTCCGATATGCACATAGTGCTTGTAGACCAGGTTCTCACCATCGGCTGTCACCGAGGCATTGAACTTCGGATTGTCGCGCAGAGCAGTGGCGCAGGCCTTGAGCAGGAAGGGCATCGGCGTCAACCGCGTACCGCGCTGCTCCGCCTCTCCCTTCATGCTCTTGCGAAACGCTTCCAGATCGGTGATGTCGGCATCGTCAAACTGCGTGACATGCGGCACATTCAGCCAACTGCGCTGCATATTGGCGGCCGTGAGCTTATCGAGCTTGGTGCGCGGCACGGTTTCAATAGCCCCGAAGGCGCTGAAGTCGACATCCGGGACGGTCGGCAAGCCGGCACCCGTAGCGGCCGCCGGCACCTTGCCACTCAGGGCACGCTGCACGAATCCCTGCACATCTTCCTTGAGCACGCGTTCACGGGGCCCGGAACCTGTCACCTTGGCCAGGTCAACGCCGAGCTCACGGGCCAGCTTCCGCACCGCGGGGCCTGCGTATACCAGCGTGTCTTCGCTGCCTCTGGACGCAGGCTGGCTGGTGGCTGCCGCCGCTGTCGCGGGTGTTTGCGCCACAGACTCATCAACCGGGGCCGACTCCGCACTGGCCGCGGGAGTGTCGCCGCCGGAGCTGGCCTCGACCTGCTCATCCTGGGCACCCACACCCTCCAGCAGCACCAGGGGGTCGCCCTCGCGCACGGCCGCACCCTCTTTGACCAGCATGCGGATCACTTTGCCGGCGCGCGGGGATGGCACCTCCATGGAGGCCTTGTCGGACTCCAGCACCACCAGAGAGTCGCCTTCGGCGACCTCGTCCCCAGGCTTTACACACAGTTCAATGACATCGACCGCATCGTCGGTGCCAATGTCGGGCACCTCCACGGTGACCTCGCTCGGCACGCCGCTGTCCGATGACGCCTGATCGGCGGCCACCGGCTCAACTTCGGCGTCCTGCACAGCCTCCCCGGCGGGAGACTCGCCCTCGGACTCCGCTGTATCGGCGCTGGATTCGGGTTCTGGCTCGGCCTCAGCATCGGCCTCGGCCTCGGTTTCAACGACGACAATCGGGTGCCCCTCGGATAGCTCATCACCCACCTTCACCAGAACCTGCAGAACCTTACCGGCCAGCGTAGAGGGAATTTCCATCGATGCCTTGTCCGATTCGAGCACCAGCAACCCCTGCTCCAGCTCGATCTGGTCGCCCGCCGCAACCAGCAGCTCGATCACCTCTGCGCCCTCTGCGCCGCCGATATCCGGTACCGTTATCTGTTGCTTAGCCATGCGCCTCGTTTCCTGTACCGTTAAAGGGTGGTGGGATCGACTTTGTCCGGGGAGATGCCCAGGGCCTGCATGGCCTCGACCACCACAGTCGCCTTCAGTGCCCCTTCATCCACCAGCGCCTTCAGGGCCGCCAGCACAACGAACTCCCGGCTCACCTCGAAGAAACGTCGCAGGCGCTCACGGGTGTCACTGCGACCATAGCCATCCGTACCCAACACCGCATAGCGACGGGGAATGAACTGACGCAGCTGCTCTGCATGGGCTTTCATGTAGTCAGTCGCCGCGACGACTGGCCCGTCATGCCCCTCCAGCTGCCGGGTCAGGTAAGGCACGCGCGGCTCGTCCTCCGGGTGCAGCAGGTTCCAGCGTGCCACACTCTTGCCCTCGCGCTGCAGCTCGTTGATGCTCGTCAGGCTCCACACATCCGCGGCTACACCGTAGTCCTGCTCCAGCATGGCCGCAGCCGCCTCGACTTCCCGCAATATGGTGCCGGCGCCCATGAGTTGCACGCGCGGACCCTTCTTGCGCGTCGAGCGCCGCAGGGAGTAGATGCCACGCACGATGCCTTCTTCCGCACCCTGAGGCATCTCAGGCTGCTGGTAATTTTCGTTCATGGTGGTGATGTAGTAGAACTTGTTCTCCCCTTCCTGGTACATGCGACGCAAACCGTCCTGAATGATGACGGCCAGTTCATAGGCATAGGCCGGGTCGTAGCTGACGCAATTGGGGATGGTGCTGGCCAGGATGTGGCTG
>DIAF01000048.1:60103-75842 GCA_002414665.1 Halieaceae bacterium UBA5085
TGGCTGTGGCCGTCCTGGTGCTGCAGTCCTTCCCCGTTAAGTGTGGTGCGGCCCGCCGTTGCACCGATCAGAAACCCCCGCGCCTGGCTGTCACCAGCCGCCCAGGCCAGGTCGCCTATGCGCTGGAAACCGAACATGGAGTAAAAGATGTAGAACGGCACCATCGGATAACCGCTGGTACTGTAGGAGGTCGCCGCTGCGATCCAGGCCGAGAAGGCACCGGCTTCATTGATGCCCTCTTCCAGGATCTGTCCCTTCTGGTCTTCCTTGTAGAACATGATCTGCCCGGCGTCCTGCGGCGTGTAGCGCTGGCCAACGGAAGAGTAGATACCCAGCTGGCGAAACATACCCTCCATTCCGAAGGTGCGGGCCTCATCGGGTACGATGGGCACAACGCGCTCGCCAATATGCTTGTCCTTGACCAGGGTCGAGAGCAGGCGCACGAACGCCATCGTGGTGGAGATTTCCCGCTTGCCGCTACCCTTGAGCTGGTTATCAAAGGCAGTGAGCGGCGGCGTTTCCAGCAGCTCAAGCTCCTTGCGCCGGGCGGGAATCAGCCCACCCAGCTCTTCTCGCCGCTGCATCATATAGCGCATTTCCGGGCTGTCCGGTGCTGGCCGGTAATACGGCACATCCTTGAGTTCGGAATCCGATATGGGAATGCCGAAGCGGTCGCGGAATGCTTTCAGGCTGTCGAGATCGAGCTTCTTCAGCGAGTGGGTCTCGTTGTTGGCCTCGCCAGACTCGCCTGTGCCGTAACCTTTGACGGTCATCGCCAGAATCACTGTGGGGCGCTCGTGCTGCGCGACGGCCTGGGCATAGGCTGCATAGAGTTTGTAGGGATCGTGACCGCCGCGATTGAGGTACATGATGTCTTCGTCCGACAGGTCCTCAACCAGTTTCAGGGTTTCCGGGTACTTGCCGAAGAAATGCTCCCGGGTGTAGGCGCCACCGTTATATTTGTAGTTCTGCAACTCGCCATCGCAGACCTCGTCCATGCGCTGCTGCAGCAGCCCGCTGTCGTCTTTCTCCAGCAGCGGATCCCACTTGCGCCCCCAGATCACCTTGAGCACATCCCAGCCCGCACCGCGGAATACGCCCTCCAGCTCCTGAATGATCTTGCCGTTGCCGCGCACCGGCCCGTCCAGCCGCTGCAGGTTGCAGTTGACCACAAAAATGAGATTGCCGAGGCGCTCCCGCCCGGCCATGGAAATAGCGCCCAGCGACTCCGGCTCGTCGCACTCACCATCGCCGAGGAAACACCACACGTTGCGATCGCCATGATCGACAAGCCCGCGGCTCTGCTGGTACTTCATCACGTGGGCCTGGTAGATGGCCTGAATGGGGCCCAGCCCCATGGACACCGTGGGGAATTGCCAATAATCGGGCATCAGCCAGGGGTGGGGGTAGGAGGACAGGCCGTTGCCATCGACCTCGCGACGGAAGTTATCCAACTGCTCCTCTGTCAGCCGGCCTTCCAGATAGGAGCGGGCGTACATGCCGGGGGCACTGTGTCCCTGGTAGAACACAAGATCACCGGGATGCCCGCTCTCGTTGCCGCGGAAGAAGTAGTTGAAACCCACATCGTACAGGGTAGCGCTGGAGGAAAACGAGGAAATGTGACCACCCAGCCCCTCGTCGTTGTCATTTGCGCGCATCACCATGGCCAGTGCATTCCAGCGCACCAGGGACCGGATACGACGCTCCATGAACAGATCGCCAGGCATCAGCTTCTCGTCGCGCGGTGCGATGGTGTTGCGGAAGGGCGTGGTAATTGCAGTCGGCAAGCGCACGCCGGTCTCGGTGGCGTGCTTGGCAAGCTCGATAAGCAACTCAGCGGCGCGCTCCGGCCCGCTGTACTTGCTGACCGCGTCCAGCGCGTCCATCCATTCCCGTGTTTCGATCGGGTCCTTGTCTTCGGTCATGCGGCTTAAACTCCTCAAGCGGGGTGGCTTGTGCGTACGCGCTCTTATTAGTTCTTAAATAGAACCTTCTATGCGATCACAACACAGACTTGAGTATAGCCGGTAACGTCAGAAAATACCTGCTTTTGCCTGCGCGCGCCTCACGTAACGTGCGACACGATACACTACAGGCACCCGTGATGACAAACAATCAGTTCCTTTATGGAACTTAAATGGCTGCTTTTACACGCCGCAGGCCGCGCCGACTGCAATGCTACTGGATAATGTAGACCCCCATGCGCGCCTTCACCGCCGCAGCCGATTCAATCGACTCGCCATAGCCACCCGGTACGGCCGCCGACTTGCCCGGAGCGACCACCAGCAACGACCGCCGCTGCTGGATGAACACCGCATCGAAGTAGCTGCGCCAGTCATCGAGGGTCATTGATTGCACCGCGTCGGCGAGCTGCTGGCGGCTGTCAAACGCATATTCACGCTTGGCGATCGACTGCCAGTAGAACTCCGCCCGCTCCCACAGGTTCTTGTCGGGGCGCTGGATCTCGCCGACCAGGGATTCGCGATAGCGCAGGAACTGCGCCTCATCAAGGCTGGCGTCGACGCTGTCCAGATAGCGATCCATCGCCTCGACAATGGCTGGCGCGGGGGTATTGGGCGACTGGATAAGCATCATCAGCCCCGGCACATCCAGCTGCGGCCAGGCAAAAGCGCTGACTACGTAGCCCAGCTGCTGCTCGGTGCGCAGCTGCTGGTAGAAACCCGTCTTGATAACGTGTGCAGTCAAGGCCGTTGCCGCCCTGTCGCCCCAGGTATCCCCCGCTCCCTGCAGGTACCAGCCCACCACCGCGTCGTCATGGGGCACCTCCACCACATACTTCAGGGCAGCACCGGGTTCCAGACGGGTAACCTGCAGCGCGGGCATTGCGAGGGGCTCACCCGGGGCCAGCAGCGTGTTCACGCGCTCGGCCACGGCCGGCACCTTGTCCGCTGTGTAGTTGCCGTAGAGCAGGGTTTCTGCCGTTGCCTCGCCCCAGAAATCCTGCACCCAGGCGTTCAGGCCGGACAGACTGATCGCGTCCAGCGCATCAATCAGCGGCTGTTCACCCCACTCACCGTGCAACAACGCCTCGCGGGCATCATCGATCACCTGGCTGCTGGGGCGCTTGGCCACGGAGTTCTTGAGGCCGCGCACCATGTCAGCGCGGATATTGTTGAAGCGCTGATCACTGAAACTGGCATCACCTATCGCGGCCAGCAGGCGGTCCAGCAGACGCTGCTGCTTGTCGTCATAGCCGCTGATACGCAGGCTGATACCCTGTGCATGCTTGTAGACATCGAAATTCAGCCCGGCCAGCAATGCAGGATAGGTGAACTCGTTGACCGCATCCTTCAACAGCGCGGTATACAACAAGGCCGCAGCTGCCTGCTCGGGGGTCTCTCCCACATGCGGCGAGCGGAAGTTGATGTACAAGGCCCCGCGAGGTACACCGAACTCGGTGTCCTGACCAAACCAAACGGTCTGGCGCGCAGTTTCCAGACTGCGCACCGGCGCCTGCGCGACCGGGTCCTCGCTCACCAGCGTGACATCTTCGGCAATGAACTCGTTCGGAGCAGGCAAGGCCAATCCGGCATCTCCCACCGGTGCGGTCCAGCGTGCAAGCTGCTCGGCGCTCACGGTCTGCACGCTGTAGGGGACCTCATAATGCGGGCTTACCCTGTCGACCGGGACGGAGGCATGGCTGATGGTCACCAGTGCGTTTTCCGGTACTACCGACGCCAGCAGTTCCTCAATCAGCGCTGGAGCATACTCGCTCATCAGGCTGCCACCACGGAGGATGTCCTCAGGGGCATAATCATGCATGCCGCTGGCCAGCGCGCTGACGTAGTTAACCGGGTTCGCCTGCTCGCGAAAGCGGAACTGCAGGTCGGCCAGACGGGACTGCTCATCATATAACCACTGCTGGGGGCCCTTGGCACGTAGCAGGTCGAGGTAAGCGAACAGCAGCTGCAATACCCTGTCCTGCCCGGCGAGCCCCGCTTCAGTCAAACCGATACTGATACTGAACAGTGCGCCGCCGCGCCAGCCCAGCCCGGAGCCTGCCGCCAGCGTCTCCGCCAGGCCTTCAGCCTTGAGCCGGGACAGCAGACTACCCGCACCCTCGTGCCCGACCAGATTGCCGAGGTAGGCAAGGGGGTTGCTCCGATAGTCCGCGCGATAGTCTGCCACCGGAAACGACACTTCCAGCTGGCGCAGGGTCGCCTGGGGCTGGACCTGCAGCAGCATGGGCAGGCTCTCCGGCGTAAAAAGTGGCTCGGGAATATCAGTCACGTCCACGTCACGGTTGGGGACAGCGCTGAACAGCGGCGTCACCAGCGCCTCCAGCTGATCGAGCGACTCGGCACCAAACACCACCAGGCGCATCTTGTCTGCTGAGTAGTGCTGTTCGTAGAAACGCAGCAGGTCTTCGCGAATTGGCTGTTCCGGCGTGTCCGCGAGGGTTTGCAGGCTGCCCACCGTGAATTGACTAAAAGGATGTGCCGGATTCATTACGTCCTGCAGCACATCCAGCCCTCGCCGGGAGTCACTGCGCAGCCCCATCTGGTACTCCGCCTCGACCGCATTCATCTCCCGCTCAACATAGAGAGCGTCAAAGCGCGGGGCGATGAAGAACTGGGCAAATCGGTCCAGCGCGCCGGGTAAATAGGCTGCCTGGATATCGAAGAAATAATTGGTGTGCTCGAAGCTGGTGTAGGCGTTGTGGCTGCCACCGTACTGGTCAATGTACTGCTGATAGTCACCCGCCTCCGGGTACTTGTCAGTGCCGAGAAACAGCATGTGTTCGAGGAAGTGCGCCAGGCCCTCGCGTCCGGGTGGGTTATCCCCGCTGCCTACCAGCACATCGAGGGCGGCCGCCGCCTTGGGAGCGTCCGGGTCGGAAATAAGCAGCACCTCAAGCTGATTCGGGAGTGTGAGGTAGCGGTAGGCATAGTCGTCATTGGGGCTCTTGACCGGCTGTGGCTGTGCCGGGGGAAGGCTGGCACAGGCGGCCAACAGGGCGAGCACAGAAAACAGGGCCAGTGATCGATGCCACCGTCCAAACCGGGTTGCTTGCATGAACTTACTCCAAACTGGGTTGGTTATCGCCCTCCATGGGCGTGGGCCAGGCATTGATCACTGCCTTGATCAGGGTTGCCAGGGGAATGGCAAAGAAGACGCCCCACACTCCCCAGATACCGCCAAAAAACAACACGGCGAAAATAATGGCCACCGGATGCAGGTTCACGGCCTCGGAGAACAGCAAGGGCACCAGGACATTGCCGTCCAGACCCTGGATGACAAAGTAGACCGCCATCAGCCAGTAAAATTCACTGGTGAACCCCCATTGGAAGAAACCCACCAGCAGTACCGGCAGTGTCACCAGCGCCGCGCCCAGGTAGGGGATAACCACCGACAGGCCAACGCACAGGGCCAACAGGGCCGCGTAATTGAGCTGCAGGAAGGTAAAACACACATAGCTGACTGACCCGACGATCAGGATTTCCAGCACCTTGCCTCGCGCATAGTTGGCAACCTGGGTGTCCATCTCCGACCAGATACGACGCAGCAACGGCCGCTCACTGGGCAGAAAGGTGGCCAGCCAGCTCAAAATCTGCTGCCGATCCTTAAGAAAGAAGAAGACGAGGATGGGAATCAGGATCATGTAGACCAGAAGCGTCAAAATACTGGGGATTGTCGCCAGTGAGCGCGTCACCACCTGCTGACCCAGGCCACCCAGCTCCGCCTGCGCCAGCGCCACCATCTGGTTGATCTGCTGCTGGCTGACGACGTCTGGGTAGCGACCGGGCAGCAGGGTCAGAAGTTGCCGCCCCTGCTCCAGCATACGCGGCATTTCCGAGGCCAGCGCCACCAACTGACGCCAAACCAGAGGCAGCAGACCAAGCGTCACACCGAAGAAAATACCGACGAACAGCGTATAGGCCACGCTTACGCCCACCCAGCCAGGCAAACCACGCTGTTCCAGCCGCCCCGCAAGACCCTGCATCAGATAGGCGAGTACAATGGAAGCCACGACCGGGGCGAGGATGTCGCCGATCGTCATCAGCAGCGCCACCGCTACAACAAGCAGCACCAGCAAAAGCACCGATTCTTCTTCGAACAGGTAGCGCTTATACCACTTATTGAAGATATCCAGCATGCCGCAGGTTCCCCTTGCCTAACGCTTTTTCAGCAGATAGGAGTAAATGCCATCCTGCTCGTCGGAGGCCAACAGCACGTGGCCCGACTGCTTCGCGAATACCCGGAAGTCGCGCAGTGAGCCGCGGTCAGTCGCCAGTACACGCAAACACGCTCCTGCCTCCATCCCGTGGAGCGCCCTCTTTGCCAACAGCAGCGGCATCGGGCAATCAAGCCCCTGCGCATCAACGACCACCACCGCATCCTTTGCCTTCTGCATCATCCACCTGCCGGATTCGTTCGCCGCGCAGTATATCCATTCATCGGATACATCCCAACAGCGCTGAACTTTTCTCTCAAACGATCATCACAGGGACTGTTACCGTGCTGGGCCGCCCGTGCGCCGTTCACGTACAATACAGGGATTGCCGCTGGCCCGCGCGGCTGAAAACACACGTGGTATGTATAGAGCGTATGCTGCTCCGACTTCTCAAACCGACCCTGCTGCGCGCCGCCCTGCTGACGGCGCTGCTGCCCTTGGCTGCGGCATCGACGCAGGCCGTGGAGGGGCTCAAGCTGCCTAACCTGGGCGAGTCCAGCACCAGCCTGTTCTCCGCCGAATACGAGTACCAGTTGGGCCGCACCTGGCTGAAAATTTTCCGCAGTCAGGCGGCCACAATGGACGATCCGCTGCTGTTCGACTATCTGGAAGACCTGATCTACCGACTGGTCATACACAGTCAGCTGGAGGATCGGCGCATCGACCTGGTTCTGGTCGATAACCCGACGATCAACGCGTTTGCTGTCCCAGGGGGCGTGATCGGCGTGCACAATGGCCTGCTGATGTATGCCCAGACTGAAGACGAACTGGCCTCGGTGCTGGCGCATGAGATCGCGCACCTGAGCCAGCGCCACTTCTCACGCCGGGTGGAGTTCCAGCGCAATCAGCAGCCTCTGAACCTGGCTGCCATGCTGGCAGGTTTCGTGTTGCTGGCCACGGCAGGCGGCGATGCAGGTATGGCCGCGCTGTCCGCTGCCCAGGCGGCAGCCCAGGATTCGGCATTGCGCTACAGCCGCAGCAACGAGGCGGAGGCCGACCGTGTGGGCATGCAGACGCTGGTCGCGGCAGGCCTCGACCCGCATGCGACGCCGGCCATGTTCGAGCGCATGCTTCAGGCCTCGCGCTATGCCAGCGGGAACCGCATCCCCGAGTTCCTGCGCACGCACCCGCTTTCGGAAAACCGCATTGCCGACACCCGCAACCGGGCGCGCCAGTACGCCAGCCCAGCAAAAAGGGATGACCTGCAATATCAGTTGATGCGTGCCCGGGTAGCCAACCACCTCGCCGCAACCCCGGAAGCGGCGATACAGCAGTTTCGCGGTGAGCTGGATGGCAACACCCGCTCACGCGAGGCGTCCACCTATGGTCTGGTTCTGGCGCTTACGGACGCCGGCCGGGTAGATCAGGCCGCGCTGGAACTGGACAGCATCTGGTCCAGCAACCCGGAGCGCCTCGAGTACAAGCTGGCAAATGCAGAAATCCTCATGACACGCGGCGAGTCCGGTAAGGCGGCAGATCTGCTGGAGCGAGAGTTGAAGCTCTCGCCAGGGAGCCACCCGCTGGCAATGGCCTATGCGCGGGCCCTGATGCGAGACCGCAAACCGCATATTTCGGAAGCGGTGTTACTGGAACAGAGCAAGGTGCGACCCGACGACCCGGCGCTCTGGTATCTGCTGGCCGAGGTACAGGGTCTGTCGGGGAATATTATCGGCCTGCATCAGTCCCGCGCCGAATATTTCATCCTTACCGGCAATCTCGGCGAGGCAGAGAAACAGTTGAGCTACGCTTTGAAACTGGTAGGGGCCAACCACGTGGCGGCCGCGCGCATCAACGAACGCCTGAGCGATATCAACACATTGCGCGAACGCATGGATATCTGAGTCAGGCGCGACCCAGTACGCTCTTGTTGAGATTGGCGGCAAAATCCAGCATGCGGCGCAACGGCACCATCGCCTGCTGCCCTACGTCCGGGTCAACAAACACCTCGTTGTCGCCGCGTTCGAACACCTGATCCAGCGCTTGCAGTTCATTCATTGCCATCCAGGGACAATTGGCGCAGCTGCGACAGGTGGCGCCGTTGCCTGCCGTCGGAGCGATGATGAATTCCTTGTCCGGCGCCTGCTGCTGCAGCTTGTAGAAAATACCCTGATCCGTCGCGACGATGAAACGGGGATTCGGCATCTCCCGGGCTGCGCGGATAATCTGCGTAGTCGAACCGACCCGATCCGCCAGCTCGAGAACCGCCGCAGGCGACTCCGGATGCACCAGCACCGCGGCGTCCGGATAGACCCGTTTCAGATCAGCTATACCGCGGGCCTTGAATTCCTCATGCACAATACAGGCGCCATCCCACATGAGGATGTCGGCACCGGTCTGGCGGCGCACGTAATCCCCAAGGTGCTTGTCCGGGGCCCAGATGATCTTCTTGCCCTGTGCCGCCAGGTGCTCAGCCACGTCCAGGGCAATGCTCGAGGTCACCACCCAGTCCGCGCGCGCCTTTACCGCCGCCGAGGTGTTGGCATACACCACGACCTCACGGTCCGGATGCGCGTCACAGAAGGCTGAAAATTCTTCTATCGGACAGCCGAGGTCCAGGGAGCAGGTCGCTTCAAGCGTGGGCATCAGCACACGCTTTTCGGGAGTGAGGATTTTCGCGGTTTCCCCCATAAAACGCACCCCCGCCACAATCAGCGTGGTCGCCGGGTGATCGTGCCCAAAGCGCGCCATTTCCAGCGAATCAGACACGCAGCCGCCGGTCGCCTCGGCCAGCGCCTGAATCGCTGGAGCCGTATAGTAATGCGCAACAATCACCGCATTTTCCGCGCGCAGGCGCTCACCAATGCGCGCGCACAATTCACGCTCCTGCTCGGGGCTCAGCTCATGTCGCTGGGCGTTATCCAGATGAACCTGAACCTGCTTGCGGATGGTTTCCAGCTTGTCGGAGGCAATGCTCATGATCGGCCCGTCATGCGAAAAGGCGGAGGATTCTAGCACAATTTAAGCGGATGTCGCCGCGTGCGAAGCCGGCACTGCAGCGTATGCACCCGAAAAAAATGTGAATGCGCCGGTGTTTGCGAAAAATTACTAGAATTTTTCTCACATACTACGTATAACCTCATGTTAAATATAGAATAAGCAGCAACATAACCACGCTGGCGGGGCACGAGCCTGAAGGCGGCGCTATAAGGATGATGCGGGGAACCTGTGGATCTGCGAACTATTCTGGCTATTTCAGCCAATAAAACAGACCATCTGATCCTGGCAGACTGCCTGGACCGTGCCGAGCCCCGTCGATTCCGGCTAAGCAGCAGCACCTCCCTTGAGCGTCCTCTGGACACGCTGACAGACCCTGCAATAGAGGCTGTCATCCTCGCCGCAGGCCCCGAAACCGACTACCTGCTGCGCCTGGCACAGAAACACGTACCGTCCCTGCCGATCATTCTTCTGCGCGACAGCGTTCCGGACAGCGAGCAGTTACGACAGCTGCGCGACAGCGGCGCACAGGACTACCTGGTGCGCGGGCAACTGCAAGATCCCATGCTGCACCGACTGCTGGACTACAGTATCGAGCTGAAACAGGCCCGTACTACCATCAGCGAACTGTCCAACCGCGATGCCCTCACAGGAACGCTCAACCGGGCGGGCTTTCGCGCTCACCTTGAACGCGCCATGCAACGCTCGCAGCGCTATCGTTTCAAGACAGCCTTGCTCTACCTCAATGTCGATCAGTTCACCAATATCAACGATCACTACGGTGAACAGAATGGCGACGCGGTTATCCAGGCGCTGAGCCAGCGCATGTTGAGCAAGCTGCGCAGCAGTGACAGCATCGCTCGCCTCGGCGGCGATGAGTTTGCCGTGATACTCGAGGATGTCGGCACGCCCGCAGACATGGCCCGCATCGCGGACAAAATGTTGCAGGCAATCGCGGCACCCTACTACCTCGAGGGCCAACACGTAGCGATAGACGCAAGTATTGGCGGTGCGCTCTACCCGGACGATGCATCCAGTATGAGCGAACTCATGGACCATGCACGCAGTGCCATGTTGCAGGCCAAGGCGATCAGCGGCTGTCGTTTCGTGGCTTACAGCGATCACCTGCAATTCGATATGCAGGGCACCAGCACGCTCGCTGCCGAATTGCGCCTGGCGGCAAGGCACAATCAGTTCGAGCTGCATTATCAACCGCGGATGAACCTCGAGCGCGGGCAGCTGGCAGGGCTGGAGGCCCTGCTGCGCTGGAACCATCCGCAGCGCGGCCTGATCTGCCCCGGTGAGTTCATCGCCGAATGTGAAGACATGGGCCTGATGAAAACCATCGGCTATCAGGTCATACAGCACGCCTGCTGTGCCCTCAACTGGCTGGGCGACCAGCAGATGCATGACGTTGTAGTGGCGGTGAACATTTCGTTCTCGCAGATTCAGGACGACCGTTTCATCACCGCGGTGAAAGACATTCTGCAACGAACGGGGGCAAACCCAGGTCGGCTGGAATTCGAGCTGACAGAAACCACCATCCTGAAAGACCCCTCTGCCATCAAGGCACGCATGCACGAGCTGATGCAGATGGGCATCCGTTTTTCGCTGGACGACTTTGGCACCGGCTTCTCTCAACTCACCCACCTCACCGAGCTACCCATCTCTGCCATCAAGGTAGACGCAGCTTTCGTGAGAGACCTGCCACACAACCCGCAGCAGGCGGCGGTATGCAGCCTGATCATAGAAATGGCCCGACGCCTGGAAATCGAAGTGATCGCAGAGGGCGTTGAAAATCACGAGCAGGTCAGCTTCCTGCGCGGCCAGAACTGTGAACAGGTTCAGGGTTTCTACTACAGCAAGGCCATTCCGCTGCAGCAGCTGCCGCGCTTCGTACAGGAGCAGCGCTTCAAACAGCGGGAGCGCATATCATCCTGACAGTGTGGAACAGCGGCCGCGCTATGCAGCCCTGGACAAGCGCTTTGTGCAAAGAAGCCTATGCGCTAGCGGCACGGAGTGGTAGCCTTGATCGCTCCTCAGATTGCCGCGCCTGACGTACTGATGCCACAGTCCAGTTCACATCCGATACGCGCAAAAGTCCTGGTCTGTGACGATGACCAGATTGTGCGTTTATTGACACGGCAGTGCCTGGAAGCCGAGGACATGATTGTCATCGAGGCCAGCAGCGGCCCAGAAGCGCTGGAGCTGTTTTCGTCTGAACGGCCCGACCTGGTGTTCCTCGATGTCGAAATGCCAGGCATGTCGGGGCTTGAAGTCTGTAAGCTTATTCGCGAGATGCCGCAGGGAGAGTCCATTCCCATCATGATCGTCACGGGTTCCGACGATCGGGACTCCATCGACCTGGGCTTTGACGCCGGCGCCACCCAGTATAAAACCAAGCCTGTAAACTGGTCCCTGCTGGGCAGGGATGTACAGTACATGCTGCGTGCCAGCCAGGCCTTCAACGCCCTGCGTCGCCAGGAAGACCGGTTGCGTTACCTGGCCTACTACGACCCGCTGACCAACCTGCCAAACCGCCGCAATTTCAATGAACAGCTGGTGCGCATCCTCAAGCGCAGCCAACGTCGCAAGTCCTACGCTGCGCTGCTTTTTATCGACCTGGACAATTTCAAACGGATAAACGACTCCATTGGCCATGGCCGGGGAGACAAGCTGCTGGTGGAAATCGCAAAGCGTCTCACCCTGGAGTTACGTCAGGATGACGCCATCAACTTTTTCAGCGACGACGAGGAAGACGACGATTCAAGCGGCGAAGGCAGCGCAGAAATCGCCAGACTGGGTGGTGACGAGTTCACCGTCGTCCTCTCCGACGTACCCGATACCCAGCATGTGGAAAGCATTGCACGGCGCATTCTAGAAAGTCTATCGCAGCCCATCGCACTGCAATCGCACAACCCCGTCGTCACACCGAGTATCGGCATCGCCATTTATCCGACCGATGGGGAAGATCCAGACAGTCTGATCCGCAATGCCGATACCGCCATGTATGTGGCGAAGGCAGAGGGACGAGCGTGCTTCCGCTTCTACAACGAAGAAATGAACGCCAAGGCAGTTGAACAGCTGAAGATGGAAGAAGAGTTGCGCCACGGCATGCAGGCCGGCGAACTCGAGCTGCGCTACCAGCCCCAGGTCGAAGTCGCCACGGGCAAAGTAGTCAGCCTCGAGGCTCTGGTGCGCTGGAAGCACCCACTGCGCGGCATGGTATCGCCCGCGGAGTTCATCCCCGTTGCAGAACGCACAGGGCAGATCATAGAGCTGGGGGAATGGGTCATGACCCAGGTCGCAAAGGACTGCCAGTACTGGGATAGCCTGGGGCTGCCGGCCTTCCGCGTGAGCGTGAATATTTCCCCCCTGCAGTTTAACCAGAGCGGCCTGTCCCGGTTTGTCAGCGGCTTTCTGGAGAAGTCAAAGATGCTGCCGCACAGGCTGGAACTGGAGCTTACCGAGGGCGCCATCATGACTGATGCGGAGGCCAACATTGTCAAACTCAAGGAGCTGAAGGCCATTGGCCTGGATCTCGCTGTAGACGACTTTGGCACAGGGTACTCCTCCCTTAGCTACCTCAAGCGCTTCCCGATCGACACACTGAAAATCGATCAGAGCTTCATTGCGGATCTCGGCAGCCCGGATGGCGCCGCGATCATTGATGCCATCCTGGCCTTGTCACGCACCCTCAACTTGCGAGTGATCGCCGAGGGCATAGAAACAGCAGAACAGATGCGCTATCTCGTCGACAAGAAGTGTGACCTGCTACAAGGCTACTACTTTTCCGTGCCGGTCTATCCGGAGGAAGTGCCCAACCTGCTGCGACACAACTTTTCCGAGCAACTTGCCTCGGGACAGTAGATTGACAGCACAGATGCGCGTGTACCTGAGGAAAATGCCAATAAGCCTGGCAGTGTTGCTGTGCCTCTCACTACCGACCTACGCCGAAAAACCTGACGATGCTTCCCTGATGATTATGCTGCAGGGCACTGATGTGGCCGAACTGCGGCAACTGGTGGAGGGCGTCGGCGGCACCGTAACCCACGATCTCCCCATTATCCAGGCTCTGGGAGCCGCTGTGACCACTGCACAGCTGGAACAGATACGCAGCTCACCCATGATTTTGCGACTGATTGACGACCTGTCGATGGATATGTCAGAGCCCCTTCCTCCGCCAGACACAGCCCGGTGCACTCTGGGTGGCGCACTGGAGGCGCGCGTCAGCGACAGCGTGCTGGAATGGGACATACACAACCTCGGGGCGGTAGCAGAACGGCTCACACACGTGCAACTCTCCTGGCCCGAGGCGCTTGGTCCGGAACCACAGATACGCCTGGGAGAGATGCCGCTCAAGCTTCCGCCACCCGCGCAGGAAAGCGACGGCACCTGGCACACGAGCGACGAGATCTCAGGGGGGAGGCCTGCACCCCTGCCAGGAGGCGTCGCGACATTTGCCATGACATTCCCTCAGCAAGCGGGTGAAGCGCCCGGGGGCTGGCAGCAGCACCATTTCAGTGTGACACTGCAGTTCGGTAAAGAGTGCAAACTCGAGATGATTCCGGGTTACACCGATTACATGTCGGACACATACTTCCCGAGCGTCTCGGGCGCAGCCGAATTACACCGCCACGGAGTCACAGGGCGCGGCGTTACCGTTGCCGTACTCGACTCGGGGCTCTGGGAGCACGCGGCCCTGGCCAAAGATACTCTCGGCGAGAACCGCATTGCGGGCCGCTATGACGCAATCCGTGACCTCGCCGATCACCCCGTACCTGATGCCAGCGGGCACGGTACACACATGAGCAGTGTTATCGCTCACAGTGAGCGAGTGCTCACAAATGGCCAACCGGATGGCAGTTATAAGGGTATCGCCCCGGACGCTCGACTGGTGGCCATCAAAGCCTTCGATGAAGAAGGGCAAGGCGACTTTCTGGACATCGTCCGCGGCATCCAGTGGGCTGTCGACAATCGGGAGTGCCTTGACATCCGGGTGCTCAATCTTTCGTTCGCCGCCCGACCCCGCTGGCCTTATTTCCTCGACCCCATCAACCAGGCGCTGATGCGCGCCTGGGCCGCAGGGATCACCATTGTCGCAGCCGCCGGGAACGAAGGCCCCGCACCTATGACTATCGGCTCGCCTGGCAATCTCCCCTACATCATCACTGTTGGCGCCTACACGGACTCCTGGACCGTTGACGACCGCAACGACGACTATATCCCTGGATTTTCGTCGCGCGGCCCCACGCCAAGCGGCCACATCAAACCGGATATTGTCGCGCCGGGAGGTCATATAGCAGGCCTGGCAGAGCCGGGTAGCGCACTGACACAGAAACACCCGAACTACATGATCAGCACCGGAGAGCTGGTCATGACCGGCACATCACAGGCCAGCGCACTGGTTTCCGGTATTGCCGCGCTATTGCTCCAACTGGAGCCAAACCTGAGCCCTGATGACATCAAATGCAAACTGATGAGCAGCGCCGAACCTGCTATACACAGAAACGGCCGCCTCTACTACAGCCCCTTCCAGCAGGGCAGCGGCGCTGTCAGCGCAACACGCGCGGTCACTCTGGGGATTTCAGGCTGCGGGAACGCGGGCCTGGATCTCGCCCGTGACATCAGCGGGGAAATGCACTTTGAGGGGCCCGCTGTGGTTGACGATACCGGGCAACCCACGCTGCCCGGGATTGAGCGCATGCTGGCTCCCGATGCCACTGAAGATTCCCCATCCAGCGCTTTGCGGTGGGGCGTCAAAGCACATATTGAGCGAGAAGACGCCCTGCCACCGGAAGAAGACTTGCCGATCAACTGGCTGGAAATCTACTTTTCCGAGAAAGAAAAGATTGAGGAACTGTCGCGCAACGCGGACCTCAATCCCGTCCACTAACCCTCGATGCCGACTCACTACCCCATATGGGGCAAGCCCGGAACAACACCTTACCCTGATTATTTTTTTTCCTATTTTTCAGACATTTAGAGCACATTACCTCAAGCCAACTATGAATCAGCGGACGTCTTCCGCCCTCCTTTAAGAATCCGTTGCCCCAAACAGGGTATGGAAACCCCTTCAACCCCCTCAGCCCCATCCCTATAACGTTCGTAAGCATCGCAAACCCGTGATGCAAAGTGCCTCTCAAGGACGAGATCAGGTTAAAGAAATTGGGTCACGAGGGTGGCCAAATCACGCGATGAGGCAGAGGATTTTATGAGAAACGACATGAAGTCATTGCGACTTACAAAAACCTTAGCTGCTTGCACATTCGCCGCGCTGACTTTCAGCGGCTACACCTTTGCAGGCAACTCGCAAGTCAGCGAAGAGCGAGCCCTTGAGGTATCAGCTGTCCCTGCATCAATAGCGAAGCAGTACGTGTACAAGGCCCCCGGCTACAAATGGGGCAACGCCAACATAAGCCACCAAGCATCCCCGGCAAAATGGGAGACAGCAGCCGCGAGCACATCTAATTTCAAGTGGGCAGCCGGTGATAGCGATATGGGTACTGACGCTAGACACGGCAGCGCTGGAGTTTCAAGTAGTTCGAGCGGCACCGGCGCAGGCATTGTAAGCCATGCAGGCTACCGCTGGGGCATTCGCAACGTCGC
>DIAF01000005.1 GCA_002414665.1 Halieaceae bacterium UBA5085
CGATCGTGCTCGCCCTGGTCGCCGTCATTCTGAGCGCACGCTCTCGCCTGGTAAGCAGTGGCGAAGTCGCCATTGAGATCAATGGCGAGAAGACCATTCATGTGCCCGCCGGTGGCAAGTTGCTGCAAACCTTGTCCGAGAGCGGCTTGTTCCTCCCTTCGGCCTGCGGTGGCGGTGGCACCTGTGCGCAGTGCAAGTGCATCATCACCGAGGGTGGCGGCGCCATGCTGCCCACCGAGGAGAGCCACTTTACCAAGCGTGATGCACAGGAGGGCTGGCGTCTCAGCTGCCAGACCGCCGTCAAGCAGGACATGAAAATCGAGGTGCCGGAGGAAGTCTTCGGCGTCAAGCAGTGGGAGTGCACTGTAGAGAGCAATCCCAACGTGGCAACTTTCATCAAGGAGTTGACACTGAAGCTGCCTGAAGGCGAGAACGTCGACTTCCGTGCCGGGGGCTATGTCCAGCTCGAATGCCCGCCGCATGTGGTCAAATACAAGGATTTTGACATCGAGGAGGAATACCGCGGTGACTGGGAGCGCTTCGGCTTCTTCAAGCTGGAATCCCACGTTGACGAGACCACGATCCGGGCCTATTCCATGGCCAACTACCCGGAAGAGCGCGGCGTCGTCAAGTTCAATATCCGCATCGCGACTCCGCCTCCCGGCAGCGAGGGTATTCCACCGGGTGTGATGTCGTCCTGGGTGTTCAACCTGAAGCCGGGCGACAAAGTGAAGGTGTATGGGCCCTTCGGCGAGTTCTTTGCCAAGGACACCGACGCGGAGATGATCTTCATCGGCGGTGGCGCGGGCATGGCCCCCATGCGCTCACATATTTTTGACCAGCTCAAGCGTCTGCAGAGCAAGCGCAAGATTTCCTTCTGGTACGGTGCGCGCTCGCTGCGTGAAATGTTCTATGTCGAGGACTACGACCAGCTCGCCGCAGAGAACGACAACTTTGAATGGCACGTGGCCCTGTCGGACCCCCAGCCCGAGGACAACTGGGAAGGCCTAACCGGCTTTATCCACAATGTCCTGTACGAAGAGTACCTCAAGGACCACCCTGCACCAGAGGACTGCGAATACTACATGTGCGGTCCGCCGATGATGAATGCCGCGGTGGTGCGCATGCTCACAGACATGGGTGTCGAGCCGGAAAACATCCTGCTGGACGACTTCGGCGGTTGATGCACCACAAGCGACACAGGGCAAGCCACTCTTCGGGGTGGCTTTTTTGTAGGGCGGCCAGCGCCATACTGGCGGCCCTCCTGCTGGTTTCAGCCTGTTCCCAGCCGGGCACCGGTGTGGCCCTGTCGGGCGCCACCATGGGCACCACCTGGCACATCACCTATCGCCCGTCCGAAGAAGCGCCACCCCCTGAACAGCTGCAGGTCGTCCTTGAGGGCCTGCTTGTTGCTCTTAACGCCAGCATGTCCACCTGGCAGATCGACTCGGAGATCAGCCGATTCAATCGCAGCCCCGTCGGCGAGTCGGTTCCTGTTTCCGAGCACTTTGGGCGGGTCATGGCGCAGGCGCTGCACATTGGCGAGCTGTCCGGCGGTGCCTACGATGTCACCGTGGGTCCACTGGTCGAACTCTGGGGCTTCGGACCTGTCCAACCGCGTATGGAACTGCCTGACGAACGCGCGATAGACACCGCGCGCGAGCGCGTGGGGCAGCGCTATGTCGAGTTCGATAAGGAACTGCAGCGGTTGCGTCGCTTGCGGGACATAGAGTTGGATCTGTCCTCCATTGCCAAGGGGTACGCGGTCGATTTGCTCGCCAGTGCCCTCAGCGAACGTGGCATCGCGGACTTCCTGGTTGAAGTCGGCGGCGAAATGCGCGTAGCCGGAATCAGCCCGCGCGGCGACGCCTGGCGTGTTGCGATAGAACGGCCCGAGCCCGGTGCGCGGGCTGTCGCCCTGGGTATCGCGCTGAAAGATATAGCGGTAGCGACCTCGGGCGACTACCGGAACTATTTTGAACTGGATGGCCGCCGCTATTCGCACAGCATTGATCCACGCACGGGTTATCCGGTAGCACACGATCTGGTGTCGGTCACGGTACTGGCAGAGGACTGCATGACCGCGGATGGCTGGGCGACCGCACTCACCGTGCTTGGCGCGGAGGAGGCGCTGGCGCTGGCGGAGGAGCACGGCCTCGCCGTGTATTTAATGCGTCGCGATGGGGAGCGTATCGTGCCGTTGTACTCCAGCGCATTTGCGCCGTGGCTGGATCAGAGTACCCTGACAGAATAGCGGCCGGGTGCCGCAAGGATGACTGGAATGACCGAATTTGTTCTCGCCGCCGTGCTGATCGCGGTTGTCATGGGTATTATGGCCGTCGGCGTGCTTATGGGCCGTGGACCGATCAAGGGTTCCTGCGGTGGCATGGGCGCACTCGGTTTCGATACGGCTTGTGATATCTGTGGCGGGGATCCCGGCCGCTGCGAGAAGGAAACGCGTAACACCGGAGCCACCGAAGACCGGGATGATACGCGTTTCTATCCGGCGGATCGCTAGAGCCGGCCGCGCACAGGTACACTCCGCTGGGCTTCCACTACGCCATCTTCGTTGGCCTGCGCTACAGCTTCAGCCGACGGCGCAACCGCTTCGCCAGTGTCATAGCGACCGTGTCCATGCTGGGCATGGTACTGGGCGTGGCGAGCCTGATTACCGTGCTATCCATCATGAACGGTTTCGCCGCGGAACTGCGTGATCGCATTCTGGCGCTGGTACCCCACGGTTTTGTGGTGGCCGCCGAGGGACGCATTGAAGGCTGGCCGCAGCTGGCCGAAGCGCTTGCCCTGCAGCCCGGCGTTGTCGGTGTAGCGCCGTACCTGACAGACAAGGTGATTTTCTCCGGTCATGGAACCCTGCGGGGTGCCAGCCTGACGGCTATCGATGTGCCTCGCCAGACGGCTGTATCGCGTGTCAATGAAGCGATGCTGACCGGCACCCTGGCCGACCTGCAGCAACCTTTCAGCGTGGTGCTGGGCGCGGGTTTGGCGCGCGGCCTGGGCGTCGCACCCGGCGATACGCTGGACGTAACGCTACCCAGTCTCACGGTTACGCCGCTAGGCACATTTCCGCGCAGTAAACGCCTGCTGGTGGTCGGGCTGTTTGCGGTCAATGCCCAGCCGGACGGCTATCAGGCCTACGTGTCGCTGGAAACCGGCCAGCGCCTGTTCGCTGCGGGCGACAGCGTGGACGGACTGCAGCTGCGCACCAGTGATCTGATGCAGGCACCGCGACGGCTGGCTGCACTGCAGCAATCCCTGGCTCCCGGGCTGCTGGCGCGCGACTGGACACAAACCCAGGGCAGCCTGTTCCGAGCGGTCAAAATGGAGAAAATCATGGTCGGGCTGTTGCTGCTGAGTGTGGTCGCCGTGGCGGCATTCAATATCGTATCCACGCTGGTCATGGCGGTGGCCGAAAAACGCGGTGACATTGCGGTGCTGCGCACAATGGGAGCCCGCGCCGGCGGCATTATGGCGATTTTCTTTGCCCATGGGCTGGGCCTTGCCTGCGCAGGCATTGGTGTCGGGGCCGCATTGGGCGTGCTACTGGCGAGCCACATTGCCCGGATTACGGCGGCCCTGGAGCAGTGGCTGGGTGTGAAGTTGTTTGACCCGTCCGTATATTTTATCAGCGAGTTGCCGGCACGTTTGCAGTGGCAGGACGTCGCAGCTGTGATTGCAGCATCACTGCTGCTCAGCCTTCTGGCGAGTGTTTACCCCGCGTGGCGGGCCTCGCGTATCGCGCCGGCCGAGGTGTTACGTTATGAATGATACGTTGGTGCTCCGTTGCGAGCAGTTGGGCCGTGTCTACCGGGATGGCACTCGCGAGGTGCAGGTTCTCAGCCAGGTTGAACTGGCCCTGCGTGACGGGGAAAAGGTTGCGATTGTCGGGGCCTCGGGGTCCGGAAAATCAACGCTGCTCAATCTGCTCGGTGGCCTGGACACGCCCACGACAGGCCGGGTACTGATTCGCGGACAGGACCTTGCCGAGCTGGGGGAGCGCGCTCTGTGCCGCTGGCGCAACCAGCATCTCGGCTTCGTCTATCAGTTTCACCATCTGCTGCCGGAATTCGATGCCAGGGAGAACGTTGCCATGCCTCTGTTGATAGGCGGGCAGTCGCGCCGCAGTGCGTGGAAGTCGGCGGAGGCCGTGCTGGAACAGGTCGGTATGCACCACCGTTTTCAGCATCGCCCCGGAGAGCTATCCGGTGGGGAACGTCAGCGGGTGGCGATTGCCCGTGCTCTGGTCACCCGGCCCGATTGCGTGCTGATGGACGAACCCACTGGAAACCTCGACCCCGAGTCGGCGCAGCAGGTGCTGGCATTGATTGACTCCCTCAGTGCCTCACGGACCGGGTTTATTGTGGTCACTCACGATCCGTACATCGCGCGGCGCATGGATCGAACGCTGGCGTTGCGGCAGGGTGCGCTGCGGGAGCAGCCTGATGCGGCTGCGTGACCAGGGGCGTATTGCCCTGCGCTACAGCTTCGCGTTTGGGCGCGGCTACCTGTCGACCTTCCTCGCCTCGCTCTCGGCGCTGGGCCTGATCCTCGCAATCGCCCTGCTGATTGCCGTACTCTCGGTGATGAACGGTTTTGACAAAGAGATGCGCGAGCGGATCCTGGACCTGGTGCCGCACGTCAGCGTCTACGCCACCGACCCATTGATCGACTGGCAGCCGGTTGCCTCTGCCATACGGGCGCGGCC
Source organism: Halieaceae bacterium UBA5085 (assembly GCA_002414665.1). Lineage (GTDB taxonomy): Bacteria > Pseudomonadota > Gammaproteobacteria > Pseudomonadales > Halieaceae > Haliea. Next base: position 4,724 of record DIAF01000005.1, read on the forward strand.
GGAAGTGCAATCAGTGCAACCGTTTGTGCAGTTCGACGCACTGTTCATGCGCGGTCGCGACATTGAGACAGGTATCGGTATGGGGTTGCCCGGCGCCGGGCACGAGGGGCTGCTGGCCGCACTGGATCCTGATCTGCAGCAGCGCTTCGCTGCAGAACCCTCGGGGCTGCTCCTGGGCAGCGGTCTCGCGAATCGACTGGGCGCCGTGCCCGGTGATGTGCTGACATTGATCGTCCCTGGCGCGGACAGCAACAACCCGGCGGGGACGCGGTTTGCCGCAGTCACCCTGCTGGGGCTGCTGTCGACAGGCACTGAGTTGGACGAGTCCGCTGCCGTAGTGCGTCTGGAACTCGCCTCGGAGCTGGCGGGGCTCTCCGGTGGCATAACGGGTTTGCAGGTGCGTGTAGCGGATCTGTTCAATGTGCACGCCCTTGGTTGGTCACTGCTGGCTGACCTGCCACTGGGTTACTACACCACAAACTGGATGATGACCCACGGGAACCTGTATTCCGCTATTCAGCTATCACGGGATCTGGTCAGTATTCTGTTGTTCTCCATCATAGGCGTTGCCGCGTTTAATGTGGTCTCCTCCCTGGTGCTGGTGGTGTTTGACAAGCAGGGCGATATCGCGATTCTTCGCACGCTGGGCGCTTCCGGCGCAGACATCACCGGCATTTTTCTCCTGCAGGGCGCCATGATCGGCGTTATCGGAGCGTTGCTTGGGAGCCTGTCCGGGGTGCTGTTGAGTCTCGGTATCCCCCGTCTGGTGGTGGCGCTGGAACAGCTGCTGGGGATGCGTTTTCTTAGCACCGACGTGTATCCGGTGTCATTTTTGCCGGTGGAGATCCTGGCATCGGATGTGGCTTGGGTGTCGCTGGTGGCTTTTATGCTTTGCGTGTTGGCCGCTCTGTATCCGGCGCGGCGCGCTGCACGCCTTGCACCGGCGCAGATTCTGCATCAGGAGCGGGTTTAACCGTTAGCGCCCGGGTCTGCCGACGTGCCCGGCGCTTGCGCCAGTGATGTGCCACTCGCCAGCGCCACAGCAGATTGACCGCCGTATATCCCAATGAGCCAAACAGCAGGCCGCAGAGCAGGCTGCCCACCAGCAGTGGCTTCCAGATCATCTCGATACGATCTGTTATCCAGGTAAGGCTCAGTTCAAACTCCAAAACATGCACCGGTGCATCAATCAGCAGTGCGCCTACCCTGTAGGAAAGATAGAACACCGCCGGCATGGTTACCGGATTGGTGATCCACACCAGTGCCACGGACATCGGCAGATTGCAGCGCAGTAGCACCGCCAGTACGGCGGCTACCAACATCTGTCCGGGTACCGGCAGAAACGCCACGAAGACGCCGACAAAAAAAGCCATGGACGCGGAGAAGCGATTGATATGCCACAGGTTGGGTTGGTATATCCAGTCTCCCAGCACGCGCAGGCTGTCGATATTGCGGATACGGCTGGGCGTGGGTAACCACTGTTTCAGGGTTTTTCGGGGCATGGGCGGTCTGGCTGGTTTTGGTGTGTATAAAGGGGGCTACGTCGTGTTTCAGTGCGCGCTGGTAACCACCAACTCGGTCCTGCGCGTATTATGGCGGCAATTCACTCGGCAAACCACCGATGCCCGCGCTGCTGACAGCGTTTCTTGCCGGCGCGGTGCTCTGGTCATTCGCGTCACAGGCCGGGCCAGTCTGGCTGCCGCCGCTGCTCGTGGTCATGGCAGTGGTTGCCTGGCGCGGCGGCAGTCGTATCCATCAGCTGTGTGCGGCATTGCTGTTGGGTCTTGCGGTGGGCACCTGCTACGCGCACGTGTGGCAGGCGCAGCGGCTCCCGGTTGCCTGTGAGCGCCTGCCACTGTGGGTAGAAGGCCGTATATCGGGCTTGCCACAGGTGTACGTAGCGGCAGATGGGCGTCAATGGCAACGTTTCCAACTGGCGCTGGAGCATCCGCCGGGCCACGGCTGTAAGGGTCCGGAACAGCTGCTGTTGACAGACAGCACGGGCCTCGCCCTGTTGCCAGGGGAACGCTGGCGGTTTCTGGTCCGGTTGCGCCTGCCCTGGGGTCTCGAGAACCCCGGTGCCAGTAATCGGCAGCGCTGGTTCGCAGAAACCGGCATAGACGCGGTGGGCAGCGTCAGCAGCACTGCCCCGGCGCAGCGTCTGGAGGAGGGTGGCTGGCGCAGCGCGCACCAGCGACTGCGACACCGGCTCAGCGCCAGGATCAGCCGGTCGCAGGGCGCAAGCCCTGCGGCACCGATAGTGGCGGCATTGGCGGTCGCGGATCGCAGCGCGCTTGACCCCGGTCTCTGGCGGATATTCCAGCAATTCGGCGTTGGTCACCTGCTGGTCATCTCGGGGCTGCATGTGGGGATGGTAGCCGCCTGCGGCCTGTTACTGGGTGGTGGTTTCGCCCGTCTCCTGCTCATGTTCGGTGTCTCCCGGTGGAATCATCTGCCGGCGCCCGTAGCAGCACTGATTCTCGCCACGCTGTACACCGCTCTGGCGGGCTTTTCACTGGCGACGTCGCGGGCGTGGCTGATGTTGGTCACGTTGCTCTGTGCGCGGCTGTGTGGCCGTCCCGCATTCACAGCCCGCAACCTGCTGCTCGCCGCAGTGGTGCTGGTGGCCATCAACCCACTCGCCGTGCTGGGCGCGGGTTTCTGGCTTTCGTTTTCTGCGGTGGCGTGCCTACTCTGGTTCAGCGCCTGGCGGCGCAGGCGTGGTGTTTGGTTGCGTGCCCACGGTTTCATGGCCGTGGCAATGCTTCCCCTCAGCGGCGCATGGTTCGGCGGGGCCAGCCTGGTCGCCGCGATCAGCAACGCCCTGCTGGTGCCGATGGTCGGGGCGTTTGTCGTGCCTGTGGTACTTGCCGGAACCCTCTTTGCCCTGTTGGGCAGTAGTCTGGCTGAACCGCTCTGGAGCCTCGCCGCGTGGCCCTTCGAACGACTGCTCCCGGCCGCAACGGCTTTGGCGGCACGCTATCCGTCAGGGGTTTACCGGGAGCTGACAGCCACCCCACTGGCCTTGTGTCTGGCCGGTGCTGCGCCAGCACTTGCCTGCCTCCCCCTGCGTTGGCCCCGCAAGACACTGCTGCTCATACTGCTACTGCCCTTGCTGCTGCCGTTTGCAGCCCATCGAGTGGCAAGCCCGCGTGCAGTGCATGTGATGGTTCTGGACGTCGGGCAGGGGACCTCAGTGCTGGTGTACGACCGGGATCACGCCTTGCTCTACGATACCGGAGGCGGCGCCCCGGAGGGGGTGCCGGTGGCAGAACGCGCTATCCTCCCTGTGCTGCGCCAGCGCGGTATCCGCCGCCTGAATACGCTGCTGGTTAGCCACGGTGACCGCGACCACAGCGCCGGACTCGCCAGTCTGCAGGCGGCACTGTCACCTGCCAGGCTTCTGGTCGGCGCCGACCTGTCCGGCACCCCGGACGCCCAACCCTGCCGCGCCGGGCTGGCGTGGCAATGGCGCGACGATGTGCGCTTTCAGCTACTCGCGCCTGTGCCCGGCGAGCGCCTCAGTCGCAACGATGGCTCCTGTGTGCTGCGTGCCGTGCTCCCGGGTACCGAACTGCTGCTGCCCGGTGACATCAGTGCGGCCCGGGAAAGAGTACTGGTTCGCTATTGGGGCGAACACTTGCGCAGCCGCCTTGCTTTGGCAGCGCATCACGGGAGCCAGACCTCGTCATCGTGGGCCTGGCTTGGGCACGTCCGGCCCGGGCTGGTGATCTATACAAACGGACGGGCCAACGCCTTCGGCCACCCCGCCGCCGGTGTGGTACGGCGGCATCAGGCGTTGGGAATTGAGGCACTCAGTACGGCAGATACAGGGGCGCTTGAGTGGGTGCTGGAGCCCGGTAAACCACCGGGCCTGCTGCAGCACCGGGCGCTGCGACCGCGGTACTGGAAGCACTAGCGTGCAGTTTCGCAGGCCTCTGGCCTGTGCGTATAATGCAGGCCACACTTGCAATGGACATCGATTGTGCTGGAACTCGTAACGGCAGGCGGTTGGCTGATGGTGCTGATCCTGCTCTGCTCTATTCTCGCGCTGGCGATCTGCGTTGAACGCCTGTACACACTGAATCCAAAAAAGATCGCGCCGCCGCACCTGCTCGCTACCGTGTGGAAGCAATTGAAGGCCGGGGAACTGGACACGCAGCGTCTGCGCAGCCTGCGCCAGTCTTCGCCGTTGGGGCGCATACTGGCGGCCGGATTGGCCAACGCCAATCACGGCCGCGAAGTGATGAAGGAGAGTATTCAGGACGCAGCGAGCCACGTTGTTCACGATCTGGAGCGCTACCTGAATACCCTGGGCACCATTGCGGCGGTTGCGCCCCTGCTGGGGCTGCTGGGTACCGTGGTCGGCATGATCAAGGTTTTCGCGCAGATCATGGCCCAGGGCACAGGGAATGCCAGCGCCCTGGCCGGAGGTATTTCCGAAGCACTGATTACTACAGCGGCGGGGCTCGCGGTGGCGATTCCCGCGCTGGTCATGCACCGCTATTTCGTCGGTAGGATCGACGCCATCGTGGTGGGGCTGGAGCAGGAGACTATCAAACTGATGGATGCTCTGCACAACGATGAACGGCGGGACGAGCGCACTTGAAGTTTCGCCGCCAGCAAGCCGCCGAAGTCGGCGTGAACCTCACACCGCTGATTGATGTGGTGTTTCTCCTGCTCATTTTCTTCATGGTATCGACGACCTTCACTCGAGAGACTCAGCTTACCCTGGACCTGCCCGAAGCCAATGGCGAACCGAGGGATGTCGCCGAGCAGCAGGTAGAGGTGCTGGTGGATGAGGAGGGGCGCTACCGCGTGAACGGGCAGCCCTTGGTGGACAACCGCGTCAGGACACTGCAGGCCGCGATCTACAAGGTGTCTGCCGGCGACACAACCCTGCCGCTGGTGATTGCGGCCGATGCACAGGCTGCGCATCAGGATGTGGTGCGCGCCATGGATGCCGCAGGCCAGATGGGCTTTGTGCACATGAATATCAGCACTCGGATGCCGGCCGAGGCGGCAAGCAGTGACTGACCGGCAGCGGCCCAGCGACTGGCAGTTGTATCGGCGCCTGATTTCCTATGTGTTGCCCTACTGGTATCTGTTTGCCCTCAGCATCGCCGGCTATGTGCTCTATTCCATCGGTAATGTGCTGCTGGCTGACCTTATGCAGTTTCTGCTTGATTCGCTGAATGAGTCAGACAAAGCCGAATCCGGCCTGGTAGCGCGCGCAGCCTATGGCCTGCTGGATGCGGGAGACATGACGCGGCTCGAGTTTGCCCGTATCGGTGTCCCGATTGCCATGATCGTGCTGGCCTTCACGCGCTCCATGGGTTACTTCGCCGGCAACTATTTCATGAACCACGTAGCCCGCAACCTGATTCACCAGCTGCGCATCGAATTATTCGACAAGATGCAACTGGCGCCCAGCAGTTACTATGACAACAATAGCCAGGGCGTGCTGATTTCCAAGATCACCTATAACGTGGAGCAGATCACCGGCGCCGCCACGAAGGCGCTGAAAGTGGTCGTCGGAGAGGGTCTCACCGTAATCGGCCTGTTGGGCTACCTGTTCTATCTCAACTGGCGTTTAAGCCTGGTGTTTATGCTGGTCGCCCCTTGTATCGCAGTAGTGGTGAGCGTTGTAGGTAAGCATTTCCGGCGCTACAGCCGGCGTATTCAGGATTCCATGGGCGATGTCACACAGGTGTCCAACGAGAGTATCGGCGGCTATCGGGAAGTCCGCCTGTTCGGCGGGCAGGCGCAGCAGAGTGCGCGCTTTGCCGCCGCCAGTGAATACAACCGCAATCAAAGCCTTAAATTGGCCTTTGTCGATGCTTTCAGCACGCCGGTGATTCAGACCATGCTGTCTGTTGCACTGGGTGCACTGGTCTGGTTCGCGTTGAACCCGGAAATTCTCAGCGGGTTCAGCGCGGGTTCACTGGTAGCCTTTCTGACCGCCGCGGGCCTGCTGGGCAAGCCAATCCGCCAGGTAAGCAGCATCCAGAGCATTATTCAGCGGGGTCTGGCCGCCGCCGAAGATATCTTCGCGCAGCTGGATCTGGATGACGAGCAGGACACGGGAACGTATCGCGTGGAGCGTGCCCGCGGCGACATTGTGCTGCGCGATGTCAGCTTCACCTATCCCGGCACCACGCAGGAGGTACTCAGCGGACTCAACCTGAGTATCGGGGCGGGAGAGGCGGTGGCACTGGTCGGTCGCTCGGGCAGCGGCAAGAGCACGCTGATACAACTGCTTGCGCGATTCTACCCGCTGCAGAAGGGTGATATTACGTTAGACGGGGTCTCCATCGCTGATTACGAACTGGCGAATCTGCGCCGCCAGCTGGCGATGGTGTCTCAGGATGTCACACTGTTCCAGGATAGTGTTATCAACAACGTTGCCTACGGCGACCTCTCGGGGGCCAGCCGTGAGGACGTGATCGCGGCCTGTCAGTCGGCTCACGCCATGGAATTCATAGAACGGCTCCCCAGCGGCCTGGACACGGAACTGGGTGACGATGGCGGTGGCCTGAGCGGTGGGCAGCGCCAGCGACTGGCAATTGCCCGCGCCATCCTCAAGGACGCGCCAGTGCTCATTCTGGACGAGGCGACCTCGGCCCTGGACAACGAATCTGAGCACAGGATCCAGCGGGCTCTCGATACCATCATGCGCAACCGCACCAGCATCGTTATCGCGCACCGCCTGTCTACGGTAGAACGGGCTGACCGTATCGTGGTCATGGATGCGGGGCGCATTGTCGCTGCAGGAAGTCACGAGGAGTTGCTTGCCCAGGGCGGTCTGTACGCGCAGTTGTATCATCAGGAGTTCAGTGATTAGCCGAGGCTTGGAAACGGCCCTGCTGCGAGGCTGGTATGAAGGCGCGTGGTGGACCTGGCTGTTGCGGCCGCTGGAGGCAGTCTACCGCGGTGTAGCGGCGCTGCGACGGCTGCTTTATCGCCTGGGGGTGTGCAAGGTCTACAGGTCACCAGTCCCCGTGGTGATCGTCGGCAATATTACCCTTGGCGGTACCGGCAAAACTCCGGTGATTGTCGCGCTGGTCGAGGCGCTGCAAGCGCGCGGCCTGCAACCCGGCGTGGTCAGCCGCGGCTACGGTGCCGGTGGCGGCAGCAGCTTCCCGCACACCGTCTCCACGAACAGCAGGGCTGCCGATTGCGGCGACGAGCCGCTGCTGATTTTCCAGCGTACCGGCGTGCCCTGCGTCGTCGATCCGGATCGCCCCTCGGCAGTGCGCAGCCTGTTGGCCACGCACTCTGTGGATATCGTGCTCTGTGATGACGGCCTGCAGCATTACGCCCTTGCGCGGGACTTCGAAATCGCCGTACTTGATGCAGAACGCGGTGTGGGCAACGGTTTCTGTTTGCCGGCAGGCCCCCTGCGCGAGCCTCCGTCTCGCCTCGCGAGTGTGGATGCGCTGCTGTTGCGCGGCGGTACAGCCGCAGAGACCGGCGTGTCCCTCGACGTTGACGGGGTGTTTGCGCTGCGGCCCATGCCCGGGCAAAGCCCCCCTGAGGTGGGTGCGCGTGTGCATGCGGTCGCCGGCATCGGCCAGCCGCAGCAATTCCAGGCCACGCTCACGAGGATGGGCTATCGCGTCATCGCGCACAATTTTCCGGATCACCACCGCTTCAGTGCCAGAGATATCACCACACTGGACGATGCTCCGGTTATCATGACAGAGAAGGACGCGGTAAAATGTCGCGCGTTCGCAGGCGCGAATCACTGGTATCTGAAAGTCAGCGCCCGCTTGCCCGACACTGTTGTTGAACGTATTGCCGCACTGGCTACCCGAACGCCTTGAGCCTGTAGATACTATGCATTTCACCGTAGTCATTCCCGCACGCTACGCCTCAACCCGCCTGCCCGGCAAACCCCTGCTGGACATTGCAGGCCGGCCCATGTTGCAACGCGTCTGGGAACAGGCAAGGCAGAGTGGCGCGGGGCGTGTGGTGGTGGCGACTGACGACACACGCATTGTCCAGGCTGCGGAAAGCTTTGGTGCTGAAGCGTTGATGACCGATGCCACTCATCCATCGGGGACAGATCGTCTGGCACAGGTTGCGCGGCAGCTGCAGCTGCCAGAGGAAGCCATTGTGGTCAACGTACAGGGAGATGAGCCCCTGATCCCGCCCGTCCTCATCGACCAGGTCGCAGGCAATCTCGCAGCACATCCGGCGTGTGGCATCGCCACCCTGTGCGTACCAATCACCACGCTGGACACACTGCGTGACCCGAATGCGGTAAAAGTCGTGACCGATGCGCAGGGCAGGGCGCTGTATTTCAGTCGCGCGCCGGTGCCCTGGCCACGTGATGCCTTTGCCGCAGCCGCTGCAAGCCTGCCTGCCGGAGGTCCCTGGTTTCGACACGTCGGGCTCTATGCCTACCGGGTTGGCTTCCTGCACCGGTATGTTGGCTGGCCGCAGGCTCCGCTGGAACGGCTGGAGCAGCTGGAACAGCTGCGTGCCTTGTACCACGGCGTGAGTATCCACGTCGCTGAGGCTGTGGCCGACGTACCCGGCGGGGTCGATACGCCGGAGGATCTGGCAGCCGTCCGCGCGCGCTTCGGGGTTAAGCCGTGAGGGAGTCTGCCGCTCCCCAGCGCGTGCTGTTCGTCTGTCTCGGCAATATTTGTCGCTCACCCACCGCCGAAGGTGTATTCCGGAAGCTGGTTGCAGACCGCGGACTTGAGCACCGCATACACGTCGATTCCTGTGGGACCACCAATTGGCACAGAGGCAAGCCGCCGGACCCACGCAGTGTCGCAGCCGCGCGGCGTTGCGGGTACGACCTGGAGCGCCTGCGCGCGCGCCAGTTGTGCTGGGAAGACTACTATACTTTCGATTACATGCTTGCAATGGACGAAGCCAATCTCGAGGTACTGCGCAGAGAGGCGCCGCTCGATTACGCTGGACACACAGGGTTGTTCCTGGACTTTGCCCCGGACCTTCCAGAACGCGAGGTACCAGACCCGTACTACGGTGAGGGTGACGGCTTCCTGCGTGTACTGGAACTGGTCGAGGTCGCCAGCGAGGGGTTGCTGGCTGAGCTCCTGCGGCATGGTTGACGCCCTCGAGCACCTGCAGCCGCCGAATACACTGCGCCTCAACGCACAGGCACAGGCACTGCGCAGTGTGCATTCGGTTGCTGAGATCGAATCCGCGCTGGCCTGGGCACGCGCCCAGGCACTGCCTGTTCTGCCACTTGGCGAAGGCAGCAACGTGGTGCTGAGACCGCAACTGGATGCACTGGCCTTGCTCGTACGACTGTCGGGGCGGGAGCTGCTGGAAGAGGGACGTGATTTCATTACACTGCGCATCGGTGCCGGTGAAAACTGGCACGCGCTTGTGGTGTGGACACTGTCGCGGGGGTACTACGGCCTTGAGAACCTGGCGCTGATCCCCGGCACCGTCGGCGCAGCGCCGATACAGAATATCGGTGCCTACGGCCGTGAGGTCGCCCCCTTCGTGGTTGCCGTCCACGCCCGCCGCGTGAGCGACGGCAAACAGCTGACTCTCAGCGCTGCCGAGTGCGAATTTGCGTATCGTGACAGTGTGTTCAAACAGGCACTGGCTGACAGTGTGGTCATCACCCATGTCGACCTGCGGCTGGCGCGCAGCCCGGCGACGAACACAGAGTACCCAGCACTGCGCGCGGCGCTGGATGCCAGGGGTTGTGGCGACGATGTGAATCCGCAACAGGTTTTTGATGCAGTGGTCGCCCTGCGCCGCGCACGCCTGCCGGACCCCGCGCTGGAGCCCAACGTGGGGAGTTTTTTCAAGAACCCGATAGTATCCCACGACCGCGCCGAGGCACTGCGCGGCCGCTATCCGGACTTGCCGGTGTTCCCGCTGGATGCCCAACACTGCAAGCTGGCGGCGGCCTGGCTGATTGAGCGGGCGGGCTGGAAAGGCCACCGAGCGGGCGGCGTCGGTGTGCATCCCGGGCATGCCCTGGTGCTGGTTAACTATGGTGCGAATGCTGCACCCGTCTTGCTGGCCCTGGCCACCGAGATACAGGCAACTGTAGCGCGGCAGTTTGCCGTGCAACTGGAGCTGGAGCCGCGCGTCTACGGGGTGGCGCCGTGACGCATTTCGACGCCGAGAGCTTCCTCAAACAGCTCACCACGCGTCCGGGTGTTTACCAGATGTACGGTGCCGACGCCGAGTTGTTGTATGTGGGCAAGGCCCGCAACCTGAAAGCGCGCGTCAGCAGCTATTTCCGCGCCAGCGGCCTCACGGCCAAGACCATGGCGCTGGTGGCGCGAATCCAGGACATTCAGGTGACCGTCACGTCAACGGAAGTGGACGCGCTGCTGCTGGAACACAACCTGATCAAGAGCCACAGGCCGCCCTACAACATTCTGCTGCGTGACGACAAATCCTACCCGTACATCTATCTCTCCACTGATGATGAGTTCCCACGTCTGAGCCTGCACCGCGGACGGAAACGGCACAAGGGCAGCTATTTCGGGCCCTATCCCTCAGCCTCGTCGGTGCGCGATTCGCTGCATTTCCTGCAAAAGGTATTTCGCGTGCGCCAGTGCGAGGACAGTTTCTTTCGCAATCGCTCGCGCCCCTGCCTGCAGTACCAGATCGATCGTTGCACGGCTCCCTGCGTTAACCTGGTGTCGGCCGAAGAATATGCGGAGCAGGTACAAAACACGGCGTTGTTTCTGGGTGGCAAGTCACAGGAGTTGCTGGTGCGACTTGCGGACGACATGGAGCAGGCCGCTGCGGCTCTGGAGTACGAGAAAGCCGCCGTGTATCGCGATCAGATCAGCCAGCTGCAGCACGTTCAGGCCAGCCAGGGCATAGAGGGTGCCAGCGGGGAACTGGACATACTCGCCGTTGCCGTCGATGGAGGTCGGGCCTGTGTGCAGGTGCTGTTCGTGCGTAACGCGCAGGTTCTGGGCAGCAAAACCTGGTACCCGCCCCTCAAGCTGGACGAGACAGGCGCCGAGGTGCTCGCAGCCTTCCTCCCCCAGTTCTACCTGGCGGGCGGGCGCCCCATACCGGGCGAGATCATCGTCACGCACCTGCCAGATGACAGTGAGGCCTTGGCGGCGGCGCTGACCCATCAGGCAGGGCGCCGCGTGCGTATCCGGGCCAATGTTCGCGATGCGCGTGCGCGCTGGATGCAGCTCGCCCGACAAACCGCCGAGACCAACCTGCAGTCGCATCTGGCCGGTCGGCAATCCACCCTGGAACGTCTGCATGCGATACAGGCGCTACTGGATTTACCGGCACTGCCGGAGCGCATGGAATGCTTCGATATCAGCCACAGCTCCGGTGAAGCCACGGTGGCTTCCTGCGTGGTTTTCGACCAGAACGGGCCGCGTAAATCTGATTATCGACGTTTCAATATCGAAGGTATTACCGGCGGTGATGACTACGCGGCCATGCAGCAGGCGCTGGAACGACGCTACAGGCGATTGAAGGACGGGGAGGGTAGCCTGCCTGATATCCTCTTTATCGACGGTGGCAAGGGGCAGGTCGCTCAGGCCATGCAGGTGCTCGAGGCACTGCAGTTGCACAGCATTGAGGTGGTAGGTGTTGCCAAGGGTGTCACCCGCAAGGCCGGTTTTGAGACGCTGATCCGCGGTGACACGGGGCGGGAAGCCCAGCTGCGTGGGGATAATCCCGCGCTGCACCTGATACAATCGATACGTGATGAGGCACACCGCTTCGCCATAACCGGGCATCGGGCGCGCCGCGACAAGGCTCGTCAGCGCTCGTCGCTGGAGGGGATCCCCGGGGTGGGAGCCAAGCGCCGTCGGGAGTTGCTGCGCCATTTCGGCAGCGCCAGCGGCGTGGCCAACGCCAACGTGGACGAACTGAAGAAAATCAACGGAATTAGTGCGACCCTCGCGCAACAGATATACGATCACCTGCACGGCAGTGGCCAGTAATGGAGCGAACGTCCTCTTGAGCATCAACATTCCCAACACGCTGACCCTGATGCGTATACTTCTGATACCGGTGCTGGTGGTGGTGTTCTACCTGCCGTTCCAGCACCATCTGCTCGTGGCGGCGGGCGTATTCAGCGTCGCGGCGGTGACGGACTGGCTGGACGGTTACCTCGCCCGGCGTCTGGGACAGATGACGAAGTTCGGGGCATTTCTCGACCCGGTTGCCGACAAGCTGATGGTGGCAGTTGCACTGGTGCTGCTGGTGGAACGGCATAACACGATCCTGCTCACTCTGGCGGCGAGCGTCATTATCGGCCGGGAGATTGTGGTCTCGGCGCTGCGTGAATGGATGGCGGAACTCGGGCAGCGCACCTCGGTGGCCGTGTCTTACATCGGCAAAGTCAAAACCGCGTTCCAGATGATTGCCATTATAGGCCTGCTGGCGATTGACCCCACACTGCACGGCAACGCAGTGCAGGCACTCTGCTACTTCATGCTGTATGCCGCAGCCGTGCTCACCTTGTGGTCCATGGTCATATACCTGCGCGCCGCGGCAGAGGTCATGCGGGGGCAATGAGCTCCGCATTGTTCTTGACAGAGCGGCAACAGGCCCTAGAATAGGCGCCCTCACGCGGCCCTCGGGGCTGTTTGATGTTGCGGGAATAGCTCAGTTGGTAGAGCGCAACCTTGCCAAGGTTGAGGTCGCCGGTTCGAACCCGGTTTCCCGCTCCAACCCCCTCTGTACCGCCTGGTACAGTGACAATCAAGGCTCGGTGGCAGAGTGGTTATGCAGCGGATTGCAAATCCGTCAACGCCGGTTCGATTCCGACCCGAGCCTCCATTGTCCCCAGCAAATCGCTGGTGTGATACGGTTTTTCAGTCCCGCACCGAATAGTCCAGTTGGACAAATTCCCGGGTGATGTATTTCAGAAGCGCGTGGATGAACAGGGCGATGCCCAACAGTTCCAGCGTTTCTTCAACTGTATAAATAATCGAGTAGGTGATTTCCTGCGCGCCAGGTGAGGAAATGTATTTGCCTCCCAGCATTTCGGCACCCAGGCTCCCAGCCAGATAGAGCCCTCCAGAGATGACAAACCCCACCCCCGTTGCGCATGGCAGGTGGAAAACAAATCTGGCGAAGAATAGTGCGAGCAGCATGGCGGCAAGACCATAGGGGATCACCCACGCATAGTAGAAGTAGCCCGAAGTTCCCAACCAGGATCTCAGATAAACGGTCAGGTTCTCATGCAGCGCCGCTGTTTCATCTATAGCCAGAAAGACAAAGATGGCGCCCAGAAGATACCAGGAAAAGCTCCCTCGCTGCTGCGCACGGTGACAATGAGCGATACCAAAAAGCAGGCAGGAGGCTGCGATAAGCTGGAGGGAAGAAAAGAGCGTGGGTATGTTGGCCTCGAGGTTGAGGTTGAAGAGGTTAATCCACAGCGGTACCCGCGCAACGGGTGGCCAGGTGATAAACCAGGCCACGCCGAGACTGCTGGCGATGACCAGAAGCAGGATTATCCCGAGCAGCGCTTTCAGCGTTCCCCCGGGTGAAATCACGATGTACACGTGCTGCTGCCTCCCTGTATTTTGGCTCTCGGCGGTTGACTCTTGATAAGGCCACTCGGGGTTGCGGGCCCGCCGGTTGTCGCTGTGGAGCGGGCCGACGCCAGAGGCCGGTTGGCTTGTGTTATCTGCCTCAGAAGAGCAGGATTGTAACCTGACTTGACTCATGAGTGCCGGGTACCGCTATGAAACAAGATATATCCGGGCAGCTGGTAGCCGCCCTGTTTTTACTGCTTGCTACTTTTTGTGCCGCAGCGGCGGAGCCGGATCCACTCCCATCGTGGCAGGAGGGTGGCACAAAATCCTCGATCATTGCCTTCGTCGAGCGCGTTACGCAGCAGGGTTCTGCAGACTACGTCGCAGCCACGGAGCGGATCGCAACTTTCGATAACGATGGCAATCTCTGGGCGGAGCAGCCGATGTATTTCCAGCTCTTCTTTGCCATTGACCGGGTGCGGGCACTGGCTCCTCAATACCCGGAGTGGGAAACCCGGGAGCCTTTTGCATCGCTTCTCAAGGGTGACGTCACAGCAGCCCTTGCCGGAGGCATGCCAGCGATCAATGAGTTGATCATGAGTACACACGCGGGCATGACCACCGACGAATTCGCGGTACTGGTGCACGACTGGATCGAGAGCGCGCGGCACCCGGAGACCGGACGGCTGTTCACGGACATGGTCTATCAGCCAATGCTGGAATTGCTGGCCTATCTAAGGGCAAATGACTTCAAGACGTTCATTGTGTCCGGAGGCGGCATTGAGTTCATGCGCCCCTGGACCGAAGCAGTCTATGGCATACCACCGGAACAGGTAGTAGGCAGCAGCGTGGTCACGAAGTTTGACATGCGTGACGGTAAACCGGTGCTGTTACGCCTGCCGGAAATCCGTTTCATCGATGACAAGGAGGGCAAGCCTGTCGGCATCAACAGCCACATCGGGCGCCGGCCCATTTTCGCCTCCGGCAACTCTGACGGCGACCTGCAAATGCTGCAGTATACAGCCGCGGGACAAGGGCCCAGCTTCATGCTGTACCTGCACCACACTGACGCGGAACGCGAGTGGGCCTATGACAGGGAATCACATGTCGGCAGGCTGGATAAGGGTCTGGACGAAGCGCGAACGCGAGGCTGGACGGTCATCGACATGCAGCGCGACTGGAAAACAGTGTTCCCTGTTCCTCGAGATTGAATACCGGGAACAGTGCCGCAGAGGTCACTCCACGGCCTCGGCTGCCCGCCAGTCGCTGTCGATATAGAGTTCCAGGGGGCGGTACGCGGTTTTGTAGGACATCTTGCTGCAGTTGCGAATCCAGTAACCGAGGTACAGGTAGTTCAGGCCCATGAGCCGCGCCTGTTCAATCTGCCAGAGGATGGCATAACTGCCCAGGCTGCGACGCTCTTCTTCAGGTTCGAAAAAGGTATAGATAGCTGACAGTCCATCGGTGAGTACATCCACCACAGCAATGCCCAGCAGGCGGTCTTCCGCGAAGAACCGGTAGTAGCGGGTGCAATCCCAGGCATCATTGAGGAAAGACATGTATTGATCACGATCCGGTGGGTACATGTCACCATCGGCATGACGCTGTTCGATGTAGCGATAATAGAGGTCATAGGCGGCGGCGTCGCCGATGTGTGCGCTGCGTTCAACGCGAAGATCCGCATTACGCCGCCAGGTGCGGCGCTGGGCGCGATTGGGTGCAAAACTGTGCACCGGAATCCGCGCCGGGATGCAGGCATTGCAGCGCCCACAGTGTGGCCGGTAGATGTGGTCGCCGCTGCGTCGGAACCCCATTTGTGACAGCCGGCTGTACAGCAGCTGATCCATTTCCTGCCGCGGGTCAATGAACAGGGTGGTGGCTTCCTGGTCTTTCAGGTAGCTACAGGTGTGAGGGTAGGTGGTATACACCTTGAGATCCCGCAGGGATGAGGTCACGGCAGCAGGTCTCCGCAATGGGCCGGTAAAACCCAGATAGTCGGGTCAATACGCTGTTCAATATTCTGGGCAAGCTCCGCTTCAAAGTCCAGCCTGCTGATCAGCTGTGCCCCCATTCTGTTCATATGCGCACTTTCCACCTGGCAGTCGATCAGTCTGAAGTTTGCCCTGCGCAGCAAGGAGACGAGGGCCACGAGCGCAATGCGGGAAGCGCTGGGTACGCGAGAGAACATCGACTCACCAAAAAACACACGTCCCAGCGCAACGCCGTACAAACCACCGACCAGTTCTCCTCGGGCGTTGAGCACCTCTACCGAGTGTGCGATGCCTCGCCGGTGCAGGGCTTGGTAGGCCTGCAACATGTCGTCGCTGATCCAGGTGCCATCGCTGTCGCGCCGGGGCGCGGCGCAGGCCTGCATGACTGATGCGAAGCGTCGGTCCACGCTCAGTTGCAACGTCGACTGGCGCAGGGTCTTGCGCAGGGAGCGGGACACGTGCAGGGCATCCAGGTAGAGCACCGAGCGTGGGTCTGGTGTCCACCACAGTACGGGCTGCGGTGGCTCATACCAGGGGAATATGCCCCGCCTGTAAGCTGCAGTAAGCCGCTCGGGCGAGAGTCCGCCACCCGCTGCCAGCAGCCCGTTGGGGTAGGTCAGTGCCTGACTGGTGGGCGGGAAATCATCGCCGGGGGCCAGGCGGGCGATCCCCGGCATCCGTTTAACCCAGGTTGTCCAGATATTTTTCGGCGTCCAGCGCTGCCATGCAACCGAATCCGGCAGAGGTTATCGCCTGGCGGTAGATATGATCACCGACATCACCTGCCGCAAAGACGCCGGGTACAGACGTGGCCGTTGCATTGCCCTCGGTGCCACTGCGGATGGTGATGTAGCCGTCCTGCATGTCCAGTTGCCCCTGAAACATCTCCGTGTTCGGCTTGTGGCCAATGGCAATGAACACCCCGGCGAGGTCCAGCTCGCTGGTTGCACCGTCAGCAGTGGCCTTCACCCGTATACCCGTGACGCCGCTGGCGTCTCCCAGCACCTCGTCGAGCGTGTGGTTCCAGAGCAGGCGCACCTTGCCTTCTTCGGCCCGTTTGAACAGGCGATCCTGCAGTACCTTTTCCGCCCGCAAGCTGTCACGCCGGTGGACCAGCACGACCTCTGAGGCAATATTGGCCAGGTACAGGGCCTCTTCGACAGCCGTATTGCCACCGCCGATAACGGCCACTTTCTGGTTGCGGTAAAAGAATCCATCACAGGTGGCACAGGCGCTGACCCCCTTGCCCATGAACGCGGCTTCGCTGGGCAGTCCCAGATACTGCGCTGAGGCGCCGGTCGCAACAATCAGGGCATCACAGCTATAGCGGTTGCTGCCCTCAAGCTGGAACGGTCTGGAGGACAGGTCTACATGCTCGATGTGGTCGAATACAACGGAGGTTTCAAAACGCTCAACGTGGGCCTGCATCTGCTGCATCAACTCTGGACCCTGCAACTCGGCATGCCCCCCCGGCCAGTTTTCCACTTCGGTGGTGGTAGTCAGCTGTCCGCCCTGCTGCATACCGGTGATCACCACCGGCTTAAGGTTCGCTCGCGCCGCATAAACGGCCGCGGTGTAACCCGCGGGGCCGGAACCGAGAATGATCAGGGGGTGGTGTTGAGTGTCGCTCATGTGGTGATTTCCCGGTTGCTGGTGTTAAATGTGGCGCTGTTGCGCGACTGACGCATGCTGCGTAGCCCGGCGGCGGCCGGGCAAGGTATGTTAATGTAAAGACTCCGTCGCAGCAAAGGCGAGGTGGATTCTAAATAGTTTCCATAAGTTTTTGAATATAATCATAAAATGGGGCACAATTGCTGAGTAATGTGGCGCGTGGAGATCGTCTTTTCCACGCCAGTAAGGGGAAATTCAAGCGTGCCTGAGAAATCCGGTCAGCACAGCGTCCTGGGCCCGCGATTGCGGGAGGGCGCCTTCATTGGCGTCAGCGCAGCCTGCCTTTATGTGTTGTTGGCACTCGTGACCTATAGCCCCCGGGACCCGGGCTGGTCGGCGACGGGTTCCGGGGCGCGCATCCTCAATGCCGGTGGTCCCACGGGAGCCTGGGTAGCGGATGTTGCATTTTCGCTGATCGGCTTCGCCGCCTATCTGCTCCCCATCCTGCTGGCTTACCGCGCCCTGGTCATTCTCCTGCAACGCCACCGGCACCAGCGCTTTGACTGGGTTACGTTTGGCATACGGGCCCTGGGGCTGGTGCTGGTCACGATTGCCGGCACCGCGCTCGCAGCGCTGAACGACAGCGGTGGGTCCGGGTTGCCTCAGGGGGCCGGCGGCATCCTGGGTCAGGCGATTGGCGATGGTTTTCGCCTGGCCTTCAGTGCGATCGGCAGCCGGCTCATCCTGCTCGCTGTCTTCCTGTTCGGCATCACGATTTTTACCGATATCAGCTGGTTGCGTCTCATGGAGCGCCTTGGCCGCTGGACGCTCAACGGGGCCCGACGTATCCGCCACTGGTCTCTCGCAACGCTAGACCGGGTGCGTGACCGCCGTCAGCGTGAGAAGGCGCTGGAAGCGCGCAAGGCGGTAATCGATGAACATGTTGAGCGCAGCAAGCAGCGCAAACCCCCGAAGATCAAGCCCCTGAAGCCGCGCCCTGAAAAGAGCGACCGCGCAGAGAAGGAAAAACAGCAGCCATTGTTCGATGCGCCGGTAACGGGCGAATTGCCTGCACTGGGCCTGCTCGATGCGGAAACCAAGGACCCGACAAAAGGCTTTTCCGAGGAGGCTCTGGCCGCCATGTCGCGCTTGCTGGAACTCAAGCTGGCGGACTTCGGCATCAGTGCAGAGGTGGTGGCCGTATATCCCGGCCCGGTGATCACCCGTTTTGAGATCCAGCCCGCGGCGGGTATCAAGGTGTCACGGATCTCGAATCTGGCCAAGGATCTGGCGCGCTCACTGGCCGTTATCAGCGTACGGGTGGTGGAGGTGATTCCCGGCAAATCGGTGGTCGGGATCGAGATCCCCAACGAAGACCGGGAGATCGTGAATTTCCGCGAGGTGCTGTCCTCACGTGCCTTCGACCAGTCACGCTCGCCGCTGACACTGGCGCTGGGGCATGATATTTCCGGCGAACCCGTGGTGGCTGACCTCGGCAAAATGCCACACCTGCTGGTGGCAGGTACCACAGGGTCTGGCAAGTCCGTTGGGGTCAACGCCATGCTCCTCAGTTTGCTCTATAAATCGACTCCAGCCGATGTGCGGTTGATCATGGTCGACCCGAAAATGCTTGAACTGTCGGTGTACGACGGGATTCCACACCTTCTGACGCCAGTGATCACCGACATGAAGGACGCAGCCAACGGGCTGCGCTGGTGCGTGGCAGAAATGGAGCGGCGCTATAAGCTGATGGCACATCTGGGCGTGCGTAACCTGGCGGGCTACAACCGCAAGCTGGCAGACGCAGAGCGCGAGGGCACCCCGATCACGGACCCGCTGTGGAAACCCGACCCGATCATGGCGCTCACCGACGAGGAGCAGGAGGCTCCGCCGCTGGAGCGCCTGCCTTCGATCGTGGTTGTGATCGACGAATTCGCCGACATGATGATGATCGTGGGCAAAAAAGTGGAAGAGCTTATTGCGCGGATCGCACAGAAGGCGCGCGCCGCTGGTATCCACCTGATCCTGGCCACGCAGCGACCCTCTGTGGATGTCATTACCGGGCTTATCAAGGCCAATATTCCCACCCGCATTGCCTTCCAGGTGTCCTCGAAGATCGACTCGCGCACCATTCTTGACCAGGGTGGGGCAGAGCAGTTGCTGGGACACGGCGACATGCTGTACCTGCCTCCGGGGTCCGGCCTGCCCACGCGCGTGCACGGCGCGTTCTGTTCCGATGAAGAAGTGCATCGCGTGGTCGCGGACTGGAAGCGCCGCGGAGAGCCGCGTTACATTGAGGGCTTGCTGGATGAGGGCAGCAGTACCCCGGTGACCGCAGGGGAACTCCAGGCCAGCAATGGTGACGAAGATCCAGAGAGCGACAACCTGTATGATGAGGCCGTGCACTACGTGACCCAGAGTCGGCGGGCCTCGATATCATCGGTACAGCGCAAGCTGCGTATCGGTTATAACCGGGCCGCGCGCCTTATCGAAACCATGGAGCAGGCCGGTGTGGTCAGCGAAATGGGCAGCAATGGGCAGCGCGAAGTGCTCGCACCGCCGCCGGCGGAGTGAGCCGGTTCATCTAACCTCTTTGCACAGGACTGACGGAGTGACCTATTCACTGACATTGTTGCGTCTCTGCGCGCTGCTCTTGCTGTTGGCACCCCTGCAGCTGCGCGCGGAAGCGGTTGACGATCTGCTTCAGGCCCTGCAACCGATCGAGCGCCTGCAGGGGGAGTTCCAGCAACGGCAATACGCTACCGACGGTGAGGTCGTCAGCGAGTCGGAGGGCCGTTTTCGGCTGCTTCGGCCTGGCTACTTCGCCTGGGAAATACGCGCCCCTGACAGTCAGTTGATTATCGCCAACCGCGATTATCTGTGGCACCACGACCGCGATCTGGAAACGGTGACGCGTCGCCCGGTGGCAGGCAGCGAAGCGATGACACCGCTACAGGTGCTGGGTGGCGACAGTGAGGCGCTGCGCCGGGATTACACCGTGCACCGGGACGAACAGCAGCGCTTTGTGCTTGTACCCAGGGGGGCAGGCAGCGGATTCCAGGAACTGGCTCTCTCGCTCTCAGGTGACAGCATTCTCGGTATGGAAGTGCGGGATAACCTCAACCAACGCGTGGTCATCACCTTCAGTGCGCTGGACACCCAAACGGCGATGACACCTGCCGAGTTCGACTTCGCACCGCCGCCCGGTGCAGACCTGTTCTATCAGGCAGAGTAGCCCTTGGCTGATGATCTGTTCAGCGCCGGAGGCGAACCGGGCTACCAGCCCCTGGCGGCTCGCCTGCGGCCAGACACGCTGGATACCTTTGCCGGGCAGGCGCACCTGCTCGGCCCGGGTAAACCGCTGCGTCAGGCGATAGAACGACGCCAGCTACACTCGATGATTTTCTGGGGGCCGCCCGGTGTCGGCAAGACCACCCTCGCACGCATTGTCGCGGGCGCCGCCGAGGCGCATTTTCTGCAGCTTTCAGCCGTGCTGGCCGGTGTGCGCGAGATACGTGAGGCAATCAGCCAGGCACGCCAGCACCGCGCCGCGGGGCGCGACACCGTCCTCTTTGTGGATGAGGTGCACCGGTTCAACAAGAGTCAGCAGGACGCCTTTCTACCTCATGTGGAAGACGGCACCGTGATCTTTGTTGGCGCCACTACTGAAAATCCATCCTTCGAACTGAATAACGCGCTGTTGTCGCGGGCGCGTGTCTACAAGCTGCGATCTCTGGGCGCCGAAGACCTGCAGCAGGTACTGCAGCGCGGGGTTGCGGCGTTAGTGCCGGCAACTGACATCGACAGCGCCAGCCTGCGACGGATCGCCGAGCAGGCTGACGGTGATGCCCGCCGCGCACTTAATCTGTTGGAACTGGCGGCAGATCTTGCCAGTGAGGAGCACGGTTGTCGCACGATCACGGCCGGCACGCTTGAGGAAGTCTTGCAGGCCTCACTGAGGCGCTTCGACAAGGGCGGTGACCTGTTCTATGACCAGATCAGTGCGCTGCACAAAGCCGTGCGCGGTTCCGCGCCGGACGCCGCCGTTTACTGGCTGTGCCGCATGCTGGATGGGGGGTGTGACCCCCTGTATCTGGCACGCCGCATCGTACGCATGGCCAGCGAAGACATCGGTAACGCCGACCCGCGCGCACTCAGCCTGTGTCTCGATGCCTGGCAGGTACAGGAGCGGTTGGGCAGCCCGGAAGGGGAACTCGCGCTGGCACAGGCGGTGATCTATCTCGCCTGCGCGCCGAAAAGCAACGCGGTGTACAGCGCATACAAGGCAGCCCTCGCAGAGGTGCAGAATCAAGGCAGTCTGGAGGTTCCGTTGCACCTGCGCAATGCACCGACCGCCCTGATGAAGGCCGAGGGACACGGTGAGGATTACCGCTACGCACACGACGAGGAGGGGGCCTACGCGGCGGGGGAAAGCTATTTCCCCGAAGCACTGCAGTCCCGGCGTTATTACTTTCCCGTTGCCCGGGGCCTGGAGCAGAAGATCGCCGAAAAACTCGAGTACCTGCGCAGCCTGGACGAAAGCAGTAGCCGGCAACGTTACCCGAAAAAGTCGTGACACCTGGGGCAGCGGTGCCCCGGATGCTGCCCACTGCCGCTAAAATCAGTACAATGCGCACTGGCAACTGCACCCTGCGGGTTATTCCATGAAGTACCTGGTCTTCGTTGCAATGGGGGGCGCAGCGGGCTCGGTCTCGCGCTATCTGCTCTCACAGTGGACCCAGGCACAGTGGCAGGGCGGTTTTCCGCTGGGCACGCTGCTGGTCAACCTCATAGGCTCCTGCGCCATCGGTGTCGTGTTTGCCCTGCTGGAGAGGCAGGTTCTGCACCCGGACTGGAGAGGCCTGCTCATGGTGGGGTTCCTCGGGGCATTTACCACCTTCTCGACCTTTTCCCTGGAGGCCTTTGCGCTCTGGGAATCTGGACAGGCGCTGCAGGCACTGGGTTATGTCTTGGCCAGCGTCACGTTCTGCGTTCTCGGCGCCGGCCTCGCAATCACCCTGACCCGGGCCCTGCTCTAGCAACCCGAGACAACAGACAACAGGAACAGAACGATGCTGGATATCAAGGCGGTGCGACAGGACCCGCAGGCGATCGCGGCGCAGCTTGCGCGACGTGGTTTTCGTTTCGACGTCGACGCATTCGAGGCGCTGGATGCAGAACGCAAGCAGGCAGACATGGATAGCCAGGCCCTGCTGGCCGAGCGCAAGCGCGCATCCAAGACCATCGGTCAGCTGGTCGGACAGGGCATGAGCGTCGACGAGGCCAAGGCGCAGGTCAACCTGACGCTGGACAAGATAGCGTCCCGCTTGGATGACCTCACTGAACAGGCGAAGGCTGTGCAGGGCAGGCTTGAGGATTTCATGTTGGGCGTGCCCAACCTGCTGGCGCCCGAGGTGCCGGATGGCGAACGTGAAGAGGACAATGTCGAGGTGGCGCGTGTGGGCGTACCGCGGACATTTGATTTTCCGGTCAGGGACCACGTGGAACTGGGCGAGGCACTGCAGCAGCTGGATGCGGAAACGGCGGGCAAGATTACCGGCTCCCGTTTCACCGTCATGTACGGGCCCCTTGCGCGCCTGCATCGGGCGCTGATCCAGTTCATGCTCAACCTGCATACCGGTGAGCACGGGTACCGCGAGGTCTATGTGCCCTACATCGTGAACCGGGATTCCCTGCGCGGCACGGGGCAACTGCCGAAGTTCGAGGAAGATCTGTTCAAACTGCAGGGCGAGCAGGACTATTTTCTGATACCCACAGCGGAAGTACCGGTCACCAACATTGCCCGCGACCGCATCTTTGAGGCCAGCGAACTGGGCGAAGAGGGCGTTCGCTTCGTCTGTCACACTCCCTGTTTCCGCAGCGAGGCGGGCAGCTATGGGCGTGACACCCGCGGCATGATTCGTCAGCACCAGTTCGAGAAGGTCGAGCTGGTGCAGCTGGTCCGACCCGCCCAATCCGCCGCAGCGCTGGAGGCGCTGACCGGCCATGCCGAGCGCGTGCTGCAGTTGCTTGAGCTTCCCTACCGCAAAATGGCGCTGTGCGCTGGCGACACCGGGTTCTCTGCACGGCGCACCTACGACCTTGAGGTGTGGCTGCCGGCACAGGACACCTACCGGGAAATTTCCTCCTGCAGCAGCTTCGGAGACTTCCAGGCGCGCCGCATGCAGGCCCGCTGGCGCAACCCGGAAACCGGCAAGCCGGAACTGCTGCACACCCTGAATGGCTCCGGGCTGGCCGTGGGCCGCACCCTGGTGGCGCTACTGGAAAACTATCAGCAGGCTGACGGCAGCATCGGCATACCGGCCGTCTTGCAGCCCTACATGGGCGGTCTGACACAACTCTGAAACGCCATACGGCCGGGGGGGTACCTGCCATCGAATCACTGCCACTGTTCCTGAAGCTGCAGGGCGCACCGGTTGTGTTGATCGGAGGCGGTCAGGTGGCCACCCGCAAAGCGCGGCTGCTGCAGGCCGCCGGCGCCTGCATCACGATCGTGGCGCCGGAAGCCGGCGAGGAACTTCTGCAGCTCCTGGGGCTGCAGGACCCGACTCCAGGGCACTTCCGGCACCGCTGGCTGCCCGAGCCTTACCGGGGTGTGGAACAGCTTGCAGGCGCGCGGCTGGTGGTGGTGGCCACCCCGAACCGGACACTCAACGCAGTTGTCTCTGCCGATGCGACAGCTGCGGGACTGCTCGTCAACGTGGTCGACTCACCTGAGCTGTGCAGCTTCATCTTTCCGGCGATAGTCGACCGATCCCCGCTGGTCATCGCCATAGGCAGTAACGGTGCCAGCCCGGTGCTGGCGAGGCAACTGCGGCGGCGCATAGAGGCCATGGTACCCGCCGCCTACGGTCGCCTGGCGGCGTTCGCGCGGGATTTGCGCGATACCGTGGCGCGTGCTCTACCCGATGTCGAGCACCGGCGGCGCTTCTGGGAGCAGGTCATTGATGGTCCGATCGCGGGGCAAGTGCTCAACGGCAACACGGAGAAAGCGAAAAGCAGCCTGACGGCACTGCTGGCGCAACAACAGAGAAACCCCAAAAGCCTGAATCAGGGAGAGGTCTACCTGATAGGCGCAGGGCCGGGAGACCCGGACCTGATGACCTTCAAGGCCCTGCGACTACTGCAGTCGGCGGATGTCGTGCTCTACGACAGGCTGGTGAATCCGGCGATCACCGACCTGGCTCGGCGGGATGCCGAGCGCATTTATGTGGGCAAACAGCGCTCCGATCACAGCGTGCCGCAAACCCGGATCAACCAGCGCCTGCTGGATCTGGCCCGGGAGGGCCATCGCGTCGCGCGCTTGAAGGGTGGGGATCCATTTATCTTTGGCCGCGGCGGCGAGGAGATCGAACTGCTGGCGCGGCATCAGATCCCATTCCAGGTGGTGCCCGGGATTACGGCGGCCAGCGGCGCTGCAAGCTACGCCGGCATTCCCCTGACCCACCGAGAACATGCGCAGTCAGTGCGGTTTGTGGCCGGCTACCTGAAAGACAACCGGCTTGAGCACCGCTGGGAAGAGTTCCTGTCACCCAACGAGACCCTGGTGTTCTACATGGGTCTTGCCGGCCTGGAGGTGATTTGCAGCGAGCTGGTCGCCCACGGGCGCGATCCTGCCACACCCGTGGCCGTGATCGAGCGGGCGACCCTGCCCGAGCAACGTGTCATCAACGGCACCCTGGGCAGCATCAGCGAGATCGTCGCGAGGTCCCGGCCCGTGGCGCACACGCTGATTATCATCGGCTCGGTGGTGGACCTGCAGTCGGAGCTGGGCTGGTTCGGGCCCGATACGCCGCAGACCACGGGATAAACAGTATCCCCGCCGCGCGGCTAGTACCTGCGCCACACCAGCAGCTGGTTATTCGCCGGCATTGCCCTGTCTGCTTCCAGCTCAAAGCCGGTGTCGCGGGCCAGCACCAGCAAGTCGTCAATATCCCGCAGCCCCATGTGCGCGGCGCGGGCCTGCAAGGCGGCATCGAACGCGGCGTTACTGGCACTGGTGTAGCGCCCGGCATACCTGAAGGGGCCATACAGACAGAAAACGCCGTGCGCACGCAGCACCCGGCCCAGCCCGCGGAACATTGACTCGACTTCTTTCCAGCACATGATGTGGGCCGTATTGGCCGAAAAGGCCATGTCGGCGTATGTTACGGGCCACAGGGACTCGGCAACATCCAGCGCCAGCGGTTCAGCGACATTGGGGAGCGCCGCGACCTGCAAACGCTCTCGACAGTTGTGCACGCTGTCCGGGTGATCTGTCGGTTGCCAGCGAAGGTGGGGCAGGGCGGCAGCAAAGTGCGCTGCATGCTGCCCGGTCCCCGACCCAACCTCGAGCACCAGTCCAGCATCGACAAAAATTGGCAGCAACTCGGCCAGAATAGGCGCCTTGTTGTTTTCGCAGGCTTGTGAGAAGGGTAGCGGCATAGTGGCCCCTAAACCGGAGACTGGTCGTAGCTCGGAAAACCGGGCACGGTGTCTGTCACCACGGGAAAAATCGTCTGCCTGGCAGGAACCATCTCGTCAGCGTAGTTGCGGTAGATAGCTGCGCGCAGGGCACCGGCCGTTGCGTAACCGGTCTGGTCCGCCAGGTCGTCAAGAATCCCTCTGACACGGCTGGTGGTCAGTCCGTGGCTGCGTGCCATTTCCTGCAGACTGTCACCTGCGATGAAATCCTCAAAAACCCGCATGGTTTCCAATGTCCAGCGCGCGCCAAGGGAGCCGACGATGGTGCCGTCAGGTTCCGCACGTACCAGGCTGCGGGTAAACGGGTCCTCCACGTTGGCCAGATAAGTGAGGAAGCCGGTCTGCAGTTTGATGACGTTGAGAATGGCGCGAAACATACGGCCGGATGGAGTCAGCAGCCAAACCCAGGCCGTGGCATTGCCATACAGACGTGCCGCGTCTTCCAGCAGGCCGCCAACCGGGTCCTTGATCAGCGTGGTATTGCGCCGCCAGACACTGGGCAACACGTTTGTCATCGACTCACGGTGGGCGAGTTCAGACAGCGTTTTGCCACGCGCTTCCTCCAGGGTAATACCATGCATGCGCAACGCAGCGGGCGACATGTCCACCACGCACAGATCGTCGCCCAGACGGGTCACCGGCAGTACATTCCCCAACCCTTCAATCCAATCCATTGTCATTAGCCAGTGCCTGTCTCTCGCAAGCTTGAAGCACACCGTCCGGCCCTGGACGGCGGGCGAAATGACCCGCGGCCTTTCGCCGCAGGCTGCATCATTTATTATTTGTCGCCTGTGCGACTCGCGCTGTGCTGTGCCACCTGCTGTTGGCGCAGGAGCAGCGCATCCACAAGGATGTTGCCCGCCTCGGTGAGCAGCACGTCGGGGTGTTCAGGATCCTCCGCAGCGCTCTCGTCAACGGGCTCGACGGCGTCTTCATCGGTCTCGGCAAACTCATCATCCAGCGAGGTCAGCAGTTCTTCGCCGAGGGCTGCGCGGCGGCGATTCTCAATCGCCAGGGCCTTGTTTTCCTGCGCCTCGCGCATGGCAATACGCGCCTTTTCATTGAGCGGCAATGCCTTGACGGCGCGCGCCTCTTCAGCCAGGTGAACCTGCTCCTCAAGATAGACGAAATCCGGGTTGCTTACGCTGCGCTCACGGAACAGCTGGGTCAGCTCCGGTACAACTGCGCTGATGTCGCCATAGCGACGATGTTTGACCGGATTGATCTGGTCCCAGTTGAGAGCGTGGTCCAGTGCACTCTCGCCAATCTCGTCCGGGTCGAACAGGGACGGGAAGACCACGTCAGGCACGACCCCGCGATGCTGCGTACTGTCTCCTGAGATACGATAGAACTTCGATTCGGTGAGTTTCAGCTGCCCTTCCGTGAGCGGCACCATGGTCTGCACCGTTCCCTTGCCGAAAGAGCGATCCCCGACAATTATGCCGCGCTGGTAGTCCTGTATGGCGCCCGCGAAGATTTCCGAGGCGGAGGCGCTCAGGCGATTGATAAGGACCACGAGCGGGCCGTCGTAATAGGGGCCTCGCACGCGTTTCCCGTCACGCCACACCCGTCGCGAGGAGTGGCGAATCTGCACCGTCGGACCGTACTCAATAAACAACCCGGTCAACTCGTTGGCTTCCTGCAGTGAGCCGCCGCCGTTGTGGCGCAGGTCAATCACGATGCCTTCAACACCCTCTGCCTCCAGTTCGGTCAACAGTTTGCGCACATCGCGGGTGGTACTCTTGTAATCCTCGTCACCGCGCCGCATGGCTTCGAAGTCGATATAAAACGCGGGAATGTCAATCACTCCGATCTTTGCGGTGTGGTCTCCGCTGGGCACTTCGAGGACTTTCTTCTGTGCCGACTGTTCCTCCAGCTTGACCTGGTTGCGGACGATGGTGATTTCCTTGCGCGCGTCCGTGGAAACCGCCTTGGCGGGAATCACCTGCAGGCGAACTGTAGAATCTTTGGGGCCGCGTATCAGCTCGACCACTTCGTCGAGGCGCCAGCCGATCACGTCTTCAAAAGGGCCATCCTCGCCCTGCGCTACGCCCACGATCCGGTCGGACGGTTGCAGCTCTCCCTGCTTGTCCGCCGGGCCAGCCGCGACCAGCCGGGCGACCTTGGTGTATTCGTCCTCCATTTGCAGCACTGCGCCGATGCCCTCGAGCGACAGACTCATGTTGATATTGAAGTTTTCCGAACGACGGGGAGACAGGTAGTTGGTATGCGGGTCGTACAGCTCCGTGAGGGCGTTGGCATAGACCTGGAAAACATCCTGGGCGTTGTACTGTTCAATCCGCTTGAGCTGGTTGCGGTAGCGCTTCTCCAGTGTCGGCACAATGTCCTCCGCCTCTTTCTCCGCAAGGCGCAGGCTTAATACCTGATTCTTGAGATGGCGCCGCCAGCGATCGTCAAGCTCCTCCTCAGTGCGCGCCCAGGGGCGCTCTTCGCCATCCAGCTCGTAGGCTTCGTCCACTGTGAAATCCATCGCCGCCACGCGCTCGTCGAGTGTCTCCACAATGCCGCCGAGGCGCTCCTGCAAACGCTGCTGGAAGCGGTTGAAGATGTCGAAACCGATCTGCAGGTTACCCTCGTGGAGATCTTCATCCATGACTGTGCGGTAGCGCTCAAAATCGGCCAGATCCGCCTGGGTAAAGAACATCTTGCCCCCGTCCAGGCTTTCTATGTAGTTGTCGAGGTGCAGGGAAGACAGGTTGTCGTCGTAGATCAGCTTGGCGTAATGGCGCTCCTCCAACTGCTCGATCAACTCAACGATGGTTTCCCGCTGGCTGTCCGTATAGGCGATGGCGGCACCCGCAACCCCCGGCAGCCCTGCCACCAGCAGGGCCACTGTGCCCAGAAATAGGGCGCGAAAGTACGTCGCTCTGAAAGCCGGTATGGTAGGCAAAATTGGTGTCTCCTGTAGACTGAGTCCGCAGTGTAACCCCACGCCGGGTTGCATCCAATCCCATTGTAACAGTGCACTGGCTGTTGTCTGTGACAGCGCTGATTCCCGTGTGTTCCCATCCCCGCGCTACCGGACTGGTGTAACATACAGTTTGCCGCCACCGACCAGGGCCTCTTGAGCGCGTGAACCCGATCGAACTGACCAACAGCATGATTTTCTGGGGTGCCCTGCTTGCACTCCTGTGCGTCATCGCCAGCGGACTGTCCCGCCGGGTGGGTGCCCCGGTGCTGCTTGTATTCCTTGTGCTGGGCATGCTCGCCGGTGAGGAGGGGGTGGGCGGCCTGCGTTTCGACGATGTCAGCCAGGCCTTCCTGTTCGGGAGTCTTGCCCTCGCCATTATCATTTTCGATGGGGGGCAGGGCGCGCGTCGCGATACCTTCAGGGTCAGCCTGGGGCCGGCACTGTCACTGGCGACGATTGGTGTCGTGCTGACGGCCGGCATCACCGGACTGGTGACACATTACATTTTGGGGCTAGGCTGGCTCGAGTCTCTCTTGATTGGCGCCATTGTCGGCTCCACCGATGCCGCAGCCGTGTTCGGGCTTCTGCGCTCGGCGGGCTTGCAACTCAAGGAGCGCACCAGTGCGACACTTGAGGTGGAATCCGGCAGTAACGACCCCATGGCGATCTTTCTGACGATCACACTGGTGGAACTGCTGTCACTGCAGGCAGAGAACCCCGGAATGCGCATCCTGGCTGCCTTTGCCGAGCAGATGGGCCTGGGGCTCGCCATTGGCTTCGCCGGCGGGTATGTGCTTGTGAAGCTGCTGAAGCGTCTGTCACTCCCCGTGTCCATGTATCCGCTGCTGGCGCTCGCCGGCGGCATCAGCGTTTTCGGTATAGCCAACCTGTGGGGCGGTAGCGGCTTTCTGGCCATCTATCTGGTGGGCATTCTCATCGGTAACGCATCGCTGCCCCACGCCAAGGATATCCGCCGCTTCCACGACGGCATCGCCTGGCTGGCGCAGATTGGCATGTTTCTCATGCTCGGACTGCTGGTCACACCCAGCAGCCTGCTGCCACTGGTATTCCCGGCTCTTGGTATTGCATTGGCGCTGATTTTTATCGCGCGACCCCTGGCCGTGGCCCTGGCCTTGCTGCCGTTCCATTTTCCCTGGCGCGAGCAGGTGTTCATCAGCTGGTGCGGCCTGCGCGGCGCGGTGCCGATTATTCTTGCACTGTTTCCTTCCCTCGCGGGGCTGGAGCGCGCGGATATTTTCTTTGAGCTGGCTTTCTTCGTGGTGCTTGTTTCGCTGGTGCTCCAGGGGTGGACAATCGCGCCCATTGCCCGCTGGTTGGGCATCGAGGTGCCACCGGTGCTTGTCGACCCGGAGCATCTGGTCCTGAGAATACCCGACGAACAGGAAAAAGAGGTTCTGGTGTATCGGGCGGTGGCTGGAAGCCCTGCGATTCACATGCGGGCAGGCCGCTTGCCGCTGTCTGGCGGCGCACAGCTGGTGGGGGTTGTTCGCAAGGGTGTATTGCTGGATAACCCTCGTGAGCATGATATCGAGCTGGAAGACCATGTCATGGTCCTGGGGAATGATGGTGCAGCACCGGCACTGGCACGCCTGTTCACGCCGGTAGATACACGCAGCTCGGAAAAAGCCTCGGCGTTTTATGGCGACTTTGTCCTCAAGCCCGGTGCGCGCCTGGCCGATATTTCCCTGATGTACGGTGTTGCCGTACCGGAGGCGCTGCAGGCGCTCACAGTGGGCGAGTTTATTAACCGGCAGTTTCATCACAAGGCGGTCGTTGGTGACCGCGTCTCCCTGGACAGGGTTGAGTTCGTGGTGAAGAAACTTGATGGCGACCAGATTGCCGTTGTCGGCCTTAAACTTGGCTAGTCATTCGTCCCCGCCATCCGCGTCCGTTGCGATAATTTCGATACCGGCGAGGTCCTGCGCATAGCGTTTCTTGCGGGGCATATCCATGCCGCGCAGAATCTGAATACGCTGGGCCTGGGGTGAGCCTGCGCCGTGCAGCGATTCTGTGAGGTAGCCCACGGCATTGCGGCCCAGCGTCATGTTCTCGATCAGGCGCAGCATGCGGGTGCGGTTCTCTACTGGAATGTCGGCGCGCCCCTGGAAATACTTGTGCAACAGCGGCCCGGCTTCCTCGTGATCGAAGTCCGCCTGTGACGGCAGGGTCACCATCAAGCCGCCGGCGAGATCCTGGGCAAAGCGGGCGATTTCGTAGGGGAACCGTGTGACATTGTGCTTGCACACATTGGCCAGCATCTCGTCGTTCATCCAGATACCCGAGTCCAGTCGCGTCGCCTCGTGGGATGAGGCTATGGCCGACGAATAGATGGTTTCGTTGAGATGCGTCATCTCCACCAGTTTGTCCTTGATGTGGCTGGCGGAGTCGGCTCCGTTGTACTCGGCGATGGACGCCGCCGCGCCGACCATGACATCGCCGAGGCCGGTTTTGCAGACGTAACTGGCACGATGGTAGGCGGTAAAGCGTGACACCATCGGCTGGGCGAACTCGTACTCGCCGTCCATGAGCACATGCTCCCAGGGTATGAACACGTTGTCGAAAACCACCAGGGTTTCCTGTCCGCCGAAGCGCGCGTTGCCTTTGTCGATATCGCCTGCCTCCAGTGCGCGCGTGTCACAGCTCTGGCGCCCGTAGATATAGGTGAGTCCCTCGGCATCACCGGGCACCATGCCGACTACCGCATAGTCACGATCAGCCTCACCCATGTTCATGGTGGGCATGACGCAGATCCAGTGACTGTTCAGGCCACCGGTCATGTGGGCTTTGGCACCGGTGACGAACAGGCCCTGTTCAGTGCGGTCCGTAACATGCAAAAACAGATCAGGATCAGATTGCTGGTGAGGACGCTTGCTGCGGTCCCCTTTGGGGTCCGTCATGCCGGCGCCAATGATTACATTGTGGCGCTGGGCTTCGCGCATGAAGTCGAGATAGCGCTGGTGGTATTGCGTGCCATGCTCGCGGTCGATGTCCCAGGTGATGGAATGCAGGACGCTGATCGTATCCAGGCCGGCACAGCGCTGGAAGCAGGTGCCCGTGATCTGCCCCAGACGTCGCTGCATGCGGTTTTTCATCACCAGATCCTGCGGCGATTCGACAATGTGCAGGAAGCGATTGACCCGGGCGTCTATCAAGGAAGAGTGCGCCGTTGCCAGCTCAGGCTCCTCCAGAGCGAGGTCGTAAGTGGCACAAAGGGCGTTGATCGAGGGGCGGATAATCGGGTGGTCCACGGGCTCTGCGATCCGCTCCCCCAGCAGGTAGACGTTCACATCGCGGCCACGCAGGCTCTGCACATACTCATCGCCAGTGCGTATGGGCGTAAACCGCGCCCAGCGGCTGGCTGCCGTCTCCTCCGTGCGATCTGCCATACCCGTGTCCACCCTGTTCTTTCCGCAATGTATTGTGCAACACAAACCACGGGGCGTCCGGCCAGCCGCGCGCTCCGTAGTCACCAACCTGTGGTGTCTGTTGTATGCTAAATTAGCGCGGTTGTCGATTGCGGCCAGCACGCTGCACGGGAACCCAATAACACGAATTACCTGGGGGAATCATGAAGCACGCGCACATCGGGGCAAGGGCCCATGCTGGCATTCTCGGCTTCGCACTGCTGACGGTCCTGGTCTGCTCCGCTCTGGCGAGCCGTCCGCTGGCCGCCGAGACAGCGCACTATGATCTGGTGATTGCCGGTGGCCGCGTCGTCGATCCGGAGAGCGGGCTGGATGCGGTCCGCAACCTGGGGATCACGGGCGCGGAGATCGTCGAGATCAGCGAGGCACAGCTGGCCGGTGAGCGCGTTATCGACGCCACCGGCTTGATCGTTGCTCCCGGATTTATCGACCTGCATTCACACGGACAATCGCTGGTTGCAGACAGAATGCACGCCTACGATGGCGTGACTACCACACTGGAACTCGAATCCGGCGTGCTGCCCGTCGACGAATGGTATCAGTCGCAAGCGCAGGCGGGCAGGGCATTGAATTACGGCACGTCTGCAGCCTGGACCTTCGCTCGTATCGCGGAGTTCGAAGGACTGACGCCCCGCGCGGAGGTGCAGTGGTTCCGCGATGCCTTTGCCCGCAAGCGCTGGGTCAGCGAACCCGCATCGGGTGAACAGGTGCACAGCATCATTGCCTATCTAGAACAGGGGTTGCAAGAAGGGGCTCTCGGCATCGGGATAAACGGGGGCTACGCGCCCGGAGGAGGGTTTCGCGAACTCCTGGCCGTACACAGTCTGGCTGCTCGCCACGACGTACCCACCTTCACCCACATCTCCTGCGACAATCCCCAGGATCCCGACAGCTCGGCCGAGTGCGTCGGGCAGGTTATCGCCCTGGCGGCCAGCACTGGAAACCCGGCGCACATCTGCCACCTGAACAGCAGCAGTGTGCGGGCCGTCGATGTGACCGCCGGGATGATCCAGTCAGCGCGTGCTTCCGGGATCCCCATAACGACAGAGGCCTATACCTATGGCGCCGCCAGCACCACCATCGGTTCGGCGCTGTTCAGCCCGGATGCAATGGCGGCCAAGGGCGTGAAGGCACAAGACATTGAATACAACGGCCAGAGGCTCAATGAGGAAAGCTTCAAAGCCCTGCGCGCTGAGCAGCCCGGCGCAATTATTGTAAAACATTTCCTCGATTTACCGGCGGAGCGCGGTGTCTTGGACACCTCGGTACTCCTCCCCGGCGGGGCGATCGCCAGCGACAGCATGCCCTGGATCGACACGAACACGGGCGCGTTGATTCCCGACGACGAATGGCCGCTTCCGGAAACTGCTTACGCCCACCCCAGAAGCGCCGGAACCTTCACCCGTCTGCTGGCTGAATGGGTGCGCGAAAGCGGATCGCTAAGCCTGATGGAGGCCCTGCGCAAGACGTCGCTGATACCAGCAACGATCCTGCAGTCATCTGTGCCGCAGATGCGCAGGAAAGGCAGACTGCAGGTGGGTATGGACGCAGATATCGCCATCTTCGACTTGAATACGGTGCAGGACAGGGCGACCTTCGCCAATCCGCGACAGCCGTCCGCTGGCATGCACTACGTGCTGGTTAACGGCGTTCCCGTCATCGATGAGGGAGTATTGCGCATGGACAGCATGCCGGGGAGAGCAATCAGGCGATCCCCGAATGTGCCCATCGCCGACGGACAAAAAGGAGACTGACATGTATGCCATGGTAATAGAAGAAACCGGTGGTCCAGAGGTTTTCCACCGCGCCGAAGTCCCGACACCCACACCTGCCGCCGGTCAATTACTGATTCAGGTTGCCTGCGCCGGTGTCAATCCGGCCGACTGGAAAAACCGGGAAGGGCACCTGGCGCAATACAGGCCTTATGTATTTCCTTACATCATTGGCTTTGACGCGGCCGGGCGTGTGGCGGCGATAGGAGAAGGGGTGCGTGGGTTCGCCGTGGGAGACCGCGTGTTCACCCCCACAAACCACGGACAGGGTGGTCAGGGCAGCTATGCCGAATACACGCTCGCCGACGCTGATCGGGTGGCGCACATTCCCGAGGGTCTGGGATTTGCAGAGGCTGCAGCACTGCCTGTTGCCGCATTGACTGCGTGGCAGGGCCTGTTTGATCGGGGTGGTCTGGCGCCGGGACAATGGGCACTGATCCACGGTGGAGCAGGTGGTCTGGGCAGTTTCGCCGTGCAGTTTGCGCGCTGGGCGGGCGCTCGGGTGGCGGCGACCTGTTCAACACCGAACCTGGAGTATGTACAGGGGCTGGGCGCAGAACGGGTCATTGATTACCGCAGGGAAAGCATTCCCGAGGCAATCGCGGAATGGGCGCCGGGTGGCCTCGACTACCTGATGGACGCTGTGGGTGCCAGCACCCTGCCCGGCGGCCTCGACCTGGTAAAACCGGGTGGCACCTTCGTCAGCATCCCCACCCTTGTCGATGACGGGGATATTCCGGCAGCGGCCGCGATGGCCGCCGAACGTGGCGTCAAGCGGGTATTTTCGACCATGGACGACACCGACTGTGCCGCAACACTGACCAAAATCGCGCAACTGCTGGTCAATGGGGATATCAGGCTGCCGCCGATTGAGCAGTACCCGTTGGAGGCTGTCGCCAACGTCCACCGCATCCTGCAGGAAGGCCACAACCGCGGCAAGAAGGTACTGAACGTAGCCGATCTCGAGCAATCTCACGCGGGAATCAAGCATGTCTGATCCGCTAGCGGCCCTGAGGGGCAACGTCGCCGTTATTACCGGAGCCGGTTCCGGTATCGGTGAAGGCCTGGCCCACTGTGCCGCAGCGGCCGGCATGCAGGTGGTGGTTGCCGATATCGCGGCAGATCGTGCAGAGAGCGTGGTGGATGCGATCTGCCAGGCCGGGGGTGATGCGACGGCAATGCCCGTGGACGTTGCCAGTCCAGAATCCATTGATGCGCTCGCGAAGGCGGTTCATAAGCGCTTCGGCAGCGTCACGATGCTGTTCAACAATGCCGGGGTGGAAACGGTTGGTTTCAGTTGGGAGCTCAGCAGCGAGCAGTGGGAGAAAACCCTGCAGATCAATATCCATGGCGCGATTCATGGCGTACGCGCCTTTGCGCCCGGCATGCTTGCCAGCGGCAGGCGCGCCTGGATCGCCAACACCTGCTCGATCGGCGGACTGGGGATGATGCCGCTGCAGACGTCGTACATTCTCAGCAAGCACGCCATGATCTCCTACAGCGAATGCCTGTTCCTGGAGATGCAGCTGAAAGGCGCGCCGATCCACGTCTCGGCAATTCTTCCCGGACCGGTGGCAACCCGCATATTTGCCGATGGCGGCGGCGGGCAGGACGAGGGCAGTGTGCAGCACCGGGCGCTGATGGACGCGATGCTCCACTCGGACGGTATCTCAGGCATGGAGGCGGCGCAGCGTATTTTCCCCCAGGTTGTCGCCGGGGCATTCTGGGTGTCCACCCACCCCGAGGTGACACAGCAGATGGCTGCGGGTCGCGCTCAGCACCTCAGTACACTCTCGACACCCGCGTTACCGGCGGAGATTCTCGCCAGCATGGGTCTTGCCGTTCCCGGGTAAAGCGCGCGGTATCAGCCGGGGGCAAAGGCCGATGCATGCGTCTCACGCAGCGTGCGCTTGAGTATTTTTCCCGAAGGATTACGCGGAAGATCGGAAGCAATAATCACCCGCTTGGGGACTTTGAACCCCGCCAGACGAGCATGACAGTGCTCGATAACCGCCTGTTCATCGACGGCGCTATCAGCATCTGCCTTGGCCACCACCACGGCCGCAACAGCCTCCACCCAGGTCGGGTGGGGCAGCCCGATCACGGCAACCTCCGCCACCCATGGCAGCTGGTAAATGGTCTCTTCAACCTCGCGACCGGAAACATTCTCACCACCGGTTTTTATCATGTCCTTCTTGCGATCCACGATGGTCAGGTAGCCTTCCTCGTCGAAAGTTCCCAGATCGCCGCTGTGGAACCAGCCGCCGGCAAAGGCCTCGGCGGTCTTTTCCGGGTTCTTGAAGTATTCAGTAAGGAGCTGCGGCGAACGGTGCACCACTTCTCCGATGGCGCCGACCTCAACGTCATTCCCCGCGTCATCCACCAGCCGTGTTTCCACATGCAGCACCGGCTTGCCGGCTGAGCCGGCTTTGCGCAGTTGGTCTTCCGGCTTGAGGATCGTGGCCGTCGGGGCAATCTCGGTTTGACCGTAGAGGTTCCACAACCGGAGTTGTGGCAGCCGGGCCTGTATTTCCTTAAGCACCTCCACCGGCATGATCGAGGCCCCGTAGTAGCCCTTGCGCAAGGCGCTGAGGTCGGCACTGTCAAAACCAGGCGCCCGCAGCAGTGATATCCACACGGTTGGTGGTGCGAAAAACGACGTGATGCGCTCCTCCTGCAGTAATTGCAACAGGTTGTCGGCGCTGTTGTCATCGGTAATGATGTTGGTGCCACCAGCCTGCAATGATGGGCCGAGAAAGCAGTCCAGCTGTGCGCAGTGAAACAGCGGCAGGGCGTGAAGCAGCCGGTCATGGCCGGCGACCTCGGCGTCGGCGAGAATACTGCCGTACTGCCACAACACGGCGGCATGACTGAGCACCGCGCCCTTCGGCGCCGACTCCGTACCACTCGTGTAAATGATTTGTGCGGGGGTGCGCTCATCAACCGCTACCGGCCGGGACAGCGGCTCCACCTGCAGCAACTTGGAAAAAGCGTCCATGCCTTCCGGTGGCGGATTGTCCAGATTCAGCCACAGTAGCGCTTCCAGGCGAGGGCAGAGAGCGGCAACCGCTCGCGCTTTGTCCACCTCCGTTGGCCCGACAAGCAACAAGCGGGCTTCGCTGTGCTCGACGATATAGGCCGCCTCCTGCGCATTGAGCATGAAGTTGACAGGCACCAGCACAGCTCCGGCTGCGGCAATCGCGAAGCGGGCGACGGCAAACGCATTGGAATTGCGCGACAGAATTGCCACACGGTCGCCAGGCTGGATACCACGTGCCACCAGACCAGCCGCCGCCGCACGGCAAAGGTGGTGGAACTCATCATAAGTCCAGCTAACATGGTGCTGGCGAATGGCCAGTTTTTGCGGGTTGCGCGCGGCGCTACGGCGCAGTATGTCGTAAATGGATTGCTGACGAAGTGCGTTGTGGGTCATGGTCGTGCAAACTCCGTGGATTCCCGATTATTTTTCACTGCCGCCCGGGTGAGCGCCTGCTGACACCTGCATTGAACCAGTGCTGCAGCGACCAGACAAGCCGCCGGGCTGGTATGGCTCCTTGTGATTCTATACGTATTTGCGTGCCGTGACGTTGACGGCAGCAGCCACGGCGGATAGCGTGCGGGTTCACAATAACAAGCAATGAAGTCCGCCCCATGATCACCGTACAAGATGAAATTGTCGTGAAAGCGCAGCATCTGTCTGCTGTCGAGGCTCTGTTTCGGACACACTACCGCGAGGACGCGGAGGCGCGCGGCATGAGCCTTCAGTCTCTGCAGGTGTCGCCACCGGTAGCCATCACCGAAGCCCCGGTGACACTCTGGCTGCGCTGGACCGTTGCCGACCCGGCGGCCTGGTGGGGAATGCGCGCGCAGTCGGGAACGGCAGAAGTCGCGGATTTCTGGATCGCTGTCGACCAACAGTGCCTGTCCCGCAAGCGGACCTACCTGATGGAGCCGGACGCGGCCGACCTCACGCTGCCTGCACCCGAGGTCGCCGTGGCAACCAGCAGTGGCTACCGCGAGACAGCACAGTTGCAGGTTTGCGACGGCGACGCAGATGCACTGCAACAGGCGCTCTCCCTGTGGCTGCCGCAACTTCCGGGTCTTGCGTCAAGCGAGCTGGGCAAAAACCTCGCCCCCGAGTACGCAGCGGGGCACCTGACGCTGGACTTGCTGTACCCGGATGCGAGTACAGCGGCGCGGGCGCAGGAAAGTGACGTGTGGCGAAGCCAGATTCTCCCTGAGCTCTCGCGCACCTGCAGTGCCGTGCATGCACTGGCGCT
Organism: Halieaceae bacterium UBA5085; assembly: GCA_002414665.1. GTDB lineage: Bacteria > Pseudomonadota > Gammaproteobacteria > Pseudomonadales > Halieaceae > Haliea. The sequence goes on from DIAF01000005.1 coordinate 42,715, forward strand.
GGAAAACGTTGGTGCCGGTCTGCGGGAAAGCAGTCTGGCTGGCGGGATTAAACGCACGGCATTCTTTCGACTGCAATCCGGCCGCGATGTCGCTACTGCAGAGGCGTTTGAACGGGACCTGCTCGCCATGCCGCAGCACATTCGCGAAATACGCAACTGGCGCCTGAGCCGGGCTGTGCCGGTAGCCTGGCAGCAGGCTGAATGTGCTCCATGGACCTGGGTATGGGAACAGGAATTCCGCACTGTCGATGATCTGTTGGGGCCCTACATGGTGCACCCACACCACTGGGCTCATATTGATCGCTGGTTTGACCCCGAGTCGGGTGCCCAGGCCATCGACACCGATTTGTCTCACGCTTTCAGCCCGTTTGGCAGCAGCGTACTGGCGCGTGAGCTTGTGCCGCAGGGTGAGGGGGTCTGAAGGGTCCCGGAATAGAGTCCACAGACACAGTTTGTTCAGGAGGCGATTGACATGGGAACACTGCTGGAAGGTAAAGTTGCGCTGGTTACGGGTGCCAGCCGGGGCATCGGTCGTGCGCTTGCCCAGCGCCTTGCTGCCGAGGGCGCGACGGTCGTGCTGACGGCGCGCAGTCTCGACAGTGCGGGCACCTATGCAGGCACACTGCGTGAGAGCGTGGCACTGATTGAAGGGCAGGGTGGCGTCGCCCATCCACTGCAGGCGGATCTCGAAAGTGACGCGGACCTCGAGAACCTGGTAAGCCGCACGGTTGCACTCACCGGCGGGCTGGATATCCTGATCCACAGTGGCGGCAAAGCCGAGTACGCCCCCACGGCGACGATGGACCCGGCAACCTTCGAACGTACCTTCCATCACTATCTGCGCGCGCCGTTTCGGCTGATCCAGCACGCAGTACCCGAAATGCGCAAACGTGGCGCTGGCTGGATCGTCACGCTGGGGTCGGTAACTGCGCTGCCACCGACCCGCCCCTATGATGTGTTTGCCACCCATGGGGGAGGCACTGTCTATGCGTCCATCAAGGCCGCGGTGCACCGCATGACCCAGGGTCTGGCGGCAGAACTTCTGGCTGACAATATTGCCGTGAACACACTGAGCCCGAGCACCGCCATCCGCACACCGGGGGCCAGTGAATACATTCCGGAAAGCTATCCGACTGAGCGCATAGAATACATCGCGGAAACCGGGCTCGCGCTCTGCCACCTGCCGGCCGCTGAGCGCACGGGACTCACTGCTTACAGCCTGCATTTTCCGCTGCAGCATTCGCTACCGGTCTACTCACTCGACGGGCGCCAACGCATTGAGGACCCGATACTGCCCTCCTACTCGCACCCCGGCATCGATGCATAACGGGGCAGGGTGAAAGGATCAGCCTCACGGTGGCGCGAAGCGCCGCGCCAGCCGGCGCAGGGCAGGGGCCAGCAACAACGGTAGCACACTGGCCAGCGCAACCAGCAGCCAGCCATCCGCGCCGGGATGGACAAGAGACAGGACCGCGGCAAGGGGAGGGAAGTACACCGCAGCCGCGATAAGAGCACTGCACAGCCCGAGTGCTGCCCAGATCCAGGGGTTGCCGGTGATTTCGTTGCGCAGCCAGCGCCCGCTGTGCTCGCGGATATTAAATACGTGCCACATCTGCGCCAGGGCCAGGGTCAGGAATGAGACCGTCACCGCCTTGCTGGCGTCGAAACCGAGTACCAGGCGGCCGACCGCCATCGCGCCCAATACCACCGTGCCAATCAGTGCGGCATACAGGCCGATGAGCACCCAGTGCTGGCGCATCAGCACACGCTCACCGGGAGACCGCGGTGGGCATTCCATAGCGCCCGGCGCACCTGCCCCTACACCCAGTGCTAGGGCCGGAAACACATCCGTCACCAGGTTCAAGAACAGGATCTGCAGCGGCAACAGGGGCAGTGGCGCACCCGCGACCGTCGCCAGCACGACCACAAGCACTTCGCTGATATTGCAGGACATCAGGTAAACAACGAATTTGCGGATATTGCTGAAGATTGCCCGCCCCTGCGCAATGGCAGCGACAATCGTGCGAAACTCGTCGTCCTGCAACACCATGGCAGCGGATTCCCGCGCAATAGCTGTGCCCCGAATGCCCATCGCCACGCCGATATCGGCTTTCTTGAGCGCGGGCGCATCATTCACTCCATCGCCCGTCATGGCGACGACCCGGTCTGCGCGCTGGTGCAAATCAATGAGCTTGAGCTTCTGTTCCGGTGTGACACGCGCGAACACGCGCACGTCCAGCAGTTCCTCCGTCGCCTCGCTTTCGAAGATCTGCTGCAACGCCTCGCCGTCCACAACCCGGGGAGGCTGACCCTCAGCGACAATGCCGGTGTCCAGCGCAATGCGCGCGGCGGTCGCCGCGTGGTCTCCCGTGATCATGACCACATTGACCCCTGCGGCGTGGCACTGCTCGATTGCCTGCTTTACGCCCTTGCGTGGCGGGTCTTCCATACCAACAAGACCGAGCAGCACCAGGTCACTGTACGGTGAGTCCTGGTCAGACCCGAGACGTCGCTCGGCTACAGCCAGCGTGCGCAGCCCCGTGGCTGCCAGATCTTGTGCACGCTGCAGCCAGTGTTGGCGGCTCCTGTCATCGAGTTCACACTCAGCTTCGCCCTGCCGTTCCGCTCGACACAGTGGCAGCAGGCTCTCTGGCGCACCTTTGACGGCGGCGAAAAATCCGTCCGCATCACTGTGGATCGTGGCCATGCGCTTGTCTTCAGCACTGAAGGGTTCCTCACGAAGCTCGGGCATCGCCGTCAGCAGAGCAGGGCGATGCAGTCCCAGTCGGGCAGCGGCCGCCAGCAGGGCCAGTTCCGTGGGATCGCCCGTCGCCTGGTGCTCGTCCCGAGTCTCACTGCCAAGGGATGCATTGCAGCACAGCGCGGCGCGCTCCAGCAGGCGGCGAGTAACGCCGGTATCCCCAGCGGCGTCTCCTTCGTCCTGCAACGAGACATCCGCATCGGCCAGCAGCACGCGGGTTACCGTCATGCGGTTCTCGGTGAGGGTGCCGGTCTTGTCGGTGAGAATAACGCTGGTCGCGCCGAGTGTTTCGACGGCGGACAGACGGGTAATCAGCGCGTTACGTCGGGCCATCCGCCACATGCCACGAGCCAGCGCGATGGTCGCGACGATCGGCAGACCCTCAGGAATCGCAGCGACGGACAGGGCGATCGACACCTCGATGGCGAGGGCGAGTTCACGACCGGCAAGCACGCCAATCAATGCCAGCATCACAGCCATCACCAGCACCAGCCACACCAGTCGCTTGCCCAGCGCGTCAAGACGTTTTTCCAGTGGGGTCCGGGGCGGCTGCGCCGTGCTCACCTGGTCGAAGATACGGCCGAACTCGGTAGCCATTCCCGTCGCAACCACGAGGCCGCTGCCGCTACCGCGGGTGAGGGCGGTGCCGCCGAAGGCAATATTCGGCCGTTCCAGCAAGGAAGCCTCCGCCGCAACAGCGTCGACCTGTTTGCGTACCGGAAGTGACTCGCCGGTAAGCACAGACTCATCCGCCTGCATCCGCGCCGCTTCATGTAACCGAAGGTCCGCCGGTATCACATCGCCGGCTTCCAGCAGCACAACGTCACCGGGCACCAGGGCAGCCGCCGGTATGCGCTCCGCACGACCGCTACGCAGTACCGTGGTCTCCGTACGGGCGATACGTCGCAGCGACTCCATAGATCGCGTTGCCCGCCATTCCGTGGTAAAGCCCAGCGCAGTATTGAGCGCGATGACGACCGCGATGGCCATCGCTTCCATCGTGTCGCCCATGAACAGTGCCATCCCGGTGGCTGCGAACAGCAGCAACACAACAACGCTCCGCAGCTGCGCCAGCAGAATCGACAGGGCAGGGCGAGGCTTGCTCTCGCGGAAGACATTGGGGCCGAAATGCTGCCGTCTAGACTGCAGTTCGTCTGCAGCCAGTCCCCTGGACGGATCGACGCCGAGGGCTTCCGCCACGTGTTCCGCAGCGTGCATCCAGGGCTTCGCCAGGCGAGTGTCGTCTGGGCCGGCGCGCAAGCCTCTGCGGCTAACGTCGCGTTGCTGCGAGTATCTGGTCAAGCTGGTTGGCAAAGCGCTGTTTGTCCTGATTGTTTAACGCGGGCGGCCCACCCGACTGAATCCCGCTGGCACGCAATGTATCCATGAAATCCCGCATATTCAGCTTCGGTTGAATATTGTCCTTCGTGTAGCGTTCACCGCGTGGTGTCAGCACCAGGGCGCCCTTGGCTATAACCTCGGCCGCGAGCGGGATATCAGCGGTAATAACAAGGTCGTCCGCTTGTGCCAGCCTGACGATTTCATCGTCAGCCACGTCGAAACCGGAACTCACCTGCAGCGAGCGGATATTGGCGTCTGTGGGAACCTGTAGCGGATGGTTTGCCACCAGAGTCAAACGCAGGCCGGTGCGACGGGCCGCCCGAAAAAGAATGTCCTTCGCCATGCCCGGACAGGCATCGGCATCAACCCAGATATCCAGTACGTATTCCTCCCCGGTGGTTGCAGCATGGCACAAGTGTCAGGGCGTCAGTGTATCTCAGCGACCTGAGAGCGGACAGCGATCTCGCTCTGTCAGCGTAACGGCTCGTGATCACTCCTGACAGCGGGCCTCCGTGAACACACCCCGGCAAGGCAGGGTGCCAGAGTCCGCGCCGGCCTGTGCATAACTGTGTGCCTTAATCTTCTATTTAACATAATATATATTATACGCAGTTGTGGATTCTTTTACGGATAACGGATTTGCCGCGTTTTGCAGGGCCGGTGAGGCATTTCTGCCTGCAACCTGACGGATGCAGACGAGATTGTCGTCCGCAGCAATCCGTGTGACCTGTTACAGAGAGTTCCATGGACTGTTCAAAATGAAGAAGTGTGGTAGCGTTGTCTCGCCCGTTGAGCAACTCGCGATTTGACGCGGCATTCTTTCGTTGTAATCAGATACCTGTGACCTTGGACCAGCCGATGCGAAACGACCTGCCCCCTGCCAAGCAGGAGGTGAAAGTGCTGACCTACAATATCCACAAGGGGTTTTGCAGCGGCAACCGGCGCTTCGTTCTCGAAGGCATTCGAGAACGTATCGTGGAGTCAGGCGCTGACGTGGTTTTTCTGCAGGAGGTACACGGCTGGGCACACGCCAGCCCACGACGACAGAAGCGTTTCAGCTACCCGGAGGAACCACATTTTGAATACCTGGCGGACCGGGTCTGGCCGCACTATGCCTACGCGCGCAATGCCATATACCGCAAGGGGGACCACGGAAACGCCCTCCTCAGCCGCTTCCCCATAGTGACCTCAGAAAACATCGATGTTTCGCTGTTTCCCCGCTCCAGCCGCAGCATTCTGCACAGTATTCTGGAACTGCCGGATTCTGGCACCCGCCTGCACACACTGTGTGTACACCTTGGCCTGTTCGAGCGCGAAAGGCGCTCACAATTGGCAACGCTGGTGCGCCGGATAGAGGCGCACGTGCCGCATGACGAGCCTCTGATCCTGGCCGGAGATTTCAACGACTGGCGCCAGCGCGGAGCACAATACCTGCAATCCCATCTGGGTCTAGAGGAAGTCTTCCTGACCCTGCACGGCGGGCATGCGCGCACCTTCCCGGTGTGGGCTCCGGTGTTTCCGGTCGACCGGATCTATTACCGCGGTGTACAACCTATCGGCTGCCAGCGCTTGCGCGATGGTCACTGGCGAGACCTTTCGGATCATGCGGCCCTGCTGGGCCGATTCGCGCTGCAACCCGCTATAACCCAGCGGACAAAACAGCCCTAGCCCGTGTCCACGCGCAAGCGACTCAGCCGTATTTCCTGAATGTGCCACTGCCCAGCCAGTTTGACGTAACGTTCGTGGTAGTGCCCGTAACCGTGCAACCAGGTAAAGGGCAGTGCTGAGCCCGGCGCCGGCCACAACTTGTCTTCCATCGCCCAGACGCCTGCGGCTGTTGTCGGCGATTCAATGGTGATCTCCGGAGTATGTCCATGATGCACGGTGACCACCTGCTCCAGTACCGGCGCGAGACCCGCCACGTAGGCCGCAGCACCGTGCGTCAACAGGCTTTCGTCATAGCTGCCTGTCGCGGCGCGAAAGTCGGCAACAAGATCCGGAGCAAAAACGGCTTCAAAGGCCTGCCAGTCCTTGCTGTCCAGTGCACGAAAGTAGCGCGCCTTCAGCGCTCGTATGGCTTCAATGGCCTGCAATTGCTCGATACTGGTCATCAACACTCTCCTGTTTCTTCGCACCGGGACCGGTGACCTGAACCGTTGATTGTTTTCTGTGGCGGGCATTGCGCCAGCACTGGCTTCGTCTGGCTGAGCCGGATATAAAAGGTCATTGCAGGGAGGCCGACACCGACGCCTCACACGCCTTCATGACAGGCAAGTAAACCGGAGAACTCGCCATGCGCATCGCACTGCAACCCAACATCCCCGGCCTGGCTGAGCAACTTCAGGGCCTCGGGCACGGGATCAAGACGCTTATAGTGCCCAGTGATGCCTGCCTCGCGCAACAGTCCCTTGCCGCCGATGTACTGCTGTGTACCGCGACCGGCGGTGGCGACCTCCCGTCCCTGCTCAGCTCCTGTCAGGGGCTGCGCTGGATTCACGTGCTCGGGACTGGCATTGATAATTTTCCTTTGTCCATGGTTGGTGATGCCGTGCTCACCTGCTCCCGTGGCGCCACAGCCACGCCAATGGCCGAGTGGGTGCTCGCGATGATGCTCTGCCACGAAAAACAGCTGCCAGCACGCTGGATCAGTGAGCCACCGGAAACCTGGTACATGGCAGATCTCGGCTGCCTGGAGCGCAAGACCCTCGGGCTTGTCGGCCTCGGCGCGATTGGCGAGGCCGTCGCCAGACGCGCGCTGGCCTTCGACATGCAGGTGGTCGCCAAGGTGCGCTCCTACCGCGAGAGCCCCCTGCCCGGGGTACAGCTTGTGGAAGGCCTGACCGAGTTGTTGCAGACGGCGGACCATCTGGTACTTGCTCTGCCCTCTACGCCTGCGAGCCGCGGCCTGATAGACGCCCGGGCGCTGGCGAGGATGAAGCCCGGCGCCCATTTGATCAACGTGTCTCGTGCCACGCTGGTCGATCAGGATGCATTGAGGGTTGCGCTGGATTCAGGCCAACTGGCCCGTGCGTCTCTTGATGTGGTCGACCCTGAGCCACTGCCCGCCGGCCACTGGATTTACACCCACCCAAAGATCAGGCTGAGCGCCCATATCTCCTGGAGCGGACCCGACATGGCCCAGAGGCTGCTCGCACCGTTCATTGCCAACGTGCTGGCGTTTGCCCGGGGCGAGCCTATGCAGGGGCTGGTGGACACGAAAGCAGGCTACTGAAACCGATAACGACTGAGGACATCAACATGGACAAGACCAAACTCCCCCCACGTGTCGTGCGCTACGGTGGTGCGATGTATGGCGAGGCGGAAATAAGCAATGTGAACGCAGTGCTGGCCGATCCCATGGGCCTTGTGCCTGGCAATCGCGTGTGTGAGTTCGAACGCCGCGTCGCGGACTTTATGGGCAAGCGACACGGCGTTATGGTCAACTCCGGTTCGTCGGCCCTGATGATCGCCATGCGCCTGCTCAACCTGCCCGCAGGCTCCGAAGTCATCACCCCTGCCCTCACCTTCTCTACCGATGTGGCCAGCATTTACCAGGCGGGCTACAAGCCTGTCTTCATCGATGTCGGGCTGGACGACTACCAGATTCTGGTGGATCGTGTGGAGGACGTGGTTACCGAGAACACCCGCGCGCTGCTGGTTCCGGACCTGATCGGCGGCATTTGCGACTGGGATATCCTGCGTAGCATCGCGGACCGGCACGGCCTGCTGCTGGTGCACGATTCTGCCGACACGCTGGGCGGCAGCCTGCGTGGACGCAAAACCGCCACGCGCGCGGACATCTCGATCACCAGTTTCTCCATCTTCCACATCATCACCGCATTGGGTAACGGCGGCATGGTGTTTTTTGATGATGACCGCTATCTGGATGCCGCTCTCAGCTTGCGCGCCTGGGGCCGCTCATCGGAAAAGTATATGTTCGGCACCAAAGTCAGTGAAAGCGACGGACGCTTTCTGGAGAAGCTGGACAACCTGGATTACGATTCCCTGTTCATTTTTGAGGACCTGGCCTACGGATTCATACCCAATGAAGCGGGCGCGGCCTTCGGCATCGGCCAGATGGACCGCATCGACGAGCTTTGGCGCTTGCGCAACGAGCGTTTCCAGGGCTACTACCGGTTTTTCGAGCGTTACGCCGACAAGTTCATCGTCCCCACGACGCTACCCGAAACAGAAACCACCTGGATATGCTTTCCACTGCAGATTCGCCCGGAGACCGGCTGGCGCCGCAAGGCACTGCAAATACACCTCGAAGACAACGGTATATTCTCCCGCGTGATCTTTTCCGGCAACATTACCCGACAGCCCATGCTGCAGGGCCGGGATTTCCGTGTGCACCCCGCGGGACTGGCCAACTGTGACCAGATCATGGAATTCGGCATCATGCTGCCCTGTCACCCCACGATGACCGCCGAGGACTGCCGCTATGTGGAGCAGGTGCTGGAGGCCTTCATTGAGGCCGATGGTGCCCCGTAAGCGCGCAAAGTCGCCCCAGACCAGCTATCATAGAGGCCGGTAACACATTCCTCTGGCTCACAAGGGCACCCTATGAAAATTGGCATCCTGTCGCGCAATCGCAGGCTTTACTCCACACGTCGCCTGGTAGAAGCGGCAGCGGCGCGCGGCCACGATGTCAGTGTCATTGATGTTCTGAAGTGCTATATGAACATCACCGCCAACGACCCGACGGTCATCTACCAGCACTCCGCTGAACGGGTCGAAGCACTGGATTTCGAAGCTGTCATCCCGCGCATTGGCGCCAGCATCACCTCCTACGGCTGCGCGGTGCTGCGCCAGTTCGAGGTGGGGCACGTGTATTCACTGAATGAATCCATCGCCATCGCCCGCTCACGCGACAAACTTCGCGCGCACCAGCTGCTTGCGCGGCGCGGTATCGGCCAGCCGGTCACCAGCTACGCGCACTCGGCGCGCGCCACCGACAAGCTCATCGAATCGGTCGGCGGTGCCCCGCTGATCCTGAAGCTGACTGAAAGCACGCACGGCAATGGCGTACTGCTGGCGGAAACCAAAAAAGCGGCAGAAGCATTGATCAATGCCTTTCGCGGTATCGGCTCGGACTTCCTGGTACAGGAATTCATCCGCGAGGCAGGCGGCTCGGACATCCGCTGTTTCGTGGTGGGCGACAAAGTGATCGCCGCCATGCAGCGCAAGGCGGTGAAGGGGGAATACCGGTCCAACCTGCATCGTGGAGGCACCGCAGAGGTGATCAAGCTGCGCCCGGAAGAACGCCGACTGGCGGTCAAGGCGGCGCGGGTGATGGGGCTGGATCTCGCCGGCGTGGACATCCTGCGCTCGAATCATGGCCCCCTGGTCATTGAGGTCAACTCGTCTCCGGGCCTGGAGGGCATTGAGAAGGCCACCGGTATCGATATCGCCAGCAAGATCATCGAATACGTGGAGAAGGACTCCCAGGCGGGCCCCAACAAGCCCACCGGCAAGGGTTAAACGGCCTAATCGGGGGCCTTCGGCTGGTACTTCGGCAAACGCAGGTCAAAGAGAATCGCCGCGGCACGCAGCGCGAAGGCCGCCGCGACCGCAGCCGGCAACGCGATCTGCTGCCCCCAGGGCTGAGCATTCAGGACGACATAGCTCACCGCACCCAATGCAGCAGCAGTTACGTAGATATCCGGCTCCAGCAACACCGGCGGGCGACCGAGCAGTCCGTCGCGGATCAGTGACCCAAAGGTCGCGGTCATCATGCCCATCCCGATGGCAACCAGCAACGGCGCATCAAAGGCCAGCGCTTTCTGGGTGCCCAGCACGGAGAACAGCGCCAGCCCCAGGGCATCCGCCCAGAGCAACACACGGCGCAGGGATACAAAGCGGTGCGCGAGAAACCAGGTGGCTACTCCCGCCGCGACGCACATCCACAGGTAAGCCGTATCGCCTATCCAGAACACCTCTCCCGTGTGCAGCAGCAGGTCACGCAGCGTGCCCCCGCCGATACCCGTGACCGTGCCAAAAAGCAGGAACCCGAGAATATCAAGGCGCTTTTCTGCGGCCGCCAGGGCGCCGCTGATGGCGAACACCCCGACACCGACCAGGTCGAGGCTGTAGACAATAAGGGTCAACTCCATAATGAACCGGCAGTCTGCTGCGGAAGGGGCTGTAGTATGCGTGCTATGATCGTCCGGAACCAACCCTGAGTTCGCACGCTTATGCTCAAAAATCCCTGGTACCTGTCCCTGTTGTCCCTGGTTGCAGGACTGCTGATTATCGCGGTGCTGTACTGGTTGACCATGGAGCCTGAGCAGGACCCCTGCAGTGTGCTTAACCAGGATGTCGGCGCCGCGGTGCTGGCGGACGACAACGGTGACCAGGACGCGCTGGTCAACCGCGCCATCATACAGCGAGGCGACTGTGAACCTGCGCAATAAACTGCTCGCCCTGCTCAGTCTTGTTGTGCTGCCCGCGACGGCAGCCGCGGAGGACGCACTGGCCAACCGCGCACAGCGGATTATCGAGCAGCGCTGTGTGGTGTGCCATGCCTGCTATGACGCACCCTGCCAGTTGAAGCTGGAAGCCCACGAGGGGCTTGTGCGCGGCGCCAACCAGACGCTGGTGTACGATTCCACACGCCTGCTGGCCGGTGACCTGACCCGGCTGTTTGATGACGCACAGGGGGAAGCTGCATGGCGTAAAAAAGGCTTTTACCCGGTGCTGGACAGTGCCGACCCCTCACAGGGTGTGCTGCGGCGCATGCTGGACCTGAAACAGACAAATCCCCTTCCGCCGAGCGGCCCGATGCCCAAAGGCTTCGATTTCCGACTGCATCGCGATCAACAGTGCGTGCAAGCCGACGAATTCGACCAGTTTGCCGAGGACTACCCGCTGTGGGGCATGCCCTACGGGCTGCCGGCGCTGCAGCCGGACGAGCATGCCACATTGGTGAGCTGGCTGGACGCGGGTGCGCCCGCAACGGCGCCGGCGCCACTGACGCCCACCCTGCAGGGGGAGATTGCCGCCTGGGAGAAATTCCTGAACGGCAAGGACAACAAGTCACGGCTCATGGCCCGCTACGTCTACGAGCACCTGTTCCTTGCCACACTATACCTGGAGCAGCAGGAGCAACCGCGCTGGTTCAGACTGGTGCGGTCAGCGAGCCCACCGGGCGAACCAATTGACCTGCTCGCGACCCGCCGCCCCTTCGACGACCCCGGTCGCACCATCTTCTTTTACCGCCTGCAAAGCCTGCCCATCACGGTAGCGGCCAAGAGCCACCAGCCCTACCGTTTTGATGCGCAACGCAGAGAGTGGTATCGGTCACTCTTCCTCGCCCCGGACTTTTCCGTTGCCACCCTGCCCGGCTACGATGACAAGACCGCAGGAAACCCGTTTAAAACCTTTGCGGCACTGCCGGTCAGGTCCCGCTATCGCTTCCTGCTCGAGGAAGCCGAATTCACCATCATGAATTTCATCAAGGGGCCGGTATGCCGCGGACAGATTGCGCTGAACGTCATCGATGACCGCTTCTGGGTCATGTTCATGGACCCCGACGAACTCGACCCGGAACTGGACGGCGCGTTCCTTGAACGTGAGGCGCGGAACCTGCGCCTGCCGGCTGCCCGAACAGGGACCGTTATCGATTTGCTGCAATGGCGGCGCTACGCTCGCGGGCATGACCGCTACATGCGCGCCAAGGCCGAGTACCTGGAGCGCCAGTATGTGGAGCAGGGTCGACGTCCGGGCCTGGAAATCATCTGGGACGGTGACGGCAGCAACCCCAACGCCGCACTGACCATTGCACGGCACGTAGACACCGCCTCCGTAGTCAAGGGGTTCGTCGGGGAAACGCCCAAGACGGCGTGGTTCATCACTTATTCGCTACTGGAGCGCATCCACTATCTGCTGGTTGCCAATTTCGACGTCTACGGTGCGGCGTCACATCAACTGGAGTCGCGTTTGTACATGGACTTCCTGCGCATGGAGGGGGAACTCAACTTCCTGATGTTCCTGCCGGCGAGCCAGCGTCAGGCGCTGTGGCAGCACTGGTACCGGGACGCCCCGGAGTCTGCGCGTGAACACCCCTTTGTGCTCAGCGACGCCATGCAGCGGGAAACGCCGCTGGTCTTTAACTCCGCGGATCCGAAGGCGGAATTCCTGGGCTGGATGCGGACGCGCCTGCATGGCGCCGAGGCTGCCGCCTTCGACTATCGGCGCAGCGCCACCCCGGCAATGGTCGACGCCTTCGACAAGCTGGTCAGGGCTCGCGGCCGTCACAACAGCTTCTTGCCGGCGGTGAGCTTCGTCAATGTCATTGGCCCGGGGCGCGACGAGGCCTATACCCTGTTGCACGATGCCGGTTATAGCAACATCGCTCAACTGTTCCGGGAGGAAGAGCGGCGTCTGCCCGAGGAGGACGCGATCACGGTTGTTGCCGGCCTGATCGGCGCACACCCCAACCAGTTCTTCCAGGTGCATGAAAAGCAGGTGCCACTGTTCGTTGAGGATATCCTCGCCCTGCGCACGCAGGAAGACCTCAGGCTGTTGCGCGAGCGCTACGGCGTACGACGCAACTCACCCTGGTTCTGGGCAGTCAGCGACCGCCTGCATACGCTGTTCCGGGAACAGGACGGGCTGGCCGCGGGAGTGCTGGATTACAACCGCTACGTGGGTTACTGACGCGGGCACGACGGCCTCTAGACGTGGGGCCCGCGATTGTGCTGCCAGAGTTTCAGGAGGGCGCGCTCGATGGCGCCCTGCGCCGCCACCCCCAGTTTGTCTTGCCAGTTCTTGCGCTCAACCCAGGACACTTCGAACACATCGCGGTCCTCCAACAGTGACTGAACATAAGCATCGCTGGTCTGAACGTCATCGATCAGCCCAATGGCGACGGCCTCACGCCCGTACCAGACCTCCCCCGTAGCCACTTGCTCGATATCCAGCCCCGGCCGGTTCTCCGTCACAAAATCCTTGAACAGGCTGTGCGTTCTTTCCAGATCGTCGATAAACTTTTCTCGCCCCTTGTCGGTATTCTCGCCAAACAGCGTCAGTGTGCGCTTGTACTCCCCCGCGGTGAGCAGCTCGAAGTCGATATCGTGTTTCTTCAACAGGCGATGGAAATTGGGCAGCTGCGCCAGAACACCAATGGATCCGAGGACCGCAAACGGCGCAGCGATGATGCGCTGGGCAACGCAGGCCATCATGTACCCGCCACTGGCCGCCACCTTGTCCACCGCCACCGTCAACTGGGCACCCGCAGCGGTGATACGTTGCAATTGGCTCGCCGCAAGGCCGTAGCCATGGACCATCCCGCCGGGGCTTTCCAGCCGCAACAGGATCTCGTCCCCCTCGCGAACATGCGGCAGAACAGCGGAGATTTCCTCCCGCAACTGGTCGCAGGCGCTGGCCTTTATGTCACCCTCAAAGTCCAGTATAAACAGCTTGTTACGTGACTCTCCTCCAGTGGATTCTTGTTTTTTTGCGCGCTTCTTCGCCGCCTTGGCCTCTGCCTTTTTCGCTTTCTGGCGAGCTTTCTCCGCCAGTTTTTGCGCCGCGGGGTCGGTCATCGCGGCGCGCATGGCGTCGGCGATATCGCGGTATTTTTCGTTCACTTTACGGATTTCGATGTGCCCTTCAGCACGCGCCTTGTGCCGCTGGCCCAGGGCAACCACGCCGGCAACCAGCAATAGTGCCGCGACCACAAAGGTCAGCGCCTGGGCCAGGAAAAGGCCATACTCGTAAAGGTATTCCAAGGGTTTACTCCCGTGTCAATTCACTGATGTAGTGACGGATAAGCTGCCCGGCAATGGAGCTGGGTGGTGGCACCTGGGGCAGCGCACTGTAATGAAACCAGCGTGCGTCGGCGATTTCGCCGGGCTCGCAGACGATATCGCCGCTCGCATACTCGGCGAAAAAGCCCAGCATCAGCTGGCTGGGGAACGGCCAGGACTGTGAGCCGAAGTAGCGCAACCTGGTGATCTCCACGCCCACCTCTTCACGGACCTCCCGGTGCAGCGTCGCCTCTGCGCTCTCACCGGCTTCAATGAACCCGGCCAGCGTGCTGTACATCTGACCCGGGAAATTCGCGTTGCGCGCCAGCAACAGCTCTTCGCCCCGGGTGACCAGGGTGATGACACAGGGGTTGATACGAGGATACACGATAGTCGCGCAGGAGTGGCAGCGCATGGCGCGCTCGCGCACATCCAGCGTCATTGCCGACCCGCAGCGGCCGCAGTACTGGTGATCGCGCTCCCAGGCAAGCAACTGGGACGCGCGTCCGGCCAGCGCGAAGAGTCCGTCGTCAACCCGGCCCAGCAGCTGGTAAAGGCTGCCGCGCACGAAGCGCATCGGGTCCGGCTCTGCGCTGCTGTCGATCTCCACTGCGAAACAGGGCTGACCGTGCCAGTAGCCAAGAAACTGCTCGCGCACAACCACCCAGCCCTGCTGCTGCAAATCGGTCCTGGGCATCAGTGGCTCGGCGCGCATGTCGCTCACCAGCTGGCCTGCCTGGAACACCAGATGCAGGGCTTCCTCGACAGACTGTGGCGCCTGGTTATGGAATTCGACACTCATGCGGGGAATACCTCCCGCCATAGCGCACGGCCGCCGCTGCTGCGCTCAATGGCCTCCAGCTGCGCCTCGTGGGCGGCGAGCTCATCGGCGCTGGCGAGAATGACCGGCAGCGGTTTACGATCAGCGGGGAGACGCTGGATGCCCTCGCGCTTGCCACCGCCCTCCTCCCCCGGGCCGTGGTCAGCGAGCTGGAAGGTGGTTTGTCCACCGGTCATCGCCAGGTAGACGTCGGCGAGGATCTCGGCGTCCAGCAGCGCACCGTGCAGGTCGCGTTGGGAATTGTCTACCGTGTAGCGACCGCACAGGGCATCGAGATTGTTGCGCTGCCCGGGATGTCGCTTGCGCGCCATGACCAGGGTGTCGGTCACCCTGCACAGCTGTTCCAGCCCGGGATGTCGCTCATCCACCCGGCGCAGCTCTGCATCGAGAAAGCCGATGTCGAAGGGCGCATTGTGGATAATCAGCTCGGCGCCGCGCACGAACTCGAGAAAGTCAGCGGCTATCTGCGCGAAGACGGGCTTGTCTGCGAGAAACTCGGGGGTGATGCCGTGCACTTCAATGGCGCCCTGGTCAATATCACGCTCGGGGTTTATGTAACGGTGAAAGTGGTTACCGGTCAGGCGCCGATTGACCAGTTCAACACAGCCAACCTCGATAATTCTATGCCCCTGGCTCACTTCCAGCCCGGTAGTCTCGGTGTCGAGTACGATCAGTCTCACAGTATGCTTCCGTTATTGTGTGTTCATCGGTCAGCCAGGCGCATTGCGCTGCCGTCGGCGGCGTTTTGCAGCTCGTCGATGCCGCGATTGGCGAGCAGGTCAGCAATGTCGTTTTCCGGGTGACCGCTATGTCCCTTCACCCAGTGCCAGTGGATGCGATGACGCTGGTTCTGCTCATCCAGTGCCTGCCACAGGTCAACGTTCTTCACTGGCTGCCGGGCGGCGGTTTTCCAGCCCTTCTGTTTCCAGTTCGGCAGCCATTTGGTAATGCCGTCGCGCACGTACACGGAATCCGTCGTCAAGTTGACCTCGCAGGGCTCCTTAAGGGCACGCAGCGCCTCAATGGCAGCCTGCAGTTCCATGCGATTATTGGTCGTTTCACGCGCTCCACCGTACAGGTGACGCTCGCGACCGGCAAAGCGCAGCAGTGCGCCCCAACCGCCTGGCCCGGGGTTCCCGCGACAGGCGCCGTCGGTGAATATTTCGACCTGCTTCACGCTGCGTGGTCTCCACGTGGTGCTGCCGCTGGCTTGGGCACCGTCAGCCCGATCAGGCGCGGGCCCGGCCGCGAGCGACGCACCGGTAACACGCGCCCGCCCACCTGTTTGACGGCGTGCACCAGGTAAAGCTCGCCAAGCGGCAGGGGTATTTTCTGGCTCCACTCATTGGCCTGCTGCGCGTAGCGGGCGATACGCCCCTGCCCTGCCACGGGTAACGGGTGCAGGTAGCGCAGCAACTGAGTCTCCAGGCCCAGCAGGCGCAGCCAGTCCAGCAACCTGCGAGCGCTTACGGGCGACAGCGCCTGCCACAGGGGGTGCCCCGCGAGGCCCCGCAGCCGGCGTACACCGCACCCTGCGGCCAGCGGGTTGAAACCCACCAGCAATAGCTGCCCGTGGGGCGTGAGCACGCGCTGTAACTCGCGCAGCACTTCGTGCGGCCGCTGGGTGAAATCAAGGCTGTGATGCGCAATCACGACATCGACGCTGTCGCTTTCTATCGGCAACTCGTCGTGCTGGGCAATAAGGGAAACCGCTGCCCCGTGCGCTGGCGCCAGATAGGCGCGGTGCCTGATGCGGCTATTGCCGTATAAAGGCTGATCGCGGGTGTGGCCAATCTGCAGGAGATGGTAGCCAAATGCGGTTTCCAGCAGTGGCTCCAGGGCCTCCTGCACCGTTGCGTGCAGGTGCCGGGTGGATTCCCTGGCGTACCAGGATTCCAGTTCGGCCAAAATATCGCTACACTCGCCCATCAGTTCCCGTGGCCGCTCATCGGCACTCGCTTGAATCAGCGGCCATGTTAATGCATTTGAAGGGGTTTTGAACGTCATCCATGCTGGCAATTGAACCGATACCGGCCTTCAACGACAACTATATCTGGCTGCTTCAAGACGGCGAGCACTGTGCCGTGGTCGACCCGGGCGATGCGGCCCCCGTGCTGAGCCTGCTACGCGCGCGCAATTTGCAGCTGACTACAATCCTCATTACGCACCACCACTTCGACCACGTGGGGGGGCTGCCCGAGCTCATTGCGTATGCGCAGCCCGTTGTGTATGGCCCCGACAACCCTGCAATTACCGGTATTTCGCACGTGGTTGGCGAGGGCGATTCCGTTTCCGTGTTTGGTCGGGATTTCACCGTCATTGCCGTGCCCGGTCACACCCTTGATCACATCGCTTTCTTCAGCCCCGGCGACGACCCCCTCCTGTTTTGTGGTGACACGCTTTTCGCCGGCGGCTGCGGACGCATGTTCGAAGGCACCGCACCCGTGATGCATGCCTCCCTGTCGGCGCTGGCGGCTTTGCCAGCCGAGACCCGGGTGTATTGCGCGCATGAATACACGCAGGCCAACCTCCGTTTTGCGCTGGCGGCCGAGCCGGGCAACACGGCACTGACGGAACGGGTAAAGGCCGTTGCCCGACTACGCGCACAGGAGGAGCCCAGCGTACCCTCATCCATCGCTGCTGAACGGGCTACCAATCCCTTCCTGCGCTGCGCGGAACCGGCGTTGATTGCCTCCCTGCAACGCGAGGGAAAATGGCAGGGTGATGCGCCCGCATCCGTCTTCGCTGCGCTCCGATCGTGGAAAGACTCATTTTGATAAAACGCCACATAATCAAAAGCTTAAAAAGCATAGCTATAGTAGTTTCGGCACTTTTTGCACTGGCAGGCTGCCAGACCCTGCCGCCCGGGGAGACCGCCGATGCAGCGCGTCCTGCCGCCAACGCCACCACGCAGGCGGGCCCCGCCCGGCGCAGCGTTGAAAATCGTGCCACCCGGCTACCCCACAGCAACCCTGACGACTTGTGGGGCCGGCTGCAGCATGGCATGCAGTGGCAAGTACCCGAGAACGCCCAGGTGGCGGACGCACGCAACTACTACCTGCGTCAGAGATCCGGGCTGCAGCGGGTACTTGCGGAACGCGGTGAGCTCTATCTGCACTTCCTTGTCGAAGAGGTCGAGCGTCGTGACCTTCCACTCGAGTTGGCCCTGCTACCTCTGGTTGAAAGCCAGCTGGATCCTTTCGCCGTGTCATCCCAGCAGGCCGTTGGCCTCTGGCAAATCATACCCAGCACCGGAAAAACCCTGGGCGTCACCAGCGACTGGTGGTTTGATGGCCGCCGGGACCTGCGGGATTCCACCCGTGCTGCCCTGGACTACCCGGAGTATCTGTATGCC
>DIAF01000028.1:0-5160 GCA_002414665.1 Halieaceae bacterium UBA5085
CGTGGCCCCAGGGGGCCGACTGACAATGGGTGTGACATAAACACCTCCTTTGAGTTGAGCGACGAACTGTCGCGATGTGGATGAAAACGTTGCCCGGACGGTTCCCAGGCCAGGCCTGGAGAACGCGCCGGAAGCAACGAGGGGGGTTGATGGAAAGCACCGACCGGAGTCGATGGCGTGGAGAATGGACTGACGACCTTGGGGTCGGTGTGCGCCGAGTGCAGTCCTGGACGCACGGGCCCGTTGTGACCAAACGGTCGAGGGCGGGCGCCCTCTGTGCCACTGATCCGCAGTGGCCACGGGTAATTCTGTCTACTGTGGGTATTTTAGGAACCCGTCACGCGCGCGTCCTGCCGAAAATCCGCCTGGCCGCGGCGTACTTTCGGGGCTCGGAGCCCTCGTCACTACCCCGCTGCGCTCTGTAGTGACGAGGGCGCACATCCACAGACGTCGATCAGTGCAACCCATGCATGCGCGCTGAACGCGACCGCGACAGAAGATTCACCCGGTTCATGAGATGGCTGGCGCCGGCTTTTAGCGTGCCACTGCGGCCCATAGGGCGGCTGGGAGAGCTACGCACACCCAGATTACGACCGGGACGGGGTCGACGGCCCGCCGAACCCGCACTTTGCGAAACAAGTCGCCGTCAGGCCTTGACCTTCCTATCGTTGGAAACTTTAGGATTGGCCATACCACAATCATTCAAGGGGTAGTTCAATGGCTTCCGTAGCCCACCAACAAGTCTCCAATTCATCCAGGTCCTCAGACAATCGTCTGGGCCTGCCGGTCGAAGGCATGACCTGTGCGTCGTGCGTGGGCCGTGTCGAGCGCGCGCTGAAAGCGGTTTCCGGTGTGCATACGGCCGTGGTCAATCTCGCCACCGAGCGCGCCGACATCACTTTTACCGGCTCTGCCGATCCGCAGGCGGCTGTACACGCCATCGAGAGCGCTGGCTACACCGTCCCAACCGAAATCACCGAGCTGGCGATTGAGGGCATGACCTGCGCGTCCTGCGTGGGCCGGGTCGAAAGAGCGCTCGGACAAATCCCGGGCGTACTCGAAGCCACTGTCAACCTGGCGACCGAGCGTGCGTGGGTGCGTCATCTTGCCGGTACCGTCTATGCGGCCGATCTTGAAGCGGCGGTTGAGCAGGCGGGTTACACGTCCCGCCGCCTGTCCGCCGAAACGGCGAATGTGGGCGATCAGGACGCCGAGCGTCGTGAGGCCGAGGCCCGGGAGCTGAGGCGCGCTTTGCGCATAGCCGCCGTCCTCACCTTGCCGGTCTTCGTCCTCGAGATGGGCTCGCACCTGATTCCCGCCATGCATCATTGGGTGATCGGAGTCCTTGGGCAGCAGACAAGCTGGTATGTGCAGTTCGCGCTCGCCACCCTGGTGCTATTCGGTCCGGGCCTACGTTTCTTTAGCAAGGGCGTACCTGCATTGCTGCGCGCCGCCCCCGACATGAACTCGCTGGTTGCGATCGGCACCGCAGCGGCTTACGGCTATTCAGTGGTCGCGACCTTCGCCCCCGGCGTGCTACCACCAGGCACCGCCAATGTCTACTTCGAGGCCGCTGTGGTCATCGTGACCTTGATCCTGCTCGGGCGCTCGCTGGAGGCGCGCGCCAAAGGAAGAACTTCGCAGGCGATCAAACGGCTCATCGGACTTCAGGCGAGGACAGCGCGCGTTCAGCGCAACGGCGAAACAGTCGAGATGGCGCTCGATGAGGTGACCACCGGTGACGTCGTGCTGGTTCGTCCGGGTGAGAAGATCCCGGTCGACGGCGAAGTTGTCGAAGGTGCCTCCTACGTAGACGAGAGCATGATCACCGGTGAGCCGGTGCCCGTGTCGAAGAATGTGGGCGCCGAAGTCGTCGGCGGCACAATTAACACGACGGGCGCTTTCAGTTTCCGCGTGACCGGGGTCGGCGCCGATACGGTGCTCGCCCAGATCATCCGCCTCGTCGAGCAAGCGCAGGGTTCCAAGCTGCCAATCCAGGCGCTGGTCGACAAGGTGACCATGTGGTTCGTCCCGGCGGTGATGGCAGCCGCGGCGCTGACCTTTCTGGTGTGGCTGGTCTTCGGGCCAGACCCGGCACTGACCTTCGCGCTCGTGAATGCGGTCGCGGTTCTTATCGTCGCCTGCCCCTGCGCCATGGGGCTGGCCACGCCGACCTCGATCATGGTCGGTACAGGGCGCGCAGCGGAGCTCGGCATTCTCTTCCGCAAGGGCGAAGCCCTGCAGGCACTGCGGGATGTGAGCGTCATCGCGCTCGACAAGACCGGCACGCTGACCAAAGGGCGTCCCGAGCTGACCGACTTGGTCCCCGCCGAGGGTTTCGAATACAACGAGGTGCTCGCTCTGGTCGCCGCGGTCGAGTCCCGCTCCGAGCACCCGATCGCCGAGGCGATCGTCGCCGCCGCCAAGCAGCTGGGGCTCACATTTGCACGCATCGAAGGCTTCGACGCCACACCGGGCCTCGGCGTGTCGGCCAGAGTCGCCGGTCGCGCCGTCGCCGTCGGCGCGGATCGGTTCCTGACGCAGCTAGGTCTCGATGTGGCAAGTTTCCTGCCCGACGCCCAGCGTCTGGGCGAGCAAGGCAAGAGTCCGCTCTACGCCGCGATCGACGGCCGTTTAGCGGCGGTGATCGCGGTCGCCGATCCGATCAAGGAGACGACGCCCGAGGCGATCAAGGCGTTGCACGCGCTGGGCCTCAAGGTCGCAATGATCACCGGCGACAACGCGGCCACGGCCGCGGCGATCGCCAGGCAGCTCGGCATCGATGAATTTGCAGCAGAGGTTTTGCCTGACGGCAAAGTCGAGGCGCTAAAGAAATTCCGGATCAATGGCGCACGTGTCGCTTTCGTGGGCGACGGTATCAACGACGCGCCGGCGCTCGCCTGGGCGGACGTTGGGATTGCCATCGGTACGGGAACTGATGTGGCGATCGAGACGGCCGATGTGGTGCTGATGTCGGACGACCTGCGTGGCGTGATGAATGCCATCGCGCTCAGTCAGGCAACGATTCGCAATATCAAGCAGAACTTGTTCTGGGCCTTCGCCTACAATGCTGTGCTGATTCCAATCGCAGCGGGCGCGCTCTACCCGGTGAATGGCACGCTGCTTTCGCCAATCTTCGCGGCGGCTGCGATGGCGCTCTCCAGTGTCTTCGTGCTCGGCAATGCGCTGCGGCTCAAGCGCTTCCAGGCACCAGGGTCGGTTGAAAGGCGCACCGGTGTGCCCTTTACGCCCATGGAAACGTCGACGGTGTAGACTGAGATCACGCGCTTTGTTATTCCCAGAAGGAGAGAACAATGAATATCGGTCAAGCGGCTAGGGCGTCCGGCGTTTCAGCGAAAATGATTCGTTACTACGAAAAGATTGGCTTGATCCCGAACGCAACCCGTTCAGGTGCCGGCTATCGCACCTACAATTCGTCGGACGTGCATAGCCTCTACTTTATCCGTAGCGCGCGCGACCTCGGCTTTTCTGTCGAGAAGATCATGAAACTTCTGGCCTTGTGGCGCGACCGTGACCGCGCGAGCGCCGACGTCAAGGATATGGCGCTCGCCCATGCCGCCGGTCTGAAGGCTAAGATTGCTGAACTGCAAGCCATGGTGCAAACACTAGAGTACTTGGCCAACCACTGTCACGGCAATGATCGCCCGGATTGCCCGATAATCGAAAATCTGGCTGAGCGAACCGCCGCAGTCGCAACAGAGCGTCGAGCAGGAGTGCAGAGCAAGGCGCCACTGTTTGGGACCGATACGCCGGCCTCGTCGCGAGATCGAGCCAGTACCGGCACTCGTAAGGCGTAGTGACCGTGAACATATCTACTCCGTCTTACCCAGACGAAGTCAGCGATTCTTGATAGTCGTCACCGCTCAGGTTCGCGTGAACACGAGTCCACAACTAGAGCAACCGTTCATTGTGAGGAAAAGATTCCGCCTCACACTGTGCGTGGGTCGCCCGGTCGTCACCTTTCGCATGCGCTGCATCAGCTGCGCTGTTGCTCCCGTCAGCGCTTGCGCATCTGTGGGTCCAGCAGCGTGGCGTCAGCCTGGCGCGACACGAGTTCAGATCTCAGGACGGCGATGGCTTCGGGGGCGGTAATGCCCAGTCGGACCTGTCGACCATGAATCGCAAGAACTTCAACGACGATGTCATCGCCGATGAGGAGGGTCTGGCCAATGGATCGGGTAAGTATCAGCATCTGCATTCCTCCATGAATGGCTGTCGGACGAGTATAAGTGCCGACCGCGGACATGGCTGTACCGGGGACACATTTGATGAATTGTTATTGCAGGGGAGAGGGTGCCGCTTTACCCAAGCGGCCAGGGAGATCGTTGCTGGAAGCAACGGTGATTAATCCTCATGCGGTTGCAGGATCGTGATGACCGGTTCGCCTTGATCACCAGGGCCCACGATCAGCTTCAGTGACACCTCGTCCGCGGTGGTGCTGACACCATCTCGTGGTACCCGGTAGAGACTGAAGGACAGCTGGTTGCCGCCGCGGGCGCTGCCGCGTATGGCCATGACGGCCATCACCAGCACATCCCAAAGCCGGCCGGTTGGATCCTGGCCGATCTGGCGCTGATTATCCGTCACCTGCCAGGCGACGCAGTCCTCCCAGACCGCACGGGTCAGGGCCACCGGCCACTGAAAACCGGCCTCACTGGCCAGCGAACCCGCATCTACGAGTACGCCCTCCTCCAACGCCTGGGCACGCGTATAGCGCACAATGACGGGACCAAAGATGTCGTTCAGGGACGACGGGGGTTGATTGTCTTGCATAGGTCCATTTCCTTTGTATTACAGAATGTCCGCAAGACAGACCTCCTTCCCTCCCGGGAAGCAGATCGCCTCCCGGGGGGTCGGTAGTGAGTGTTACAGCAGGCCAAGTTCCGCGAAGGACGTCGTGTCGCCGTGGGTGACCACGATATGGTCCAGCACCCGCACATCGATCAGTGCGAGTGCCGCCTGGAGACGTTCCGTAATCCGCCGATCCGCCTGACTGGGTTCGGCCACCCCGGAGGGGTGGTTGTGGTAGAAGACGGTCGCCGCCGCGTTGAGGGTCAGCGCCTGCTGCACCACAATGCGGGGATAGACCGCCGCGCCATCGATCGTGCCATGGAAGAGTTCCTTCACGGCGAGCACGCG
>DIAF01000028.1:5392-8214 GCA_002414665.1 Halieaceae bacterium UBA5085
AGCACCGACAGGGCAAGGTCGACGAGTCGCTCCTGCTCGGTCACGGTGAGTTGCTTGATATCAAGGGCCAGAACCCGGTTGGCCGCGCGGCGAGACCGGGTGGGGGCTGTTGTTGTCATGGCTGACTCCTGCTTGAAAAAGAGGCAGAGATCAGCTCCGCGGGGAGCTGTATCCCCGCTGGATTGGAAGGTGGACCTGATCACGAGATCAGGTCCGGTAAGGCACTAGGAAGCGGCTTTTTGGGGTTTTAGGAAGGGCTGTCCGTCGACCTTGATCCAGTCGAACCGCAACAGCCGGGTTTTCAGGCGCACGCCGGGTTCTCCTGCGTGCTCACCCTGCTTGAAGATAAACGGTGCCGGTTTGAGGTCACTGAGCAGAAAACCTGCCAGTACCCGGGACCCGGCCTCCACCAGAAACTGCAGCTGGGGGACCAGGTTCTTGGCTTCCTCGCCCGCCACGATGCAGTCGAAATACGTGTGGCGGACCTTGTCGGCGGGGCCGTGCAGGGCGGTGAGCTCGACACTCCAGAAGGGCGATCCCTGTTCCGGTGTGACTTCACGCACCTTGTTGATATAACCCAGGCCGTTCAGATGAAGATCGAAATACTTCGTTTTGTTGTCTTGAGACATGACACATTCTCCGTTTGCGGGTGAACGCCGAAGAAAGCAGGAGCCCTGGCGGGATGCTTTCCCGACAGGGGGGTTACTCCAGTTGCCTGGAAGCGTGGATTGGCGGCGCTGCCGTGGTACCGGTTGCACAATCCGTCGGTACCTCTGGTACTGCCTGCCACTGAATCCGCAGTGGCCACGGGTAAAGCCGATCTGTTAGGGCTAGTTACGGCTGGCGGGTTCCTCGCAGACGTACTGCAGGTATTTCAGCATGCCGCGGGCATTGGCAAAGCCCGGGTGCTCGGCGATCCGCTGCTGCGGGAACCAGTCGGCCAGCTGCTCCGCGAGGGCGGCGCTGCCGCCGCCCACAAAGATCACCGTGTCCAGTTCCGCGCCCATGCCCAGCTGGCGTCGGGTCTCGGCATGGATCTGCACCACCAGCTCGTGCTGTGCCGCTTTGACCAACCCAGAGACATCGTGCGCCCTGCCGTGGAGGCGGACGCTGCCGGAAGACATCGCGGCGGCGAGGGTTTGCTCGCCCAAGGTTTCAAGCTCAAAACGTTTCTGAATTTCCCGCGCGACCTGCGCCTGAACATCCAACAATCCCCGAGTCAGCGAGCCGGACGAACGGTGCACGATGCCCTGGTTCTGCACCACCACGTAGTCGGTGGTGCGGCCGCCGATGTCCACTATCGCCATGGAGGCCTCCAGCAGGCGCGCGTCAAGCGCCACCCCGTCCGCGCGCTGCCGAATGACCTGGTCATACCAGGCCGCCAGCGCCTCGGGGATCACCTCGTGAAAGGCCACCGCCACCGGCAGGCGCTGGGTCGCATACAGACCACCAGTGGACACCGGCTGCACGGCAATTTTGAGGGAGTCGCATTTTAGACTGATCGCCTGTTCCCGCTTCTGGCCGTCCTTGAAATAGAAGGACGACACTGGAAGGCCGGAGACCACGTGCACCGAATGGCCGGCGAGCTTGGCCTCCTGGAAGGCGTGCTGGACGATGGCGCGGTGCAGTCCGGAAATCGGATAGCCGTCATAGCAGGTGGATTCGCCATCGATCTGGCCCACGGCATAGCGGGATCCCTCGGTGTCGTACTCAAAAATCTGCTGCTGGGCGGCGTCCATCCAGGTAATCCCCGCCTGACCGATGCGGCCCCGGGAGGGGATGGCGACTAGGCGGCCGTCGGCCAGCGCCAGTTTGGTGTAGGCATAGCCATCGTCCAGACCCAACTGAATCACGGCCCCGTTGTCGTCGTGGTTGACGGCGCTCACCTCCTCCAAGGACGCGCCGACGTCGGGCTCGGTCGCAGTCTGCGGGGCAGGCAGCGGGGGCAGCTCCCGGGCGTTTTCAAGCTGACTGTTCTGCATGATCCGTCCTCATCCAATCACTGTACGAAGACCCGCCAGGGGTTTGCCGCTCGGCGTACCGGCGGTGAGCGGGACGTGAATATCTTCCGCGGCAGCCCTCGGGGCCGCCGGGTCCGGGCGGGACACTGGCGCGATGTGCAGAGGCACTGAGACCCGTGCGGGCGCGGCGGCCATCGCCTGACGCAGTCCCAGACATTCGCTGCGAAATCCCTGCAGCAACACCTGCCGGAGCCATTCCTGGCGACGGGCCGCGGGATTGCGGCGCAGCGCGGTGATCAACAGCGCCTCCAGCGGAAGCCGGGTATCGAGCACCACCGTCAGCCGCACCTGTGGGCTGCGCGCGGGCCCGGCCACCGTCTGTGCTCACCGGGGACCACTTGCGGCCGCGGGTGCGACTGGCATCGACTCAGGGGGGGTACCTTCCAGCTGCTCCGCGGTGGTGGATTCAAGCTGATCTTCGGTATCCGTGAGACTGCGTGGTTCAGCATGCGCCAACGGCGATACCCGTGACCGCGCATGGCCTGCGCTACGTTCACCGCTCAGGATGTCCAGCGGGAGCTCACCGAGGTGCGCTCGGGCCTGCTGGGCCCGCTGGGTGTTGTGCTGGACATCGGCACGGTTGATGGCAAAGACGCGAAAGCCCTGGGGCAGGCTGAACACACCCCGCAGGCGGTGTGCACCCAGCGCAATCCGATCACCCATCTGACCGGAGGGGCAGGCCCCCACATGCTTGAGGGTCAGGCACTGGCAGACCAGGGCATCGTACTCCCCCAACAGCTGCGCGGCACGGTAGGCGTGGGGCGTGGCAAACTGCAGCATCAGGGTCTGGGGGCGGCGTGA
>DIAF01000028.1:8483-9966 GCA_002414665.1 Halieaceae bacterium UBA5085
CCACCAGTCGGCGTAAGGATCATCGTCCGCGGCGGCCTGCCAGAGAGTGTTCATCTGCGAAGCAAATCCCAGCAGGCCGGTGATCGCGGGCTTGTTGCCTTTGCGTACCCGCCCCCGTATCAGGCGCTGGGCCTGGTCGGTGTGGATTTCAAGCCAAGCCTCGCCGGTCAGGCGCCCTACCCGCCCTTGGCTGGCTGTGGGTGTAGCGGCTGTCGAGGATTCGTTGAGCGCATTGCGTGGTTGGGCTGTCACGGCGGCTGACCTCTTTCGGATCGCGTTCACTGGCGGCTATGAACGCATCGAGGGCACTGTCGCAACAACAATAAACCCCGTCAGCGTCCGACGGGGTTAGTGGTTACAGTGTAACCACTTTACTGCGGTCAAGTTTTCGTGAATCCAGTGGGAGTTAGCGCCGTGGACCCCGACCGAGGGTCTGCTGGATCAGGGCCAGCTGTTCGGCGGCGGTTTGGCGCAGGGCATCCCGTTCGGCCTCGGTACGTGGCACTGAAGATGGCTCGGTGGGTAGGAGGGTGTCAGCGTTTCTGCGGTTGCGCGCGTCGGCGACTTTCAGGCCCAGATTGGGCACGAAGGTCCCGGCTCGGGCGGCGCGGCACAGCGCATAGAAAAATCGGAGCTCATCGTAGAGCGGCTTTGCGCCCTGGGTTTCAGCCTGCACCCGGCCCGCAAGCTCATCCAGCAGGGGCTGGTGCAGCTCAACTGGGATCGGGGTCAGGTACTGCAGCGCCAGTGTGCGCTGGTTGTCCGTCAGGCGCCGCGGAAAAATCAGTGCATCCCGCGTTGGGGTCTCCGGCAACGGCGATGTGCGCGGTGCAAAATTTTGGGCGGACTTTTTGGTGGTTGTCGTAGTAGTTGTTGTTGTATTACTACTACAACTACTACCACCTACAACCGTCCCTGAATCAACCGCCTTCGAATTTTGGTGCTGGTTAATGGCACGGGTTGCATCGGGTTGCGACAGGCGGTCATCCTGCGCATCCAGCAATCCCGCGGTGAGGTCCGCCAGGGAGCGCGGTTTGCCGTGCGCCGGTCCAGCACTGTCCGCGGAGCCTATAGCCTCTCGCACCCGCTGTTCGATATACGGTAACGGCGCCAGGGGGTCCTCACCCTGCTCCACCGCACCCGCCAGAGTGGCCAAGACTGCCGTGGCCACCCGTCGCACCCGGGCGTGGCTGTGGCGCTCGCACTGGTGCACGAAGGCCATATACCCCTCGTCTAAGTACAGTGCATCGGCGAGGGGCAGCGGGTTGTCGTGCAGAGCATAGACGTTACCCTGAAACTGCCCCGTACTGGCACGTACCCGGGCGCACAGGGACAGCCAGCGGGTCAGCCGCAGGATGGCAATGGCCCGGGCGATGGTGGAGGTTGAAGCGATATTGGCGAGTTCGGCAATCACCTCATAGCGGGGGAACGCCGCCCGGCCGCCGGTCTCGTGGGCCTGCAGCATGATGACCATCCACACGAC
>DIAF01000015.1:0-173757 GCA_002414665.1 Halieaceae bacterium UBA5085
CAGCCACGCGAGCTCCGCCTCCTGCATTTTGCCTGCTGGTTCCCGGTGGCGATATTCCTGCTCTACTGGGCGGCAAGTGGCTTTGATTATCGCGGACTCAAGGAGCTGGACGGCCCCGCTCGCCTGCTGCTGTTCTGGCCCCTGGTCCTGTCGCTCAGCTGGTCGGGCCTGGGTGCCCGTGCTGTGTTCGCGGGCTTTGCGTTGATGGCACTGGGTGCCGCGGTGCACGCCGTGGCCAGCCTGTTCTTCGCGGCTCCCCCATCGGCGGGGGAACCCATGCGTGCAGGGCTGTGGCTCAACCCCATCACCCTCGGCAACCTGTCGCTTCTGGCAGCTGCGGTGCTGCTGTCCGCTGCCCTGTACTGGCAGCGCTTGCAACACTCGCGTTATGCGGGTCTGGCGCTGGTGCTGGCGGGTCTCGCGCTGGCCGCTGCACTGCTCACCCAAACCCGGAGCAATGTGTTGGCGCTGCCCGTCTTGCTGGCTGTTCTGTTGCCGCAGATGCGTCCACCTCAGCGTGTTCTGGCGGTGCTTGCCGGGCTGGTATTTCTGGCGCTGACCGTGGTTGGCAACGCGCGCTTTCTGGAAACGGTGACCAGCCTGCAGGCGGGAGATTTCGATGTGCAAACCGCTTCCCGACTGGCCATTTGGCGCATCGCCTGGGCCGAGTTTGTCGCCCATCCCTGGTTGGGCGCAGGCCTCAATGCCTATCACGATGCGGTGCGGGCGGCGGCTGCGGCAGGCACGCTGGACCAGCCGCAGTTTGTGCTTGATTGCTGTGCCAGCCATGCCCACAACGACCTGTTGCAAAGCCTGGCGACCCGTGGGCTGCTCGGCGGCCTGAGCTGGCTGTTGCTGCTGCTGATTCCTCTGCGCGTCTTTGCGCGTCATCTGCGCGCGCCGGAGCCGGCGGTCGCGTTTATCGCGTCAATTGGCGTGCTGCTGCCAGCAGGGTACGCCGTCTTCGGTCTCACCGAAGCCGTGTTCTCGCGCAGCGTCTTCATCACCTTTTATTTGCTGGCGCTGGCGGCCTGCGGCGCGGTGTTGGTGACCGAGTTGCGGCGCGCCTGCACGCGGCAGCGCGGCGTCAGCCTGTCGGTGATCGTGATCACCAAGAACGAAGAGGAGCATATCGGGGCCTGCCTTGCCTCTGTGGCCGCGATAGCCGATGAGATCATCGTGGTCGACAGTGGCAGCACCGACCGGACAGTGGCCGTCGCGCGCGAGCTTACGAGTCACGTGATCGAGACGGACTGGCCCGGCTTCGGCATACAGAAACAGCGAGCGCTGGCGCGCGCAAGCGGTGACTGGGTGCTGTCGATCGATGCGGACGAACGGGTGAGCCCCGGGCTGGCCGCGGAGATCAACCACGTGCTGGCGGCGCCGTCTGCGGATGCCTACTGTCTGCCCTGGGCGGTGACCATCTATGGCACCCGGCTGGATTTTGGCCGCAGCGGTCGTGCACCACTACGCCTGTTTCGGCGCGAGGGGGTGCGTTTTTCCGATGCCCTGGTGCACGAAAAAATCCTGCTGCCGGCGGACCGCCGCGTGCGCACCTTGCGCGGTCGGCTGCTGCACTTTACCCACCGTGATTTCGGTCATGCGCTGCAGAAGGGTGCCCAGTACGCCTGGTTGGGCGCGCAGGAAAAGCACCGCCAGGGTAAACGCGTGCGCTCGCTGGTCTACCCCACAGCCCGCGGCCTGCTGACTTTCGTACACGTGTATCTGTTGCGGCTGGGCTTTCTCGACGGGCAGGTGGGCTTTCTGTCAGCCGTGCTCTACGCCCAGGTGAGTTTCAACAAATACGCCGGCCTGTGGACGCGGGATCGCCCGCGTTACGGCGCTGACTGAGCCGTAGCGGCCAGCGCCTTGCGCAGTCGGCGGCGCATCTTCAGCTTGCGCCACAGGTTCAGCGGTTTGGGTTTGGGCGGCGGCCCGGCAGCCAGGGCCTCATCGACTGCATCCAGTACTCTGGCACTGGCATGACCATCGGTAAACGCGTGCAGTTCTGTGCACAGTGCCCGGGCTGCCGCCAGCAGTGCCGGTGGCCGTTCCAGCGCTCGCGCCAGCGCGGGTTCCAGGGCATCCACCTCCTGTACATCCAGCAACCAGGGCCCGGCCATGCGGCTGCGGTAGGTCACTACCGGCCGGTCGAGGAACATGAATTCGAACATGATGGAGGAGGTGTCGCAGAGCATGACATCAGCCTCTGGGAGAATCGGCAACAGATCCGCGTTGCTCTCCACGAAGCGCAGGTTGGGCCCGCTCATTTCCCGATAGCGCTGGACGATCTGCGGGTCCATTTTCGGGTGCAGGGTAACAATGAAGCGCCACTTGCCGGAGTCTGCCAGCCGGGCGATCACACCCGCCAGCGCGGGTGCCGAGGTGATGGCGCGGCTGAAGGTGGATGCGTAGAAGACCACCGGGGGCTCATCGCTGGCGCGCAGGCGCTGCCCGGCAGGCGTGCCTGAAGCAAACAGTGGGTCCAGTTTCGGCCAGCCGGTGCGGGCAACGCGGAAGTGCCCGTGTTGTGCCGCCAGCGCCGAGAATTTCTGCGTGTCGTTGCTGGCATGCGTGCAATAGAGGTCGAACCAGCCGCGAATGGTGTAATGGTCGCTGGCGTCCTCCGTGGCATGCCCGCGCTTGTTGCGCGCCAGGCCATGAAACACCTCCACCTTGATGCCGGGGAGAAAGTGGGGCACCCAGTCGCCGGGTACAAACGTAGCCACCGCAGGATAGGCGCGCGCTTCTTCAAGCGTGCGTAGCAGGTGCTCGTCAGCCTGCAGCGGCGCAGTGCTGCAGCCGGCGACAAACCAGGCTGCCTCGTCGCCGCGGCGACGGATTTCGGCCTGCAGCGGACGCAGTATGGAGTAGGCGTAGGGCTGGTTGACGAAGAACAGGTAGTGGCGCATGCGGGCGTCGGTGTCGGGTGGGGTGGGCCAGTTTAGCACACGGCGTCACGGCGCCTTGCGGTAGGGATCCGGCTGGCCGGGCGGGCGATGACGAAAGCGTTTGTATTCCCACTGGTACTGCTCGGGCGCCTCGCGCACACAGGCTTCCACCGAGCGATTGAGTGCGCTCGTTGCCACCACGGGGTCCGGGTCGGCCATGCCTTCCTCGCAACGCCGCACGATCAGGCGAAAGCCACGGCTGTCTGGCAGGCGTTGGCACCAGGTCATCAGGGGCACCGCGCCGGATTTTTGCAGCAGTTTGCTCACCAATGTCATGGTGCGCACCTCCATGCCGAAAAACGGGGCATAGGCGCTGCCGGCGGAACGGGGGCTCTGGTCCGGCAGAATGCCTGAGACCTCCCCTTCGCGCAGCAGGGCGATAAGCCGCGCCAGTCCGCGGCGATCTCCGGGAACATACTCTCCGCCGAAGCGGCCCCGGCACGCCGTCATGTAGTCTTCGAAGCCGGGTAGCGACGGCGGACTGTAGAGCGCAGCCATCCGGTAGCGGGAGGAAAAGTACAGCCCGCAGAGCTCCCAGTTCCCGAGATGTGGGGCAAGCAGCAGCAGGCCCTTGCCGCCAGCTCTTGCCTCGGTGAGCAGTTCCTCCCCTTCAATCTCCTGCACCAGCTCCAGGCAGCGCTCCACTGGCCACTCCCAGATCAGCGGAATTTCCAGCGCTACCCGGCCGGTATGCTCGAGGCTCTGTCGCGCCAGGGCCTTGCGCTCGCGCTCGCCGAGCTCGGGGTAGGCAATGGCGAGATTGATGTGGGTCACCCGGCTGGAACGGTTTGGCAAGCGGCTCATAAGGCCGCCCAGCAGGGCGCCGATGCGCTGGGCGCTGGCCAGACTCAGGCGGGCGAGCAGGCGAATCAGTGCGATCAGCAGGGTTGCACGGGTCAATGCCATATAGCGTATGCTCAAACAGTGCCGACAGGGTGCAACGCTATCACCGTGGAGCGCGTCACGCTAACGCTCCCTGCAATAGGGGTCGGCATCCTGGGGGCTGGGGCGGGTCTTGAAGCGTCGGTGCATCCACAGGTATTGCTCCGGATGACGGCGCACCTCCCGTTCGATGGTGGCGTTGACCAGGCTTGCATCGGCCTCGTCGTCACCGGAAGGGAAGTGCTCCAGCGGCGGATGGAAGTAGATGTCGTAGCCGGGCACACCGTCGCTGCGGCGAAAATGACTGAAGGGCATGACTGCACAGCCGCTGCGCTCGGCAATGCGGGACGTCGCGGTGATGGAAGCGGTTTCGACGCCAAAGAAGGGGGCGAAAACGATGCCCTTGCGGCCATAATCCTGGTCGGTGGCGTACCATACCGTGCGGTTTGCCCGCAGCTGTCGCAGCAGGCCACGCAGGTCCTTGGCCGACAGCGCCACCCCGTAGCGGCGCTCGCGGGCGCGGGTCATCACGGCATTGAGCAGGGCGTTGTTGTGGTCGCGTTGCATGACGTCTGCTTCGACAAATTCAGTCACCAGGGTGCCGCACAGATCCAGCGAACTGTAATGTCCACCGAGTGCCAGAATGCCCTTGCCCTGCGCCAGCGCCCGTTCAACGTGCTCCAGGCCGTACACCCGTGTCTGCGGCAGGAACGCGGCCGGGTCACGAAACCAGGCGAGGCCGATCTCCAGAATGCCGATGCCATTGGAGTGAAAGGCGCGCCGTACCAGGCTTGCCTGCTCCCCCGCGCTCAGTTCCGGAAAGCACAGGCGAATGTTGACTTCGGCGATGTGCCTGCGGCGCGGCAGGGCCCGGTAGGCCAGTTCTCCCACGCCCTTGCCCAGCCACCACTGCGCCCGGAGCGGCAGCCGTGACAGCAGCCACATCAGCCCGATCAACAACCAGGTCGGCCACCAGCGGGGGTGCAGGTAACTGCCGTAGCGCGTGTCGCGGATGCGTTGCCGTGGGGTGCTCACGTGGTGGCACACTCTCAGTCATTGAACGGAGCCGGGAGTTTAACAGCCCTGCGGGGTCAGGCGGGAATAGTTCTGCGGCAGCGGGCGCGGGCATTGGGTAGAATGCGGGCTGTCCTGTGTTTCGGAATTGCCATGCTGCGCGCGTTGTATTCTTTCGTGTTTCGCCTTGCACTGCCCCTGGTGTTGCTGCAGCTGTGGTGGGCGAGCCGGGGTAATGCCGCCCTGCGCGGCAACTGGCGCGAGCGTCTCGGCTGGGTGGCCCCGGCCCCCGGCCCCGTCATCTGGGTACACGCCGTGTCCGTGGGTGAGACCATCGCCGCCGCGCCCCTGGTCGATGCCCTGCTGCGGCGCCACCCCGGTTGCCGTATCCTCATGACCGCCATGACCGCCACCGGTTCGGCGCGGGCCCGGGCCCTGTTCGGTGACCGCATACAGTATGCGTTTTCCCCGTATGACACGCCGGGCGCGGTATCACGGTTCCTGGACAGGGCGCGTCCGGCCGCCCTGATCATCATGGAAACCGAGCTGTGGCCGAACATGGTGGCCCTGACAGAGGAGCGCGGAATTCCCGTGGCGCTGGTGAATGCCAGGCTGTCGGAGCGCTCGGCGCGGGGCTATCGGCGCATCGCCGGGCTGGTGCACCCCATGGTCGCGCAGCTTGCCTGGATTGCCGCGCAGGGTGCGGACGATGCGCGGCGTTTTCGGGAAATCGGCGCTTCCGGCGAGCGGGTGTCGGTGACCGGCAGTATCAAGTTCGATGTGGTGGTCGACACTGTATTGCGCGCGTCGGCGCTGAGCTTGCGTCGCCAGCTGGGCGAATCCCGTCCGGTGTGGATAGCGGCCAGTACCCACGACGGGGAGGACGAGCAGATTCTCGCCGCGCACCGGCGGGTGCTGGAGCGCTGGCCCGAGGCCCTGCTGATGCTGGTGCCGCGTCACCCGGAACGTTTCGAGGCTGTTGCCCAGCGGGTACAGGCGGACGGCTTCCCACTGGTCCGGCGCTCCGCAGGCGGGGACAACGCCCTGGCGCCAGGCACCCAGGTGTATCTGGGTGACACGATGGGCGAACTGCTGCTGCTTTACGGCGCGGCGGATATCGCCTTTGTGGCAGGTTCGCTGATTCAGCGCGGTGGGCACAACCCGCTTGAACCGGCGGCCTGGGGTATGCCTGTGCTGGCAGGCCCCCACGTCTTCAACTTCGAAGCGATCTACGCCGCATTGGATGAGGCCGGTGGCCTGGTGCCGGTGACAGGCGCCGACAGCCTGGCCAGCGCCGTGCAGGCCCTGTTTGCCGACAGTGACCTGCGGCGGCGGACAGGCGCTTGTGCCCTGGCCCTCATTGAAGCCAACCGTGGGCCGCTGGAGGCTGTGTTGCAGGGGCTGGCGCAACGGCTGCCGGTGCTAGGTGCGAGCCCCCAGGGCCGGAGCCCCTAAAGGCTGCCGATCAGGGCCTCGCGCAGGGCCGGGCGGCTGGTATCGGGCGAGAGCCAGATGGCAACGAAATGCTCTCCGAAGTCAGCATCGTCAATGACGCCCAGTGCTTCATTGTTGAAAAAGAACGTGCTGCGGTTATCTGCATCGATCTCCAGCGCTATCACATCGTTCTTGCCCACATCCGGCCACAGGGTGGCGAGCTGTTGCAGCCACTGATCGCGGTGTTCGTGTGACAGTTGCAGGTGATCCCACTCTTCGCCGGTGCGCTGTACCAGGGCCTTCGCCTCGAAATCACGGAGGTACTGGATTTCCAGACGTAATGGCCGCTGGTCGGGCTCGTAGCGGCCGTTGGCGGTGTACAGCCTGGAGTCGTAGACCGACCAGAACATGACGTTGAGGCGCGCCTCGCCCACCAGCTGCAGGCTACCTGTATGCGGAGTGTCGCTGGCAGATGTCGCGCCCGGCACCGCGAGGGCGCAGGCAAGGCTGACTAGAAGGCTCGTGCACAGGCGTTTCATGGGTTTGCTACTCCTTGGCCTGAAAGAAACGTTGCTGCAGGTAGTATAGCGCGGGCAGGGTGAGCGACCAGATTGCGCTCATGGTGAGCAGGCTCTGCCACAGCGGCCAGCCGAATTCCACGGCCCCGAGCCGGCTGCCCGCATAGTAATTGAATGGCAGCACAAGTGCGCCGGCGGCGGCTGTCAACCATGGGCGGCTGGCGAAGAACACGAGGCTCCGACCCAGGGTGGTGGCGAATGCCAGCCACAACCCACAGAGCCACAGGGGCAGGAGGACACCGCCAGGGAACCGGAACATACCCAGCGCGCTGAGGCTGGCATCCACCGCCATGCCTATACCGCCCAGCAGGGCAAGTTGGCGGAACTCGCGGCGTCGCAGTGGCACCAGGGCGAAATGCAGCCCGATCAACCCGAGGGTGACGGCCAGCAGGATATCCTGGCCAAGCACCGCACAGAACCAGGTGGTCTGAAACCACAGGGCGTTGAACCACGCCTTCTCGGTAAGCTGGCGGGCGAAGGGTAGCGGTACTGTCGAGCTGTCGGCGACGGGGTTGCTCATGCGGGTAATCCCACGTGATGGGTGCCTTGTTACGCCGCACCCCGGCCGCCGGATCAGCCTGCTGTCAGTGGCTTGGCTTGCTGCCGTGCACGCCCAGGTAGTGGGAACTCAGGGTGGGGGTGGCGGCCAGCGGTTCGTTGATCTCGTAGAGACGCTCGTAGCGGGTCTCGCGGATCAGCCAGCGGCCGTCCTCCTTGACGTAGCGGTCCCAGTACAGAGCAGTACCGGTGGTCAATGACTTGTATTCCAGCTGCCACATGTGGTCTGCAAGATACCAGATGCCGGTAGCCTCGCTGGCGCTGAGAATCTGGATTTCAGGCTGGTGGCCGTTGTGGTGTCCGATCGTGCCCGCATTAAAGGCACCGCCGATGTTGGCCAGGTAGTCATCGCGGCCGTTCACCTTCCACTCGTAGGTGCCGCCCTTGAAGTGCACCTCAACATCCTTGTGGAATAGCGGTGCCAGTTCTTCCAGGTTCGCGGTGTCGATGCAGCGGAAGTAGGCGTGCTTGAGCTGTTTGATCGCTTCCAGATCCATGAGCTGCTGAATATTGCGACGCAGACCTTCGATATCGGTCCCTGTGGCTTCCAGTGGCAGCCCTTCTTTGATGCCCATGGTGGTCTTGTTCAGTTTCTGGCGTTCTGTACTCATGTTGCTCTCCCCGGGTTTATTGTCGTTATGCCGCAGTCTAAGCGGCGTGCAGTCGGGGGTCACCACGGGGGAGGCTGAATAGTTAGGCCTGCTGCGGACATCTGCCGCCCCGGACCGGATCGTCAGGGTCCCGCCCGCGCGATAACCGGCACCCGTGGCGGCTTGCGCCTACTTCACGCCGTAGTGTGCCGCGGTTTCGTCCAGCGCCTGCAGCAGCTTTTCCACCAGCGTGTCGATCTCCGCCCGCTGACTGACCAGTGGCGGCGCCATGATCATGGCATCGCCCGTCTGGCGCACCATCAGGCCATTGCTGTTGGCTCGATCGCGGCAGTACACAGCAGCCTGGCTGTCGGGCGCCAGGCGCTCCCGGGAGTGTTTGTCTCGCACCAGTTCCACGGCGGCGAACATGCCCCGGCCCCGTACCTGGCCGACGATGGGGTGATCCTGCAGGGTTTGCAGCTGGCTCTGGAAGTGCGGGGCGACCTGTTCCGCTGCCGTCTGGATGATGTTGGTCTCACGCAGTGTACGCAGGGTGGCAATGCCCGCGGCGCAGGATGCCGGGTGACCGGAGTAGGTAAGCCCGTGGGTGAATTCGCCGCCATGGGCCAGCAGCACATCAGCAATCTGGTCGCTGATCATGACGCCGCCCAGCGGGATATAGCCATTGGTGATAGCCTTGGCGAAGGTCATCAGCTGCGGCCGAATGCCGTAGGTGTCGCTGCCAAACCATTGTCCGGTGCGGCCAAAGCCACAAATCACTTCGTCGGCGATCAGCAGGATGTCGCGCTCGTCGCAAATGCGCTGGATTTCGGGCCAGTAGGTATCTGGCGGCACAATCACACCCCCTGCGCCCTGTACCGGTTCGGCAATGAAGGCTGCGACATTCTCTTCACCCAGCTCGTCGATTTTCGCTTCCAGCTCGCGCGCCACCTTGATGCCGAACTCGTCTGGCGACAGGTCGCCGCCCTCGGTGAACCAGTGCGGCTGGTTGATATGGTGCACGTAGTTGAGTCCCCATACCTGCTGGTGCATGGCGCTCATGCCGCCCAGGGAGCCGGCGGCGATGGTAGAGCCGTGGTAGGCGTTCCTGCGGCTGATAAAGTGTTTTTTCTCCGGTTTGCCGAGCAGGTCGTAATAGCGATGCACCAGGCGGATATTGGTGTCGTTGGCCTCCGATCCGGAGTTCGTGAAAAAGACGTGGTTGAAGCGCTCCGGGGTGATCTCGACCAGGGCTATGGCCAGTTCAACGGCGGGCTGGTTGGAGCAGCGAAAAAAGTTGTTGTAGAAGGGCAGCTCCTGCAGCTGCCGATAGATGGCCTCCACGATCTGGTGCTGGCTGTAGCCCAGGTTGCAGCACCAGAGGCCGGACATGCCATCCAGCAGCTTGTTGCCGTCAGTGTCATAGATGTAGATATGCTCGGCGCGGTTGACGATGCGTCCACCACTCGCCGCGTAGTCACGCAGATCGGTGAACGGGTGGAAGTGGTGCGAACGGTCGAGGTCTTTCAGGTTGGGAGCGTCGTTGTGCATGCCGGCTGTCCTGTGTCTCTGCCCGGGCCCGGTATGGCCGCGCAGGCGTGGAGCGTAGTTTAATGTAGAGTAGGTCAAGTGTGGCACAGGGCCACAGCGAATCCACTACCCCCACCCGGTGTTTTTGCCGGGGACACCGGCCGGGCGAGCCTGATGGCTGGGCCGGGTTGCAGCACACAGGAAAACCAGCACGATGGACAATTCGCAGCAGCACCTGCAGGACTTTTTGCAGGGCAACCCGGATATCGAAGTGTTTGAAGTCATGCTGCCGGATCTCGGTGGCGGCATGCGCGGCAAATGGATAAACCGGGACAAGATCCACAAGGTGATCGCAGGCGAGTTGAAGCTGCCTGCCAGCTCCGTGGCCTTCGATGCCTGGGGACGTGATATCGAGGCCTGGATCGCCGCGGGCGGGGATGGCGATGGTTTCTGCGAGGCGGACGTCGGCACGCTGGCGCGAGTACCCTGGATGGCGCGGCCCACCGGCCAGGTGTTGATGTCCATGCGCGAGGCCGATGGCAGCCCCGGCGCCCTGGATGCCCGGTTCATCCTGCGGAATATTCTGCAACGGTTCGCGCAACGAGGGTTGACGCCGGTGCTGGCGACGGAGATGGAGTTTTACCTGCTCGGCTCCGGGAGCGACAGTCTCGGGCGGCCGCAGCACACCCAGTCGGACCGGGTGGGCGGTCAGCTGCATGCCGGGCAAACCTATGGCCTGGACACCATGGCGGACGTGGCGCCGCTGATGCACGCCATACGCGACGCCTGCACGTTGCAGCAGCTGCCGGTGGATACCCTGATCAAGGAAGGCGCGCCGTCGCAGTATGAAATCAACCTGCTGCATTGTGCGGATGCCCTGAGGGCCTGTGATCAGGCGGTGATGCTGCAGCGCCTGATCCAGGGGGTGGCCCGCAGCCATAATCTGCGTGCGACGTTCATGGCGAAACCGTTCGGCGACCTCGCCGGCAACGGCATGCATGTGCATTGCAGTGTGCTGGATACTGCCGGCAATAACATCTTCGACGATGGTACTGCTGCCGGCACGCCCCTGCTGCGCCAGGCCATAGCGGGCTGTCTGGCTACCATGAAGGACTGCATGCTGCTGTTTGCGCCGCACCTGAATTCCTACCGCCGGTTCCGTCGCGGCACCCATGCGCCCGAGGCCCCCTGCTGGGGTTATGAGAACCGCACGGTGTCGGTGCGGGTGCCGGCGGATCAACCCGCTGCCACGCGCATTGAGCATCGTCTTGCCGGTGCCGATGCGCACCCGCATCTGGTCGTGGCAGCGATACTCGCCGGCATGCTGCATGGACTGGAACATGCGCTGCAGCCGCCACCGCCCGTTGCGGGCAATGCGTATGACCAGGTGCCGCGGACACTGCCTCGGTACTGGCCGGAGGCCGTGGCGCGCTTCCGCACCTCAGGGTTTATCGCGGAGTACTTCGGCGCCGAGTTCCAGCGCGTGTTCACCCTCATGAAAGAGCAGGAAATGCAGGAGTTTGACCGCCATGTCACCCCGCTTGAGTATGACACCTCGCTGTAGAGCGCGATTTTCATCAGATAAAAGTGAATCAGACTTTCCTAAAATTCGAATAGATCGAAGGTAACGCAGTCGTTACGCTATGTCGACTGATATTTTGCAGGAAGGAGTGATTCATGAAGGCCCTGAAGACATTTTCCCAAGCACTGGCAATGGCTGCCGCTGTTGGCGTAGTTGCTCCTGTAGCGTATTCACTGGAGGCGCCGATCACGCAAACGGCGATCACCCAGGCGGCGCTCGCCCCGGCGGACGCTGTGGCAATGCTGAAAGCCGGCAACGAGCGCTTCGTCTCGGGCGACATGCTCAAGCGCGACCTCCCCGGGCAGGTAGATGCAACCGCGGCTGGTCAGTACCCGCACTCCATTGTGCTGGGTTGCATTGACTCCCGGGTACCGCCGGAGTTGGTGTTTGACCAGGGCCTGGGCGATATTTTCAGCCCGCGCATCGCAGGAAATGTGGTAACCCCTGAACTGCTGGGCAGCATGGAGTTCGCGGCGGCCGTTGCCGGCTCCAAGGCAATTGTGGTGCTGGGCCACACGGCGTGCGGCGCGGTAAAGGGTGCCTGTGATGGCGTGGAAATGGGTAACCTGACCAGCAACCTCGCGCACATCCACGAGGCGGTGGAAGCGGTGCCAACGGCCAGCGGCCCACGTGATTCCAGCAATACCGAGTGGGTCAATCAGGTGGCTGAGAAAAACGTGTCCCTGACGGTGGCGAAAATCCTCCGCGACAGTCCGGTCCTCAAAGGGCTGGTTGACCAGGGCAAGCTGACCGTGGTTGGCGCCATGTATGACGTGGCCACCGGTGAGGTCGATTTTCTCGACTGAAGCATGCCTGATACCGCAGGCGCGCCCGTTGGTGCGCCTGCTCACTGATACCACCCCTCCCGGTTTACCTGTACTTCTCTCTCCGTCATGCCTCTTGCACGGAACGCGTCTTCGGACACCGCAGGCAGCGCTTTGTCGATGTGCCCGGGGCTGCTATCGTAGGCGCCCACAAGCAGCTTAAGGGGCGTCCCATGGCACAGGAAAAGCGCTGGCAGCGACTCAATTGGGAAGATCCGTTGAATATCCAGTAATGCGCCACATGGTGAATCTGGAAGTCGTAAACACCTGCGAGAGCACCCATGACGTGCATGCGCTGATACTCGGGCGCAGCCAGACCGACATTCCCGCTTTCTGAAGGCGGCACTACTCTCGCCAGACAACAGGTACTGATGATCGAATGAAAACCTTACTGAAATTCCTGCTCATGTTCTCGCTGCTGGTTGCTGTGGGGTTGTGGGTGCTGGCCACGGGCAAGCAGCCCGAGCCCTTCGTGCCCGGCACCGAAAGTGCTGCACGGCTGCAGCCGGGTCCCTTGACTGTGGTGAAGGTGGAGCGTGACTACGTGGATGTCTCGCGCCGCACAGACGCCAATGGCGACTATCCCGGTGCCGCCGACCGCCGGTTGGAAACCACCCTCTGGTATCCCCAGAACAGGGAGTCGGCGCCTTATCCCCTGCTGGTCTACAGCCACGGTTTTTCCTCCTCGCGACAGGAGGCAGAGTCCCTGGCGGCGTACCTCGCGAGCCACGGCTACATTGTCATCGCACCGACCTATCCGCTGACCAACCTGCGCGCCCCGGGCGGCCCACGCGTGCAGGATGTCGTCAACCAGCCCGCCGATGTGAGCTTCCTGATCGACGAGCTGCTGGCGGCATCAGAGACGCCGGGAAATGCGCTGTACCAGCAGCTTGATCCGGAGAGGATTGGCGCGCTCGGGCTTTCGCTGGGTGGCCTGACCTCCACGCTGGTGGCCTTCCACCCGGACATGCGCGATCCTCGTATTTCTGCCGCTCTGTCCATTGCCGGCCCCACCTTCGTATTTACTGACGTGTTCTATCGCCATCACCCGCTGCCATTTCTGATGCTGGCGGGTGATATTGACGCCATTGTGCCTTGGCAGGACAACGCAAAGCCGGTACCGGAACAGGTGCCTGACGGCGAGCTGGTTACGCTGCGCGGCGCTTCCCACGCAGGTTTTGCCGACCCCGCGGCTGTCATGCGCTGGCTTTCCAACCCGGACGCGGTGGGCTGCTGGATCGTGCAACGATCAATGGCGGGTGCGGAAGAAGAGCCATGGTTCGACCTTATCGGGCCACCGGAAATGGGTATCAATTACGGTGCGGAATCGGCGCTGTGCACGATGGACCCCCTGCCGGAGGCGATGAACCCGCTGCGCCAGCAGATGCTCACGCGGGTCGTGGTGGGCGGTTTCTTTGATCGACAGTTCTCACGCTCCGCCGCAACGCGCGCCGCCGCTGAGCGCTACCTTAGCGAGGTCCTTGCCGATGAGCTGATGGAAGCGACCTATGTGCGCGCCACTGACTGAAGCCCTTACTGGGCGTCGGCGGTAAGGACCTGGATCGGCTGCACCCTGGCCTTGCTGCCGCTTGGGTTCAGCTGGCGCGCCTCGTTTGCCATGGCGGCCAGCGCCGCCTGTCGGTTGCCCGGGGCAGGGTGTGTGCTGAGGAATTCCGGTGGCCGCTCGCCGCCGCCCACTGACCCCATTTTCTCCCACAGGGTGACCGCTGCATCCGGGTCGTAGCCGGCGCGCACGGCAATTTCCATGCCCAGATGGTCAGCTTCAAGTTCCGCGGTGCGGCTGTTGGGCAGCTCCAGCGCCAGTTTGGCGGCCATGGCGGCCCCTCCCATCGCGACTGCTGGCCGATCGGACATGGCGCCGACGGCGACGACACCCAACGTGGTCGCCATGGCGCGGGACATGCGTTCCGCGGTGTGGTTGGCCAGTGCATGGGAGATTTCATGGCCCATGATCTGGGCGAATTCCGCATCAGTCAGCTTGAGCTGTTCAAACAGGCCGGTGTATACCGCCATGCGGCCGCCCGCCATGCACCAGGCATTGACGGTTTTCGGGTCATCAATGACTGCGACGCTCCACTCCCAGTCTGCGGAACGCGGGTATTCCTGCATTGCCACGGTGACCAGCCTGCCGGTGATTTCGGCGACGCGTTTTGCCAGCGCCTTGTCGCTGGACAGCTTGTTCTGCTTGTCGAGGTCGGAAACCGTGCTCAGATAGGCCGTGCGCGACTCCACGATAGCCGACTCAGGGGATATCAGCATGAACTGGGAGCGCCCCGTCGGGCTGGTGGCGCAGGCGGTCAGCAGGCAGGCCGCAGCGGCCGGAATGAGCAGTCGTTTCATGGGCGGGTCCCTCGCAGTGTGGCGGCCAGTGTAGCCGATTTCCGCGAGGGTTTTGACCCGCCGGGGGAGTGCCGGTTCCGCGCAGCGGAAGGTCTAGAAGGGCAGGCCGTCGTCGATCGAGTGGCCCGCTTCCTTCGGTGTGATCAGGCCCTGCGTGTAGTGTGTGCCGTTCACGTCCTTGCGAATCTCGGCAGCCTGCTCCGGCGTGGCGAAAAACTGTGAGTACCACTTGCGTCCTGTCTTGAACGGCCCATCTGTTTTCATCTGCATGATTTTCAGCGCGGGACGCTTGAACTTCCACACATTGAAGTCT
This sequence comes from Halieaceae bacterium UBA5085, assembly GCA_002414665.1. Lineage (GTDB taxonomy): Bacteria > Pseudomonadota > Gammaproteobacteria > Pseudomonadales > Halieaceae > Haliea. Next base: position 14,618 of record DIAF01000015.1, read on the forward strand.
GCGGCGAAGGCCTCCAGGGCGTTGGCCTGAAACTGTTTGGCTGCTGCCTTGTCGGCATCGCTGGCGGGTGATTCCGAGCCCCGGTAGAGCACAGCGTGCCAGGCCTTGACCCTGCCGTCGTCCACGGGTGTGTTGGCGATCAGCTCAAACATGACGGCGTCACCGAACACCTGCTTGGAAAGCAGTACGCCCGGCCCGGTATACCAGGTGGTGGTATATAGGTAGGTGTTGTAAAGCTGCATAGGACCGCCCTGGCGCTGGATATACACCTGGTCCCGGAGCTCGTTCTCGAAATACTCGCAGGGGGCACCGTGGGTTGGGCCCAGATGGCGGCAGTCTGCCATATTGTCGATGATTTCCTGCGGATGAATGTCCAGTTCGCCCAGGTGATCCAGTTCCCACTGCACCCACTGCGGATCATCCCACTGCTTGAGCAGGGGCGCGTCGTAGTCGGGTGCGCGTCCGTCCGGGTCGTACCAGGCCATTACGCAGCCCATGCTGTCTACCACGGGGTAGGAGCGTATTGACGCCGATTTGGGGTAGGGGCCTTCGGAGTAGGGGATATCGTCCACATCGCCGTCGCAGCTGTAGCGCCAGCCGTGGTAGGGGCAGCGAATGGAGTCGCCTTCAATCTGCTTGCCGTTCTTCACGATCATGGCACTGGTGCTGGCGGTCAGGTGGGTGCCCATGTGCGCGCAGTAGGCATCCAGCAGCACGGGCTTGCCGCTTTCCCCACGATATAGCGCGAGATCCTGGCCGAAGAAGCGTACGGCCATGGGTCCCGCATCCAGTTCCTTGCTTTCCGCAACAATAAACCAGCCGCGGGGGAATGTGTTGGGTCCGAGATTGTAGTCAGCCGCTGTGGCCATGGTGGTGACCTCCGAGAATCGCTTGGTGTAGGGCAGTATAGCCCTCGCGGGCACAGGGGCTAGGGGCAGCCGCCCCGGTGAGTGCACGCGGTGCGGGTTGGCTCAACTATTTGGTGCACCGGACTGTGGGCTGTACTCACGCTCAAAGCTGCGCCCCAGGTAAATGCCGGTCAGACCCCAGCAGGCGGCAATGCCTGCGCCGATCAGCGCAACCGCCGCCATACCCAGGCCAAGTCCCTGGGTTAGCGCGGTAAACGCCCAGGCGTTGAGCATGTCGCCTCCTCGGTAGACCACAATGTCGATCACTGGTTTCGCCTTGAAGCGGGTTTCGCGGTCCACCGCGGTGAACAACATCTCTCGTGCCGGGCGCGAAATGGCATAGTTGCCCGCACGCCGGACCACCTGCAGGATGACCACGACGACGACAGCGGGGGAAGCTGCGAGGAGCAGCATGCCGGCGCAGATGGCTACGGGCACGCTGGCAAGGGTGAAGGGCAGGCCCAGGTGATTCGCCATGCGGCCGGTGGCGAAGGCGGCTATCAGTACCGTGAGGGTATTTACCGCAAGGTCCATTGCAGCCCAGATCTGCGCGCGTCTGCCCTCGTCGTAGGCCGCGAGCAGGTTTTTCAGCTCAAAATAGACGAAAGAGCTGATGGCGGTGTAGAGAAACAGAAACAGGGCGATCCCCCACAGGTAGCGGTTGTCGCGAAATGCGGCAAAGCCGGCAAAGGGGTTGCCGCCGATGGTCGCCAGCTCATCGCGCCCGCTGCTGACAAAATCCTGCGCGAGGCCCTTGTTCTGTTGCCTTTGCAGCAACGCAATAACGGGTAGCGTGAGCACCAGCATAAGCGCTGCGATGAGCAGCAACGGTTCTACGCCGCTTGCGCCCGCCAGTACGGTAACAAGGGCGGGGCCTCCGAGGGCACCGACACTCGCGCCGGCGCCGATGAAGCCGAATAATCGCTTGGACTGTCCGCGGGAGAAGCAATCGGACATGAAACTCCAGAACACGGAAACATGAAACAGGCTGAAAACGCTGACCCAGACGTAAAACGCTTTATCGATCAGTGTATTGCGTGTGTCACCACTGGCTGCGAGGTAGAAGAGCACGAAGCTCAGCGCAAAGCAGCCGTAGACGCCGGGCACCAGATACTGCAGCCGTATACGCGCGACAGCGGCGCCATACAGCGAGACCGCGGCGGTACTGAAAATGAAAGTGAAGGTCCACAGCCAGCTGACTTCCGCATCGCTCCAGTTACTGGCCATCGCGTCGCGGACCGGGCGCAGCAGATAGTATGCCGCCATCAGTGTCAGTATCAGGACAAAGGATGCGAGAGTGGCAGTGACTTCTCTGGTTTCTACCTCACAGGCCAGTGACAGCAGGCGTTGCAGCGGGCGGCGTGCGGGGGTCAACTGCTGGCTCGCAGCGCGGCAAAGGCCTGCAGCATTTCCTCTCGCTGCGCTGCGTCGGGCAGGGCACCGAAGCCTGCCTGCATGTTGTCCTGCATGTGCCTGGGGCTGGAGGTGGCCGGTATCACGCAGGTGACCGCGGGGTGGCCGAGGATGAATTTAAGGAAAAACTGGCCCCAGCTGCTACAGCCCAGCTCTGTTGCCACAGCGGGCAGCGGGGCGCCGCGGGTTGCCGCAAACAGGTCGCCGCGCTGGTAGGGGCGGTTGATCATGGTGGCAATGCCGCGTTCTGCGGCGGTGGGCAGCAGCGCTTCCTCTGCCCGTCGATCAGCAATGTTGTAGCTGAACTGCACAAAATCCAGCGGCTCCTGGCGCATGACCTGCAGAAATTCGGCGTGATCACGGCCATGTGAGGTGGTGATGCCGATGTAGCGGACCTTGCCTTCGTCTTTCCACCGCTTGAGCGTGTCCAGCTGGGTGCGCCAGTCCACCAGATTATGCACGGCAATAAGGTCGAACCGGTCCACGGCCATGCGTCTGGCGGATTGCTCCATCTGGGCGATACCCGCTGCGCGGCCGTTGGTCCATACCTTCGTCGCGGCAAACACGGGGGGACGTTCCGGCATTGAGCGCAGCAGGTCGCCCACGCGTTGTTCCGCCTTCCCATACATGGGGGAAGAGTCGATGACCTGGCCACCACGGGTAAAAAAGGCCTCCAGCACCGCCATGAGGGGTTGTACCGCATCCGCTCCCGCCTCGACATCAAAGGTGCGGGATGTGCCCATGCCGATCACGGGCAGCATTTCTCCGGAGCGGGGGATGGGGCGCCGCAGGGGTTCGCCGCGTGTCGCAGGCGCAGCCGCGTGTAGAGTGCCGCCCTGCGTCGCGGCGAGCATGGTGCTGATGAGCAGGAGTTGGCGGCGATTGAGCATGGCAAACCTCGCTGACTGCAAACCTCGCGTCAGTATTCCAAGCCCGGACTTGCCGGGTCAAGTTCGCCGGGCCTAGCGACCGGCGAGCAGCCAGCGGCGCAGCCGGTTGGAATCGCCGAAGGGCGTGAGCTTGCCGAAGGAATTCAGCAGCACTATGGACACCGGTTCCCCTTCGATGGTCGCCTGCATGACAAGACAGCGCCCGGCCTCGTTGAGGTAGCCGGTCTTGCTGAGCCCGATCTGCCAGTTTTGGTTTTTCAGCAGACGGTTGGTGTTGTTGTAATTCAGCGGGCCGCGCTTGGCAAATGGGTAGACGGCCATACCGGGTGTGGTGCTGGCCTCGGCGATCAGTGGATATTCGCCGGCGGCGCGCACCATGATGGCGAGGTCGCGTGCGGTTGACAGGTTGTCGCCGTGCAGGCCGGCGGGGTCGGCGAAGCGGCTGTTGCGCATGCCTAACTGTTGAGCCTTGTCGTTCATCGCCTGCACAAAGGCATCCAGCCCGCCGGGGTAGGTTCTGCCCAGGGCGCTGGCGGCACGGTTTTCCGATGACATCAGTGCCAGTAACAGCATGTCCCTTCGGCTCAGTGTTGCGCCGTAGTCAAGACGCGAGCCGGTCTGGCGCACCACATCGCGATCGTCCTTGGTGATGGTAATGGCCTGGTCGAGATCCAGCTGTGCATCCAGTGTCACCATGGCGGTCATCAGTTTGGTGATGGAGGCGATGGGCCGCACGGTGTCGGTATCCTTGCCGTAAATCACGTCACCAGAGGCGTCGAGAACCAGTGCAGAGGCAGAGCGCAGGTCGGGGTTGCCATTGAGCCCGGTGAACTTGCTACCCGCCGCTATGGCGGTAAGCGGTAGCAGCGAAAGCAAGCACAGTACCAGTGGTAGAGTTCTCATGTTGCGGTCCTGCGCCTGTGGGCCTGTTTTGTCGTTCGGTAGTACGGTCCGATCGATACCGTGGCGTATTCTGCGTCAGCTCTGCGGTCAATGCCAGCGCCAATCGTGAGCTCCGCCACTACAGCTCGCGTCGCGCGATCAACTCGATCGGGTCAAGCATGTTGTAGACTCCCAGGCAGCCGCCCGTCGGTGCGGCATCGTGCGCCCGGTAGCCAAGCAGTTGCTGGACCTCGGGGGGAAAGTTCCTGACTTGCTCCAGCGGCGTTGCAAGATAGTTGTTCTCCTCCGTGCGCAACCAGCCCAGGCAAAAACTGACGTGCATGCCTCGGCGTAGTTCGCCATCTGTTCGATTGCTGCCTGCGGCATGGGCGGTGCGCCCCAGGTAGAGCAATGCAGCTCCAGCGGGCATCACAGCGGGCACCGCATCCTTGTAGTCGAGTACTCGGTCCATTGGCCAGCGGTGGCTGCCCGGTATTACCAGCGTGGCGCCGTTGTCCGCAGTAAATTCAGTCAATGCGAGAATTGAGGCGACCTCGATTTCATAGGGCAGCTCCTGCAACTGGGGCCAGCACAGGCCATCCCGGTGCAGCGGCTGCCGTTGACTGCCAGGACAGATTTCGAAGATATGGGAGTAGTTGAGCTGGTAGTGGGCACAGTAAGGTAGCAGGAGCGCGTCGCAGAGTTGCCGGTATATTGGATGCAGCAGCAGGCGGTCGCGAAAGGTCGGTGAGCGAGCGGCAATGGCCGTCAGATGTCGTGTCTTCTGGCCAAAAAAGTGGCTATAGACATCGCTCATGAACGGTCGGTTGGGGGCCTCAGCGGAAAGCGCTGCATCCACCTCCCGGTTGAAGCGCGCAAGCGTCTCCGTGTCAAGAAAGCCCTCTACGATGACCGCACCCTGCTCTTCCAGTACAGCCTGTATTTCTGCAATGGGGCTTGCTGCTGACAAGGTTTGCAGACGCATTGAGTATTCTCTCCCTCCGTTGGTACCTTGCGGTTAGCCTGGCTCCCATTCGGCGCCGGCCGTAACCCGCAGCAGACCGCGAAAGATTCGCTGTGCCGATGTCTGGCCGCTGAGTACTTTGTACACGTCGCTGGCGATGGGCATTTCCACATCATGTTGCTCGGCCAACGCCATGACGGCAGGGGCGCTTTTGGCACCTTCGGCCACCATGAACATTTCGGCGACAATCGTGTCGAGGGTTTTCCCCCGGCCCAGCTCCATCCCGACGTGGCGGTTGCGGCTCTGTGCGCTGGTGCAGGTGGCAATCATGTCGCCCATGCCCGCAAGGCCGGAAAACGTCTCCGCCTTGCCACCCATGGCGCAACCGAGGCGCGTGATCTCGGCGAGGCCGCGGGTGATCAGCGCTGCGCGGGTGTTGTCTCCTGCGCCGAGCCCGTCGCCCATGCCGACGGCGATGGCGATAATGTTCTTGAGTACGCCGCCCAATTCGCAGCCCACCACATCCGTGTTGGTGTAAACACGGAACAGACCGCTGGAAAACAGGCACTGCAGCTCGCGCACGATAATGGCATCTTCCATGGCAATGACGCTGGCCGCTGCCTGCCCGGCCATGATTTCCCGCGCCAGGTTGGGCCCGGTAAGCACACCCACAGGGTGGCCGGGCAGCACTTCCGCGATGATTTCGGTCATGCGCATGCGGGTGTCCAGCTCCAGCCCCTTGGTCAGGCTGATCACCGGTACCCAGGGGCGGATATGCCTGCGCACTTCCTGCAGTACGCTGCGAAAATTCTGCGACGGAATACCCATCACAATCACATCTGCACCCGCGACCGCCTCGCCGATATCCGCCGTGGCCTGCAGTTTCTCGGGCAGTCTCGCACCGGGCAGATAGGTTTCGTTGCTGTGCTGCTCGTTGATTTCCCTGACGGTCTCCGGATTGCGGGCCCAGAGCATGGCGGGCGCATTGCGTGCCACCAGCGCCGCCACGGTGGTGCCCCAGGAGCCGCCGCCGAGCAGGCCGACTTTCAGGTTGTTCATTGCAGGGATTCCTTGCTTCGGTCGCGCCCGGTCAGGCCCAGCGCGCGGATAACCTCCAGCCGTCGTTTCAAGGCACGCAGCTGTCTCGCCAATGCCTGCCTGCGCGGCCCCAGCTCCGGGTCGTCGCCGCCGGTCAGTTTGCGGTGCTCGAGCATCTGGTAGCCATTGCGGAACAACAGCTTGCCAATTGACGAAGCGCTGCTGATGCGCCGCTGCAGGTAGAGCTGCTGGCCAAGGGTGAGGGCATCGGTGACACACTGCTGGCTGTCCAGCGGCGCGTCGCCCATACGCGCCGCCAGATCGGATACCACAGAGTAGGCTTCGACATAGGTGAGCAGTGTGACGTGGGCCACCACCGGTGTCATGCCCAGCAGCAGCTGCGTAAAGCCGCCGGGCGTGTTGGCTGGCAGTGATTCCCAGTCCGGATGGTAGCGGGCGAGCTCGTCGCGGATCTCCTGGTGGAACTCCGCTGTGGGTGAGTAAAAGAACTCGAATTTGAACAGGTCCCGCAGTTCATCCACTTCCGCCCAGAATGTTGCCAGGGCGTCCGCATCCTTGCCCTCTGTGGACTTGACCAAGGCCAGTTCAATAATCGCCTTATTGACGAAGAAGTGGATAACGGTATTGCGGTAGTAGCTCGCGACAGGGTGTTGCTCGAGGGCAATGGCGTAAACGTCCTCCGGCCCCTCGTCGTAGCGGGAGACAATCCCTTCGTTGATCATGATGCCGAGCAGGCCGTCCATCTGTTCTGCGTAGCCGCGGTCAAAGTCCGCCGATATGCGCAGGGAGCGCGCCTCCGCCCAGTCCAGCAGCGCCCGCAGGTCTTCCACCACCTCCGCTTCGGTCAGCGCCTTGGGTGCTGCACCGAGCAGACTCATGGTCACCAGAGACGGGAAGGTGATGGGTGTTACGCGATTGGCCTCAACCGCCACTTCAAAGGCGATTTTCGACAGGGCGAGGCTGTCATCCGGGTCCGGTGCCGACGGCAGTACGACCGGGGTGCCGATGTCCATATAGATCTTGCCCATGGGTCGCGCAAGGCTGCGCACGTAGCCGATAAACCAGCGCAGGGACTCGGCGCCCTTGCCGCGCCCGGTTTGTTCGGTCGCATATTCCTCCACATCGCGGATCAGGTCATAGCTGATGGAGATGGGAATAATGTGAATATCGCGTGCATCGGTGGCGTGACAGGCTTCCAGTGCGTATTTGAGCAGGCCGTAGCGCGGCGGCATGAGCTTGCCCAGACGGGAGCGTGTGCCCTCGAAGGACCAGTTCATCGGGAAGCGCTTCTCCATCAGGTAGCCGATGTAATGGCGCAGCGTCAGCTTGTACAGCGCGTTGTCGCCAAAGCTGCGCTTGATGAAGATGCCGCCCGAGCGACGGATAAGAAAGCCCATCCCGGCGAAAGCGATATTGGCGCCCCCGAACATGTGCGGCATCGGGAAGTCGTTGTCGTAGAGAACCTTGGGAACAACCATGCCGTCCAGATAGGTTTTATGCGTCCAGAGCAGCAGGGAGGGGTGGTCGCGCACGGTCTGCCGCATGGTCTCGATGGCGTGCGGGTCGCAGACGATTTCCCGCTCATAGCCCAGCCGCAGGCAGAAGCTGCAGAAACGAGCCCAGACATCCAGCCAGAAGGTGCTGGGGATGGAAATCATTTCCTCCATGTAGGCCGCCGCCTGTTTCAGCAGCACTTCGCGGGTCGTGCCCTGTTCTTTCGCCAGCTGTTCCAGGGCCTCATTGTAGCTGCGGTTGGCGCGCAGGCTTTCCGCTACGTAGCGCGGCACCTTGTAGCGGCCGCCCTGCAAGCGGCGCTCGGCGATATCCAGAACCACCGCGGCCTGTCGCGCGACAAAGGTACCAAAAGCGGTGCTGTCGACGGTGCTTTCCTGGGCATACTTGGTGTTGTAGCGCTGGCGCAGGTTGCCCAGCGAGTCCGGCTCGCCGCATATCAGGTGCATGCGCTCTGGCTCTTTTTCCGCGATGCGTCGCGCGCGCCGTGGGCTTGGGCGTCGCGGATCGCCCAGAATCAGGTCGCGTAGCTGGGGGCCTGAATTGATCGCGGCAAGAGGTGGCGTCCAGGCCACCCGCAAGGGCGCCACGATCACCTCGCCGGGCAGTGACAGGCGGTCGCGCAGCTCGCGTGTATCGATGCCCCGGCGGTCGTCACCCAGGTCGATTGTGAGCACCTCGCAGTCGCGGCCGGCGCCCGTCGCGGCATGCTGGTGAAGCCAGCGCTGCAGTAACTCTTCTTCAAAGCGGTTGCTGGTATCCAGCAGGAACAGTACCGGTCCGCTGCCGGGGGGCCATGGGCACTGGTCGAATTTGCCCTCCAGGGTCACTGATCGCGCACCGTATCAGCCCGGCTCTTGGGTCTTGCCTTGGGCCTTGGTTTAACCGCTCGCTTGCGCACAGCGGCTGCCTTTGGAGCCGGTTTGGCGGCGGTCTTCTTCCGCGTGGCTGCCGTCTTTTTCCGCGCTGTGGTTTTCCTTGCTGTGGTGACTTTCTTCGTTGCGGGGGTCTTCCTGCCAGCTTTGGCTTTGGCTTTGGCCGGGGCTGGGCGCTTTGCACTGCCGCTGGATGCTTTTTCGGCAGGCTCCAGTGGCTGTCCCAGCACGGCCAGCATGCGGTTGCGCACGTCGCGGATGTGCTCGTTGAGCTCACTCACCTTCCAACTGGAGGTATCGATGGGTTCCAGGACTTCAACATCCACCGTGGCGGGTCGGAATACGAACTCGCCTTTCGGGGCAACATCTCCGGCATTGCGGATGACGATGGGGATGATCGGCACGCCGGCCTGCATGGCGAGATGGAAAGCACCCTTTTTGAAAGGGCCGAGGCGCGGTGACACGCTGCGGGTCCCCTCTGGTGCCAGCACCACAGACTTGCCTTCATCCCGCATCGCCTCAACCAGCGGTGCCATGGCCTCGATGGCGCTCGCCGAGTTGGCGCGATCAATCATGACCACACCGGCTGTTTCCAGCACCCGGCCGATCACCGGCATATCGCGAATTTCCTTTTTACCCACCCCCGCCATGTCGGCCCGCAGCAGGCTGGCGATCACCACCACGTCTGCCTTGCTCTGGTGGTTGAAGATAAACACCGCGGGGCGGTGCGACCACAGGTGTTGCTTGCCCTTGACGTTGAGGTCCAGTCCAATCAGTGCGCTCGCAGTGTCCGCGAACAGCGACAGGGAGAAGTTCAGCGACTGGCGTTTTGATCGGGTCAGTGCATACACCGGCAAGCCGGCGAGAAAGGTGGGCACCAGGCTCACTGTTGCCGCCGCTGAACGCAGGTAGAGCGAAAGCGAGGGGCGGCCGCGGCTGGAGAAGCGCGCTACTGGCCAGTGCCGGTCTCGGGCGATGCCCAGCAGACGCGTGTTCGGGTTCAGGACCCTCGGCAGGCCCACACGCTCCAGCAGCAGCAGGTCGTCGTGGCTGTCACTGTAAAAGAAACTCTGGTCGAGGTCGGCGCCCTGCTCGCGGGCGAGGCGTTCCGCCGCATCCACCTTGCCCTGGCCGAAGCAGGTTGGCCGGATCACCTGCCCGGTGAACAGCCCGTCCTCGACTTCCAGTTCGGTGCACATGACGTGCTCAATGCCTAGGTCGCGCGCGGCCGGCACGACCTGGTAAGGCGTTGCTGAGGATATCACTGCAACCGTGTGCCCCTTGGCCAGGTGAGCATTGATCAGGGCGCGTGATTCCGGGTAGATGCGTCGCGCGAGCTGGTCGTTATAGAGCGTTTCACCGAGCTCTTCATAGCTGGCTTCGGTAATGCCGCGCAGGAACTGGGTAGTCACGGTCATCATTGCCGAAAAGCCCAGGTTGCCCAGTCCGAAGCTGGTCATGGCCTGGGCCAGTTCCAGCAGCTCCCGTGTTTGCAGGTCGCCGCGACGCAACTGTTCGCGGACGAACGAGGTTGCGGAGTAGCCGGAGATAATCGTGCCATCGAAATCGAATATGGCAGCGACCGCAGGTCCCTCCGGCGCGGCCGCTATATCCCTGAGTAGTTGTTGAACACTTGCCATGCCGATCCCCGCTGCGCCAGTGTGTAGCCACCTGCTATGCCTTCAAGCATATCATCCCGCTAACGGGAGGGAAGCGTTCAGGCTACCGGGGTCAACGTACCATCCGCAGCGACTTCCATCAGGGCATTGCGCGGGTCATCGGTCTCCCAGTAGCCACGCAGCGACAGCAGTTTGCCGGCCTCATTGACGTGGTAAGTGAACACGCCGTGTACCTTCTGCTGCAAGGTTTTGCCTTCGCCGCCGTCAATGGTGATGGTCAGCGTGACCAGGTTGGCGACCTCGTTGCCCGCGGCAAAAGACTCAAGAATCTCGATGCGGATGTCCACCGGGGCGATGAAGTTGTCCCAAAAGGCTTCTCTCGCCGCTGGCCCACGGTGCCCGTTGCCTGCCGGGTCAATGTGCGAAACCCCAATGGGGTCTTCAATGATCGCATCCTCAGCGTAGAGGCCGAGCCATCCGGCCTTGTTCTTGCTGTGAACGTACTCGCGCGACAGCAGGGCCGCTCGCCGCGCCGGGTGTTCGTTGTCAAACATGCCAGTGTCCTGTTATTCGAATGACTGGACTGTGGAGTGTATACGCATTCCGATTCACTGTGCCAGAGCCGCGTTCCGGGGAGCTGTAGTGGCGTTCAGGGGCCAGAGGGGCGGCCAAACTATGCTGGCGAAACTGGTTGAGGAATACCCGCGTCAGCTTTATAATCCCGGCCCTCACGACAGGACCATAGCTCAGTTGGTTAGAGCGCTACCTTGACATGGTAGAGGTCGGCGGTTCGAATCCGCCTGGTCCTACCACCTCTATTTCCCTTTCAAGCTGTCCATGATCTCCTGCAGGCGTGATTCGCTGGCAGATTTCGCGTCGGCGAGCTGTTTGCCCGCTTCATCGAGTTGTTCTCGCAGCTGCCGGGTGCGGTTTTTCAGATCGGTTTGCATGTCTGCCCGCGCCTTCTCGCTTTCGGCTTCGGCCATTTTACGCTCTGCTTCGGCCTGCTCTGCTTCAATCCTGTGGTTTAGCTGTTCCATACGTTTTTCAATCATTTCGGTGGCTGAGTCCAGTAGTGACATGATGGGACCTCCCGTGTGGATAATGAAAAGTGGTTTCTCTGACGGTTGGGGGGGATGCCGGGACCTTGCGGTCCCGGTGCTCAGTCATCATGGCGCTGGCGGCTTGCGACCGGTCACCAGATGGATGACCAGCAGGACGATACCGATGATGAACAGTATCCATGCTATCTGCCCCGCGATCGCGGCAACGCCAGAGGCGCCAAGCAAGCCGGCAATGAGGCCGACAACCAGGAAGACAAGTGCCCAATACAGCATAAAAGCTCTCCTTTTCGCGCCTTCAGATGCCTGGCGTACAGACACTCTGAGCGGCAGTACCGGGGATGAAGCGAGAACCATGCCAAGCTCAGGTAATCGGCCCGAGAGTCCCGTAACCAGTGTGCCGGACGATGGTTGACACGCCGGGGAGTACCGTCGGTGTTGTCTTGAGCTTGCAAAAATGACCGCGTGTTCTGGACCTTTTTACAAAAACCTTCGCGGAGGTGAGGCAGGACACTCCGTCTGCGGTGGTGATGACGTGGTCTTTGCGGGCCCAGTCGATATTGGTGCGGATTATGCATCCTCCAACAGGTGACGTACCAAGAGGGTTACAGCATGGACCAGGCGATGCCAACGGCCAACCTGTTGGGCGCCGGGGTGTACGACGCCCGGGGCTCTGAAGTCGGTGTTATCTCGGAGCTGCAGATCGACCCTGCCGCGGGCATTGTGCGCTTCGCGCGGATCGCTTTGCCGCAGCAGGGCACGGTCCTGATGCCCTGGGCAGCAATGTTTCGAGTGAAGTACAGGCAGGGCTTCGTGTTGACCGCTCGGGGCGAGGAGCTGCTGCGCGAAAACCTGGGGTGACGTGTTGGGTGCCGACCCGCGTGTGTCAGTCCTTTTCGTACTCCTTGAGCTTGTTATAAAGTGTTTTCAACGCGATCCCGAGCGCTTCAGCTGCCGCTTTTTTGTTGCCTTTGCAGGCCTCAATGGTCGCAAGGATTTGTTGTTTTTCTGTCTGCTGGAGTGATTCACCCACGGCTATGCGCAAGAATTCGCCGGCTTGCTCAATCTGGCCCTCGGGGAGGTGCTGGGGCTCGAGCGTCTGTTCGGCGAGGATATAAGCGCGCTCTACGGCGCTCTTCAGTTCGCGCACATTACCCGGCCAGGTGTAGTCCTCGATGGCGGCGATGGCATCCTGAGAGAAGCGTTTTGTTGTGCGGTGCTCCGTGTTGAGTTCGTGCAGGAACGCGTGCGCCAACCCCGCGATATCCCGGTCCCGTTCGCGCAGCGGCGGCATACGCAGGCAGAACTGTGCGATGCGGAAGTAGAGATCCTCACGCAGCACGCCGTCTTGAATTGCGGCCTCCGGGTCCCGGTTGGTCGCCGCAACAAAGCGCACGTTCATCGGCAGATCTTCGGTGCCACCCACGCGGCGAAATTTGCCGGTTTCGAGCACGCGCAGCAGTTTGACCTGCAGGTCAAGCGGCATCTCGCCGATTTCGTCGAGCAGGAGTGTGCCGCCCTCTGCCCTTTCAAAGTAACCGGCATGGCGCCGCTCTGCTCCGCTGAAGCTGCCTTTTTCGTGGCCGAAAAGTTCGCTCTCTGCCAGTTCGCTGGCGATCGCCCCGCAGTTCACGGCGACGAAGGGACCATCTGCCCCTGACATTTGATGCAGGGTCTGTGCAACGAGTTCCTTCCCGGTGCCGCTTTCACCGACCACGAGTACGGTTGCATTGGAAGGCGCCACTTTCCTCACCACGCGGTACAGTTTGCGCATCGTGGGTGAGTTACCGCGCATCATGCCAAACTGGTCGATGGCCACGCCGTCGTCGACGGCGTTCCCGGCTGCCTCCTGCGCGTATTCCCGGCTGATATCCTGAAGCAGTTCGCCAATGAATACGGCGTCGAGTGGCTTGCGAAAGAAGTAGCTGGCCTGCTCCCGGATGCCGCGCTGCGTGCGCGCGGGATCCTCGTCGTCATGTATCAGTGCGACATCGGTGTGGTCCCGAAGCAAGCTGTGTTTGCCCAGCAGTTCGAGACCTTCTCCGTCAGGCAGGTCCAGTGCGATGAAGGCCACCGCAAGAACGCCCGCATGTGCCTCAAGCGTTTCGCGGGCTTCTGCAAGGGTGGCGCAATGCAGGGCGCTGAAACCCTCTGCCGCAAGCAATCCGGAGAGTGCATCGACGGATTCCTGATCGGCGTCAACGATCAAGCCCAGCGGCGTGGCAGCGTTTCTTGTTACCACCAGGGGTAGAAATCGGGCATGGCGGATGCTTTGCCGCTGAAGTTGGGGTCGCGCTTTTCTCGGAAGCTGGCGACGCCTTCCTTGCCGTCCTCCAGGCTGGTATAGAACATGGCGATGGAGTCCACTTCGTGCGCCACGCGCGGGTGCTCCGCTGCCGCGTTGCGGTACAGCATTTGCCTGGCCAGGGCGATGGCAACCGGCGAACGGTTGGTGATGATGCGCTGCGCGAGTGCGCGCGCCGCCGGCAACAGTTCATCGGGCGTGTAGACTGCCTTCACCAGACGGCCGCTCATGGCTTCCTGCGCATCGAAGATGTCTGCGGTGTAGACCCACTCCAGCGCCTGCTGAATGCCGACAATACGCGGCAGAAACCAGCTTGAGCAGGCTTCGGGGACGATACCGAGCTTGCCGAAGACAAAGCCGATGCGCGCCCGGTCGGAGGCCAGGCGGATATCCATCGCCAGGGTCATGGTTGCGCCAATGCCTACCGCAGCGCCGTTGATGGCGCCGATCACCGGCTTCTTGCAGTCGAAAATCGCCAGTGTGACCCGGCCGCCGGTGTCGCGCACACCGTTGATTATCTCTGGGTCGTCAGCGCGCTCGCGCAGGTCTTCAAGTGTGGGCGTCAGCGTCTCGTTCAGGCCAAAGGTGTTGCCGTCGGGTGAAAGATCCATGCCGGCGCAGAAGGCGCGGCCGGCTCCGGTCACCACAATGGCGCCGATGTCGTCATCGTCGCTGGCGCGTGTAAAAAAATCGATAAGCTCGTTGGCCATTTCGACTGTGAACGCGTTCAACTGGTCAGGACGGTTCAGGGTGAGGGTGCAAACCCGATCGTCAACCTGGGTGGTGAGAGTCTGATACTGATACACAATTCGCTCCTAGAGAAATGGGCCGTCGACACAGCCGCGGCGGCCATCCGGCGCGGCGCAGGCTCCGCAGATACCTACCCCGCACTTGGTGAGGTAGTCGATGGCACTGAAGATCTGCCCGGGTTGGCAAAACTCGCGTTGTACCGCCTCAGCGGCGTGCACCATGGGCTCCGGGCCGCAGTTGTAGAACACCAGCGCCTCCCTGTCCTCCGCAGGCATGCCGCTCAGTCGCTCCCGCAGCAGCTCGGTGACCCGGCCGTGGTACCCGGCGCTGCCGTCGTCGGTGGCCACGTGCAGCTCTGCAATCTGCGCGCACTCATCGAGGAAGTACAGCCGGTCATTGCTGCGCGCGCCGACAAATATCTCGGCGTTGCCGAAATCCCGTGCAATCTGGTAGACGGCGGCCAGTCCGGTACCGCCCGCGATTGCCATGATGCGTGCGTCATCCGGAGGCTCCACCGGAACACCGTGCGGCCCGCGCACGTAGGCTTCCGTGCCGATGGGCAGATCCATCAGTGCGTGGGTAAACTCGCCGAGGTCGATGACAACCAGGGAGAAGGGGTCATCGGTCAGTGCCGAGAAAGGCTTCTCGCCCAGGCCGGGAATCCACAGGAAAATGAATTCCCCGGCCTGCACGTTGACCTTGCGGTCGAAGGTGAGGATGGCAATGTCGCTACACACCCGCTGGTTGCTGACCAATGAGACCGGGCGGAACTGCATGTCAATGTCGTAGCGCACCAGACTTTCGGCCCGGTCGCTGTTGTTGTCGAGGTCGCGCTGCAGGGTGCTGAAGTACGCCTGCATGTCGCCGGTGGTCATGCCCACCAGCGCAGAGCCCACGCCAACCACGCTGGCGCCCGCATCAAAGAACGCGCGCACGTCCTCTGCGCTGCTTGCGCCGCCACAGCCGATGACGGGGAGTCCGGTCGCGGCGATCACCTCGCGCACACATTTAAGGGCAATGGGCAGTACCCCCTTGCCCGACATGCCGCCGGCCCCGTTGCTCAACACCGGGTGGCCGTGTGATGAGGTGTAGCCGGGCCCGAGGGTGTTGATGGCGCAGAGTGCGTCGGCTCCGCCTTCTGCGGCGGCCTGTGCGATTTCAGCAATATTCGGGGTATTGGGGGTGAGTTTGGGGATGACGGGGATGTCGACCACGGCCTTTACCGCCGCGGTAATGGCGCGCACCATCTCCGGGTCCTGCCCCATGGCCATGCCGTAGCCCTTGGCGTGGGGGCATGACAGGTTCAGCTCAAGGCCGTCGGAAACCGGTGCGAGTAACTTCGCGACCTCGACGAATTCTTCCAGGCTGCCGCCAAAGATGGATGTGAGCAGAAAGCGATCTGCGGGCACGCGCAGCTGCCTGAGCAGTGCGACCGATTCATGGGCGCCGGGGTTGGTCAGCCCTACAGCATTCACGAAGCAGCCCGGTGCATACTGGCTCAGCACCGGCTCCCGGTTCCCGAGCCGGGGCGCGAGGCCGATACTCTTGGTGGTGACCACGCCTACCTCCGGCATGTGATCGAACACATATTGGATGATCGAGGTCGCGGTGGTCACGATGCCGGATGGGATCGTGAAGGGCCCGGATAGGGTCTTGCCGAAAAATTGCGTGTTCAAGGCGTCACTCGAGGCGTGGGCTGGGCGAAGCCGGCATTATACTGCCTTGCCCCACCCGAGTCGAAACGCGGTGCAGCGCGCTTCGGCGCCCGCCGGTGGCATGGCGCTCAGGTACCGCAGAAGGTCTGGTACACGCGCTGGTCTGTGTCGGGCGGCATGGCCAAGTTCCTGTCCCCGGGGTTCCACTGTCCGGGCCTTGCAAGTCGCTCGACCAGGGTGTGAAAGGGTGCGAAATCCCCACGCTCCGTGGCCGCGGTCAATGCAGCTTCCACCAGGTGATTGCGCGGGATGAATACCGGGTTGACCCGGTACATGCTCGCCTGGCGCACTCGCGGGTCGCCGGGTTCGCGTGCCAGCCGTGACTGCCACTGTGCCAGCCAGGGATCGAATGCCGGGGGCAGGGTAAACAGGTCGCCAATATCCTGCGGGTTGCCGGGCTCGGGGTGGGCCAGGTCGGCCAGCCGGCGAAAGGTGAGGGTGAAGTCGGTGGCTTCCTCCGCCATCAGCGTGTAGAGCTCTTCGATGAGCCGTGCGTCATCCGCCTGTTGACCTGTGAACCCCAGCTTGGCGTTCAGGCCTTCGGTGTGGGCCGTGAGGAAGTGGTCGCTGAAGGTGTCGACCGCGGCCTGTGCAAGTGCCACTGCCTGTTCTGCATCGCTGTGCAGCACAGGCACCAGGGCCTGCGCCAGAGAGGCCAGATTCCAGTGCGCGATGCCGGGCTGGTTGCGGTAGGCGTAGCGGCCTGCGTGGTCAATGGAGCTGAATACAGTGTCCGGGTTGAAGGCGTCCATGAACGCGCAGGGTCCGTAGTCGATGGTTTCCCCACAGAGCAACATGTTGTCGGTGTTCATGACCCCGTGAATAAAACCCAGTAGCTGCCACTGGGAGACCAGTTGCGCCTGTGCCTGTATCACAGCATTGAGCAGGGCCAGCGCGGGGTTGTCCGTGTCGGTCTGTGTGGGGAAATGGCGCTGCAGTGCGTAGTCGACGAGTAGTTGCAAGGCTTCTGAGTCCTTGCGCGCCGAAAAGTACTCCACGCTACCAATCCGCAGGTGGCTGCTGGCAACCCGCGCCAGAATGGCCCCGGGCAGCGGGCGGTCGCGCATGACCGTTTCGCCGCTGCTCACCGCGGCCAGCGCCCGGGTGGTGGGCACGCCCAGAGCGGCCATGGCTTCACTGACGAGATACTCGCGCAGGACCGGGCCCAGCGGCGAGCGCCCGTCCCCGCCGCGCGACCAGCGGGTAGGGCCGGCACCTTTCAACTGCAGGTCAAACAGCTTGCCCTGCGCATCCCGCAGTTCGCCCAGCAGTATGGCGCGTCCATCGCCTAGTTGCGGATTGAAACCACCGAACTGATGGCCCGCGTAGGCCGCTGCCAGGGGGCGTGATTTGGGTGTGACGCGGTTGCCGGCGAGCCATTCAGTGCCTGCGATAGAGGCAAGCCAGTCTGGATCCAGGCCCAGGCGCCGGGCGAGGCCGTCATTGACGCGTATTGCCTGCGGTGCCGCCACCGGCGTGGGAGCAAGTGCCTGGTAAAAGCGCTCGGGCAGGTCGGCAAAGGTATGTTCAAAAATGGGGGTGGTACCGGTGCGGTTCATCAGTACAGCTCTCTCTGCGCTCAGGCCTCCGTGGCCGCAGCGCTGGCCTTGTGCAAGTCTTTCGGAACGCGCAGCAGGAGTACCATTGGAATGGCTGCCAGGTTGACCCACATGAGCAGATGGAAATCGTTCACATAGGCGATCTCGGCGGCCTGCCGGCTGACCGTGGCTATCAGCTCGCCGGGTAGCGCAGCCAGCGCGGCCGGATCGCTCAGACCCTGCGGCAGGCCCGTCTCTGGCGTCAAACGCGAGGCCAGCTCCTGCTGGTTGATCCACATATTACGGCTCAATAATGCCATGATCATGGAGACACCGATACTGCTGCCCAGGTTGCGTGACAGGCTGAACAGGGCCGCGCCCTCATCACGCAGATGCGGGGCAAGGGTCGCGTAGGCCAGGGTGGTGGTCGGAATGAATACCAGCCCCAGTCCCAGCCCCTGTATGAAGCCGGTAATGGCCAGGGTGGTTTGCCCCACTTCCATGGTGAAGCGAGCCATTTCTGCCAGGGTGCCGCTGGCCGTGCACATGCCTATGATGATCAGGATTCGCGGGTCGATGTGCTGCATCAGTCGCGCCACCACCATCATGCCGAGCATGGTCCCTACGCCGCGGGGCATCAGCACCAGCCCGGTGGTGACCGCCGGGTAACCCTTCCAGATCTGCAGAAAGGGCGGCAGCAGCGCCATGGTGGCCAGCAGTACAATGCCCACCAGGAAAATGAACAGCACACCGGTGACGTAGTTGCGATCCCGGAACAGTGCCGGCGACACGAAACGCTGGTCACTGGTGAGGGTGTGCACAGTAAACAGATAAAGCCCGAGGCCGATCATTACCGCATACAACTGTATTTCCAGAGACTCGAACCACAGCACGTGCTCGCCGCGGTCCAGCAGCAATTGCAGCGCACCCACGGCCACTGCCAGCAGGCCGAAGCCGAGCAGGTCGAAGCGTTTCTCGACGGTCGGCGTTTTCGGCACGAAGCAGTAAATACCGATTAGCGAAGCGACGCCGAGCGGCACGTTGATGTAAAACACGTAGCGCCAGGAGTAGCTGTCAGTGAGCCAGCCGCCCAGTGTGGGGCCGAGGATCGGCCCGATCATGATGCCCATGCCCCAGATGCTCATCGCGGAGGCGTGTTTTTCTTTGGGGAACGTG
Source organism: Halieaceae bacterium UBA5085 (assembly GCA_002414665.1). Taxonomy (GTDB): domain Bacteria; phylum Pseudomonadota; class Gammaproteobacteria; order Pseudomonadales; family Halieaceae; genus Haliea. The sequence continues at coordinate 33,285 of DIAF01000015.1, forward strand.
TCCAGCAGGATCGACTGCGATAGCGGCGCCAGGGACGCCCCGAAGGCGCCCTGGGCAATGCGCCAGATGACCATCTCATTCAGGCTGGTGGCCTGGCCGCAGAGCATCGAGGTGAGTGTGAAGCCGGCAACCGACCAGAGCAGTACCGAGCGGCGGCCGAAGCGCTGGGCCATGTAGCCGACCGGAAGGGTCATGATTGCTGCAGTCACAATGTACGACGTCAGGATCCAGATGACCTGATCGCTGCTCGCGCCCAGACTGCCCTGCATGTGCGGCAAGGCCACGTTGGCGATCGTGGTATCCACCACCTGGATGATGGTGGCCGGCATGACGCTGGCGGCCACCAGCCAGGGCGCTGCGGTGCGCGGACTCACAGTGGGCTGGCAGCCACCTGGTTGGTGTCCGGAGCGGAGCTCGCACGGGCACTTGCCAGCGGTGCAGGGGCGTCCGTCGCAATGCGCACCTCGGCGCTCATTCCGGCGCGCAGTACGGCGTCCTCCGGTCTGCTCTCCAGTCGCAGGCGTACGGGAATCCGTTGCACTACCTTGACCCAGTTGCCGCTGGCATTCTGCGCCGGAATCATGGCGAATTCTGATCCGCTGGCCGGGCTGAGGGTATCAACCCGTGCCCGCAGTACCTGCCCTGGGTAGGCGTCGATGGTCACCTCGGCGGTCTGGCCGGGGCGTACGTGGGTCAGTTGCGTTTCCTTCAGATTGGCTTCAATCCAGATGTCGTCGGTCGCCATCAGGGTGACCACGGCAAAGCCTGCCATAGTCATTTCGCCCAGTTGGGGTACCTCGTTGGCTACGGTGCCCGCGGTGGGTGCGGTGATTCGGGTACGGGACAGCTGATAGCGCGCGCGGTCCAGCTGCGCCTGTGCTACCTGTATGTCGGCCTGGGCCTCAAGCGGGGTGTCGAGGTTGCCACCCAGCGCGGCACGCAGACCTGCGAGCTTCTGCCGGTTGATGGCGATCTGGGCCTGTGAGCGCGCCAGCTTTTGCCGTGACTCGTCGAGGTCGGCTTCGGAAATTGCCGAGGGCCCCATGCGCTGATTGCGGGCCAGCTGGCGCTGGTAAAACGCCGCGTCTTCCTCGGCCTGGCGAAGTTCGGCCTCGACTTCGGCGTAGTCGGCGCGTCGCACCATGATCTGGTTTTTCACCTGCGCGAGGTGCGCCTCGGCTTCTGCCACCGCCAGCTGGAACGGTTGGTCCTCCAGCTGCACCAGCAGCTGGCCCGCCTCGACCGGCTGATTGGGCTGCACCAGTACCGCCTTGACGATGGCATTGACCTCACTGGACAGCGCCAGCTTGTTGGCCTTGACGTAGGCGTTCTCGGTGCTGATGCTGCCCTGCCCGCCGAGCAGGAACCAGGCGACCACCAGCGCGCCGGCGACCAGCCCTGCGCCCATCAGCAGGCGTCTTTGCAATAGCAGTGACACAGTCGTTCTACTCCTCTCTGCCCAGGTTCAGGCGAATTCGCTCCAGCAGTGATTTCAACTGCACGATGTCCTCGTAGCTAAGCCCCGCCAGCGCCTCACCGCGGGTCAATTCCGCCAGCTCCCGCAGCGTGGTCAGGGCCGGCTGCGCCGCATCGGTCAGGTAGATGCGAAAACAGCGTCGATCCTGCTCGTCGCGGCGGCGCTCCAGCAGGCCTTCCTGCTCGAGTACGTCGAGCTGGCGGGTGAGACTGATGGGCGCCACATCCAGCCGTTCGGCAAGCTCGGCCTGTTTTACCCCCTGTTCCCGCGACAGCGACCACAGTACCTGCCACTTGGCGCGGGTCAGGCCATGGGCGCGGGCGCGACGGTCGTAATTGCGCCGCAGCAGGCGTGCCGTGGTGTGCAGCTCAAAGCTGAGCTGGTCGGTGGCGTCGTTGCGCGCGCGGCTCACGTAAGGCTCCCGCTGTTCATAGTGTTGTCTATTATAAGCAGGCTTATTAATTTCGCAAGTGGCGATTCTGCCCGATACGGTCCTGCCGGTGTCGTGCGGAAGCGCTTTACTGCTCCGCCTGCGGATGGCAGATTGACGCCTGACCCCATAACACCAGTACACAGCCATGGAGTACGAGCAGTATGAGCACAACCTGGGACACCCTGATCACTGACGCACTGGTTTTTGACGGCAGCGGAGAGGCGCCGCAGGTAGTTGATATCGCCATTCACGATGGCAGGATTGCGGCGCGCGGGGCTGGTCTGCCCCGGGCCGAGGCCGCTCGCCTGATCGACGGCAGCGGCCAGTGGTTGATGCCCGGCCTGCTCGACATCCACACGCACCTCGACCTGGAGGTGGATCTGGACCCGCGGCTGCCCGAGGTGGTCCGCCACGGCACCACCACCGTACTGGTGGGCAACTGCAGCCTGGGTACCTGCTTCGGTCAGCAGGTGGAGGGAGACCAGAATCCCATCGTCGACTGTTTTACCCGCGTCGAGAACATTCCCAAGAAAGTCCTCAGCAAGTGCGTTGAGGCGATCACCTGGGACAACACCGGGGATTACATGGATCACTTTGACAATCTCGCACTCGGCCCGAACATTGGCGCTTTCGTGCCGCATTCCATGCTGCGCGTCGAAGTGATGGGGTTGCAGGAGAGCATCAGTCGCAAGCCTACCGATGCCGAGCTGGCCCGTATGGAAACTCTGCTGGATACGGCGATGGAGCAGGGCTACCTCGGCCTGAGCACCGACGGCCTGCCGTTCCACTACCTGGCCAATGAACCGCACACGGACCAGCGGATTCCCACACAATTCGCGGGTTACAGTGAGCTAAAACGCCTGCTGGGTGTCGTGCGCCGGCGCGGCAGGGTATGGCAGACCACCCCGCTGATTGAGAACCGGCTCAAGGGCCTGCTGTATTTCCTGTTCAGCAGCGGGCGCCTGTTCGGCAAGCCACTGAAAACGTCGGCATTGTCGGTGATGGAGTTCGTGCTCGCGCCCAAGGCGTCCAATGCCTTCCTGGGCCTCTCCAGGCTGATCAACAGTTCATTGCTGAAGGGGCGCATCCATTTTCAGGCACTGGGCACCAATTTCCGCCTCTGGTCGGATGGTATTGTCAGCCCGGTGTTCGAGGAGCTGCCCTCCACCTGCAAACTGATCGCCAAGGAGTATGACGACGTCGCCGGACGCCGCGCACTGCTGGACGATCCGGCCTTCGTGGAGGAGTTTCGCCGCGACTGGGAGCACGGTCGCAAGGGGCGCAACCTGGCCCGACTGAAGGCGAAGCTGGGGCTCCCTGACAAGTTGGTGATTCGCGACCTCGAGCGCATGATCTTCGATGGTGCGCCGGTTGCGGATTGGGACGGCGAAAGCATGCAGCAGGTGTTTGACCGGTTACAGCGCGTGCAGCGCGGCCAGGCTGCCGAGGCCCGTTCCGAGGCAGAGCGTGAGGCCTTCGCCAGGTTTCCCTCACCCACTGCGGATGAGGTCGATTTCATGCTGCACCTGCTGCGCGAATACGACAAGTCGTTCCGCTGGTGGGTGGATGTGGGTAACAAGGATAACCGCGCAACGTTGGGTTACCTGCTGCATCCCAATGCCTTGCCCGGCTTTAACGATTCCGGCGCCCACCTGACCAATATGGCGTTCTTTGACGGCAACCTGATGTCGCTGAAGCTGGCTCAGGCGGAGGGGCTGGGTACCGTTGCCGCCATGGTGCGGCGTTTGACTCGCGAGCCCGCGGCGTTTTTCGGCCTGGACGTCGGCAGCCTCGAGATCGGTGCACAGGCCGACATCACCATGCTGGATCCGGCGGCCCTGCAGGGCTGGGATAGCAACGATCACCGCGCTTTTATCCACCGCGAGCTGTTTGATCACAAGCAGATGGTGAACCGCTCAGATGGCGTGGTGACGCGGGTGCTGATTCACGGCGAGCCTGTGTGGCAGGACGGCGAGTTCACCGATGTGCTGGGCAGCCGCCGCCTGGGACGGGCACTGCGCGCTGCCTGAAATCAGTCCTTGTCCTTGAACAGGCGCTGCAGGAGGCGCCCGCCTTCTTCCTTGGCTTTGCGCTCCAGCTCGTTGCGGGTCAGTGACGCGATGATCTCCTTGCTGTCGACGCGGCACCAGCTGGCGGGGCTGTCATCCAGTGAACCACTGCACAACACCGGCCAGCTGATGGCTGTGAGACGTTCGTTCACCCGGCAGGCGGGATCAAGCTCTCCCAGCGTCGGTGAGAGGCGCGCGCGGAACTCGGCGTTGAACGCGTTACTGTCCAGCTGCAGGTTCCCCGTGCCGCGCAGTGCCATGTGTGCCAGATCGGCCTGCAGGGGGTCCAGCCGCGCCTTGCCCTCGCCCAGCGTAACGCGGGCACTCAGGTTCTGGAAGGTGCTCTGCTGCGGCAGCTCCGCCGCCAGTGTTGCCTGATTGACCTGGGCAACCACTTCGCACAGCATCCGCTCAACCCCGAACTGCTCCAGCACGACGTTGCGCGTTGTCAGGTTGAGCGGTCCCTGGAGATTCTGGATCAGGGCCGTGCCGGTATTGCCCCGACTTTGCAGTTCCCAGCGCGCGTCCGCGAGGCCGGAGAGCAGCGGCTCTGACTCCAGCGCCGCGAGCAGCTGGACAGTGTCCAGCCCGGTCAGTTCACCGCGTGAGGTCAGCACGGCAGTTGCCCGGTGGGCGTCCAGGGTGGCGGAGGCGTTTAATGCGCCGCCGTGCAAGGTGCCCGTGATGGTGTCGATCTTGAGCACCCCCTCGGCTGCCCGCAGGCGCAGACGCAGGTTGTCAACGGCGTGTGGCCCCACGACGGCGCGCTCGACACGCAGGTCTGCCCGGGTGTCCGCCAGGCGGATGGCATCCAGCGGCAATGCGCTGTCACCGGTTTCCGTGCTGTCCGGCGTTGTGGTCGCGGCCTCCGGCCCGGCGAGCAGCAGCAATGCCGGGTCCAGCAGGTTGAGGCGCAGTTGGGCGTCAAGCTGCGGGCTCTCGAAGCTGCTGTAGACCAGCGTACCCGTGCCCTGAATCTCACCGCTGTTCAGCTCCAGCGCGAGTTCGGCGCGCTGGGTATTCAGGGTGATGGTGCCGCTCGTCTGCAGTACCACGGGTTCCGGGGTGGCGCCAGCGAGCGTGATGGTCAGCTCCTCGACATCGGCTGCGCTCTGGTCGGCGCTGAGCGTAAAGCGTGTGGCGAGCGCGACATCGACAGGACGCTCGCCGGTGAGCTGCAGGGCGAGGCTGAGTGACGCCGGGCGGCCGTCAAGGTTGATGTCGCTGGCGGTCATTGACGAAACCGTAATTTCCCGCGGTGCCGAGCCATCGGCCTGCAGCAGCTGCACACGCGCATCATTGAGCGACAGATTGGCAATGTTCAGGGCCAGCGGCAGACCCAGCGCAGTACCGGCACCCGCTTCAGCAGCGGCGCGCAGGGCTTGCCGACGCTGCGCGTAGAATGCTTCGAGCTCGGCATCGGTGAGGTTCAGCGTCGAGCTGGCGGGCGCGGACTCGGAGGCGGGCACGATGACCTTGAGTCCCGTCAGGCTGATGCCCTTGATCGCCACCTCCCGCGACAGCAGTGGCCACAGGAATACCTCTATCGACAGCTGCTGCACGCTGATTTCAGGCTGTTGCTCGTCTGGCAACCGCAGCGCCGTATCCTCCAGTTGCAGGGACAGCCGTGGCAACAGGGAGAGGCCGGCATCGCCCCTGACCTCCAGCCTGGCACCGCTGCGCTGCTCCAGGGTTTCGGTGGCGAGCCGTATCAGCCGCTCCTCATCCAGAAACACCGGTAGCAGCGCCGCTGCCGCCAGTACGAGGAGCACGGGAACAGCGATAATGTAGATCAGTAGTCTGGGCATGGGGGCAGCGACCGTGAAAATCCGTTGTCACGATGGTAGCAGAATTCGCCCGCGGGCTGCCCGCCCCTGGTCGCGGCTAGAAGTTGTAACCCAGTGCCAGGCCGAAGGTTCGCGGCTCGATGGAAAACACATTGGTGAACAGGCCCGAGGACGGATCGGTGACGTACATGGCCACCAGATGGTCGTCATCGGTGATGTTCTTGACGTAGGCCCTGGCATACCACTGGCCATCGGCTGCCGTGTAGGTCGCCTGTGCGTTCCAGACGTCCCAGGCGTCAATGCGGTCGATGGGACGGTTGAACAACCGTGCGTACATGGCGTCCTGCCAGTAGTAGTCGACGCGCAACGCCAGTGAGCTGCTGTCGGCGAAGGCCAGGTTGTACTGCGCGCCAACACTCAGTGACCACTCCGGCGCGTTCTGCAGCTTATTGCCGTCCAGATTCTGCGCAATGCCATCAGTGATCGGCACCCCGGCGGCGGCGAGCGCGCTGCAACGGGTGAACCGCGAGCCCAGCTGGGCCGTGTAGACGTCAGGCGGCAGCAACGCGACACAGTTGGAGGCGTTGGTCAGGTCCTTGAGCAGTGTGACATCACTGCGCCCCGCGGTGGGGTCGCGGGTATCGACGCTTTCGAAGTCCTTCACCTCGGTGTTGAGATAGGCGAGGTTGGCGTTCAGCACCCAGCTGGCGCTGGGTGCGAACACGAACTCTGCTTCACCCCCCCAGATCTGGGCGTCGGTATTCTCGTTAAAGGAGGTGCGGTTGACGATCTTGGACACCTGCATGTCGGTGTAATCATAGAGAAACGCGCTGAAGTTCGCCTGCAGGGTGTTGTCCAGCAGCGTGTTCTTGGTGCCGAATTCCAGTGCGTCGACAAACTCCGGTTCGAAGTTCGCTTCCTGGCTCGGGAACTGCACCGGGTCAAAGGGCGGATTGAAGCCGCCACCCTTGTAGCCGCGGGATAGAGAGACGTAGGCCAGTGTGTCAGCGGTGACCGACCAGTCGAGCACAATACGTCCGGTGGCCTCCTTCCAGTCATTGCTCTCGCGGCGTGTCGCGGTGGGGATGGGCAGGTCCGCTCCCAGTGGCTGTAGCACCGGCGCGCCGGTTATCGGGTCGTTGTTGAACAGGATCTGCCGATCCTCAATGGTTTTTTTGTCCTGTGTATAGCGCGCACCCAGTGTCAGTTTCAGCGTGTCGGTCAGTTGGTAGTAGATTTCGCCAAACAGCGCCTGTGAACGGATGCCGTAGTCGCCGGTTTCGTTGTTGAACTGTGGCCCGACCCATCCCAGACCGTCGAGGCCCAGCGCGGCTGCCGGAAATACGCTGGCAAAATAGTCGAAGCCGGAGGAGAACACCCAGTACTGGTTGTCCAGGTCGACGTCCATCCAGAAGCCGCCGATGAGGAAATTCAGCGGCCCGTCGAAGTCCGACTGCAGGCGCAGCTCTGCGGACAATTGCTCGGAGGACTGGTTTGACTGGTCGTAGGCTTCCAGGCCGGGGCTGAAGGAATCGATATGGCCGCCAACGCTGCCGGTGGCGTTGTGTGAGGGTGCGGAGATGGGCCACAGGCCATCGGCGTAGAGTGTGGCCGCCGCCGTGGGCGCCACAACAGGCAGCAGCGCCGGAATGGGGAAAGCGCCTGCCACCGTCCACTGGTAATCCATTTGTGACAGAACCGTGGTGTCCTGATAGCCGCCGACAAAGCTCGCGGTGTAGTCACCCAGTTCCTGTGTGATGTTCAGCGTGAGCAGCGTTTCGTCGGCCTTGTAGACAGGTGCCCGCTCACTGGCGACTTTGCGCAGGTCCCGTGGTACCTCACCGCGGACATTGGAACCCAGCGTGAACGCCCCCAGCGGCCCCAAAAGCGCGTTGGATGCCAGAATATTGGAGAGCTGTGACGAGGGGTTGGCTACATCGAAGTCCAGGTGATCAGGCAGGCAGCCCATAACGCCGCTGGGGTCATTGTGACAGAGCGTCTTCTGGCTGCGTGTGCGGGTGCTGTCCTCGTCGAACCAGGATAGCATCAGGTCGACCTGGGTGGTGTCTGTCGGCAGCCAGCGCAGGGATGCGCGCAGCGACACCTGGTCCCTGCCATCGACGTCGTTGCCATTGAAGACGTTGTCTGTGTAGCCCTCACGGTCCAGCCACAGCCCGGCGAAGCGCAGGGCCAGGCTGTCCGTCACGGGTATATTCACTGCGCCGCTGAGTTTCTTGTGGTCATAGTTGCCGTATTGCACCTCGAGGCTGCCGTCCGGGCCGTCAAGACTGGCGGGCCGGGTCATCATGTTGGCGGCGCCGCCAGTTGAGTTGCGGCCGTACAGCGTGCCCTGCGGACCGCGCAATACGGCGACCTGCTCGATATCGTAGTACTCAGTCTCAAATAGCCGCGGAGAAATCAGCGGCACTTCGTTGACGTGCACCCCCACGCCGGCGTCCGCCGAGGCAGCGACCAGGTTGGTGCCCACGCCGCGAATCTGGAAGTTGTTGCCGGTGAAGTTGCCCTTGTTGAAAGTGACGTTGGGGGCGGTGAAACGCATGTCGGCGAAGCCGTTGATCTGCTTGCTGCGCAGCGCGCTTTCGTCAAAGGCGGTGATGGCAATGGGGACATCCTGCACAGACTCCGCGCGCTTCTGGGCGGTGACGATCACCTCCTCGAGTTGTGCCTGCACCACAGTGGAAAAGGGCAGTGCGCAGGCGATCAGCGCCGCACGCCAGAGGGGGCGCCCCGAGGGACAGGCGGAAACGATCATTCCAGCTCCTGAGTCAGTGTTTGTTATTGTCGTGTTCTGCTTGCCCTGCGCGGGTTGGTTCAAGTTTATGCACAATCGGGTTAACGTAGCAACTTCGCCGCACCTCGGCAGGAGGGGGAATACCGTGAAAATCACGCTGCAGCAGTTGCAACACAGTGTGGGCCTGACCCGCGTTGTCATTCATTCGCTGGACTTCAGTATCTACCTCGCCTACGCCGAGTTCGGGGCAGAGCCTTTGCTGGTCACCGAAGCTGACGGCAAGCCGCTGCGCACGCGCAATGTGACGGAAATGAAGCAACGTCTTGCCGCCGTGCCCCTGCCGGCGCTGTTTTTGCGCCACCAGAGCGCCTACGATGAAATGGTTGGGCAGCCCCTGCGCAGCGGGGACAACAGCCTGGAAGTGCCGCTTGCCAGAGACTGGGGTGATTTCCCGGAAGGTCAATGAGGTGGGCAAACGCGCGCACACGATTGTTAACCCGATCCATTCGCTGAACCTGCTTTCGCAGGCGGAAATCGAGGCCTTCACGACAACCCGGGGCGAACTGTTCGAACTGTATCGGCGCTGTGCGCTGGCCATTCTCAATACCGACAGCGACAAGGACGACGCGGCACAGATCTACGCCGACTTCTCGGATTTTGACCTGCAGTTTGTACCCCAGCCTCGCGGCCTGCGCCTTGAGCTGTTCAACGCGCCTGCCCAGGCGTTTGTCGATGGACGCATGATCCGCGGCCTGCGGGAGCACCTCTTTGCGGCGCTGCGGGATATTGTCTATACCGCCATTTCCCGCGATGCGGGGCCCTTGGCGGGCGCTGCCGATCCCACTGACGAGGTGTTCCGCATTCTGCGCAATGCCGATGTCGTGCGCCCGAATGAACAGCCGCGACTGGTGGTCTGTTGGGGCGGTCATGCGATTCCACGTGAAGAGTATGACTATGCCAAGGCGGTAGGTTATGCCCTGGGATTGCGCGGCCTGGACATCGTCACAGGCTGTGGTATCGGTGCCATGAAGGGCCCGATGAAAGGGGCCGCAGTGGGCCACGCCAAGCAGCAGATCAAGTCAGGGCGCTACATCGGCATCAGTGAACCGGGGATCATCGCGTCCGAGTCGCCCAATGCCATCGTCAACGAACTGGTGATCATGCCCGACATCGAAAAGCGGCTGGAGGCCTTTGTTCGTCTGGCGCACGCTATTGTGGTGTTCCCGGGTGGCGTCGGTACAGTGGAGGAGGTTCTCTACCTGCTGTCTATTCTCATGCACCCGGAAAACGCACAGAGCCTGCCACTGGTCTTTGCCGGGCCCCGGGACTGTGCCGAGTATTTCCGCGAGTTGGAGCGTTTCCTGATCGCTTGTCTGGGTGAGCGCGTGCGCGACTATTACCGGATCATCCTGGGTGCTCCCGACGAGGTCGGTGCCGCCGTGCGCGCGGCGGTGCAGGCCCAGCATGTGCGCCGGCGCAAACTGCAGCAGGCCTATTATTTCAATTGGGAGCTGGTGATTGCGCCGGGCCTGCAGCGTCCCTTTGTGCCTACCCACGAGCACATGGCGGCACTGGATTTGCGCAGTGCCCTGCCTCCGCATGAACTGGCCAGCCAGCTGCGCTGCGCGTTCTCCGGTCTGGTCGCCGGTAATGTTAAGGCCTTTGGCATTGAGCAGGTTGCCCTGCACGGTCCGTATCAGTTAAACGGCGAAGCGGCGTTGATGCGGGCCATGGATCGACTGCTGCGTCTGCTGGTCAGGGAGAAGCGCATGAAGCTGGGTGAGGGCGAGTTCGACTACCGGCCCTGCTACCGTATCTGACCGTCGCTTTCCTCGATGCGCACACGGTCGCGTCCCGCGGCTTTGGCCGCATAGAGGGCCTGGTCGGCGCGCTGGATGAGCTCGTCCGGGGTGCCCTTTTCGGCGGGCCAGGCGGTGGCACCGCCGACGCTAACGGTCAGGTAGTCGGCAACCGGGCTGTTGGGGTGGGGAATTTTCAGCTCCCGGACCAGTGAGCGAATGCGCTGTGCCACCTGGGTGACGGCGGCTGAATCGGCGCCGGGCAGCAGGGCGAGAAATTCCTCGCCGCCATAGCGGGCCACGAGATCTTCGTCGCGCAACACATCGGACTGCAGTGCTTCTGCGACCTTGCGCAGGCACTCGTCGCCGGCGATGTGGCCGGCGGCGTCGTTGTACTGTTTGAAGCAGTCGATATCCAGCATGATAATGCTGACGGGCGCGTGCTGTGCCGCACACTGTGCCCAGGTGCTGTCGAGGTTCTCATCGAGGAAGCGGCGGTTGGCGAGGCCGGTCAGGCTGTCGATGCGCGAGATTTCCTGCACCTTGGACAAGGCGATCTGCAGTTCACGGGTGCGCCGGTTGACCAGCATTTCCAGTTGCCGCTCGCGCACCACTGCGCGGCGAATTGCCAGGCGGTACAGCCGGTGGATGAGCAGCAATGCCAGGATGGTGCCCAGTATCCAGAACCACCATGTCTGGTACCAGTAGGGCGCGCGGTAGATCGCCAGGCGCGTTTCCGCGCCACGCGGGGAGGCGTTCTGTGCTGCATCATGGTTGGACGCGGCTATTCGCAGTGTCATCGATCCGGGTGGCAGGCCGGTAAAGTAGGCGGTGCGACGTCCGCCCACCCTGTGCCAGTCGCGATCAAAACCTTCCAGCAGGTACTCGAAGCGCAGGGTATGTGGAGCACCCAGCCGAGGCACTGTGTAATCCACCTCCAGCGTGGCCGCTTCGGCTGGCAGCAACAGCGGGTCGGCGATGGGTACCGGTTCACCGTTGACGCGTATCTCCTCGATCTGTGGCGGCGCGGGAGCAGCCAGCGTGCTGAAGTCCCCGGGTACCACGGCGACCAGTCCAAGGTTGGAGGGAAACCACAGTCGACCGTCCTCGGCCTTCCAGCCGGCTGGCTGGAAACCGCCCAGGAACTGGGCCGAGCGCAGGCCGTCGGTTTCGTCGTAGAGACGGGCGCGCACCCGGCGTGACTCACCGCGAGCCACCGCATCCAGCGCGGCACGCTCGACGGCAACCAGCCCGTCTGCCCCGCTCATCCACAAGCGGCCGGCATCGTCCTCGAGTATGGCCAGTACCGAGAGCTGTGGCATTCCATGCTCCAGCGTGAACTGGAATAGCTGGTCGCCATCGAGCCGGGCAAGGCCGGATTCCCGGCTGCCGATCCAGACGACACCGTTGGCATCGGTGTAGGTGGTGCTGACCAGATTGCTGCCCAGGCCATCGGCCTCCGACCAGAGGTGATGGCTGTTCTCGGTGATCTGGAGCAGGCCGCTATTGCTGGTAAGCCAGAGGCGACCGCGTGAATCGGCGCGAATCTCCCGTAGCAGGGTGGCAGGCAGGTCGGTACGTTCGATGAAGCGCCCGCTGTCGGGGTCCAGCCAGACCAGGCCGCCATCGGTGACCACCCAGAGCCGGCCGCTGGCATCGCGTTGCATGCCCATCACATGCACATTGGGCAGGCCGTCTTCTTTGCCGTAGTGCGTTATCGAGCCATCGCGGTGCAGGCGATTCAGCCCGCCGCCGAAGGTGCCCACCCAGAGCGTGCCGTCGGAGTCGGCCAGCAGTGAAGACACGTTGTCGTTGGAGAGTCCCTGCGCGCTGGTGTACTGCGTTACGCTGTGATCGGCGCCCAGTCGAAACAGTCCGCTGCCCTCGGTGCCGGTCCAGATGCTGCCGTCCACGGGGCTCTGTGTCACCACAAAGGTGGCGGCGGCCAAGCCTTCGGCGGGGCCGAACTGCAGGAAATCGCTGTCGCGCAGACGATGTACGCCGTGCATGGTCGCCGCCCAGATATTGCCCTCGGCGTCTTCCGACAGTTCAAACACATAACCTGGTTGCTGTGTGGCCAGCGGAAAGGCTTCCAGCGTACCGTTTTTCCTCACGCGCCAGAGGCCGTCGCCATAGCTGCCCAGCCAGAGATTGCCGTGCCCGTCGCGCAGCGCCGAGTGGAGGATCATCCCGGTTTGCAGCGCCGCGCTGTCGTGGGGCACGGGGCCGGATTCGGTCAGGCGGTAGGTAGAGCCCGCCGCGGTCGAGGCAATCAGGCCCAGTTGTGGATCCCGGTGGAGCAAGTGGACCTGGGTGGAGTCGAGGCCGCTGCCTTCGGTGAAATTGGTGAAGACGGTGCCGTCGAAACGGCTCAGGCCGTTGGTCAGCGTGCTGACCCAGATGGCGCCCCCTGGCTCCTCCAGCAGTCGGAACGTGCGGTTGTCCACCAGACCGTCTTGCTGCGTCCAGCTGCGCATCTCGTTTCCGCGCAGGCGCGAGAGCCCCTGGCTGGTGGCAAACCAGAGCGCGCCGTCGGCGGCCGGCAGGATATCGTGCACGATATTGTCGGCGAGACCCTCGTCGGTGGTGTAGGTCGTGAATGTGCCGTCTGCATAATGCAGTACGCCGCCGCCATAGGTCGCCAGCCAGAGGCTGCCGTCGGCGAGAATTTCAATGTCGCGAATATCGTTGGAGCGGAAGGCTGGTTGATTGAGCTTGTTGAACAGCGTGAATCTGACGCCGTCGAAGCGTGCCAGACCGTTTTTGGTCCCCAGCCAGAGAAAGCCCTCGCGGTCGGACCGGGCTACCCACACGGTGTCCGAGGGCAGGCCCTCTTCGCGCCCGAAGCGGTCGAAGAGGTATTGGCTGGGCAGGCGATCGGGATTCAGCGCCAAGCCCGGTGGCGCCCACAGGCAGGCGAGCAGCAACGGCCCCGCCAGGGCCGGCCAACCAAATGGAAACCGGATTGTGATACGTGAAGATTTCAGGATGGGACCACCATCTCGCCGAGCGTGGGAGGATACGACAGTGGCGCGGCTGTAACAACGTGTAACCCCCCCGGGTGTGAACCAGATCTCTCTGCGCCGGGTGGTCAGTCTGTCGCCGCGTCCCTCCTGACCAGCCAGGCTGCCAGCTGTGCCGCGCTGTCGACCAGGTAATTGCGTGCGCGTGCCAGCCAGCCCTGATCGGTGCGCAAGGCGTGGTCCTCATGGGCCCGTGCTATGACGTAGGCGTGGATGTTCTCGACCTGGGCGGTATCGAGCACGTCATCGAAGCGCGGCATTCCGGCCTGCTCCATCAGGCCGTCCAGGACCACGCTGGAGAAGTTCTCATGCCAGACCGGCGCCAGGTAGCGCAGGTCAGGAATGGAGCCATCCCCCACCACATCGGCGCCGTGGCAGCGCGCGCAGAAGCGGTTGAACAGGTTGCGACCCTCGGCGATCTGCTCGTCGCTGGCGTCCGGCATGGGCGGAGGCAGGGGGCGCTCCGGGACGGGGGTCGCAGGCAGCGAGCCCGAGGCACCCAGCTTGAATGCCAGCAGACGGTTGTTGGGGTTGCCGGTCGGGTAGCTCCTGCCCATGTTCATCATCAGTGCACCGCCGCGACCTGCCGTGACGGCGATGTATTGCTCGCCGTTGACGCGGTAGCTGATGGGGCCTGCCATCACGCTGGTTTCCGTGGGGAAGGACCAGAGCAACTCACCAGTGTCCGCGCGGACGGCGATAAAGCGGCCGTCCGAGGTGCCCTGGAACACCAGGTTGCCGCCGGTGGCCAGCACCCCGCCGTTGTGGGTGTAGGGGTGGGGGAGCTTCCAGGCTGCTTGCTGGCGTACCGGATCCCAGGCCAGCAGGTGAGCCTTGGGCAAGTGGCTGAGCATGGCCTGGGTAAAGGCCTGTGAGTAGGCTTTGCCGCTCAATTCATAGCCGGTGTTGTAGTGTCGGCGCAGGTGCTGATAGTCAACGGCATCAATCTCGTTGAACTCCATGCCCATATCCAGCTCCGGGATGTACAGCAGCCCGGTATCCGGGCTGTAGGCCATGGGATGCCAGTTATGTCCGCCCATGGCGGAGGGGAACACCATGGCCGGCTCACCGTCATAGTCCTGCCCCGGATTTTCCTGTGGGCGGCCAGTATCCAGGTTGTAGCCGCTGGCCCAGGTAACCGTCGTATAAGGCTCTGCAGAGAGCAGTTTGCCCGTTGCACGATCGACGATGTAGACGAAGCCCGCCTTGGGCGCATGCAGGATGACCTTGCGCTGCTCGCCCTGCCAGGGGATTTCCGCCAGGGTCATTTGCTGGCTCGCGGTGTAGTCCCAGGTGTCGCCCGGTACCTGCTGGTAGTGCCACAGGTAGTCGCCGGTGTCAGGGTTCAGCGCCACGATGGAGGCGAGGTAGAGGTTGTCGCCGCCCCCGGGGCTGCGAATGCGTCGGTTGTGCGGCGCGCCATTGCCCACGCCCAGGTAGAGCTGATTGAACTCCGGGTCGTAGACGATACTGTCCCACACCGTGCCACCGCCCCCGTAGCGCCACCACTCGCCGCTCCAGGTGGCGGCGGCGCGCTCCATGGCGTCATTCTCGAAGCCGTCAGCGGGGTTCCCGGGTACCGTGTAGAAGCGCCAGGCCAGTTCACCGCTGGCGGCATCGTAGGCACTGACGAACCCGCGCGTACCGAATTCTGAGCCGCCGTTGCCGATAAACACCTTGCCCCGGGCGACGCGCGGTGCCCCGGTAATGGAGTAGGCCTGGTTGGGGTCGGTGGTCTGGGCCGACCAGCGCAGCGTGCCAGTGGCGCGTTCAATGGCAATCAGGCGCCCGTCGAGTGTGCCGATGTACAACAGATCTTCCCAGGCGGCGAGACCGCGGTTCAGTACGCCACAGCAGGCGGTGATACTTTTGCTGCGCGGCACCTCCGGATCGAAGGTCCAGAGCATCTGGCCGGTGGCTCCATCGACGGCGTATACCGTATTCCAGGCGCCACTGAAGTACAACACGCCGTCAATCGCCAGCGGGGTGGACTGCAGGCCGAGGTGCGTGTCGGTTTCGAAATACCAGGCCATGCCCAGCTCTGAGACGTTCCCCGCGTTGATCTGGTCCAGGGGTGTGAAGCGCTGTTCGCTGTAATCGCGGCCATAACTCAGCCAGTTGTCCACGTCGCTGCCGGCGGCGAGCAGGCGCTGTTCGCTGACAGGCCCGGCATTGGCGATGCCGCCCAGCAGGCAGGTGATAAGGCAGGTTATGGCGGGAAAACGCATGATTCGGGACACTCTGTCGATGGGTTGTCGTAGGCAATGGTGACCTATTGGGCCGCAAAAACCCGGTCGTGGCCATGCTTCCGGGCAGGCCCTCAGGGGTGGCGTAAATACTTGAACCTTCGGCGCGCCGTGACTCACGTCGCTGCGATGGGGCTGTCGGCGCTGTCCCCGGCCTCCGCAGCAAGGTGCGGATAGATCACCTCGGCGATATGCAGGATATGCTTGGCGGCGCCCTCGAACAGGGCCACCACGTGCAGGCGGCGGGTCGCCTCCGGAGCTGCCAGCAGCCCGTTGCCAATCTGCTCCAGCAGCTCCGCCCGGCGCTGCCGCCGCAGGCGTTTGACGGTTTGCAGCTGTTCCCTCCGTCCCTCCAGGGTCAACTGTTTGAGCTCGCCGCTGCGCATGAGTGCGAGCAGCGCCTCCTGCAGGGACGGCGTCAGTGCAGCATTGATGTCGGCCTGGGAGAATTCCGCAATCTCCAGAAAGAGATCGCGCAACTGCATGCATTCCTCGCGCGCCCAATTCAGGTTGAGAAACTGCTCTGAGAGCCCGTTGTTGAGGTGCTGGGCGCCGATGCGATTGCCGTAGTCAGCGATGGCCGCGAGCAGCACTCCGGTGTGGATGGTTTCTTCCGGTGCCGGCTCCCGGTCCGGGTCGATGATAATGCGCACCCGCGAAAGCAGCTGCTTGAACACGCGCTTGATTTCGGAGTGCATGGCATTCACGCCCATCGCGGGTAGTGCGAGTACTGTGTCGTCGAGGTAGCGCAAGCGCTCCGAGCTCAGTTCGGGTTGCTTCACCCAGCGCTCCACCAGGCGGAGCAGCCGGTCAGCCAGCAGCCACATCAGCGCCAGCCCCAGCAGGTTGAACAGGGTATGGAACAGGGCCAGCCCGGTGCTGATATTGGTGCGCCCGTCGGCACCGCCGGAAAGCTGTTCGGATATCCACCACAGGGGGCCGAGCAGGATCAGCGCAATCACCCCGGTGAACATTTTCTCGACCACATGCACCAGTGCCAGCCGGCGGGCGTTTGCTGTGGCGCCTATGCTGGCCAGCAGGCTGGTTGCCGTGGTGCCGATATTGGCGCCGATTACCAGGGAGGCGCCCAACAGGGGTGTAAGCACGCCGGTGACGGATGCGGTCAACACAATGGCGAGGGCAGCGGAGGATGACTGGATAAGCGCCGTCAGCAGGGCGCCGAATACGACCCCGAGCACGATGCCCAACACACCCGAAGTGCCGAGGCGTTCGATCGGAATCCAGTCGGCTACATCGATAAAGGCGTCGCGCAGCATTCCCAGGCCGAGGAACAGCAGGCCGAAGCCCGCCAGCGCGATGCCGATATGCGCCGCTCGCCGGTTATCGCCAAACAGCTTGAGCAGCATGCCCACCCCGATCAGCGGCAGCGCAACCACCTCCACCTTGATGCGCAGGCCGATCAGGGCCACGATCCACGCGGTCATGGTGGTGCCCACGTTGCTGCCGAAGACCACCCAGGCGGCCTGCTTCAGGCGCAGCATGCCGGCGTTGGTGAACCCCAGGGTGGCGACGATCACCGCGCTGGAGGACTGCACCAGCGCGGTAATGCCAAATCCGGCGAGCGCAGCGCGCAGCCGCGTGCGGGTGGAGCGTTCGAGAAAGCCCTGCAGTGAGTTGCCGGCGGCGGCTTTCAGGCCATCGGTCATCATCGCCATGCCCAGCAGGAGCAGCCCCAGGCCACCGAGTGACAGGGTCAGGGTCATCCACGCCATGGCGCTTCCTCCGGTACCCCGGTTACCCGGGCGCGGAAATCGTCAGGCACGGGTACGACGCGGCGGGACTGGTAGTCGAAAAAGAGCAGCGTGGTGGCTACCCTGGCCACTTCCGCGCCGCTGTCGTTCTTGCTGATGCGGTACACGAACTGGAAACTTTTTTGCTCAACCTCGCGCGCGCCCAGTTGCACTCGCAGCCGGTCGCCGTAATCCGCCTCAGCCAGATACGCGGTTTCCGCGTGGGCCATGATCAGCCCGGCCTCTTCAAAGGCGATGGCCTGGCCGTGCCCGAGCTGGCGAATGAAACGCAGTTGCGCCTCCATGGCAATGGACAGCAGGCGGTCCGCGCCGAGGTGATTGGCGGCATTGACGTCGGTATAGAGTACGTCGTAGTGCGTTTCGAAAAGAAAGTGCTCGGGCAGGTCGATGGTTTTGCGCGGCATGGCCGGGTCCGTCCGGTTGCTGGTTTACCCGCGCAGTCTAGCGCTGGCGGGTGCAATTTGCATGAGCGACCGGCTGCTGCGGTGTGGGCGCCGGATGCCCGGGCTGCGCCCCTCGAGGACATAATCCTGAAACCCGGTCTATTGGGCAGATTAGGCCGCAATATCATCCATGTTTATCGCAATTTTCTCCCTTTGACACATCGCCCGCGCGGCGTAGTCTGCTCGGCTACTATAAGAGTTCCGGTAGCAGGTCGTGGCTGGAACCCAATCATCACGTGTACGACAGGAGTACGCCCCATGGCGACAGCAGAACACAATCAGGATCCGAATCCGGTGCAGCAGGAAATTGCGGAGATGATGGCGCGTGCCCGCGCAGCGCAGGCGGCCATCGAACACTACACCCAGGAGCAGGTGGACGAGCTGATTACCGCCATGGTGTGGTCGGTGGCGCGTGAAGGCGTGTCGGAGAAAATTGCCCGCTTTACCGTCGAGGAAACACAACTCGGCAATTACGACGGCAAGTTTCTCAAGATCCACCGCAAAACGCGCGCGACCCTGATGGACATCATCAACGACAAGTCCGTGGGCGTGATCGAAGAGGACCCGGTTCGCAACATCATCAAGATCGCCAAGCCGGTCGGGGTCATCGGTGCCCTGTCACCCTCCACGAACCCGGAGGCCACGCCGGTGATCAAGGCCATTTCCGCGGTGAAGGGGCGCAATGCCATCATCATCGCGCCGCACCCGCGGGCCAAACTGACCAACAAGATGATCTGCGACTACATGCGCGAGGCGATTGTTGCCATGGGTGCGCCGGCGGACCTGGTGCAGAGCATCGATGTTCCCTCACTGGACAAGACCAACGAGTTGATGCGCCAGTGCGACCGCATTCTGGCCACCGGCGGTGAAGCGATGGTATCGGCGGCCTATTCCTCCGGCACCCCCGCGCTGGGCGTGGGGGTAGGCAATGCGGTGATTACAGTCGACGACAGTGCCGACCTGGACGAAGCGGCGGAAAAGATCCGTATCTCCAAGACGCTGGATCTGGCTGCCTCCTGCTCCTCGGACAACTCCGTGCTGGTGTTTGAATCCATCTACGACGAGTTTCTCGAGAAGCTCAAGCACGAGGGCGGTTACGTCATCGAAGGTGAGGACAAGGCCCGGCTGCAGAGCGTGATCTGGCAGGATGGGCACCTGAACGCTGCGATCGTCGCCCAGCATGCCACGACCATCGCCGGGCGCGCGGGTATCGACCTGCCCGAGGGCAAGCAGTTCCTCATTGTGCCCGAAGTGGGTGCCGGCCCCGACTACCCCTTCTCGGGCGAGAAGCTGACGGTGACCATGGCACTGTACAAGGTGCGCGACATCGACGAAGCCATCGAGCTGACCAACCGTATTCAGGCCTACCAGGGCCAGGGCCACAGCTGTGGCATCTACTCCAACAACGATGACAACATCCTGAAACTGGCGATGGCCACGCGCACCTCGCGGGTGATGGTGAACCAGCCCCAGGCAGCCTCCAATAGCGGCAACCTGTGGAACGGCATGCGCCAGACCTTTTCGCTGGGCTGTGGCTCCTGGGGCGGCAACAGCATCAACCACAACATCACCTGGCGCGACCTCATCAATGAGACCTGGGTATCCAAACCGCTGGCGCAAACCAAGGTCATCCCGCCCGACGAGGAGCTGTTCGGCAAAGTCATGAATCGCTTCTGAGGAGGGCTGGCCATGGATTTTTCCATCTCAGAGGAGCAGCAGGCGTTTATCGACAGTGCCCGTGCATTTTCCGACGGTGTGTTGGCACCCAATGCGGCGCAGTGGGACGAGGAGTCCTTCTTTCCGAAAGACGCCCTACGCCAGGCCGGTGAACTCGGCTTCATGGGCATGTACACGCCGGAAAGTGCCGGTGGGCTGGGCATGGGCCGGCTGGACGCGAGCCTGATCGTGGAGGAACTGGCGCGCGGTTGCACCACGACGGCGGCGTTCCTGACCATCCACAACATGGCGACCAGCATGATCGGCAACTTTTGCAACGATGCCGTCATCGAAGCATGGTGCCCCGCGCTGGTCAGTGGGGAGAAACTCGCCTCTTATTGCCTGACAGAGCCCGGTGCGGGCTCCGACGCCGCCTCGCTGCGCACCTCGGCGCGACGTGAGGGTGACGACTATGTGATCAACGGCAGCAAGGTGTTCATTTCCGGTGCCGGTGAGACCGATGTGCTGGTGGTCATGCTGCGTACCAGCGACGACGGCGCGCGCGGTATCACCGCGCTGCTGGTGCCGGCGGACGCCGAGGGTGTCAGCTACGGCAAGAAAGAAGCGAAGATGGGCTGGAACGCCCAGCCGACACGCATGGTGACCTTCGATAACGTGCGAGTGCCGGTGGCGAACCGGCTCGGTGCTGAGGGGCAGGGTTTCTCCATCGCCATGATGGGACTGGACGGTGGACGTATCAACATCGCCACCTGCAGTGTGGGCACAGCCCAACAGGCGCTGGAAGAGGCCACCGCCTACGTGCAGGAGCGGCGCCAGTTCGACACGGCTATCGCCGACTTTCAGCACACCCAGTTCAAACTCGCCGACATGCTCACGGAACTGGTGGCGGCGCGGCAGATGGTGCGGCTCGCCGCGAGCAAGCTGGACCACAAGGATCCACAGGCCACCACCTATTGCGCCATGGCCAAACGCTTTGCGACCGATGTGGGTTTCCAGGTCTGCAACGATGCCCTGCAACTGTTCGGCGGCTATGGCTATATCCGCGAATACCCGATGGAGCGCCATGTGCGTGACACCCGGGTACACCAGATACTCGAAGGTACCAACGAAATCATGCGCGTGATCGTGGCGCGCAAACTGTTAATGGAAGGCGCACTGGAGGTGATCAAATGAGCCTGAGCACATCGGACAAATTGAAGGTCGAGATTCGCGGCCACACCGCATTGGTAACGATCGACAACCCCGCAGCCAATACCTGGGACACCGAGAGCCTGCCCGCGCTGCGCGATCTGGTTGCTGCGCTGAACAGCAATCTGGATATCTACGCGCTGGTATTGACCGGCGCCGGCAGCAAGTTCTTCTCGGCCGGCGCGGACCTGAAATTGTTTGCCGACGGCGACCCGGAGACGGCGGAGCGCATGACACGCTTTTTCGGCGAGGCCTTCGAAGCGCTGGCGGACTTCCGCGGTGTTTCCATTGCCGCGGTCAACGGGTTTGCCATGGGTGGTGGTCTGGAAGTCGCGCTGGCCTGCGACCTGCGCGTTGTCGAAGAACAGGCGCAGCTTGCGCTGCCTGAGGCGCGGGTCGGTCTGCTGCCTTGTGCCGGCGGCACACAGCGGCTGGCCTGGCTGGCCGGGGAAGGCTGGGCCAAGCGGATGATTCTGTGCGGCGAGCGCATCAATGCGGCCACCGCGGAGCGCATTGGCCTGGCAGAGGAGGTGGTTGGCACTGGCGAGGCGCTGGAGCGTGCACTCGCCCTGGCAGAGCAGGTGGGCGAGCAAAGCCCCAGCTCGATAGGGCGCTGCAAGCAGCTGATCCACTCTGCCCGCGACAAGGCGATCGGCGATGGTCTGGCGGCAGAGCGCGCGTTGTTCGTCGAGCTGTTCTCCACCGAAGACCAGCGCGAGGGTGTGAATGCGTTTCTCGAGAAGCGCAAGCCCGAATGGAAAAACCGCTAAGGATTCAATCATGTCAGATGCCCCTGTCATTGTTGAGCTTGTCGCCTGTGCCGAGCGCCAGCTTGGCCGGCTCACGCTCAACGTGCCGAAAACCCTCAATTCACTGACCCTGCCGATGGTCGACACGCTGCAGCAACAGCTGGATGCGTGGCGCGATGACCCGGAGATCGGCGCCATCCTCATCGACGGTAGCGGTGAAAAGGCTTTCTGCGCCGGCGGTGATGTGCAGGCTCTGCACCGCTCTGCAACCGCCACGCCCGGTGGGCCCTGCGAGGAAGCGGAGGCCTTCTTCGCCCGCGAATATCGCATGAACTACACCCTGCACACCTACCCCAAGCCGATTATCTGCTGGGGCCACGGGATCGTGATGGGCGGCGGTCTCGGTGTGATGGCGGGCTGTTCGCACCGCGTGGTGACGGAAGCCACCCGCATCGCCATGCCGGAAATCACCATAGCGCTGTTCCCGGATGTGGGGGGAAGCTGGTTTCTCAATCACATGCCCGGCAAGTCGGGGCAATTCCTTGCCCTCACCGGCGCCTCCATCAACGCCGCCGACGCCGTCTTTACCGGTCTCGCGGACCGTTTTATCGCCAGCGAATACAAGGACACCGTGCTGGAGCAGTTGCGTCGCAGCGCCTGGCGTGAGGATTGCGGCGCCAATCACGCCCGCGTGCGCCACATCCTGCGTCCCCTCACCGAGCAGAGTATCGGCAGCATGCCCGGTGGCCAGGTAGAGCCGCACCTGAGCCGGATCAATTCCCTCTGCGACGGCGACGACGTCCACCAGGTGGTGGATAACATTGTCAACCAGCAAACCTCCGACCAGTGGCTGTCCCGCGCGCGCGATGGCCTGGCGCACGGCTCGCCACTGGCGGCGCTGTGGATCAGTCGCCAGCTGCAAGCCACGCGGCACTGCTCCCTGCGTGAGGTGTTTCAGGCGGAAGTGCAGCTGGCCACCAATGTGGTGCGCTATCCCGAGTTCGCTGAAGGCGTGCGCGCACTGCTGCTGGACAAGGATCGCAACCCGGCCTGGGCCTACAAAAGCACCCGCGAAGTACCGGAGGCGCTGCTCGATGGCTTCTTCACGGCGCCCTGGCCGAACAACCCGCTGGCCGACCTCTAAACCGCACAGGAGACCTCACAATGGCGCAAGTTGGATTTATCGGCCTTGGCAACATGGGTGGCCCGATGGCCGCCAACCTGATTCGAGCCGGCCATAGCGTAACCGTCTTTGACCTGTCGCAGGCCGCCTGTCAGCAGTTGGCGGACGCCGGGGCACAGGTCGCTGCCTCCGCCGGTGAGGCAGTGGCAGGTGCCGAGTATGTCATCTCCATGCTGCCCGCCGGCAAGCATGTGGCCAGTGTCTACCTGGGCGATGATGGCCTGCTGGCTCGCCTGGGGCCGGAGACGACCGTGCTGGATTGCAGCACAATCGACGCCGCGACATCACGGGAAGTGGGCAAGGCGGCAGCGGCCCTGGGTATCGGTTTTATGGATGCGCCGGTATCCGGCGGTGTTGCTGCCGCTGCTGCAGGCACCCTGGCCTTCATGTGTGGCGGCGAGGCGGCGACCTTCGAGAAGGCGCGGGTCATTCTGGCTGGCATGGGCAAGAACATTTTCCACGCCGGCCCTGCAGGCGCCGGGCAGGTGGCCAAAGGCTGCAACAACATGCTGCTTGCTATCCACATGATCGGTACCTGCGAGGCCCTGGAAATGGGTGTGCGCAACGGGCTGGATCCTGCGGTGCTATCGGAAATCATGCTCGCCAGCTCGGGCCGCAACTGGTCGCTGGAGGTGTACAACCCCTATCCCGGCGTCATGGAAAAAGCGCCGGCCAGCAACGGCTACAAGCCCGGCTTCATGGTCGACCTGATGGCCAAGGACCTTGGTCTGGCCATGGATATCGCCAGCCAGAGTGGCGTCGACAATCGCATGGGCCAGCTGGCGCGCGAGCTTTACACACGCCTGCAGGATGCGGGAATGGGGCAGCAGGATTTCTCCAGCGTGCTCACCTTGCTGGCCCCCAAAGACTGAAGTACCGCGCTCGGCCGGGCCTGACTCAGGCCTCGCCGTTCTGCCAGCGCATCAGGTTGAGGAACTCACGACGGTTTTTCGGCCCATAGGTGCGAAAGTGGGGGTCCGGTGCGCTGCGGCTGGCTTCCCGGCGCTGTGCGACGGTATCCAGGCTGAAGTGCGGCATGAGGTCGGTCACGTACTGCCCGTAGGGCTTCAGCGCATTGAGCCCGAACACCTTGGCTCGCAGCTCGGCGGTCATTTTCGGGTAGCCATACATGGCTTGCAGCTTCTCGGCAATCTGGAAGGTGCGAAACGCCTGGATCTGGTCCTGCGGCGACCCGTACCAGATGGAGTCGGTCCCCCAGAGGACGTTGTCCTCGCCGACGTAGGTGAGGAGCTTGCCCAGCGTGTGCGCCGCGCTGTCGGGGTCGCGCATCAGGTAGCGCCAGGTGCTGCCCATCTCTGCATACACATTGCTGTTGGGCGCAATGCCGTTGGCGCGCAGTGAGGTGACCAGTGCGTCAACGCCGTCTTCACGATTCGGGTCGTAGGGCCCCTCTGCGCTGCCCGCAACATAGCCGGAGTGATAGACCAGAAAACTCATATCGGGATAGCGCCTGGCGACCCTGCCGATATCCGCGCAGGTCGAATGCTCATAGGACTCTTTGCCGAAAGGCAGGCCCTTGTGGATGGCGACGATCTTCACGCCCAGTTTGCGCGCCTTCTCCAGAAACGGGATACCGGTGTCTTCGTCATCCAGCCAGAAGCCTCTGCCATCTGGTCCCCACTGTGTGTAGGTCTTCCAGGCCGCGACACCCCAGTGCTCGGCGAGTTCATCCATGGCATCGAGGTCGCCCTCCTGATTGGGGTTGACCCGGCCGTGCAGCAGCAGGCGGTGGGTGCCCTGCATCTGTTCCACGATTTCTGCGGTGGCGGCCGCTTCCTCTATGGTCAGCGGCTCAGCATCGGACCGTGAGGGTACGAAGGAGAGCACCATCAGGTCGGTATC
The DNA here is from genome assembly GCA_002414665.1 of Halieaceae bacterium UBA5085. Lineage (GTDB taxonomy): Bacteria > Pseudomonadota > Gammaproteobacteria > Pseudomonadales > Halieaceae > Haliea. The sequence goes on from DIAF01000015.1 coordinate 57,746, forward strand.
CGAGTCGATGAAAACGTCCTGCACAAACTGTTCGGCATTGAAGCAGTCCAGGTAGGCGCGCCCCGGCCCTTCTGCTGCGGGGCAGCTGGCGTTGGGCAGGCCGCTCAGGGGGCGAGCTCCGGCAGGCAGTTTTGCGGTCCAGGCACCGGTGGGGTTAACGAAGTGGCCCTGCACGTCAAAGATGAACTCGTTGCCACCCACCTGGGCGGCGGCCAGTTGCTGGTCCCATTGCGCATCGGGTTCCAGTTCGAAATAGCCACCGCGTTCGCCGAGGCTGGCATAGGCCCGGTTGAAGGCGAGCAGGGTGGTGGCGGCGCCGCAGGCGCTGGTCAGGAAGGCGCGCCGGCGCAGGCCGGAATGCCGCGCGCTCTCATCAGCTGTGCTGAGCGCCAGGCGATTGGCATGGTGGTGTATCGCGTCCAGCGGGATGGGCATGAATTCGCCGTTGGATGTTGTGTCGAGTTTTACCGGCAGGCGGATACCATCCGGGTCCTGTGGGGTGCGCGGGGCCATGGGCTACTCCAGATCAACGATTCAGGTTCGTTCATGGTAGAACATCGGGTGAATGCCTGCTCAGGTGTTGAAGTCGCCGTGGCGGCCGGCCCCGCCAGCGAAGCGCGCGGCGCCGCCCAGCGCTTCGCTGGCGATGACCGGGTAGCCGCCGCGACCTTCCTGTTGCAGTGCTGTTTCCAGTGGCAGACTCCACTGGGCGAGGCAGGAAGCGCGGTCTGCACGGAGGCAGCGCTGTGGAAAGGCGGCAATTGTGGCGGCCAGTGTCTCTGCGGCCTGCCGCGCCGCGCCCTCTTGCACGACCCGGTTGGCAAGGCCGATCTGCAAGGCTTCTGCGGCGTCCACCGGACGCCCGGTGAGTATCATGTCGAGGGCGTGGCCCTGGCCGACGATCCTCGGCAGGCGCACGGTGCCGCCATCAATCAGGGGTACGCCCCAGCGCCGGCAAAACACGCCAAAGGTCGCGGATTCCTCTGCGATGCGCAGGTCGCACCAGAGTGCCAGTTCCAGGCCGCCGGCCACCGCGTAGCCCGCTACTGCGGCAATCACCGGTTTCTCCAGCTGCAGGTGGGTTGGGCCCATGGGCCCGGGACCGGTGCCGTCTTCATTCACTGTGTTGCGCAGCTCGGGATCGTTCATCGCGGTGAGGTCCGCGCCGGCACAAAAGTGCCCACCCGCGCCGGTGAGCACGGCTACCCGCAGCGCGTCATCGTTGGCGAAGTCGAGGAAGGCGGCATGCAGGGCTTCCGCCGTAGGCCTGTCAACCGCATTGCGCTTCTCGGGTCGGTTGAGAATGATGGTACACACGGGACCTGCGCGCTCGGTGATGACGGGCGGTTCAGACATGGCTTCCTCCAATGCGTTTGGGTGGCTTCAGCCACTCTGGGAGAGCAGCCAGTAGAGGGTGGGCAGGGTGACGAGCGATAACAGGATGCCGATACCGATCAGGCCTGCAACCAGGCGGGGTGCGAGACCCGCCATGATGGCGACGGTGCCGGCTGAAATCATCGGTGGCATCGCGGCCTGGAATACGGCGATTTGCATAGCCAGGCCGCGCTGGCCCAGGGCTTTCCACAGCACGAAGGTACACAGCGGCATCAACACCAGCTTGATCCCCAGCGCGATGGCCAGGGTGAGCCGTTCGCTGCGCGCCAGACGAATGCTGATCTGGAAGCCTACGGCAATCATCACCAGTGGCACCAGGGTGGCGGCAACGGTCGCCACCAGCTGCTCCACAAGGGGGGGCAGCGTCGTCCCGCGCAGCGCCAGCCCGGCCAGCAGGGCGAGGAAAGGTGGAAAACTGACAATCCGCGTGAAAATAGCGCGGGCAGAGGGCGTCGCCACCTGCGGGCTGTAGAAGGCCGCGATCACCACTGCGTAGCTGGCCAGTGCGAGAAAGGAGCCCAACTGGTCGTACACCATGGCGTAGGGCATGCCGGCCGTGCCAAAAAACGACTGCACCAGTGGAAAGCCCAGGTAGGAGGTATTGCCCAAAGGCAGCACGATCAGCAGCGCCCCCACCACATCGCGCGGCCAGTGCAGCAGGCGGCCCAGCAGGATAACCAGGGGCACCACCAGTAACATGAGCAGCCAGGGGGTAATGGTGGGAATCAGCAGCGCGCTGGAAAACGTGAGCAGCGGCACATTGCTCAGAATCACCGCAGGCAGCGCCACGTTGAGTGCGTAGGCGTTCAGCACCTCCGAGGTATTCCCGGGCATGCCGCGCAGCCGGCGCAGGCACAGGCCGATGCCGAGGTAGGCGAGGATCAGCAGGAAATTGTCCATGTTAGGCGGTGGTGCTCGGCGACCGGAGCGCACATGGTAAGCAAGCAGAGCGGGAATGGGTAGTCGCGCATCACACGCCTTTGCAAATGCCGCGGACGCCGCTACGCTGGCACTCTTTGCCACGGACAGCGAGACGACCTGAGCAATGGACTCCCGCGCTATGGATATTACCCGCAAAGCGCTCGCACAGCAGGGCTATACCGTGTTGCCCGACTTTCTGTCCGCGCAGCAGCTGCACCGTATCAACCTGCTGTTCGACCAGTGGCTGGGCGGTCATCGCGGCCGCAATGCCTTTGAGGGGCAAGCCACCGAGCGCATCTACACGCTGGTTGCGCGGGACAGGGTGTTCCAGGATATCGTGGAGGACCCGCGTATCCTCGCCCTGTGTTCGACACAATTGCTGCCCAATTTCCTGCTCACCGCGAGCCAGGCCATTGTTATCGGCCCGGGTGAAACAGCGCAGCCCTGGCACACCGACGATGCGTTCTACACGGTGCCGCGGCCACGCCCGATGATCAGTCTTTCCACCATCGTAGCCGTTGAGGACTTCACCCCGGACAATGGCGGTACCCAGGTGGTTCCCGGTAGCCATCGCTGGTCGGACGCGGAGTTGGCGGGCGCCTACCTGCAGGGCGATGAGCCGGCGGGCGAGGCGCTGGACCAGCGCGTGGCTGCCCAGGTGCAAACGGTGACCATGAGTGCCGGCAGCTGCCTGGTGTTCGCGGGAACCCTGCTGCATCGTGGCGGTGCCAACGTGAGTTGCGGGACACGTCGGGCCTTTTCCAATCAGTACTGTCAGCCCTGGGCCCGGCCTCAGGAGAATTTCTTCCTCGGCATTCCGCCGCAGCTGGCATCTGCGATGTCGCCACAGCTGCAGTCGCTGTTGGGATACTCCATCCATCCGCCTTTCATGGGTCAGGTGACCGCCTATCACCCGCGGCGCGCGCTGGATCCAGGTTTCGTGGCGCCGGTACTGCGGGATCGCGGGGACACCGAGCTGCGATGATTCACGTCTTTCCCTCGAACAGGCTGGAACATCTGGCCGGCGCACTGGCCGCGTTGCTCAATGTACCCGCCGCCTCCCCGCTGGCACCGGAGCATATACTGGTGCAGCACCGGGGCATGCAGCACTGGCTTAGCATGCAGCTCGCGGAGCATCCGCAGCGCGGTATTGCCATGAACCTGCAGTTTCCGCTTCCCGTGCGTTTCATGTGGACGCTGATTCGCACAGTGCTGGGTGAGGACGCTGTGCCGGAGGCCTCCCCCTACCAGCGGGAGGTGCTGGCCTGGCGCATTTACGATCTGCTGGGCAGGCCATCGGTGACCGCAGAGCCCCCTTTCCTGGAGCCCACACGCTACTGGCAGCAGCAGACCGAGCGACAACAACCGCTGCGGCGTTACCAGCTGGCGGAGGAACTGGCGGACCTGTATGAGCAATACCTGATGTACCGCCCCGACTGGATCGAGGCCTGGGATCGCGGTGGTCGCGGGGCGCGGGAGCCGGACGCGAGAGAGCCGCTGCACTGGCAGGGACTGCTCTGGCGCATGTTGGCGGCCGAGGTGCCCGCGCATCCGGTAGCGTTGCTGCGCGAGGCTATGCGGCACCTCACGCAGCCCGTGGCCGGGCTGCCCGAGCGCTTCTTCGTGTTCGGCGTCAATTCCCTCGCGCCTCTCTGGCTGGATTTTTTGCGCGCGCTGTCTGAGCATCAGGGCGTCGAGATCTTTCTACTCTACCTGAACCCCAGCAACGAGTTCTGGCAGGAGGCCGCGAGCGAGCGCCAGGTCGCGCGTCGGCGTGCACACTGGCTGGCAGAGCACGACAGTGAAGAGGGCTTCATAGACGAACCGGGCAACCCGCTGATTACCAGCTTCGGCCAGCAGGGTCAGCAGTTTGTGCGCCTGCTCGCCGACTGGGCGGATACGGAGACCGAGCTGTTCACGGAACCTGCGGCCGATACGCTGCTGACGACCCTGCAGCGCGACATGTTCCGGTTCGTCGACGGCCGTGAAGCACCGACGCCGGTGTCTGATGATTCCATTACCATCGCCTCGGCGCACAGTGCGCTGCGCGAAGTGCAGGGACTGCATGACTGGCTGTTGCACCGCTTCAATGCTGATCCCGCCCTGAAACCGCGCGATGTGGTGGTGCTCTGTCCCAGCGTGGAGGACTATGCCCCCTTTGTGGAAGCGGTATTTGCCGGCCGCTACGAGGGTCTCGGCGACGATGTGCCGCCGCTGCCCTGCTCCATTGCCGACCGCAATCCCGGCGACGCGGACCCCACTATTGCCGCCTTCCTGTCGTTGCTGGCGCTGCCGGATGCGCGTTTGCAGGTCGGCCAGGTACTGGGCTGGCTGCAGGTACCCGCCATCCAGCAGCGCGCTGGTATCACGCCTGTGGAACTGGTGCGTATCGGTCACTGGCTGCAGGCCGCCGCCGTGCACTGGGGCCTGGATGGTGAGCACCGCCAGGAATGGGTGCCGGGTGAAAGCGGCGACGATTTCACCTGGGCCCAGGGTCTGGAACGCCTGCTGCTGGGGTTTGCCTGGGGTGACGAAGAGACGGTGGTGGGCGGCCGTTTACTGTTGCCACACGTTGAGGGCGCTGATGCCCTTTTGCTGGGACGCCTGTGCGAGTTCATCGATGCGTTGCAGGCGCTGCGCCGGGATCTCCGCGAGCAGCGCGGCGTTGCCGACTGGCAGCAGTTCCTGCACGACAGACTGCGCCTGGCCTTCTTTGCCGAGGGTGGCCCGCTGGACGCGGCGCACGAGGATCTGGTCGCTGTCATCCGGGAACTGGGCGAGCACATGAAAGCGGCGGGTTTTACCGGCGAGCTGCCGCTGGTGGTGGTACGGGAGGTGTTGCAGCGCAGTCTGCAAAGCCCCACGCGCACGGGACGGCAGTTCCTCACCGGGCAAGTGACAGTCTGCTCCATGGTGCCCATGCGCTCGATTCCCTTCAAACTGGTGGCGGTGCTGGGGCTCAATGATGGTGAGTTTCCGCGCCAGCGCCCGCCGCTGGGTTTCGACCTGATGGCGCAGGATCGGCCACGACCCGGTGATCGCTCCCGCCGCGGCGATGATCGCTACCTGTTCCTGGAGGCACTGGTTTCCGCGCGGGACGCTGTGTATCTGAGCTACCAGGGCCACGATGTGCGCAATAACAGCGAGCGCCAGCCCTCTCTGGTGCTTGCAGAACTCACCCGCTATCTGGAGCGGGCCTCGAATTGGCGCCGCAGCGATCTCAGGACGCTGCCACTGCAGCCCTTCAGTGCAGACAATTACCGGGGCTCCCTGCGTACCTTTGATCCCCACTGGCGGCGTCTCGCCGCGCCGCTCGCTGCTCCCCTGCGGGTGGTGAGCCTGCCAGCGCCGGAACAACTCCCTGAAACCTTGCCGCTCACCGCGCTGGTGCGGGCGCTAGAACACCCGGCACGACACTTTGCCGAGCAACGGTTGGGCCTGGCCCCGGAACGCACGGTCGCGGCGCTGCTCAGCGATAGCGAGCCTTTCGTCACCACGCACCTGGATCGCTACCGTGTGCAACAGGATATGGTGGGACACCTGTGGGCGGGTGACCACGCTGGACTGGAAGAGGCGGTCAGGCGTGAACTGCTCTCCGGCCGTTTGCCTGCCCACCCGGTGACCCGGCTGCAGATTGCGCAGTGGCAGGAGCAGGCGAGCGGTTTTGCGCAGCACTTGCAGGCCCGTTCTGCGCCGCCAGGGAGCGAGGAGGTGGTACTGGCGCTGCAGGGCCTGCAGCTGACCGCCACGCTGCCGCGAGGTGCCGAGGGCGACCTGGTGTTTGCGCGTCTGGCCAATCCCAAGGCCAGAGACTACCTGACACTCTGGTTGCATCATTTAGTGGCCAATTGCCTCGCCCCCAGCGACACGCTGGGTTTTTATCGTGGCGAGGACAACGGTGTGCTGGAACTGCACGCTGCGCCCCTTGCAGCGGAGCAGGCCCGCCAGCTGTTAACGGACTGGTGTCAGCTGTGGCAGGACAGCCTGCTGACTCCGCTGCCGTTGCACGGCAGCCTGGGTATGGTGGCCCCGGAGGAGGGCTTCGTGGAGACCCATTTTCCCGCGCTGTGGGCGGACAGCTATCAGCACAGGGGGTTGGGCGCGGACCCGTGGCTGGCCTGGTTCTGGCCGGAGCCCCCGGACGCGCGGTCACTGCAGGCGCAATTGCTGCCGCTCTACGGGCCGATGCTGCAGCACCTTGAACCAACGCAAATTGCGCTGGAGGCAAGCGATGGTTGAATCCCTGCGGGCGGAGACCCTGCCGCTGCAGGGACGCCAGCTGATCGAAGCCAGCGCCGGCACCGGCAAGACCTTCAACATCGCCCGTCTCTACCTGCGCCTGCTGCTGGAGCGGGAGCTGCCGGTGCAACAGATTCTGGTCATGACCTTTACGCGTGCCGCTACGGCGGAGCTCAAGGGACGTCTCGCCGGGGCAATCAACACGGCTCTAACGCGCTGGGGCACGGACGCCGAAGACCCTTTCTTCGCCCACCTCTACGCCCGGCAACCGGCGCCGCGCGCGCGTGCCCTGCTGCGCCGGGCGCTACTGGATATGGATGAAGCCGCGGTATTTACGATTCACGGGTTCTGCAAGCGTGCGCTGACCCAGCAGGCGTTCCGCAGCGGCATCAGTTTTCATGCCGATATGGAAGCGGAGACGCGTGCGCTTGTTCTGGAGGCGCTGCAGGACTGGTACCGGCAACAGAGCCAGCAACCCGGCTTTGCCGCGCTGTATGCGCTGTGGGATGGCCCAGACGCCTTTTTTTCCAGTTGGGGTCGGGTGATTGCCGGCACGGAACCGGTGCAGGCGCCGGAAATGCCCGACCTGCGGGCTGACTGGGGCGCGCTGCGCGCAGCCTGGGCTGAGGAGTCTGTGGCGTTTCAGGCGCTCGATGTGGCCAAAAGGCGCTCGCCGCGCATGCAAGCCGAAGCCGCGTCGGTGCTGCACGCGCTCGCCGAGGCACTGGGCGCCGACTGGCATCCGGCAAAGGCGCCGCAACTGGCGTCATTGTTGTCGGCCAAAATCTACGTCAATACAGCGGCCAAGCAGGCCCGTATGCCGGTGTTGTACGCGTTGATGCAGCGGCTCCCGGCTGCGGCGCGCGCCTATCGGGCCAGCGTGGCACAGGCGGGTATCAAGTTTGCCCGTGAACACCTCTCTGCGGCCAAGGACCAGCTCGACCAGCTGGATTTCAGTGATCTGGTTTCACGTCTGCGACAGCGCCTGCATGACAGTGAGCAGGGTCCGGCGCTGGCCGCTGCGTTGCTGCAACACTATCCGGTGGCGCTGGTGGACGAATTTCAGGATACGGATCCGGAGCAGTACGAAGTGCTCAGCGCCATTTACGGTGCTGCGGCGCCATCACCACGGCTGCTGTGCATGATCGGTGACCCCAAGCAGGCCATTTACGGATTTCGCGGCGGTGATGTGTTCGCCTACCTGCAGGCTCGGGATGATGCCGACACGCAGTGGGTGATGGACACCAACTACCGCTCCACCGAGAGCGTGATCCGCGGTTACAACCGGCTTTTTTATGGTGCCGACCTGTCCGCCGGCGCAGGCAGCGATGTCTTTGGCTTCGGCATTGACTACCACCCGGTGCGGGCGGGGCGCACCGATCTTGCGGGTCTTGAAGATCCGGCCGCGCGGGGTGGTTTCCAGTGGTGTCTGTTGCCCCATGACCCGACACTGCCCGGTGCGGACAAACGCGGCACGGGTTACACCCGGGCCGGTCAGCAGCATCTGGCGCGCTGGGCTGCAGAAGAGATTGCACGCCTGCTGCGCGAGGCCCGCCTGGAGGGTGCGGCCCTGTCTGCGGCGGACATCGCCATCCTGGTGCGCGACCGTTTCGAGGCCGCCGAGATGCAGCGAGCGCTGCGCGAGCTGGGGTTGGATGCGGTTTACCTGAGCGCCTCGGACAATGTCTTCAACAGCGACGAGGCGGCCAGCCTGCAGCAGGCATTGCTCGGTATTCTGCACATGGAAGATGATCGACTGCTGGTGGCGGCGCTGGCCACGCCGTGGCTGGGCTACGATACCCCGGCCCTGTATGCGCTGCGCCAGGACGAGCACCGCTGGGCCGCGGCCTGCGCCGACGTCGCAGCGCTGCGTCAGCAGTGGTTTGCCCAGGGCTTCATGAAAATGACGCTGGGCCTTTACCAGCGACACCTGCGGCCGCTGCCTGGCAGCCACGAGCGAACACTTACCAACAGCCTGCACCTGCTGGAGCTGCTGCAGTCGGCCAGCCAGCGCCATCGTCAGCCTGAGGCCCTGCTGCACTGGTTCGCCAACGCCCGCCAGGAAGCCGAGGACAGCGCCGGTACGGAAATCCAGCAGCTACGCCTGGAGAGTGACGGCAGGTTGATCCGCCTGGTAACGCTGCACGGTGCCAAGGGCCTGGAGTACCCCGTGGTGTTCCTGCCGTTTGTCAGTTACGGTCGCGACCAGGCCCGCCAGCGGCCCGGCATTGTGCGCTACCACCGGCGTGATGACTTCAGCGCCCGGCACGCCCTCGAACCCACCGATGAGGAGCTGGACTATTTTCGCGAGGAGCAGGCCGCGGAGGACGTGCGCCTGCTGTATGTGGGGGCGACACGCGCCGCGCGCCGTGTCTACTTGATGGCGGCGGCGTTTACCAGCCTGCAGGGCTCGCCGCTGGCGCGTTGCCTGAAGGTGGCCAGCTGGGACGCTCTGCAGCAGCAGGTGCGGGCCATGGCCGACGCTGGCGACTGCGCCGTGCTGGAGCTGGAAGGGCAGGATGCGGCGCCTGCGCCTGCCACCACTACAGCAGCAGACATCGCGCTGGCGCCGGCTGTGTTCACCGGGCGCATTGAGCGCGACTGGTGGCTGTCATCCTTTTCTGCACTGACCCGCAACGTGCGCCACGGCGGCCTGTCGACGCCAGACAGGGACAGCGAGGTCGCCGTGCTCGCCGAGCCTGGCTCCGACTCGCCCGGGGAACTGCGTTTCTCGCTGCGTCGTGGCGCAGAGGCCGGCAACCTGCTGCACGATCTGCTGGAGAACCTGGACTTCCAGCGCCCGGACCTTGAGCGCGCGCTGGACCAGGCAGAGCGTCGTTATCCCAATCTGCTGCTGGATCAACCCGGCTGGCGCACTGCGTTGGCGGCATGGGTTGCGCAGCAGCTCGCGGCGCCCTTGCCCAGCGGTGCGCGCCTGGCAGACCTGCCTCCACAACAGACCCTGCGCGAGGTGGAATTCTATTTTCCCATGCAGGGTGCCGCTGATCCGGAGGCACTCGGGCATCTGCTTGTTCGCCATCGGCGAGGTGCCGAGGCACCGCTGCCGGCCCCGGTGCGGCTGAAGGGCATGATGCATGGCTATATCGACCTGGTGTACCTGTGGCAAGGGCGCTACTACGTGGTGGATTACAAGTCGACATACCTCGGCAATCGTCTGGGCGACTACCATGCTGATGCACTCGCGGCCGATGTGCAGCAAAACGTCTACGACTTGCAGTATCTCCTCTATACGCTGGCACTGCACCGCTACCTGCGTACGCGGCTCGCGGACTATGATCCCGCTCTGCATCTGGGGGGTGTGCACTACCTCTACCTGCGCGGCCTGCACCCCCTTGGGGGTACAGGGGTTTACCACCGAGAAGTGGATATCGAAGGCCTCAATGCACTGGATAGCTTCTTCCGCACGCAGGAGGCTGGCGGATGACGCTGTCGACCGAGGCCCCGGCGCTGGACCGTGCCCTGGCACGGGCGCTGTGCCGGTGGTACCGCTGCGAAGACGACTGGTTTCGCTTGACGGTCATGGCTGTCAGCCAGGCGCTGCAGGAGGGGCACAGCTGCCTGTATCTGCCTGACTGGGCTGAGCGCGGTGTCGCGGGCGCGTTGGGAGCCACAGCCTTGCCCGCGCTGGATGACTGGCAGTGCAGGCTGTCGGCCTTGCCGCTGGATGCGGCCAGCGCGACGCCGCTGGTGCTCGATGGCCCGCGGCTCTACCTGCGGCGCTATTGGCAGTTCGAGCAGCGGCTGGCGGGGGCACTGCGCCCGCGCCTGGCGTCCGCCCCGGTGGCCGATCTTGCGCAGGCACGGGAGGTGCTGGACAGGCTGTTCCCCGCCCGCGCCCTGGGTGAGCCGCCCGACTGGCAGAAAGTGGCGGCGGCGAATGCCCTGCTGCAGTCATTTACCGTGGTGGCCGGCGGCCCCGGTACGGGCAAGACCTACACCGTTACCCGTCTGCTGGCCTGCCTGATTGCCTGTCTGGCACCCGGACGTACTGCGCCGCTGGCCATTGGCATGGCTGCGCCCACCGGCAAGGCCGCCCAGCGGCTGGCCGAGTCGATAGCGGCGGCCCGGTCGGACCTCCAGGGGCTGTTGCCGACAGCGGTGCTCGACGCCATACCGGATACCGGTATCACGCTGCACCGCCTGCTCGGAGTTGTGTCACATGGCCCCGGTTTCCGGCACTGCGCCGCCAATCCGCTGCGGCTGGATATTCTGGTGGTGGACGAAGCCTCCATGGTCGATCTGCCTCTGATGGCGCGCCTCTTTGAGGCGCTTCCGGCGAACTGCCGTGTGATCCTCCTGGGTGATCCCGACCAGTTGCCCTCGGTGGCCGCCGGGTCTGTGCTGGCGGACCTCGCCGCCGGCGCTGCCAACGGCTACAGCCCCGAGCGACAGGCCCGGCTTGCCGCGCTGGGGGTGACGTTTGAGGCGGCTGAGGCGGGGTCCGGCGAGACGGATTACCTCACTGTACTGCGCCAGAGTCGACGTTTTGATAGCAGCGGCGGCATTGCCCGGCTGGCGCGGCAGGTGCTGTCAGGCGACAGTGCGGCGAGCCTGCAGACACTGAGTACCGCCGGTGACACACTGGCCCGGCTCGACGACGCGGGGAGCGGGGCGGTGGTGACACGCTGGCTGGATCTGTACTACCAACCCATCGCGAGGGCTGAAAGCCTGGAACAGGCATTCATGCACCTGCAGCAGTTCCGCATTCTCTGTCCTACCCGGGGTGGCGCGCGTGGCGTTGAAGCCATCAACCGCCTGGCGCTGGCGCGGATGAACCCCGCGGGGCTGGCGCACTACCGCGGCAAACCCCTCATGATCACCCGCAATCACCACGATCTTGGCCTGTACAACGGTGACGTTGGCCTGCTCTGGCCGGATGACGAGGGACAGTTGATGGCGTGGTTTCCATCAGCCGGCGGTTTCCGTCCCATGGCGCCCGGCCGGCTCCCCGAGCACGAGGCGGTGTACGCCATGACGATTCACAAGACCCAGGGGTCCGAGTTCCAGCGCGTGGCCCTGTTGCTGCCTGAGCAGGCCCGCGCCGGGCTCACCCGGGAGTTGCTGTACACCGCCGTCACCCGTGCGCGCGAAGCCCTGGAGGTCGTGGCGAGCGAGGCCGTGTGGCGTGCCGGCGTAGAGCAGCGGGTGCAGCGCGACTCGGGCCTGCCGGCGTTGCTGCAGGCCCGGTAATTCGCCCGGCGGTCAGGGTTTCGCCACCCACACACCGTGCCTGCCATAGGCTTTCCAGCCCCAGGCCACCCAGTGCAGTAACCGGTTGGCGAGCCAGAGCGCCCAGATGAGCATCACGGCGCGATAGACCATCAGGTTGACACTGATCACGGTGGCAGTGGGGAAGCTGTCAGCGCCCGCCCGGTCCTGGAAGAAATTGTAGACGTGCGACCAGCTGTTATTGCCGGTGACCAGCATGTTCGGGCTGGACAGCAGGCCCAGGGGAATTGCCGAGACCAGGGTGGCGAGCGTGATGAACGCACCGATCCCCAGTGCCACCTGCATCAGGTTGAAGGTCAGTCGTCTCATGTCGGTGGGATCCATGCGTTGCCGAAGTGCCAGCAGGAACAGGAAGCCGGCGACCACCAGCACCCCGTAGCTGTTGACGGTGGACAGCCCGAGCCCCAGCAGCAGCCATCCCGTCAGTCCGATGGGAATGCCGGCGCTGATGCGCCGGTTCATCCAGTGCAGCAGCAGGGCACCGAGCAGGATGACGCAGAAGACACCCCAGTACAGCATGGCGGGCCCGATAGCCGGCCCACCCAGGTACAGGGGCCAGCGGTCCTGTGGCAGGGTGTAGGCGAGGGAAATGTTGCTGGCGCCCCCGGGTAACACCACCCGAGGCGTTTCGCTCCACCAGCCGCTGCCACCGTCCTGCTCGAAGGTCAGGTTGATGTGCTGGTGGCCGGGCTGCAGGGCCACGGTGACGGTATTGCCCTCTGGCAGGTTCAGGTCGTTGCCGTTGCGACTCAGTGCCGTAACACGGCTGCCGGAGGGCAGCGTAAAGGCGTAGTCCTGCCCCATGCTGGCCTTGATGTTCAGGGCGAGCTGACTTTGGCGAACGGCAGCACCTGCCTGGAAGGACAGCTTTACTGCCTCGACGGTATAGGTGGGTCCGGCGACGCCCTCCGGGCGCTCGAAATGCAGCATCAGCGATTCCCCGGGCCAGGGCTTCCACAGTGGCTGCAGACTGTCGGCACCGCCGAGCGGGCGGGTTGGTGGCAGGCCCTCATGGCTCAGTCGCCACAGTGCGGAGGGGCGCAGGCGCCAGGTCTCGACATAGTGATCCCCGCTGGCGGCCTGCAGCTGCAGCTCGCTCACCGGGTTGATGCTGGACTCCCAGCTGACCTGCTGTTGGCGATCGCTGAACTGCAGCCGGGCCTTGCCATCAGAGAAGTTGACCGAACTGGACAGTGGGCGCTCCAGCTCCAGCAGGGGAACCTCCACAGCCACCGGTCCCGCGGTCGGCGCCAGCCGCGTAACCCGGGTCACAACGCGCCACTGCAGCCCGATGTGGAATTCGCGGTGCACGGCGAAGAAGGCCGCGATGGGGTCCGGCTTGATGCGCCTGCCGGCCTCCGCCCGGGCCGCAGACAGGGCGCGCAGGGACAGCGTGCCCGAAGGCACACGGCCATCCACCAGGCCGCTCAGCTGCCAGTCGGTGCCGCGGGTACTCAGGTTGTGGATCGCCACGGGCAGGCTCACGCTGGCAGTGTCTCCCTGCAGCGGTCCGCCAAGGCTGATGATGTGGTGGCCACGGGTCAGCCGTACAGACAGGAACCCGTCGTGCAGGCGAGCGCTGGCATCGGCACCGTTCACCTGCAGGGTCGTTACCTGCCAGCCTTCGCGGGGGGTGGGCAACTGCAGCAGCATATCGGCGGCGGCATAGGCGCTGAAGCCGATGGTGAGAGCGTTGCGTTCGGTGGTGATGACGCCCTCATCGAGTGACACACAGTGCGGCGTGCAGGACGGTGGCTGCAACAGGCGCTGTTCCAGCTCCTGCAGCAACGTGGCCGGCGGGAAATCCTGCGCCGCGGCAGGCTCAGGCAGGGCAGGAAGCAGCAGGCCCAGCACCATGGCCAGTGCGGCCGCACTGGCGGAACGGTCGCCGGCAGCTTGCACGCCGGCGCCCCCGTCGTCTGCCGGGGGCGAGCGCAGCTTGCGCAGCAGCGCATGTAACAGCAACCCGGCATAGGCAAGGGTGAGCAGCACACCAAACACCCGCCAGAGCCGCGTCAGCCACGGGGGACTGTAAATCACCGAGAGCCGGGCACCCTCCGGCACCGGGCTGCCGGAGCGCAGCTGCACCGTTTCCCATATCCAGTTTGGCGCGCCGGGCCCGGTTTGTACGCGGTCGGTATCCCCCAGCAGGTAGGCGTTTTGGGCGGGCGCTGCGGGCGCGTCAGCGCCGAGCACTTTCCCTGTCACAGCGGAGCGTTTGATAACGGCTTCGGCGCTTGCCTGCACCCTGTCCGCAACGGCGGTTCCTTCCCTCACGTCAAACGTGTTGGCGTAGTCATAGACCCCCACCGCGGTGCGCTCCAGGGAGGGATAGATCGCCAGGCGGAAATTGCTGATGGAGAACGCCACCAGCGCAAGGGCCGCGGCGATGCTGGTGAGTGTGGCTGCAAGGGCGATGCTGCGCCGCATGCGGCCCCGGGCAACGGCGGCGAGGGGCAACAGCAGCAGCAGGGTTGCCAGCAGCGCAGTGGGCATCCCCGGTTCATGGTAGCCGGCAAGCAGGGCGACGCCTCCCAGGACCGCGGCCTTCACGCCCAGCAGTTTGCGTGTAGCGGCCACCATCACCAGCAACAGGAAGATGTCCCACAGGTCCCAGTCACTTAACCAGGTGCCCTGCACGGCTTCCACTCCGGACGCGTGCAGGACGCGCCAGCCGGGCGGGATGTGCAGCGTTGCATCGAAGGTGTCGGCGCGACTTTGCCAGCCCGTCGCCGAAAAGCCCGTGGGTGATGCAATACGGGTGACCGCTTCCAGCGCGATGTCCGGGCTGCGGATCTCGACCCCCTCGGTGTCGGCGTGGCGCGTGACCAGTACCGGCAGGCCGGACACGCTGGCGCTGCCGAGTTGTGTGTCGGTCTGGGCGTTCAGCCGCCAGTCCCTGCGCATGGCTCCGGTAACCCGCTCTACGCCGGTGAGGGCTGCGCCGTCGAAATCCAGCCACAGGTTTCTGTTCACCGCGAGGCTGTTGCTGGCGGAGGATTGGTCGCCACGGTATTCCGTGGTCAGGTGCAGTGCGTCGCCAGGGCTCAGGCGCCAGGCCGGGAGATCCTTCCAATCCTCCGGAATTGGTGCCTGTGACGTGTCGATGCCGGGCGCACCGGAGAGTTTCACCTGTCGCAGGTTGCTGTCGGCGGCAAAACTCAAGTACTCCACGACCGGCCAGGGGGCGCCGTGCTGCGTGGCGGCAAGCTGCTCCGCAGGCCGCAGGAAACGCGACAGCGTGGTGATGGTGTGTCGCCCCGCGGTCAACTGCACGCGCAGGTCGCCGTTGTTCTCCACGCGGGCGGGGAGCGGAGAATCAATGCGCATCAGTGCCGTGCCTGGCCAGGCGAGCTGGCCCGCCTGGACCTCACGCGGGTCGCCGCTGACCGTCATCACCACGCGTGTTTCCAGCGTCATCGGTACGCCATCTGTCAGCTTGCGAAAAACCTCAACGTCCAGCGAGTTGCTTTCTTTCACCGCGGCAGTTGCGTGGTCGTGGTTCAGCAGCACCTGCTTGCCGCGACGCTCCGCAGGCGCCGGCTGGCCACCCTCGGTGACGCTGATCAGGGCAATCGCATCTGGCACAGGGAGGCCCGCAGGACGTCGTTGCCAGCGGAACTGGCCGCTGATCCTGTGCTTGCCGCGCGCCAGTAGCGCCTGTGGTTGGCCGGCATGGTCGAGCACTGCCGCGCGTGTCGCATTCACGGTAACGTTCAGCGGCCAGAGCCCGGGGCCGCCAGGCAAGGGTACCAGCGCGTCGTCCTGGAACACCTCGACTTCGTAGTTGAAGGCCAGGCCCTGAGACTGCACATTGAGAGTGAGCCTGCCGGGCCAGATGCAGGCGCGCCCCGGGGTACCTGAGAACACCCAGGGGCAGCCGCTGTCGGGGTGCTTCTCGAGCAGCCAGGCTTCCCAGCGGGCCAGTGACGCAGGGTCAGCGGCCGCCTGCAGGCTGGCCAGCAGTAGGGCCAGGCAGGCCAGCGACCTGAATACGGTGCGGGGCATGTGTATCTCCAGCGCAGAGGTTTTTATAGTCTAAACATAGCACCCGGAGCCTGCATCGCGCTGCGATTTTCGCGCGTCGTGGGGGAGTCAGGCGCTCTGCCGGTCCTGCGCGAGTGTATCGAGATACTCGGTCACGCCGCAGATGAGGCCGTCGCGCAGGGTAAAAACAATGCAGTAGTCGTTGCGATAGGGGTTGCCGTTCGCGAGCCGGGCCAGCATGGAGAATTGGGCGGCCACCCTGGTCTGGTCAGCGATCAGTGGCTGCAGGATGATGGCCATGCTTCCGGCTTCGTAAACCCCCACGCCGCTGTGCAGCAGGTCCATGACCGCCGCATGGCCCACGCGCGGGTTGGGCGTGATATGGGGGTTGCTGCGCGGTACCTGCCAGGTCACATCGTCGCTGAAAAAATCCGCGAGGTCGCGATCACCCGCTAAACCCTGCAGCACAGCGAAATAGTGTTCGATGACTGCCCGGTTTGCCTCCGCCGGGTTGAGCGCTTGCGGCATACTTTCATCCTTGTTCGTGTGCGTCTTGTTGTTTTCCATCCAGCGAATCGTCGGGGCTGCAGAATGAAGACCACACAAGTATCGTTGATTGTACGCGCAGATCAAGCACAGCTGCCCCGGGGACATGGGGCTTCACAGACCTCGTCGTGCTGTTAGGATGGTAGCAACCGGCCGCGGTGGGGCGTTCCCGCCGGGCGAGTGAACACGTTGCAGGAGCCCGCTGATGTTGAGACGTTTCCTTTTCGCCGCAGGTATGGCGGTTGTCGTGGGCGCCTGTTCCACAAGCAAGGTTCCCGCACCTGCCGCGGCTGTTGATCCCGGGCGCCTTGAGGCCGTGGTCAAGGTGCTGGCGTCGGACGCCTTCGCGGGTCGTGCGCCGGGCACGCCGGGCGAGGATAAAACCGTTGCCTATCTTATCGAGCAGTTGGCCGCCATCGGCATACAGCCGGGCGGGCCGGACGGGCAGTGGACGCAGGCAGTGCCCATGATGCGTACCTTCCTCGAGTCACCGCAGTTGGCGTTCACTTACCCGCAAGGCCAGCTCCAGCTCGTGCAAGGTGAGAATGTTGAGGTCAGCACTGTCCGAGCAGCGGAGCACATCCACGCCGAAGAAGTGCCGCTGGTGTTCGTCGGTTTTGGCGTGACGGCCCCCGAGCGAGACTGGGACGACTACGGTGACATCGACCTGACGGGCAAGATTGCCGTGTACCTGGTGAACGACCCCGACTTCGCTGCCGAGCCCGGTGAACCCGTGGCCGGGCGCTTCGGCAACCGCCGCATGACCTACTATGGCCGCTGGGCCTACAAGTACGAGGAGGCCGCGCGCCGCGGCGCGCTGGGTGCCTTGGTAATCCACGAAACCGAGGCTGCAGGCTATGATTGGAGCGTGGCCGCCGCGGGCGCCGGTGAGCGCGTGGCGCTGGCCAGGAGCGCAGCTGGCCCCGCGCCGATCGCACTGCAGGGTTGGTTGCATGAAGGCGCCGCCACGGAGCTGCTGGCCATGGCTGGCCATGATCTGGCAACACTGCGCAGGGCCGCGCGGCAACCGGATTTTTCCGCGTTCCAGCTCGACGGAGTGCAATTCCGGGTGCACTCGGACGTCACCGTGACCCGCTTCGACAGCCGCAATGTGCTCGGCCTGTTGCCGGGGTCCACGCGCCCGGACGAGGTGCTGATGGTATCGGCGCACTGGGACGCCTACGGTGAGGGTCCTCCGGACGCGCAGGGTAGAACCGTGCGTGCGGGCGCCAACGACGATGCCCTGGGCACGGCGGGTGTGCTGGAAATCGCCCGGGTGCTGCGGGCGGGGCCACCGCTGGAGCGCAGTGTGGTGTTCGCACTGTGGACTGCAGAAGAGTCCGGCCTGGTGGGGTCCAGAGCCTACGCTGTGGACCCGGTCTACCCCCTGGAGACCACGGTAGCCAACTTCACGCTGGACATTCTGCAGACGGCCGGTGCCGCGCGGGATGTGATTCTCGTCGGTGAGGGGCAGAGCAGCCTGGAGGACGATCTGGCGCGGGCTGCCGCAGCGCAGGGGCGTTACGTGACGCCCGAGAACCTGCCTGAAAACGGCCTGTTTTACCGCGCAGACCATTTCTCCCTGGCGCGGGCGGGTGTGCCGGTGCTCCTGCTGATGGGCATTGCCGGTGGCGCCGACCTGGTGGACGGCGGTCGTGCCGCGGGCAACCAGTGGATCGCCGACTATGTCGGCAACTGCTATCACAAGCCCTGTGATGCCTGGTCGCCCGACTGGGACCTGAGCGGAGCGGTGCAGGATATCGAGCTGTTTCGCTGGATGGTGGAGGATCTCGGCAACGCGCGCCGCTGGCCCGAATGGCGCCCCGCTTCCGAGTTCAAGGCCGTGCGCGACAGCAGTGCCGCGGCGCGGCGCGAGGACGGCTGAGTCGGTCGTGACCCGGCCTCAGGAAGGCACTGCTGTGGCGGCACCTGACGATGCCGGCAATTATTGAGTGGAAAACGGAGTGCGGCGGCATCGCAGCCAGCGAGGTCCGGGCCCATTGTGCAGGGAGGAAGAGATGGCAAAATTGCAAACGGTGTGCCCGGCCTGCGGCACCCTGAACCGTCTGGATGCGGAGCGCATTACCGACCGGCCAACCTGTGGGCGCTGCCATGCGCTGCTGGCACCGGGCACCCCGCAGGATGTCGACGATGCCTCCTTCACGCGCATGCTGCAGAAGGACGAGCTGCCGCTACTGGTTGATTTCTGGGCGGAGTGGTGTGGCCCCTGCAGAATGTTTGCACCCACCTACGCGAAGCTGGCGGCGACCCGGCCCGACGTGCGCTTTCTCAAGGTCAACACCGAGCGCGCTGTGGCGACAGCCTCCAACTGGCAAATTCGCAGTATTCCTACGCTAATGCTTTTCCACCGCGGTAAACAGATTGCTCGGCAGTCCGGCGCCATGAGTGAACCACAGTTGGCACAGTGGCTGCAGCAGGCCCTGGCGGGCGTGCCGCAGTGATCAGCAGCGGTCAGTTCAGGGTAACCTGAATTGCCCACATGCCGGAGAGTACAAAGCCGAATGTGCTGATGGTTGCCACCGATGCGAACATCACGGAACCAAACGGCTCCTGTATCCATGTCGTGAAGCGCTGACCACGCGATGGTGTGGTTTTCACGTCATGGTGGGCGTCGTCTGGTCTGGTGTTCATATCCTGTGCTCCGGGTTTGGTGGGTGCCTGTGAGAGGCCGGGACAGAATACCGCCCTTTTTACTAAGGTAAAGTCGAAGATTATGAGTTAATGATCAGAAAAATTCGATGATTAATTCAGTTCACTCTGTGGGTCCTGTACGAAAGGCAAGATCCGTTCCAGCAGGGTGTTTGCCTGACCAACCATCCGCATGCCAGGGATGCACCGTTAACGAGGGCGAGTCGTTAACAAGCACCAATGTGGGGGGCCGGCATCTGTGGCGAAACGCGTTACTGCGTCAGGACATTAGCAGCACCGGTTTTATCACCCTCCCAGCTCGGGCATCTGCAAAGGCCTCATTAATGGCATCAAAGGCGTAAGTCTTGATCAGCCGATCAAAAGGAAACAAGCCCCGCTGATGGTAGGCTATGAGTTCCGGCAGGAACTCTCGGGGTAGTGCGGAGCCCAGTAAAATACCCTGCACCCGGGCAGACTTGAGCAGCAAAGAAAACGGTGTAAACGGGAATGCCTCTCCATTATGAGGTATGGTCACGATGCCGCAGCGGCCGCGCATCCCCAGGCATTCAATCGCTGCCTGAAAGGCGCTTTCCTGGCTGCTGGTCTCCAGACTGGCCGAAAACCCCCGGGGATTGACTTTTTTCAGGGTAGCCGCCACGTCTTCCCGCCCCGCGTGGATTGTATGTGTGGCTCCAAGCGTCTCAGCCAGCGTAAGGCGCTGCTCGTGGACATCCACGACCACAATCGTAGCCAACCCCGCCAGCTTTGACGCCATTACAGCTGCCAACCCCACAGCGCCGGCACCGAACACTGCCAGGCTCTCGCCCTGTTGTAATTGCAGTGATTTCAGCACCGCACCAGCGCCGGTCATGATGCCACAGGGCAGGGCCGCGCGGAGGGCGGCGTCCAGCCCAAAGCGATCTACTGTGACACTGCGCGCCGGAACCAACGCGTACTGGGAAAAAGAAGATTGCTGAAAGAACGCCCCGGTCAGTGGCTTGCCGCCCATGCTGAGTGTGGTGGATCCATCGAAGCGGCGACCGCCAATACTGCCCTCTATGCTACGCTCACATGCGTAGGCGTGTCCTGATGCACAATCGGGACATTGCCCACACCAGCCATAGGACATGATGACGCTGTCTCCGACCCGGACATCAGTGACCCCGCTGCCACACTGCACTACGCTGCCGGTTCCTTCATGGCCAAGCACTGCCGGCAGCAACATATGATGCCTGGCGGAGACATCGGTATGACAGATGCCGCAGGCCTCGAGACGAACCAAAACTTCATCCGGGCGAGGCTCATCAAGCTCAACAGTAGCAAACCTAAAATCACCCTCGATGGAATCAATCACTGCTGCCCGTGTTTTCATCGGTCCAGCAGCCTCCATCCTTCCGGGGGCGCGCCCTCTGTCACGGTCTCAATCGCCCAACGCTGCAAGGTTTTATAGTCCAGTTTGCCATTGGGGCCCCTACCTACCGTATCGACTGTGACGTAATGCTTGGGCACCTTGTAATCCGCCAGTTGATCGCTGAGGGCCAGGTGCAGCTCAGCGGGCACTATATCAGCGCCTGCCACCGGCTCGACCAATGCCGTTACGGCCGACCCCCAGCGGGCATCGTGCACGCCGACCACGCAGCTGTCGGCGATGCCTGGCAATGCCTTCAGGCACTGCTCTACTTCCTCGGGGAAAACCTTCTCTCCACCGGTGTTGATACAAACATTTCCGCGCCCCAGAAACCTTACTGTACCGTCCGCCAACACCTCACCCCAATCCCCCAGCAGGCAATAGCGCTCGCCATTGATCACAGGGAACGTCTGCGCTGTGCGCGCAGGGTCTTTGTAGTAGCCCTCCGCAATAAGTCCTCGACGCGCAATCATGCCGACCTCGCCGCTACCCGGCATGATCTCTTTGTGGTCTTCGCTAAACACGCGCACGAATTCGCCAATCTGCAGCTTTAGCGACCGACCTGCGCTGTTGCCAGCAGACTCCCGGCTCATGGCCGCATGCCCGAGGGCCGCCGACTCCGAACCTCCGAGAATATCCAGCAGCTGCAGGTTAGGCAGTCGTTCCACCAGGCCCCGCTTGATATGCATGCTGAAAACCGCGGCTGAGGAAATCAACATGGCAAAATCTTCGAGGTCCGCGACACTCTCGCGCTGTTCAAGAGCCTCAAGCATGGGTTTACCCATGGCATCCCCCGGTATTTTCAGTGCATTGACTCCGTACCGGGCAATGGCGTTCCAGGCGTCTGCTGCGATAAATCGGGGTGCTGATGAAGTCACTACAGTACCGCCAAAGACGAGGGTGGGCAGCAGGCTGTACACTCCCAGGCCATGCATCATGGGCGCAATCACCATTTCGGTGTAATGCTCACCCCGCCGATACATTTCCAGCACTGCCTCCACGGATCGAGGCTGCGTGCGCCCTTCAGCGCAGAAGTAGTTGATGCCAAACATCTGGAACAGCTTGTCCTGGTTCCACATCACCCCTTTTGGGAGGCCTGTGGTGCCGCCGGTATACATGAAGAATTGATCCTCGGGGTTCGAGGAATAAGCAGGCGCAGGCTGTTCCTGGTTCAGCGCCTCTTCGAACCTGCAGTGGGTTCGATCTCCCCACCAGGATGACAGCGGACTGTCATCACCGTCCTGTTCAATAAGCACCCTGAGTTCGGGCAGTTCCGGCAGAATGGCGGCCAGCCTATCCCGGAAACATCCTTGAAAAAACACTGCGTTGCTGTCGGAGTTGGCAAAAATATAGGCGAGCTCCCGTGCGGTATACCGGTAGTTTACATTCACGTGAACGGCACCGATTTGCAGAATGGCGACCACGGCCTCCACATACTCAATGCTGTTGCGAGCATAAATCGCTACTTTGTCGCCACGCTCAATCCCGAGTGCCTGCATGAACCCACAAAGGCGCCGACTGCGCTCTGCAAGTTCTCCCCAGCTAAGCTGTCGACCGGTATGGGCGTCTATCACTGCCGCCCGATCGGGAGGCACTTTGGCCATAGCCAATCTGAGCAGGTCACCCAAGTGCCATGCCATAAGGGATCCTTGTATTTTATTCTCGATAGATGAAGGGCCATAATAGAAGACGCCTCTGCCTTTAACAACGCAAGGGCGCGGCGCGGGCCCGAGTTGGTTCCGACCGCGTCCGACTTGCGACACAGGGTGCGCAACGCCCACACGTGGTACCCCATCATGATAAGAGCTGCGGACAACACACCTATCCTGGTAGGCGCGGGACAATACACCGATCATACCGACGCGCCGAATTACGCGGCGCTTTCTCCCCAGTCTCTGGCGGCCAGAGCCCTGGAGCGCGCCATTTTCGACGCAGGTATCGGGTCAGCCAGACAGTCTGTCGATGCGCTGGTCGCTGTGCGGACAGTTGCGGATTCCTTGCCCTCGGAGCAGTACCCACTGGTGGCTCCGTTCGGCGGCCCTGACAATTTTCCCCGTGCCGTCGCGCGGCAGGCGGGGTGCGATCCGCATACGGCAATCTACTCCATTGCCTGTGGCGATGAGCCGCAGTTGCTGGTGGGTGAAATGGCGGAGCGCATTGCCGCTGGCGAGTTCAAGCTGGTTGCACTCTGTGGCGCAGAAGCCGCAGCCACCACCCGCCTCGCCCAACGCCAGGGGCAAGTCCTTGATTGGTCCGAAGCAGTGGGCGGTCAATGTGATGACCGCGGTGCCTGTATCGAAGGCCTCCGGGGGTCCCAGATGGCACAACACGGAATGGAAATGCCCCTGGACATCTACCCGCTCTTCGAGCACGCCCGGCGCTATCGGCTCAAGGCAAGCGCAGACGACTATGCGCTGATGATGGCTGAGCTACTCGAAGGGTTTAATCAGGTCGCCCGGAAGAACCCTTACGCGACTTACCGCAATGCCTTGACCCAAGCTGACATCGTCTCTGTCACCGAGCACAATCGAATGGTTGTCTATCCGTACACCAAAGCCTGTGTCGCAAGGGATGCGGTCAATCAGGGCGCTGCGGTGTTAATGACCAGTGTCGGCAACGCACAAAGGCTGGGTATTGACCCTGCCAAATGGGTCTATTTGCACAGCTACGCCAGTGCCGCTGAGGCGCCGGTAGTCTCTCGCGCTCGCCTCGATACCTCCGTCGCCATGACGAGAGCCTACGAGCAAGCACTGGCATCGGCACAGATATCCATGGCTCACATTAAGCATATGGATCTTTACAGCTGTTTCCCCATCGCCGTCTTCATTGCCCTGGAGGCACTGGGGATAGATGCCCGCGATCCCCGTGCGCTGACCGTCACCGGTGGTTTGCCTTACTTTGGTGGTCCCGGTAACAACTACACCATGCATGCCATAGCCAGCATGATCGAAACGCTGCGGGGTGATCGTGGGAGCTATGGCTTGGTGGGAGCCAATGGGGGGTATCTGTCAAAACATGCAGTCGGTGTTTACTCCACCCGCCCTCCTGCAGAGTGGCATCCCTGTTCCAGCAAGGCACTGCAGGCATCGCTGGACCGAATCGAGCCGCGATGCTTTGAACCTAACCCTCGCGGGCCAGGGGTTGTTGAAAGCTTTTCTGTTGTGCCGATTCGCGGGGGCTTTCGATCGGCGATCCTGGGCGCACTGACCGAGTCAGGTCGGCGTTTTGTGGCTCATAGCTGCGACAGTCAGTCTATTGCGGACAACCTGATCACCGGTGAAGCCATTGGTCGTGCCGTGATGGTGCATCCCTCTCAAGATGGCCGTAATGAATTTTCGTTCAACCTGGACCACTGACTGCTGGGCGCAGCTGCCAATCGACGCCAAGTTTGCTGGGTATCTACGCGCCAGGAAAGGACACGTTTGAGGATGGCCCGCCCGAGAGGATTCGAACCTCTGACCTCTGCCTCCGGAGGGCAGCGCTCTATCCAGCTGAGCTACGGGCGGAAAACGGCGGCTGCGGGGTGGCTGATGCCTGCGGCCCGCACCCCTGTCAGGGGGAGCGGACTATAGCAAAGGCGCTCACGGCGCTCAATAGATGAAAAGCGGGCGCGGCGCCGGGTGCGGGCGTGTTAACGGCCGGCTACTCGTTGCCGGCGGCTTCCGGGCCCGGGGGGAAGGCCGCGAAAATGACCTCCGCCGCTTCGTTGTAGCGCGACTGGTCCTGCAGCTGTTTGCCGGTCAGACGCGATTGGGTGACGCCGCGCCATACTGAGCGCTGCATATCCGGGTCGATCATATCCACGATAAAGGTGCCTTCGGTGTAATCGCGCACGCTTACCTCGGTGGACATGCCCATGCAGGACCAGCAGTTGTACAGGCTGTAGCGGTTGTAGCCGTAGTACGTGCCCATGTAGCCGGGGCGCTCGTAGGTCTGCACATCCGTCTTGAACTGGGTGAGCAGGTGCCAGCTGACCAGCATGTCGGCGTCCGCGGGGTCGTCCACCAGTGCGATACCTTTCAGTGACAGGGCGTGGCGAATGGCAGTGTCGATGCGATCTTTCTGTATATCGCTGAGTTGTAGCGGATTGTCGCCCGCCACGGTGCCGGAGTCTTCAAGGAACGCTACGCTGCGCACCTGGCTGAAGTCATAGCCCGGTTTGTAGTCGACATCGGGCTTCGGTGGCCCGCTGGCACAGGCTGCCAGTACTAGCGCGAGGCTGCCGACGCAGGCTGTTTTGAATATCTTCAGTAGATTCGTCACGGGTTACCTTTGGGTGTTGTGATTCGTAAATGGTTTCGTCAGTTCCCTTAGACTCCGTGAGCGCTGTGGAGTTTCCCGGAAGTCGTCCGGGTGGTGCCTGGCGTCAACCGGCCGGCCTGCCTGCGCCTCCGCAGGGTTCAAGGGTCGCCTGCAGCGCCGCGACATGGCGTTTTGGTGCCTCTGCCCAGACTGCCAGGTCGGTATCCCGCTGGCGTTGCCAGTCGCGATAGGCTGGGGGCAAGGCGGAGCCGATCTGCCGTTCAAGCGCCTGCACCAGCGGCAACAGCTCATGTTGGCGGCGGCCGAGGTCTGCGGACCAGGGCTGCACCTCGCCGACGAAAAATTTTTCAATCACGTTGCCCAGCGTATCCGCCGCCGTCGGGCGAATCCGCTCACTGCACAAAGGCCCCGCCGCGCGCTGTTGCGCCAGCACCGCATCTCCGGCCTGCAGCCAGCCAGCCTGCAGTGCCTGTGCGCGGAGCAGAGCGCCACCGTCTCCCAGCGCGATCTCACTGAGCTGCAGCTCGAAGGCCATATTGTCGGCGCGGTAGTCACCCGCCAGCCAGCGCCGGACGCTGGCATTGATGTTGGACAGCGCGGTCAGCGGTGCGCTGCTGGTGTTCGCCGGGTAGTTCCGGAGGTTGTCCGGTGGCCGCCACAGGGCGCGATACTCGGGGCCCCCCAGGGTGGCGTTGAAGATCAGCGCCGGTAGCTGTTGCCGCTTCTGTTTATGGGCGCCTTCCAGTAATTCGGACAGCGCGGCCTCCCCCTGGCTGCGCTGGTAGTCGATACAGTCGGGTGCCAGTCGCAGGAACTCCAGTTCCAGCAGCAGCCGCTGGGAGTCGCTGGCCATGATGCCCAGGCTGCTGTTGCGCTTGCCGATGGTCACCTGCACGGCGCAGCCGGTGAGGGCGAGAAAGTCGAGGGTGCCCAGGTTGCCACTTTCCAGAGTGAGCTTGAGCTCGCCGCGTGCCGGAAGCCGCGGCAGGGCTGGCAGCTGGGGCTGGGGCGCCGTTTGCCCCAATGTGCGTTCCAGCCGCTGCACGTAGTCTGTCAATGCGGCGTCGGCGGGCTCGTCGCCGCATGCTGCCAGGGCAAGCAGGCCGGCAAGGAGTGTGCCGCGCAGGGTCCGGTTTCGCGGGGAGACTGTTTGCATGGCGCTGTTATAACCGAATGTGCAGGGCCCCGGCGCCCACCCGGTTCACTGCTCGCCGGTGGCTGTCTCAAGGGCCGCCTTGGCGCGCGGCAGCCAGGCGTGGATATGACTGCACTCGTCGGGCACGCCGGCCTTGATCCAGCCAGCAAACTCCACGCAAACCAGCAGGTCGATGTCAGCCAGGGTAAAGTGCTCGCCGGCAAGAAACGGGCTTTTTGCCAGCGCGCGGTCGACCATGCGCCAGCCGGCCTCCAGGCGCTGTTTGCCGCGGTCAACCAGTGCCGGAATCTGTGCGACCTTCATCGGCCCGGGCAGGGCGCGGTCGGCGAAAGCCGGATTGCCGTTGCGAAACACCTCGGCAATCGCGTGGAACATGCTGTTGAAGAGCCGGTGGTTCCAGCTGATTACCTGGGCTTTTTCCAGTGCGGTGGTGCCCAGCAGCGGCTTCTCGGGATAGAGCGCCTCAAGATAGACGCAGGTACCGATGACTTCGGTGAGTACCGTGCCATCATCGAGTGCCAGCGCCGGTACGGTGCACATCGGGTTGACCTTGCGGAAGCTCTCCTCGAACTGCGCCTGCTTCATCATGTCGATCTGTACCGTGTCCAGCTTTATGCCCTTGTAGTCGAGAAACAGCTGCAGACGGCGGGGGTTGGGGGCTGGGTCGTAGGTGTAGAGTTTCATGCAGGCGCTCCGGGTTGTGTGCGGGTTTTTGGAACTATAGTACGGGCAAACGCCGCGCGCGTGCCAGCGGCGTGCAATGGCGAGTTTTCCCGCGGCCTATAACTGGCTATAATGCGCGGCCAGTAACCAGAGGACTCTGTTGTGATGAGCCGATTTGTAGTGAGTGTAGTGGCGCTGTGTGCAGCCATGGCGGCGAGTGCTATCGAGCTGTCGGACAGCCAGAGGGCTGCCATTGAAGAGCGCATCAAGCCGATGGGCGAAGTATGCCTGCAGGGTGACGCCACCTGTGGCGGCGCCGCAGCAGCGGGTGCGGCAGCGGTCGCTCGCTCAGGCGAGGAAGTCTACAACGCGGCCTGCATGGCCTGTCACATGACAGGTGCCGGCGGGGCTCCGGTAGTGGGCGACGCGACGGTCTGGGCGGAGCGCATTGCCAAGGGCATGGACGTGTTGCATGACCACGGCATTAACGGCATTCCGGGCACCGGCATGATCGCCAAGGGCGGCTGCATGAGCTGTTCCGATGAGGAAGTGATGGCCGCGGTCGACTTTATGGTCGAGAACAGCCAGTAACCTCCAGCGTTGTGAAAAACCGCCCCGCTTCGGCCGGGCGGTTTTTTTGTGTCCGGGGCGCACCTGTTGTTCCCCACCCCCCGCGCTCTGTTACAGTTGTCTGTCTACAGTATTGGGGGGCTCGGCGTGTCAGGCATGACGTTATTGATTCGCGCAACGGGCGCGCTCAGCGTACTCTCGCTGATCGCTTGCTCCGAGCCCTCACCACCGCCTCCGCCGGTGGGTGTGGTGGTGGACACAGTCCGCGTAGAGCCCTATCAGGCACGCTCGGTGTATGTGGGGCGACTGGTCGCCCGCGATGATGTGACCATCCGTGCCAGTGTCAGTGGTTACCTGCAGGAGCGCCGTTTTGTCGAGGGGGAGCAGGTAGAAGCGGGGGACGTACTCTATGTGATTGACCCCGCGGAGTACGCTGCGGCGCTGGCCATCGCCCGGGCAGACCTCGCTGCGGCCAAAGCCAACCAGAACAATGCCGAGCGCAACTACCGGCGCGGCCTGGAGTTGTTGCCGAAAGGTGCGATTTCCCAGGTGGAGATGGACAACCTCACGGCACTGAAGCTGGATGCCGATGCCCGCATTGAGGCGGCCCAGGCGCAGGTGAAGGCCGCGGAGGTCAACCTCGGATTCACCACCATCAAGGCGCCGATCAGCGGCCGCATCGGCCGCAGCCAGGTGAGCCCCGGCGACCTGGTGGGCCCGAGTAGCGGCGATCTCACCACCCTGGTCAGCATCGACCCTATTGAGGCGCTGTTCCAGGTGTCGGAAGCCACCTACATCGACCAGATCAGCCAGCGGGTAACGGCCAATCCCTCGGTGGACGACCTGCAGGGAGTCGAGGTGACCCTGGAACTCGCCGATGGCCTGGAATACCCCGAGGTGGGGCAGATCGACTACTTCGGCAACCGGATTGACGCAACGACTGGCACCATGGAAGCCCGCGCCCGCATCCCCAACCCCTATGGGCTGCTGGTGCCCGGCCAGTATGTGCGCGTTACCCTGCAGGACACGGCGCTGGAAGAGGGGTTGTTTGTCCCCCTCGCGGCAGTACAGGCGGACCAGCAGGGCGCGTTTGTGCTGGTGGTGTCGGACCAGAACACTGTGCAGCGCAACAACCTGCAACTCGGTGAGCGGGTCGACGATATGGTGCTGGTGACGGACGGGCTGGCAGCGGGTGACCGTGTCATCGTACGTGGCCTGCAGCAGGTGCGCCCGGGCATGCCGGTGGCGATCACCGCGACGGTGGGCGCCAACGGCGACGAGGGCCGCTGATGTTCAGTGCGTTTTTTATCCGGCGCCCGAAGTTCGCGCTGGTGATATCCATTGTGCTCACGTTGCTCGGCAGCCTGGCCCTGCGTTTTCTGCCAATCAACGAGTATCCCCCGATCGCACCCCCCAACATCGTGGTGTCTGCCGTCTACCCGGGTGCCGCAGCCGAAGTGGTCGAGATGGCGGTAGGTGCGCCCATCGAGGACGCGGTGAATGGGGTTGAGGATATGCTGTATATGTCCTCCAAGAGTGCCAACGACGGCAGCTATTCCCTGACGATCACCTTTGCCATCGGCACCGATGCCGACATGGCTCTGGTACGGGTGCAGAACCGCGTCAAGCTGGCGGAGCCCTCACTGCCCGCGGAGGTGACCGCCCGCGGGCTGAAGATTGCGGAACGCGCGCCGGACATGCTGAAGATCATCAGCTTTACCTCGCCGGACGAGTCGCTGGATTACAAGTTTCTTTCCAACTACGTGAAGATCAACGTGGCTGGCGCGCTCAGCCGGGTCCCGGGCATTTCCGGTGCAGATGTGATGGGCCAGGCGGACTACGCCATGCGCCTGTGGCTGGACCCGGACAAGATGGCCAATCGCGGTCTGTCGGTGACGGACATCCAGGCGGCCCTGCGCGAGCAGAATGTGCAGGTCGCGGCGGGCAAGATTGGTGGTCCGCCCTTTGACCAGCGGATGGAAACCGAGTTTACCCTGCGAGTGAAGGGCCGCCTGCAGGATGTGGCGGAATTTGAAAGCATCGTGCTGCGCGCTCGCCCGGATGGCTCGGCGATTTACCTGCGCGATGTGGCGCGGGTGGAACTGGGCCAGTCGTCCTACGGTTTCTACGGTGAAATTGGCGGACGTCCTGCGGTCAACGTGGCGCTCTACCTGGCGTCGGACGCCAACGCGCTGGAGGTGGGCGAGGCGGTGGATGCACTGGTGGCGGACCTGGCGCAGGCCTTCCCTGCGGGCATGGCCTACCAGATCAACTACGACACCACGCGCTATGTGTCGACGGCCGTAGCGCAGGTATTGCAGTCACTGCTGGTGGCGGTGCTGCTGGTGGTGCTCATCACCTTCCTGTTCCTCGGCAGCCTGCGAGCGACCCTGGTGCCGGCGGTGACCATTCCGGTGTCCCTGGTCTCATCGCTGGCCGTCCTTTTTCTGCTGGGCATGTCGATCAACACCATGACCCTGTTTGCACTGATTCTGGCGATCGGGGTGGTGGTCGATGATGCCATTCTGGTGATTGAGAACTGCGACCGGCACCTGCGCGAGGATCCGGAACTGCAGCCGCGCGATGCCGCCCTGCAGACCATGCGCGAGGTGGGTGGTGCCATCGTTGCTACAACGCTGGTGCTGTTGGCGGTGTTTCTGCCAGTGGCGGCACTGCCCGGCATCACTGGCGAGATGTACCGGCAGTTCGGGGTGACCATCTGTGTCGCGGTGGTGTTTTCATCCGTCAACGCACTGACCCTGAGTCCGGCGCTCTGCGCCCTGCTGCTCAGGCGTGGCGGGCAGCGCGACGCCGGCTGGTACCGGATATTCCTCGCGGGATTTGCCCGCGTCACCGGCGGTTATACACGTGGCGTGGACTGGGTGCTGCGCAAGCTGGTGGTGGTTGGGTTGATTTTCCTCGCCTGGATGGGTGCGCTGGCTGTGGGTGTGATCGCCACGCCTACCGCGCTGGTGCCGGATGAGGACAAGGGCGCCCTGTTGGTGAACATCCAGCTGCCGGATGCCGCCTCGCTGCTGCGCACCCGGGATGCGGTACGTAAAGTGTCAGACATCATCGCTACCGATGGGGCGGTACAGAGCGTCACTGAAGTGACCGGATTTTCCATACTCACCGGCGCCATGGCGAGCAACGCCGCCACCCTGTTCGTGGTGCTGCGGCACTGGGACGATCGGCAGCGGGCGGAGGAGTTGGTGTTCAACGTGGCACAGCGCATCAACCGACAGGCCTTCCGGCAGGTGCCGGAGGCGCAGGTGGTGGCCATTGCACCGCCTGCCATCCCCGGCATGGGCGCCGTGGGAGGCCTGGAGTTGATGCTGCAGGACACCCTGTCGCGCGGTCCCGCCGAGCTGGCCGCCGTGTTGAACAATTTCATTGTTGAAAGCAACGCGCACCCGGCGCTGGCCAGCGTGTTCAGCACCTTCCGTGCCAACGTACCGCAGTACTTCATCGACGTTGACCGGGTGAAAGCCAAGAACCTCGGCGTACCGTTGAGTGAGGTGTTCCTTACGCTGCAGGCGCAGCTGGGGTCCCTGTATATCAACGACTTTAACAAATTCGGCCAGACCTACCAGGTGACCATGCAGGCTGATGCGCCCTTTCGTGCCGACCTGGAGGGCCTGGAACATTTCTACCTGAAGTCAGGCAGCGGGGAGATGGTGCCCCTGAGTACACTGGTGCGCAGCAATCTCACCCTGGGGCCGGATGTCACTCAGCGCTACAACCTCTACCGCGCGGCCACGGTGCGCGGGAATGTGGCGCCGGGTTTCAGCAGCGGCGACGGTATGCGGGCCTTCGAGTCGGTCGCGGGCTCGTTGCCCGACGGTTACCGCGTGGCCTGGACCGGCGCCGCGTTCCAGCAGCAGCAGGCGGGCAATACGGCGGTGCTCGGTTTTGTCCTCGCGCTGGTGTTTGTCTACCTGTTCCTCGTTGCACAGTATGAAAGCTGGTCGGTTCCCATCGCCATTATCCTGGTGGTGCCGATGGCGATCGGTGGCGCAATTGTCGCGCTGCTGCTCACCGGCCAGGCGCTGAACCTGTATGCACAAATCGGGCTGGTATTGCTTATCGCCATGGCGGCGAAGAATGCGATCCTGATCGTGGAGTTTGCCCGCCAGTTGCGCGAGGACAGTGGCCGGGGAATCATCGAGGCGGCGGCGGAGGCCGGTCGGCTGCGATTCCGGGCGGTGTGCATGACCGCGGTGTCGTTCATCCTGGGCATTCTGCCGCTGGTGTTCGCTACCGGTGCCGGCGCTTTCGGCCAGCGCTCGCTCGGCATCACGGTGTTTGGCGGCATGCTGGCGGCACTGTTGGTCGGCACATTCTTTATTCCCGGTTTTTACGCGATTGTGCAGGGTCTGCGGGAGCGCGTTAAACAGCGTCTGGGCATAGGCCGGGCTGATGTAAACGCGTAGCGGCCGAGCTGGCCGCTACCTGCAGCGCCACTTATACTGGCGCTCTCGGCAACATGGGTGGGCAGGGTATCAACACTGACGCGCGCTATATGGCCTGGCTGCTGGATTACCTGGCGGACCTGGGGATGGACGCTGCCGCACTGGCGCGTGCGCACGGTATTCGCGTCGATCAGCTGCACCGTCCTGAAACCCGCATCAGCGAGGCGAGTCACCACGGTGTGCTGCGCGACGCCCAGGCGAGCTTTCCGGGCAGGTCGCTGGGACTGCAACTGGGCCTGCACCGCTCGATTGCCACCCTCGACCAGTTGGCCTACCTGATGATGAGCAGCGCCACGCTGAGAGAATCCATCGCCCATGGCCTGCGCTTCCAGAACTATCCCGGGCGCTTCTCGGGTTTTCAGCTGGTGACCGCATTCAGTGAAATTGAGGGTCAGGGCTGCTACCAGATTCATGCCCACGACAGCCTGGGCGACCTGCGGCTTCTGGTGGTGGAGGAGTTGCTGGCTGCCATCGTCACCACCTCGCGCTGGGTGCTGGGCCGGGCGCTACCGGTTACAGCACTGAAGCTCGACTACCCGGCGCCGGCACACCATGCTGAATACGCTGCGGTGTTCAATGCACCCGTACAGTTCGATAGCGCCGCCATTCAGCTGTTTTTTGCCGCGGATATCCTTGATCAACCGTTGCCCCACGCCAGCCCGCAGAGTGCGGCGCTGTACGCCAGGCTCTGCGAGGAAACCAGTATCAGCCGCAGCCGGGGCGATATGGCCTGGCGTGTCTGGCAGATCATCGTGGAAAACCCGGCAGAGCCGCCCGGACTGGAAGAGTGCGCTGCACTGTTGCACTGCAGCGTGCGGACCCTGAGTCGCAAGCTGCAGGCCCAGGGCTGGCAGTACCAGCACCTGGTCGACCAGGTGCGCGAGATACATGCCCGACGTTACCTCAGCCACCCGCGACTGAGCATTACCCACATTGCCCACCTGCTGGGCTACGCAGACAGCTCTGGTTTTCATCGCGCGTTCAAGAAGTGGACCGGCCTTTCTCCCAGTGAGTTCAGGGCCAGGTTGTTCGCCTGACCCGGCAATGGCGTAATCGGCCATGCAACTGGCCATATTCGCCATGCCTGCAGCGCCGGGCCTATCTACTATCATTGCATAATCCCGGCCCGGGCAGTCGCAATGCCCAGAGGCTGGTTGCGCCAGAGCAGTTGTTGAAGACCACAGGTTCGCTAAACCGCCAGATGACGGAGTGTCGCTATGAATAAATATGACGGCTTGAACAAGGCCATGCTCGACCGTTTTGCACCGCAGCCCGGCAGGCGCCCGCTGTTGCCCGAAATGAGCGCCAAGGCGCAAGTGGCGCTGACCTGCCGCATGCTGTTTCGGGAAGGTTGGAACGAGCATATTGCCGGGCACATCACCCTGCGCCAGAGTGATGGCACCATACTGACCAACCCCTGGGAACTGGCTTGGGATGAGCTGACCGCCAGCGACATCATGACGCTGGACGCCGAAGGCAAAATCATCGACGGGGAGTGGAATATCACCCCGGCCATCGGCCTGCACCTGCAGCTGCACGATCTACGCCCCGATGTGAATGTGGTCATTCACAACCACACCCACTGGAGCGGCATCTGGGCCAACCTGCAGCGCACGCCGCCCATCTATGACCAGACCGGCGCGCACTGCGGCCTGGAGCTGCCGGTTTACAACGAGTACACCGGCACCTTTGAAGACGAGGCCACCACGCTGTCCGCTGCCGAAGCACTGGGGGATTCGAAGTGGGCACTGCTGGCCAATCACGGCGCGCTGGTGGTGGGCAAGGACCTGCGCCAGGCACACCTGCGCGCGATTACCCTCGAGTGGCGCTGCAAACGTGCTTATGAGGTTGAGCTGCTGGGTGGCGCTGAACCCCTGAGCAACGATGTTGTGGAGAAAGTGAGCATCACCGATGGCAACGGCTTCCCCTTCTGTTTTGAAGCCATGGCGCGTCGCGAGCTGCGCCTGGACCCCAGCATTCTGGAATAGGAAGTAGCCATGAGCCTCACAGTAAAACCACTTGCCAACATCGGCGCCGAAATCAGTGGGCTGGACATCAACGAACCGGTTTCCGAGGCGTTGGCCCAGGAACTGAAAGACCTGTGGTACGAATACGGTGTCTTGCTGATCCGCGGGCAGAAGGTCTCGCCGGAGAGCCAGATCGCCTTCAGTCGTACCTTTGGCCCGTTGGAAATGCACCCGCTCAAGGCGAAAACATCGGAGGCCAATCCGGAGCTCTTCG
This sequence comes from Halieaceae bacterium UBA5085, assembly GCA_002414665.1. Lineage (GTDB taxonomy): Bacteria > Pseudomonadota > Gammaproteobacteria > Pseudomonadales > Halieaceae > Haliea. The sequence goes on from DIAF01000015.1 coordinate 91,506, forward strand.
TACTGGAAAACGGTGGTGACAAGGATCAGTACTCCACAGCGTTCTACAAGGGCGAGAAAATTGTCGGTCGCCTGGACTGGCACATCGACCTCCACTACACGGGCAAACCCAATCACGGTGCACTGCTGACGGCGGTGACGGTGGCCGAGGAGGATGGCCTGACCGGCTTTGGCGACCTCGCTGCGGCCTACGATGCGCTGGATGACGACACCAAGGTATTGCTGGACAAGCTGGAGGTGGCTTACAGCTTCAGCATGCAGCGGCGCCACATGCGCTATGTCGATGTCGAGGGTTACGAGCCCGGGCCCTACAGCCCGCGGAAGCCATCAGATATCGGCTTTCCGGATTTTCCCGACGCAGTCTACCCTGCGGCGCACAACCACCCGGTAACCGGTCGCAAGGTGCTGGGCATTGTTGAGCAGTTCCTCGACCGGGTGATCACTCCGCAGCAGTTCGGCCTGTCCAACGATGAAGCCATTGAGCTGCTGGAAAGGCTGGTGGCGCACACTCGCAAGCCGGAGTTCCACTACTTCCACAAGTGGGAGGAGGGCGATCTGGTACTCTGGGACAACTGGCGCATCATGCACTGTGCCACGGGCACCAAACCGGGCGTGCGCCGTGTGATCAACCGCACGACGATCGAGGGCAATACCATGCTCGGGCGTGTGCTGGGCGCTGAAATCTAGCGTTTGGTGAGCAAGCTCGCGCGCCGTGCTCTCGCTGGCGGCCTGTGTCAGGCGAACAAGGATTTCAGGCTGCTCAGCGTTTCCGTGGCGCGCTGTTCATTGGCTTCCGCGGTATCGGCGTCGCCACCCTGCCACTGCAGGTCCTCCGCAGGCAGCTCGGCGAGGAAGCGGCTGGGCTCACAGTTCAGCTGTTCGCCATATTGACGGCGTTTCAGGGCCAGCGTCATGGTCAGTGTTTCCCGTGCTCGGGTAATGCCCACATAGGCCAAACGCCGCTCTTCGGCAATATTGTCCTCCTCGATGCTGACCCGGTGCGGTAGCAGGTTCTCCTCCATGCCGATGATGAAGACGTGGGGAAATTCCAACCCCTTGGAGGCGTGCAGGGTCATCAGCTGCACGCTGTCTGGCCCCGCTTTTTCCTCTTCCTGCTGTTCCAGCAGGTCGCGCAGCAGCAGGCGGTTGACCGCCTCGTCCAGGTCGATGTCCTCATCGCGCGTGACCCGCTCCAGACTGTCGATCAGGAAGGTGACGTTGCCCATGCGGCGCTCCGCCACATCCTCGCTGGAGCTGATCTGCAGCAGCCAGTCGGCGTAGTCGATGTCCCGCACCAGCTGGCGAATGGCGCCAATGCCATCGCCGCCCGCGCTGCGTCGGCGCAACACACCCAGCCACTGGTTGAATTCCCGCAGCCGCTTGAGTCCGGCGTCGGGCAATGCGCCGGCCTCAATGTGCTGCAGAGCCTGGCTCAGGCTGCATCGATGCTGCGTGGCGCAGGTTCCCAGCGCCTCCAGGGTGGAGGGCCCCAGCTTGCGCCGCGGCACGTTGGCAATGCGCAGGAAGGCATTGTCGTCGTTTTCGTTCACCAGCAGGCGCAGGTAGGCCATGATGTCCTTGACCTCATTGCGGGCGAAGAACGAGGTGCCGCCGCTCAGGTGGTAGGGTACCTGCTGCTGTTGCAGGGCGAGCTCCAGCAGCCGTGACTGGTGGTTGCCCCGGTAGAGGACCGCGTAATCGCCGAAGCGGGTGCGTTTGCGCAGTTTGTGGTCGAGGATCTCCGCAACCACCTGGTCCACTTCCTGCTGCTCGTCGGCGCAGCGCAGCACACGCAAGGGTTCACCGGCGCCAAGTTCGCTCCACAGCTGTTTCTCGAACACGTGTTCATTGTTGGCGATGAGGGTATTGGCGGCCTTGAGTATGCGCGCGGTGGAGCGGTAGTTCTGCTCCAGCTTGACCAGTTTCAGGCCGCGGAAGTCCGCCTGCAGCTGGGCCAGATTCTCCGGGCGAGCCCCGCGCCAGGCGTAGATCGACTGGTCGTCATCGCCCACCACGGTCAGCCCGCCGCGCAGGCCCACCAGCTGGCGCACCAGCAAGTACTGACTGGCGTTGGTGTCCTGGTACTCATCCACCAGCAGGTAGTGCAGCCGGTTCTGCCATTTTTCCAGAATGTCCGGCTGGTGTTCGAAGAGGATGGTGGGCAGCAGGATGAGGTCGTCGAAGTCCAGGGCATTGAAGGCCTTCAGGGCACGCCGGTAGCGTTGGTATGCCTGGGCGAAGAGAATTTCCGCCGGTGAGGTCGCCTGCGCCAGTGCCGCCTCGGGCAATATGCGGTCGTTCTTCCAGTTGGAGATGCGCTGCTGGATGAGGCCAGCCTGGTCGCCCTCGGCGCCGTGCTCCTGAATCAGCAGGTCGTGGATCAGTTTGCGGCTGTCCTCGCCATCGAAGATGGAAAAACCGGCCTTCATCGCCAGCGCCTTGCGCTCCTCGCGGATGATCTTCAGCCCCAGCTGGTGGAATGTGCTGACCGTGAGCCCTTCGGACGCCTGTGGGCCCAGCAGACTGCCGACGCGCTCTTTCATTTCTCGCGCCGCCTTGTTGGTGAAGGTGACGGCGGCGATACGCTCGGCGCGAATGCCGCAGTCCTGCACCAGGTAGGCGATCTTGCGCGTGATCACGCTGGTCTTGCCGCTGCCGGCGCCGGCGAGTACCAGCAGGGGGCCGTCGATGTAGCGCACAGCCTCGCGCTGGCGGGGGTTGAGCTGGGTCACGTGGGTGTCTTTCAGGTGCTGTCTATGGCCGCGCAGTGTAGCAGGGTTTTTCCATCCTTCGCCGCTGCGGGATGCCCGCAGGGTTTCGCGGGGTGCAATACTTTGGTCATACTTCGGGTTTACAGTCGCAGCGCATACAGCCCCTGCGGCACTGATACTTTCTCTTGGAGCGCTCATGCCTGATCGCCTGATCCCCGGTCCTGCCGACCCGTCATTTGTTGCCAATGAAGAGCCGTTGCGTGAGCCGACGGCGCAGCCGGATTTCCAGCAGGTGGTAAGTGCTCGCTATCAGCGTAGAGAATTGCTGGTGGGAAGCATGGGCTTTGCACTGGCTGCAGTTTTCGGCGGTTTGTCGCGCTCCGGGCCCGCGCTCGCGGCGGGCGCGATTGTTGCTGACGGCGCTGCCCCCAAGGCAACCCATGATCTGCGAACGTCAAAGCTGGGCTTCGTAGCGGTACCCACCAGCAACGCAGACGGCATCACCGTGCCGCCGGGCTATCGGGCGCAAGTGCTGCTGCCTTGGGGGGAACCTATCTGCGGTGATTACCCCCCCTTCGCCATAAATAACACCGCTGCGGAGCAGGCGCAGCAGATGGGCTCCCACCACGACGGCATGCATTTCTTTCCACTGCAGGGCAGCTCCACAGACGGGCTGCTGGTACTGAATCACGAATATGCCGAGTCGCGCTTTCTGCACGCAGCGGCCGAAGGCCTCAAGCTCAGTGCCTTTGATGTTCCATTGCGGGCGGACGGCAGCCGTGACCCGGAACAGGTGCTGAAGGAAATGTATGCACACGGGGTGAGTATCGTACGTATCCGCCGCGAGGGAAACGGCCAGTGGCAGCCGCTGCGCGACCCCCTCAACCGGCGTATCACCGCCCTCACGCCGACTGTGTTCAGTGGCCCGCTGCACGGTGACCCGCGCCTGCAGACTGCCTATAGTGCAGACGGCATCCGCGGGCGCGGAACTTTGAATAACTGCGCTCATGGGGTCACGCCCTGGGGTACCTACCTCAGCTGCGAGGAGAACTGGCGCTATTACTTCGTGCGCGAACAGGGCGAGATGCCGGCTTCCCTGTCCCGTTACGGGGTCGGACCTCTCAACGCCTGGCGTTGGCATCTGGCGGCGGTCAACGCGGGCGAGGCTTCAGCCCAGTACGCGCGCTTTGATGCTACGCCGCGGGCGGACAGCCCGCGCGGGGACTTCCGCAATGAACCCCATGGCTTTGGCTGGGTGGTGGAAATCGATCCCTTCGATTCCACCAGTACACCGGTGAAGCGTACTCATCTGGGCCGTTTTGCCCACGAGGGTGTGGTGTTCGCGCCGGCGCGTGAGGGTGAGCCGGTGGTGCTCTATTCCGGGGATGACTCTATGTTCGAGTATATCTACAAGTTTGTATCCGCCAAGCCCTACCACGCGGCGACTGCCTGCGGTTCGCTATTGGACGAGGGCACGTTGTATGCCGCTCGCTTCGATAGTGACGGCAACGGCGAGTGGTTGGCGCTGGCCCCCGGTGTGAATGGCCTCGGCGCGGAGAACGGCTTTGCCACCCTGGCGGATGTCCTGCTCAACACTCGCGGAGCCGCTGACGTAGCGGGCGCCACGCCTATGGATCGCCCGGAATGGGGCGCGGTTGATCCCGCCACCGGGCAGGTGTATTTCACCCTGACCAAGAATACCCGGCGCACTCCCGGCGAGGCCGTGGGGGCCAATCCCCGGGCGAAGAATGCCATGGGCCAGATTGTGCGCTGGAGCGAGGCCGGCAACGACCACGTGGCAACGACCTTTGTCTGGGAGTTGTTCCTGCTGGCGGGTGATGCAGACTCGGGCCGCGACCTGCGAGGCAGACCCCTGGACGCCGACAATCTCTTCGCCAACCCTGATGGGCTTTGGTTCGACGCCGACCGCCGCCTGTGGATACAGACTGATATCTCGGACGAGGAGCAGAACCGGGGCCTCTATCGGCCCATGGGCAACAACGCGATGCTGGCAGCCGACCCGGACACCGGTGAGTTGCGGCGTTTTTTTACCGCCCCGCCCGGCGCTGAAATCTCAGGCGTAGTAACCACGCCCGACCAGACCACCATGTTTATCAACGTGCAGCATCCGGGCTCCAGTACCCGTGCGCAGGATTTTGCCGCAGGCAGGTTGGACAGCCACTGGCCTGGCGGCGGAAGTGCCTTGCCGCGCTCGGCAACGGTGGTGATTACCCGGGAGTGTGGTGGCAAGATAGGTGCCTGACGGCAGCGGCGTCCGTCCTCGTTGATGTAGATGGGGAGCAGCCGGGATGCCTGTACGCTACATTGGACCTGCGCCCGCGGCCGATGCGGCTCAAGTTGATACGTTAGCTGGTTTCATCATGCTCTGCACACGAGCAGACAAATCACGGTTTCAATAATCTCTATAAATCTACTTTATTCATGTGTGCTAGAGAAATGCTCGTTTGCCGGTGTTTCTCCGCGGGAAGTATTCTCCACGTACAAAAAGCGCTTTGTACTCATAATGATAATTAGTGGAGAAGTAGCATGAGACAGATCCGACCGGTCGCCTCCCCGTTTCCCGGACGTTCACCACGCAAGCCAATAGCCATGCAGGTCAGGAACGCTACGTTGATGGCGGCATTGACTGCAAGTTCCATGGTCTACGCGCAGGACAGCTTCAGGTTGGAAGAAGTGGTGGTGACTGCACAGAAGCGGGCGGAGAGCCTGCAGGATGTCCCTATCAGCATTTCGGCGCTCAACCAGAGCGACCTCGACGATCTGAACATTACCAATTTCCAAGACTACGTCGCGCAGCTGCCATCAATATCCTATAACCAGCGGAGGCCGGGCCAGGCGTCGTTGTTCATGCGGGGGATTTCCGAGGGCGGTAACTCCAACCAGTCCCTGCAGGGCCCCTCGGTGGCCATTTACCTGAATGAGCAGCCGGTTACCGCGATTGGTTTCAACCTGGATGTCCACATTTACGACGTGGAGCGTATCGAGGTTCTGATGGGCCCCCAGGGCACACTGTACGGGGCTGCCTCCCAGGCCGGGAACCTCAGGATCATTACCAACAAGCCCGACCCCGGCGCCTTCGAGGCCGGATTTGATGTCTCTGCAGAAACCATATCCGGCGGGGGCGATGGCTGGATGACAGAAGGCTTTGTCAACATTCCGCTGGGCGACAGCGCGGCACTGCGCTTGACCGGCTGGTGGGACGACGACGGCGGCTACATTGATGCTGTTCCCTCGACAATCAGCTTCCCCCTCAGTGGCATCACGCGCGGCAATGAAGGCTTCGTCAAGGATGATTTCAACGAGTCAGAAAAGCAGGGCATGCGCGCCGCGCTGAGGGTCGACCTGTCGGATAGCTGGACGACAACTGCCAGCGTCATGTACCAGAGCCTCGAAGCCGATGGCGTATGGGATCACGATCCGGAGGGTCTCGGCGAATTCAAGGTCGGGCGTTTTTTTGAAGACAGGCAGGAAGACGAGTGGACTCAGTTCTCCTTGACGGTACAGGGGGATCTCGGTTTTGCTGATCTAACCTATGCGGGTTCTTACCTCGATCGCCAGTTTGACACCTACAGCGACTACTCGCACTACTCCATCGACGGGGCCGTCGAGCCTTACTACACCTGCTACGTGTCCTACTTCGGCCCCTGTGTCGATCCGAGTATCCAGTACTCGAATCATTCGGATATGAAGTACCAGACCCACGAGCTGAGGCTCATGTCCCAGGGCGATCGAGTAGACTGGGTTCTCGGCACATTCTATTCGAGCCAGAAAACCGCGTTCGACAGCCGTTGGTCCGTTCCCCCTATTAATCCGGGAGCTGCAGTTGAAGATGACCTGTACTTCCAGACCGACCAGCGGCGCGAGGACAGCGAGATCTCGGTCTTTGGTGAATTCGGCTATCGCTTTACCGACAATCTGAAAGGCACCGTAGGTTACCGCTGGTTCGATGGCGAAACGACCCTGCAGGGTTTTGTCGGTACAGTTTTCTGGCCAAACTGCTGCTTTGCATTCTCGGATACGCGCCCACCGGACAACGTTGACAGCAAGTTTTCCGGTGACGATGGCACGCTCAAGGTGAATCTTGCCTACAACTTCAGTGATGATGTGATGATGTATGCCACGGTTGCCGAGGGTTACCGGCCGGGAGGCACCAACCGTGCCCCTGGCGTGGGGCAGACCTACGAGCCGGACTTCCTGACGAGCTACGAGCTTGGCATGAAGAGCACTCTGCTGGATGGCCGCTGGCGACTGAATGGTGCGCTCTACTTTATGGAGTGGGACGACATCCAAATCGGTTTCTTCAATCCTGATATTTCCCTGCTTGGCCTGGTGGACAACGTGGGACAAGCGGAGAGCCAGGGGGTCGAAATTGACAGCACCTTCCTGGTGACAGAGAAACTTGAGGTCGTGTTGTCTTATGCCTACAACCAAGCGGAGCTGACGGAGGACTATTTCAGGCGTCCGGGAGAGGCTGCGTCCGCGACAGATGGCCAGGATCTTCCGTTTACTCCGGACAACAAGTATACGATAACTGCAAGCTATGGCTTCGAACTGATGGGCCTGCAATCCTCTGCGCAGCTCAACTATGCCTACACAGACGCCATGTGGAACGACATTTTTGTCGCCAACCGGGAGAAAATGGACAGCTACGGTCTGCTCAATGCGAGTCTCCGGGTTGAGGGGGACGGTTGGCACGCCAGCCTGTTTGCGGAGAACCTGACCGACAAGGTGGCGGAGCTGTACATCAACTCTGTCGACATCCAGCGTCTGGTCACGGTCAACAAGCCGCGTACGATCGGCATTAGCTTTGGCATGAGCTTCGACTAGGCGCTTTGCATCGTGATCGCTGGCACCGTCAGGTCATTCCTGCGGTGCCTTTTTTAGTGTCATGCGTATGCTGAGGTATAGTTCAGTTGCGACAGAGGACCTCGACCATGAATCCAAGGCAAATGGGCGTGCCGCTCCAAGGCCATGGCTCGACGCTGGCGGGCTCCGGCAAGTTCGCGCCTGAGTTGGTCGCGGCCGCCGGCCACGTTAGCGCGGGAGAGCTGGCGCTCGCAGAGCCCATTCTTCGTCAGTATGTTCGCGATCATCCAGGCGATGTGAATGGCATTCGCATGCTCGGTGAGCTGGGCTTGTCCCTGGGTGCACTGGCTGACGCGCAGAACCTGTTGGCGCGCTGCGTGGAGCTTGCCCCCGATTACAGCGCAGCCCGGTTTGCGCTGGCCAATGTGTTCTACAAGCGTCATCGCTACGACGAAGCCCTGGCGCAGTTGGACATCCTGCTGGGCGGTGACCCCGGTAATGCAGCATGGCTGACGCTCAAGGCGGCAACCCTTGTCGATGTCAATGACCACGCCAGTGCGATTCCCCTGCTCGCGGGTGTCATAGCGCAGAACCCTGCCTACAGGCAGGCTTACCTGAGCTATGGGCACGCCCTGCGGGCGGTTGGCTCTGTGGACGAAGCTATCGTCGCCTACGAAAGGTGTATTGAGTTGGGCAGTGGTCAGGGTGAGGCCTATTGGAGCCTTGCCAACCTCAAGACCTACCGCTTCACCGATGCGCAGATCGCGGCGATGGAAGGCCTGCTGCAGGACAAGTCCTGTGCGTTCCGGGATTATTACCATCTTCTGTTTGCCCTGGGCAAGGCCCGCGAAGACCGGGGCGAGTACCGTCACGCCATGGCTGCCTACGCCAAAGGTAACCAGGTGAGGGGTCGCAGCGTGCCTTGGGACAGCCGGGAGTTCAGTCGCAATACAGCCGAACTCAAGGCATTCTTCACGCCTGAATTTTTCGCCTCGGTGGCTGGCCAGGGTTGCGATTCCACAGCGCCAGTTTTCATTGTTGGCTTGCCCCGGGCCGGCTCAACCCTGCTGGAGCAGATCCTGGCCAGCCATTCGCAGGTCGAAGGCACCGCGGAGTTGGCTGACATTATTGCGCTGGCGCGGCGGTTGTCGGGAAAGCAGCGGCGCGAGGACATCTCCCGTTACCCCGGTGTACTGGCGGAAGTCGCTGCAGTCGACCTGGAGGAGATGGGCAAGGCTTACCTGGCCAGTACCGCCAAGCAGAGGCGCACCAATAAGCCTTGTTTTATTGACAAGATGCCGAATAATTTCAGCCATATCGGGCTCATTCACGCGATATTGCCCAATGCAAAAATCATAGATGCCCGCCGCCACCCGATGGATTGCTGCTTCAGCGGCTACAAGCAGCTGTTTGCCTCCGGTCAGGGCTTCACCTATGGCTTGTCCAGGATTGGCAACTACTATCGAGACTACGTGGACATCATGGATCACTGGGACAAGGTGCTTCCCGGGATTGTGTTGCGCGTGCAGTACGAAGATATGGTGGAGGATACGGAGACCCAGGTGCGGCGCATGCTCGACTACTGCGGGCTTCCCTTCGAAGAGCAATGCCTGGCCTTTCATCGGAACGAACGCACCGTGAGGACGGCGAGTTCAGAGCAGGTCAGGCAGCCAATCTATCGCAGTGGCATAGATCAGTGGCAGCACTATGAGGACTGGCTGATGCCGCTCAAGAGAGCGCTGGGCCCGGTGCTGGATCGCTACTAGCCCCGAAGCATCAATCGGAGGTGCCGCGCCCTCCGAATTTTAATGCCTGGTCTGCCTGCGCCTCGTCCAGCAGCCAGCGCCGGAAGGTTTCCAGTTTGACCGCATGACGTTTGTCGCTGCGGCAGGCAAGGAACCATCGATTGGGATTGGGTATTCTTAAAGAGGGGAACACCTCAACCAGCGTGCCGCTGGCGAACTCCCGCTCGACGTATGGCTGCTGGCCCAACGCGATGCCCATTCCCTGGACGGCGCTGCTGAGCGCGACATCGTAGCTTTCAAATTGCAGGCCAGAGTCCGGTTGCACGCCCCTCACATCGTTGGTTTCCAGCCAGACATGCCAGTCGCCGGCTGAGGGATAGACCTGCAGGAGTGGATGTTTGGCGAGTTCAATCGGGTCGTGCAGCGGGCCATGCCGTTCGAGGTACAGTGGGCTGCACACCGGAAACAACTCGCAGTCGAACAAATAGTCGTAATGCAGGTTCGGGTTGACTGGCTGGCCAATCATGATCGCTGCATCAATGTCATCCTGATCGAAATTGACGTCATCCTGAGAGGTGTGCAGTCGCACCTGAATGTCCGGGTGCGCTTCCTGAAATCGCGCCAGCCGTGGCAGCAGCCAGCGAATCGTGAACGTCGAGTAGACGTGCAGCGTGAATACTGCGATTGACGCTTCTTCGAGAATGATCTGGGTACCCTCGGCGATACTTTCGAACGCCGCGCGCAGGATCGGGTAGTAGAGCCGACCTTTGCGCGTCAGTTCGACCGCGCGAACTTTGCGCGTGAACAGGCTCGTACCCAGCATATCCTCGAGTGATTTGACCTGGTGACTGACCGCCGACTGGGACACGTTGAGTTCATTTGCGGCCTCCTTGAAGCTCAGGTGCCTGGCGGCGGCTTCGAAGGCTCTGAGCGCATTCAATGGCGGCAGACGGCGGCGTTGATGCATTCCGGTCACCTGAGATCTCCAATTTAGAAAAATATAACTGTAACTCTAATTTATCTCGGCTTTTACAAGATATTGTTGATTTTAAAATGAATCAATCTCATCTGTGTGTCTATATTTTTCATTTGCGCGTGGGGCGTGGCACTGCGAGCATGACACGTAAGCAAAGGTCGCCGATAGCTGACGGTGAGTCCGACAATAACATTGTACGAGAGTGAAATGATGGCTCAAAACCGCGTAGCGTTGATAACCGCTGGTGCGTCTGGCATAGGCAAGGTCATTGCCGAATGCCTGCTCGCGGACGGCGTCAGTGTGCATGTCAGCGACGTCGACTCATCAGCGATAGAGCGTTGTCTCGCGGCCAATCCGGGGATAACTGCAACCTTGGGTGATATGTCCCGGGTCGACGACGTGGATGCGCTGTTCCGCGATGTGCACAGTACTTACGGGCGTCTTGATATCCTGGTCAACAACGTTGGTATCGCGGGGCCGACTGCGCCTGTCGAAGAAGTAGAGCCGGAAGCCTGGGACCGCACTATCGCCGTCAATCTCAATAGCATTTTCTATGTCACCCGGCTGGCCGTCCCCATGCTCAGGGAGAGTCGCGGTTGCATGATCAATATGTCGTCAAATGCAGCCCTGTTCGGCTTCCCCTTGCGTTCGCCCTATACCGCGGCGAAGTGGGCACTGGTGGGGCTGACCAAGACCTGGGCCATGGAGCTGGGGCCTCATGGGGTGCGTGTGAACGCCCTGTGCCCCGGCTCCGTCAGCGGCCCAAGAATTGACCGGGTCATCGAAAAGGAGGCGGAGGAGCGCGGCTTTGAGCCCGATGCGATCCGCGACGTCTACCGCCGGCAGAGTTCCATGCGCGCTTTTGTCAACGCGGAAGACATTGCGGAAACCGTGAAGTTTCTCTGCTCCAGCGCGGGCAAACACATATCCGGCCAGGCACTGGCTATCGACGGGCACACCGAGGGCCTGTCCAACTGGTTGCTCTGAACACTGAAAAGACGGGGATAAATAATGCAAGCTGTCTGGTTTGAATCATTCGGTGCTGCCGCCGACACGCTGGTCTTTGGGGAGCTGCCGTCTCCGGAACCTGGGTCCGGCGAAGTGTTGGTCAAGCTTTATGCATCAGGTGTAAATCCTTCTGACGTGAAGAAGCGCGCGGGTGCTTTCCCCAACCTGCTGGACAACGGTCTGGTCATTCCCCACAGCGATGGCGCCGGCGTGATCGCCGCCGTGGGCGAGGGTGTTGATCCGGCGCGTATCGGCGAGCGGGTATTCGTCTACCAGGCCCAGTATGGTCGTCGCTTTGGCACCGCAGCGGAGTATGTTGCGCTGGATTCGGTGCGCGCGCCGCGCCTGCCTGATGAGGCCAGCTTCGAGGTGGGTGCCTGCATTGGTATCCCGATCATGACCGCGCATCGCTGCGTGTTCGCCGATGGCGAGCTGGATGGTCAAACCGTGCTCGTGACTGGTGGGGCAGGACGCGTGGGTTATTACGCAATACAGTGGGCGAAGCTTGCGGGCGCCAAAGTGATTGCAACGGCGAGTAACGACAAAGATGCCGCGGTCTGCCGGGCGGTGGGTGCAGACGAGATTGTCAATCACCGGGAGTCGGGCTGGGGTTTGGCTGCGGTTGCCTGTAATGAAGGTAAGAAAATCGATCGCGTGGTAGAGGTGGATTTCGGCGTCAACCTGAGCGAAGTGCTGCAGTGCATTCGCATCGGCGGCACCATTGCCACCTACTCATCGTCTGTCGCCGAACCCAAATTGCCGTTTCGCGACATGATGTTTATGGATATCACTGTGCGCATGGTCATTGTTTATGCCATGCCCGAAGCGGCGAAGACCCAGGCCGTGGAGGACACCTGCGGCGCCTTGCGGGCCGACCGCCTGCAACACCGTATTGCCCACAGTGTTCCCTTGGGGGATATGGTTCGCGCCCACGAATTGATTGAGCAGGGTGGTTTCGGCGGCTGCGTAGTGGTCAGCGTTAATGCCTAGAGGGGTGTCGTGGACTTCGCTGTGGCCCGCATTGTTGCTGGCGGCCTGCTCCGCGGTTAACGCTGCTGCTCCATCCATTCAGCTGCCGGGCACCCGACTGGAGGGCCTGCTCAGCGCTGACGGCGGTGTAGAGGCGTTTCTCGGAGTAAAATTCGCGGCAGCGCCCGTGGCTGACTTGCGCTGGCGCGCCCCGCAAGCCGTGCGTTACAGTACTCCGGTTACCGAGGCTAGGGAGTTTGGCCCCGCCTGCTACCAGGGGGATCATATCATTGTCTGGTATCGGGATCTGATAGCGTCTTTTGGGGGTGATCCCGCCAGTATCAGTACCCCGCCGGTGAGCGAAGATTGCCTCTACCTGAATATCTGGCGTCCGCAAGTCCGAGGTACAGCGCCGTTACCAGTCATAGTGTATGTTCACGGCGGCAGCAACCGCGGTGGCTGGTCCTACGAGCCGAACTATATTGGCGAGAACCTGGCGCGCGAGAAGGTGCTCGTGGTCACCGTTGCCTATAGGCTGGGGGCTTTTGGCTTTTTCTCCCACCCTGATCTGGCCGAGTCCAATTTTGCCCTGCTGGACCTGATCGCCGCACTTGAGTGGGTGCAGGAACACATTGAGGCCGCGGGCGGTGACCCCGGGAATGTTACCCTGGTGGGCGAATCCGCCGGTGCCAGTAATATCGCGCACCTTATGGTGGCACCGAGAGCAAGAGGCCTGTTCCGGCGAGTTATTCACCAGAGTGCAGGCTGGGCGATCTCGGATCGAGTGTCCCGGGAACAGCAACTCGCGAGTGGGCTGGAGCTGCAGCGAGAGCTAACCGGCGCTGCGGGCACTCTGGACGACCTGCGTAACGTCCCGGCGGGACAATTGCTGGCAGCCGCAGACCGGGTATTCGAAGACGCTTTTTTCGACCCTGTAGTTGATGGCGTTACCCTGACCGAGCCGGTGGCAGCGAGTCTGGCGTTGGGCAATTTCCCGCCGCTGGATTTGCTTATTGGCACCAACGCCGATGAGTGGCTTATGTATCTGGACGAAGATGCCAACCTGGAAGCATGGGCCCGGGAGAACCTGCCGCCGCAGCTTGTAGCAGCGGTTCTCGCCTACGCGGAGCAGGAACCCGATTCACGGCGCGCTCTCGACAGGCTCATCACTGCAGAGCGATTTGTGTGCCCCTCGCTGTATCTTGCGGAAGTGGTGACTGCCGCCGGCGGCAGAAGCTGGGGCTACTATTTTTCCCGCCAGCGTGAAGGTGACAAGGCGGCGTCCATGGGGGCTTACCACGGTGCGGAGCTTCCCTACGTCTTCGGTACCCACGATGCATGGTTACCGACCGTGGCAGACGATGAGGCGCTGACCCGTGCCATGATGGTCTACTGGGTCAATTTCGCCCGCAACGGCAATCCCAACGGTGCAGGCCTCCCCGCATGGCCAGCGTACACTACGAAGAATTCGCGCGTGCTCCGTCTGGATCGAGAAATCACGGATATTGAACACCCGAGTCGTGAGCTCTGCGCCTTGCTGCAAGATACCACCGGAGCGCCCCATGTCGATGACTGACTCGCCGCATGGCAAAGGATCGGTCGATTGGTGGACATTTTCCGCCGCGGTGTTTGCCATTCTCGGGGTCTCGATACCCCTGGTGCTCGCGCACGAACGGGCGGGCGCCCTGGTGCAAGCCGTATACGATTCGATGACCAGCAACTTCGGCATTCTGTACCTTTGGTACGGTATCGCCGCGCTCCTGTTTCTTCTGTACCTGGCGTTTGGTCGATTCAGGAATGTGCGGCTTGGACCTGCTGACAGCAAGCCCGAGTTCTCTACACCCAGCTGGGTCGCCATGCTGTTTTGTGCAGGAATCGGTGCAGGGTTGCTCTATTGGGCTGTCATTGAATGGGCCTATTACATTGAGGCTCCGCCCTTTGGGCTGGAGCCTCGCTCGGCGGCTGCCAGTGAGTGGGCCGCCAGTTACGGTCTATTCCATTGGGGTATCACCGCTTGGGCGTTCTACTGCCTGCCTGCCCTTGCAATCGCCTACCCATTCTACGTGCGCAAGGAGCCGCACCTGCGGCTCAGCACCGGATGCCTGGCCTACCTCCCTGGCGGCTGCAACTCCGCCCGTGGTCGGCTGATCGATTTCCTCTACATGATCAATTTGATCGGCGGGACGGGCACCTCGCTGGGCCTGTCAACACCCATGATCGCGGCAAGTTTTTCCGAGCTCTCCGGCATACCTCACGATTTTTTGCTGGAGGTGCTGGTGGTGGTGTTCTGTGTCGGGATTTTCGGGACCAGCGCCTGGTTAGGTTTGGAGAGGGGTTTTCGCAAGCTTGCCGACTTTAATATGTGGCTGGCATTGACCCTGCTGTTTTTCGTTCTCGCAGTTGGCCCTACCCTGTTTATTCTGAAGACAGGTACCAACAGCATAGGACTGGTGTTGCAGAATTTTATCCGGATCAACACTTGGACCGACCCGATCACCAATTCCCGGTTCGTTGAAGACTGGACCATATTCTATTGGGCCTGGTGGACTGCCTATGGGCCGTTTGTCGGTATTTTCGTCACCCGGATTTCCTACGGTCGCACCATCAGGGAGGTCATCTTCGGGATGCTGGTTTACGGCAGCCTTGGCGCAGCGGTGTTTTTTATTGTGTTCGGCAACTACGCGCTACACCTTGAACTCAATGACCTGCTGCAGGTGACGCGGATTATGGCGGAACAAAGCGAGTCCGCGGCCATCGCCCAGGTGTTCCAGTCCTTGCCGCTGGGGCAGGTTGCGCTGGCGGCATTCCTGGTGGTCGCGGTGGTGTTTCTTGCCACCACCTACGACTCCGCATCTTTCACTCTCGCATCCGTGTCGACCTACGCCATTCATGCGGGTGAGAATCCGGCCCGTTGGTTGCGCGTTTTCTGGGCCTGCGCACTGGGCGTTCTGCCCCTGGTGCTCATGTTTATCGATGGTGGACTCAAGGTCATACTGTCCACCACTATTATCGTCTCCCTGCCCCTGCTCGCAGTCGGGTATCTGATGGCTACATCGTTGCTGAAAATGTTGCGCGAGGACCATCCGTGTTCCTGACTTAGCGCAAACGCTCCAGCAGCAACGCACTGCCGGTGCCCGCCGCCCCGGCCGCAGACACCACGCCCCACTGCAGGTCGCGCCGCTCCAGTTCATCCAGCAAGGTGCCAGCCATGATGGCGCCTGTGGCGCCCATGGGGTGGCCCAGGGCAATCACGCCGCCGTTGACGTTCAGTTTGTCATCGGCAATGCCCAGTTCGCGCATCGCGACCACGCTGACTGCAGCAAACGCCTCATGAATCTCGAACAGATCGATATCCGCTGCGCTCAGGCCCTGCTGGGCGAGCAGCGATCGCGTGGCCTCCACGCAGCCGCTGAGCACCTGCAGCGGGTCGGCATTGACGGTGGCTGAGGCGACAATACGCGCCCGCGGGCGACGGCCATTGCGCTGACCCCAGGCTTCATCCGCAATCAGTACCAAAGCCGCGCCGTCTGCCATGGCGGGTGAATTGCCCGCCGTGTGGATGTGCTCAACCGCGCTCAGCTGCGGGTGGCCGGCCAGCTGGAAGGCATCGACACCGGCTGCGCCGGCCTTGGCGAAGACGGCAGGCATGTCTGCCAGCTGCTGCGCCGTGGTGGAGGCGCGAATGCATTCATCAGCGTTTACCACGCTGCCGTCGTCCAGCGTGATGGGCACAATGGAGGTGAACCAGCCCTGCTCGCGGGCGTGGGCGGCCCGCTGCTGGCTGGCGAGGGCCACGGCGTCGGCTTCGGCGCGGCTGACACCGTGCAGCGTGGCAATCAGGTCCGCACCATTGCCCATCATCAGCATGCGACACTGGGCGGCAAACTGTGGATCAGTGAACACTCGGGCCTGGTCCGAGAGCATGGGCACACGCGACATCATCTCTACGCCACCGGCAACGGTGACGTCGGCCTGTCCGGCCGCGACCTTGAGGGCGGCCAGCGCCATGGCATCAACGCCGGAGGAGCAGTAGCGGTTCACCGTGAGGCCGGGTACCGAACCTGGCCAGCCTGCGTAGAGGGTGGAGTTCCGGGCGATGTTGCCGGCCTGTTCGCCGGCCTGGGTGACGCAGCCGAGAATCACGTCGGCCACCTCTTCGGGGGCCAGGCCGGTACGTGCCACCAGTGCGCCGTAGAGTTGTTTCAACAGCGCCTGGGGGGTGAGTGAGTTCAGGCTGGCACCCTCCTTGGCGCGGCCCCGGGGGCTGCGCAGGGCGTCATAGATCAATGCAGCTCTCATGCGCCGACTCCAATAATCAGGCTGACACAGGTGGTGGCGCTACCACCGAGGTTAAAAGTGGCCATGTTCTCGGCATGCGGCAGTTGGTAGCCACCGGCCCGCCCGCTCACCTGCAGTGCACAGTCCAGCGCCATGCGCACACCGGTAGCGCCCACCGGATGGCCGAGGCCGATCAGGCCACCACTGGGGTTGATGGGAAAGCTCCCGTCGCGGGTGATGCGGCCGTCTTCCACGGCCTTCCAGCTTTCTCCTGGAGCGGTGAGCCCGCTGTGATCTATCGCCATGTATTCGGTGACTGAGAAGCAGTCGTGGGTCTCCAGGGCGTCGAGGTCGGTGATGTGTGCAAAGCCACCGCGGCGCAGTGCATCTTCCATCATGGTCTGTACATGGGGGAACAGCAGCGGCATGCCGGCGCTGAGTTGCAGCTTGCGCTCCAGCAGGATAGGCGCGGAGCGGTGTCCCCAGCCCTTGATGCGCGGAATATCGGCCAGCTTCAGACCGTGTTTGGCGGCATGCTCGCGTGCAGCGCGCTCACTGGCGAGAATGACGCAGGCGGCACCGTCGGTGATCTGCCCGCAATCCATTTTGCGCACGCGGCCTTCGATGACCGGGTTGAGTTCGTCGTCATCGCTGAAGCAGCCCGGCGGGAACTGCCAGGCGCGGGTCTGGGCGTTGGGGTTGGATTTGGCGTTGCCGAAGTTGATCTCCGCGATACGCGCCAGGTGCTCGCCTTGAATGCCGTGGCGCTGCTGGTATTCACGGGTGATGCGGTCAAACATGTGCGGCCAGGGGTAGTCGCAGTCGGTGGCCTCGTGTCCCTGCCAGGCGGCTGCGCCCAGATATTCCGCGCCGGTCTTGCCGTTTACATTGCGCATGAATTCCAGGCCCAGTACGCAGGCGATGTCGTAGTGTCCGGCCTCTATATCGCGCATGGCGCTGAGCATGGCGATAGAGCCAGAAGCGCAGGCCGCCTCGTGGCGCGACGTTGGGATGGCCGCCAGTTCCGGGTACAGCTGGCCGAAAAAGCCGTTGATCAGCCCCTGGCCGGTGAACAGCTCGCCGACGAAATTGCCCACATGGCCCACCTCGATCTGCGCGGGCTCGATGCCGGCGTTAGCGATGGCGCCGTCCAGCGCTTCGGCGAACATGTCGTAGATCTCCAGGCCTTCACGGGCCCAGTTGCGGCTGAAATCGGTTTGTGCGCCGCCCAGGATATAAACGTGGTTCATGCTTGGGTTCCTCGTTGTGCTACCAGTGCCTGCAATTCACCGCGTACCACCTTGCCGACCGGGTTGCGGGGCAGTCCCTCGAAGAGTTCCAGCCGCTCCGGCAGTTTGAATTTCGCCACGCCTTTCTCCAGCAGCCAGCTGCACAGCGTTGCCAGTTGCGGCGGGTCGCTGCCCTCCAGCGGAACGATGCAGGCACAGATCTTTTCCTCCAGATCCGCGTCCGGGTAACCGCACACTGCGGCCTCCGCGAGCCCGGGAAAACCTTCCAGCAAGGTGTCCAGCTCCGCCGGGGAAATCTTCATGCCGCCGCGGTTGATGATATCCTTGCAGCGGCCGACGATGCGATAGTAGTTCGGCGGATCGCCGGCAATTTCCACCAGATCACCGGTGCGAAACAGGCCATCCTCGGTGAACACGCCCTCGCCGCTGTGCCCCAGGTAGCCGTCAAATACAGCGGGGCCGCCAATGCACAGCTCGCCCGGGACACCCGGTTCGGTGATTTCCGCGCCGGACTCCGGGTCGATCACGCGGGTGGTGATGGACTCGTGGGAATGGCCCTGCCAGGGCATATTGCGTGCACCGAAGCGCGGGAACAGGCTGGCCCGGTACTCGGGTGTTGCGGCTACTTCCGGTGTGGAGAACAGGCTGATCCCCTCATTGGAGCCATAGAAGTTGATGATCGGTTTGCCGTACTCGCCCTCGATGACCTGGATCATGGCCGGAGAGAGTGGTACCGAGCCCGAGCCGAAGGCGCGGATCGCACTGAAATCGCATTGCTGCCACAGGGCCGGCTGCTGCGCGAGACGGTTGAGCAGGGCGGGCGGCGCAATGGTGAAATTGACCCGTTCTTCCTGAATCTGGCGCAGGAACATCGGTGGATCCATGGGCTGGTGCAGCACCAGCGGACAGGCGTTGATGACGGCGGGGAACAGGAACCCGCCCAGCGCCGCCATATTGACCAGAGGGAAGGGCACCAGCAGTGTTTCGCCCTGCTGGTAATTGCCTGCCGCCATAGTGTTGCGCGCGATCGCCTGCCACATATTGTGTGAGCGCGGCACGCCCTTTGGCGTACCGGTAGTGCCCGAGGTCCAGACCACCGTGAGGATGTCATTGGCGTCCGCCGGGTGCTGTTCGCGGTGCGCGCGCAGCATGGCGATATCCTCGGGGGTTGCTGGACGATCAAGGTCAAGCTCGTTGCCAAAACGCCAGACGGGCAGCTCCGGCAGCGCCGCCTGCGCGCGTGCCGCGAGGTCCTGTTCGCGAAACTGCCCGAGTGTGATGACGGCTGCGGGCTGCAGGCTGTCGGCAAAGCCTTTGAGCTCGTGGCCTCCGTACTGTATGGGGAGCGGTGAGATGACCACTCCCAACTTGCTGGCCGCGAAGTAGGTGATGACCAGCTCGGCAATGTTCGGCAGCTGCACCAGAATGCGGTCGTCGTGGCGCAGCCCCAGCGCGAGCAGCTGCCCTGCAAGCTGGTCGCTGAGCGCCTCCAGTTCCGCAAAGTTCACGCGCCTGACCGGCAGCCCGGTCAGCTCGGTCTTGTTGGGCTGGTCCACCAGTGCTGTGCGTTCCGGCACCTCGGCCGCCTGCGCCGCGAGAATATCGTGCAGGGTCTCGTCGCTCCAGTAGCCGGCGTTGGTCAGTGCGTGAATGCGTGATTGTGGGCTGGTTTGCATGTGTTATCCCTCGCAGGCAGCGCGATACTCTCGATCCAGCCTGGCGACCAGATCGGCAATCGGCAGAATATCACGGATGGCTCCTACACCCTGGCCCGCCGACCAGACGTCCCGCCAGCGCTTGGCATCGCTGGTGGAAGCGGCGATATCGATTTTTGCGCCGTCAGGCATGTTTGCCGGATCGTAGCCCGCGGCGACCAGGCTGGCGCGCAGCCAGTTCGCCTTCACCCCCGTCAGGGCATCGGAGCAGACGATATCGGCGCCGGTGGCGTCCACCACCATCTGCTTGTAGGCGGGGTCCGCCATGCTCTCCTGTGTGGCGATAAACCGCGTGCCCATGTAGGCGTAGTTGGCGCCCAGCACCTGTGCAGCGCGCACACCGCGTCCGCTGGAGATGCCGCCGCCGAGCACGATCTCCCCGTCCCAGAACTGGCGTACCTCCTCAACGAAGGCAAAACCCGCCTGCTGGCCCGTGTGGCCGCCGGCGCCGGCAGCCACCAGAACCAGACCATCCACGCCGGCCTCAATCGCCTTGGCGGCGAAACGGGTGTCGATCACGTCCGCGAAGATTTTGCCGCCGTAGCTGTGGACTTCTTCGATCGCTTCCTTCGGGCTGCCCAGCGCCGAGATCACCAGCGGCGCGCGGTATTTCACTGCCAGCGACAGGTCTTCGAAACGACGGGTATTGGAGCGGTGCATCATGAGGTTGATGGCCCAGGGTCCGTGATCCTCGCCGCCGGTCGCCGCGGTGATTTGCTGTAGCCAGCGCTCCAGTTCTTCAGTGCTGCGAGCATTTACCGACGGAAAGGTGCCCACGATGCCGGCACGGCAGCTGGCAATGACCATCTCCGGGCCGGATTGCAGGAACATGGGAGCCTGGAATACAGGGATTCTGAGCTGACCGAGTGTGCGTGGCATAGAGCGTATCCGAGGTTACTTTTATTAAAAGACCGTCATGGTAGACGTGAATCTGCCGGGGGACAAGACATGCGGGTATCCGACATGCGGGTATCCGACATGCGGGTTCCCGACGCGTGGTGTCCGGGTGCTGCAGCAGCGCCTTAGCGGCCCCGTCTGGGCGGCCACGGCACCAGCCCGCTGGTACGGGCCATGTACTCGGCGTAGCCGGGCTTTTCCCGCGCCAGTTTTTTGTCCAGGGTTTTCTGCCCCGTCACGTTGACCACCAGGTAGCTGTAGGCCAGCGGGCCGATGACGGTGAGCCAGCCCATCGGTGCTTCGCAGGCAACCAGCCAAATGCCCCACCAGACACAGAGTTCGCCAAAATAATTGGGGTGCCTGGAGTAGCGCCACAAACCCGTGCACAGCACCGTGCCGCGGTTTTCCGCTTGTGCGCGGAAGTGCCTGAGCTGGGCATCGGCCACAGTTTCTGTGACCAGCCCCAGCAGCCAGACAACGCTGCCCAACACGGCGAGCCAGCCCGCGGGGCCGCCGCTGTGCATGCCCACCTGGACCGGCAGTGAGGCGAGCCAGAGCACAAGGGCTTGAAGCAGGAATACCTGGCGCAGGCTGAGCCAGAGAAAGGCGCGTTCGTTGTTTACCCAACTGCGCAGTTTGGTATAGCGCGGGTCTTCACCGTGGCCCCAGTTGCGACCGATCAGGTAGGCAGTGATGCGCAGTGCCCAGAGCGAAACCATGGCCAGCAACAGCCACTGCAGGGTCTGGTGTTCGGCTGCCAGGGTGAAGGCGGTCAGCGTGATGGCAACAATGATCAGGGCGAAGAACATGTCGATAATGCTTACGTCCCGCAGAGGGATGCTCGCCAACCACAGCGCCAGCGCGCATCCCAGGGCCACCGCGGCCGTAGCACCGAACAGAGCGAGCAGGTCCATCATGAGGGCAGGTCTCCAGCAAAGTCGAGAAACAGGGCGACGGCCGAGGCGTAGTCGCGCGTGGGCGCTGAGTCGCCGAGCGTACACCAGGCGGCTTCCATGGCGCCCGCTGCGTGGCTCAGGTCCACAGGGGTGCTGAGCAGGTTGCGTGCGCGCGCCACGCGGCCACCACCGGCAACCACAACTTCGCCATTGAGGGCACAGTCGTCGCTCGCCAGCCAGGCTACCACCGGCGCCACAGCCTCTGGTGGCAATCGACGGGCCATGTCTGCAGGCAGGCTGCTGCGGGTCATGGCGGTGTGTGCGAAGGGTGCGATGGTATTGATGCGCACGCCGTGCGCGGCCCCTTCCAGTGCCAGCGCACGGCACAGACCGATCACCCCCGCCTTGGACGCGGAGTACGCGGGCAGGCCGTGCTCACCGTGCAGACCCGCGGCGGAGCTGCTGACGACAATGGCGCCGCCCCGTTGCTGGTACAAATGGCGGAAGGTCGGATGCAGCAGACAGGCGGTGCCCATCAGGTTGATCTCGATGATGCGGCGGAACTCGTCCAGGCTCTGCTTGTGAAACGAAGATGCCTCGGACACGCCCGCGTTGGCGATGACAATGTCCAGTCGGCCGTAGTGTTGCAGGGCCGTGGCCAGCAGATGTTCACCGCAGCGCGGGTCTGCGGCGTCGCTGTAATCGGCGACGGCACTGCCGCCCCTGGCGCAGATCTCGCGCACCACGGTATCGGCGCTGTGCTCGGTGTCGCCGCTGTGGCGCCGGTTGTTGACGACAACCCGCGCGCCCCTCTGTGCCAGATCCAGGGCGTAGGCGCGTCCCAATCCCTTGCCGGCACCGGTCACGATGGCCACCTTGCCAGCCAGTGTCGCTTGCCCATCGGGCACTGCGGTAGATGTCATGGTCATGTTACTTTTATAAATAGACTTTTAGTCTAGCCAAGGGATGGGGGCGCTGCAAGAGCGCAGGAATTTAAACTTGCATAAAAATACTTCATATCTATAATCAAGCGAAATCCACGCGCAGCGGGGGGTGTCCCGCCTGCCAGACGTCAGGGGGAACCCTATGCAGAGCCTGAGCAAATTCACCGAGTATCCGTCAGTCGAACAGTGCATCGGAGGGGTCACCCAGTTTGCCGATGCGCCGTCCTGGATTTACGAGCTCGACAACCCGTACCTGCACGGCGTTTATGCGCCGACTACCGATGAGCTCAATGTCTCGGGCCTGGCGGTGGAGGGCGAGTTGCCGGCAGACCTGGAGGGGGCCTATTTCCGCAATGGCCCGAACCCGGTATTTGAGCCCAAGAACCGCTATCACCCCTTTGACGGCGACGGCATGGTCCACGGCGTGTACTTCCGCGACGGCCAGGCAGCCTATCGCAACCGCTACGTGGATACCCTGGCATTGCAGGGGGAACGCGCCGATGGTCATTCCATATCGCCCGGTGTAATGGGCCCCTTCGATTACTCGCTGTCCCCGTTTGGTATCAAGGACACCTCAAACACCGATATTTTCATCTATAACGGTGACCTGATGAGCCTCTGGTACAACGCGGGGCATCCCTACCGGCTGGATGCACACACCCTCGGCACCAAGGGCTACTACGATCTCGAGGGCCGAGCGCAGCGTCGCATGTCGGCGCACTCGAAAGTGGACCTGGCAACCGGCGAACTGTTGTTCTTTGACTACGGTGACCAGCCGCCCTATATGACCTACGGGGTGGCGGACCCGAGCGGCAAGTTGCTGCACGAGGTAGCCATTGACCTGCCGGGCCCGCGCCTGCCGCACGACATCGGCTTCACGACCCATTACACGATCCTGCACGACCTGCCGTTCTTCCACGACATGAACGTGCTGCGCCAGCACGGCTACCGGGTACTCACTTTCCACCGTGACATCCCCACGCGCTTCGGTTTGATCCCGCGCTATGGCGCCGGCAATGAAGTGCGCTGGTTCGAGTGCGAACCCTGTTACATCCTGCACACCAGCAATGCCTGGGAAGCGGGTGACTGGGTGATCATGGATGGCTGTCGCTCCACCAACCCAATGCCCGAAACCAAGCCCGGTGAAGGCGAACTCGCATCGATGCTCGCGTATATGCGGCTGGAGGCCAACAACTACCGCTGGCGCTTCAATCTGCGCACGGGCGAGGTGCGGGAAGGGCCTATCGATGACCTCAACACCGAGTTCAACAAGACCAATCCGCTCTACCACGGTCGCGAGAGTCGTTTCGCCTACCACCAGCGTATTCCGCTGCACCACGAGGGCGGCCTCACCCTGCGCTTCACCGGCCTGGTCAAATATGACAACGAAACGGGCAAGCGCTGGCAGTGGAATTATGGCCCGGGCGTGTTTGGCAGCGAGGCGGTGTTTGCGCCGCGCCGCGGTGCCACCGCGAGCACAGCGGAAGACGATGGCTACGTGATTACCCTGGTGACCGACAGCACAACCTGGCAATCCGACTGTCTGGTGTTCGATGCGCGAGACATCGAGCCCGGCCCCATCGCGCGCGTGCGCTTGCCGCACCGTGTGCCTTACGGTTTTCACGCCACCTGGGCGCGGGGTGAGGATATGTGGCCTGCGTAACGATGCAGCCTGCGGCTGTCGGGATCTTGTATTCCGGCAGCGTTGAGATACACTAGGTTCATTAATGCAAGTAACAAGGCGGGTCGCCCCGCCCCATAACCATAACAGCGTACGAGGCTCCCATGACCCACTCCAGACTCCGCATTGCAATTCACACACTGGCTGCCGTGCCCTTTGCCCTGCCCCTGCTGGCGCAGGCACAACAACAGCTCGAAGAGGTGTTGGTAACCGCCGAGAAGCGGGAACAGAGTATCCAGGATGTGCCGCTGTCTGTCGCGGCGCTGGCGGGTGACGATATCGAAGTCGGCAAAATCAGCGGCCTCAACGATATTGCGTTCCGCACGCCGGGGCTGACCTACAACCAGTTCAGCATTGGCGAGCCGCGCATCTACATCCGCGGTATCGGCAACAGCTCGGATTCCGCGGGCAGTGACCCGGCGGTGGGGGTTTTTCTGGATGAGGTCTATATCGGCCGCACCGGCGGTGTCGGTTTCGATCTGTTCGACCTCGAGCGCATAGAGATCCTGCGCGGTCCACAGGGCACCCTGTACGGCAAGAACACCAACGGTGGTGCCATCAACATCGTGACCTCCCGGCCCAGCCAGGAGACCGAGGTTCGCGTGCGGGTCTCCACCGGCACCGACCAGCTGCGTCATTTCCAGGGTCTCGCCAGCGGCGGCCTGACTGACAGCGTTGCGGGCAAGATCGTGTACTCCTATCGCGACCGTGACGGCTACGGGCGCAACGTGATCACACCGGGGGAAATCGCGACCCTCGGCAATCTGTCCCAGAGCCCGATTATCGGCCCCAGCATCGGTGCTGCTGACTCAGGCGAACGCCGCGATGACGCGCGTTCGGTCAACGTGCGCGGTCAGTTGATGTTCGACATCACAGAACGTGTCGACCTGCTGCTGAGCGCGGATTACGCCCGCGACGAAACCGCCGGCCCCTGCCGCCATATCCAGAACATCGACAATGCCATCGCCGGTCTGGGCCCCTTCTGGGAACTCAACATGTCGGAAGATTACATGGCCGATGAGCGGCATTGTGCGAGCCAGTTCGACACCTCGCAAAAGCGCGAAGTGAACGGCTTCATGGCTCGCCTGGAGGCCGACCTCGACTGGGCCAGCCTCACCTCCATCACCGCCTGGCGTTCCAGTGAGTACAACTGGGTCGATGACCTGACCAGCCTGCCACTGAACAACCTGGCGGCTCCGTCGCCTCCCGGTGTGCCGCTGCCTCCCGGTTTCTTTACCACGCCGGGCAACGTGATCAACGGGGCCGAGGAAGACGCCTCGCAGTTTTCCCAGGAGTTCCGCCTCGCCGGCAACACCGACCGGGTGAGCTGGCTGGCGGGTGTATTCTTCATGGAAGAGGATGTGGAGCGGGGCGAGGAGTTCTACACCCAGTACAGCACGCCCCTGCAGGGACTCGGCCTGGCCGGAATCGGCGATGTACTGTTTACCCAGGATAACACCACGACCAGCTACGCGGTCTACGGCCAGGCCGACTGGGCGTTCACCGACCAGTTGACCCTGACCTACGGTGTACGCTGGGCAGAAGACGAGAAAGAAATCACCCAGAACTCCATCGACCTGCTGGGCACCACCCCGGCGGGCGTGCCCCTGATATTGCCGTCCTTCCCGGCGCCGGTGTCAGCGGAAGACTCCTGGTCGGAGGTGACCCACAAGCTGTCGCTGGCCTACCGTCCCACCGACGACCTGATGCTCTACGCGACCTACTCCGAGGGCTTCAAGAGCGGTGCTTTCCAGTCCCAGACCAACCTGCCGAGCGTAGCCACCGAAGCGGTTGATCCCGAGGTGGTGCAGAACGTGGAAGTGGGCCTGAAGTCCTCCTGGTGGGACCGGCGCCTGCAATTCAACCTGTCCTATTATGATATGGACTACGAAGACCTGCAGGTCTTCGAGCTGAACAGCCGCTTCCTGCTGGTGCTGCTGAATGCACAGGCAGAGTCCAAGGGGGTCGAGGCATCGATTGACCTGGTGCCGATCGAGAACCTGACACTGAACGCCAGTTACAACTGGAGTGACGCGACGTTCAAGGAGTTCACCAACTCCAACGGGCTCGATCTGGCCGGCCGCGACCTGCCTTTCGCGCCGGATGCTGCCCTCACGACCACGGCCAATTATCGTGTGAACCTCTCCGGTGGGTCGGCGCTGGACTTCGGTGTCAGCTACAGCTGGAAAGACGATTACTTTACCGGTCCGCAGAATCGCCCGGTGGAGCGCCAGGCCGCGATTGAACTGCTCGATGCCAGTGTCAGCTGGACCAGCGCCGATGGCTCCCTGGCCATTGATGTGTGGGGCAAGAACCTGAACGACGAATTGCAGGTGAGCAGCCGCATCGTCGACCCCACCGGCGTGACGTCAGAGTATTACATGCCGCCGCGCACGGCGGGTGTCACGCTGACCAAGAGCTTCTGACCGCGGCGCGGCCGCGGCACTGCATTCCGCGGCCCGCCCGACGCATGCACGGTCAGTCCTTGTTGTTGACGCGAGTAGAGGCTCGCGTCGCTTTCACCTATGATGCCCTCATGAAGCCGCCGCCTGTTACCGCCCAAACCACTCGTGTCCTTGTATGGACAAATTAAGAACCCGAGCCAGCTCAATCAATCGGGCCCTCGACCAGATCGGGGACAAGTGGTGCCTGCTGATCATTCAGGAGGTCTTCTGGGGTATAAACACCTTCAGCGGGATGCTTGAAGCGACGGGTGTTTCCCGTGGCGTGTTGTCGAATCGTCTGAAATGGTTGCAGGAGCAGAATTGCCTGCGCAAGCGGGTCGCCAGCGGGGGGTCCCGCCACCCCGTTTACCACCTCACGCGCAAGTCGGTCGACCTGTATCAGATGTCGCTGATGGCGGTGGCCTGGGAAGAACGCTATTTCCCGCCGCCGGCGACGGGTCGCGTGCACCTGCGTCACCGCAGCTGCGGCAACGTCGTGCAACCTCGCCTGCGCTGCAGCACCTGCCGGAAAGACGTACACGGTCGCGATGTCACCTACCACCCGGGTCCCGGTGCCACGCGCGATGTGCGCGACAAGAAAGTGCGCCGGCGCTCTTCCCTGTCGGCGAGCGACGTCCCCGGTGAACACAGCGTGTACCGCAACCTTATTGACCTCGTCGGTGACCGCTGGACGGCGAACGTGATTGCCCTCGCTTTCCATGGCTTGCAGCGTTTCGATGAGTTCCACCAGGAATTGCCGGTAGCGACCAATATTCTGTCTGACCGCATGCGCTTTCTTGTGCAGCGGGGCGTGTTCGTCACGCGGCCCTACCAGCAGCGGCCGCTGCGCCACGGCTACGAGCTCACCGACATGGGTTGGGACCTGTTTCCCTATTTCCTGACACTGCTGCAGTGGGGAGACCGTTGGTGCGACCCGAACGGGGCGGGGCGGCCAATGTGTCTCACACATACGCTCTGTGGCGAGAATCTCCACGGTGAGGTGGTCTGCAACCACTGCGGAGAAGAGCTGAGCGCCCACTACGTGGACTTCACCATAGGGCCAGGGGAGCAAGCCTAGGCGTTTGCTTGCATAAACAGACCGAGTTGTGGCAGTGTGCGCTGTTCATATTGCCACTGCCCATGGAGAGCCCGATGAGTGCCCTGTTCGCCAAACACCAGGATCTGCTGACCAAGGCGCTGGATGCCTGTGCCCACCGCTATGCCTGGAGTGGCTGGCCGGAAAACCCCAGCAGCAAGATCCACGGCGAGGAAAAGCCTGCCGCTGGCCGGGCGCGTTTCGAGGCCCTGCTGGGCCAGGATTTCCCGCTGTCACAGCCGGCTGAGTCGGGTCGTGTGGGCGAGGAGGTGTCTCCCTATACCGGCAAGACGCTGGGCGTGCGGTATCCCAGGGTGGACCCTGCGGCGCTGTTTGCCGCGATCAACGCGGCGCGTCCCGGCTGGGCCGCAGCAACGCCTGAAGCGCGTGTTGGCGTGTGCCTGGAAATTTTGCAGCGCTGTGGTGAACAGCTGTTTGAGAATGCCCATGCCACCATGCACACCTCAGGCCAGTCCTATGTCATGGCGTTTGCAGGCAGCGGCGCCAATGCGCTGGACCGAGGCCTGGAAGCGCTGGCTTACGCCCACAAGGCCATGCAGGATGTGCCGGCCACCGCGCACTGGGAGCGACAGTTCGGCCGCGACGGTGTCGCCAGCCTGAGCAAGCGCTACCGGCTGGTGCCCCGCGGTGTGGGTGTGGTGATCTGTTGTGCCACGTTCCCGTTGTGGAATACCTACCCGGCCCTGTGCGCATCCCTGGCCACGGGCAACCCGGTCGTGCTCAAGCCCCACCCGGCAGCAACGCTGCCGGTCGCCATGGTGGCGCGTGTCTGTCGCGAGGTGCTGGCAGAAGCGGGTTTCGATCGCAATCTGGTGACGCTGGCGGCGGATACCCGCGCCGAACCCGCCACCCTGCCGCTGATCCAGCATCCGGACACCGCCATCATCGACTTTACGGGCAGTCCGCGTTTCGGCAGCTGGCTGGAGCAGAACTGCCCGGGCAAGCAGGTATACACGGAAACCGCGGGTTGCAATTCCGTGGTGCTGGAGTCCACGGATGATCTGCCGGCAACGGCGCGGGCCATCGCCCATTCCCTCTGCCAGGCCTCGGCCCAGATGTGCACCAGCGTGCAGAATATCCATATACCGGCCAAGGGAGTGCGCGTGGCCGGTCAATACGTAACGCACGCCGAGGCTGCCGCTGCGATCTGTAGTGCCGTGGATGGCTGGCTGGCGGACCCGCGCGCGGCTGCGACGCTCTGTGGCACATTGTTTGACCCTGCCGTGCAAGCCAACGTCGATCGCTATCGCGGGCTGGCCGCGGCGCAGCAGCGCATCCTGCGCGACTCGGCGCCCTATGAAAACCCGGGCTACCCGGCGGCGCGTACCGCAACGCCGCTGGTCATTGCCGCCACCGAGGCGGACCGTGACTGGTATCGGGAAGAAGTGTTCGGGCCGGTGTCGTTCATCATCGCCAATGCCGATGCACAAGCCTGCCTGCAGGATGCCACTGGCAATGCCCGTGACTGTGGCGCGATTACCTCCCACGTGTACTCGACGGACCCGGCGTTTCTCGGCAGGGCGGTGGATGCCTATCACGCCGCTGGCGCCTCCGTGGCCTGCAACCTCACCGGTATGCCGATCAATTTTGCCGCCGCCTACTCGGACTTTCATGTCACGGGTTTAAACCCGGCAGGCAATGCCTGTCTTGCGGATCTGGCTTTTGTCAGCAACCGCTTCCGTATTGTGCAGAGTAAATTCATGGGGCCAGCGCCAGACGGTTCCTGAGTGCCAGTGAAAAGAGGATCAGGACATGGCTACAGCTGAATTACTGAAGATCGCACACCAGCACGTGGCGGCGGAGGGGGTCCGCGACTTCGCGGCCACGTTGGCGACACTGGAAGCTGATCCCGTTTACGAGCTGTTTCCAGTGGGTCTGCGCATGCGCGGTATGGACGCCGCGGAACGCTATTACCGCCACTTTTTCGACAACGTGGCACCGTGCTTCGATCCGGAGGGCATGGTGCTGCACGGGGAGTGGCCGGGTGAGACAGGTGTCGCTATCGAGTACACAGTGCGTTATCGCTATCCGGACGGCCGCCAGAAGCCGTTTCGCATTCTGGGTATTCTCACTTACGGTAGCCAGGCCCTGACGGGGGAGCGGGTCTACGCCGACGAGGAGCTTCTGCGCATCATGTTCGCGCCACTGTGGGATGAAATGGAGCCTATCACCGAAGGCTGACCCGCTCACGGCAGCGGCATGGTCTCGCGGAAGGCGAGTGCTTCGCTAATGTGGTGCAGGTCAATGCAGCTGCTGTTTTCCATATCGGCCAGGGTCTGCGCAACGCGCAGGCTCCTGTGCAGGCCGCGGCCCGAAAGCTGTAACGCATCCGCCGCCTGCTCCAACTGCTGCCGCGCCTCGGGCTGCAGTCTGCACACTGTCGTCAGCCCCCTTTCCGAGAGCGTAGCATTGGTGCATCCCTGGCGCGCGAGCTGGCGCTGGCGCACCGCGAGCACGCGTTCGCGCACGATTGCAGAGGCTTCTCCCGGCGGCTGTGTGGCGAGCAGCAGGCGTGCCTTCAGCCGATGCATGCTGACATGCAGGTCGATGCGGTCGAGCAGCGGCCCCGAGAGGCGTTGCCGGTAGCGCTGGATCTGCTCGCTGCTGCATCGGCAGCGGTGTTCTGTGTCGCCGAAGAAGCCACAGGGGCAGGGATTCATTGCCCCGACAAGCTGGAAACGTGCGGGATAGCTGACCTTGTGTGCCGCCCGCGACAGGGTGATCGCGCCGGATTCCAGCGGCTCGCGCAGCATCTCCAGAGCCTGGCGGCTGAATTCCGGAAGCTCGTCCAGAAACAGTACGCCCCCGTGGGCGAGGCTGGCCTCGCCGGGCCGGGGCCGGGCTCCGCCACCGATCAGTGCCACCGCGCTGGCGCTGTGGTGGGGATTGCGGAAGGGGCGTCGCCACAGGTGCTCGACGCTGGTGCTGTCGTGAAAGCTGTGCAGTGCGGCGCAGGTCAGTGCCTCTTCGGTGTCCGGTGGCGGCAGCAGACCGGGCAGGCGGCTGGCCAGCAGGGTCTTCCCCGTGCCGGGTGGGCCCACCAGCAGCAGGTTGTGCCCGCCACTCGCGGCGATTTCCAGAGCCCGGCGTGCCAGCGCCTGACCAGCGACGTCAGCGAGGTCCGGGTAGGCTGTGGTGTCCTGCGGGTGTGGAGGTGATTCCTGTACGGGCAGTGGGTGGCGACCGTTGAGGTGTGCGCAGAGCGTCAGCAGATCGTCTGTGGCGATAATGCGACTTTCGGGGACGGCGCCGGCCAGCGCGGCACTGGCCGCCGCTGTCACCAGGGCGCGCCCCGCAATGGTGCAGGCCTGCGCCGCCGGGATGATGCCGGGCACCGGGCGCACCGCGCCCGTCAATGCCAGCTCGCCGATGAATTCGTGGTGCGTGAGAGACGCGGCGGGCAATTGCCCCGAAGCCACGAGAATGCCGAGGGCGATGGGCAGGTCGAAGCGCCCACCTTCCTTGGGCAAGTCAGCCGGCGCAAGGTTTACGGTAATCCGGCGATCCGGAAACTCGAAATGTGCTTGTTGCAGTGCGCAACGAACCCGGTCCCGGCTCTCGCGGACAGCGGTTTCCGGCAGTCCGACAATCTGGAAAGCTGGCAACCCGTTGCCCAGGTGGGTCTCTACCTGCACCAGCGGGGCCTCGATGCCCACGGCAGCGCGGCTGTAAACAACAGACAGTTCCATGGCTCATCCTTGAGCACAGAGCCTCTCCGGTCAGTGAAGAGGTCAGGTTTGGGGTTTCAGCGACTCGAACTCTCGCGTCAGGGCCTCCAGTTCAGCTTCCAGCTCGGCGACCCTGGCCCGGGTGCGGGCAAGTATCGCGGCCTGGGCGTCGAACTCCTCCCGGCTGACAACGTCCAGTTTGCCCAATGCTGACTGCGCCAGGGCCCGCGCACCCTTGTCGACTTCCGCGCGCAGGCCCGGGCTGCCGACCAGGGCCGACATCTGCTGCAGTACTTCACTGATTGGCGGTGGCTTCAGGGCCATATTGCGCGATTCCTCTGCCAGACAGAACAGGCCGCAGTGTAGAGGAATTGCAAAACGACGCACAGATCATCTTGGTGCACCAATAGAGTGCGATGCGCCCTAATGGTGCGGGTCGCTGCCGTTGACCCCGCGCATAAATCGCGTTTGGTGAGCGCTCAAATCACGTAACGCTCTGTAAATAAAGATTTTTTCCATGATTGGCACAGCATCTGCAAAGACCGCAGTGCAATCGCGAATTATGCAGAGCAAAAAAGTTCCGTGCCCGGCACACATTTTTTTGACTGCCAAACCAAGGAGAATGACACATGCTGCACAAAAAACTGCTTCCCGCTTCGATCGCCGCTGTCCTGTTCGCAGGCGCTGTTTCTGCCCAGGCAGAGATCACCGGCAACGTGACACTCGCCACGGATTACGTATTCCGCGGTATCTCGCAGACCGACGAGAAAGGCGCCATCCAGGGCGGCTTCGACTGGTCCGGCGATTCTGGCCTGTATGCCGGCATCTGGGCCTCCAACGTCGCCTTCGGTGGCGCTACTACCGAAATGGATTATTACTTCGGCTACGCCGGTGAAACCGACGGTGGCTTCGGCTACGACGTGGGCTTCTTCTACTTCGATTACGAGGGTGAGTCTTCCCTCGACTACATCGAATACGCCCTGGGCCTGAGCTACGCCGACTTCAGCGTTGGCTTTGTGTATTCAGACGAGTTTGGTGATGGCGGCCCCGAGTACATGTACTACTCCGCCGGCTACTCGCTGAGCCTGACCGAGGATATCAGCGTCGACTTCAACATCGGCTTCACCGACACCGACCAGGATGACTACTGGGAAGATGGCGCCGACAGCTACACGGACTACGGCGTGACCTTCGGCTACAGCGCCATGGACCTGGACTTCGCGCTGGCCCTGATCGGAACGGATCTTGACGATGTGGACGCTGCGGATGATCGCATCGTGTTCTCCATCTCGAAGAGCCTCTAAGCGTTTCGGGACTGAAACCTACGGCGCCCTGCGGGGCGCCCTGCTGATACCTGGAGACTGACATGAAATTAATAACGGCTATCGTCAAGCCATTCAAACTGGACGACGTGCGCGAGGCACTTTCCGAGATCGGTGTGCAGGGCATCACCGTCACCGAGGTGAAGGGCTTCGGGCGCCAGAAGGGGCACACCGAGTTGTACCGGGGTGCGGAGTATGTCGTGGACTTCCTGCCCAAGGTGAAGATTGAAGTGGCGGTCGCCGAAGGGCTGGCCGACAAGACCATCGAAGCCATCACCCGGGCCGCTAACACCGGCAAGATCGGTGACGGCAAGGTGTTCGTGTCCACGCTGGAGCAGGTGATTCGTATTCGTACCGGCGAGACCGGCGAAGACGCCATCTAAATCCACCGAGACTAACTACGAGAGTGATTCCCATGGAAAACCAGATATTTGAATTACAGTATGCGATGGACACCTTTTATTTCCTGGTGTGCGGCGCCCTCGTGATGTGGATGGCGGCCGGCTTCGCGATGTTGGAGGCGGGCCTGGTGCGCGCCAAGAACACAACAGAAATCCTGACCAAGAACGTGGCGCTGTATGCCATCGCCTGCACCATGTACCTGATCTGCGGTTACCAGTTCATGTACGACGGCGGCTTCTTCCTGTCCGGTGTGACCACTGTGGCGCAGATGGATGACGCGGCAGTTGCAGCGGTGCTGGCGGACTCCGCGGAAGCGGGTTTCGGTGGTGATTCGGTATACTCCGGCGCATCGGACTTCTTCTTCCAGGTGGTGTTTGTCGCCACGGCCATGTCGATTGTGTCCGGCGCGGTTGCCGAGCGCATGAAGCTGTGGGCGTTCCTGGCTTTCGCGGTTGTCATGACCGGTTTCATCTACCCGATCGAAGGTGGCTGGACCTGGGGTGGCAAGGCTGTACCGTTTATTGGTGAGCTGTCCTACAGCGACTACGCAGGGTCTGGCATTGTGCACCTGGCGGGTGCGGCTGCAGCGCTGGCAGGCGTCCTCCTGCTTGGTCCCCGCAAGGGCAAGTACGCGGCCGATGGCTCGGTCAAGGCGATCCCCGGCGCCAACATGCCGCTGGCGACCCTCGGCACCTTCATCCTGTGGATGGGCTGGTTCGGCTTCAACGGCGGCTCCACGCTCAAGCTGGGTGGCATTGCCGTAGCTAACGAAGTGGCCAACGTGTTCCTGAACACCAACGCTGCGGCGGCCGGTGGTTTGATTGCGGCACTGCTGCTGTCACGCCTGATCTTCGGTAAAGCCGACCTGACCATGGCGTTGAACGGTGCGCTGGCTGGCCTGGTAGCGATTACTGCCGAGCCCGCAGATCCCACGCCGTTGCTGGCGATGATCATCGGTGCCATTGGTGGAGTGATCGTTGTGTTCAGCATCGTTGCCATGGACAAAGTGAAAATCGACGATCCGGTCGGTGCCATCTCCGTGCACGGTGTAGTCGGTATCTGGGGTATCTTCGCGGTCCTGCTGTCTGATCCCGATGCCACCTTCATGGGGCAGCTCGTGGGCACCCTGGTGATCTTTGTCTGGGTCTTCGGCGCCAGTCTCATCACCTGGGCCATCCTCAAGGCGGTCATGGGTGTGCGTGTCAGCGAAGAGGAAGAGTATGAAGGTGTCGACCTCTCCGAGTGCGGTATGGAAGCCTATCCGGAGTTCGTGGCACAGAAGTGAGCAACAGCTTGCGGGCGCATTGATGCAATGCGTGTTTGGGGGCCTTCGGGCCCCCTTTTTTGTGTCCGCTGTTTGCGTTCAGGCGCTGGCGGCGAGCAGCTCTGCCGCAGCGGCGAAGATCTGGCGGCTTGCGTCGGCCACGCGCCCGGGACCCCCGGCGACATGGCCAAAGTCAGACTCGATTACCCGACACTCCATCCCGAGGGCCTTCGCATCGCGCGCGGCGTCCTCCGCCGTGAAATAGAGATCAGTGCTGCAGGGCATGAGGATGCCGGGGCAGCCCGACTGTGGATCATTGGCGTCAGCCGTTGGCAGCGGAGCCTGCTGCCAGGTGCGCAGTTGCAGCAACAGGTTGTTGGCGTCCTGCTGCAGGTGATCCTCTCTCCAGTAGTCCAGCAGGTCCCCGATATCTGCGAAACCCAATTCGCGGTAGCGCGCGTTGCGGAAGAAGGCCTGACTGTAGGCCCAGCCTGCATAGACTGTGGCAAACGCGCTGAGGCCGCGCACCGGCGGCGTGCGGTAGTGGCCGTCGGCGAAGGCCGCGTCTGCCGTGAGCGCCGCCGCCACGCCGTCGAGAAAAACCCGGTTGTGTGGGTAACAGCCGATGGTGGCACAGACGGCGAGCACGCTGCCGACGGCTTCGCGGTGGGCCCGGTACCAGTGCAGTGCCTGCATCCCACCCATCGACCAGCCCATAACCAGCCGCGGATTGGCGCCCCCAAAACGCGCCTGCAGCAGCCGTTGTTGTGCGCGCACGTTATCGGCGATGCTCACCAGCGGGAAGTCCGGCCCGGCCTGTGGCGCCGGCGTGTTGCCGGGTGAGCTGGATTCGCCGGCACCAAACAGGCAGGGAATGACCACGCAGTAGTCGCCACTGCCGAGGGGGCTGTCGGGGTCGTCCACCCAGGCACGGTTGCTGGCTGCAACGCCGCCATAGTAGGTGGGCAGCAACACAAGGTTGTCTTTTGGTGCGTTGAGCGCACCAAATTGGTGGTAGTGCATGCGGGCATTGCACAGTACCGCGCCGCTTTCCAGCACGAGGTCTCCCAGCGGATGCTCATGCTCCTGCCAATACAGCTTGCTTTTCAATGGCTTAACTCCGTGTTCAGGTCGGATAATTTAAACATACATTCTGGCATGTTTCTTGGATGCTTCTGACTAGCAAGAAACATTCCCGCCTATGGAGCAGTCATGAACATTGAACAGTTGAAGCAGCGTTGCCTGGAGCAGGGCATTAAATACGGTATGGCGAGCTACGTGGACATTCACGGCGCCAGCAAGGGCAAGTTTGTGCCCGTCGGCCATTTCAAGCAGATGTTTGCCGGGTCGGAGCTGTTTACCGGCGCGGCTCTCGACGGTGTGCCGCAGGACATTGCCGATGATGAAGTGGCCGCCATGCCCGACATGGCATCCATGCAGCAGTGTCAGTGGAACCCGGAGCTGGCCTGGTTTGCCAGCGATCTGTATCTGCAGGGAGAACCCTTCGAGGCCTGCTCCCGCACTATTCTCAAGCGCCAGCTGGCGAAAGCCGCTGCCATGGGGTTTACCTTCAACCTGGGGATAGAAACCGAGTTTTTCATCCTGCGCAAGGGGGCTGACGGGCGCCCGGTGCCCTTCAGTGAGCGCGATACCCTGGGCAAGCCCTGTTACGATATTCCCACCATGATGGATAATATCGTGATTATCGACGAGTTGGTGCAGGCGCTGACTGACATGGGTTGGGGTGTCTATTCCTTCGACCACGAGGATGCCAACGGCCAGTTCGAAATCGACTTCAATTACGCGGATGCGCTGACCATGGCCGACCGCCTGGTGTATTTCCGCTTGCTGGCCAACGAAATTGCGCGCAAGCATGGCGCCTTCGCCAGTTTCATGCCCAAGCCCTTTGCCGACCGTACTGGCAGTGGTGCCCATTACAACATGTCCCTGGCGAGTGTGGATAGCGGGCAGAATCTGTTTGCAGCGAGCCCGGACGCCGATCGCTATGCCTGCGGTGTTTCCGACCTCGCCTACCAGTTCATCGGTGGCGTGTTGCGCCATGCCAAGGCCATCAGTGCAGTGGTTGCGCCCACCGTGAACAGCTACAAGCGACTGGTGCGGCAGGGCAGCATGTCCGGTTCCACCTGGGCACCGGTGTTCTGCTGTTACGGTAACAACAATCGCACCAATATGTTGCGTATCCCCAGTGCCGGTGCACGGGTCGAGTGCCGGGCGCCAGATATTGCCTGCAATCCCTATCTCGGTGCGGCCCTGATGCTCGCTGCAGGACTGGAGGGCATTGAGCAGGGCATTGACCCCGGTCAGCCACACCGGGAAAACATGTACCACTACAGTGATGCGGAGATCGCCAAGGCCGGCATTCAGTGCCTGCCCAAGACCCTCGCCGAGGCGACAGAGGCTATCGCCGGTGATGAGCTGGCCTACCAGGTGCTGGGCCCCTCGATGCACAAAGCCTTTGTCGACTTCAAACGGGCGGAGTGGGACAGTTACCACAATACCGTATCGGACTGGGAAGTGGCGCGCTATCTGCGGCTGTTCGGGTAAGCGCCGGGGCCGGTTGTCGCGACTTGCCTTTGCCTGTCGCGTCCATACACTGTAGGTTTTCTACTGCTCGGGTCGGATCATGAGACGAACCAAGGAGGATGCAGCGAAAACCCGGCAGAGCCTGGTGGACGCGGCGCTCAAACTCTTTGGCCAACGAGGCTACAGCGGCACCACCCTGCGACTGATTGCAGAGGAAGCAGGGTGCTCCCGCGGACCGATCTACTGGCATTTCGCCAGCAAGGAAGAGTTGTTTGAGGAAATCCTCGCCTATTCACAGCTGCCGCTGGAGCGTCTGGTTGCGCTGCACCACGAGGCCAACGACCCGCTTGCGGCCGCCGCGGACTTCTCCCGCCAGTGGCTGCGTATGCTGTTGGATGACCACTATTTTCGGCAATCTTTCGAGATATTTCTCAACAAGACCGAGTTTACCGAGGCGGTATCAAAAACACTGGCGCGCGAACGCGCACTGACTGCATCCCTGATTGCGACCTTTGCGGCCTGGGTGGAGCGTTATCGTCTGCAGGCCTGCGTGCAGGATGGTGTTGCCAGCCGTACGGTGGCGCTGTCCATGTATGCCTACCTGATGGGCTTGACCCAGAGCTGGCTGTTCGATTCCGGTATCACCGATCTGGACAACAATCTCGACTTCTTTGTCGGTGAGTTTCTGCGTCTGTTACGCACAGTCCAGTGACTGTGCGCGCATCATCTGACGGATCTTCCGTTCGAGAAAGCGGTACTCATCGAAATCCAGTATGGCATCGCGGTCGGTGCTGCTCTTTTCCAGCCCGGGACGGATGGTCTCCAGCAGGCGGCCGGGCCGTGTGCCCATGAAAAACACCACGTCACCCAGATAGAGGGCCTCCTCGATGTCGTGGGACACCATCAGTACGGTGGTGCGTTCCTGGTGGACGATTTCCAGTAGCAGGCTCTGCATCTGCCAGCGTGTTTCCGGGTCCAGCGCGCCGAAGGGTTCATCCATCAACAGCAGTGACGGGTTACTGGCGAGGCTGCGGGCGATGGCTACGCGCTGCTGCATGCCGCCCGAGAGCTGGTGTGGGTAGGCGCGTTCGAAGCCATCCAGCTTGACTGCCTTGATGAAGTACGGCACCACCCCCTCGCGCAGGCTGAGCGCTTCGCCCCGGGCTTTAAGGCCGAACGCGACGTTCTCCTCAACTGTCAGCCAGGGAAAGGAACTGTAGTTCTGGAATACCATGCCGCGGTCTATGCCGGGGCCGAGGACGGTGCTGCCATCCACGGTGATGTCGCCTTCATCCTGCGTTTCCAGGCCGGCAATTATCCGTAACAAGGTGGATTTACCGCAACCGGAGGGTCCCAGTAACACCCCAACCCCGGTTTTCGGCAGTTCGAAGTTGATGTTGTCCAGCGCGGTCAGGGTTTGTCCCGAGCGCAGCAGAAAACGCTTGCTGACGCCCGAGACGGTAAGTCCGCTGTGTGTGCCTGCGGTCATTTGTCCAGCGCTGCCGCCAGTGGCGTCGTGTCGACACCGGCTGCCATCGGCATGGCCTTGTCGATAAAGCCGAACTTCAACCACCAGTCTGTGGTGATATCCCAGTGGTTCTGCATGCCGTCTGCGGCAATGCCGAGGGGCAGCTCGCCGTCCTTCAGGCCCATGAAAATGGCGGCCTGGTCGCGGTCGAAGACGAAGATACCGCCCTTGAGAATCTCGCCAGTGCTGCCGAGCACCTGCTCAACATCCGCCACCGTGAACTGCAAGCCGTCGGCGATGATCTGGTTGGCTTCTGCCGTATTTGCCTTCCAGAAATCCACGGCGTTGAAGTAGGCGCGCGTGAGTTTGGCGGCGTCCTCCGGGCGCTGCTCAAGAAAGGCTGTACTCATGTAGAGGGCATCGCCCAGCAGTGCGGTGGTGATGTATTTCTCCTCGGTGGAGTCTGCTGCCACCGTGGCGCCCGGCATGGCTTCAAGCACCTGGGAGCCAAAGGGTTCCCAGAATTCTGCAGCGGCCGCGGTGCCGCCCACCATCGCGCCCACGGCGTCGTCCATGATCAGGTTGGTGAAGGTGACTTCATTGATACCCACCCCGTTGTCGGTGAGCCATTCAGCCATGAAAATCTGTGTCAGACCGCCTTCCAGTACCGCGACTGTCTGGCCCTTGAGCTGCTCCGCGCTGGTGATGCCGGGTGCCAGAATGATTTTATCCGTGCCGTAGGACGGATTGGTGTAGGTCACCAGTTTGATGCCAACGTCCTTGTCGGCCGCGATGGGCCCGTATTCCGCCGTGCTTGAGGTGGCGTGGAGTTCTCCTGCCGTCATCAGGGCGAAGCTCTGGTAGGGATCCTCGATGATGCTGATGTCGAGCTCCAAACCCTCGGTCAGGCCTTTCTCCTTGGCGATAAACCAGAAGCCGTAGCCCGGCCAGGAAAACAGTGACAGTTTCACGGGGTCAGCGGCCTGGGTGGCCGACCCCAGGGCCAGGGCCAGGATGGCAATTCCGGATCGAATATAACGCATAGTGGTGCTCCTTTGCGGTTGAGTGCTGCTAGTGGGACTCCAGGTAACGAAACGCAGTGCGATGCAGCAGTTTGAACAGTGCGTCAAAAAGCAGGCCGAGCAGGCCGATGACCAGAATGCCGGCCATGATGTCGTCAATATGTACAAAGCGCTTGGCGCGCATCATCATGGCGCCAATGCCGTCGGTGGCCGCGACAATTTCGGCGATCACCAGATACGTCCAACTCACCGCCAGCA
Source organism: Halieaceae bacterium UBA5085 (assembly GCA_002414665.1). Taxonomy (GTDB): domain Bacteria; phylum Pseudomonadota; class Gammaproteobacteria; order Pseudomonadales; family Halieaceae; genus Haliea. The sequence goes on from DIAF01000015.1 coordinate 130,911, forward strand.
TTTGTCGCAGCACATCCAGATAGCCGGGCAGGCTGGCCCTGAAGGTGACCGAAAGCAGGATCTGGGGTGCGCGCAGGCCGAGGGTGCGGGCGGTTTCGATGTACACCCTGGGCACCTGGCGGGTCACGTCGGCGAGCATGATGATGAGAAAAAACAGCACGCCAATCACCAGCAGGGCGATCTTCTGCTCGTCCCCGGTGCCCAGCCACATCAGTAGCAGCGGGATGAACGCCGGCGCAGGCAGGTAGCGGAAGGCGCTGGCGACGGGGCCAAGTATGCGGTCGATGGGGCGGTAGGCGCCCATCAACAAACCCAGCGGCAGGGCAATCGCCACGGCGATGCCGAAACTGAGCAGAATTCGCTTCACGCTCGCCCAGATATCGCTGGCGAAATCCTTTTCCACCAGTAGTTCATACAAACTGGTAAACACTTTTTCCGGCCCGGGAAACAGGCGCGGCGGAGCTATTTCGGCATGGGCGGCAAGCCACCAGCCACCGATGAACAGCGCCCAGCCCAGAATGCCCAGCACGGCCCGGGAGCCGGCGACGGCAGCGGCTCTGCGGGCGGAACTGAATAGCGGGTTGGCCTGATGCATTGCTGTCTAGAACGCCGTCAGGAAGCTGAGCGCATCGACACCGACCGCGCGCCCCTCGTTGAGTGAGGTCTTGACCTCATCGGCGCCGTATTCTTCAGCGTAAATGCGTGCCACCCGGTGTTTGTGAAAGGCACGCGCCTGCGCCACAAAACCCAGCGTCTGTGCCTCGACGTCGGGCTGCATGCTGCGATGCAGCTCTGGCAGGCGGTACCAGCCGAGGGTGGGCTTCTCGTGGTGTGCATTGTGATAGCAGAAATTGAGCACCAGCAGGTTGATGGCGGGAAAGCGGTGCGACAGGAGGTTGCTGTAGGTGTTGCGCTGTTCGTACTCGGCATCGCCCTTGTGGGGAAACACTGTATCCGGGTCGTCGAGATTGAAGATCACCTCGTAGTTGTGCTGGTAGCAATCCATGAAGCGCAGGGCAGTGAGCAGCAACAGCTGCGCCAGCGCGTACAGCAGGAAGGCAACGGGGTTGATGAACAGCACCAGCCCTAGCAGTGCACCACGAACCAGCAATACGCGCAGCACACGACCGCGCTGAGCGCGTTTGGACTCGATCACCCAGGGTGCGAAGACCAGCATGGTGTGCATCATGATTTCAACGGCGGGTATGTAGGCCCATTCCGCAGCATGCACCAGCCTCGCGAGACCCGGGTGGCGTTTCAGGAAGCTGCGGTAGTCCCACACCACGGGGTCGTAGTTGTCGACATGGTGGCGCATGTGCTTGTAGCGGATATCCTCAAAGCGCCCGTAGCAGCTGCCGGTTATCCAGTTGAGAACCTTGCCCAGTGCAGCGTTGGTCTTTGCCGACATGAACACCGCGTTGTGTCCGCAATCGTGCAGCAGGTAGGCGGCGATCAGCATGCTGTGTGCCAGTACGACAACGCCCAGCGCGTTGACCGCTGCACTGGGCTGGAACAGCGCTGTCCAGCCGCCGATATAGGTCAGCGCAATATAGGCGAGCACCAGCAGCGTGTAATGCGCGCCCGCGGGGTCGCGCAGTTTGAGAGCGTCATGCATGACGGGCCTCCTTGGTGGCGTTGGCATGTGACCAGCGCGCGAAGTGCCTTTGCTCCTCGGCGCCAATCCAGCGGTTGAGTTCCCAGAGGTCTGCGATGGGGGCGTTGGTAAACGGCAGGTGGTGTAGATAGCCGTCGGGCCCGAATTCCGGCGTCAGTGTTGTTTCGCTGTAGCCCCGCGCCTGCTGCGCCTGCCAGACGGCCTCCCAGCAGCGCTGGTGACTGGCCAGTGCCTCGGCATACTCGGGTGCACCTGGGTGGGGCACCTGGGGGCCCTGGTCATAACCGACACGCCCGTGGATGTGGTGGGCGTGTTGTGCGGCCAGCGTGACGGCGTCCCACTCACTGTCCATCAGGCGTTCGCTGACGACTACCCAGTGGCTGAAGTCGCAGGTGATCTTCAGTGCCGGCAGCTCCTGCAGTATAGCCACAGTGTTCCAGGGACAATAAAAGCTCCTTCCACGGTGCGTCTCAAAGGAGCAGAGCACACCGTGCCGGTCGGCGATGTCCATGGCCGCCCTGAAGAAGTCCACGCTGTCCTGAACCGGCCAGGCATCGCAGCCGCCCATCACGTTGATAAAGCGTGGCGCGAGGGGCTTGCCCAGCACAATCTGTGCCTCAAGGTCCTCGAGGTGTTCGCTGATGCTGGCGTGTCGCCGGGGTACGTAGGAGCCTGCGGTGCAGATTTCCTGGATCCACTCCAGCTCGTGTGTCTGCAGCGCGCTGGCGAGCTGCTCAAGGTGCCCCGGCGCGCTGTGCGTTGCCGGTGCTTCCAACCCGGCGCAACCTGCGGCGCGGGCGAGCAGGGCACCCTGGTCGATGCTGCCAGTGTGGCCCCAGAGGGTTTTAAAGGTGCGTAATTGCATGATCGGGTCCTGGATAGCGTGCCCTGTACCGGGGAGCAACTTCCATGCCAAGATGTATGTATAATTGCAAAGCATTGAAAACTATGAAAAAAATGGCTGGGCGGTGAAAAATGACTCGGATAAGTCAAGGGTTGATGCACCGCGAGCTGTGCATCCCGCGTCCTTTTTGGTGCAAGTCTCGGCAATGGTGGTGAGCAGGGTTCGGGTTGGCCCGGACCGCCAGCCCAGATGTCTTCACAGGATGCACCAGAATGGCGCGGCGCTTGCATTTGGTGCACTTTGCGGTGCAGCGTGTCCCGGTCAGGGTCGCCGTGTGGGTGTTGTCGGCGGGATTGACGGGTCTGGCACGGTTCCTGCTTTGCCTTACCCGTCCGTACTCCTGACATGACGTGACATGAAAACCAATAGAGCGCTAGGGTTCCGACCACACTATCGGTGGTGACTGGTCCGAGAGCACTCGACCTTTCGGTGAAGGGTTACACGGCGGGATAAAAGCCCGGGAGAACTGAAGGCGAAATGCCGGGGGTACTCTGTGATCAACCGACCCAACCCGACTGAGAGGTACACCATGAAGCGATTCACCTTATTCCTGCTCCTTGTGATGTTGTCGACAACGGCATCGGCCCGCGACAGCTTCAAGATCTGCTGGTCGATCTACGTCGGCTGGGTGCCCTGGGCCTACGGTGCCGAGCAGGGCATCGTGAAGAAATGGGCCGATAAATACGGCATCAACATCGAAGTGGTGCAGATCAACGACTACATCGAATCCATTAACCAGTACAGCATGGGCGAGTTCGATGCCTGCACCATGACCAACATGGATGCGCTGACCATTCCGGCTGCGGGCGGTGTGGACAGCACGGCGCTGATCGTCGGCGACTTTTCCAACGGCAATGACGGGATCGTGCTCAAAGGCAAAGACTCGATGGCGGACATCAAGGGGCAGACCGTGAATCTGGTCGAGCTGAGTGTGTCTCACTATCTTCTGGCCCGCGGCCTGGAGAGCGTGGGTCTTACCGAGCGCGATGTGCAGGTGGTGAATACCTCGGATGCCGATATGGTGGCGGTCTATGCGACACCCGGCGTGACAGCAGTCGCGACCTGGAATCCCCTGTTGAGCGAAGTGGCCGCCATGCCGGACAGCCACCTCGTATTTGACTCGTCCCAGATCCCCGGCGAGGTGATTGACCTGCTTATCATCAACACTGAGACGCTGGCGGCCTACCCGGCGCTGGGCAAGGCGCTGACCGGGGCGTGGTACGAAATCATGGCGCACATGAACGGTGGCGATGAGCGCGCGACCGCCGCCAAGACTTTCCTGGCGGAACTGTCCGGGACCGACCTTGCAGGTTTTGAGGCACAGCTGGCCAGCACGGAAATGTTCTACACCCCGGCGGAAGCACTGGCCCTGACCAACAGCGAACAGGTAAAGGCGACCATGCAGACCGTGGCGGAGTTCTCGCACAAACACGGCTTGCTGGGTGAGGGCGCGCCCGATGCCACGTTTATCGGCGTGGAGACACCGGCGGGTGTCTACGGTGATAGCAATAACATCAAGCTGCGTTTTGATCCGACCTATATGCAAATGGCCCTGGACGGCGAACTCTAGGCTCACGGAGGAGCACGGGAGCGTTGCGCTCCCGTGCTTCGCCCCAGCAAGGATGGATCATGAAACGCCTGATTAACCAGACACCTGCGCCGATGCTGCGCGTGCTGCTTGCCCTGTTGCCTTTTGTGGCTCTGGTGCTGCTGTACATGCTGGCCTCGGATGCCAGATTGGCGGAAAACCCCGCAGACAAACTGTTGCCCAGCTTCGCGCAGATCGGCGATGCCATACAGCGCATGGCTTTCGAGCCGAGCAAGCGCAGCGGCGACTACCTGCTCTGGGAGGACACGCTGAGCAGCCTTACCCGGCTTGGACTGGGGGTGATGATTGCGGCAGTTATCGGTCTCGCATTGGGCTTGTTCACCGGCGCTCTGCCGCTGGTGGCGGCGACGGCGAGTCCCCTGCTGACCGTGGTGTCGCTGATTCCCCCGCTGGCGATTCTTCCCGTGCTGTTCATTGTGTTTGGTCTGGGCGAACTGTCGAAGGTGGCCTTGATCGCCATTGGCATCACTCCGTTCATTGCCCGTGACATACAGCGGCGCACGCAGGAAATACCTTCGGAGCAGCTGGTCAAGGCGCAAACGCTGGGAGCCAATACCAGCCAGATCATCTGCCGCGTGCTGTTGCCGCAGTTAATGCCGCGACTGGTCGACGCCGTGCGTCTTTCGTTGGGCGCCGGCTGGCTGTTTCTCATTGCGGCCGAAGCGATCGCCGCGACCGAGGGCCTTGGCTATCGCATCTTTCTGGTGCGCCGCTACATGGCGATGGACGTCATCCTGCCCTATGTGGCCTGGATTACCCTGCTGGCGTTTGTGATTGATGCGCTGCTGGCCGCGCTCAGCCGTCGCCTGTTTCCGTGGCATCACCAGGGGGGCCACTGATGATTGAAGCGCGCAATCTGTGGAAGAAGTACGGTGACAATGTCGTGCTGGAACGCGTCAACCTGCGGGTAGAGGAAGGGGAGTTCATCACCCTCGTAGGCACCTCGGGATGCGGTAAAAGCACCTTCCTGAACATGCTGCTGGGCACCGAACCCGTCAGCAGCGGTGAGTTGCTTCTGCACGGCAAGCCGGTGCCCGGCGAACCGGGCCCCGACCGGGGTATCGTGTTTCAGCAGTACTCCGTGTTCCCGCATATGACCGTTTTGCAGAACGTGATGGCTGCCCGCGGTTTCGCACGCCGCAATCTGACAGGAGCACTCTTTGGCAGCGCGCGGCGCGCGGCGCGGGAGGAGGCCCTGGCCCTGCTCGAGGAGGTGGGCCTGTCACATGCGCAGGGACTCTATCCCGCCGAGCTGTCCGGTGGCATGCGCCAGCGTCTCGCTATCGCGCAGGCGCTGCTTGGCCGTCCCGGCATTCTCCTTCTCGACGAGCCGTTCGGCGCCCTGGACCCGGGCATCCGGGCCGACATGCACGATCTGGTACTGCGCCTCTGGCGCCAGTACCGGCTCACGGTATTCATGGTCACGCACGATCTCAAAGAGGGGTTTTACCTGGGTACCAGGCTCTGGGTATTCGACAAGACACGCCACGATCCCCAGGCGCCCAACGCCTACGGCGCCACCATCACCTATGACCTGCCGGTGGGTAAGATTGACCGGGACACCTTGTCTGACATTGATCGCGACCTGGCGCGTACGGCAAACGAAACGGAATGACATCATGAACGCTTGCGAGTATGAAACCGAAATTGCTCCCGGTGGCCACTGGTCACTGCGCATGCGCAGGGGGACAGAAATGCGGCTTACCGACAGCCGTGGCAATGCCAATCTGGGGATGCTGTTCTACAACCCCGAAAACCTGCTGGAGCGCTATAACGCGCCCGATACGCTGAAATGCCAGCATACCTTCAAACTCACCCGGGGCCATTGCCTGTATTCGGACATGGGTCGTATTTTCGCTTCTATCGTGGAGGACTCATTGGGGTGGCATGAGACGGTATGTGGTAATTCCCGTGCCGAACACGTTGCGCAACAGTGGGGTTGCCGCGATTACCAGGGAGACCGCAACGACTGGCACCAGAATGGCCACGATGCGTTTCTCGTCGAGCTCGCCAAGTATGGGCTCGGTGCGGCGGATATGGCTGCGAATATCAACTGGTTCAGTCGCGTTTCCACCGACGAGAGCGGGAACCTGCAGCGGGTGGAGGGGCATAGCGCTGCGGGCAGTTACGTCACCCTGCGCTTCGAGATGGACACGCTGGTACTGCTCCACGCCTGCCCGCATCCGCTGCACCGTGCGCCGTCCTATCCGCGCAATCCTGTACATATCGCTCTGGGCAAGGCTGCTCCGGTGGCCGAGGACGATGTCTGCCTGAATCATTGCGACGAGAACCGGCGCGGTTTCCACAACAACCTGTTGTATCACCTGGGAGGCTGAGGAGTTCACCATGTTGACTGAAAGTGTACGTCGCCCCGACGAAGCGCATTCCCGCACCACCGTGCCCTCCGGTGACTATTACCTCGGTCGGGTAAACGCGGGCCAGACACTGCGTATTCTGGATATCGAGGGCAATCAGGCGGCTGATACCCTGTTCTTTAACGCAGACGACAGTGCCGAGCGCTACAGCGCGACGGATACCCTGCGTGAACAGGGCAATGTATACCTGAGTGCGGGGTCCATACTGCGTTCCAGCCGCAACCGCCCGATGCTGGAAATTGTGGCGGACACCTGTGGCCGTCACGACACGCTGGGCGGCGCCTGTGCCAGTGAGAGTAATACGGTGCGCTACGACCTCGAGAAGCGCTGTATGCATTCCTGCCGCGACAGCTGGATGCTGGCGATTGCCGAGCACCCCGAGTTCGGACTGCACAAACGCGATATCGGCCACAACATCAACTTTTTCATGAACGTGCCGGTGACCGCAGCGGGTGGCCTGACCTTCGAGGACGGTATTTCCGCACCGGGCAAATATGTCGAGCTGACCGCACTGATGGATGTGTTGGTGCTCATTTCCAATTGCCCTCAACTGAATAATCCCTGCAATGGTTTTAATCCAACACCGGTCGAGGTGTTGGTCTGGGATCACTGAATCAGATAACCCCGGCTGTGGACGACCACAACCGGCAACGATGAGACGGGACGACCCGCGCCAGGTTTGACGATGTTTGACACTGTACTTGTAGCCAACCGCGGGGCCATCGCCACTCGCATCCTGCGCACTCTGAGTCGACTGGATATCCGCTCTGTAGCGGTATATGCAGATTGCGATGCCGACAGCCTGCATGTGCGACAGGCTGACCAGGCGTTCTGCCTCGGTGAAGGTGGCGCTGCCGAGACCTACCTCAACATGGAGCGCATTCTTGAGGTGGCGCGCGAAAGCGGTGCCCAGGCCATTCACCCGGGTTACGGCTTTCTCAGCGAAAACGCTGAATTCGTTGCACGCTGTGAAGCGGCGGGCATCGCCTTTATCGGCCCCACCCCCGAGCAGATGCAGGCCTTTGGCCTCAAACACCGGGCCCGGGATCTGGCGGAGACGGCTGGCGTCCCGCTGTTGCCGGGCTCCGGGTTGCTCGACACGCTTGCAGCGGCGGAAGAAGAAGCGCTGCGCATTGGTTACCCGGTGATGCTCAAGAGTACGGCTGGCGGTGGCGGCATAGGCATGCAGCTATGCCACGATGCAGCAGAGCTGGCCGGCGCGTTTGACTCTGTGCGCCGACTGGGCGCCAACAACTTCGCGGACGACAGCGTGTTTCTGGAGAAATTCATCGGGCGCGCCCGGCACATTGAAGTGCAGGTTGTCGGTGACGGCCAGGGCAAGGCGCTGGCGCTCGGGGAGCGCGACTGTTCAAGCCAGCGACGCAACCAGAAAGTGGTCGAAGAATGCCCGGCCCCCAACCTCGAGGACGCCACCCGTGCTGCCCTGCACAGCACTGCCGAGCGGCTGTTATCGAGTATCGGCTACCGCAACGCCGGCACCGTGGAATTTATATATGATGCGGACACTGCAGCATTTTATTTTCTTGAGGTGAATACGCGGCTGCAGGTCGAGCACGGCGTGACGGAAGAGGTGTACGGCATTGACCTGGTGGAATGGATGCTGCGCATTGCCGCCGGCACCGCTCCCGACCTGGATGCCGAGCGCTCTGCCCTGCGGCCGCGGGGCCACGCCGTGCAGGTGCGCGTCTACGCCGAGGACCCGTGGCTGGACTTCCAGCCCTGCGCGGGCTTGCTGAGCCATGTCCGTTTTCCCTCTGGGGACGGGGTACGCATTGACCACTGGATTGAATCCGGTATCGAGGTGCCTCCCTTCTTCGATCCGATGCTGGCCAAGGTGATCGTACATGCCGGGGATCGCGGCGCGGCACTGCGGAAGCTGCAGCGCACCCTGGACGAGGTCGAGCTCTATGGCAGTGAGACCAACCTTGGTTACCTGCGTGCCCTGAGCCGCGATGCCACTCTGCTGCAGGGAGAGGTGACCACACGTTACCTGAACCGCTTCAGCCATCGCCCGGCGCGGGTTGATGTGCTGCAGGGCGGGACACAGACCACGCTGCAGGACTACCCGGGCAGGCAGGGGCACTGGGATGTCGGCGTGCCGCCATCGGGTCCCTTCGACAGCTACTCCTTCCGCCTGGCCAACCGCCTGCTGAACAACGATGCCGATGCCAGCGCCCTGGAGATTACCCTGCAGGGCCCGCTGTTGCGCTTTGCCGTCGATACGCAGTTGGTGATTGCTGGCGCGACCATCGAAGCCACCATCGATGAGCAACCCGTTTTCCCGTGGCGGGTGGTTTCCGTGCGCGCGGGACAGATCCTGCAGTTGGGACGGGTGCGTGAAGCGGGCGCGCGCGTGTACCTCGCGGTGCGCGGCGGCTTTCAGTGCCCGGCGTATCTCGGTTCGCGTTCCACCTTCACGCTCGGCCAGTTTGGCGGGCACAACGGCCGTGCCTTAAGGGCCGGTGATGTGCTGCACCTGAGTGAGCAGCCGGTGGTCCCCGCGCCACAACAACAGCTTCCTGCTTTACTAGAGCCCGACATCCACAGGCAGTGGCAGCTGAGGGTGATTTACGGCCCCCACGGTGCTCCTGATTTCTTCACGGATGAGGATATCGCCACATTTTTTGCCACCGACTGGGAAGTTCACTATAACTCCAGCCGCACCGGCGTGCGCCTGATTGGCCCGAAACCGCAGTGGGCGCGTGCCGACGGTGGTGAGGCGGGCCTGCACCCTTCCAACATTCACGACAACGGCTACGCCTTCGGTACGGTGGATTTCACCGGTGATATGCCCGTCATTCTGGGCCCGGACGGTCCCTCACTGGGCGGTTTCGTGTGCCCGGCGACGGTGATTACAGCGGATCTGTGGAAGCTCGGGCAGCTGCGGGCAGGCGACAGGCTGCGCTTTGTACCTGTGTCGCTACAGCAGGCGGTGGCACTTGAGGCCGCCCAGAGCGAGGCGATTGATACGCTTGCACCGGTCGCCTGTGAGTGGCAGCCGGCGGCACCGCTGTCGCCGGTATTGGCGCGCTTCCCCGCCGAGACGTTTGGCGACGAAATTGTCTGCCGCAGTGCGGGTGACCACTTCCTGCTGGTCGAGTATGGCGAACAGGAACTCGATATACGGCTGCGCTTCCGGGCCCATGCACTCATGCAGTGGCTGCAGCAACACTCGCTGCCTGGCCTGCGCGAGTTGATCCCGGGGATCCGCTCACTGCAGATTCACTACGATAGCCAGGTGCTGGGCCACGATACCCTGCTTGCGCACCTCGAACGCGGCGAGCGCGAGTTGGCCACGCAGCTGGCGCAGCTCAGCGTGCCCTCACGCATCGTGCACCTGCCGCTGTCCTGGGATGATGAGGCCTGTCGGCTCGCCATCGAAAAATACACGCAGTCTGTGCGCAAAAATGCGCCCTGGTGCCCGAGTAACCTGGAATTCATTCGCCGCATCAACGGGCTCGAAGACATTGAGGCCGTCAAGCGCATTGTGTTCGAGGCCGCGTATCTGGTGATGGGCCTGGGTGATGTCTATCTCGGGGCGCCAGTGGCTACGCCGGTAGACCCCCGGCACCGCCTGGTCACCACCAAGTACAATCCGGCGCGCACCTGGACGGCGGAAAATTCCGTGGGCATCGGTGGTTCCTATCTTTGCGTGTATGGCATGGAGGGCCCGGGGGGGTACCAGTTTGTCGGGCGCACCCTGCAGATGTGGAACCGCTATCGGCGTACCGACGCCTTCGAAGAGCCCTGGCTGCTGCGTTTTTTCGACCAGATCCGCTTTTATGAAGTCAGCCACGAGGAGCTGCAGCAAATCCGTCGTGACTTCCCCCAGGGGCGCTACCCGTTGACCATTGAGCAGAGCCGGTTCTCACTGGCCGACTATGAGCAGCTGCTGGCGGACCATGCCGAGACAATCGACGAGTTCCGTAGCCGCCGGCAGCAAGCCTTCGCGGCAGAGCTGGCACAGTGGCACGCCAGCGGGCAGTTCAACTTCGCCGAAGAAGAGCAGCCGCCCACGGTGGAGGAGCAGAGTTGGCCGGACAGCGCCACAGTCGTGGACAGCCCCGTGTCCGGCAGTGTCTGGCAGTTGCGCGTGGAGGTGGGGGATGCCGTGCGCCGTGGCGACCCACTGCTTGTTCTGGAATCAATGAAGATGGAGATTGCCGTATCTGCCCCCTGCGACGCCACGGTTACCCAGGTGTTGCCGGTTGCCGGAGGTCGCGTCGCCGCGGGGCAGGCACTGGTGGTGCTTGAGGATACGACTGACAACGCGGGAGCGGTGCCATGAGCCACACTATGACCATCTCGGGGTTGCAGGCGGCCTACGCGGCCGGTGCGCTGACGCCCGCGTCCGTAATGGAGAGCATCCGCCGGCGCGCCGGTCAGTATGCTGCGCACAATATCTGGATTCATCTGCTCAGTGCGCAAGAGCAGTCAGGCTGGCTGGAGGCTCTCGCCGATCGTGACCCGGCGACCCATCCCCTGTGGGGAGTGCCCTTTGCCATCAAGGACAACATCGACCTCGCCGGTATTCCCACCACGGCGGGCTGCCCCGAGTTTGCCTACACGCCGGCGCAGTCCGCCCGGGTGGTGCAGCAACTGCTGGATGCGGGTGCGATTCCAGTGGGCAAGACCAATCTGGATCAGTTCGCGACCGGGCTCAACGGCACCCGCTCGCCCTATGGCGCCTGTCACAACGCCTTCGCCCCGGACTACATCTCCGGCGGCTCCAGCTCAGGCTCGGCAGTGGCTGTGGCGCTGGGTCTCGCGAGTTTCAGCCTCGGTACTGACACGGCGGGCTCCGGCCGCGTGCCGGCCTGCTTCAATAACCTGGTGGGCGTGAAGCCCACCCGCGGCCTCCTGTCTTCCCGTGGCCTGGTGCCCGCCTGTCGCAGCCTGGATTGCATCAGCCTGTTTGCGCTGGATACCGACGACGCAGACCGGGTGCTGAGCTGTGCGGAGGGGTACGACAGGGAGGATGCCTTCAGTCGCCGCAACGTTTTTGCCAATAGTGCACGCCACTATGGCCTGCGCACGGGGCCGCTGAAAATGGGCGTGCTCGGCGAGGAACACTTGAAATTCTTCGGCGACGATGCCTACGCGGCGGCCTATCGACACACCCTGCACGCTCTGGCTGAAGCGGGGGTGGAACTGGTGCCGGTGGATTACACGCCTTTCGACCAGGCGGCGCGCCTGCTTTACGATGGCCCCTGGGTGGCGGAGCGCTACATCGCCTGTGAATCCATGCTGGCCGCGAATCCCGAAGCCATCCATCCGGTGGTTCGGAGTATTGTGGCGCAGGGTGACACGTTGCAAGCAACCGCGCTGTTCCAGGCCCAGTACCGGCTGGCAGCGCTGCGGCAGCAGTGCGAGGCGGCGCTGGAGGGTCTCGACTGCCTGCTAACACCCACGGCGGGACGCCTGTTCAGTATTGCCGACCTGCTTGCCGAGCCGGTGCTGTACAACGCGCAACTCGGCTATTACACCAATTTCATGAACTTGCTGGATATGGCAGCGGTCGCCGTGCCTACGGCGTTTACCCCTGACGGTCGCCCCTTTGGTATGACCCTGGCGAGTAGTGCCTTCAGTGACCGCGCATTGCTGTCGATGGCCAATCGGGTGCGTGGCCTGTTGCCGCTGCCACTGGGTGCCTTGCAGCTGGCCGCGACCGGCAGCAGGGCGCCGGCGGTGACTGACGCAACGCGCACGAAGATTGCGGTATGCGGCGCGCATCTCGACGGCCTGCCCCTGAACTGGCAGCTCCGCGAGCGCGGCGCCACCCTGCTTGCGCGCACACAGAGCGCCGCCTGCTACCGACTCTACCTGCTGGCCGGGGGGCCTCCCCTGCGCCCGGGTATGGTGCGTGACGAAGCGCAGGGGCGTGACATCGAGGTTGAGGTGTGGTCCATCCCGACAGCCGAATTGGGCGGGTTTGTCGCCGGCATCCCCGCACCGCTGGGGATCGGCAAAGTGGAGCTGGCGGACGGCAGTTGGGTCAGCGGCTTCATCTGCGAACCGCAGGGCGTGTTGACTGCAGCGGAGGACATCACGCACCACGGCGGCTGGCGGCGCTGGTTGCAGGGCAGCGGAATGGCATGAGGGCCTGTGCCCACTGGCGATTCTATGGCGTATACTGCGGGCTTCGCTGAAATTCGGAGATGCCTGCATGAAACTGGTCACTGCCATCATCAAACCGTTCAAGATGGACGACGTCCGTGCCGCACTGGCGGAAATAGGCGTTCAGGGGATTACCGTGACCGAGGTCAAGGGCTTTGGGCGTCAGCGCGGCCACACCGAGCTGTACCGGGGAGCTGAGTACGTGGTGGACTTCCTGCCCAAGCTGAAACTGGAGATCGCCGTCGGTGAGTCCCAGCTGGCTTCGACCATTGATGCCATCATTCAGGCAGCCAACACCGGCAAGATCGGAGACGGCAAGATCTTTGTCACCGAGATGGAACAGGTCATCCGCATTCGCACCGGCGAGACGGGCGAAAACGCGATCTGAACCGGAACACCCCCGGAGCTTCTGCTAAGGACTGCCGTTGAGGCGGGCGATGGCCGCGGGCAGGTCGCGCAGTGCCGTGACCTCCTCGTCGGCGCGATAACTGTCAGGCTGCCAGGTGTCACCCGCCAGGTTCACCCAGACAGTGCGCAGGCCAACCCGCTGTGCTCCGAGAATGTCGTGTTCGGGATTGTCACCCACATGCACAATCTCTTCAGCGGCTACACCGGTGGCCGCCAGTGCAGCGTGAAACATGTCCGGCGCCGGCTTGCTCGCGCCGATCTCTTCTGCCAGGAAGGCAAAATCGAAGTATTCCGCGGCATCGGTTTTGTAGATATCGGCGTTGCCGTTGGTCAGCGCACCGAGTCGGTACTCTTTGGCGAGCCTCTGCAGCACGTCCAGCGCCTCCGCGTATAGCTCGACCTTGTGTCGCTCTTCGAGGAAGGCGGTAAAAGCCGCGCGGGCGCCGGCCTCGCTCTCTGCAACGCTGAAGCCCGCCGCGCGCTGCAGCTCAAACAGTGTGCGTATGCGCATCTGACTGACGTGATGCGCCAGTTCCGGATGCTGTTTCCAAACCCGCTTCTTGAATTCCCACAGGCTGTCGTGGTCGTGGTGTTCGATGCTGCCGGGGCGATGCCGCAGCAGCCAGTCCCGCTGTGCCTGCTCCGCACGCAGCAGAGCTGGCTCCACGTCCCACAGCGTGTTGTCCAGGTCGAAGGTGATCACCCGCAGCGGCATGAATTCATTCTCCACCAGGCTTGCGGCGCCGCGCACGTGGATGCGCTGCGTCATAGACCTTCGCCAGATGCTGGAAGTCGAGGTGGGTGTAGATCTGGGTGGTGGCGATGTTGGCGTGCCCCAGCAATTCCTGCACCGCACGCAGGTCGCCGCTGGATTCCAGCATGTGGCTGGCAAAGGAGTGGCGCAGCATGTGCGGATGTACGTCCTGGTACATGCCTGCACGCCTGCCCTGCAGGCGCAACCGATCCTGGATGGTGCGCGTGCTGACGCGCGTTCCGCGACGGCTGAGGAACAGCGCGGGATCGGTGCTCGCCGGGCGCACCTCCAGCCAGCGATCCAGTGCCGCCAGTGCCACCGAACCCACCGGTACTGTGCGCGTTTTGCGGCCCTTGCCGGTGACGGTGAGCAACTGGTCGTTGCGGTCTATGTCGCCGAGATTGATGGCGGCCAGCTCCGCCAGGCGCAGGCCTGAGGAATAGAAGAGTTCCGCCATGGCGCTGTCCCGGCGTGTGGTCAGGTCATCGCCGCTGAATTGCAGATAGCGGTTTACCTGATCGGTATCCAGGGCTCGAGGCAGGCGCCTGGGCTGCCTGGGCGCCTGTACCGCGGCGGCCGGGTTGCGTGTGTGCCCCTGCTCCCGACCGAGATAGTTGAAGAAGGAGCGCAGGGCCGACAGTGCGCGCTGAATGCTGCTGCTGGCGAGGCCCTGGCGGCGCAGCTGGCTTACCCAGGCGCGTATGTCGGACTCGTGCAACCGGGCGGGATCGGTGCGACCACGATCTGTGCAGAAGCGCCCGAAGCCCGCGAGGTCTCGCTGGTAGTTACTGACTGTGTGTGGCGACAGCTGGCGCACATCGCGCAGGTAGCGGAGAAACGCCTCAGTGGCGACCTGCAGCGGCGCGGCCTCGGGCATCAGGTGTGTGCCGTCGCCTGCAAGCGGGGCAGCAGGCGCACCATCACCTCGGCAATATGCTGCAGGAACAGCGTGCCCATGGTGCTTGTATAGTGGTGCGCATCGGAGCTGCCTACCGCGATTACGCCCAGTTCCTCTGTTCCGGCAAGCGGCATTACTGCGGCAGACCCCACGCTGCCGGCGTTCTCGAACAGGAAGTCGAGCTCTTCCCGGCGCAGCGGACCGCAGACTGCCTTGCGTCCCCGCAGCAGGGCGCCGATGGCGGACTGGGCGTTTTCCGCCGGTACCACACGCACACCATCAGCAACGGGCGCGTCGCCGAACAGGATGATGCTTGCGTGTTCAACACCGAAGTCCGCCTGCATGGCGCGCTGGAAGGCGGCACACAGTGCAGCGACGGAGTCAGCGTCCAGCATTGCGAGCACCAGGTGCCGGGTTTGCTCGTAGAGCTTGTCATTGCTGCGCGCATTCGCCGTGAGGGCGTTGAGTCGCTGGCGCATTTCAGTGTTGCGCTCACGCAGCACGCTCACCTGCTTCTCCACCAGGGACACGGCGCTCCCGGAGGCGTGGTTCACGTGGAGAAAATCCAGCATATCCGGGTGGCGCTGCAGGAAATCGCTGTGGTTCTTGAGGTACTCGCGAACGGTATCGTCGGTTAATGCTGCGCTGCCGGCAGCGACTGCCTGTTCATTTCTGGCTGACATGGTCTGTGCTCCACATTTCCGGCGCGCTGCGCCGGCGTCACATTCTGATACTGCCCTCGAATACGACGGCGGTCGGACCCGTCATAGTCACCGGTCTGCCGGGGCCGGGCCAGCTAATCTCAAGCTTACCGCCGGGCAGGTGAACTGTCACGGTGTCCTGCAACCACCCGCGCATCATCCCGTACACGGCTGCAGCGCAGGCGCCGGTGCCGCAGGCCAGTGTCTCCCCGGCACCGCGTTCGTGAACACGCAGGCGAATTTCCTCTGCCGAGAGTACCTGCATGAAACCTGCGTTGGTGCGTTTTGGGAAGCGGGGGTGGTGTTCGATCGCGGGGCCCAGTGTGGCAACGGGTGCGCTATCCACGTCTTCGACGCGCAGTACTGCGTGCGGATTCCCCATCGACAGCGCGCCAATTTCCAGCTCTTGGCCTTCCACCTGCAGCGTGTAAGTCAAAGCCTGGTGATCGGCCAGCAGCGGAATGCACGCTGGCTCAAAGACCGGCGCGCCCATGTCGACTTCGACCCGGTGCTTGTCACGCAGGCGCAGTTCGAGCACGCCACCGGCGGTCTGCACACGGATAGTGCGCTTGCCGGTCAGGTGTTTGTCGCGCACGAAACGGGCGAAACAGCGTGCGCCGTTGCCGCAATTCTCCACTTCACTGCCATCCGCATTGAAAATGCGATAGCGAAAGTCCACCTCCGGGCTGTCCGGCGTTTCCACCAGCAGGACCTGATCACACCCGATACCAAAGTGTCGGTCGGCGAGGCGCTTGATGTCCTCTGTGCGGGGGCGATAGCGCTGCGTTATCAAATCAATGACAACAAAATCGTTCCCTGCGCCGTGCATTTTGGTGAATTTGAGCAGCATCGGCGGGTGCTCCTCAGGTCGGCAGGCGGCGTTCCCGCCGCATCAGGTCGTCAAGGGTTTCACGGGCGCCGACGACATGCATCACGTCACCATCGACCATGATCTCCGCCGCGCGTGGCCGGGTATTGTAGTTGGAACTCATGCTGAAGCCGTAGGCGCCGGCACCGAACATGGCCAGCAGGCTGCCCTCACGCAGGCACAGTGTGCGTTGCTTGCCCAGGAAGTCGCCGGTTTCGCACACGGGGCCGACGATGTCCCAGGTCGCGCTGATGCCGTCGGAGGCAGGGTGACTGGGCTGTATGTCCAGCCACGCCTGGTACAGCGCGGGACGGATCATGTCGTTCATGCCGGCGTCCACCAGCGCAAAATTGTGTTCCGGTGTCTGCTTCAGGTATTCCACCCGGGTGAGCAGAACACCAGCGTTGGCGGCGATGGAGCGGCCGGGCTCGAACACCAGAGGCAGCCGGCGTTCGCCCAGTTCCCGACGGATGGCAGCGATGTAATCGGCGATAGCGGGGGGCTGCTCGTCCCGGTAGCGCACACCGAGGCCGCCACCGAGGTCAAGATGGCGGATCACAATGCCCTCGTCCGCCAGTGTGTCGACCAGCAACAACAGGCGCCGCAGGGCGCCAATGAACGGGCTAAGCTCCGTGAGCTGGGAGCCGATGTGGCAGTCCAGACCCTGTACATCGATGTGTGGCAGAGCGATGGCGCGTCGGTACAGCGGCAGGGCTTCGTCGACGCCCAGGCCGAACTTGTTCTCCCGAAGACCGGTCGAGATGTAGGGATGGGTGCGTGCATCGACATCGGGGTTCACCCGGATCGACACGGGCGCCTGCCTGCCCATCTGTCCGGCGACGCGGTTGAGCACATCCAGCTCCGCCGCTGATTCAACGTTAAAACAGTGAATGCCCAGCTCCAGTGCCCTGGCCATTTCTGCGGCGGTCTTCGCCACGCCGGAAAATACGGTCTTCGCGGGATCTCCGCCGGCGGCAATCACGCGCTCCAGTTCGCCCACGGAAACAATGTCAAAGCCTGCACCGAGGCGCGCCAGCACATCGAGGACGGCGAGATTGGAATTGGCTTTGACCGCGTAACAGATCAGGTGCGGCCAGTCGGCAAGCGCGTCCTGGTAGGCGCGCAGTGCTGCTTCCAGGGCGGCCCGTGAATACACATAGCAGGGCGTGCCGTGTTGCTGGGCTATTGCATCAGCCGCGACCCCTTCAGCGTACAGGGTGCCAGCGCGGAACTCGAAGAAACTCATGGTTCTGTGGACACTCAGTAGGTTGCGGAAGCGTGAGCCATTGTCGCCGTATCTGCTGCCGCTGCGGCTGCGGGCGCCGCTGCCTGCGGCGGCAACTGCAGGGGGCCGGTCTGCCCGCAGCCGCCCAGCAGGGCCAGTAATGCGGCAAACAGCCAGTGAGGGCGCGTCTTGGGCATGATTGGGCGTTCCGTCATTAAAAGCGCGCAGTATACCCGAATTGGCGCAGGATTCTGCGTTGCGCAACGTGGGGCTGGCAGCCCTTGTAACGGCGTCTCGGCAAAAGCTCGAATTGCGCGCGGGATCATGGCAGGATCGGGGTTTGTCACTGAGGCCCTGTCCGTGCGAGTGCGTGTTTCCCCCGAAGCGTCCCTGCGTCGTTGTGCTGTATGCGGCCTGACCGCGCTGCTGCTCCTGGCCGGTGCGGCCCACGCCGTGGAGCCACTGTACGGCAAGAACCTGACACCCGTCAGCGGTCTTTTGGGCTTGCCCTCGATGCGCAGTGCCGCGCTGGTTCCTGCCCGGGACATGTCCCTCGCCGTGCATGGCGCGTTGGCCAGCCATGCCGTGTTCGACGGCGCCGCCGCGGGGGAGGCGCTGCGTCTGGATGGGGAAACCCACCGCCTCGCCCTTGAGTGGCGCTATGGCCTGGCACCCGGATGGGAGCTGCAGGTGGAGCTGCCCTGGCTGAGCCACAGCGGTGGCTCGCTGGATGCACTGATCGACAGCTGGCACAGCCTGTGGGGAATGCCGGATGGGGGTCGCGAAGCGGTGCCCCGCGACCAACTGGACTTCCGCTATCTGAATTCGACGGCGGCCATTGCCCTGCAGGACAGCGTCTCCGGGGTGGGTGATGTCACTCTGGGTCTGCACCGTGCACTGCGCACTGAGGGTAACTGGCGCCTGAGCGCCGGCCTGGGGTACAAGCTGGCAACCGGAGAAGAACGTGAGCTGCTGGGCAGCGGCGCGGAGGATATATTCCTGGTGTTGCGAGCCAACGGGTTGCCCCCACAGAGCGCCTGGCAGCTGTTTGGCCAGGCGGGATATCTGAGAGCGGGGCAGATTGCAGGGTTGCAGGCCGCGCAGGAGCGTAATCTCTGGTTTGCCGGGCTGGGTGTGAGCTGGACCGCGCATGAGCGCGTCACGTTACTGGCGCAGGTCGATGCCCACGCCGCTCCGCTGCAGAGCAACCTCACTGCCCTGGGCAGCAGCGCCCTGATGCTGAATGTGGGTGCGCGCTGGCAGCTGACAGACCGCTGGGCGCTGGAGGCTGGGTTCATGGAGGATATCCGGGTCGAGACGGCGCCGGATATCACCTTTCAGGCCAGCCTGCGCTTTACGCCCTGAGTGGACCGGCGTCGGCGGGCGCGCCCCCCCGCCCGGCTTACTGCGTACGCGCTGACAGTCGCTGTAGCGCGGCATCCGCGGCAGCCTGCACCTGTCGTGGCGCAGTGCCCCCCAGGTGATCGCGCGCGGCCACCGAGCCCTCGAGGGTCAGCACATCGAACACATCGGCATCGATCTCGTCGCTGAAACCCTGTAGCGTAACCAGCGACATTTCGGCCAGATCGGCACCGCTGGCGACACCGTGGGCGACCGCTTTGCCCACCACCTCGTGGGCGTCGCGGAACGGCAGTCCCTTGCGCACGAGATAGTCTGCGAGGTCCGTCGCAGTGGAAAACCCGCGGCGTGCCGCCTCCCGCATCTGCGCCGCACGCGGTCGGATGGCAGGCACCATGTCGGCGAAGGCGCGCAGGCTGCCCAGTACCGTATCAATGGTATCGAAGAGTGGCTCCTTGTCTTCCTGATTGTCCTTGTTGTAGGCCAGAGGCTGGCTTTTCATCAAGGTGAGCAGGGAGATCAGGTGCCCATTGACCCGACCGACCTTGCCGCGCACCAGTTCGGGGACGTCCGGATTCTTTTTCTGCGGCATGATGGACGAGCCGGTGCAGAAACGGTCTGGCAGCTCGACGAAGTTGAACTGGGCTGATGTCCACAGCACCAGCTCTTCGGACATGCGGGACAGGTGTGTCATCAGAAGCGCGGCGAAACTGCAGAACTCTATGGCGAAGTCACGGTCCGAGACCGAATCCAGCGAGTTGGCCGTCGGCCGATCGAAGCCCAGCGCTCTGGCTGTCATCTCGCGGTCAATGGGATAGGTGGTGCCGGCCAGTGCAGCCGCCCCCAGCGGAGACTGGTTCAGCCGGGCACGGCAGTCCATGAGCCTGCCATAATCGCGTTCCAGCATCTCATTCCAGGCCAGCAGGTGGTGCCCGAACACCACGGGCTGCGCGGTTTGCAGGTGGGTGAAGCCTGGCATGATGGTCGCGCAGTGCTCGGCTGCCAAGCCTATGGTGCCGCGTTGCAAGCGCGTCAGCTCCGCGCCGATGGCATCGATGGCGGCGCGCAGGTGCAGGCGGATGTCCGTCGCCACCTGATCGTTGCGCGAACGGCCGGTATGCAGTTTTTTTCCGGTATTGCCAATCAGCTCGGTCAGGCGCGCTTCGATATTCATATGCACGTCCTCGCGCTCGATGGACCAGTGGAACTCGCCGGCTGCGATCTCGGCTGCCACCTGATCGAGCCCACTCTGGATCTGTTCGCGCTCGGCATCGGACAGCACACCGACTGCGCAGAGCATGTCGGCATGCGCTCGTGAACCCTGGATGTCCTCGGCCGCCATGCGCTGATCAAATTCCACGGACGCAGTGAAGCGCTGGACGAATTGGTCAGTGGGTTCAGCGAAACGCCCGCCCCAGAGTGTGTTGGTGTCTGTCTGCTTGCTCATGTTGATCCATGTCTGGTTGAAGGCCCGCGGCAGGCCGTGACTGGGATTCTGGCGCTTGTACCCGCCGTCCTTGGGTGCAAGTATACCACCGGGTGGACGAGGGTTTGTGTACATGCGGGATACGGGGCAGCAGCAACTGACGGTGCGGGCACAGGCCTCGGGTGCGTTTTTCATCCCCGATCTCTGCGCGCCGCGGCCGCTGCTGTTTCTGGTGTTGCTGGCGGAGCTGATGGTCCTGATGTACACCCTGGCCGTGAGCAGCCTGCCGCGTTTCGAATGGACTGTGCTCGCCACCGGTTCGGTGCTGGTGCAGTGGCTGGTGCTGGCCAGTGCGGTGACCCTTTGCCTCTTGCGCGGGTGGTTCTCGCGCCACAGCCTCTGGCTTGCCGCGGTGGGTAGCATCGTGCTGGTGGTCGCAGTCACGGGCCTGTCCGGCGAGCTGATTCTGTATTTCTACCCCGGCCTGATGGCGGATGCGGGTGATCGCTGGTGGGTGCTGCGCAACATGCTGGTTGCTGCGCTGGTCACAGGTATCACGCTGCGCTACTTCTATCTGCAACAACAGCTCACTCTGCGCGAGCGCTCGGAGCTGCAGGCGCGCATCGATTCCCTGCAGGCCCGTATCCGCCCGCACTTTCTGTTCAATACCCTGAACAGCATTGCCAGCCTGATCGCCTCACACCCGGAGCGCGCTGAAGCCGCCGTGGAGGATCTGGCGGAATTGTTCCGTGCCAGCCTGCGTCAGGCTGGGCCGGGGGATACGGTGGCGGAAGAGGTGCACCGCTGTGAACTGTATCTGGGTATTGAGCGGTTGCGCCTGGGCGATCGCCTGCAGGTGGAATGGGAGGTTGCCGAGGCCGTGGCCAGCCTGCCGATGCCCAGTCTCATCCTGCAGCCGCTGGTGGAAAACGCTGTGTACCATGGTGTATCGCTGCTCCCGGCAGGGGGCGTGATCCGGATTTCCGTGCAGCCTGAGGGAGGCGATGTGCAGGTGGTGATTGGTAATCCCCGGCCGGACCCGCCCCCGCCCAGCCGGGGTGAACGCATGGCCCTGAGCAATATCGAGCAGCGTTTGCAGGCTCTTTACGGCGATGCGGCCAGCCTGCGCCAGCGAGCCGGCAGTGGCTCGTTCCAGGTAGAACTGCGCTACCCGGTGGGGCCTGCGGTATGAAAATCCTGCTGGTGGATGATGAGCCGCTGGCACGGGACCGCCTGCGTCGACTGCTGCAGCGCCTGCGACCCGAGGCGCAGGTCATCGAAGCCGGTTCGGGGGAGGCGGCCCTGGCTTTGCTGGCGCGCGAGGACCCTTCGCTGGTGTTGCTGGATGTGCGCATGCCTGGCATGGACGGTATTGAGGTGGCGGCGGCGCTGGATCGCCTGCCCGCACCACCCGCAGTGATTTTCTGTACGGCCTACGATGAGTACGCGCTCGATGCGCTGCGCCATCAGGCGGTTGCCTACTTACTGAAGCCGGTGCGCGAAACAGAGCTCGCGCGGGCCCTGGCGACAGCGGGGAGGGTGAACCGTGTGCAGCTGGCTGCGCTCTCGGATGGCGAGCCGGTCGGCCGTACCCAGGTCAGTAGCCAGGGGCACCGCGGCCTGGAGACCCTGCCCATCGCCGACGTGCGCTGCTTCATCGCCGGGCAGAAGTATGTAACGGCGGTTGCCCCGGAGCGCGAGCTGCTGATTCAGGATGCGCTGAAGGACCTGGAACAGGAGTTTGCCGCGGACTTCCTGCGCGTACATCGCAATGCCCTGGTGGCACGGCGGCACATCCGACGCCTGCGCCGGGATGCGGGCGGCGGCTGGGCCGTAGAGCTGGACGGCGTGGAAGTGCGTCCACAGGTCAGCCGTCGTCACCTCGCCGACGTGAAGGCCAGGCTGCAGCAGGGCTGAGCGCGCGGTAGCTGAAGTCGCAGCGCCGGGGCGCGGCTGGTATCATCGCCGCTCGCACTCCAGGAAGCTGTTCATGCCCCGCACCATTACCATTGCTACCCGAGAAAGCCCGCTTGCACTGTGGCAGGCTGAATTTGTCCGTGACGCTTTGCAGCGTGCACACCCCGGCCTTGATGTGCAGCTGTTGGGCATGACCTCGCGCGGGGACCAGTTGCTGGATGTGCCGCTGGCCAAGGTCGGCGGCAAGGGGCTGTTCGTGAAAGAACTGGAAACCGCACTGCTCGACGGCAGTGCGGATATTGCCGTGCACTCAATGAAGGACGTCCCCATGGCGTTCCCCGAGGGACTCTGCCTGGGCGTCATCTGTGCTCGGGAAGATCCCCGAGACGCCTTTGTCAGCAATCACTACGACAGTGTTGCCGCCCTGCCGCCGGGCAGTGTGGTAGGGACTTCAAGCCTGCGCCGGGAGTGTCAGCTGCGCGCCGCGCGCCCGGACCTCGAAGTGCGGTTTCTGCGCGGCAATGTAAACACCCGCCTGCGCAAGCTGGACGCCGGCGAGTATGACGCGATTATCCTGGCGACTGCCGGCCTGCTCCGTCTGGGCATGGCGGAGCGGATACGCCAGCGCATGCCAGTAGCGGATTCACTGCCAGCGGGCGGGCAGGGTGCGGTGGGTATCGAGCTGCGGAGTAATGATGCACAGCTGCTGGCACAGTTGCAGCCCCTGCACCACGCGCCGACCGCGCAGCGGGTGACCGCGGAGCGCGCGCTGAATCGCCGTCTGGAAGGCGGCTGCCAGGTACCGATTGCCTGCTACGCAGAATTCGAGTCCGGCGGAGAAACACTGTGGCTGCGCGGCCTGGTCGGGCAGCCGGATGGTGCGCGGCTGCTGCGTGCCGAAGGGCGCGCGCCGGTTGTCGAGGCCGAGGCGCTGGGGGTCGCTGTGGCCGAGGATTTGTTGGCACAGGGCGCGGGCGCCATACTGGCTGAGGTCTATGGGCGCTAGGTCGGTGCTGGTCACCCGCCCGGCGGGACAGGGCGACAAGCTGTGCAATGCGCTGAAGGCGCGCGGGTTCACAGCGCATCACCTGCCGTTTTTGGCCCTGGAGCCGGTGGTTCCGCTCCCGGCAGTCGAGAGGGCCCGTATCCTGAACCTCGACCGTGTAGAGCACGTCATTTTCATCAGTGCGAACGCGGTGAACTTCAGCCTGCCGGTCATTGAGGGCTACTGGCCGCAACTGCCGGCCGGTCTGCACTGGTACGCGGTGGGTGAGGGCACTGCCCGCGCGCTTGCCGCCTTCGATGTGGTGGCCCAGACCCCCGGGGAGAACATGAGCAGTGAAGGGTTGCTGGAACTGCCGGGCCTGCGTGACTGCGCCGGACAACGCGTGCTGATCGTCAAGGGGCAGGGCGGGCGCGACACGCTGCGCGAGGAACTTGAGCGGCGTGGCGCTCAGGTTGAAACCCTGACCTGCTACCGCCGTGTCCGCCCGCGCATGGCACCGGGCGAACTTGCCGCGCTGCTGGCACGGTGGCAGGTAGACCTGATTTGCATCAGCAGCGGCGAAGGCCTTGAGACCATGTTGGCGTTGCTTAGCCCCGCAGAAACCACTAAGTTACAGACAGTCACCTTGCTGTTGCCCTCGCGCCGCGTTGCGGATGCGGCGATGGCAGCGGGATTCCGGCATTGCCTGATTGCGGACAATGCGTCTGATGGCGCGATGCTGCGCGCGCTGGAGCGCTGGACCCCGGCTAAGGGAGAGAACATGTGAGTGAAGAAAAAGACCTGACCGAAGCGCCCGCAACACCGGCTGCCGAGGCGCCGGTGGAGGAAAACACGGCGGCACAGGGAATCCCCGGCGACAAGCCTGCCGCGCCGACGCAGACGCCACCTGCTGCCCGTTCCGGCGGCGCGGTGGCGTGGTTGGCGTTGCTGTTGGCGGTGGGCCTGGGAGCTGCCGCCGGCTGGGCATTCTGGGAGGCTCAGGCGCGGGAAGCAGCCCTGTTGCAGCGTCTCGCAGAGCTGGAAGCGTCCGATACACCCTCGCAGGCGGTGGCTGCTGATGACTCGGCGCTGCGCGCTGAACTGCGTGCGCTTGAGCGCGATGTGCAGGATGCGCTGGAACAACGGCTGGATGCGCTGCAGCCCCGCTTGCAAAGTCAGGCGCTGTCGGTGCAGGAGCAGGCCTCACGGCTGGAGGCCCTGGAGTCGCGGTTGGCGGAGCAGCGTGCGGAACTGGCGCAGTTACGGGGTGGCGACCGCGACAGCTGGTTGCTGGCGGAAGTCGAGTATCTGCTGCGTCTGGCCAATCAGCGCCTGATCATGGCCGGCGATACGGCCTCCGCCCAGCGTCTGCTGCAGAGCGCGGACGGTATCCTGCGGCAACTGGACAGCGTGGGCCTGCACCCGGTACGCCGCGCAGTGGCCGAAGACCTCGCGGCCTTGCGCGCGCTGCCTGAGCTGGATGTCGAGGGTCTCTACCTGCGCCTCGGCGCGCTGGTCGATCAGGTCGCGGGATTGGTGATCTTCGAGCTGCCGCAGCGCGTGGGGGAGGACGAGGTCGCCCCCGCCGATACCTGGCAGCAGCGTCTGCAGCAGGGTTACCAACAGGCGTTGTCCACACTGTCACATTATATTGTCGTGCGCCGTCGCGAAGTGCCTGTCGAGGCGCTGGTGGACCCGCAGTGGGAGGGCCTGCTGCGCCAGAATCTGGTGATGCTGCTGCAGCAGGCACAGGTGGCGTTACTGTCGGGGAATCAAGCGCTTTATAGTGCCAGTCTGCAGCGCGCCAGGCGTTGGCTGATGGAGTTTTTCCTCGCTGATGAGGCGGCGGCAGCCGCTGCAGTGCGTGAGCTTGACGACCTGGCGGATGAGGTGATTGCCGTGTCATTGCCGGATATCTCCACATCGCTGGCCGCGCTGAAAACCTATACCGAGCCGCGCCTGCAGCGCGACGGAGCGCAGTAACCATGCGTGGGCTGCTGATACTGGCGCTGCTCGCCCTGCTGCTCGGGGTCGGGGTGGTTGCCCTGATCGAAAACCACCCCGGCTACGTGCTGATCGCCTATGGGCAGTACACGGTGGAAACCAGCCTGTGGGTAGGTCTGGTCCTGCTCGCCCTGATCGCACTCCTGCTGTACGCCGCCATCGCGCTGTTGCGCAAGGTGTTTGCCGGGCAGAGGTCCATTGCCGGCTGGTTGGGTCAGCGCAAGACGCGGCGTGCGGCCCGGCTGACGCACCGTGGCTTGATCAATTTCATCGAAGGTAACTGGGAGCGTGCCCGGCGGCAGCTGGTTGGCGGCGCCGAGCACAGTGAAGTCCCCCTGCTCAACTACCTGATCGCGGCTCGCGCCAGTTTTCAACTGGACGAAGCGGACAAAATGCGCGAGTACCTGGGCATGGCAGAGCAGGCGGGTTCCGATGCGGGTATTGCCGTGGAACTGACCCAGGCCGAGCTGAAACTGCAGGGTGGTCAGTTCGAACAGGCGGTGGCGACGCTGGAGCGTGCGCGCCGCAATGCGGGGCGGCATCCCTACGTGCTGAAGTTGCTACACAAAGCCTACCACGGGCTGGAGGACTGGGATGCGCTGCTCAAGTTGTTACCAGAGTTGCGCAAACACGCCGTGCTGGACGAAACGGCACTGCTTGACCTTGAGCGCACCGTGCACACGCAACTGCTGGAGGCCTGCGCCACAGCCGGTGGTGACTCTGCAGCGGTGGCCCTGCATCAGCGCTGGCAGGCAACGCCAGCGGCACTGCGGCAGGACAAGGTGGTGCTGCGCAGCTATGTGGGGTACCTGATCCACGCAGGGGATGCCGGCGGCGCGGCCAAGGTGATCCAGCGGGCATTGAAACAGGATTGGGACGGCGACCTTGCGCGATTGTTCGGTTACGTGGACTTGCCGGATGCAGGGCGCCAGCTGGCCCAGGCAGAGGCGTGGCTGGCGGATCACCCGCGCGACTACCAGTTACTGTTGACCCTGGGGAGACTCTCCTGCAGACACGAGCTGTGGGGCAAGGCGCGGGATTACTTCGAGAGCAGCTACCGGCAGCGTCGCACCCCTGAAGTCTGTGCGGAGTTGGGCCGTTTGCTGGCCGCACTGGGGGAGGATCGGGAGAGCGCCGTGTACTTCCGCGAGGGGTTGCTGTTGCGGGAAACCAGCCTGCCGCTGTTGCCCCAGCCCAAAAGGGCCGACACCAGTCCTGCAGCAGCCCGCCGCTAGCCCCGGCGTCTAGCGCCGCCCGGAGTCGGGTCGTTCAATGCCCAGCTCATCCCACAGTGCGTCAACGCGGGCCTTGACTTCGCTGCTCATGACGATGGGGGTGCCCCACTCACGGTTCGTCTCGCCCGGCCACTTGTTGGTGGCATCAAAGCCCACCTTCGACCCGAGTCCCGCCACCGGAGAGGCAAAGTCGAGATAGTCGATGGGCGTGTTGTCGATGAAAACGCTGTCGCGCTGTGGATCCATACGCGTGGTCATGGCCCAGATGACGTCCTGCCAGTCACGGGCGTTCACATCTTCATCCGTCACGATGACAAATTTGGTGTACATGAACTGGCGCAGGAAAGACCACACACCCAGCATCACGCGTTTCGCATGCCCGGGGTATTCCTTGCGCATGGTCACGATCGCCATGCGGTAGGAGCAGCCCTCGGGCGGCAGATAGAAATCGACAATCTCCGGAAATTGTTTCTGCAGGATCGGCACGAAGACCTCATTCAGTGCCAGGCCGAGAATGGCGGGTTCGTCCGGAGGCCGTCCGGTATAGGTGCTGTGGTATATCGGGTCCTCGCGGTGCGTAATGGCCTCCACCGTAAACACCGGGAAGCGCTCGACTTCGTTGTAATAGCCGGTGTGGTCACCGAAGGGGCCTTCGTCGGCCATTTCTCCGGGTTCCAGATACCCCTCAAGGATGAACTCGGCGCTGGCCGGTACCTGTAATCCGTGTTTCCGGCAGCCCTCGGTGTAGCATTCGGTCAGTTCGGTCTTGGCGCCGCGCAGCAGGCCGGCAAAGGCGTACTCCGACAGGCTGTCCGGGACTGGAGTGACCGCACCCAGTGTGGTGGCCGGGTCCGCGCCCAGGGCAATGGCGACAGGGTAGCGGCTGCCGGGGTTCTGCAGTTGCCAGTCGCGGTAGTCCAGCGCACCGCCGCGGTGTGACAGCCAGCGCAGGATCAATTTATTGCGCCCGATGAGTTGCATGCGGTAGATGCCGAGATTCTGCCGGGTCTTGTTCGGCCCGCGCGTAATCACCAGGGGCCAGGTGACCAGTGGCCCGGCATCGCCGGGCCAGCAGGTCTGAATGGGAAGTTGATAGAGATCCACGTCGTCGCCACTTTTGGCGTGGAACTGGCACGGCGCGTTGCGTACCAGCCTGGGTCCCATGTTCATCACCTGTTTAAGCAGCGGTGCTTTTTCCCAGGCATCACGCAGCCCTTTGGGCGGGTCGGGCTGGCGCAGGTAGGCGAGGATCTCCCCTATCTCCCGCAGCGCCTGCACGTTCTCGGCGCCCATGCCCAGGGCAACCCGGGTCTGCGTGCCGAATAAATTGGCGAGTACCGGAATGCGGCTGCCTTTCGGGTTCTCGAACAGCAGTGCTGGCCCACCCGCGCGCAGCGTGCGGTCGGCAATTTCTGTCATTTCGAGATGGGGATCAATTTCCTGCCGGATACGCACCAGTTCACCGCGCTGTTCAAGTGCAGTGATGAATTCGCGAAGGTCTTTGTAGGTCACAGGCTGTCCTGGCGGGTGTTGCGGGGGAGGGGACAGTATAGCGCGCAGCGGAGCCGGCCCACGCCAGCTCCGCATTAACTTTATTTGCGTTTCATGGACATGAAGAATTCGTCGTTGGTCTTGGTGTCCCGGAGTTTGTCGAGCAGGAACTCAATCGCCGGGCCATCTTCCATGCTGTGCAGCAGCTTGCGCAGAATCCACATGCGCTGCAGTTCTTCCTCGCCGGTGAGCAGTTCCTCGCGGCGGGTGCCGGAGCGACGGATGTTGATGGCGGGGTAGACCCGCTTTTCGGCGATCTTGCGGTCCAGGTGCAGCTCCATATTGCCGGTGCCCTTGAACTCTTCGTAAATCACCTCATCCATTTTCGAACCGGTGTCGACCAGCGCTGTGGCGATAATCGACAGGCTGCCGCCTTCTTCGATGTTGCGCGCCGCGCCAAAAAACCGTTTGGGGCGCTCCAGGGCGTGAGCATCGACACCGCCGGTGAGGACCTTGCCGGAACTCGGCACCACCGTGTTGTAGGCGCGCGCCAGGCGGGTGATGGAATCCAGCAGGATCACGACATCGCGCTTGTGCTCCACCAGCCGCTTGGCTTTCTCGATGACCATATCGGCCACCTGCACGTGCCGCGAGGGTGGTTCGTCGAAGGTGGAAGCAACCACTTCGGCGCCACGCACACCCACGGTGCGCTGCATGTCGGTGACCTCTTCCGGTCGCTCATCAATCAACAACACGATGATGTAGCACTCGGGATTGTTGGTCAGGATGGCCTGGGCGATGCTTTGCATGATGACCGTCTTGCCGGCCTTGGGCGGCGCCACCAGCAAGCCGCGCTGGCCCTTGCCGATGGGTGCCACCAGGTCGATGACGCGACCAATCAGGTCCTCAGTGCTGCCGTTGCCCTTCTCCAGCTTCAGTCGCTGATCGGCAAACAGCGGCGTCAGGTTCTCGAAGAGAATCTTGTGCTTCGCGTTCTCCGGGCGGTTGAAGTTGATTTCACTGACTTTGAGCAGCGCGAAGTAGCGTTCGCTGTCCTTCGGTGGGCGTATCTTGCCGGAAATGCTGTCCCCCGTGCGCAGGTTGAAGCGGCGGATCTGGCTGGGTGATACGTAAATGTCGTCCGGCCCGGCGAGGTAGGAGCTGTCGGCGGAGCGCAGGAAACCGAAGCCATCCTGCAGGATTTCCAGAACCCCATCGCCGGAAATGTCCTCGCCACTTTTTGCGTGGCGCTTGAGGATGGCGAAAATGATGTCCTGCTTGCGGGACCGGGCCATGTTTTCGAGGCCGATCTCTTTCGCAATATCGATCAGTTCCTGCGTGGATTTGGTTTTTAGGTCAGTTAGATTCATAGAGGAGCGCTGAGTTGTTGTTCGGGGAAGACGTTCAATGCAAACGAACGCGCTGCCGGAAGGCCGGCCAGAGGCGACGTGAATGCAGCGTTAAATCGTTGGGTGGCAGAGTTATTATCGCGGCACGGGGCCGTGCAACGAAACCGAATGTAGCACGCTGTGCTGGAGGCGTCTAGGATTTTTGGCCCGCCTGTCCTGCACAGCTCGACAGGCGGGCCAGGGCACTGTGTCCTAGATGACTTCCTTGATGAAGTCCACGAGCTGGCTCTTGGACAGGGCGCCGACCTTGGTCGCTTCGGCGCTGCCACCTTTGAACAGGATCAGTGTCGGGATACCACGAATGCCGAATTTCGGCGGAATGTCGGGATTGGCATCCACATCCACTTTGCAGACCTTGAGTTTGCCCGCGTATTCACTGGCAATTTCGTCCAGCACGGGGGCGATCATCTTGCAGGGGCCACACCACTCCGCCCAGAAATCAACCAGTACCGGCAGGTCGGAATTGAGGACGTCGGCGTCAAAACTTGCATCGCTGACGTGTACGATGTTTTCGCTCATGGTGCTCTCCAGTTGCTGTGGCGTTGGTACGGCAGCACATCCGCCGCGGTTCACCGCCCGTCGATGAGGCGCAATGATACCATTGGGTAATGTGCGTACAACCGGCGGCCAGGAGTTTTTCGTTATGACCTTATGCCTTGCGCATGGCTGAGAGCGGCGTGATTGCGACTGAATCGACCTGGGTGGTGTACCTGTTGCGGTGCGTCGATGGCAGCCTGTACACCGGCGTCACTGTCGACATGCGGCGGCGGCTGGCCCAGCATAACGGCGAGCGTAGCGGTGGGCCGCGTTACACTCGCGGGCGGCGTCCTGTGCAGCTGCTCTGGAGTGAGCCGGCGGCGGACCGGGCGACGGCCCAGCGCCGGGAAGCAGCCATCAAACGCCTGTCCCGTGATGCCAAGCTCGCCCTGTGCCGGGACGCTGTCATCCCGGTGCCGTAATCGCTTCCAGCTCTTCCTGTTGTGCCAGCCAGCGCTCCTCCAGCTGCGCTTGTTCTGCCTTCAGCGTGCCTTCCTGTCTGACCAGATCCGCCACCTCACCGGCGCTGCTGTCGGCGTATATCGCCGGATCGGCAAGCCGCGCCTGCAGTGCGAGCAGCTGCTGCTCCACCTGTGCCATGGCCTTCTCGGTCTGTCCGATCTCACGCTGTAGTGGCCGCAGCCGTTCGCGCTGGGCAGCCGCCTGCTGTCGGCGTTCCTTCGCCGAGGCTTCCGGTGCGGTTGGGGCTCCTGCGGCGGCTGCGTTGTCGCCGGCGCGATAGCTGCCGAGAATCCACTTTTCGTAGGCTCTCAGGTCTTCTTCATACTCTTCTACAACACCATCGTGCACCAGTAGCAGTTCGTCCGCGGTATTGCGCAGTAAATGGCGGTCATGGCTGACGAGGATCAACGCACCCTCATAACCTTGCAGCGCCATTTCCATGGCGTTGCGCATATCGAGATCAAGATGGTTGGTGGGTTCATCCAGCACCAGCAGGTTGGGGCGCTGCCAGACCACCAGAGCCAGTGCCAGACGGGCCTTCTCGCCGCCAGAGAAAGGGGCGATGGGCTGGGTGGCGCTGTCCCCGCGGAAGTTGAAGCCGCCGAGGAAGTTCAGGATGTCCTGGTCCCGCGCCTCCGGACTCAGGCGCTGAACGTGCAGTACGGCGCTGGCCTGTAAATCCAGCGCTTCCAGCTGTTGCTGGTCGAAGTAGCCGATGCGGCAGTGCTCCCCGGCCTGGCGTGCGCCGCGCAGCAGTGGCAGGCGACCGATCAGGCTCTTCAGCAGGGTGGATTTGCCGGCGCCGTTCTTCCCCAGCAGGCCGATGCGCGAGCCGGGGCGCAGCACCAGGTTGACGTTGCGCAGCACCGGGTCACCTGCGTAACCCAGGTCGGCTTCATCGATGCGCAGCAGGGGGTCACTGCTCTTGCCCGCCGGCGGGAATATGAAATTGAATGGTGAGTCGATGTGTGCCGGCGCTAGTTGCTGCATGCGTTCCAGTTCTTTCAGCCGGCTTTGCGCCTGGCGCGCCTTGGTCGCCTTGTAGCGGAAGCGGCGCACAAAATCCTCGATGTGGGCGATGCGTTGCTGCTGCTTCTCGAAGCTGGCCTGCTGATTGGCAAGCATCTCGGCGCGCAGGCGCTCGTAGTCGGAGTAATTGCCCTTCCAGGTATGTAACTGCTGATGTTCAATGCTGAGGATACGTTCGCAGGTGGCGTCAATGAAGTCGCGGTCGTGCGAGATCATCAGCAGGGTGCCGGGGTAGGCCTGCAGCCACTGTTCCAGCCACAGGGTCGCATCCAGATCCAGGTGGTTGGTGGGCTCATCGAGCAGCAGCATATCGGAAGGCGTCATGAGCGCGCGGGCCAGATTGAGCCGAATGCGCCAGCCGCCGGAAAAATCACTGACCGGCCGTGCTGCGGCATCGGGCGCAAACCCCAACCCCTGCAGCAGTCGCTGCACACGGCTGTCGGCGCTGTAGCCGTCGGCTTCTTCCATGGCAGTGTGCAGGGCTGCGGCGCGCTGGAAGTCGCCCGAGCGCTCAGCGCTTTCCAGTTCAGTGCACAGGCGCGCGAGTTCGGTGTCACCCTGCAATACGTAGCGCCCGGCCGTTTCATGGGTGGTGGCCACCTCCTGCGCCATGTGGGCGAGGCGCAGGTTGTTCATACCCTCGATATCGCCACTGTCCGCCTGCAGCGTGCCCAGCAGCATGGCGAACAGGCTGGACTTGCCGCTGCCATTGGCCCCGATCAGGGCCAGTTTTTGCCCCGGTTGCAGAGTGACGCTGGCGCCCTCGAGCAACAGTTTGCTGCCCCGCCGCAGTTCGATATCGCGTAGTATGATCATCAGGACGCGCATTCTACGCGCAGCCTGTGTCTCTCACCAGCCGGAGCCGCGATGACGCATCCGTTGTGGACCTTCTCTCTGCATTGCTACGGTCAGCCGGGCGTGGCCGAGGCGTGTATCGAGGCGCAGGACCGGTGTGGCACCGATGTGAATCTGCTCCTGTACGCGGCCTGGCTGGCACACAGCGGGCTGCAGCTGCCCGCGGCGCAATGGCCTGAGCTGCAGGCCTGTGTGGCCCCCTGGAGCCAGCGGGTGGTGCAACCACTGCGCGCCCTGCGTCGTGACTGGCGTGACCTGCCGCAGGCGGCGTCGCTTCGGCAGCAGGTAAAGGCGCTTGAACTGGTGGCCGAGCAGACGCAGCAAGGGGCCATATGGGCCTGGCATGAGCGCTGTGCGGCGTGTGAGCCGGCCCCTGCTCCGGATGTGGCGCTGGTGGCTGCGCTGGGGTGCCTGCTACCTTCCGGGGGTTTTGCGGCTGCGGAGCGGGAGGCGCTGC
This sequence comes from Halieaceae bacterium UBA5085, assembly GCA_002414665.1. GTDB lineage: Bacteria > Pseudomonadota > Gammaproteobacteria > Pseudomonadales > Halieaceae > Haliea. Next base: position 163,572 of record DIAF01000015.1, read on the forward strand.
TGCAGCGGCTCGCGGGGCTACTCGCCGGGTCGGGGGTGGCATAGAGGTGGCCCGCGGTAGTATGATCTGCCGCCTGTCGGTTTTTCCGCACGTCCATTTCTCTTACCCATGGAACCCATTATGAAGAAATACGCATTGCCGCTTGCTCTGGTCGCAACTGTGACCTTGCAGGCCTGTAACCAGCAGTCTGCACCTGAAGCTGCAGACACTGCCGCCACCGTGACGCTGGAGGACAGCAACCAGCGCCTCAGCTACGGTATTGCCTTCGGCCTGGGCCAGCGCATGGCCGCGGATGGTGTGCCGATGGATGTAGATGCCTTCAGCGCTGGCCTGCGCGATGCCATGGAAGGTGCCGAGTCACGCATGACGCCGGAAGAAATTCAGGCCGAGATGCAGGCGTATCAGGAGCGAGCCATGGCTGAGCAGCAGGCGGCGATTGCTGCTGCCGGAGAGGCCAACCTGGCAGCTTCAGAGGCCTTCCTGACGGAAAATGCCCAGCGTGAAGGTGTTGTGGTGACGGAGTCCGGCCTGCAATACGAAGTGATTGAGGCAGGTGAGGGCGAGAGCCCGAGTGCGGAAGACATGGTGGAAGTACACTACCGTGGCACGCTGGTGGACGGTACTGAGTTCGATTCCTCCTACAAGCGCGGTGAAACCGTCAGCTTTGGCGTCAGCCAGGTGATTGCAGGCTGGACCGAGGCGCTGCAACTGATGTCACCCGGTGCCAAGTGGAAGCTGTTTATTCCGGCTGATCTCGCCTACGGCCCCGGCGGCGCAGGTAACCTGATTGGCCCGAACGCGGCTCTGGTGTTTGACGTGGAATTGATCTCCGTGACCAAGGCGGCTGACGATGCCGTGGCCCCTGCGGAAGGCGCTGAGGGTTAAGCCCTAGCGAGCTTCTTCCGGCGCCGACTGCAACTGGCGCCGGTGCTGCGTGTGGAGGCCGGCGATCAGCCGGTCCTCCAGCACGAAGCGCGATTCCAGCAGTTCCCCCAGCGCCGACAGATCCCTGAGCATCGTCTCCGGGTACTGGTCGCCGCTTCCGTACTTCTCTTCGTACGCCAGAATGACGTCGGTTGTGTCCGCAATCTCAGCGATCAGTGCTGTGGCCAGCGCCGCACCCTTGTCGCCGAAGGCTTCTGCTTCATGCAGCAACTCGTTGTAGACCTCGAAATGTCCGGCTGACACGTAGTCCACCAGTAACTCACAGAGATCCCGCTGGCGCTGGGTTATCGCTGTCGAGCCAGGCACATCGTCGCTGGCGACCACCAGTGCGGTGTAGCGTGCGAGTACAGCACGGCGCTCCGCCAGCCAGTTGGTGAGCAGGCTTTCCACGGCCTGGAACTGTTCTGCGGGATCTTGATTGCGTGACGGCATGCGGCGTGCTCTTGCAGTGGCGGTGACTTCGGCGGCCACTATAGTCACAGGCGGCCGCCGGTCGCAAGCACGCCGCGGGGTCAGCTCCGACGCAGTGTTTGCCAGATACTCAGGACGGCGAGGGCGATGAACAGCAGCAGTGTCTGCTCGGGGATGCTCAGGCCCAGCAGCGTCCAGTGTGTTTCCGCGCAGTTGCCATCGCCCATCAGCACCATGCTCAGGGTCTCCTTGAAGGGCAGCGTCTCCAGCATGTACTCCAGGCTGGGGCCGCAGGCTGGCACCTGGTCGGGCGGCAGGTGCTGCAGCCAGACGTGACGCGCCGCCACCGCGCCGCCGCCGATCGCAAGCACTGCACACAGCAGACCATACACGCGGCGGCCCCAGGCCTGTGGATTGTGCAGAGCCGCCAGCAGGGCAACCACGCCCCCGGCGATCACGAACAACCGCTGGGTCATGCACAGTGGGCAGGGGTTCAGCCCCACCTGGTACTCGAGGTACCAGGCGAACAGCATGGCAAACAGGGCCAGGGCGGCGAGCCCGAAGTAGACGAGGCGTGGGGTCAGCGTGTGAAGCATGGTTTCAGGTTCCTTTTGCGGCCTGTGCCGGCGTTTAGAACAGTGTTCGGTACTGGCCAAAGAAGCGCGCGAGATAGTCCTCGAAACTCAGGTCATCACTGGCCTCCAGCCGTTGCTGCGCCGCCAGCGATTCACTCGTTTCCCGCTCAAAACGCTGCTGACTGCTTTCTGACAGCATCCGTTCGCGGAAGTGCCGCGCCCACTGTTCGCTGTAGGCCATGGCCAGGCGGAAGAAAGGCAGGTCACGGTCCCGCATCTCCTGCAGCACGCGCGCTGAGGGTGTCAACGCTGTGTCTTCTACCTTGGCCTGTTGTGCGTTCAGCGCCCCGCGGTAGCTGTCGCCGCCGTGGGCGGCATCAAGCAGGTCGGCGATATCCCCCATGTCTCCCAGCAGTCCGCCGGCCAGCGCCTGCAGTGTCTCATCGCCTGCTGCGGTGCGCAGACGCAGACCGGGCTCACGTCCGCGATTGACCACGGTGCTGAGGTTGTCTGCCTGCAGGGCGCGCTCAGCATCATCGCAGGCGGGGCTGTCTTCCAGCAGGCAGTAGAGCAGGAAAGTGTCCAGAAAGCGGATCTGGCTGGCATCGATGCCCAGCGGTGCAAACGGGCTGACGTCAATGCAGCGCACTTCGACGTACTCGATGCCGGCCCGGCGCAGCGCGGCGAGCGGTGCCTCGCCGGGCTGGGTCACCCGCTTCGGGCGGATAGTGCTGTAGAACTCGTTCTCGATCTGCAGCAGACTGTCGTTGAGTTGCTGGTAGTCGCCGTTCTGTCCCGCAGGGAATGCCTGGTAGGGTGGGTGCGGGTGCATGATGGCATCGCGCAGCGCCAAAACGTAATTATCCAGCGAGTTGTAGCAGACATTGAGGCCCTTCTGCGCCTCGCTGTTGTAACCGAGGTCGCCCATGCGCAGAGCGGTGCCCCATGGGCGGTGCAGGGTGCGGCCGCTGGCGTCGAAGGGTTCCAGGCCGTGGCTGTCGCGGCCGCGCAGGAAGCTGGCGCACACCGCGGGTGACGCGCCGAACAGATAGATCAGCAGCCATGAATGACGATGGAAATTACGGATCAGGCCCAGGTAGCGGTCAGTCACGTAATCCTGCAGGGTTCCCGGATTGCCGGCATCATCCCAGGCGCGCTGCCAGTACTCCGTCGGCAGCGAAAAGTTGTAGTGGATGCCCGCAATGGTTTGCATCAGTCGCCCATAACGGTGGCCGAGGCCGTAGCGGTAGACTTTTTTCATGCGGGCGACATTGGCACTGCCGTACTCGGCCACCGGAATGCTGTCATCGCCGTTGACCACACAGGGCATGCTGGTTGCCCAGAGCAACTCGTCGCCCAGCTTGCTGTAGGTGAAGCTGTGGATGTCCGCCAGGGTATCCAGGGTTTGTTCAATGCTGGTGTCTACTGGCGTGATGAACTCCATCAGCGCCTCGGAGTAGTCGGTGGTGATCGATGAGTGAGTCAGTGCCGAACCCAGGCTCGCCGGGTGCGGTGTCTGGGCGAGCCGGCCCTCCCCGGTGATGCGCAGGCTCTCTTTCTCCAGGCCACGCTGGATGCGTCGCAGCAGGGCGTCATAGCCGGGCCCGGCGAGGGCTTGCAGTTGGCTGAGCAGATGAGGGGTCAAGAGGCACTCCTTGTCATGGCTGGGGCACGCCGGGAGTGTGTCCCGCCGCCAGGGCGGTGAAAGTGTAGCTGCCAAAGGGAGGCGAGTACAGATTGCGCTGCGATGTCGCGAAAAGCCCGGTCGGTGATTGTCGTAGCCCTGGGTTTGTGGCTATCTTGGACACATGAAACGTCGCAGCGACATTGCTATCCGCCGGCGCAGGCTGGGCCCCGTCCTCTGGTGCAGTTGGCTGCTGTGCGTGCAGGCCGGGATCGCAGTGGGCGAAGCGGAGCAAGCGGCCTGCGTACTGGCCCCGGCGCAGAGCGACTCTGCCCGGTTTCGCTTTGAGCCTGTGCCACACATGGATGACTTCCTGGATGGCATCCCGGAGGGCGCACACATTGGCAGCATCCGCCAGCAGCGGTTCGCCGTCTTTGATATCGAGGACCCGCGGGAAGACAACGCGCTCTATCGCTGGGCCAATGACTTCCACAGCGTGACACGGGAGTGGGTGATCGAGGATCATCTGCTGGTGGAGCCGGGGGAGGTCTACAGCGCGGCGCGTGTCGCGGAGTCAGAACGCATTCTGCGTAATCTGGGTTTTATCTACGATGCCAGGGTGCGGCCCTGGCGGGTGTGCGGTCAGGTTGTGGACCTCGAGGTGATAACCCGGGATATCTGGACTTTCACACCCATGCTGTCAGTGTCCCGTCGCGGCGGTGAAAACACCTTTGCCTTCGGCTTTCGCGATGCCAACTTTCTGGGCACCGGCAAGCAGGTGGTGGTGCAGCGCGACAGCGATGAAGAGCGATCGGGTACCACCGTACGCTATTTCGATCCGGCCCTCGGCGGGTCCCGCTGGCGACTGCGGCTGTCAGTCGCCGACAACGATGACGGCTACGAACAGGGTGTCAGTCTGGTGCGGCCGTTTTTCTCTGTCTACGAACGCTGGTCGGCGGGAGCCAACCTGAATCGCACCAAGCTCGAGGAGACCCTCTGGTTCCGGGGTAACGAGCAAACCGAGTTTGACCATGAAATTGAATTTGCCAACGTGTTTGGCGGTATCGCCCCGGACAGCAGGTCCCGTGGGCGTGTCGGGCGCTGGTTGTTCGGTTACACGCTGGAAACCCACAGCTTCCAATTCAGTGACTCTGCTCTGCCACCGGCCGTCCTGCCGGAGGATCGCGAGTACAGCTACCCCTACATCGGCTACGAGTCGACCGAGGACCGTTTTGTCGAACTGCACAACTTCAACTACCTCGGCCGCACTGAGGATGTCTACGTCGGCGAGCGCTACGCCTGGGCGCTGGGCTGGTCGGCTGAAGCCCTGGGTGCGAGTCGCGACCAGCTTATGCTGCGCGGTAGCTACAGTAATACACTGCTGGTGGACGAGCGTCGTCTCTGGCAGCTTGATACCAGCCTCAGTGGTTTTCTGGGAGTGGACGGCAGTGGCCTGGAAAACCTCCTCTGGAGCAGTGAGACCCGCTACCACCACAAGCAGTCCCGGCAGTGGGTCGCCTTCAGCCGGCTGCGCGTTGACGTGGCAGAGGGCCTGACCGGTGAGCGCCAGCTGACCCTTGGGGGTGACAACGGACTGCGCGGTTACGACCTGTTCTATCAGGCGGGTGACCGCGCCTTTGTCTGGAACCTGGAGCAGCGTTACTACTCCGACTGGCATCCGCTTCGCCTGTTTCAGGTGGGCCTCGCTGCGTTTGTGGATGTAGGGCGGGCATGGTTCGAGGGCGAAAACAACGGCGCCAACGGCGGGGTGCTCGCGAATGCCGGGTTTGGCTTGCGCCTGAACTCCAGCCGGGCGGAGAAAAGCTCAGTGGTGCACGTGGATATCGCCTTTCCCTTCATGCGCGATGAGACGGTCAGCAGCCCGCAGATCCTGTTTACGGTCAAGGACCGGTTCTGAGCACGTCACGCGCGTGCGGCGGGCGCACAGCGTGTTTTTGTTGTGGTTTTGGGGATGCTAGAGTGGCACAGTGCCTCAGCGGAGGGCATTTCTACAGGCGGTCTGATTGCCGGTCGCGCGGCGATGTTTAGGGGGGTGGTGTAGCGTGCGTATTGCGGAATGGCTGAAGATACTGGCGAAAGAGCAGGGTTCGGACCTGTACCTGAGTACCGGCGCACCGCCCTGCGCCAAGTTTCAGGGCAAGCTGCGTCCGATCGCGCGGGAAACGCTCAAGCCAGGCGAGATCCGCGCGATTGCCGAGGAACTCATGGACGCCACACAACAGGCGGATTTTGCCCAGGAGCTGGAGATGAACCTGGCCATTTCCCTGCCCGGTTTTGGACGCTTTCGCATCAACATTTTCATGCAGCGCAATGAAGTGAGTATTGTCGCGCGCAATATCGTGGCGGAAATACCACACTGGAAAGACCTGCGGCTGCCAGAGAGCCTGACCGAGGTGGTCATGCGCAAGCGCGGGCTGGTGTTGTTTGTCGGGGCTACAGGGTCGGGCAAGTCGACCTCGCTGGCCGCCCTGATCGACTATCGCAACAGCAACAGTGCCGGCCATATCGTGACGATCGAAGACCCGGTGGAATACGTGCACAACCACAAGAAATCCATCGTCAACCAGCGCGAGGTGGGTGTCGATACGCGCAGCTGGCACAACGCATTGAAGAATACCCTGCGTCAGGCCCCGGATGTGATCCTCATTGGCGAGATTCGTGACCGCGAGACAATGGAGCACGCCATCGCCTTCGCCGAAACCGGCCATCTGTGTATTTCCACCCTGCACGCCAACAACGCCAACCAGGCGCTGGACCGTATTATCAACTTCTTCCCCGAAGCGAAACGCCAGCAGCTGCTGATGGACCTGTCCCTGAACCTGCAGGCCTTCGTATCCCAGCGCCTGATACCTACCGTGGATGGCAAGCGTTGCGCCGCGATCGAGATTCTGCTCGGTACCCCAATGGTGGCCGACCTGATCCTCAAGGGCGAGATCGACGGCATCAAGGAGGTGATGGCGAAGTCGGAAAACCAGGGCATGAAAACCTTTGATAGCGCTTTGCTGGAGCTGTTCCAGGAAGGCCTGATATCGGAGGAGGAGGCGTTGCGCAACGCCGATTCACCGAACAACGTGCGCTTGAAGATCAAGTTTGCCCGCGAAGGACAGCTTCGCGATCCGGCCGGCGGCTTCAAGCTGAGCGTGGAAGGGCTCGGCGATGAGGACGAACCCCCCCAGGTATTCTAGGGGCCGGCTGCTTCTGCTCAGGACACTAACTTGGATGCCAGCAGCCCCGCGAATATCACCCACAGGGCAATGACCAGCACCAGCTGTCGCTTGCGCGGCCTGGGGGGCGCTTTTGCCGCGGCCTTGCCGCCGATGTGGATGTCCGGCGAGCCGCAAGCGGGACAGTAGCCGCGCTCATCCAGCCGGTTCCCCCGGTAACTGCACTGCCTGCAGTGATAACTCATGTTCGTCCTACCGATTCATTTTCAGCAGTTGATCCACAATGCGTTCCAGCTGTGTCAGGTTGTTGCACTCGGCGGCGAAGTGACAGGCGCTCAGATAGCGCAGCATCTCCGAGTCACCCGTACCCCAGGCCCGCCGCGATTCCGGATTCAGCCAGATCACCCGGCGGCTGCGCTGGTAAATACTGCGCATGATGTCCAGCTGTGGGTCGCCATTATTATTGCGCGCATCACCCAGTATGATAACGGTTGTGCTGCTGTTGATATCCTCCAGCGCAAGGCGGGCAAAGTCCTGCAGACTCTTGCCGTAGTCCGTCGCTCCACCGTAGCGCCAGTTGACCAGCTCAATCGCCTTGTCCACCGGGTATTGCGCGAACAGGTCACTGACCTCGCCGAGGTGGCTGGAGAACGCGAAGCTGCGTACCTTGGGCAGCACATCCTGCAGACTGTAGAGAAACAGCAGCAGAAACTTCGCATAGGCCGCCACCGAGCCGCTGACGTCACAGATCGCCAGCAGCTGCGGCTTGTTTTTCTGGACCCGCCTCCAGTGAGTATGGAACAGGATGCCGTCGTTGGCGATACCCCTGCGCAAGGTCCGCCCCATATCCAGCTTGCCGCGCCGATAGACCCGTCGCTTGCGCGCGTGGCGCTCGGCGAGCTTGCGCGCCATCTGCCGCACCAGCTCGTGGACCCGGTGCAGGTAGCGTTGCTCCAGATTGCTCAGCCGTGTCCGGCTGAGCAGATCGTCCATGAAACGGGCGTTCTGGCCCTCGGCCTGCAGCAGATAGTGTTGCTCAACGTAGTCGCGCACCTGTTCGCGTAGAATGTCCCGATAGCGGCGCAGCGGCTCCAGCGCCGGACTGTCCTGTTGCTCCAGTCTGGCGAGTGTACGGCGCAGTTGCTCCTCGCCCATCGCATCCAGCATGCGTCGGGTGAACTGGCCTTTCTGGGTGAACATGCGGATCTGGCTCAGGCCGATACTCGCCGCTGCCTCACCCAGCGCCAGATTCAGCGCGGTGCTGTCGTTGTTGCGCAGTTGCTGCAGCAGCGGTGTCGCCAGCAGTTCGGCCAGCGCCGCGTCATCGCGGGAGGCCTCGTCCAGCAACTGCTCGACGCTGGCCCGGTGGTTCTCTGTGGCTGCGTCCGTGTTGAGGGCGTCCGTGCTGAGGGCGTCCGTGCTGACGGCGTCCTGCTCGGCGCTACGCTCTTCGCGTGTGCTGGTAAAGTCGGCGAGGTGGCGGTCGAAGAAGCGCGAGAAGCAATGATGAAAAACCGCCTCCTCTGCCGGCGTTTTCGCCAGTGCTGCCGCGAGTCCGTCGCGCAGCCGCTCGCGACGGGCGTATCCCAGGGTTGCTGCGACGTCCATGGCGTCCAGCGTTTCCGCCGGGGATACACGCACGTCATGGCTGCGCAACAGGCTGACAAAACTGACCAGGTGTCGTTGCATGGCCTGGGAGGGGGCCGCGTCAGCCATAGGCGCGACGCGGCAACAGGTCGCGCAGCGCGGATTCTGCGGTATTGATGTCGTCTTCGAATTTGAGCAGTACGTTCAGGGTGCTGTGGATGATTTGTGGGTCCAGCTCCCGGGCATGCAACAGCAGCAGGCTGCGCGCCCAGTCGATGGTTTCCGAGATGGCGGGGGATTTTTTCAGGTCAAGGTCACGCAGTGAATGCACGAACTCAACCAACTGATGGCGCAGCTGTTCATCGATATCCGGCACGCGGCTGAGGACAATGCGCTCCTCCAGCTCGACACTGGGGAACGGGATATAGAGATGCAGGCAGCGTCGTTTCAGTGCATCACTGATATCCCGGGTGTTGTTGCTGGTGAGGAACACCATGGGCGACACCTGTGCCTGAATGGTGCCGATCTCCGGGATGGATACCTGGTAGTCGGAGAGAATCTCCAGCAGCAATGACTCGAATTCGTAGTCGGATTTGTCCACCTCATCAATGAGCAGTATGGCGCCTCGTTCCTGCTGCATGGCCTTGAGTAGCGGCCTGGGTTCAAGGAATTCCTCGGAATAGAAGGTGTCGCCGAACTGGTGCAGACGTTCCACGGACTCCGCCAGCCCCTGGGCGCCCTTGAGCAGGTCCCCCAGCTTTTCTTTCAGGATCTGTGTGTAGAGCAGTTGTTTCCCGTATTTCCACTCGTAGAGCGCCTTGGCTTCATCGAGCCCCTCGTAACACTGCAAGCGGATCAACGGTACGTCCAGCAGCAGTGCCGTGGTTTTCGCCAGTTCTGTTTTGCCCACGCCTGGCGGGCCCTCGACCAGAATTGGCTTGCGCAACTGAAAGGCAAGGTATACCGCCGTGGCAATTTTCGGGCTGCAGATGTAGCCGAACGATTCGAAGCCCTGCTCTATGGCCTCGATGGAAGCCAGTTGCGGGAAATCCTGAGTGTGCACGCTGTATCCCTTCGCCAGGGCGGTCAGCCGCCGGTGGCGTTCATGAAGCGGAGAATGTCCGGTTCGTCGTCGTGGGTAAAATGATGCTTTTCCGGTTTCAGCGCCAGCGCGGCGACAATCGCCTCGGCGAGTTCCTGTCGGGTGCTGCCCGGGCGACGCAGCAGCGGGCGCAGGTCCACGGAGTGCTCATTCCCCAGGCACAGCAGCAGTCGGCCCTCAACGGTGAGGCGCACGCGGTTGCACAGGTGGCAGAAGTTGTTGCTGTGGGGTGAGATAAAGCCCACCCGTGTTGCGCTGTCCGGCATGCTGAAGTAGCGGGCCGGTCCCGCGTTGCCCGTGGGGTCGCCCAGAGCCGTCAAGGAGTAGCGCTGCTCTATGCGCTGGCGCAGTTCCGCACTGCTGCAGAAGCTCAGCTGCCTGCTGTGTTCGTCGATGCGCCCAAGGGGCATTTCTTCAATGAAAGCGATGTCGATGCCGCGCTGGCGGGCAAACTCCACCAGGTCCAGAGCCTCGTCGTCGTTGCGTCCGTTCAGGATAACGGCGTTCAGTTTGATGCGTTGAAAGCCGCTGGCAGTTGCAGCATCTATGCCCGCCAGAACCTGGTGCAGATCACCGGTGCGGGTCAGTTCGCGAAACCGCTCGGGGCGCAGGCTGTCCAGGCTGATATTGAGGGTGCTGACACCGGCCTGTTGCAGCGGCTGCGCCAGGCGTGCCAGTTGCGAGCCGTTGGTGGTCAGCGCGAGTGTTTCAAGGCCAGGCAGTGCCCCCAGTTGCTCCACCAGCCACAGAATGTTGA
>DIAF01000015.1:173886-208567 GCA_002414665.1 Halieaceae bacterium UBA5085
TCCACCAGCCACAGAATGTTGCGCCGCACCAGCGGCTCGCCCCCGGTGAGCCGTATTTTGTTGATGCCGAGGCCCACAGCCGCCTGCGCGACGCGGTACAGCTCTTCCAGCGACAGAACCTGCGCCCGCGGCACGAACTGCATGTCTTCAGCCATGCAGTAAACGCAGCGGAAGTCGCAGCGGTCGGTAACCGACAGGCGCAGGTAGTTGATCCGGCGCTGGAAGGGATCGACTAGATGAGCTGGGATACTGGGGGTCATCAGGCCAGTATACTGTCTGCGGCGGGTTCACTCTAGTCTTGGTGCGCGGAACACAGCCGGCCTTTACACTGCGCCCGGCTCTGGGCAGGATGCGAAGAGCAACCATGGAAAATTAATCATGTACCTGACAGTCTGCCTGCGGTGGCTTCTCGCTCTGTTTGGCTTTTCCGCGCTGCCTCTGGCGGCCGGCAATCCCTGTGAACCGGTTGACGGTATCCAGTCCATCTGTGGACTTGCCGCGCCGGAAGACCTGGTGTCCGCGCCCAACGGTCGCGATCTCATTTTCGGTCAGATGGCGGGGCCGGGCGGCCTCTATCTGCTGGACACCCGCGATGATTCGGTGCATTCCCTGCTGCCGGAGCCGGTGCCTGCCCCGCCGGATGAACTGTGGGGCGACCCACAGTGCCTGCGGCCTGTGTCGCGGCTGGAGGCACACGGGCTGGACATTCGCCGCCGCCTGGACGGACGCTGGCAGCTGCTGGTGGTGAACCATGCAGAGCAGCGCGAATCTGTAGAGTTTTTCGAACTGCATAATCCACTGGGCGATCGCCCGCGTGCCCGCTGGCGCGGTTGTGCTGAGGCCCCGCCGGCCGCGAATTTCAACGATGTTGCCGCCCTGTCCGACGGCAGCCTGCTGGTCACCCACATGGCAGACCGGCGCTGGCAATTGGTCAACGCGGTGCTGGCGGCCCTGGGGCGTGATACGGGGTTTGTCTACCGCTGGACCCGCGACGCCGGCTTTACGCCGCTGCCCGCCACCCGCGCTCCCCACCCCAATGGTATTCTGCTGGCGCCCGACGAGCAGACGTTTTACCTCAATGTCTACCTCGGCAACGTTGTGCAGCACCGCGCATTGCCCGGGGGCGAGCTGCTGGCGGCGGTACCTGTGCCGAAACCCGATAACGCCAGCTGGGCGGAAGACGGGCGGCTTCTGGTGGCCTCCCACGAAGGCACGCTGTGGCAGATATTTCGCAGCCTGTCACAGGGGCACCAGCGACCCAGCGAACTGCCTTTCAGCATCATTGCGCTAGACCCGGTCACGCTGGAGCCGTCGACGCTGCTGCAGCGCTCCGGGCCGCCGATGGGCGCCGGCACTGTTGCGCTGCAGCGAGGTCATGCTGTTTACATCGGCTCCTATGTGGGCGACCGCATCATTCGTCTCCCCATGCCGCCGCAGCGCCCATGAACACCTTCCGCCGCTGTCTGCTGTGGGCTGCGCCACTGCTGTCCGTCGGTCTGGCACTGCTGCTGCAAGGCGCCGGATACGGACAGGACATTGCGGTGGTTTCCATGGTGGCGCTCTGGTGTGTGCTCTGGTGGGTATTCGAGCCGGTTCCGATACCGGTCACGTCCCTGCTGCCCATTGCGCTGTTACCCTTGATGGGTGTGTTGACGCCCGCCGAAGTGGGCCAGGCCTACGGGTCTCCCCTGATATTGCTCTTGCTGGGCGGCTTCCTGCTGTCCAAGGCGATGGAGCATTCCGGCGCGCACCGGCGAATTGCCCTGGGCATGGTGCGACTGGTCGGGGCGGACAGCGGTCCACGGCTGGTGCTGGGCTTCATGATCGCCGCGGCCAGCCTGAGCATGTGGATATCCAACACCGCCACCACGCTCATGCTGCTGCCAGTCGCGCTTGCCGTGCTGGAGGCCACCGACCGGCGCCGTGAACTGGCCGTTCCCCTGCTGCTGGGTGTGGCCTACGCCGCCAGTGTGGGCGGAATCGGTACACCCATCGGAACGCCCCCCAACCTCATTTTCATGCAGGTCTATGAGCAGACGACAGGGCAGCCGATCAGTTTTACCCGTTGGATGAGCTGGGCAGTACCCGTGGTGGTGGTGATGATTCCGTTGATGGCCCTGATGCTGACCCGCAGCCTCTCTGGACCGATCGCGGTTCAGGTGCCCAGCACGGGGGCCTGGCGTAGCGAAGAGAAGCGGGTGCTGACGGTGTTTGGCCTGACGGCCCTGGCCTGGATTACACGCAGTGAGCCCTTCGGTGGCTGGCAGGCCTGGCTGGGGCTGCCCCAGGCCAACGATGCTTCGGTGGCATTGCTGGCGGTTGTGGTGATGTTTGTGGTGCCGAATGGCAGCGGAGGCCGATTGCTGGATTGGGAGCGGGCCAGCACCATTCCATGGGGGGTGCTGTTGCTGTTTTCCGGTGGGATCTGCCTGGCCAGCGGTTTTGTTGCCTCGGGGCTCAGCGATATCATGGGCGAGGCGCTTGCCGGCTTGACCGACATGCCTGTCTGGTTGTTGCTGCTGTTGATCTGCCTCGCGGTGACTTTCATGACGGAGACCACATCCAATACAGCGAGCACCACGCTGCTGATGCCGGTGCTCGCGGCTGCCGCGCTGGCGGCGGATCTGCCTCCTGAGTTGATCATGGTGCCCGCGGCAATGAGCGCGAGCTGTGCCTTCATGCTGCCAGTGGCAACGGCGCCCAACTCCGTGGTCTACGGCAGCGGCCTGATCACGACGGCCCAAATGGCGAGAGAGGGTCTGCTGCTGAACCTGCTCGGTGCAGTGGTGATCAGCAGCCTGTGTTATGTGCTGGTGAGCTAGCGCCCGGGACGTGTCTCCGCGCCACGGGCGCTGGCAGTTAGAGCAGGGCCATCATGCTTTCGGCAGAGCTGACGTCAACGCCCGGGCCCTGTTCTACATTCAGGTGCGTGACTTCACCGTTGTCTACCAGCATGGCAAAGCGCTGGCTGCGCTTGCCCAGCCCGAAGCCGGTGCCGTCGAGTTCCAGGCCCAGTGCCGCGGTGAATTCACCGTTGCCATCGCCCAGCATCAGCAGCTCTTCGGCATTCTGTGACTTGCCCCAGGCATCCATGACGAAGGCATCGTTTACCGCCATGCAGGCGATGGTGTCCACACCCTTGGCCTTGATCTTGTCGGCGTTGACCACGTATCCGGGCAGGTGGGTCAGGGTGCAGCCAGGCGTGAACGCCCCCGGCACGGCGAACAGCAGCACTTTCTTGCCGGCAAACAGCTCATCGGTGCTGATATCAACAGGGCCTTTCTCGCCCATGGTCTTGAGGGTTACTGAGGGGATTTTGTCGCCAACTTTGATGGTCATGTTACTCTCCTTGTCCCGAACGGGTTTGCCATGAAGCGGGGATCATACCAGATGCAACGTCACTTGCACTGCCCTCTCTGTGGCGCGGGTAGTTACACATTCCATGAGGATCGCAGGCGCCGTTACTGTCGCTGTGAGCGCTGTTTACTGGTCTTCGTGCCCCCCGAATTTCACCTGTCAGCGGGTGACGAGAAGGCCGAGTACGACCTGCATCAGAACCGGGTTGATGACCCCCACTACCGCGCCTTTCTGGCACGTCTTGCCACGCCGCTGCTGGCCGTACTGGCGCCCGGTTCGCGCGGGCTGGATTTCGGCTGCGGCCCCGGTCCTGCACTGGCCGCCATGCTGGCTGAAGCGGGCCACCGGATGAGCCTGTACGATCCCTTTTATTTTCCTGCCGAGGATGCCCTGTGCCCGGGGTACGACTTCATCACGGCAACGGAGGTGGTGGAGCATTTGCGGGCACCCGCTACTGAGCTGGACCGGCTCTGGCAGTTGCTGGTTCCGGGCGGTGTCCTGGGCATCATGACCAAGCTGGTGACGGATGCCGGGGCGTTTGCCGGCTGGCACTACAAGAACGACCCCACGCATGTGTGCTTTTTCAGCCGCAGCACCTGGCAGTGGTGGGCGCAGGCCCGCGGCAGCCAACCGGTATTTGAGGGCGCGGATGTGATTCTGCTGCGAAAACCGGCCGGCACACGCGGCTAGTGTTGCGCTTCAGGTTTTTTTCGGGGACGCAATCATGCCCTCGAAGATGGCCTGGCAATCCCGGTAGAAGGTCAGCTGGGCGTCACCCAGGTAGGGCGCAACCATGGTCAGCAGCTGCAGGACACCCTGATGGATCACGACATGCGGCGAGCGTGGTGCATGCAGCAGTTGGTCGTAGCTCAGCCAGAAGGTCAGCACCAGCGTCATGTTGTCGACCAGGCTGAGCAGCTGGTCGTCGTCGGTATCGATAACCGCCTGTTCCAGCAGCTTGTGGCAGATGGCGAGCAGCGCTGAACGCTGCAGTTGCAGCAGGCGGCGGAACCCCTTGCGGATGGCTGGATAGCGCTGCTGCAGGTCGTCCAGGTTGTGGTAGAGGAAGCGATATTGCCACATCTCCTCCAGCACCACATACAGGTAGAACCAGTTGTCCTCCACCTGGCTTGGATCCCTGCCCAGTGGCCCCTCAAGGGGCGCTGCCAGCGTATCGCTGAGGGCCAGTTCATATTGCTGGAACAGCTCGCCGATGATCTCGTCCTTGCCCTTGAAGTGGTAATACAGGTTGCCGGGGCTGATATCCAACTCGTTGGCGATATCAATGGTGGTCGTGTGCGCCTCGCCCTCCTCGTTGAACAGGGCCAGACTGGTCACCAGTATGCGGTCACGTGTTTTCACCTCGCCGCCGTCGGCTACAGCGTCAGGCGGGCTTGCGGCCGGTGGCGGGCTTGCTCTTCACGGCGGCGCGGCGCGTGGCGGTTTTCTTGCGTGCGGCGGGCTTTCTCGCGGGCTTGCCCTGGGCGGCCAGTGCGGCGCTGAGATCATCCACTTTGCGGGTCAGGCGATCGATTTTCTCGTGCAGTGCCAGGAGGTCTTCGCCGCGGGCGGGTAGCTGCATCTGAAAACTCTCACGCACGCGGTGAATGCGTTCCTCGACTGAATTGCGCGCACTGCGACCGCTGTGCAGGCCCTTGCGCGCCTCGTCCTCCAGTGCGGCACCCGCCTTTACCAGGTCACGGAACAGCTTGGGTGTTTCCACGCCGGCCTTCTCCATGCGGTCCTGGGCCTCGTCCACGGCGCGCCCGTAGGCGCCAACCCCGGCTAGCCAGATGTTGCGGGCAATTTCCCCCGCCTTGTCGGTGACCTTGTTCTTATCGCTCTTATCATCGCTCACGTCGTCCTCCATTGCGCAGGGCGCATTGGGCCATCGGGCGGTCATTTAAGCAGAAAGCGGGCGCTCTATGCCAGCTGTGGTGCGGTCGATGAGCGGGTGCTGGCGGGGGCTGAATGGTGGCGCGGGGCGCGGTATCGACAGGTGCTCCGCGCCCTGGATTCTGTGTAAAAATGCATGGATATTATTTTTTAACCGGAGTAGTGTATTTTGTGCCAGCTAGCCACAGTTGGCGTCAGCGACACCTTGGCGACGATAAATATAAAGAGGAATTGGTGCATGAAACAGCAAAAGTATCTGGTCAGCGCGCTGTGTCTGGCTCTTGGCACGACCGCCTCGGCAGGGCTTTACGCGGCAGAACGCGCGGCCCTCGAAGAAGTGATTGTTACCGCCCAGAAGCGCGAGGAAAACCTGCAGTCGGTCCCCCTGGCAATTTCCGCGTTGTCCGCAGCGGAACTCGAAATGCGTGGTATGGAGAGTCTGGCTGACCTGAACGCGGTCGCGCCGAACGTGATGTTCCGCCAGAACCCGGGGGCGCGCCTGGTCTCGGTGGTATCCATTCGCGGCAGTGTGACCGGGCAACCGGCGATCTGGATTGATGCGCCCGTCGGGCTGTACCTGAACGGTATCTACCTCGGCAAGTCGCAGGGCTCCGTATTTGATGTGGTGGACATCGAGCGTGTTGAGGTGCTGCGCGGCCCCCAGGGGACGCTGTTTGGCCGTAACACTGAAGGTGGTGCAATCAACTTCGTGACGCGGCGCCCGACTGGTGAATTCAGTGGCTCGGCCCTGGCCGAGGTGGGCAACTACGACCGCCGCGTCGGTCGCCTGCAGGTGGATCTGCCGCAGATGGGGATTGCCTCCGCCAGCGTGGGGATGCGCAAGGAGCGCGCCGACGGCTGGGCAGACAACCTGACCGGACCCGACCTCGGCGCTGTGGATAACGAAGCCTTCCGCGCGTCGATCATGCTGGAGCCCACCGAGCAGCTGGTAGCCATCTACGACTTTGATTATTCCTACACCGACCAGACGCCGGCGCCCTCGTCGCTGGTGTCTCTGGAAGGCTGGGCCGGCACCTTCCCCAGTGTGTTTGGTCCCTTCCTGGGCAGTGCCATTGAAAGCGCTGCGGCACCCTATGTCGTATCGGGTCGCCCGGACACCGTCTCCACCAATACCGTACCGGGGCAGCCGGGTTTGTTCGAGCGCAGCCGCACACGTGCACACGCACTTACGCTTGAATACGATCTGACGTCCAGGGATCAGTTGAAGTACATCGGTGCGCTGCGCACCATGGACTACAACGACAGCCAGGATATCGATGGCATGCCGCTGGACTCTATCGTAGTCATTCCCGGTGCGCTCTCCTGGGGCATGTCTGCAAACTTCAACCGCCTGACTGACTACGAGCAGATTTCCCACGAATTCCAGTGGATTGCTGATCGCGAAGACTTCAACTGGGTGTTGGGCGCCTACTATTTCGAGGATGAGGGGGAAACGCTGGGCAGCCAGCTGTTCACACTGTTCGGCAACGTACCGCAGCAGGTGAACTACGGGGCTGATACCGAGGCCTGGGCTTTGTTCGGGCAAATGGACTGGCGCTTTGCCGAGCGCTGGACTGCAACGTTGGGTGCGCGCTATACCGAAGAAAAGCGCTCCGGCTTCTCGCACCGTTACACCACGGACGGCTTTGGTGGCTCCTTCATCACTGATGTGGGCCCGGGGCTGCTGCCGTTCATCAGCTACAGTGAAACCTTTGATGACACATCGCCCATGGCGGCGCTGTCCTACGAGCTCTCGCCTGACCTGAACTTCTATCTGCGCCTGGCCAATGGCTTCAAGAGCGGCGGTTTCAGCTCCGAGGTGGCCGACCCGGCGGTGAGTACACCTTTCGAACCCCAGACCTCGCTGTCGACGGAAGTGGGGATGAAGTCGCTCTGGCTGGACGGTGCGCTGCGTCTGAACGTCGCCCTGTTCCATAATGCGATTGATGACCTGCACATTACCCAGCTGTTGCCGGGCACCACCCAGTCGCTGCTCACCAACGCGGGTGAGGCCACGTATCAGGGTTTCGAACTGGAAATGGCCTACCAGATCACGGATAACTGGCGGATTTCCGGTAACTATGGGTACCTGGATGCAGGATTCGACAAGTACCTGGACAACTCCTTTGCGCCGGGTCGCCCGATCATCGATACCGCATCGAACCGTCTGGCACCTTACGCACCTGAAAATACCGCGGCCCTGCAGCTGGAGGGCACCCTGGCACAGTTTGGTTTTGGTGAGCTGCGCTTCCTGCTGGATTACACCTACACCGACAAGGTGTATCTGTACGCGGTCAACAAGAGCCTGACTGCGCCGAATGCGGGTGGCAGCTACGTGCAGGGCATCGATGAAGTGCCGGACACGCAGAATCTGAACGCCCGGCTGCAACTGGCTGATGTACCGGTGGGTGACGGTACCATGGACTTCGCGTTTTTCGTGCGCAACCTGACGGACGAGGACAAGCAGATCCAGGGTATCGATTTCAGCATGTTCCTGAACGGCGCCTGGCAGGACCCGAGAACCTACATGTTTTCGGCAACCTACAACTGGTAGCGGATGACGCCGGGGGGTTCGCCCTGCAGCGTGGCAGCTCCCCGGCCTGATTGTCAGGCAAAAAAAAGGGCCACAATGTGGCCCGAAAAGCTCCCTGTCAGGCAGGGAGTAGGGAACAATCTTCAGGCCGCTGTGCGGAAGCCCACTGAGCCGCGCAGTTCGGCAAAGCGGCTGCGGGCCTTCTCGATACGTGCTTCCAGCTTCTTGCGATCCTTCAGGGCATCGAGTTCCAGCTTGGGCAGCTCAATGTCGCCCAGCATGTCTTTGGCGTCTTTTTCGACCTTCGTGCCGCGCTTGACCAGCTCGGCGTAGGCGACTTCAGCGGCTTTGCCGCGCGCATCCAGGCGAGCCTGCAACTTGTCGAGGCGCTCCTGAACTTCATCAAAAGCCTTGCCGTAGAAGCCGAGGCTGGCGAGGAAGGCGTTGCGGCTCACGGTGCGGGCGCGCTCGCCGAGGCGTGCAGCGGTCTTTTCCGTTTCCTTGGTCGCTTTGGTGGCGCGACGCTTGTAGGTGCGCACCTTGGCTTCGGCCTTGGCGACAGTGCTCTTGCTGGTCGCACGGCGCTTGGTGGCAGTTTTACCGGCCGTGGCAGCCTTCTTGGGGGCAGCCTTGCGCTTGGCAGTCGTGCGCTTGGGTGCTGCCGCCTGGGTGGTTGCCGCCGTGCTGGTCGTGGTGTTGGTGGTTTCGTCAGCCATGTTTCTACTCCTCACGTTTGGGGTGCGCTTGCTTCCCGCACCGGACAGAACGGAAGGTACCGAACAAAATTAGAATGATCCTACTAGAAGTGGCAAATTCCCAATTTCCGGATCCGCGGACCGCTCTTCTGCGTAAATCGCGGAACAGGAGTACCATTGTGTTGTCCACAAGGCGTCTTCTTCTCGGTGGCCCCGCGGTCGCCCAGCCAGTCATCAGGTGAATCATGGATTGGAAAAAAACTCGGTCAATGCTTGCGCCGGGCGGCGTGCTCGCCGGCGGCCTCGCGTTGTCCTGGCTACTGCTTACCGGGAAGCCGGCGCCGGAGCCACAGGATCTGCCGCCCCGGGCTGTGCCGATGGTCGATGTGGTTACCGTAGATCCAGCACCGGTAGCGCTGTCGGTGACAACGCAGGGTACGGTCCAGCCACAGCGGGAAATCGACCTGGTCAGCAGGGTGGCCGGTCAGGTGGAGACTGTAGCGGAGGACTTTGCCGCGGGCAGCTTTTTTCGTGAGGGCAGCCTGCTGGTGGCCATTGAGGATGTTGACTACGAGCTCATGATTGCCCGCATGGAGTCCCAGGTGGCCGCCGCGCGGCAGCGCGTCGCCGAAGAGGAGGGTCGTGCATTGCAGGCACAGCGGGAGTGGCGGGATCTGGGCAACTCCCAGGCCAATGCGCTGTTCCTGCGTGAGCCGCAGCTCGCCTCGGCGCAGGCGTCACTGCGCGCGGCGGAGGCGGAGCTGGCGGCGGCGCAACTTGATCTTGAGCGGACGCGCATTACAGCGCCCTTCGACGGGCGCATCAGTGAAAAGTTTGTCGATGCGGGGCAGTACGTCTCCCCCGGCGCCCGCATCGCACGCGTTTATTCCACAGGGTCCATGGAGGTGCGATTGCCCCTCACCGATCGGCAGGTCGGCCTGATCGAGCTGCCTTTGCATTACCGTGCCGGTGAGGCCAGTCCGGAGCTGCCTGCGGTGAGCCTGCGTGCGACCTTCGGTGGACGGGATTGGACGTGGCAGGGCCGTATCGTGCGCACCGACGCCAGCATGGATGAGAACACGCGGGTGGTCTACGCGGTTGCCGAAGTCACCGAGCCGTTCGCGCCGGGGCCCTCGGGTGAGCGCCCGCCGTTGCTCCCCGGCCTGTTTGTGTACGCGACGATCGAAGGGCGCAGCCTGCCGGCGGTGGTTGGTTTGCCGCGCACCGCGCTGCGCAGCGATGACACCGTGATGCTGGTGGATGCCGGGCAAGAACTGGAACCACGGTCGGTATCCGTGCTGCAAAGCGAGGCCGGGCAGGTCTGGGTCCAGGGGCTGAAACGTGGCGACCGGGTAGTTGTCCGGGAGCCCGCGGCAACCGTCGCGGGCATGCGAGTCGAGGTCAATGAAGTGGCGCGCATCGCCGGTGCGGGGAACTGACCGTGGGTGGTCCGGTTCGCTGGTTTATCCACAACCCCATTGCAGCCAACCTGCTGATGCTTTTTCTGGTAGTCGGCGGTTTGCTCAGTGTGCCTGCGCTGGACAAACAGTTCTTCCCGCAGATCGAACTGAACCGGGTCAGTATCTCGCTGGTTTACCCGGGCGCTGGCCCACGGGAAGTGGAGGAGCAGATCTGTGTGCGGGTCGAGGAGGCCGTGCACGATCTCAGCGGCGTACGGGAGATTCGCTGTACCGCGCGAGAGGGCATGGGAACGGTGCTGGTTGAGGCCGAACCCGACTACGACATGCAGCGCCTGTCCGCGGAAATCAAGACCCGGGTGGATGCCATCAATACGTTTCCGGTCGAGGCGGAGCGTCCCATCGTCACGGAGCTCGCCTTTCGACACTACATGGCCGCAGTATCACTGGCTGGCAATCTCGGGGAGCGGGATCTCAAGCGTCTGGGCGAGCGCCTGCGTGACGACCTCGCGGCGCAGCCACACGTGTCGGTCGTGGAACTGGATACCCCACGGCCTTACGAGGTCTCGGTGGAGGTGTCCGAGTACACCCTGCGTCGCTACGGACTGACCTTCGCCGATGTGGTGGCGGCCATACGGGGGTCGTCGCTCAACCTGCCGGCGGGTGCGATCAAGGATGTCGGTGGTGACATTCGGCTGCAGACCCGCGGCCAGGCCTATGACCGCTTTGAGTTCGAGCGCATCCCGGTCATGACGGGCAGGGACGGTACCCAGGTCCTGCTGCGCGACGTGGCCACGGTGGTCGACGGTTTTGAGGACGTTGACGTACGCACCCGCTTCAACGACAAGCCCTCACACACCCTGCATGTCTTTGTCACCTCGAACCCCGACACGTTGAAAACCAGCGAGACGGTTCACCAGTGGGTGGAGGAGACCCGGCCGGGGCTGCCCCCGGGCGTTGAGCTGTCGGTGTGGCGCGATTCCTCAGTGCCGTTCAAGGGCCGTGTTGATACGCTGCTGAAGAACGGCATTGGCGGGCTGATACTGGTGTTTATGGTACTGGTATTGTTCCTGCGCCCGCGGCTGGCGATGTGGGTCTGCGTGGGCATTGGTGTAGCCTTTATCGGTACCCTGTTCCTGCTGCAGTACACCAATACCAGCCTGAACATGATTTCGCTGTTCGCTTTCCTGCTGATACTGGGCATTGTGGTGGACGATGCGATTATCGTCGGGGAATCCGTGCACGCCCGTCAGGCGGCCGGGGAGCGGGGCATCGCCGGAGCCATCAACGGCACCCAGGCCGTTATCAAGCCGGTCATGTATGCGGTGATCAGCACGATGATTTTCTTTGTGCCGATGTTTTTTATGCCCGGCGACATGGCGCAGGCAGCAATGGCCATTCCGTCCGTGGTGATTCTGGCGCTGGCCCTGTCGCTGGTGGAGTGTCTGCTGATTCTGCCGCCACACCTTGCCCATATGCCGCCGGTGAAACCCAGTCGATTTGCGCTGTTGCGCCAGCTCGAACAGCAGCGATTGCGCTTTGCTGACGGCATGATGCGCATCGCGCGACAGCGCTACCGGCCCTTTCTGGCCCTTTGCCTGCGCCACAACCTGCTGGTCATGGCGGTCTTTTTCGTCATGCTTGTCGTCAGCCTGGCACTGTATGGCGGAGGTTGGTTGCGCTCTGCCTTCTTCCCTTCCATCAATTCCGACTATGTTGTCGCTGAGATCGAGCTGCCGGAGGGGGGCGCCTTTGAGGATACACTGAAGGTATTGCGCCAGGTTGAGTCAGCCGCGCTGCAGATCAAGCGTGAATACAACGAGGATCCGCGCTACAACGCCCTTGGCCCGGCGATCGGCCACATCGACTCCAGCGGTAATGCCAACACGATCGAGGTGATCATCGAGACCGTATCCGATGAGGTCGATACGGGAGAGCTTTCCGAGCGCTGGCGCGAGGCCATCGGTGAGCTGCCACCGGTGCAGGACTTCCGCATGGACTACACCATCAACGAAACCGGCAAACCCATCCGCCTGGTGGCTACCGCGACCTCACTGGATGATCTCAAGTCGGTGTCGCTGGCATTGCGTGAGGTGTTGCAGTCCTACGAAGGGGTCTACAACATCAATGACACCTTGCAGGATCCCCAGGAAGAGATCGTGCTGGGCCTGAAGCCCGCGGCGGAGAACCTGGGCGTCACGCTGGCCGACCTGGCGAGGCAGGTACGTGAGGCCTTCTACGGCGCCGAAGTGCAGCGTATTCCCCGCACCCGTGAGGACGTGCGGGTGATGGTGCGGTACCCGGAGTCAGAGCGGCTGTCAGTGGACAATCTGCAGGAAATGCGAGTGCGCACCCCGGCGGGAGGCGAAGTGCCATTTGCCACAGTAGCCGAGGTGCAGTATGAACCCGGCTATCTGACCATTGAGCGCCTCAACCGTAAACGCACGCTGGAGGTGTCGGCGGAGGTGGTTCCCGGCAGTGTGGTGCCACGTGCCGTGGTCAATGCCATCCTCAGTGATCATCTGCCGGAATGGAAGCGGCAGTTTCCTGGCCTCACCCTGTCGCTGGACGGCGAGCTGCAGGAAGAATCCGACTTCATGGATGCCATGCTGAAATATCTGGTGCTGGCCATGCTGGTCATCTATGCCCTGATGGCTGTGCCGTTCCGCTCCTATTTCCAGCCCTTGCTGGTGCTGACGGCCGTGCCCTTTGGCGTGATGGGGGCGATTTTCGGCCACTTCATCCTGAACTGGGAAGTGAGCATGTTCTCGTTCCTTGGCGTGATTGCCTGCGCGGGCGTGGTAGTGAACGACAACCTGGTGCTGATTGACCGCATCAATCAGCTGCGTGCGGCAGGACATCCGGTGCTCAAGGCCCTGTTGCAGGCAGGCGAAGACCGTTTCCGTCCGATCATCCTCACTTCACTGACCACCTTCGTCGGCCTGCTGCCGATCATGGCTGAAACCAGCGTGCAGGCACAGTTCCTCATCCCGATGGTGACCTCACTGGCATTCGGCGTGCTTTTCGCCACGGGCGTGACGTTGCTGCTGGTGCCGTGTCTGTACCTTGCGGGCGAACAGGTGGGTGCAAGGGTCCTGCACCGGCGTCAGCGGTTGCAGGACCTGATTGATCCAGCGTAGGGGAAGGAGGCTCGCCGGTACGCTGCGTACCGGCGTGTACACTCAGTTCGGCTTTGGCCCGGCGGCAACGATGGCCGGCGACACGTCGAACTTCTTGATGTTTTCCTGAAACAGGGTCGCGAGGGTGCGCGCCTGTTCGTCGTAGGCCGCTGTATCGCCCCAGCTGTTGCGGGGGTTGGTGTACCTGGCGTCGACGCCGGGAATAGCGGTTGGGAAGTCCAGGTTAAGGATGTCCAGGTGCTCGCGGGGCGCGTTAAGCAGTGCGCCGCTCTGTGCCGCCGCAACAACCGCGCGGGTGACCGGGATCGGGAAGCGTGAGCCGGTCCCGCCCGGCGCGCCGGAGCCGCCGGTCCAGCCGGTGTTGATCAGGTAGACCTGGCTGCCAAAGTCCTCGATGCGCTTCATCAGCAGCTCGGCGTAGTCACTGGCCGGGCGCGGCATGAAGGGGGCGCCGAAGCAGGTGGAAAAGGTGGGGTGAATACCCGCTTCCGCGCCCAGCTCGGTGGAGCCGACGCGAGCTGTGTAACCGCTGAGGAAGTGGAATGCTGCGGCCTCCTTGGACAGTATGGAAACAGGGGGTAGCACTCCGGATACGTCACAGGTGAGGAAAATCACACACTTGGGCTCGCCGCCGGCATTGGCCTCGGTGCGCTTGGCAACGTGCTCCAGCGGGTAACAGCAACGGCCGTTCTCGGTCAGGCTGGTGTCGCTGTAGTCGGCGTGACGCTGGGTATCGAGCACCACGTTCTCGATGATGGCGCCGAAGCTGATCGCGTCCCAGATCACTGGCTCGTTTTTCTGGCTGAGATCGATGGTCTTGGCGTAGCAGCCCCCTTCGATATTGAACACAGAACCCTTGGCCCAGCCGTGCTCATCGTCGCCGATCAGGTAGCGATCGGGATCTGCTGACAGGGTGGTTTTGCCGGTGCCGGAGAGACCGAAGAACAGGGTGGTGTCGCCGTCTTCACCGACGTTGGCCGAGCAGTGCATGGACATCACGTCTTTTTCCGGCAGCAGGAAGTTCTGCACCGAAAACATGGCTTTTTTCATTTCGCCGGCGTAGCGCATGCCCGCGAGAAGAATTTTGCGCCGGGCAAAGTTGAGGATCACGATGCCATCGGAGTTGCTGCCGTGGCGCGCCGGGTCACAGACGAACCCCGGTGCGTTCATCACCGTCCACTCGGGCTTGCGGCCGATATTGTATTGCTTCGGACGGATGAACATATTGCGTCCGAACAGGTTCTGCCACGCAGTTTCCGTTACCACCCGCACAGGCAGGTAGTGGTCGCTGTGCTCGCCAACATGCAGGTTGGAGACAAAACGGTCGCGTTCATCGAGGTACGCTTCGACCTCGTCCCAGAGGGTGTCAAAACGCTCTGCATCGAAGGGGCGGTTGACCGGGCCCCAGTCAATGCTGTCCTCGGTGCTGGGTTCCCGGACGATGAAGCGATCGGCGGGAGAACGACCGGTGCGCTTGCCTGTGGTAACCAGGAGGGCGCCGGTATCGGCGAGAATGCCCTCACCGCGCTTCAGCGCCTCTTCAACCAGCTGTGCCGTGCCCAGGTCGACGTATTCCCGGGGAGTGTTGCTTTCAAGGGTCATGGTGAGTCCTGTGTTCCTGCTGCTCAGTGCAGCCCGCCACGCAGAGCGGAGTTGCCTCTAGGGGTCTTTCAGGGGGCGCCATTATGTCAGAATCCCCCGGGTATGCGAACCGGATTATGCAAAATTTCGGCGATCGTCGGCGAGCCTCAATGGACGGTGCCGCCGCGGCCGTCCGCCAGCAGGTCGTGCAGCGCCTCGCGCTCGAAACGGTACTGCTGGTTGCAGAACTCGCAATCCACCGCGATGTGGCCCTGCTCGGCGAGAATGTCCTCCAGTTCGTGAGGCGGCAGGGCGGCCAGCGCGCTGCGGCTGCGCTGCGCTGAGCAGCTGCAGTGGAAGCGCACTGTACGCGGGTCGAACAGGCGTACGGGGTCTTCATGGTAGAGGCGGTGCAGCAGGATTTCCGCAGGTAGCTGCAGCAACTCGTCGCTGCTCACGGTTGCGGCGAGCGTGCTTGCATGTTGCCATTGTCGGGCGCGTACATCGGCGCTGCGCTGCAGCTGGGCCGGTAGTTGCTGCAGCAGGAGCCCGGCGGCCTGGCGCCCGTCGCTGGCCAGCCAGAGGCGGGTCTGCAGCTGTTCTGACTGCTCGAAATAGGCATCCAGACTGGCGGCGAGTGAATGCTCTGACAGAGGCACAATACCCTGATACGGCTTGCCCCGCAGGGGCTCTACGGTGATCGCCAGCACCCCGCCCGCCAGAAGCTGGGTAAACACCTCGGAGGTGGCATGCTGGGCGCCGCGTGCGATGCCCCGCACCAGCAGCTGGTCGCTGCACTCGGCCATCAACAGGGGAATCTCGCCCTCGCTGCGCGCCTGCAAGACCAGTCGCCCTTCGAATTTCAGGGTGGTGCTGAGCAGGGTGGCAGCGGCCAGGAATTCCCCCAATAACCGGCACACCCCCGGCGCGTACTGGTGAACAGCCAGCAGATCCGCCAGGGAGTGGTCCAGCTGTACCAGTTCACCACGGATGTCAGCGTCGTCAAAGAGAAAGCGTCGGCTGTGGTCGGTGCCCGGGTCCCGGGTATCTGCGGTATCGATCATGAGGCTGCTGTCATCCATGTTCCGCCCCGGCGGTGTGCCGGCGTACGGGTGCTTCGGTAGGCAAGGTTTAGCATTTGAGGCTGCTCCCATCTATTTTAATGGTTACGGTGACCCGGGTCATCCGGCAGAGTAGAGTGGCCGTAGTCCTCGTGTGGCTGCCGTCGCGGCCGCGTTATAACAGACAGGAGCAGCATAATGAGATTCAGCTATCAGATCGGTATGTGTGAGGCCGATCACTACGTCCCGCTGGCGCAAGCCGCGGAGCAGGCCGGTTACGACGGGCTGACCATCCCCGACAGCATTTGTTATCCGCAGGAGGCCAGCTCCAAGTATCCTTACAACAAGGATGGCAGTCGCGAGTTTCTGGAGAGCGTACCTTTCCTGGAGAGCCTGATAGCCGTAGCAGGCATGGCAACCGTTACCGAGAAGATTCGCTTCGCCACGTTCGTCTATAAAGTGGCCGTGCGCCAGGTGGCGATTGTTGCCAAACAGGTGCAGAGCATCCAGGCGCTGTCCAACAATCGTTTCGACTTCGGGGTGGGTATCAGCCCCTGGGAAGAGGACTTTGCGGTGTGCGATGTGCCGTGGGAGAAGCGCGGCCTGCGTCTGGACGAGCAGATTGACATCATTCGTGGTCTGGAGAGCGGCGAGTTTTTCGGCTACAAGGGTGAGATTCACAACCTGCCGGCGATCAAGATGACCCCCAAACCCACTGCGCCCACCCCCATACTCGTGGGTGGCCACGCGGAGCCGGCACTGCGTCGCGCAGCCAAGGTTGGCGACGGCTGGATGTGCGCCGGTGCGGACATGCAGCAGCTGGAAGGCTACATCCGCCGCCTGCACGAACTGCGCGATGAGCACGGTACCAGCGACCGTCCTTTCCGTATTTACACCACCGGCCAGGACGCCTTTACCCGCGAAGGTATCGAGAAACTGGAAAGCATTGGCGTGACCGATGTGATAATTGGCTTCCGTAACGTCTATGAGATGGAGGAAGACAAGCCCCTGGACGAGAAGATCGCCATGCTGAACTGGTACGCCGGCGAATTTATCAAGCGCTGATCCCTGCCGGCGGCTCTGTAGGCGCGAGTCGGCGGATGCGCTAAAGTGCGCGCTTTTCGCCGGCCCGCGCCATGAACAACCTGCTGTTATATGCCATCACGGTGGTGATCTGGGGTTCGACCTGGATCGCCATCAAATTCCAGTTGGGCACCGTGGCGCCGATGGTATCCATTGCCCATCGCTCCATGCTCGCCGCAGTGCTGATCTTCCTGTATCTGGTGTTGCGCCGGCGCCTGACGCCGCTCTCGCGGCGCGACCACCTCATGGTCTTTTTCCAGGGGCTGTGTCTGTTCAGCGGCAATTACCTGTTCATCTATCCCGCCAGTGAGCATCTGGCCAGCGGCCTGGTGGCCGTGGTGTTCTCTACCCAGGTCGTGCTGAACATGGTCAACGGCGCCATTTTCCTGCGGCTGCCCATCAGCGGCATGGTGGCGCTGGGGGCCGGCATAGGACTGGTGGGGATGGTCGGTGTGTTCATGCCACAGCTCGAGAGCTTTACCTTCGACGATGCCGGCTTTCGCGCGCTGCTGCTGTGTTTTGCCGGCACCTGCTGCGCGTCGTTTGGCAATATTTTCGCGGCGCGCAACAGTCGCGATGGCTTGCCGGTGCTGGTCTGCAACGCCTGGGGTATGCTCTACGGCGCGCTTGCACTCTATACCGCCGCGCTGCTGCTGGGCACGCCCATCACGGTCGACTGGCAGTTCAGTTATCTGAGTTCCCTGCTGTACCTCGCAGTGTTTGGCTCGGTGGTGGCGTTCTGGGCCTATGTCACGCTCATCGGCAATATCGGCCCGGGCCGGGCGGCCTACAGCTCACTTCTGTTCCCGGTGGTGGCGCTGTTGATCTCGACCGTGTTCGAAGGCTACCACTGGACACTGCTGGGTCTGCTGGGCTTCGCCCTCGTGCTGGCGGGCAACTGGCTGGTCATGCGCCGCGGCTCGGCGTAATCTTGGTGTTAAAAATACAGGCATTCGACCATGGCGGGATTCCGGCTGACCAAACCTTACACCATGCCCAAAGAGGACCTGCGTCAGGCTGCGCAGCGTCTCGCGGACCAGTTGGAGCGCGAACACGGCGTGCGCTCGCGCTGGGAGGGTGACAGCGTACGCATGAAAGGTGGCGGCATCGACGGCAAGCTGTCGTTTCACGATGGGCTGGTGGACGTGTCGGTGCGCCTCGGGCTGCTGGCCTCGGCGTTCCAGGGGCCTCTGCGCGCCGAAGTGCAGCGCTACCTCGACGAGATGATCAGCTGAGCAGCGTGGCGCCCGCCAGCGGGTCGGGGCCGTCGATCAATGCATGGAATGCCTCTGCCAGCGCTTCGCTGCGCGCAATGCACTGACGCCAGACCGCCACCCTTTGAGCAGTGCTCAAGCGCGTGAAATCCCTCCGGTCCGGGATTTTTCCCCCGGGCAGCGTGGCCACGAACTGTGGACTGGGGCACAGCAGTACCAGGTCATCGAGGTTCTCCAGCCCGGATCTGCGCCAGGGCAGGAATTTATCGAACCAGCCCGCCGTGAGGTCAGGGCGGAAGTGTGGGTACAGCACCAGTCCCTCTCCGCGGTACTGTCTCAGATCGAAGTGGTAGTCGATGATGCCGCCATCCCAGTAGTGTCCCGGCGGTGCCCCGCCAATGTCGCGTTCACCGGCGAGCACAAAGGGAATTGAACCGCTGGCCTGCAGGGCGAGAGGCACCGTCGCCGGCCGCAGGGGCGTGTAGGCGGTATTGAAGTCGGCCATCGAGAGCTGCGGAGCCGGGCGTTCGCCACTGTGGAAAACCACCCGCTGGAAGCCGGCGCCGAGCAGGCGCCGGTGGACTGTGTTGCCCAGCGCCGCCGCACCCATGGCCGCGCCAAGCAGGGCGGGTTGCCGGGCGCCTGCGGGCCCCCTGCCGCGTGCGGTAACAATATGGGTGCGCCAGCGTGGGTGATCGCTCAGTACGGCGGCGCCCTCGTCCCCCAGCAGCTGGTCGAGGATGTGCGCGCTGGCGGCGCTGATTTCGCTGGGTGGTGGACGTGCACTGTAGGCCTGCTCCAGATAGGCGTTCTGAAAACGGTCCAGTGCCGCCACAGGATCCGTCTGCGCCAGGCAGGCGTGACGCCAGGAGCCGATGGAGGACCCCAGCAGCGACATCGGTTTGCCTCCGCGTTGCAGAAAGTCTCCGAACAAGACGCGGTCAAGCTGCCCCAACACCAGCCACTTCGGCCCCCCTGAGGCGCCCAGTAGCAGGCTGAAGTGATCCGGGTGCCAGCCCTGGTCGCCCAGAACCCGGGCGGCGCGACGCCCGAGGTAAATCGACAGTGCCTGCTCAGCGCTCAGAACGTACCTCCCGTGGTGTACGACCGGTCCATTTCTGGTAGGCGCGGCGGAAATTCGAGGGGTCATTGAAGCCCACCAGGTAGGCAATGGTGGACAGGGGCAGGCGACCGTTTTTCAGGTAGCGAGTGGCATGCTCCGCCCGGACCTTGTCCAGCAGCTGCTGGTATGCGGTGCCCTCATGTTCCAGGCGCCGGCGGTAGGTGCGGGGACTCAGGTTGAGCATGTTGGCCACCTGGGGCATCTGTGGATACTGGCCCTCCAGCTTGCGCAGCAGGCGCAGCGTTTGCTCCGATACGGAGTCGTGTTCCTCCAGGTCCGCCAGCAGGCGGGCACACTCGTTTTCATACAGTGACCGCAGTGCAGGATTGGAGAGCGGCAGGGCCACATCCAGCAGGCGGGCGTCAAACGAGATGCGCCCCAGAGCACTGTCAAAGTGCACATCCTCGCCAAAGACCTCGCTGTAGGTGGCTGCATGCGGTGGCGGCGGGTAGGGAAGCTCCACGCGTACCACCAGATCCTGCCGGTTGAGCAGGCCGCGGAGCGTGTTGAGCATGGCGGCATACATCAGCTCGGTGCCGAATTCGGGCGGATTGTCAGCGGGTGCGGCGACGGTGGTCAGCACGCAGCGGCCGTTGGTTTCGGTGAATTCGAGCTGCAACGTCGGTGAGGACAGCAGGTGGTAGTAGCGCATGAACAGGTCCATAACCTGGCGCAGGTCGCGGCAGGTCATAAAGGCCTGGCCAAGGATGGCGTGGGCGCTCAGGTTGAGGCGCATGCCAAGTTGCAGGCCCAGCGACGTATCGCCGGTGAGGGCCAGGGCGTTGGCGACCAGTCGGGAAAAGTCATCTTCACTGACGCGCGCACCGATTCCGGCGAGTCCGGACTCGGCAAGGGAGGTGCCGACAAGCACGTCCTCACGGTCAAAACCCCAGCTCTCGACCATGTCGATCAGGATAAGGATGTACTGTGCTGGCGCGCTGACTCGAGGCATGGATTGATTTGGCCACAAATAACCTTATTTTGACAAGACTTCACCTTGTGAGCGCGGTGTGGCTCGAACATAGTACAAACTGGTGAAATATCGATGTCAGGAGTACGGTTATGAAAGTAGAGTGGAGTTCCACCCCGCGCAAGATCCAGCGCTTCGCCAACGCCGACTACCCGCGTGAAAATCCGGATCTGGAGGATTTGCTGACTGCCGGCGATGTCGATCACATTGCAGAGATTTTCAACACGCCGCTGACAGGGTCCTACAACTGGGATTACAAGGTGCAGGACGATCGCATCAAGAAGCTCTACGACCTGGGCAAACAGCTGAACTGGGACCCGGAGATGGATATCAACTGGGATCGTCCCTGGCCCGATGAAGAGCGTATGCCCGAGTTGATGAACCTGCATACCTACCAGCCCTACCTCGACATGGACGAGGCGACTCGCAAGGAATTCTGGCTGCACATGAACGCCTGGAGTCTGTCGCAATTCCTGCACGGAGAGCAGGGTGCGCTGCTGGTGGCCTCGCAGCTGTGTTCCTGTGCACCTACCCTGAACGCCAAGTTGTACGCCGCGTCACAGACTTTTGATGAGGCGCGCCATGTGGAGGTGTTCAACAAGTACCTGCAGAAGCGCATTGGCGTGATGTACCCGATCAATACGCACCTGAAGGCGATTATCGATAAAATCCTCACCGATGCGCGCTGGGACATGAAATTTATCGGCATGCAGCTGGTGATCGAGGGGCTGGCGCTTTCGGCGTTTAACACGACGCGCGAAACCACGCCGGACCCGGTGCTCAAGGATGTGGTGTACCTCGTTACGCGCGACGAGGCGCGGCACGTGACCTTTGGGGTCAACTACCTGGAAGAGTTTGTTAAGACCCTCTCCGATGAGGAGCGTGAAGAGCGCGCGCAGTTTGCCTATGAGGCCTGTGTGGTCAGTCGTGAGCGGCTGGTGGCCACGGATGTATTCGCGCACTTTGGCTGGGACGTGGAAGAGGCGCGGCTGCAGGTGCTGGAGGGCTTTGTCATGTCCACCTTCCGCAATCTGCTGTTTCAGCGCGTGATCCCCAACCTGAAGCGCATCGGCCTGTTGACCGACAAGATTCGACCGAAGTTCGAGGCGCTGGGGATCCTCGAGTTCGAGAATCTGGCAACGGACGGAGATATCGACTGGGCGCTACTCGAACGCCCGCTGGACACCAACGAGGCGCAGGGCTACGAGCAGAGTATGCTGGCGGAGTTCCACAAACTGCAGGATGCCCCGGAAGAGCCGCGCAAGGCGAGCTGAGGGCGTATCGTCCGCCACAAAAAAGCCGGCTCGAAGCCGGCTTTTTTGTGGAAGTCAGTAACCGGGCTCAGGCAGAGGCGAGTGCCTTGATCTGGGTGTTCAGGCGGCTCTTGTGCCGGGCGGCCTTGTTCTTGTGAATGATGCCCTTGTCGGCCATGCGGTCGATCACCGGAACAGCGCTGGCATAGGCCGCTTTGGCCTGCTCGGCATCGCCGGTAGCGATGGCGGCAATGACTTTCTTGATGTTGGTACGGACCAGTGAGCGCAGGCTGGCGTTGTGGGCGCGACGCTTTTCTGCCTGACGGGCGCGCTTTCTGGCTTGTGGGGAGTTGGCCACACTAAATTCCTCGTGGGTTGGCGAAATTAAGGAGGCGAGATTATTCACATAAGCCCATGAGTTGTCAACTGCCGGCCGGGTTCCCGAGGGCGGGCTGCGTCACGCCGCGAAGCTGCGGTATACTGCGCGTTTACGCCGTCAGTGCCGGAAATACACGCCATGGTTGCGACCCAGGTACACAGAGCCGAACTCGCAGGGGGTACCGCCGAGCGCATCCTTGATGCCGCCGAGGACCTGTTCGCCAAAAAAGGCTACAAGGGCGCTTCCCTGGGCGAGGTGGCAGAGCGCGTGGGCATCCGCTCCCCCAGCCTCTACAATCACTTCCGCAACAAGGAAGCCCTTTACCGGGCGGTCCTGGGCCGGTTGCTGGATGAGTTCGCCGCGCCCATGGAGGAGTTGCATGCGGCGCCGATCACCGATGAGCGCCTGTATCAGTGGCTGGAAGCGATAGTGCGCAAGCATCACTCCAATCCCAACCTCGCCCGCCTGCTGCAGCACGCGGCGCTGTCCGGTGGTCCCGGCACCAACGACCTGATCGAGCGGTTTTTCCGGCCCATGTTCCACGACGATGACGGCTTGCTGCAGCCCGGCCTGCGCGCTCTGGGCAATGCCGGCCTGCGTCCCTGGGCCGTGATGGCCTTTAACAACCTGATCATGTCCTACGTGACCATGGCGCCGATGTATCGCGACCTGCTCGGCCAGGATCCGTTCAGCGAGGAAGCGCTGGAGCGCCAGCTTACCCTGATAAAAACCCTGGTGCAGGCGGTGATCGCAACCCCCGCTAGCGCACCAGCCTGATTCGGAGATCGCATGCCGCTGCTGGCTGACACAGTGCATATCTGGCGCGCCCCTGAGGGCGACTATCATGTGGAATGGGAGGCCTCTCACCCCCAGACCCGGGTTACCGTAAGTCCGCTGGATGCCGCGGCACCTGATCTGCAAGTGCACTACGAGGATGTGGCATCGCGGCTGCGTATCTCGGGTTTGCCAGCCGATCGCCGTCACACCTTCCGGCTACGCGACCAGCATGGCAATGAACTGGTCGCCATGGAGCGTCGCCTCGGCATGCAGGGAACGCCCAATTTCCGCGATTTCGGTGGCTATCGCACGGCAGATGGCAGGCGCGTGCGCTGGGGCTATCTGTACCGATCGGGGCAGCTCTCGGGTTTGACGGAGCGGGACCTGGCGCTGCTGGAGTACCTGCAACTGGATCTGCTGTGTGACTTTCGCCGCGAAGAGGAGCAGAGCGCCAGCCCGAATCGGCTGCCGCAGGGGCGGGCGCCGCGTGTCGCCAGTCTGCCGATCACGCCGGGCAGTAACGATGCGGCCTTCGCCAACGGCCAGCTCGATCGCGGCGGCCGCGAGCCGATGTTCAATTTTATGGTGGATATAAACCGCGATTTTGTCGAGGCGCAGAGCCCCACCTATCGGCGCATGTTCGCCGAGATACTCGCCGAGGACGACGCCCGCTTCCTGGTACATTGCGCGGCAGGCAAAGATCGCACAGGCTTCGCTGCGGCCATCATCCTGATGGCGCTGGGGGTGTCGGTGGATCAGGTGATGGCAGACTACCTGTTGACGCGCCGCTTCTACGACCCGCGGCAGGAAATCGACCGCCTGCGTATCAAGTATGGCTTCCAGTCAGTGGAAGACGAGGCGATCATGCCGATGCTGGAAGTGCATGAGGCGTATCTGCAGCGGGCGCTGCAGGCTATTGCCGACTACGGCGATGTCGATTCCTACCTGACCCGTGAACTGGGGGTCGGCAGCGCCGAGCGCGAAGAACTGCGCCGGCGCTATCTAGAGGACTGATCAGAGCGCGTTACAGGCGGCCTTTGCGGCTTTGATCTGTTTGCGCTCGCAGCTGTCGTTCAGCTCGTTGCCTGCGCACCACTTGCGGCGGTTTTCCCATGCCGTGAGCGTTGCGGTTTTGCCATTGGAGCATTTTACGAGATATTCGGAATAGGCGGCGCCGGTGTCGGATTCGTGGTTGCCCTGGAAGACGATGCTGGTCGGCTTGGCGGCGAAAGCAGCGGATGACAGGGCCAGTAGGGCGGAGACGGTGGCGATTTTGACAAGTTGCATGGTAGTTCCTCAGCGGACGGTAGTAGTAGTTGGCCAGCCTGTAACGGTGTCTCACCGGTGGCAGGATGGCATCAGTATACGACCTGAATACGTGTGTAAAACAGTTACAGATTCGTAACCCCACAAACGAAAAAGTAACAGGTATTCAGCTACGACCCCGAGGCTCTTAGGTAAGCTGCTGTTTTATATGGATAATAGTTAAAAGTCAGTGCGCCCGGCGTGCGGGCGCCGAAAGGTTACAAATGTTTAATGGGCAGGGCCCGGGGTAACAACGTCAGGCCAGGCCAATCAACACGAGACCGGCAACTGCGAGCAAAACCGATTGCCCGGCCTTGTCCAGCCGGAACAGGGCATAGAGGTAGGCGAACGGGGGAAGAATCAGGGTGCACAGGCCCCATGCGTAGTCTTCTTTCCAGGATTGGATCAGCAATAACACCCAGCTGAGAAACAGCGTGGCGAGGCCGAAGGTTAGTAGTGATGCAGACGTGGCTTCCATGGTTCCTCCCAATAGGCACATGGCTCCGGTGGAGCGGGCTGCAGATTAGCAGAAGCGCGGGGCCGTGTCAGCGCGCGGGACGTCTGTATCGCACCCTTCTGTGGCGGGATCTGGCGGATGACGTGCCGGGGGAATTTGGGTATCGTGTGGCGCTGTTTTTCTTGAGGATATTGCTTTGAGTGACCCCTTTGCGGACATCCGCCCTTACCGCGATGACGAGGTGCCCGAGGTTCTGGGTCGGCTGCTCGCGGACCGGGAAATGCTCGACGCAATTGCCAGGCTGAGCCTGGGCCGCTTGGCGCGGGTCCTGCCCGGCCTGGCGCGCCCTGCCGTGCGTTGGTACCTCGGGCGACAGCTGCGCGGTGTGCGCGATGTGCACGGCATGCAGATGGTGATCAAGCACTACGTGGAGAAGGTCATCGAGGACACCACCGCCGGTTTCAGCGTCTCGGGTCTGGAGCAGCTGGATGTAGCGCGCCCCTGGCTGTTCATGAGCAATCACCGCGACATTGTTATGGACCCGGCATTCACCAACTATGCGCTGCATCGCAGCGGCCACCAGACCGTGCGCATCGCCATCGGTGACAATCTGCTGACCAAGCCCTGGGTGTCCGACCTGATGCGGCTGAACAAGAGCTTTATCGTCAAGCGCTCGGTGGGCAGTGGGCGGGCATTGCTGGCCGCATCCCGCCATCTGTCCAACTACATTCGCCTGTCCTTGCAGGAAGAGCGCTCACCGGTCTGGATTGCCCAGCGCGAGGGTCGGGCGAAGGACGGCATTGACCGCACCGAGCCCGCAGTCATCAAGATGCTGGCCATGAGCCGTGACAAGCAGACAGAGAGCTTCAGCGACCTGATCAACGCGCTTGGCATCGTCCCGGTGTCCATTGCCTATGAGCTGGACCCCTGCGATGGCATGAAGGCGCGGGAAATGTACCTGCGCAGTACGACCGGCACCTACGCCAAGGCCGAACAGGAGGACGTTGCCTCCATCGCAGCCGGCATCTCCGGTCAAAAGGGCCGGGTGCATGTGGCGTTTGGCACGCCGCTGGTGGGCGAGTTCGATGGCCCGGACGCGGTCGCCGCGGAAATCGATCGGCAGATTATCTCACTCTACTGCCTGCACCCCACCAACCTGCAGGCCTGGCAGATGCTGCAGGGGCCAGGCGCGGCGGTGCCTGAAACGCTGACCCGCGAGGCGGGGAGCTGTTCGGACGCGCAGTTTCGTGCCCGGATCGAAAGCCTGCCCGAAGAGCAGCGCCGCTTTGCGCTGGCCACTTACGCCAACGCAGTGGCCGGTAAACTGGCGTTGCGCGCGGCGACGGAGCCCCCGGCCTCTTGCTGAACGAGGCGCTGAAGGACCAGATTCGGGAAGCCTACGCCGCCATCACGGCCGCCAAAGGGCTGAAGCCCCGCTGGGGGCAGCGCCAGATGATCGCCGAAATCGCCAACGCGCTTGCCCGCATTAAACCGGAAACGGGCCGGGCAAGCCCGGATTCCCCGGCGGTGTGCGTGATCGAGGCAGGTACCGGAACGGGCAAGACCATCGCCTATGCGGTGACGGCGATACCCCTGGCTCAGGCCCTGGGCAAGCGGTTGGTGGTCGCGACCGCAACCGTTGCCCTGCAAGAGCAGTTCGTTAACAAGGATCTTCCGGATATTCGGGAGCACAGTGGCCTGGAATTCAGCTATACCCTGGCCAAAGGCCGTCGTCGGTATGTATGCCTGTCCAAGCTGGATCACCATCTCGGCGGCAGTGGTGCGGGAGATGTGCTGCCGCTGTACCCGGACGAGTTCCAGGCGCCAGACCATGCAGAGGCGCTGCCCGTGTACAGCGCCATGCTGGAGGCGCTGGGCCGCGGAGACTGGGACGGTGACCGGGACAACTGGCCGGGGCAGATACCCGACGCAATCTGGTTCGGTGCCACCACTGACCACAGTCAGTGCAGTGGCCGCCGCTGCCCCAATATCAGCCAGTGCAGTTTTTTTCGCGCGCGGGATGCTCTCCAGTACGCCGACGTGGTGGTCGCCAACCATGACCTGGTGCTCGCCGACCTGGCGCTTGGCGGCGGTGCCATCCTGTCGCCGCCGGAAGACAGTATTTACGTGTTTGATGAGGGCCATCACCTGCCCGACAAGGCACTGGGACACTTTTCCAGCTTCTGCCGGCTGCATACGACCGGCCAGTGGTTGCAGGACAATCGCAAGTTGCTGCTGCAGGCGGCTTCGGCGCTGGCCCCGTTGACTGACCTGGCGCGGCCGCTGGCTGCGCTGCCCGGGCTGATGGAGGAGGCGCAGAGCGCGTTGCAGGTGGCGGAGCAGGCGGTGGCCACCCTGTTTGCCGAGCGCGTGCCCGGGAGCGGGCGCAGTGACGAGCAGCAGTTGCGCTTCGCCCATGGCCGGGTGCCCGCGCAATTGCAGCCGCTGGCCGCCGGCCTGGCCAGCCAGTTCCAGCAGATCAGCACCGCGCTGGCGAAGATCGAAGCCCGGCTGTCGGATGCTCTGGAAGAGGAGGACTGCGGCCTGCACAAGAGCGATGTAGAGACCTGGCACCTGAGCCTGGGCGGTTTGTTGCATCGTGCGGAGTCCACACTGGCCTTGTGGCAGGCCTATGCAGTCAGTGGTGAGGGTGAGGAGCCGCCCATGGCGCGCTGGGTTACGTTGCTGGATGGGGGTGGGCAAACCGGCTTTGACCTGCGCTGCAGTCCCATCCTCGCTGCTGACATCCTGCAGGAGTATCTGTGGTCACGCGCAGCCGGTGTCGTGGTCACCTCGGCGACCATCACTGCATTGCGCTCCTTCGATCGCTTCAGGCTCCATTCCGGCGCTCCCCCTGAGGGTGTCTTCAAGGTGGTGGCCAGCCCCTTTGACTATTCAAGGGCCACCCTGCATGTGCCTGCCATGTCCTGCGACCCCGGTGACGCCGAGGCACACACCGCGGCGCTGATCGAACAGCTGCCCGGGTTGCTGGACCCCGGCGAAGCCAGCCTGGTGCTGTTTTCCTCGCGGCGGCAGATGCAGGACGTCCATGCGGGCGTCAGCGCGAACTTCGGCGATCTGCTCCTGATGCAGGGTGATGGCAGCAAGCAGGAGATCCTGCGCCTGCATCGGGAAGCGGTCGACGCCGGACGCGGCAGCATCCTGTTTGGGCTGGCCAGCTTCGCCGAAGGCGTGGATCTTCCCGGTGCCTACTGCCGTCACGTAGTGATTGCGAAGATTCCCTTCGCGGTGCCCGATAGCCCTATCGAGGCGGCGCTGGCGGAATGGGTGGAAGCCCAGGGGCGCAACGCCTTTATGGAGATCAGCGTGCCGGATGCGGCGCTGCGGCTGGTGCAGGCCAGCGGCCGCCTGCTGCGGACGGAAAGCGATAGTGGCCGGGTGACCCTGATGGACCGGCGTCTGCTCACGCGGCGCTACGGTCAGGCAATACTGGATTCCCTGCCGCCGTTTACCCGGGAGCTGGCGCGCTAGCCGTCCACGTCCCCACCCAGTGACGTATTGACGATCTCCAGCGTGGCCGGATGCTGCAAGCGGCGCTCCGGGGATATCGCATAAAACACATCGACGAATTCCCGCGTGCGGCCAATCACCGCAACCCCATACTGTGAGATCACATACGCTTCGATGATGGTTGGCGCGGCAAAGATGCCCAGCCCCGTCTGGCCGAAGGATTTCAGAAGTGCGCTGTCATCAAACTCCGCCACGATTTCGGGGGTAATACGGTGCTTTTCAAACCAGGCCTTGAGGAAGGAGCGGCTTCCCGCCTTGCGTCCCGGGGCCAGAAACGGCTTGCCACTCAGGCTCGCCGGGAACTGGCTGCGACAGGTCTCGGCGAGCCCGGGGACGGCAAAGAAGGTGAAGCCGGACTCCAGAATGCGGTAGTTCCAGGCCTTGATGTGGCTGCCGGAGGGTAGAGGCTGGTCGGTGATGATGCAGTCGAGGCGGCTCACCGCCAGTTCCGCGAGCAGCGTCTCCTGGTCGCCCTCGTGGCACTGCAGGCGCAGGTTGTCGACGGCCTTCAGCGCGGGTTGCAGTAACCGGTTGGCGAGAATCTTGGGGATCGAATCGGTGATACCCACGCGGAACGTCTCGGTGTGGGCGCTTTCATTCTGCAGTATCTGGCGGATTTCCCGCCCGAGTTGGAAAATTTCATCGGCGTGGGCATAAATCTGCCTGCCCTGTTCGGATAGCCGCAGGCGCCTCCCTTCGCGGCGGAACAGCTTGACGCCGAGCTGTTCCTCGAACGCTGCAATCTGTCCACTGATGGTTTGCGGGGTCAGGTTGAGGCGCTTGCTGGCACGCGTGATGCTGCCATCGGTGGCAACATGGAAGAAATAGTAAAGGTGGTTGTAGTTAAGTGGCGTCATCTCAGAAATAGTCGAATTGATTATTTATAAAAATCGAATATATCATGGCTTTCGTCTTGTGTAGGATTCGCGCGTTTCATATCCCGCCGGCCCCCGCCACAAGGATTCATGTCCGGGTACAGAAGTGCCCACCGGCCGCAATGGCAGGACACAAGGGGAAAGACTCACAATGAATGAACTCGTCGGTATTGTCATGGGCTCCCGTTCCGACTGGGAAACCATGCAAGGCGCTGCAGACACCCTGGCCGAGCTGGAGGTGCCGCACACCGTTGAAGTGGTGTCCGCGCATCGCACGCCGGACCGCCTGTTCAGTTATGCCGAGGCGGCTGAAGCCAGCGGTCTGCAGGTGATCATCGCTGGCGCCGGTGGTGCAGCGCACCTGCCGGGTATGCTGGCGGCGAAAACCCTGGTGCCGGTGTTGGGTGTGCCGGTGCAATCCCGTGCCCTCAACGGCATGGACTCGCTGCTTTCCATCGCGCAGATGCCGGCGGGCATTCCGGTCGGCACGCTGGCCATAGGCCGCGCAGGGGCTGTGAATGCAGCGCTGCTGGCCGCGGCGATGCTGGCCAATCAGGACAGCGCCCTGCGCGAGCGCCTCCGCGCCTACCGTGAGCGCCAGACCGCCAACGTGGCGGCGCACCCCGACCCCCGGGTGCCCGCACCGTGAATATCGGGATCCTGGGCGCAGGCCAGCTGGCGCAGATGCTGGCGCTGGCAGGGTACCCGCTGGGGTTGCGCTGTACCTTCCTGGCGCCCGAGGAGATGCCCTGCGCCGCACCCCTGGGAGAACATGTTCGCGGTGGCTATGAAGACGCCACTGCACTGGCCTCCTTTGCAGAGCGCATCGATGTGGCCACGGCGGAGTTCGAGCACATCGCGTCAGTTGCGCTCGATGCACTGGAGCAGCGCGGTCTGCTTGCCCCCTGCAGTCAAGCGATTCTGCTCTCCCAGGAGCGGCTGCAGGAAAAGTCATTGTTCACACGCCTGGGCCTGCCCACTGCACGTTACGCCGCTATTGATTCCGACGCGGACCTGGCCGAAGCGCTGGCCCTGACCGGTACACCAGCGATCCTGAAAACCCGGCGCATGGGCTATGACGGCAAGGGACAGGCGTCGGTGGCAGCGGCTGGGGATTTGCTGCCGGCCTGGGAAGCCCTGGGCCGTGTACCCTGCATCCTCGAGGCCCGCGTGCCTTTTGATCGCGAGCTCTCGGTGATTGCTGTGCGCGGCCGGGACGGTGAGTGCCGCACCTGGCCGCTCAGTGAAAACCGCCACGAGGACGGCATTCTGCGTGTCTCGCGCTCCCTCGCGAACGATCCCATGGAAGGTCCCGCCCGCGACTACTGTGAGCGCTTGCTCAACGCGCTGGATTACGTCGGTGTGCTGGCACTGGAGCTGTTCCAGTGTGGTGACCAGCTGCTGGTGAACGAGTATGCACCGCGCGTACACAACAGTGGCCACTGGACTATCGAGGGCGCGGTGACCTCCCAGTTTGAGAATCACCTGCGGGCCATTGCCGGCCTGCCTCTCGGGGCGACTGCCGCCGTAGCGCCCAGCGTGATGGTCAACGTCATAGGCGAGTGGCCCGCTGCACGGGATATCCTGGCGGTGGCCGGCGCTCACCTGCACGACTACGGTAAGTCGCCCGCGCCGGGCCGCAAACTGGGCCACATTACCCTGGTCGACCAGGATGCCGCAGCGCTGCGCCAACGTACTGCTGAGCTCCTGCGCCTGGTTGGCCTGGAGGGTGCCGCGTAGCATGGATCCCGTCGTACTCTTTTTCCTGCTGGGCGTCACGGCCGGTATCCTGCGTTCAGAGCTGCGGCTGCCGGTGCAGGTCTATGAGCTGCTGAGTATCCTGCTGTTGCTCGCCATTGGCATGAAAGGCGGCATCGAACTGGCCCGTCAGCCCTTTCTGGAGCTGCTGGGGCAGATGGTCGCGGTGGTCGCCATGGGGTTCATCCTGCCCCTGCTCAGCTTCCCCGTGCTGCTCCGATTCGGTCGCCTGCCGCGGGCGGATGCGGCTTCTATCGCCGCGCACTACGGCTCGGTCAGCGTTGGCACTTTCGCGGTGGTCGTCGCCTATCTCGGTTCACGGGACATTGATTTCGAAGCCTACATGCCGCTGTTTGTCGTGCTGCTGGAAATCCCCGCCATCCTGGTGGGCATTGTCCTCGCCAAAGGGCTGGTCGGTGGTGATCGGCTGCGCGAGTCGGCGCATGAGGTGCTGCTGGGCAAGAGCATCGTCCTGCTGGTGGGCGGCCTGCTGATCGGCTGGATTGCCGGCGCCGACGGCCTGGCCAAGCTGGCACCGCTGTTCTTCGACCCCTTCCAGGGCTTGCTCGCCCTGTTCCTGCTGGAAATGGGCCTGGTGACCGCGAGCCAGATCGGCACCCTGCGCCGCTATGGCTTCTTCCTGCTGGCATTCGGTGTGCTGACCCCGGTGTTCTCGGCGATGATCGGCCTCGGGCTGGGCTGGCTGCTCGGCTTGTCTGTCGGCGGTGCGGTGGTACTGGCTACCCTCGCGGCGAGTGCATCGTATATCGCCGTGCCCGCCGCGATGCGGATTTCGGTTCCCGAGGCCAATCCTGCGCTGTCGCTGGCGGCATCGCTGGGTGTGACCTTCCCGTTTAATGTACTGGTCGGCATTCCGCTGTACCATTGGCTTGCTGGCCAATTGTACGCGCTGATCGGAGCCGCCTGACCATGGAACAACACCCGCGACGCCTGCTCACCATCGTGACCGAGTCCTCTATCGAGTCGCACCTGCTGCGGCATATCGAACGCTGGGGCGCACACGGTTACACCATCACCGAGGCCCGCGGTAAGGGGGCCCGCGGTGTGCGCGAGGGCAACTGGGAGGCGAACCGAAACCTGCGCATTGAGGTGGTGTGCGATGACGCCACGGCGGATCGCATTGCCGCCGGCCTGCGCGAGCACTATTACGATAACTACGCGATGATCCTCTACACCTGCGATGTGGATGTGCTGCGCCCGGAGAAGTTCTAGCAGCGGCCGTGGAGTATCCGGGAGAGCCCATACGCACGGAAGTCGCCGAAGTCCTGATTGACATCGAGGCTCAGCTGCGTCAGCTGGCCTTGTGGGAGTCAGTGCCTCCGCCGGCCTCTGCGCTGGCCTCCACAGAGCCCTTTGCGGTCGACACCCTCACTCTGCCCCAGTGGCTGCAGTTCATTTTCCTGCCGACCCTGTACCGTATGCTTGAGCAGGGCGATACCTTACCCGAGCGTTGCGCCATCACGCCTATGGCGGAGGAGTTCTTTCGCGGCTCATCCCTGGCCACGGCAGGGTTGCTGGCAACGCTTTCGCGTGTGGATGCTCTACTGACTCGGGGATAGAGGGACCCCGCGTGCTGCTCAAGCGTCTGGTGCCCCGCGTTGGGGGCACCAGAAAGAGGTCTTGCGCGGCTAGACCCGCTCCACCACGGTGGTGATGCCCTGGCCCAGGCCGATGCACATGGTGGACACGCCGAGCGTCAGGTCACGGTCCTGCATCACGGTCAGCAGTGAGCCGGTGATGCGGGTCCCCGAGCAGCCGAAGGGGTGCCCGAGGGCGATGGCGCCGCCGTGCACATTCACCTTGTCTTCCATGTCATCCAGCAGCTCGAGGTC
The DNA here is from genome assembly GCA_002414665.1 of Halieaceae bacterium UBA5085. Classification (GTDB taxonomy): domain Bacteria; phylum Pseudomonadota; class Gammaproteobacteria; order Pseudomonadales; family Halieaceae; genus Haliea. The sequence continues at coordinate 206,146 of DIAF01000015.1, forward strand.
CTTGAGCACGGGCAGGGCCTGTGCCGCAAAGGCCTCGTTCAGTTCCACCATCTCAATGTCCTTGATGGTCAGGCCGAGCCGCTTCAGCGCTTTCTGTGTGGAGGGCACCGGGCCATAGCCCATGATGGACGGGTCGACCCCGGCGAGGGTCATGGCGCGGATGCGTGCCACCGGCTCAAGGCCCAGCGCCTGCGCGCGCTCGGCTGACATCACCAGCATGGCAGAGGCACCATCGGAAATCTGCGAGGAGGTGCCCGCGGTGACGGTGCCACCCTGGGGGTTGAAGGCAGGCGGCAGGCTGGCCAGCCCTTCCAGCGTGGTTTCGGGGCGGATGGTTTCATCCTGTTCAATCAGCGCCAGCGCGCCTGAGGCATCGTGCCCCTCAACGGGAATGATCTCCCGGGCAAACTTGCCCTCGACCGTGGCCTTGTGGGCCAGCTGGTGTGAGCGCAAGCCCAGCTTGTCCTGCGCCTCACGCCCGATGCCGTGCATCATGGCCAGGTACTCGGCGGTCATGCCCATCATGCCGGCCGCCTTGGCCACGTTCAGGCCCAGCTTCGGGTTGATGTCCACATCGTCCATCATCGGCAGGTGGCCGAGGTGTTCCACACCACCCACGAGGTACACGTCGCCAATACCGGCCATGATGTTGGCCGCTGCCGTGTGCAACGCCGACATGGAAGAGCCGCAGAGGCGGTTTACGGTCTGGGCGGGAATGGTGAACGGCAGCTGCGCGCGCAGGACGATATTACGCGCCAGGTTCATGCCCTGCTCACCGCGCTGCAGCACGCAGCCCCAGATCAGGTCGTCGATTTCGGTGACGTCCAGTTTGGGGTTGCGGGCCAGCAGGCCGCGAATAACAGCGACGGACAGGTCGTCCGCGCGCACGTTGCGGAAGCAGCCATTCTTGGAGCGGCCCATGGCGCTGCGGGCGAAGTCGACGATAACGGCGTCTCTTGGATTCAGACTCACGATAATTCTCCTGTTTTCACCCGGTGCTCAATAGTAGGTTTTGCCATCGGCCAGCATGGCCTGCATGCCGTCGGTGAGTTCGTAGGACTTGCCCAGGTGGGCAAATTGCTTCGAGGCTTCGGCGATGAAGGCAAGGCCCACCGTATCCATCCAGCGGAAGATGCCGCCGCGGAAGGGGGGGAAGCCTAGTCCGTACAGCAGCGCGAGATCCGCCTCTGCGGGCGTGCCGACGATGCCTTCCTCCAGGCAGCGAGCCATTTCTGTTGCCATCGGCAGCATCATGCGGGCGATGATTTCTTCCTTGGAAAACTCCGTGCGCTCAGCGGCGACGGGAGCCAGCAGGCGGTAAGCCTCCTCGCTGGCGGTTTTCTTCGGCTTGCCGCGCTTGTCGGGTACATAGTCGTAGAAGCCCTTGCCGTTTTTCTGGCCAAGACGTTCGTTTTCGTACATCACCTGGCCTGCGGGCTTAAAGTCCAGTTGCATGCGGTCCGGGAAGCCCTCTGCCATCACGGCTGAGGCGTGCACGCCGGTGTCAATCCCGACAACGTCTGTCAGATAAGCCGGGCCCATGGGCCAACCCCAGCGTTCCATAACCTTGTCGACGGCCTGGAAGTCGGCGCCGTCGCGGACCAGTTTGGAGAAGCCATCGAAATAGGGGAAGAGTACCCGGTTGACGAGGAAGCCCGGGCAATCCTTCACCACGACGGCCTTTTTGCCCATTTTGTTGGCGTAGGCTACCGTCCGGGCGACCGCGCGGTCTGAGGTTTTTTCACCGCGAATCACCTCCACCAGCGGCATGGCATGCACCGGGTTGAAGAAGTGCATGCCGCAGAAGTTCTCGGGGCGCTGCAACGCTTCTGCGAGGTGCGAGATGGAAATGGTTGAGGTGTTGGACGCCAGGATGGTGTCCTCGCCGATCTGCTTTTCGGTTTCGGCCAGCACGGCGTGTTTTACCTTGGCATTCTCCACGACGGCTTCGACCACGATGTCGACCGCATCGAAGCCGGTGTAGGTCAGAGTGGGGTCAATGCTGTTGAGTACGTCGCCCATCTGCGCCGGCGTCATCTGCCCGCGCTCTACGCGCTTGGCCAGCAGCTTGTTGGCTTCCGACAGGCCCAGGTCCAGGCCGGCCTGATTGATGTCCTTCATCAGGATGGGGACGCCGCGGTAGGCGGACTGGTAGGCGATACCGCCGCCCATGATGCCGGCCCCCAGCACCGCAGCACGCTGCACCTTGCGGTCGGCCTGTTTTTCCCAATCCCTGGCTTTCTTGCCCAGCAACTGGTCGGAGAGGAATACGCCCACCAGTGCCGCAGCGACCGGTGTCACGGCGAGCTCGGCAAAACCTTCGGCCTCGACCTTGAGCGCGTCTTCCAGGCCCATGCCGCGGGCTTTCTCGATGACGTCAACGGCCTTTACCGGCGCCGGGTAGTTCTTGCCGGCCTGCTGC
>DIAF01000008.1:0-646 GCA_002414665.1 Halieaceae bacterium UBA5085
CTGGGCTACGCCTATCGCGCGCTGGGCAGCTCAGTGGTCACCCACGGTCCCTATGCCAACGCCGAGGCCTGGGGCCTGATCGAGGAGATTGCCCCGGATGTGGTGTGGTTTCCGGCCCAGTGGCCGGAAACCTACAGCTACACATTGAGCCTCGCCCTGCATCTGGGGTTACCCGTGGTCGTACCGGATATCGGTGCCTTTGTTGAGAGGGTGTCGGGCCGGGCCCTGAGTACCATCATGCCCTGGGACACGAGCACGCTGCAGTGGGGTGACCTGTGGCAGCGTTTCGCGCGTGGCGAACGGCCCGGTACCGCGCCGGAAAGCCCGGTGGCGAACCCTGACGCGAGCTTCTACGCGGGCGCCTATCTGGCCCCCTTGGCTCCCCGGCAGGGGGCCTTTGCACCGGGTCGCATTGCCGCGCTGGCGGGCAATCTGCATGCGGGCACGCCGCGCCTGAGTCGCTCAGAGCGTCTGCTGGGGTTGATCTGGCGCATCAGTCGGCACCCCCTGGTGGCCCGGCTGGTATCCTGGGTCCCCTTCCGGGTGCAGCAGGCGATCAAGCGCCGGCTCTCGGCCCGCCCCATGCACGATATCGTGCGTTAAGGGAAGTCCTTATGGCCACCGTTTACCTTCACATCGGCGCGCC
>DIAF01000008.1:818-2094 GCA_002414665.1 Halieaceae bacterium UBA5085
TCCAGCCTGCAGGCGATGCTGGCCGCGCACCACGACGACCTGCTGGCTGCGGGTATTCTCTATCCCGCGACCTGTCGTCACGGGGAAGCGCACCATGTGCTGGTGGCGGACCTGATCGATAAATACCAGGCCAACCCGATGCCGGACATCTGGTACGGGGATTTTCCCCGCGGCCAGGCCTGGCCCCGCCTGCGCGCTGAGCTCGCCGCCGCCGGGCCCGCCGTGCACACAGCAATCGTCAGTTCGGAACTGTTCTTTGGCCAGTCGATCAATATCGAGCGGATGCTGGGCGATATACAGGCGGCGCTCGCCGGCCACGATGTGCGTATCCTGATGTACCTGCGGCGCCAGGACCAGCTGTATGCGTCGTTCTACAATCAGGATGTCAAGGGGGCGCGGCAATGGCCGGGCAGCGCCTACGAATTTTACGAGACGCACCAGATATTCCAGCGCGACTACGACCAGGTCGTCGATATGTGGGGTGCCGCATTCGGTCACGCCAATCTCCGCGTGCGCCCCTTTGAGCCGGCGCAGTGGCCCGGCGGCGACATGGTCAGGGATTTCTGCCAGGTGACCGGATTGCCACCGCTGCGGGCGGTAGGTGCTGAACCCAACGACGGCCTGGGGGCCAACCAGCTGTATGTCAAACGCTGCCTCAACCACATGGGTTACGACAAGGCTGACAATGACCGCGTGGTGGGCCTGCTGCTGAATCTTTGTGAAGAGCCGCCGCTGAAAACCGTTCGCTACGTCAATATGGGCTGTTACGGGCGTCTGCGTGAGCGCTGGACCCGGACCAATCAGCGCCTTGGTGCGGTAGTCGGTGACGGCGGCAACTTCTTCCACGCGGCGGTGCCGGAGCCAGCAGCGGTGCCCGAACACGCGTTGGATCGCGCCCTTCTGAGCGATTTTCTGCAGCGGCTTCTGGCTGCCGGGCAGCGAGGGCACCTGGGTAACCTGCGCGGGCTGTTTGCCCGCGCCGCGCTGCTGATCATCGCCGAGCAGGGCCTGTGGGATGCGGTTCCTCGCAGTGATAGAGTGACCTTCGAGTCCTGGGTGTAGGCGCAACAGACATGAACCTGGAAAGCAGCGGCTGGCAGTCAGCCGTGTTCAATCGGCGCATGCTTATCTGTGTGTTTACCGGGCTTGCCTCGGGCATGCCACTGTACGTGCTGCTGCAGCTGGTTCCAGCCTGGTTGCGCGACCAGGGGGTTTCCCTTGCCGAGATCGGCCTGTTCGCGCTGGTCGGTATCCCCTACGTGTGGAAGTTTCTCTG
>DIAF01000008.1:2369-2623 GCA_002414665.1 Halieaceae bacterium UBA5085
TCCACCTGGGTGATTGCCTGGCTGGCCTTTGGCGTGGCGTTCTTCAGCGCCAGCCAGGATGTTGCGCTGGATGCCTTTCGCCGCGAGATTCTGCCCGACCGGGAACTGGGCCTGGGGAATGCGATTCACGTGCAGGCCTACCGGATATCGAGCCTGATACCGGGCTCCCTGTCCCTGATTCTCGCCGATATTCTGCCGTGGAGCACGGTGTTCTGGATAACTGCCGCGTTTATGCTGGTGGCGTTGTGCATGAG
>DIAF01000008.1:2798-3091 GCA_002414665.1 Halieaceae bacterium UBA5085
TTGTGCATGAGCCTGCTGGTGGACGAGCCAGACTCCGAATTGCCGACGGGGACGGGGCTGCGTGAGGCGGTGGTGGCGCCCTTCTCGGAGTACCTGCATCGCCGTGGCTGGACCGGTGTCTGTCTGGTGATCGGTTTTATGGTGCTCTACAAGATCGGCGACAACATGGCGACGGCTCTGGCGACCCCGTTCTATATCGATATGGGATTCACCATGACCGAGATCGGTGTGGTGGCCAAGAACGCCGCGCTGTGGCCGGCAATAGTGGGGGGCTTGCTGGGCGGCGTGGCCAT
>DIAF01000008.1:3285-3661 GCA_002414665.1 Halieaceae bacterium UBA5085
TGGGCGGCGTGGCCATGTTGCGCCTGGGTATCAACCGCTCCCTGTGGGTTTTCGGTGCGGTGCAGCTACTGAGCATTCTCGGCTTCGCCGTGCTGGCTGGCAGCGGGCCGCTACTCTGGTTGTTGGCGGTCGTGATCGCCTTTGAGTACCTCGGTGTCGGCATGGGCACCGCAGCCTTTACCGCGTTTATCGCCCGTGAAACGAGTCGGACCTATGCCGCCACGCAGTTCGCGCTGTTTACGGCCATCGCGGCATTGCCAAGAACCTTTGCCAATGCCAGTACCGGTGTCATCGTCGAGGCGGTGGGCTGGCAGTCGTTTTTCCTGCTCTGCACACTGCTGGCCGTGCCCGGTATGCTCTTGCTGCTGTGGGTGGC
>DIAF01000008.1:3813-4281 GCA_002414665.1 Halieaceae bacterium UBA5085
TGGGTGGCACCCTGGCGGGAGGCTCCGGCATGACAGACCAGCCCCGGCGGGTGATCGCCATACTGGGCATGCACCGCAGTGGCACCAGCTGCCTCACCGGCTCGCTGCAGGAAGCGGGCCTGGAGCTAGGCGAGCACCACACCTGGAACCCCTACAATCGCAAGGGAAATCGCGAGAACCAGGACTTTGTAGACCTGCACGACAGTATCCTGGCTGCGAATGGCGGCGCCTGGGACAACCCGCCGCAAACCACCTGCTGGTCCGATGCCCACCGTGAGCGCGCCAGGCGCCTGCTGGCCGAGTATGCGGGCGTTGAGGCGCTGGGTTTCAAGGACCCACGATGTCTGCTGTTGCTGGCCGGCTGGCGAGAGCTGGTTCCGGGGCTGGAGCGGGTCGGTATTTTCCGCCACCCGGAAGCGGTTGCGGCGTCCCTGTTGAACCGTAGCCAGATGCCGCGGCAGCAGGCCC
>DIAF01000027.1 GCA_002414665.1 Halieaceae bacterium UBA5085
GGTAGTTCTTGCCGGCCTGCTGCTGCACCAGGGACTTCATGGTGAAGAAGGCCATCATGGCCTCGGTATCGTTCAGCGGCAGTGGGCTGCTTTTCGCCTGGCGGCGACCGGCATAGTCCAGTTTGCCGGCGATGGCGTGGTTCAGCGTGGACAGTGCCACGGCGCGCAGTTCCTCGGGTGCGGCGACCGCGTCGACGGCGCCCGCTTTCAGCGCCTTGTCCGCGCGTTGTTCAGTGGCGCCGGCAATCCAGGTGGCCGCCTCGTCCACGCCGATGATGCGCGGCAGGCGCACGGTGCCACCCCAGCCGGGCAGGATGCCCAGTTTGGTTTCCGGCAGGCCGACCTTGGCGGCCGTGCTCATGACCCGGAAGTCGCAGGCCAGGCAGATTTCGAAGCCGCCCCCCAGCGCAAATCCGTTGATGGCGACACAGCTGGGGAAGGGCAGGTTCTGCAGGCGGTTGAGGTTGGCGTTGTTGGCCGCCGTGAAGCCCTTGATCTCATCGGGCCCGGCGCCGAAGATGCCGGTGAATTCGGTAATGTCGGCGCCGACAATGAACACGGGCTTGCCGCTGGTCACCAGCAGGCCGCGCAGGCCGCTCTGCGCCTCCAGCGCGTCCAGCGCTTCGGTGAGGCTGTTGACGGTGGTCTGGTCAAATTTGTTGACAGACTCGCCCTTCAGGTCGAAATGCAGCTCGGCGATGTCGCCGTCAAGGCGGGTCACGGTGAGCGCGTCACTCTGGTAGATCATGTCGCTGTCCTGTGTGGGATGAACGGGGCTGGCCGCGGCCTTTTGGGCGCCGGGCCAGAGTCGAAGCGAGGCGCCATTGTAGCGGTGAAAGCCGCAGGCGTGAACCGCAATGTTAGCGCTGATAACACTGAAAAGCCATCGCCTCTCGCGCCCCCGCAGGAGCCGCTTGCCGGGCGTCCCGCGGCGCTACAACGGCCAGACGATGAGCAGCAGCGGCAGGCTGACGGCGACCACCAGGGCTTCCAGCGGTAGCCCCAGGCGCCAGTAGTCGCCGAAGTGAAAGCCGCCCGGACCCAGAATCAGGGTGTTATTCTGGTGGCCAATGGGCGTGAGAAAGGCGCAGGAGGCGCCGATGGCGACAGCCATCAGGAAGCTGTCGGGGTTGACCTCCAGGGCAGCCGCGGTGCCCAGCGCAATCGGACACATCACGGCGGCGGTGGCCGCATTGTTCATCAGGTCGGAGAGGAACATGGTGGTCACCAGTATGATGCCCAGCACCAGTATGGCGTTGCCCTGGGCCACCGACGTAAGCAGGAAACGCGCGATCAGGTCTGCGGTGCCGGTCGAGGCCATGGCGCCCGCAACCGGTATCAGGGCCGCCAGCAGCACAATCACCGGCCAGTCGATGGCACCGTAGACCGAGCGCGGTGGCACCGTGCGCAGCGCCATGGAGGCGAGCACACCGAGGGCGAAGGAGATCGCCGCGGGCAGCAGCCCGAAGGCGGCACCGCCTACAGCGAGGGTCATGATGACCGCTGCCAGGACCGCCCTGCGCGGGCTGGGGATGCGCAGGTCACGCTTGGCCAGCGGCACGCAGCCGAAGTCACTGGCGAATTCCGACGTGGCGTTCAGCGGACCCTGGATGAGCAGCAGGTCACCCGGTCGCAGGGGCAGGGCGCGCAAACGACTGCGGGAGCGGTGGCCTTCGCGGGATACGGCCAGCAGGTTAAGGCCGTAACGCGTGCGCAACTGGATGTCGCTGGCTGAGCGTCCGACCGCTGCGGCGGCCGGCATGACGGCGAGCTCCGTCAGTACAATGTCCTCCCGCCTGTCCCCTTGCTCGCCCTCGTGCTCGCCCTCCTCCTGCGCCTCGCTGTTGGGTACGGCGGCTTCCGGCCCGTCGCTGTCACCTGTTGTGGACTCTGTGGCTGCCGGTTTCACCGATTCCTCGAGCTTCAGGTCCAACCGCGCCAGCACCTCTCCCAGGGTGTCGGCGTTGGTTTCCAGCACCAGAATGTCATTCCCGCGGATCTGCCGGCCGCCGTAGGGGGTATGCAGCCGGACCTCATTGCGCACCAGGCCGACCACCTGGGCACCGGCATCGTCGAGCTCCGCTTCCACCTGTCGCAGGCTCATGCCCACGGCTTTGCTGCTCTCGGGGACCCGTGCCTCGGTGAGGTAGGCCCCGGTGTCGAAATCACCCGCAGCCTGTTGCTTGCGTGCCGGTACCAGACGCCAGCCCAGCAGTACGATAAACGCCACGCCGCAGAGCGCGACTGCCACCCCTACGGGTGTGAAGTCGAACATGGCAAAGGCGTTGCCGCCAGCCTCGGCGCGAAAGCCGGAGACGATCAGGTTGGGTGGTGTGCCGATCATGGTGGTCATACCGCCGAGGATGGTGCCGAACGCCAGCGGCATCAGTGTCTGCCCCGGCGGCAGATTGTGGCGGCGAGCCATCTGCAGGGCCACGGGCATCAGCAGCGCCATGGCGCCCACGTTGTTCATGAAGCCCGAGAGCAGCGCTCCCAGCCCGACCAGTGCCGCCAGGCTGGCCAGTGGTCCGGCACTGGCGGGCAGCGCCCGTCGCGCGATCACATCCACTGCCCCCGTGGCCTGCAAGCCGCTGCTGAGGACCAGCACGCAGGCTACCGTGATGACAGCCGGGTGTCCGAAGCCGCTGAATGCCGCGTCCGGCGTCACCAGGCCGGCGAGCACACAGGCCAGCAGGGTGCCCAGGGCAACCATGTCATGGCGCCATCGGCCCCACAGGAACATGCCCACAGAGGTCAGCAGTATCAGCAGTATCAGGCTCTGGTCGACAGTCATCGCGAAGCGTGGCTCATCAGCCTGGTTGTCTGGAAGGCAGACTGTCGACGGTGTGTGCCACGACTGCGGCGAGGGCTGCGCCCTGCTCTTCCTGCAAAAAGTGCCCGGCGCCGGCAATCACCGGGTGCTCGCGACCATGAGCGCCGGGAACACGCTGCTGGAATACCGGGGCCCAGGCGGCCGTAGCCGGGTCGCTGTCGCTGAAGGCGGTGATGAAGGGCTGCTCCCACTGGCTCAGGAAGGCCCAGGTCTGGCGATTTTCGAGCGCGCCGGCCATATCGGCATGGGTTGGTATGAGACTGGGGAACACCAGCGCGCCGGCTTTGTAGCGCGGATCCGGAAACGGCGCATCGTAGGCCGCCAGCACGGCTGGGCTGAGTGGTGTGCAGGAGACGGCGGCTATCACCCCGGACACATCGAGGTCATCAGCGTCCCGGGTGGCCGCAACCCATTGCTCCACGATTTCGCCCGGCCAGGGTGCCACCCCGTTGGGGGGTGGTTCGCAGCCGGGTAGCAGGGTGTTGGCGGCCACCACTGCGGAGAACCGCTCCGGCATGCGGGCGAGCAGCGACAGGCCGATGGGGCCTCCCCAGTCCTGACAGACCAATACTGCGCCGGTGACGTCCAGCGCACACAGCAACTCGCCGACCTGCGCAACATGACCGGCATAGCTGTAGGCACTGCGCGCCGTGGGCTTGTCTGAGCGGCCAAAGCCAATCAGGTCCGGGGCGATACAGCGCAGTCCGCGGCTGCTGAGTGCGTGGATCATGTGCCGGTAGAGGAAGCACCAGCTGGGCTCGCCGTGCAGCAGAAGCACGATACGTCCGTCGCGCGGGCCCACATCCAGGTAGTGCATGCGCAACCGCCCGTGGTGCTGATCAGATACCATCTGGTAGTTCGGCGCCCAGGGAAAACCGGGGAGATTGTCGAAATGGTGATCAGGCGTGCGTAGAACGTCAGTCATGGCAGTGTTGGGTCCTGTGTGAGCGCCCGGCAATAATCCGGGTCGTAGGTGACCTGTGCGCGCTGGCGCGCGATGTCCGCAGCAGTTTGCCTTACGGCGTCCGCAATGGGTGAGGACAGCACCGTCGTTGCGTGGCGCGCCGGGGCGATCAACCGTTCCGCGCTGACCGGGCACCCTGCCTGCAACAGGAGGTCGGCGAAATTGTTGCGCGCCGGTATATGCTGCGGCGATTGCATCAGCAGTGTGTAATAGAGCTGCGCAGCCCCCTCGGTGTCCGCGTTCACACGGTGGGCATTGGCAGCCGCGAACAAAAGGTTCGGGTCTTCGGGCCAGCGTTCCCGCGCAGCGTCCCAGGTGGCCGCGACCAGAGCCGGCTCGAGCAGCCTTTCCTGCCCGGCGAGTTCACGAGCCAGGTTGTCGGCATGGCCGCTGGCCGGAATCTCACCGGGGCGTGGAATCACCAGACCCCAGTAGTCGGCATGAGCCCAACTGGCGCTGAACCGGTTCCAGCGCTCCAGACGGCGCCGTTCAGTCCCTGAGCGCAGCAGCACGCGCTGACCTTCGGGCTGGTAACCTATGACGACCGCGTAGTGCCAGCGTGGCAGCCACTCCCGCCCCAGATTCTGCAACACCAGTACCGGATTGCCGGCCTCGAGCTCCCTGAACAGCGCTTCGGGGCCGCCCTGCAGGGTGAAGGGGATGCGCCCGGAGCGGCGCGTGGCGGCCAGCAGTTCCACTTGCAGGCTGCCGCCGCGACCGGGCAGGTAGACCTGCGGCACGAGTGCTTCCGGAGTGATTGCCACACCGCTGTGTACCAGCAGTGTGGCCAGTGCAGCGGGTCCGCACTGATACGCTTCCTGGGGAAAGAATGGCACCGTGGTGAGTTCGCTCGCAGCCTCTTCTGGCGGTTGCGCGGTGATCGTGGCGCAGGCGCTGAGCAAGGCGGTCAGCGCGAGCGCCGCAGTGCGAATCAAAGCTTACTGAAGACGTTGGTCACCCCAATCAGTTCCAGTACCAACAGCACCAGAAATAGGGCGCCGAGCACGCCCAGCGCACCGCTGCCTGCGGGCAGTGTGTCCAGCTGCTGCGCCAGCTGCTGCAATTCGGCATCGGACAGGGCGTTAATGCGCGCAAGGGTGTCTTCGGGGCTCACGCCCATGTCCAGCAAATGCTGCTGCACGGTGTCGTTGGCCAGCGTGGCGCTGATCTGGGCCAGTTGCACGTTCCGGTTCTGGTCTGTCAAGTGCTCTGCTGTACCGATGATGGCAGCCTGCGCTGTTCCCACCGTGCTCGCCACCAGGAACGCGGTAATTTGCAGCAGTACAAGCAATCGTGAAGTAAGCATGACATATCCTTAACGGTGTGAGTTCCGGTACGAGTATAGGCAAAAAACCGACGTCCGGGTAAGGAGAATGCACGCGGTGCCTACTGTCACAGGAATTCAGGCTCCACCCCGGCAGACCCCGCTGGCGCAAGCGTTTATACTCCTATATCCAGGGGCCGAGCCGTACAGGAGACCAGTGATTTGACGACAGGGCCAGAAGTCCAGCCTGCAGCAGTTCAGGCACAGGTGCCCATACGCGATGCGGCCACCGTGATTCTGGTGCGGGATCGCCTGTCTCAGCCGCGGGTATTGATGGGCAAGCGGGGTGCCCGCGCCGCTTTCATGCCGAGCAAGTTTGTGTTCCCGGGAGGCGCAGTGGACCCCGCGGATGCCTGTGTGCCCATGGCGGGCCGTGTGGGGCCGGTATGCGCACGCCGCCTGGCCGAGGCCGCAGCGCCGGAGCGCGTGCACGCCCTGCAAGCCGCCGCCGTGCGTGAGGTGTGGGAGGAATCCGGCCTGCTACTGGGTGCGCCAGGTGACTGGCGGGGCACAGTGCCGCCGGACTGGGCCGACTTCAGCGCCAGGGCGCATCTGCCCTGTGCCGGCAACTTCCGCTACGTGTTTCGGGCGATTACCCCGCCGGGCCCGCCGCGGCGCTTTGATGCCCGTTTTTTTCTCGTTGATGCCAGCGCGGTCGTTGGGGACCTGGATGATTTTTCACGCGCATCTGACGAGCTGTCGGAGTTGCAGTGGATTGATCTGGAGCAGGCTTGCAGCCTGGATCTGCCGCTGATTACCGAGGTGGTACTCGGTGAGGTGGCCGACATGGTTACCCTGGAAGGACCCCCGGACAGCGTACCCTGTTTCCGTGACGACGACGAACAACTGGAGATCCTGCGCCGGCGCGCGATGCGTTAAGGCACCCTGCGAGAGGCTGTCCGACGCCGCAGGGTGTCAGTGCAGTACGCGATCCGGGCGCATTTCGGCCTGCAGTTCACCGTGTTTGGCCGTTGACTGCTGTTGTACGTACTTGCGCAGCCGGGTCACGACACTGCTCATCACATCAATCGTCTGGCTGATCTGATCCAGTGCGATAAGGACTTTTTCGCTGTCGCGCTGTGGTTCATCTTGCTGGTCCATTGGCAGTCCTCGGGTACAGGGGCTCCACGGCAGGCGGGCCGCCCCCGGAGTGATCAATCCCAGTTCAGCGCGCCGCCGGTCTGGTACTCGATCACACGGGTTTCAAAGAAATTCTTCTCTTTGCGCAGGTCCATTATTTCACTCATCCACGGGAAGGGGTTCTGCACCCCCGGGAACTGCTCTGGCAGCCCAAGCTGAGACAGGCGCCGGTTGGCGATAAAGTGCAGGTACTCCTCCATCATGGCCGCGTTCATGCCCAGCACGCCACGAGGCATGGTGTCGCGTGCGTATTCGATTTCCAGCTGGGTACCTTCCAGAATCATCTGGATAACTTCCTGCTGGAATGCTTCGGTCCACAGATGCGGGTTCTCGAGCTTGATCTGGTTGATCACATCGATGCCGAAGTTCAGGTGCATGGACTCGTCGCGCAGGATGTACTGGAACTGCTCCGCCACGCCGGTCATCTTGTTGCGCCGGCCCATCGACAGGATCTGCGTGAAACCGCAGTAAAAGAAGATGCCCTCGGTGACTGCGTAGAACCCGATCAGGTTACGCAGCAGCGTCTGGTCGTTCTCCACGGTGCCGGTCTTGAAGCTGGGGTCCGACAGGTGATGTGTGTGGCTGAGGCTCCATGTGGCTTTTTTGGCTACGGAGGGGACCTCGCGGTACATGTTGAACACCTCGCCCTCGTCCATGCCCAGTGACTCGATGCAGTACTGGTAGGCGTGTGTATGGATGGCTTCCTCGAAGGCCTGGCGCAGCAGGTACTGACGGCACTCGGGATTGGTGATCAGGCGGTAGATGCCCAGCACCAGGTTGTTGGCGACCAGTGAATCGGCCGTGGAGAAGTAGCCGAGGCTGCGTTTGACGATGCGACGCTCGTCCTCGGACAGGCCGTCGGCGCTCTTCCACGTGGACACGTCCGCCGTCATGTTGATCTCTTGCGGCATCCAGTGATTGGCGCAGCCGTCGATGTACTTCTGCCAGGCCCAGTCGTATTTGAAGGGCACTAACTGGTTGAGGTCTGCGCGGCAGTTGATCATGGCCTTTTCGTCAACGGAAACGCGCGCCGCACCCATCTCGAGCTCTTCCAGCCCGGGTGCGACATCCAGTGCCTCAACGGCGCGAGCGGCGGCAGCCACGTTGGCCGCGGCACTGGGTGCTGCGACAGGCGCCGCGTCTTCCACGGCCGCGGCGGGCGTGACGTCCAGCGCCGGGGGCGGTGGTGCCTTGGCCGGTGCCGTTGCGGTTTGCGTCTCGTCCTGGTGGTAGTCGTCCCAACTCAGCATGTACTGTTGTCCTTTTACCGTCTCTTTTGTTTCAGGGAATCTGCGGGCCCGGCCTACTGGCAGGCTTCACAGTCCGGGTCGTCCAGGGAGCACGCCGTGGGCACCGCGGCAGGTGCCGCCTGCACGGTCTGGTTGCCGGACGACACCTTGTTCAGGTTGCCGGTGCTGATAGTGGACTTCTCTGTCCCCGTGGCCGCCAGCGAGCGCAGGTAATAAGTGGTCTTCAGGCCGCTGTACCATGCCATGCGATAGGTGACGTCGAGTTTTTTGCCACTGGCGTTATTGATGTACAGGTTCAGCGACTGGGCCTGGTCGATCCATTTCTGCCGACGGCTGGCGGCATCTACCAGCCAGCGTGGCTCCACCTCGAACGCGGTGGCATAAATGGCCTTCAGGTCCGCCGGTACGCGATCGATCGCCTGCACGCTGCCGTCGTAGTACTTGAGATCGTTGACCATGACACCATCCCAAAGCCCGCGCGCTTTCAGGTCGTTCACCAGGTAGGGGTTGACCACGGTGAACTCGCCGGACAGGTTGGATTTGACATACAGGTTCTGGTAGGTGGGCTCAATCGACTGCGACACGCCGGTAATGTTGGCGATGGTCGCGGTGGGGGCGATGGCCATCACGTTGGAATTGCGCATGCCACGCTCTTGCACCGCTGCACGCAGGCTGTCCCAGTCGAGGGAGGTGCTGCGATCGACCTGAATATAATCAGCGCCGCGCTGCTCAATGAGGATATTCAGGGAGTCAATGGGGAAAATACCCTGACTCCAGAGCGAGCCCTCGTAGCTGGAGTAGGCGCCGCGCTCGGCCGCCAGCTCACTGGAGGCCTCGATGGCGTAGTAGCTGATGGCTTCCATGGACCTGTCGGCAAAGGTGACGGCCTGCTCCGAACCATAGGCGATATGCTGGCGATAGAGAGCATCCTGGAAGCCCATCAGGCCCAACCCCACAGGGCGGTGGCGAAGGTTGGAGCGTTCCGCCTGGGGCACCGAGTAGTAGTTGATGTCGATCACGTTGTCCAGCATGCGAACGGCGGTACGCACCGTCCTGCGCAGCTTGTCGAGGTCGAGGCCGTTTTCGCCGACGTGCTGTGGCAGGTTGATGGAGCCGAGATTGCACACGGCAATTTCGTCCTTGCTGGTGTTCAGGGTGATTTCCGTGCACAGGTTGGACGAGTGCACGACGCCCACGTGTTGCTGTGGCGAACGCAGGTTGCAAGGGTCCTTGAAGGTCATCCAGGGGTGGCCGGTTTCGAACAGCATGGCCAGCATCTTGCGCCACAGGTTCTGCGCGCGCAGGGTCTTGTGCAGCTTCAGTTTGCCGGCGCGTGCCTGCTCCTCGTACCAGGTATAGCGCTCTTCGAAGGCGCGACCATACAGGTCGTGCAGGTCGGGTACATCGTTGGGCGAGAACAGGGTCCACTCGCCATCGTCGAATACCCGTTTCATGAACAGGTCGGGGATCCAGTTGGCGGAATTCATGTCGTGGGTGCGGCGGCGGTCGTCGCCGGTGTTCTTCCGCAGTTCAACGAATTCCTCGATGTCCAGGTGCCAGGTTTCCAGGTAGGCGCACACTGCGCCCTTGCGTTTGCCGCCCTGGTTGACCGCGACAGCCGTATCGTTAACCACTTTCAGGAATGGCACCACCCCCTGGCTCTTGCCATTGGTGCCTTTTATGTAGGAGCCGAGTGCCCGCACCGGTGTCCAGTCGTTGCCAAGGCCGCCGGCGAATTTCGACAGCATGGCATTGTCCTGGATGGCGCCGAAGATGCCGTGCAGGTCATCCGGCACGGTGGTCAGATAGCAGGAGGACAGCTGCGGCCGCAATGTGCCCGCATTGAACAGGGTCGGGGTGGAGCTCATGTAGTCAAAGGACGACAGCAACTGGTAGAACTCGATGGCCCGTGCCTCCCGGTCGGCCTCGGCAATGGCCAGGCCCATGGCGACACGCATGAAGAAAACCTGGGGCAATTCGATACGCACATCGTTGCTATGGATAAAGTAGCGGTCGTACAGGGTTTGCAGACCGAGATAGGTAAACTGCAGGTCGCGCTCCGGCAGCAGGGCCTGGCCCAGGCGCTCCAGGTCGAACTGGGCGAGCTTCGGGTCCAGCAGTTCCAGTTCCACGCCGCGCTGGATGTAGGTGGGCAGCGCCCGGGCATACAGCTGGTCCATATCGCCCTGGGTTGCAGACTGTGCAACCCCGAGGAAGCTCAGGGCCTCGGCGCGCAGGTTGTCGCAGAGCAGGCGTGCCGCCACGTAGGTGTAGTTGGGCTCCTTCTCGATCATGGTGCGCGCGGTAATGACCAGGGACGTGGCCAGTTCCGCTGCGGTGACGCCGTCGTACAGGTTGCGCAGTGCCTCATCAATGATCTGCGTGCTGCTGACATCGGTCAGGTTGCTGCACGCCTCGGTCACCACCGTGTGCAGGCGCTCGAGATCCAGTGGGGCGCGGCTGCCGTCGGCCTGAATGACGTTGATGTTGCCGGCGGCCTCCTGGGCGGCCGGCGACAGCGCCTTGCGCGCCGCGCGCTTGCGCGCCTGCTCTTCGCGGTAAATGACGTAGTCGCGCGCGATCTTGTGTTCCCCGGCGCGCATCAGCGCCAGCTCCACCTGATCCTGAATATCTTCGATGTGCACGGTGCCGCCAGAGGGCATGCGGCGGCGGAACGTGGCCGCCACCTGGTCGGTCAGTTTCGCCACGGTTTCGTGGATGCGGCTGGACGCCGCCGCGGTGCCGCCCTCAACGGCGAGAAAGGCCTTGGTAATGGCGACCGATATTTTGCTCTCTTCGAACGACACGACCATGCCATTGCGCTTGATAACGCGCAGCTGACCGGGGGCGGTGGCGGCGATACTGGCGGGAACCGGGGTGGACTCAACACCGGTCTGGGCGCCGGTAGTACTGGTGAGGGTGGTTTCGGTGTGCATAGCGTCTCCGTACGGCGCGGGGCGGGCAGCCTTATTTTGTTGTCGAGGCCCCACATGTTGGGGTATTCGGGAGGATAAAGCACAAGATAAAGCGACCCTGTCGGCAATGCAAGGCCGCAAGGTTGGGTTTATGTTGTGGATAAGTTGTGGGTGAAGCGGTAGGTCTGTGCCCACTTACCCCGCAGGCCGCAATGAGCTTGAAGTTGACCTTGCATTGCGCGGAACAGGGCGGTTTTTTGGCACGTGTAAATAAATTCTTCTAAGAATTTTTGCGTTTAGTCGCCCCGGTTATTAACCACCCTGCAGGAGAAACTCCAGCAGCGCCTTCTGGGCGTGCAGCCTGTTTTCCGCCTCGTCCCAGATAACCGTATCCGGCGCATCCATGAGCCCGGCACTGATCTCCTCGCCGCGATGAGCCGGCAGGCAGTGCAGGTACAGGGCGTCGCTGGCCGCGTGTGCCATCAGGGCTTCGTTCACCTGGTAGGGTGCAAACTGGCGCGCGCGCGTCTGCTGCTCTTTTTCCTGGCCCATCGAGGCCCAGACATCCGTCACCACGAGGTCGGCGCCACGCACTGCCGTGACCGGGTCATGACTGAGCTCCACCCGGTCCCGGTTGTCGTGCAGCAGGTCGGCGCGGGGCTCAAACCCGGGTGGGCAGGCGATGCGCAGATTGAAGTCGAACTGCCGTGCGGCATTGATATAGGACTGGCACATATTGTTGCCGTCGCCGACCCAGGCAGCAGTCTTGCCCGCCACCGGGCCCCGGTGCTCCTGCCAGGTCTGCATGTCCGCCAGCAGCTGGCAGGGGTGGAAGTCATCGGTGAGGGCGTTGATCACGGGCACCGAGGAGTGAGCCGCAAAGCGTTCCACGATGTCGTGGCCGAAGGTGCGGATCATCACCACATCCACCATGGAGGAGATCACCCGTGCGCTGTCTTCCACCGGTTCGCCGCGGCCCAGCTGCGTATCCTGGGGTGACAGGAACATGGCGTGCCCGCCGAGTTGCGCCATGCCGGCCTCAAAGGAGACGCGTGTGCGGGTTGAGGATTTGGCAAAGATCATCGCCAGTACCTTGCCCGGGAAGTGGCGCTGGTCAGCCCCCGCGCGGTATCCCTTCTTCAGTTCGCTGGCGCGATTGATCAGCGCCTGCAACTCGCCGGGGCTGAAATCGAGCAGTGTGAGGAAGTGCCGGGGTGATGCCATGAAAGTACCCTGCTAAAGCGCTGGTCCGGGCTTCAATCGAAGTCCCGGATCAATGTGTTGAGGCCTGCGGCCAGTTCGTCCAGCTGTGCGTCGCTGCAGACCAGCGGTGGCAGCAGGCGGATGGTGTCGCCCGCTGTGACGTTGATGAGCAGCCCCGCTGCCAGCGCACGTTGCACCAGGTCGCCACATTCACGGCGCAACTGCACGCCGATCATCAGGCCGCGTCCGCGTATCTCAACCAGATTGTCGCAACCCTGCAAGCCCGCTTCCAGTTGCTGCCGCAGGTGCGTGCCCGCCGCAGTGGCGCGTTCCGCAAGCCCCTCGTTGACGACCGTATTCACCACGGCGAGTCCTGCCGCACAGGCCAGCGGGTTACCGCCGTAGGTGGAGCCGTGGTGGCCCGCCTTGAACACGGTCGCCGCCGGGCCGTGGGCGAGGCAGGCGCCGATGGGGACGCCATTGCCCAATCCCTTGGCGGTGGTGATCACATCCGGCACCACGCCCATGCCCTGACAGGCGAAGTAGTGACCGGCACGGCCGTTGCCGCACTGCACTTCGTCGAGCATCAGCAGCCAGCCTCGTGCATCGCAGAGTGTCCGCAGGCCCTGCATGAATGCTGTGTCTGCCACCCTGATGCCCCCTTCGCCCTGAATCGGCTCCACCAGTATCGCCACCACGTCCGGATTGTTGGCGGCGATTTGCTGCACGGCCGCCAGGTCGTTCAGGGGGGCCCGTATAAAGCCGGACACCAGCGGCTCAAAGCCTGCCTGGATCTTGCGGTTGCCGGTGGCGCTGAGGGTGGCGAGGGTGCGGCCGTGGAAAGCGTTCTCGAACACGATGACCGCGGGCTTGTCCACCCCGCGCTGGTGGCCGTACAGCCGGGCCAGCTTGATGGCGGCTTCATTGGCTTCCGCGCCGGAGTTGCAGAAAAAGACGGTCTCCATGCCGGAGACAGCCGTCAGGGCGTCGGCCAGCGCTTCCTGCGCAGCGATATGGTAAAGGTTTGAAGTATGCAGCAGGCGCCCCGCCTGGCGCTGGACGGCCTCGGTCACCGCGGGGTGGGCATGGCCCAGGTTGGTGACGCTGATGCCGGACAATGCATCCAGATAGCGTCGGCCTTCGGTGTCCACCAGGTAGACACCCTCGCCGTGACTGAAGGTCACGGGCAGCCTTGCATAGGTTTGCATCAACGCGGACACCGGCTTTTCTCCCCAATGGCAGGGCCCGCCCAGGGCCCCAGAAACGCAAAAAGGCAGCGCGAGCTGCCTGTCAGACCAGTGATATTAGCGACATTGCGAGAGCTTGGCAATTGCCTTGCCGCGATCCGGTCAGCCGGACCTGGCCCGTATCAGTTGCCCGCATCATGACTGCGTTTTCTCCCCGGATCGGGTAAACTTCTGCCCTCGCAACGGGTCCAACGAGCACCCCCAACACAGGCACTTGACACTATGGATATTCTCGACACGATCAAGGAGCAGATTCAGAGCAACAGCATTCTGCTTTACATGAAGGGCTCCCCCAACCAGCCGCAGTGCGGGTTTTCGGCGCAGACGGTACAGGCCCTGATGGCCTGCGGCGAGCGCTTCGCCTACGTGGATATACTGTCCAACCCGGATATTCGGGCCAACCTGCCCAAGTACGCGAACTGGCCGACATTCCCGCAGTTGTGGATCAATGGCGAGCTCATTGGTGGCTGCGATATCGTCACCGAGATGCACGCCAGCGGCGAGCTGCTGGCGCTGGTCAAGGAAGCCGCTGCTGCCCAGAGCGCCAGCTGACGCCGCTCGCGGCCCGGTTCCCCGGGCCTCAACGCCTGTCACCGGCAAGGCACTGCTTGAGGCGGTATTCCACCAGCGGCAGGCGGTCGTTACCGAAATACATGTCCGAGCCGTTGATAAACAGCGTCGGCGAGCCGTAGCCGCCCCGTTCTACCAGCTCGTCGGTGTTGGCGCGCAGCAGGGCCTTGTAGTGGGGGTCGCGGGTGGCGGCCAGCGTCTCTGCCGGGTCCAGACCCACATCCGCAGCCAGCTGCGTGAGCACGTCCTGTTGCGAGATGTCCCGGTTGTCGGCCCAGTAGGCGGCGAAAACGGCCTCTGACCAGGGCACCAGCAGTCCCTGCTCGGCGGCGAACAGGGCGCCGCGCATCGCGCCTGCCGAGTTCACCGGGAAGACGTCCGGGTGACGGATGGTGAGGCCACAATACTCCGCCCAGTCCGCAAGGTCTTTCTGGTAGTGGTTCAGGCGGCGGGGGTTGTTGAACATGCTTTCCCGGGCTGCATACAAACCCTGATTGACGGCGTTGAATACCCCGCCGACGAGGATCGGGCGCCAGTCGACCGCGATGCCCAGCGCGCTGCACAGGGGTTGCAGGCGATGGAAGGCAAGGTAGGTCCAGGGGCTGGAACAGTCATAGAAGCATTCGAGTGTGGGCAGGTTGTTCATGCGGGCTCCTGTGCAGTCTGTCAGCAGATTAGCACACCCGCCCCGGGCTTCAGGTATAATCGACGGTGAATCAGGCACGGGAAGCGGAATGAGCATTGAGCACTACATGCAGGAGCTGGGCAGCGCGGCGCGCGCCGCTTCGCGGCAGCTGGCAGCGTCGAGTACGGCGCAGCGCAATGCGGCCCTGCTGGCGACCTGCGAGGCGCTGGACGCGGCTCGCGACAGCCTGGCGCAAGCCAATGCGGAGGACCTCGCCCGCGGTCGCGAGCGCGGCCTCGATGCGCCGCTGCTTGATCGCCTGGAGCTGACCCCGGCGCGTATCGATGCCATGTTGCTGGGTTTGCAGCAGGTGGCGGCACTCGCCGATCCGGTGGGCAGCATCAGTGACGTCAACCGCATGCCGAGTGGCATCCAGGTGGGCCGTATGCGGGTGCCGCTGGGGGTGATAGGCATCATCTACGAGTCGCGCCCCAATGTCACCGTGGAGGCGGCCAGTCTCTGCCTGAAGTCGGCCAATGCCACCATCCTGCGCGGCGGGTCGGAGTCCCTGGCCTCCAACCGTGCGATCGCCGCTTGTATCGCCGCGGGGCTCAAGCAGGCGGGGCTGCCGTCTGCCGCGGTGCAGGTTGTGGAAACCGCCGACCGGGCCGCTGTGGGGGCGCTTATCAGCATGCCCGAGTATGTGGATGTGATCATCCCCCGGGGCGGCAAGAGCCTGATTGAGCGCATCAGCCGGGATGCCCGCGTGCCGGTGATCAAGCACCTCGACGGCGTCTGCCATGTGTACATCGATGCCGGCGCAGACCACGACATGGCGGTAGCCATTGCGGTGAATGCCAAGACCCACCGCTACGGCACCTGCAACACCATGGAGACGCTTCTTGTCGACGCGGGGGAGGCGCCGGTATTGCTGCCGCGACTGGCTGAGGTTTTCGCATCCAAGGGTGTCGAACTGCGAGGCTGTGCACGCAGTTGCGCCCTCCTGCCAGGTGTGCGGGCGGCGACCGAACAGGACTGGTTTGAGGAATACCTGGCTCCCGTGCTTGCCCTGCGCATCGTGGACGGGCTTGATGACGCCATTGCGCACATCAATCATTACGGTTCACAGCATACCGACAGCATCGTCACCCAGGACCACGGCCGCGCCATGCGGTTTTTGCGTGAAGTGGATTCCAGCTCGGTCATGATCAATGCCTCAACGCGCTTTGCCGACGGTTTCGAGTACGGTCTGGGTGCGGAAATCGGTATTTCCACCGACAAACTGCACGCCCGCGGGCCGGTGGGCCTGGAAGGCCTGACATCGCGCAAGTACGTGGTATTTGGCGAGGGGCAGGTTCGCTGTTGACGCTGCCCGAGGCCAGTGTCGCTCCGGTTGCCATCCTTGGCGGGACTTTCAACCCGATACACAACGGGCATCTGCGCTCTGCGCTGGAGCTGGTCGAGCGCCTCGGCTTTGTCCGGCTGCACCTGATGCCCTGTGCCACGCCGCCGCATCGCGATGCGCCGGACTGCCCGGCGACGCGCCGTGCCGACATGGTAGAGCTGGCGATTCAGGGGGAGCCCCGTCTGTATTGTGACCGCCGTGAGCTGGTGCGCAGCGGGCCCTCGTGGACGGTTGACAGCCTGCAGGAACTGCGCGCCGAATACGGGCCGCAGCGCAGCCTGAGTCTTGTGCTGGGCTGCGATGCGCTGCTCGGCCTCGACCGCTGGCATCGCTGGCAGGCGCTGCTCGACTTTGCCCATATCGTGGTGATCGCGCGGCCCGGCTGGCAGTTGCCCGAGCAGGGTACGGTGGCAGACTGGCTGGCGCGGCACAGGGCGGCGGAGCCCTCGGCAGTGCAGCAACGCCCTGCCGGTGCGGTGCTGGTGCTGGAACTGCGGCCCCTGGATATTTCCTCAACCGAGATTCGCGCCCTGTGCGCTGCGGGGCGTTCCCCGCGTTACCTGCTCCCTGAGCCGGTACTGGACTATATTGAAAGGCACCAGCTGTACGCGGCTGGCATCGATTTCTGAACTGGAGAGAAAAACACCGGATGCAAGCCGAAAACCTGAAAGAACTCGTCATCAACGCCCTCGATGAGCTGAAGGCGGTCAATACCGTCACGCTGGATGTGAGAGAGCTGACCGACGTCATGGATTACCTGGTCATCGCCAGTGGCACCTCCAATCGGCACGTCAAGTCCCTCGCGGATAATGTCTGCATGGAAGCCAAGAAAGAAGGCGTCCGCCCGCTGGGGGTTGAGGGCGAAAATCCCGGCGAATGGGTTCTGGTGGATTTCGGTGATGTGGTGGTGCATGTAATGCTGCCCGCGACCCGCGATTTCTATGACCTCGAGCGGCTCTGGGTCGATACCGGGCAGAGTGGTTGATGCGTCTGACGGTCATTACCGTGGGCGGCAAAATGCCCGCCTGGGTGAACGAAGGCGTCGCGGACTACAGCCGCAGGTTGCCTCGGGAGATTCGCCTGGAGTGGCGTGAGTTGCCCCTGGCCCGGCGTGGACGCGATACCAGTCCGGAGCAGCTGCGGCTGCGCGAGGGCGAACAGATACTCAAGACGCTGCCCGAGGGCGACCGGGTCATTGCGCTCGATGTGCGCGGCTCCGCCTGGAGCACTGAGCAACTCGCAGAGGAACTCAGCGACTGGCAGATGGCGGGGACCAATGTCAGCCTGCTGATTGGTGGTCCGGACGGGCTGTCCCGGGACTGCCTGCAGCGTGCGCGGCAGCGCTGGTCACTGAGCGCCCTCACCCTGCCGCACCCCCTGGTGCGCGTGGTGCTCGCGGAACAGCTGTATCGGGCTTGGACAATCACTGCCGGGCACCCGTATCATCGCGCCTGACGCACCAGCCAGCCACCTCGCGGGCCCTGCACGACATGCCACAGCATATTCCTCTTAAGGACCCCGGCGGTGAAGCCCGCCTGTTCATTACCCGCATTCTGTTTTCAGTGCTGCTGGTGCTGGCCTTGCTGGGCGTAATACTGGCGCGTTACTACGACCTGCAAATCAATGATTACGAGATCTATCGTACCCAGTCCGACCGCAACCGGGTGCAATTGCAGCCGCTGCCCCCCAAGCGCGGCCTGATCTACGACCGCAACGGCGTGCTGCTGGCCGACAACCGCCCAAGCCATATCCTGTCCATCGTTCGCGAGCGTGTGGATGACCTCGATGCCACGCTGGCGGAGTTGCAGTTGCTGCTGCCCATTTCGGAGTCCGACCTGGAAAACTTCCAGCAGAAGCTGCAGCGTCGTCGTCCCTACGAGGCGGTGCCCCTGCGTTTCCGGCTGACCGAGGAAGAGCGCGCCCTGTTGGCGGTGAACCGGCACCGTATGCCGGGTGTCACAGTGGATGCGCAGCTGGTGCGGCACTATCCCCATGGCACCCTGTTTTCTCATGCGGTGGGGTATGTGGGGCGAATCAATGAGCAGGAGGCGCAAAGCCTGGATGAGCGTGACTACCGCGGCACCTTCCACGTGGGCAAGGTGGGCGTGGAGAAATTCTACGAAGACCTGCTGCACGGGGAGGTGGGGTATCAGAATGTGGAGACCAACGCGCATGGACGTGTGCTGAGGGTGCTGGAACGCTTCGACCCGGTGCCGGGTGCGGATATCACGCTGCATCTGGACTTTGCGCTGCAGCAAACTGCGCTGGAAGCGCTGGGTGAACAGCGCGGCGCCGTGGTCGCCATGGATCCCTGGACCGGCGGAGTACTGGCACTGGTCTCTACGCCGGGCTTCGATACCAACCTGTTCGTCAACGGCATCAGCTCTGCGGATTACCGCGCGCTGCGCAACTCCCCGGACGTGCCCCTGTTCAACCGCGCCATACAGGGCCAGTACCCGCCGGGCTCCACGGTGAAGCCAATGATGGCCATGGCAGGGCTGCAGACAGGGTTGGTCACGCCGGAAACCACCGTCCCGGATCCTGGCTGGTACAGTCTCCCGGGAGACTCCCGCCGCTATCGCGACTGGATCCTGAAGATCCGGGGCACGGGGCATGCCCCCCGTGTTGACATGCACATGGCCGTCGCGGAGTCCTGCGACGTCTACTTTTACGACCTCGCCCGGCGCCTCACGATTGACCGCATGCATGAGTACCTCTCCGGTTATGGCCTGGGCAAACGCACCCAGGTGGACACAACCAACGAACGTCCCGGTGTGTTGCCCTCCACCCGCTGGAAGCGTGATGCCATGAACCAGCCCTGGTACCCGGGAGAAACGCTCAGTGCAGGTATCGGTCAGGGCTATATGCTGGCGACACCCATGCAGCTGGCGGCGGCCACCAGTGTCCTCGCCACCCGGGGGCAGTGGCGCACTCCGCGCCTGCTGCGCAGCGTGGCGGGCCAGGAGCTGCCGAATGAACCTGTCGAGACAATATCGGCCCCCCCGGCCTACTGGGAGGCGGTGCACGAATCCATGCGGGCAGTAGTGCACAGTGCCCGTGGCACGGCGCGCAAGATCGGCGAGGGTATACGCTACGAAATGGCCAGCAAAACGGGTACCTCACAGGTCATCGGCATTGCGCAGAATGCCATTTATGTCGAGGCCGATGTGGCCGAGCGGCACCGCAACCACGGGCTCTTCATCGCCTTCGCACCCTATGAGGCCCCCACCATCGCCGTCGCGGTGATTGTGGAGAACGGCGGCGGGGCCTCCGCGGCCTCGCCCATTGCCCGGGCTGTGCTGGATGCCTGGCTGGTCGACGACACTGAGCCGGTCAGCAGGGTGCCAGAGGAGCAGACCGATGGGTGATTATGTCCGCCAGCTGCAACTGCCGGGTGACAGCTCTGATTTTTCGCGCAAGCAGCCTCTGGCCCTGCGTCTGCATCTCGACCTGCCCCTGTTGCTGCTGCTGGCGCTGCTCACCGGTTTTGGCCTGTTTGTACTCTACAGTGCGTCGGGCCAGAAAATGCCCGCGCTCATCCGCCAGGGGCAGTATTTCCTGCTCGCCTACTGTGTCATGTTCGCGGCGGCGCAGATCGACCTCAAGCGCTACGAGCGCTGGTCGCCCTGGTTCTACCTGCTGGGTGTGCTGCTGCTGGTGGGGGTGATATTTTTTGGCGTGGGCGCCAAGGGGGCCCAGCGCTGGCTGTCGGTGGGCGGCTTCCGTTTTCAGCCCTCGGAAATCCTCAAGCTGGTGATGCCGCTAACCGTGGCCTGGTACCTGTCGTCCCGCGCGCTACCGCCGCGGCTCAAATACGTGCTCGCCTGCCTGTTGCTGGTGGCCCTGCCCTCCGTCCTGATCCTGCTGCAGCCGGATCTCGGCACTGCCCTGCTGATAGCGGCCAGCGGGCTTTTCGTGCTGTTCATGGCGGGCATAGGCTGGTCTTACATCGTTGGCGCCTTCGTCCTGGCCTGCGCTTCCGCATGGCCAGTGTGGATGTATGTGCTGAAGGACTACCAGAAACAGCGCATTCTCACCCTGCTTAACCCGGAGAGTGACAAGCTGGGCGCTGGCTGGAATATTATCCAGTCGAAAACCGCCATAGGTTCCGGTGGCTGGGAGGGCAAGGGGTGGCTCAACGGTACGCAGTCGCAACTCGACTTCCTGCCGGAAAGCCACACCGACTTCATAATTGCGGTGCTTGCGGAAGAATTCGGCATGCGCGGCGTGCTGGTACTGATTGCGCTGTATCTGCTGATCGTCCTGCGCGGTTTCTGGATTGCCGTGAACGCGAAGAGCAATTTCGGCTGTATGGTTGCGGGCAGCATCACCCTGACGTTTTTCGTCTACATCTTTGTTAACATGGGTATGGTCGCCGGCCTTTTGCCGGTGGTGGGTGTGCCGCTTCCCCTGGTCAGCGCCGGGGGGACGTCCGTGGTCACACTGATGGCCGGGTTTGGTGTGCTGATGGCAGTGGCTACCAGCGATTCGGGCCGGCGGCGATAAGGCAGTTTATTGGTGAGAATCAGCGCATGACGAAAGCGATGGCCGTTCGCCTGCTGGCCCTGTGGTGCGGGTGGCAAGTGCTGGCGGCAGGTGCCAGCACGGGCTACGGAGACCGCCCTGCTGTGCGAGCGCTGGTGGATGAGTTGGTGGAAGAGCGCGGCCTGGACCGCGATCGTCTGCTTCAGGTCATGGCCGACGCACAGCGCCAGGAGCGCATCCTGGAGGCCATGTCTCGGCCGGCCGAACGGGTCAAGCCCTGGTATGAGTACCGGGAAATTTTCCTGACTGAACAGCGGGTTACCGAGGGGTTGGCGTTTTACCGCGCACATGAAACCACGTTCCGCCGCGTGCAGTCGGAACTGGGTGTGCCGCCGGAGATCGTGCTCGCCATCCTCGGTGTGGAAACGTCTTACGGTCGCATCACCGGCAATTATCGTGTGCTGGATGCACTAGCGACATTGGCGTTCGATTATCCCCGCCGTTCCTCGTATTTCAGCAAGGAACTGAAGAGCTATCTGATCCTGACAGCCGAACAGCAGCTGGACCCGCGGGAGATGCAGGGTTCCTATGCCGGCGCTATGGGTTACGGGCAGTTCATGCCCAGCAGCTATCGCAGTTATGCCATTGATTTTGACGCCGATGGCCGCATTGATATCTGGAATAACCCGGTGGATGGTATTGGCAGCGTGGCCAACTATCTGCGTCGCCATGGCTGGCGCAGCGGTGAGGGCGTTGTGGTGCCTGCAGCGGCCTCCCCCGAGGTACCCGAAGCGTGGTTCGGGCTGGGGCTGGTGCCCAAGCGCCGCGTGGACGAGCTTAAGGCGGGCGGCCTGCGCGCCAGGGCGCCGCTGGAGGACGACACACTGGTGACGCCGGTGCGTCTGGAATTGGAGGAAGGGTATGAATACTGGCTGGGTCTGCACAATTTCTATGTCATCACACGCTACAACCACAGCGCCATGTACGCCATGAGCGTGTACCAGCTGAGTCAGCGGCTGGCAGCGGGGCTGGTACTGTGAGCCGGGGTGGTCTGCTTGTTGTTGCGGGGCTGGCACTGGTGCTGGCTGGCTGCGCCACGCAGGGGCCGGAGGTGGTCAGCGAGTCTCCCGCGTCGACAGGTGCCTCGATCAAGGACGGGGCGCCCCTGCGCACGATTCACCCCGATGATGTGCTCGATGCCGTGCCACGTCCCGACCCGATCCTTATCGTGGGGAATTTCAGTCCATACACCGTGAATGGCGAGACCTACGAGGTGCTCGACAGTTTCGCGAACTATCGGGAGCGCGGTATAGCGTCCTGGTACGGCACCAAGTTCGACGGCCAGAAAACCAGCAACGGTGAGATCTTCGACCTCTATTCCGCGTCGGCCGCCCACAAGACCCTGCCAATTCCCTGCTATGCCCGTGTGACCAATCTGGCGAACGGGCGCAGCATGATCGTGCGCGTGAACGACCGCGGCCCGTTCCACAGCGACCGCCTGATCGACCTGTCCTACGGCGCAGCGGTCAAGCTCGGCTTCATGGAGGTGGGCACAGCGCCGGTCGAAGTGGAGGTTATCAACCTGGCCGGCATTGACGACCGCCGCAACAATCCTGCCGGGCACTATCGCTACGTGCAGCTGGGGGCGTTCGGCTCAGAGTCGGCCGCGCAGCGGCTGCGTATCGAGCTGGCGGCCCTGGTGACCTCGCCCATCGCGGTAAGCCCGGTAGAAACCGGCAGCGGTCGCCTGTACCGGGTGCGCATTGGCCCAGTGGCGGCCAATGACGATATCCTGCAGCTGCAGCAGCGCCTTGAGGCGAGCGGCTACAGTGGTACGCAATTGCTGCCGTGACGAGGCAGGACGGGCCGTCCCCGCGGCGCGTCCTGCTCCATCCATGTTCCAACCTTTTCAGGCCTGATAAGTTATGACGCGTTTTGTATGTTCTCTTTTGCTTGTTCTTGCTTCCGGTTTTGCGCAGGCGGCCATTGTGCCCGCGCCGCCGCAGGTGGCGGCCGAGGCCTATCTGTTGATTGACGCCGACACCGGTGCGGTGCTGGCGGAGGGCAATGCCGACGAGCCGCGCCCACCCGCCAGCCTGGTCAAGATGATGACGGCTTACGTCCTCGCCGGTGAAATCGAGTCCGGGCGTGTATCGGCGGACGATATGGTGACCGTTAGCCGCAATGCATGGTCGCAGAATCCGGTATTCAACGGTTCCTCGCTGATGTGGATTGAACCCGGCATGGATGTATCCATTCGGGATCTGGAGCACGGCATTATCATTTCCTCGGGCAACGACGCCACGGTGGCGGTGGCGGAGCATCTCGCCGGCAGCGAGGACGCGTTCGCCGACATGATGAACAGCTATGCCAAGGCTCTGGGCATGACCAATTCGCATTTTGCGAATTCCCACGGGCTGCCTGCCGAAGGGCAAGTGGTGACGGCGCGGGACCTGGCGAAGCTGTCCGCCGCCATGATCAACGATTTCCCTGAGCATTACTCGCTCTACAAGAAACGTGAATTCACCTACAACAACATTCGCCAGTACAACCGCAATTCTCTGCTTGGCGAAGACCCCTCGGTGGATGGCATCAAGACCGGCTACACGAAGGAAGCCGGATACGGGCTGGTCGCCTCCGCGGAACGCGACGGTATGCGCCTGATTTCCGTGGTGTTGGGAACACGCAGTCCAACGGCGCGTAAAAACGAAACGCGAGGCCTGCTGAACTACGGTTTCCGATTCTTCGAGACGGTGGAGCTGTTCACCGCCGAGCAGGAACTGGAGCAGCCGCGTGTCTGGAAAGGTTTACAGGATAGCGTGGCAGTTGGTGTGCTTGAGGCTGCGCGGGTCACGCTTCCCCGGGGACAGCGCGAGGCAATGGAGACGGTGGTCGAACTGGACGCCACGCTCCTGGCGCCCATTGCCCGCGGCGATCAGGTGGGTACGGTGCGCCTGACCCAGGGCGATGAAACCGTGTTCGAGGCACCCGTTGTGGCGCTGGCGTCTGTCGAGCAGGCGGGTTTCTTTGCCCGCGTGTGGGACAGTATCCGCCTCTGGTTCAGCCAACTGTTCAGTGTCGAGGGCTGAGTCCATCATGACAGCCCAGGAGCCGCCGAAAATCGAGTTTCCCTGTGAGTACCCGATCAAGGTGCTGGGGCGCAGCTCGGATGATTTCCTCAGTCTCATCGTAACCGTCTTCGAGGCTCATGCACCCGGGTTTGATCAGGAGACCATCGTCGTCAAAGGCAGCAGCAAAGGCACGTTTACCTCATTGACGATCACCATCACGGCGACAGGTCCGGACCAGCTGCGAGCACTGCACGAGGACCTGATGGCGACCGGGCAGGTGCAGATGGTGATTTAGTCCGATGGATATCATCTGTCGTCGTTTGCCGGGGGCGGCCGATTACCTGGCGACGCTTGAGGCGATGAAGGCGTTCACCGACAGCCGTGACGCCGCCACTCCGGATGAGCTCTGGCTGCTGCAGCACCCCAGGGTCTTCACCCAGGGGCAGGCCGGCAAGGCGGAGCATGTGCTGGCACCGGGCGACATTCCGGTGATCCAGGTGGACCGTGGCGGGCAGGTGACCTACCACGGGCCCGGCCAGTGGGTACTCTATCTGCTGGTGGATTTGCGGCGTCGGGGTCTCGGCGTGCGGCAACTGGTAACTCTCATTGAGCAGGGCATCGTCCAGGTGCTTGCCGCTTACGGTATCGAAGGCGCACCGCGCGCTGATGCCCCCGGGGTTTATGTGCGGGGTGACAAGATTGCCTCGCTTGGCCTGCGCGTGCGCCGCGGCTGCAGTTATCATGGCCTGGCGTTGAATGTAGACCTCGACCTGGAGCCTTTCCTGCGTATCAACCCCTGCGGCCACCAGGGCCTGCGGGTGACCTCCATGGCTCAGTGCCTTCCGGTAGAGCGCGCGCCGGCAATGGAGGATGTCGGTGATGCGCTGCTTGCTGCGCTTTGCGAACAGCTGGCGGTGGCTACCACCGCACCCGCAGCTCGCTGAGCCCGCGAAACATAAACCCTGGACGCCACTGCGGCGTACTGCCCGCCAACTCAAGAGCGGGCATCCGGGTGGCCAGTGCGCGCAGTGCAATTTCCCCTTCCAGCCTTGCCAGTTCGGCCCCCACACAAAAGTGTATACCACCGCCGAATGCGAGGTGATGCGGCCCCTCGCGCTCAACAGTAAAGGTATCCGGCTGCGAGAATATCTCGGGGTCGCGATTTGCCGCCGCCAGCACCGCCAGTACGCGCTCCCCGGCCTGTATGGTTTGTCCGCCTACCTCGATGTCGTTGAACGCGGTACGGTAGGTGGCAATGAGGGAACTCTCGTAGCGCAGAATCTCCTCCGTGGCGCGGGTGGCGAGCTCCGGGGTGGCGACCAGCTTCTGCCATTCCTGCGGGTTCTGCCTGAGCACCAGAACGCCGTTACCGATCATGTGCGCGGTGGTCTCGAATCCAGCCCCGAACAGGGCAATCGCCACTGTAATCATCTCGCGCTCAGTGAGTTGGCTGTCGCCGTCTCGAGCATGTAGCAGGGCGGTTGCGAGGTCGTCGCGGGGATGCTTGCGGCGCCGCTCGAAGATCTCACCAAAGAAGGATTCCAGAAAGTCGGTCTGGCGGTTGGCCAGCTCGAGTTCTGCGGCAGTCAATGGACGCATTTCCAGAACCAGAAATGAGTCGGCTATTGCCTGGTTCAGTCGCGCCAGCAGTGCTTCATCGGCCTCGTCTGCGCCAATGCCCAGCATGTTGCACATAACCAGGGTAGGCAGGCGGTAGGCGAAATCGTGAATCAATTCCATGTTCCGCTGATCGGAAACGCGGTCCAGTAAACCGTGGGTTATTGTTTCAATATCAGGGCGCATTTCCCGCACACGCTTGACGGTGAGCGCCTGCGATACAAGGCCGCGAATGCGGGTATGGCGTGGGGGGTCCTGGTAGACGAACACTTCGGAGAGCCATCGATAGGCAGAGTGCGCGAACACATCGAATTCGGCACCGTAATAGAGCTGTATGTTGCGAATGAAATCGCCCTGCCCGAAATTGCGTTTGTCGATGATGACTGAGCGCACGGCGTCGTAGCCGGTGGCGATCCAGAAGCCTGCGTCATTCCATACCACCGGTGACCGCTGTCGAAACTCCGCAAACACGCGGTGCGGATTTTCGATCAATGAGGCGTCTGTAGGGTCGAAGTGAACAGTTGCTCGGTTCGCCTTCTTGCTGTGCTGCTCATTCATGCCCAACGCCCTTCGGTCCGGTTCTGGATACTGCTGGCCCGGTCTGTGGGTACCGGGGCCGGAAGCCGCCATCACAGTGCTCGATCCAGACTGAATGGCTGCCACCAAAATGAGCAGGGACAACACGCGCCTGGCGATCGGCAGCATGCTGGAGAATCTTGCGCCGGGTTTGCCGCGCCGATACCTGATCTTCGCAGTACACGCTGTTCCAGTCCGGCCTGAAAACCTGGGCAGGATGGTGCAGTATGTCGCCAACGAACAGTGCGCTTTCCCCCTGGCTCTGCAGCTCGAGCACAAGATGGCCGGGTGTATGGCCTGGTGCCAGCCACAGCTTCATTCCCGGTGCGATGTCATAGGTGCCGTCGACAAGCTCCGCCAGCCCCGCATCCAGAATCGGCTGAACACTGTCTTCGAACACCTGTGCGTTTACCTGGCTACCGGTGAAGCTGGGTCGATCACCGCTGCCCGCAGGGTCCCAATAGTTGCGATCAATGCTCGACATCAGATAGCGCGCGCGGGGAAACGTAGGCACCCAGGTGCCGTTCTCAAGGCGCGTATTCCAGCCTACATGGTCGATATGCAGGTGGGAGCAGATCACAATGTCGATATCCTCGGGAGCGAACCCGGCGCGGGCGAGATTGGTGAGAAAGGGGGTGTGGAGGTCGCCAAAAACCGGTATGCCGGGTCGTGGCTTGTCGTTTCCTGCCCCGGTGTCGTAGAGAATGGTCAGACCGTGGGCGCATATGACCCAGCTCTGCAGAAATGCGTAAATACGGTCGCTCTCTGGATGGTAGTAGTCGGCCGGAATGCGGGCGGAAAAGGTGGCGAAGTCCTTTGCATCGAAACCGGCAAACAGATCCTGCGGCCGGGCAAACTCCCCTTGCCACTCTTCGATGTTATGGATTGCAAATTGCCCGACCAGGAAATCGGGTGGCTCGGGTTTCGGTCGCATGGCGCTATGCCTCGCTGGTGTCCACAATCTGCATCTGTTTCAGGAGCGGAAGAATATCCGTCGCGAAACGTTGCAGGTCCCTTTCATAATTCTGGAATGTCAGCATCACCGCATTTACGCCAGCGCGATGCACCGCTTGCAGCTGTTCCGCGACGTCCTCGGCGGTGCCGATCAGATTCAGGCCGCCGCCGCTGGCGGCCAGCATATTCTCGGTGAAGGTGTCGAAGGAGCCGCTGCCAGCACCGATATCCCGCAGCCAGTTGCCGGTGGCTTCCGCGTCTTTGTGGTCAATGATCCTGGCCAGCTCGTCCTCCGCCTGCGCGGCCGAATCCCGCCATAAAGGAAAGGGGAATATGGCGGTACGTACCTTGCGCTGGAAGCCCTCTGCATCGGCGTGGACCGAATTTACCAGTGCCGGCAGGGCTTCAATGCTGGCGCCCGACATGAACGACCAGTCGCAATACTGTGCAGTCATGGCGCGTGCATCTGCTGAAACACCGGCGTTGGCGATCTCGGGCATGCGGGCGGGGCGTGGCAAGGACACGCCCTCGTTGATTGTGTACCACTCCGAATGGTGGTTCAGTGGCGCCTGTCCGGGGTCCCAGAGCTTGCGCAAAATGTCGACGAATGCCCCCGTGCGCTCGTAGCGCCGGTTGTGCTCCGCGAGAGTGATGCCCATCATGCCAAACTCGCGTTCGCTCCAGCCGCTCACCACGTTCAGCCCCCACCGGTCACCGCTCATGTGTGCGAGGGTGGCGCCGATCTTGGCCATGACAACGGGATGAAACAACGGAACGTGGACGGTGGAAAAGACCCGGATGCTGCGCGTGGCCCTCAGCAGGGCTGCGGCCCAGGTATTGGTTTCCAGTGATGTGCCGAGAAAATTGGTTGTACCGCCGAAGCCACGCCAGCGGCTCACTGGAAAGAGATAGCGGAAGCCCAATCGCTCGGCGAACAGTGCAATGCGTTCGTTACTCTCGTAATGCCATTGATCCGCGACAACATCGTGTGTCGAGATGGAGGGCATGTTCGAGCAGTTGGGCATGAATACGCCCAGCTGCAGTTTTTCTGAAGAAGCCATTCCACGCTACCCTATCGGACTTTAATGTCGCGACACATCCGCTCTCGCCGCGCCCCGCGGGGTGCGGCGAGAGCAGAGAAACCGCATCAGAACTGGTATGCCACGCTGGCACCGTAGGTGCGAGGTGGCAGCATGGAGCCGACGCGGAGTGAGTTGTAGAGCGGTGCGGTAATGATGTTGTTAGAGATCACCTCCTCGTCAGACAGGTTTCTCGCCCAGAGGCTGACAACCCAGCTGTCACCGGGGAAGGCGTAGTCTGCCCGGGCATTCAACAAACCGTAACCTTCCTGGAAGGCGTCGCTGCGGTTCCATTCGGTGAAGTAGATGTCGTCCTGATAGTAGGCTTCGCCGCGCAGATGCAGCAGTCCGTCTCCCATCGCCACCTCGTAGTTCACACCGGCTTTCAGTGTGTATTCGGGTGCATTGGGCAGGGTGTTGCCACTGAGGTCGGTGACTGCAAAGGCATTGGCATAGTCGCCGTTCAGGAATTCCTTGTACTCCGCGCTCAGGTAGGTTGCATACAGGTCAACCGAGAACCCGCCACCGAGTTGGGCGTCCATTTCCAGTTCAATACCGTAGTTCTCGGCCTTCGCGGCGTTGATGGTGGTGACGGTGCTGGTTTCATCAACAAAGGAGATTTGCAGGTCCTGATAATCATAATAAAACGCGGCCAGCGCATAGGACAGCGAACCGTCCGGCGCGCTCCACTTGTAGCCGGCTTCGAAGGCATCGACCGTTTCGGGGTCGAGCGGGTCGCTGAGG
Organism: Halieaceae bacterium UBA5085; assembly: GCA_002414665.1. GTDB lineage: Bacteria > Pseudomonadota > Gammaproteobacteria > Pseudomonadales > Halieaceae > Haliea. The sequence goes on from DIAF01000027.1 coordinate 28,003, forward strand.
CTGCCGGTGTTGATGACCCCGGATTTGAAGGCCTGGGTGTACGTGGCGTAGAGCAGGGAATTATCGTCGCTGCGATATTCCAGCGTCAGGCGCGGCGTAATGTCGTCCCAATCAGCGGATTTGTCCGTGCTGATGTCGATACCCGCGGCATCGAAGCGGAAGAAGCCAGTGCCCTCCCTCTCTTCATAGTTATAGCGCAGACCGGCGATGACGGTGAGGGTGTCGGTAATCGGGTAGTTCACCTCCGCGAAGGCACCGTAGGCGGTAATGTCGACGTCACCATTCTGCTCATAACGGCCGCTGTTGATGGCGTCGCCAGTCGGTGTGCCGCAGAGATCGGGCGCCAGCAGGAAGCAGATATTGTTCAAGGGTACGAAGACGTTGCCATAGAGGTCTTCCTGCAGGTACATGACACCCGCCAGCAGGTCGTAGCCGTCACCCGAGTAATTGAAGACGAATTCCTGGCCGAAGGAGTCGCTTTCCTCCGTGTAGTCGTTGCGCCCGAACAGGTCGGCATCGGTGGAATCGAGGTCATCGCGGAGAAAGCGGTCAAGCCCCTGCAGCGACGTTATCGAGCGAAGGTTCAGGCTATCGCTGAGCTCGAAGTTGAGCAGCAGCGTGGCGCCGTAGCCCTCGCGCGTGTTGATGGCTTCCTGGTCCGAGTTGATGTCATAGAAGTCGCCCCCGACATCAAACACGGTCCGGCCGCCAAGCACAGGCACTGCAGGCGGCAGGCCACCGGCGGTACCCTGGGATGGGCCAAAATAGTGAAAGGCAAAGTTGTTATCGTCTTCTTCGTAGTACTGCAATGACAGGTTGGCATCCCAGGCGGCATCTGGATTGTAGGCAAAGGTCGCGCGGTAGGCCTGAGCATCACGGTCGTCGACATCATTGCCGGTAAACAGGTTGTCGCCATAGCCGTCACGCTTTTCCAGCTTGGTGGCCAGACGGACTGAGAAATCGGGCGCCATGGGCATATCGACTGCGCCCTCAAACAGCCCCAGCCCGTAGTTGCCCACCGTGAGGTTTGCGTAGCCACCGAATTCGTCGCCGGGTTTGTTGGTCACCAGGTTGATGGCCCCTGCCGTGGCTCCGCGCCCGTAGAGTGTGCCCTGTGGGCCGCGCAGTACCTCCACCTGTGCGAGGTCAAACATGCCCGCCAACTGGGCGGCGGGACGCGGAATAATGGCGCCGTCCTGCAGGAAGGAGACAGCACCCTCGCCACCGATATCGATGCTGGTCATGCCGATGCCGCGAATGAACACACGGGCAAAGCCAAACTGGTCGCCGATCGACATGTTGGGCACCGCGACCAGCATGTCGCGAACGTTTTCGATGCCCCCGGGGCCGAGGTCATCGGCGCCAATCACGTTGGCACCACCGGAGAAATCATCGAGGCTGACCGAGCGTTTGGTCGCAGTGACCACGACCTCCTCGAGGGTGTTCTGCGCCAGGGTGGTTTGTGAGAGTGCCAGGGCGCCAAGCAGCCCTGCATAAATGCCTGTTCTTATCGTGTTATGCATGTTTGTTCCTCGCGCGTGGATGTTTTTTGGTAAATTGTTATTGCCTTCTATTTAAGTTTTTCCCGGCGAATCGATACGCCGTGTTGTTCTCTGTCCCAGCTGTCTTCTGTCACACCTTCGGTGCGCAGGATGTGCTTCTGCACTTTTGCAGAAGGCGTCTTGGGCAGTTCAGGTAGAATTCTTATGTAGCGCGGCACCATGAAGTAGGGCATACGTTGTTGCAGAAAATCGAGCAATTCAGCCGGATCAATCGCGGACCCCTCAACTGCGGCGACGGTCACCATCACATCGTCTTCACCGACGTCGCTGGGAACGCCGTAGGCAGCGGCCTCGCGCACTGCAGGGAAGGCGACCACTTCCGCCTCGACTTCGAAGGATGAGATGTTCTCTCCGCGGCGCCTGATGGCGTCTTTACGCCGGTCGACGAAATAGAAAAAGCCTTCCTCATCCTGGCGGAAACAATCCCCGGTGTGGAACCATCCGTTGCGCCAGGCTTCGGCGGTCGCTTCGGGGTTCTTGTAGTACCCGTGATTCATGCCCCAGGGGCGATCCGTGCGCACCAGCATTTCTCCAACGTCTCCCAGCGGCACTTCGCAGTCGTTCTCATCGACCAGGCGCACATCCACACCGGGGCGAACTTTGCCGCAGGTGCCGCGCCGGGTGGGATTCGGTTCGGAGACGATGGGAGAAGAGATCTCTGTCATATTGAAAATGGTGTAGACGTCGATACCGAAGCGCTGGTGCAGGTCGCTCGCCGCTTCCGTCAGTGGCACCATGAACACCTTTTTCAGCCCATGCTTGCTGTCGTCTTCTGTCGGCGGCTGTTTGAGCAGGAAGGTGGCCATGACACCGAGCAGGAAGGCTGCTGACGTCTCGGTTTCGCGCACGAAGGGCCAGAAACTATCGGTGCTGAAGTTCTCCATGACCGCGATCGAACCGCCGCGTGCCAGCATCACAAAAATGATGCCCATGCCGCCAATATGAAACAGCGGCATATTCACCAGGAACCTGTCCTCGCCGGTAATAAAGTGCCAGGTTTCCGGACCGGCATTGGTAAACAGATGCAGATAGGACGAGAGTACGCCTTTTGACGGGCCGGTTGTGCCCGAGGTGTAAATGATCGATTGGGTGTTCCAGGGTTCTATCGGACTGGCGGGTTCGGGAGGCTGACCCTGTGTCGACGCCAGGGCGGAAAAAGGCTCGCAGGGCAGTTTTATCTTTGGGCTTGTGGTCCCGGTGGTAAGTACCTTCTCAATCAGCGCCGTGTCGATATCGTCCAGCCGCTCGACCAGTTCGCCATGTGCAATCAGCAGGCGGGCATCAGAGTTGGCCAGTACATGTGCCAGCAGGTTGCCCTTGTAGGCTGTGTTGAAGGGCACGAACACCGCCCCCAGGTAGTTGATGGCAAAAAAACTGAGGATGCCCTCGGCGCCTCCAAACAGCCACACCGCGACGTGGTCCCCCTGGCGGACTCCCCGAGCATGCAGGCCAGCAGCAACCTGTCTGACCTGATTGCGCAGTTCGGCGTAGGTCCATTGTCTGCCATCGTCAAAGATTGCGTACACGTGGTCAGGTTGTTGCTCTGCCCACCGGTCGATGAGATACCTGACCACGCAGGTTTCTCTGTCTGGGACCCTCGGATCGGCGCATTGGTGGCCAGTCATTGGCATAGCTCCATCAACGATTCATTACGGGGTGGCGGGCCGCTTGCCTGCGGCGTTCTTGCTCATGGGCATGGCGCGTGGCAGAACCAGCCTGGCAACGCTGCGGATGACATGCGTGATGATTTCCGCTTCGGACCAGCTTCCCCCCGGCTGGTACCAGAGCGCGACCCAACTCATCATGCCGCCAATGGTCGTGGCGGTGAGGACGGGATCCTCAACGTCAAATTCACCCTCTGCGTGACCATTGGTCAGCAGTTCTGCCAGCCGGTGGTCGAACAGGGAACGCTTCTCGCGCACCCGGCGCGCGGCGCCCTGTTCGAGGTTCTTTTCCTCGCGCAGATACACGACGATGTGTTCCTGGTTTTCAATGATCAGGCGCGCTACCTGATCGACGACCAGCTTCAATCGATCCCAGTGCGACCCTGACGACAGCAGGGACTTGTTCAGCGCCTCCAGAGAGACGCTGATGCCAACCTCGGCGATGTCGTAGAGGATCTCGCCCTTGTTCTTGTAGTAGCTGTAGATGAAAGGCTTGGTGACCTGCAGCTGGTCAGCAATGGCATCAATCGTCGTTCCCTCGTACCCGAAGCGAAAAAACAGATGGCTCGCCTCATCGCGGATCCGGCGCCGCTTGAACAGGGCGAGCTCCGCTTTGAGGTTCTTTCCGGGTCGGGCGGCGGTCACTGCTGCATTCCTCCGATGCGCTACAGCGCCATTTCCAGTACCGGTAGCACATCGGCTGCGCCGGTCACCGGGCGCGGGTTGGTTCGCGCCCAGAGGTCGAGCATCGTGTATTCGGCAACCTGCTGCAGACGGTCGCTGCCAACATTGACCTCGCGCAGTGAGCGCGGCATACCGAGGCTGCGAATGAACGCGTCGACCAGTTCGCTGGCCGGCCTGTCCGGCTCTCCAAAGCAGCGGCTGATGCGTTTCTGGCGCTCGCCGTTCACCGGGGCGTTGTAGGCCAGCACGGACGGCGCCATGACGCATGAGCAGTAGCCATGAGGCACATCGCAGGTGCCGCCCAGGATGTGGCCAATCGCATGGCTCAGGCCCATGGGAACGCCGGCTATCACTGGAATCATCGATTGCCACGCGCCAACCTGGCATTTCAGTCGTGCCTCCAGATCCCCCGGGTTGTTCTTGACCCCGGGCAAACCCTCAATCAGAAGTCGCAGGGCGGAGTCGGCCATACCATCGCAGAAGTCATTCGATTGCAGGGACCCCAGTGTCTCAAGCGCGTGGTCGAGTGCCCGGACTCCCGTCGACAGCCAAAGCCACTCCGGCGTATGCAATGTGAGCGCGGGGTCAAGGATCACGGCAACCGGTGCCATAGCACGGTGCTCGAATCCCTGCTTGTGATGAATCTTCTCATCCGTGGCCCCGCTCAGGGGGTTGAATTCACCGCCCGAAAGCGTCGTCGGGCAGATGATTACCGGGATATCGGGGCCCTCGAACTCGGGCTTTATCACCTCCCCCTCGTCATTGACATAGACGTGGTAGGGCTCGAGGTCATCGTGCTCCCGGAGGTTGTGTTTCAGGCAGAGACTGACGATCTTGCCGGCGTCGGTAATCGAGCCGCCACCTACGGTGACAATCATGTCGGCCTGCGCATCGCGGGCCATGGCTGCAGCGGCGAGCACGGCGCTGCGCGGAGCGTGCGCTGGCATCCCGTCATACAGCCCGGCGACACGGGGGCCCAGTGCCTTGCGGATACGTTCAATTTCGTCGGTCTGGGTATTCAGGGTGCGGCTGACCAGCAGGAAAACCCGCTTGGCCTGCAATCGCTCTGCTTCTGCCGCCAGTGCCTTGGCGGCAGGTTCGCCGAGGTAGACTTTTTCCGTTGTGGTCAGGCCGACCACGCTCGGTTGTATGGCCATAGCTGCTCCCGATGTGCTCATTATTTTTTGGTGAGGCATGCGTTGTCAAAGAGTAAGCTTTTTTTACTAATCGTCAAGGAAAAAATATTTATGGTAGACAAAGGCTGGGGGCGGTACTACATTGTTTGGCGACCTCTAACCCCGACTGCAGCAATCGCCTATGAATTCAAATAATGGTAACGGCAGGGTTTGGAACACGGCTTCGGGTCTGCATCTGAAGAATTTCTATGCTCCTGACGACGTTCCCGAGTCTCACCGAAAGCACGTGGCTGTCCCGCCCGGCGAGTCCCCGTTTCACCGCGGAGCCTACCCGACTGGCTATCGCACGAAGCCCTGGCGTATCTTTCAACTCAGCGGCTTCGGCAAGCCAGAGGACGAAAACGAGCGTATCCGGTTCCTGCTGGAGCAAGGCGAAACCGGGTTCATCATGGAGCATGATCGCAACACGGGCGACCATTGCTACAACGTGGACCATCCCGATGTCGTGGCACGCCGCGAGGATGTTGGCCTGACGGGGGCCGTCATGCAGAGCGTGCGCGACATCGACATCTGTATGAAGGATCTGCCGCTGGCGACCAGTTACGGTCATGCGGGTGGCGCCGTTGTGCAACACGCACCCTTTGCGCTAGCAGGCTACTGGACGGTGGCGAAACAGCGTGGTGTTGACCTCGCACGTCTTCCCGGTACCGGCCAGAGCGATTTTTTCCTGACCTACCTCGGGTGCGTCACCAAGCAACAGATTCCCACCCGGGACGGCTTGCGCTTCAATGCCGATATCATGGAGTTCTGTGACAAGCACCTGCCCCGCTGGGTGCCCGTCTCCATCGCCGGTTACAACGGTGCCGACACGGGACTCAACGCCTATCAGGAGCTCGGAGCCCTGTTTGCCAACGCCGTTGAGTATCTCGAGGAAATCAAGCGCCGCAACACCATGCCTCTGGAGAACGCGGCCCGCGCCTGTGGCGGTGTGAATTTTCGTGCGTCCATGGATCTGTTCGAGGAAGCCAGCAAAATGCGGGCTGCTCGCCTGATGTGGCAGCAGCTACTGGAACGTCGCTATGCTATTACCAACCCCAAGGTCGCCAACCTGCGCATTCACTGCGTGACCGCCGGTTCACGGATGACCTACCAGCAACCGCTGAACAATATCGTGCGCGGCACGGTGATGGCCCTGGCGGCGGCGCTTGGCGGAGTCCAGTCCCTCGGGGTTTCCGGTTACGATGAGGCATTGTCCATCCCTTCCGAACATGCCCACCAGATGTCCGTGCGGATTCAGCAGATCCTGCAGGAAGAGACCAATATCCAGGCGGTGACCGATCCGCTGGGTGGCTCCTATTATGTTGAGACACTGACTGCAGAACTGGTGGAGCGCGCCTGGGAGTTCTTCGACGAGATTATGGAGCAAGGTGGCTTCCTCGCCTCCCTCGATTCCGGCTGGTTGCACGAACGTGCCGCGGAGAACCAGAGCGAAGACTTCCGTCAGCAGGAGAGTGGAGAGCAGGTCATTATCGGCGTGACTGACCACAAAGATGATGTGTCGCCCTTCGATGTGGACGGGTTTATGGGTGTCGACGACGCCTACGATGTCGCCCTGGAGAGGCTGCACGAGGTGCGCAGAACACGCTACGAGAAAGGCGCCTCGCAAGCGCTTGGGGCGCTGGAGTCAGTCTGTCGTGACGGCGAAAACATCATGCCCGCGATGATGGATGCCCTGGCCGCTGAGGTGACCCTGGGAGAAATCGGCGATGTCTATCGCTCCGTGTTTGGTGACTGGGCGACTCCAATTCAGACCTGAGGCGATACACATGAGCACAGCAGGAAAACGCATATTGATGGCAAAGACCGGCCTCGATGGGCATTGGCGCGGCCCTACCGTCGTTGCCAAGGCGCTGCGTGACGCAGGCTTTGAAGTCATCATGATCGGCATGGCACGCCCTGAAGAAGTGATGCAGGCGAGTATTGACGAAGACGTCGATCTCGTGGGCCTCAATATCGGGGGCCACGTGGACGTTGCCGTGCGCGCCATCGGCATGGTGCGTGAGTCAAGGCCGGAGGTGCCCATCTTCGTCGGTGGTGTGGTGCCGCCACATGCCAAGCGCAAGCTTGAGGGGCTGGGTGTTGAGGTTTACCCGCCGGGTAGCCAGTTGCCCGACATCGTGGCGGCCGCCGTACGCCTGACGGGTGCCGCCTGAGCGACGGGGGATGGCGGTGAGCCAGCAATCAGCGCAGGACACAGACCAGCTGCTCGAACGGGCACGTGCCGGTGATCGCGGTGCGCTCGCCCGGCTGATCAGCGTGCTGGAACGCGGCGGTGACGCTGCGGCATGCGTAGAGCGCGGGTTATCCTCACGCGGCGCTGCGGGCTATACCGTCGGTATCACCGGAGCCCCCGGTGCCGGCAAGTCCACGCTGGTGAACACGCTGCTGGGTGAAGCGCTGACGGATGCGGGGCGTGTGGCCCTGCTTGCAGTGGATCCGACATCGCCGCTGAGTCGTGGTGCACTGCTGGGCGACCGCGTGCGCATGCATTCGCACGCTGCATCAAGCCAGGTATTTATCCGTTCGATGGCGTCCCGTGGCCAGCTCGGAGGGCTTGCCGTGGCGACCCGCAGTGCCCGGCGCCTGCTGGAAGCCTGTGGATGGCCACTGATTCTGATTGAGACGGTCGGGGTAGGGCAGGTGGAGCTGGACGTGGCATCCACCACGGACACTGTTGTGGTGGTACTCAACCCGGGTTGGGGCGATGAGGTTCAGGCCAACAAGGCGGGGCTCATGGAAGTCGCGGATATATTCGTGATCAACAAAGCCGACAAGGCTGGCCTGCAGGCGACCCGGCGGGATCTGGAAAGTGCACTGGCCTCCCTGCCGATGGAGCGCCGACCGGCGATTGTCGAGACGGTAGCGACCGAGGGGCGTGGCGCGGCGGATCTCTGGGCAGCGATTGCGTCACATCGCGAAGCCATCACCCTGTCCGGGGAGTTGGCGTCGCGTCGTCAACAACAGCTGCGGGCGGAGTTGCGTGGCCTGATCGACGCGCGTCTGGAGGCAGAGCTGGATCAGCTGTTCGCCTCGGGAGGTGCCGACACACAGCTGGAGGCTGTCGGCGGTGGTGCACTGGATATGGCAGCGGCGGGAGACGCGTTGCTGCGTGAGCTTTGCAGACGGGCAAGCGCTGCCATCGCCGGGTAAACTAACGGGAACAATAGCGAGGATCCCTGTGCGATGGAGACTGTCCCCCCACTTTTGATTGAGCAGCATGGCCCGGTCGACTGGCTTACCCTGAACCGTCCAGAGCGCAGCAATGCGTTGAATGCTGCGCTGGTCGATGCGTTGTTGACCTACTTTACCGCACTGCGTGACCGCGAGGAGGTACGGGTGGTTGTGCTGCGGGCAGCCGGACGTAACTTCTGTGCGGGACTTGATCTGACAGAACCCGAGTTCAATCCGCAGCCGCGTTCCCCGCGCGGCATCTGGAAGGTGCAGCGTCGCATTGCCGGTATCTACCAGGCCATGCGTGCCTGCCCGCAGCCTGTTATCAGTTTGCTGCAGGGCGCTGCCTGTGGTGGCGGTTTCAGCCTGGCGCTGGCATCGGATATACGAATTGCCGCCGAATCGGCACGCATGAATGCCGCCTACCTGTCCATCGGGCTGACCGGTTGTGACATGGGCAGCAGTTATTTCCTGCCACGCCTGGTGGGCGCTGCGCTGGCTTCGGAGCTGCTGTTGACCGCACGTTTCATTCACGCGCCGCGCGCGCTGGCCACCGGCCTGGTCTCCAGTGTGGTGGCAGAGGACGGGCTGGCAGCCGAGGCGCAGGGCTACATCGACGACATGCTGGCGGCGACGCCGATGGGGCTGCGTCTGACCAAAGAGGCGCTGAATTACGCCATTGATGCCCCCAGCCTGCAGGCGGCCATGGCCATGGAAGACCGCCACCAGACCCTGCTTGGCTTGAGCGAGGATGCAGCGGAAGCGGGGCTGGCTTTTGTCGAGCGGCGCCCGCCGGTTTTCCGCGATCGCTAGCCGATCGGCGTTCAGCGACGTACCGGGCGTTTCTGCAGTTTCCGCTGCAGCGTGCGGCGGTGCATGCCCAGTGCACGCGCCGTGGCAGAAATGTTGCCATCGTTTGCATTCAGTACACGCTGTAGGTGCTCCCACTCCATGCGGTCCAGAGAGGGTGGGTGTGTGGCGTGTTCCGGCGCCGGTTGCTCCCCGCGAAAGGCCAGGAGAATTTCATCCACGGTTGCCGGCTTGCAGAGATACTGTACGGCACCGAGCTTGATGGCCTCTACGGCGGTAGCGATACTCGAGTAGCCTGTGAGCACCACCAGGCGGGCTTCGGGGGCCTCCTTGAGCAGGTCCGGCAGTGCTGCCAGCCCGGAGCGCCCCGGCATGTTGAGATCGAGCAGGATGTGGCTGGGGGCAAACTCACGGCAGCAGCGCAGTGCATCTTCGGCGCTCGCGCAGGCGCGGCACGTGAAGCCGCGGCGCTCCAGGCCGCGCGTCAGCACGCCGGTGAACGTGGGGTCATCGTCCACCAGCAGTATGCGTGCAGGGCTATCCATCTGCAGGCTCCGCCGGCATTGTGAGGGTGGCCAGGCAGCCTCCATCAGTGGGGTTTTCCAGGCGGATATGGCCCCCGTGGCGCTCGGCGGTGGCGCGTGCGAGCAGCAGCCCGATCCCCAGGCCGCCATGGGTTCTGCCGGTCGCGTTGGCGCCTGGGCCTGCCACGGAAACCGGCGACGCGGTTACGCTCATGCGCGCGAGCACATCGGCTGGGGCCCCGGGGCCATTGTCCCGCACCCCGATGCTGACCGTGTCGGCATTCCAGTCGACTGTGACTTCGACCCGCTCGGCACCGGTGTCGGCGGCGTTGTTCAGCAGGTTTTCCAGGGCCTGCGGCAGGGTCTGGTCGTAAGAGACCTGGGGTGCAGGCCCCTGTCCGAGGACCTGCAGCTGACAGGACACGCGCGGCCGCCTGGCCGCCCAGTGCTCCACGCAGCTTTTCGCCAGCCGGTCAGCCTGCCGCCGCTGCCGGGTACCCGCGGCGGAAACCTCCGCAGTGTTGCTGAGTTCCGCCAGGATTTTCCTGCACTGCAGAAGTTGCTGCTGCATCAAGGCGATATCCTCTCGTGCCTGGTCGCCCAGCGACGCGTCCTGCTGCAGCTCCTCTGCGAGCAGGGTCATGGTGCCCAGCGGCGTGCCCAGCTCATGCGCGGTACCTGCGGCGAGGCTGGCCACCGCCAGAATCTGGTCATGTCGCAGACGGTCCTCGCGGCGTCGCATCTCGTCTGCTTCCTGCGCTCTCAGCACGGCCGCCATGCGTACGACGAAGTAGGTGATCAAGCCGGCGCTGAAAAGAAAATTGAACCACATGCCCAGGCTGTGCACGCTGCCCTGCTGGTGGCCCATCGCCGCGTGGGGGGAAAATAGCGGGAAGGGCACCCGGAAATACAGCAACAGGCTGTAGGCCGCCACCGAGGCTGCCGCAACCAGCCAGGTGTAGCGCCAGGGCAGCACGGCGGCCGCCACAACCAGCGGTACTATGTAGTAGGAGATGAATGGATTGTCGGCTCCACCGCTGTAGTACATCAGTGCAGTCCAGCCAACCACGTCGACCATCAGCTGGGCAAAGAAGGTGCGGTTGCCGATGTCCCGCGCCGTGGTACTCCACCAGAGGCTGGCGACGGTGATCACGGCGAGCAGTACGAGGCTGGCCGCCATGCCCCACAGGCTTTGCGTGGTGCGGCTTACCAGCAGCACGTAGGCGAGTACACCTGCCTGACCGAGCAATGCGATGGCCCGAATCGCGAGCAGGCTGCGCAGGTTGGCCAGCGACGGGCTGTAGGCGGAATTGGGAGAGGCTATTGTCGTCATCACCCCGGCAGTATAGCGGGCGCTGGTGCGCGCGGGGAGTGACAATCGGTCACAGTGGGGCGGTAGTGTCTTGCGGAGTTTGGCGCCCGCTGTAGAACATCTGCCCATGGCCCCAATCTCACGTATGATTATCGTTGTGTGCAGCTCAGTGCACACGTGACATCACAACCGGGTCCGTTCATGAGCGAACTGGAAAAGTTGTTCTACCTGTGTGGTATTTCTGCCGATTATCTGGACTACCAAGGTCAGCGGCAGGAGGTGCCTCTGGAACAGCGGCAACGTGCGTTGCGCCTGATGGGCATAGAACCCGCAGATCCGTTGGCGTTGTCGACAGCGGTCGCGGAGTTGGACGTGGCCCCGTGGCGGCTATGGCTGCCACGGTACAGCGTCACTGCGGCAACGGCGCCGGAAATAGCCCTGCGTCTCCATCCTGCCCAGCAGGCAACGACCTTTACCTGGAATCTGACGCTTGAGAACGGCAAGATCCTGGCGGGGGAGTGCCGTCCGGATACCCTGCCGGAGACAGGCAATTACCTTGCGGATGGCGTTCGCTACACTGCCCGCCAGCTGCCTTTGCCAGCGCTGGAGCCGGGCTACCATACCTTGTGGGTGACAGACGGCGCGCAGTCCGTGAGCTGCTCTCTCATGGCCTGTCCCGACAGGTTCTATGTCCCGGACATGGTCGCCGGTGAGCGCCTTTGGGGCATCAGTTGCCAGCTTTACACGCTGCGTTCCGCGCGCAACTGGGGGGTGGGAGACTTTACCGACCTGCTTGAACTGTTGCCGCTGGCCGCGGCGGCAGGGGCAGATCTGATTGGTTTGAATCCTTTGCATGCCCCCTGCACAGATGGTGATGCTATCGCGAGCCCGTACAGCCCTTCGGATCGCCGCTTTCTCAACCCTCAGTATATCGACCCCGAACGCGAACCGGAGTGGGCGTGGGTGGCTGAAACGGTGGCGGCCGGCGGTTGGGGAAAGCAGCGGGCGCTGCTTCGTGCTGCGCCGCTTGTGGATTACGAAGCAGTAAACGGGCTCAAGTACGAGGCCCTGGAGGCCATGTTCAGCGTCTTTCTTCGCGAACAGGTTGATGCCGGCACACAGCGAGGCAGTGACTTCCAGCGTTTTGTCACGCAGGGCGGTGCGGATCTTGATGGCTTTGCCCGTTTCGAGATGCGTCATAATAACTGGGCCCGGCTGCATCGAACGGAGCCCCGGTTCTATATCTGGTTGCAGTGGGTTGCCAGCGCGCAGCTGCAGGCCTGCCAGCAGCGGGCGCTGGCGGTGGGTATGCGCATCGGACTGATGCGGGATCTCGCAGTGGGTGCCATCGGGCGGGGCTATGAGGTGGAGCAGTCAGCTGGGCTATACCTTGCCGAGGCGAGTATCGGCGCTCCTCCCGATCCTTTTGCCCCCCACGGTCAGGATTGGGGGCTGCCGGCGCCACATCCGCTCCGACTGCGGGAATCGGGATTCTCCGCTTTCACGAAGCTGTTGCGCAGGAATATGAGCGCCTGCGGAGCGCTGCGGGTGGACCACGTCATGGCTCTTATGCGGTTGTGGTGGTGTTTGCATGATGAGAAGGACAGTGCAGGCTTGTATGTGTTTTACCCGCGTGATGATCTGCTCGCGCTCTTGCGTCTGGAGAGTTGGCGTCATCGTTGCGTGGTGGTTGGCGAGGATCTTGGTGTGGTCCCCGGCGAATTCCGCGAGGCCATGCGCTGCAGTGCGCTGCTTGGGAACCGCCTGTTCTATTTCGAGAAGCATCCCGATGGCCGGTTTCGGGCACCGGAAGAGCTGGCGGAGGATGCGCTCCTGATGGTGACCAACCACGACGTGCCCACACTTGCCGACTGGTGGGCGGGGAGTGATTTGCGACGGCGCCGTGAACTTGGCCTGATTCCAGATGGGGATGCACTGGGGAAACTGGAGCAAGAACGTGCCGCTGATCGCGCCGAGTTGCTTGCCTGGCTGGATGCCAGTGGCCTGCTTCCTGAAGCCGTGGGGTCGGAGATGGACATGGCTTTGTGCAGTGCAATCCATCAGGCCTGTGCGCGGGGCAGGTCGCGCCTGCTGCTACTGCAGTTGGAGGACCTGCAACTGGTGGCGGAACCCGTGAATATTCCCGGTACCTGGCGAGAGTATCCCAATTGGCGGCGCAAGCAGTCGCAGTCGACAAAAGATATATTTGCGTCACCGCAGGTGCAGGCGCTTCTGGCCTCAGTGAACCGGGAGCGACGTATATGACGCCGGCTGACTCGTCGTGGTGCCCTGTTCTGGATGTGCGACAGATCGAGGCTCTGGTGAGTGGTCAGCACACTGACAGCTTTGCGGTGCTGGGGTTACACGAACATCCGCGGGGCCGAGGTATGGTGGCGCGGGCGCTTTTGCCCTGGGCAGAGACGGTGACCATGATCGATAGAGTGACCGGGCAGGTGCTCGCCCCCTTGCAGCGCATTCACGATGTGGGCCTGTTCGAGGCGGTTCTGGATGGCGCCAGGCCTTGTGTGGCCTACCGCTGGCGCGTGCAGACACACACCGGTGTCGTCGACGTCGAGGATCCTTACCGCTTTCTGCCTCAGGTTAGTGATGGTGATTTCTATTATTTTTGCGAAGGTACTGAAGAGTTCGCCTATCAGCGTTTCGGTGCTCACGCGCGCACCGTTGATGGGGTAGACGGGGTTCTGTTTACGCTCTGGGCTCCGTCAGCGCGAAGAGTCGCTGTTGTTGCCGACTTCAATGGCTGGGACGGGCGCCAGCATGCATTGCGCAGGCATCCAGCCTCCGGCGTCTGGGAAATCTTCATTCCCGGAGTCGCCGACCAGGCGCTCTACAAATACGAGGTGATGGCTGGGGACGGCACAGTGTTGCCGCTGAAGGCGGATCCTTTTGCCCAGTCCATGCAGCATCCGCCGGAGACCGCCAGTCGGGTGCTGTTGCATGAGGGCGAGTATGTCTGGAACGATGACGTCTGGATGGCCTCCCGCACGGCGCAGCAGCAGCGACCGGTTGCGATTTACGAAGTCCACGCGGGTTCCTGGCGGCGACGGGAGAGTGAGGGTGGTCGATATCTCAGCTATCTGGAGTTGGCGGACGAGCTGATTCCCTATGTGCTCGAACTGGGGTTCACCCATATCCAGCTGATGCCGATCAGCGAATATCCGTTTGATGGCTCCTGGGGTTACCAGCCGGTGGGTCTGTATGCGCCCTCAATCCGCTTCGGTACCCCGAACGAGTTCCGTTGCTTTGTCGACTGCTGTCACCAGGCTGGACTTGGTGTACTGCTGGATTGGGTTCCCGGCCACTTTCCCACTGATCCCCACGGCCTCGGGCGTTTCGATGGAACCGCGCTATATGAACATGAAGATCCCCGCAGGGGTTTTCATCCGGACTGGAATACGCTGATCTACAACTACGGGCGGCGTGAGGTGGTCAGTTTCCTGCTCAGCAACGCCAACTACTGGCTCTCGGAATACCACCTGGACGGCTTGCGGGTCGATGCCGTGGCGTCGATGCTGTACCTCGACTACAGCCGCAAGGCTGGCGAGTGGCTGCCCAATGAGCAGGGAGGGCGCGAAAACCTGGAGGCCATCCGCCTGCTGCAACGAGTGAACGAGCGAGTCCACGCGCGCCATCCAGGGGTGATGATGGTGGCAGAAGAGTCCACGGCCTGGCCCGGTGTGTCCCGGCCCGTCCACGACGGCGGTCTGGGCTTCGGTTTCAAGTGGAACATGGGTTGGATGAACGACAGCCTGCGCTACATGGCAAGGGACCCGATCCACCGCCGCTATCACCACGACGAGCTGACCTTCAGTATGGTTTACGCTTGGGATGAGAACTTTGTGCTGTGCCTGAGTCATGACGAGGTGGTGCACGGCAAGGGTGCGCTGCTGGGCAAAATGCCCGGGGATGAATGGCAACGGTTCGCCAATCTTCGTGCCTACCTGGGATTCATGTGGGGTCATCCCGGCAAAAAGCTGCTGTTCATGGGCAACGAATTCGCCCAGTGCCGGGAGTGGAACCACGACCGCGGACTGGACTGGGCGCTACTGGAACAGGCGCCACATCGAGGCATGCAGCGTTTGGTGGGCGATCTGAACCGGCTCTATCGAAACGTGCCCGCGCTCTACGAGAAGGATTGTGAACCCGGTGGTTTCCAGTGGCTGCAGGCAGATCGCAAGGCGGTGTCGGTGTACGCCTGGCTGCGCTGGGGACACGCCCAGCGTCCGCGACTGCTGGTGATATCCAACTTTACTCCACAGGTCCACCACCGCTACCGGGTTGGGGTGCCTGACCCAGGTTGGTATCGGGAATGCATCAATACCGACGCCCATCATTACGGTGGCAGTGGTCAGGGCAACCTGGGTGGGGTGGAAGCGGTCCCCGGGGCCTGCGATGGTTACCCCTGGACGCTCACCCTGACCGTGCCGCCACTGGCTACCCTGATGCTGTTACTGGATGATACGGAGCCCGGGCAATGAAGATATTGGCGGGTGAGCCACGTCCCTTGGGCGCGACTTTCGACGGTCAGGGTACCAACTTTGCCCTGTTTTCGGCGCATGCGACCGCCGTTGAGCTGTGCCTTTACGACCCTGCAGGGAAACGTGAGATCGAGCGTCTTACCCTGCCAGAGCGCACCCACGACATCTGGCACGGCTATGTGCCGGAGGTACATCCGGGCACCTGCTATGGTTATCGTGTGCATGGTCCGTTTGACCCTCATGCAGGCCACCGCTTCAATCCCCACAAGCTGTTGTTGGACCCGTATGCTCCGCGGCTGGCAGGCCGCTTCAGTTGGCACGATGCGCACTTTGCCTACCCGCGTGATGACAGTGCGCAGGACCTCGCCTATGACAGACGCGACAATGCGCCTTGGGTCCCGAAGGCGGTGGTCTGTGAACGTAGCGACCCATGCAGGGAGACACTTACTCCTCTAGTGCCCTGGCGCAAGGCCGTAATCTACGAAACCCATGTGCGCGGCTTCACCCTGCGTCATCCCGAGGTTCCTGAGGCTCTGCGTGGCACCTTCGCAGGGTTGTCGCAGCCTGCGGTTATCCGTTACCTCAAAGCGTTGGGTATTACCTCGGTCGAGCTTTTGCCCGTGCATGCTTTCATTGATGAGTACCATCTGTATGAAAAGGGGCTGAGCAACTACTGGGGTTACAACACCCTTTCATTCTTCGCACCACACCCGGCCTACCTGAGCGGCAATGGCATCCATGAATTCCGCACAATGGTGGACCGGTTTCACCAGGCGGGGCTGGAGGTGATTCTGGATGTGGTATTCAACCACAGCTGCGAAGGCAATCATCTGGGGCCGACCCTCAGTTTTCGCGGGATCGACAATTTCTCCTATTACCAGCTGCTTCCCAGCGACCGCCGTTTCTACGTCAATGACACCGGTTGCGGAAACACACTCAACATACGCCACCCGCGCGTGATGCAGCTCGTTACCGACAGTCTGCGCTACTGGGCAGGCACTATGGGTGTTGACGGCTTCCGCTTTGATCTCGCCACGGTGCTGGGGCGCACCGAGCAGGGGTTCGACAGCGCCGCGACCTTTTTCCAGGTGCTCTCACAGGATCCTTTGCTGTCCTCCTGCAAGTTGATCGCGGAACCCTGGGACGTAGGGCCAGGCGGCTACCAGCTGGGTCGTTTCCCGGCGAACTGGAGTGAGTGGAACGATCGCTATCGGGATACCGTACGGCGTTACTGGCGCGGTGACAGCGGCCAGCTGCCGGAGCTGGCACGGCGTCTGCACGGCTCGGGCGATATCTTCGAACACGCTGGCCGACGACCACGCGCCAGCATAAACTTCGTTACCAGTCATGATGGCTTTACCCTGCGTGACCTGGTCACTTATAACCGCCGCCACAACGAGGCCAATGGCGAGGACAACAATGACGGTCACCGGGAAAATCATAGCGACAACCAGGGCGTCGAGGGTCCCAGCGAAGACCTCGCTGTGGAGGCGTTGCGACGGCGGTTGCAGCGCAACTTCCTCGCTACACTCGCGGTGTCTCAGGGGGTCCCAATGCTGCTGGCGGGGGATGAACGCGGCCGCAGCCAGCAGGGCAATAACAATGCCTATTGCCAGGACAATGAACTCAACTGGATGAACTGGGACGATAGTGAGCGCGACGCCGCTGAGTTGGTGGCGTTTACTCGCAAGCTGCTGGACCTGCGACGGCAGTTTTCCGTGTTGCAGGCCTTTGAATACCGACACCGGCCCAATGCTCCCCTGGATGACGGAATCCAGTGGTTGAATGGGGACGGCCGCCTGATGCGGGATGAGCACTGGCACGAACATCGCAACCAGCTGCTGGGCTATTTGCTGACGGAAAAGCCTGATGATGAAACCGGCGAGTCCCGCTGCCTGCTGGTAATTTTCAATGCCGCCCGCGAGGAAAACAGTTTTACCCTGCCCGCGATTGCGACCCCTGGCTGGCGGCTGGTGGTGGACACCGCAGATCCCGATGCATTGCACGGGGCGGAGGCGCCCTGCCTGCCGGCACCTGTTACCGTGATTCTGGCCGCCTGTTCACTACAGATACTCACCAATTGCACGGTCGATGACAGCCCGGGGATGGTTCCGCCATCGCCATGATAGCCACGGAGCGACACTGCCGATGAACCAGAAACTGGCTCGCGCCCTCAAGGCCACCACGCTGGAAGAAGATCTGCTGCGCCACTACAGCCTCACCCTGGGGCGCGACGACGCTGGTAGCGACACGGTTTTCCACCTTTACCAGGCTTTGGCACTGACAGTGCGCGACCGGCTGGTGGCGCGCTGGCAGGACACCCGTGAGCGTTATCGTGAGCAGGGCTGCAAGACCATTAACTATCTGTCGCTGGAATTTCTCATGGGCAGGACTCTGGGCAATGCATTGCTCAATCTCGATCTGGAGGGTCCGGTGCGTGAGGCATTGCAGTCCTGGGCTCGCGATCTTGAGCAGTTGCAGGAAGAGGAGGTTGATGCTGGCCTGGGCAATGGTGGTCTCGGTCGCCTCGCCGCGTGTTTTCTGGATAGCTGTGCGACTCTTCAGCTCCCGGTAACTGGCTACGGCATACGTTATCAGTACGGGATGTTCCATCAGCGTATTGAAAATGGCTACCAGATAGAGGATCCGGATCGCTGGCTGCGCTTTGGCAATCCCTGGGAAATCGAATGTCCGGAGGCAACCCGGCGGATCCGGTTTTTCGGCCGCAGCGAACACTACCGTGATGCGGAGGGAGCCTGGCGCGTACGCTGGGCAGATACCCGGGATGTGCTGGCGGTGCCTTATGATATTCCCGTGCCCGGGTACCGTAACGGCACAGTAAATACGCTGCGCTTGTGGAAGGCCGAGGCCACGGACGAGTTTGATTTTAACGAATTCAATGCGGGGAGCTACACCGATGCGGTTGCCGCCAAGAACGAGGCGGAACAGATCACTATGGTGCTGTATCCGAACGATGCCAGCGAGCAGGGCAAAAGTCTGCGCCTGCGCCAGCAGTACTTTCTTGCATCCGCGAGCCTGCAGGACGTGCTCACGCGCTGGGTTGCAGCTCGGGGCGAGGATTTCAGCGGATTCGCCCGTTGTAACGGTTTCCAGCTTAATGACACTCACCCCACCATCGCCATCGCCGAGCTGATGAGGTTGCTGATGGATGAACATGGCCTCGGCTGGAACGATGCCTGGAGCATCACTAACAGCACCATGGCTTATACCAACCATACCCTGTTGCCGGAGGCACTGGAGAAGTGGCCGGTGAGTTTGTTCGGGGAGCTGTTTCCGCGCTTGCTGGAAATTATTTATGAGATCAATGCCCGCTTCCTGTCGCGGGTCGCGGACCGCTGGCCCGGTGATACCGAACGTCAGGCGCGCATGTCGATGGTGGAGGAGGGGCCTGAGCCGATGTTGCGCATGGCCTTCCTTGGAATCGTTGGCAGTCACTCCGTGAATGGCGTAGCGGCCCTGCATACCCGACTGCTGACGGAAGGTCTGTTTCGGGACTTTCATGAGCTGATGCCAGGAAAATTCAACAACAAGACCAACGGAGTGACCCCCCGTCGTTGGCTCGCGGAGTGTAACCCGGGTCTGGCGGGCCTGCTCCATGAAACCCTGGGTCCGGGTTGGGTGACCGATCTGGAGCAGTTGCAGGCGCTGGCACCGCTGGCGGACGACAGTAATTTTGCCCGGCGTTTCATGACCATCCGGCGCAATAACAAGGCAGCCCTGGCGCGCATGGTGAAGGAACGATGCAACGTGTCTTTTGCGACAGACATGCTGTTTGATGTGCAGGTCAAACGCATACACGAGTACAAGCGTCAGCTGCTCAACATCCTGCATGTGATGCATCTCTATGAGCGCGTGCTGAGTGGCGAAACCGCGAACCTTCAGCCGCGTTGTGTACTATTCGGCGGCAAGGCCGCGCCCGGTTACGCGATGGCCAAGTTGATTATCAAGCTGATCAACAACGTGGCTACTGTGGTGAACCGTGACCCGCGGCTGCATGACTGGTTACGTGTGGCGTTCCTGCCCGACTACCAGGTGACGGCGATGGAGATCATCTGTCCGGGTACCGACCTGTCGGAGCAGATATCCACTGCGGGCAAGGAGGCCTCGGGTACTGGCAACATGAAGTTCATGATGAACGGCGCGATTACCATTGGCACACTGGATGGCGCCAATATCGAAATTCGCGAGGCGGTGGGAGAGGACAATTTTTTCCTCTTCGGCCTGACTGCGGAGGAGGTGGAAGCACGGCACAGGAATTATGATCCCGTGTCATCGATAGCCGCTGATGACGATCTCGCCAGGGTCATGCAGCTGCTCGACAGTGGCCACTTCAATTTACTGGAATCAGGTATATTCGCTCCAGTCGCGGACGCGATTCGCAGCCGCACCGATCCCTGGATGATTGCAGCGGACTTCCGCAGCTATGTGGATGCGCAACAGCGGGTGAGTGACTGCTACCGTAACCCCGCATTGTGGGCTCGCAAAAGCATTCTCAATACCGCCGCGAGCGGTCGCTTTTCCAGTGATCGTACTATCAGCGAGTATGCTGATGAGATATGGTTTGCAGAACCGGCTGTTTGGTAAAGCGTCGCTGGGTGGTGTAGTTGTTGTCGAAGGAGAGTGAGCATGGAAGACGACCAGAACCCCCGCTATGTGAGTCGTCTCACCCGGGATACCATGGCACTGGTACTTGCCGGCGGGCGCGGCTCACGGCTGTACGAGCTGACGAACTGGCGCGCCAAGCCTGCACTGTATTTTGGTGGCAAGTACCGCATCATCGATTTTCCCCTGTCCAATTGTGTCAATTCCGGGATACGCCGCATCGGCGTATTGACCCAGTACAAGGCCCACTCTCTGGTGCGACACCTGGTGCGGGGCTGGAGTCATTTCAAGAAAGAGCTGGGCGAGTACGTGGAAATCCTGCCTGCTTCGCAGCGCTATTCGGACGACTGGTACCAGGGTACGGCTGATGCCATCTATCAAAACCTGGATATTATCCGTGCCGAAATGCCAAAGTATGTGATGATCCTTTCCGGGGATCACATTTACAAAATGGACTACGGACCCATGCTGGTTGCTCACGTTGAGTCCGGAGCGGACATGACGGTCTGTTGCCTGGAGGTCCCTGTTGGGGAAGCGGCAAGTGCCTTCGGCGTTATGCAGGTGGACTCGAATAACCGGATAACCGGGTTCCAGGAAAAACCGCCCCACCCGGCGGAAATCCCGGGTAAACCGGGACTCACCCTGGCGTCAATGGGCAACTATATTTTCAACACGGAGTTCCTCTTTGATCGTCTGATCAGGGATGCAGCCAATCTGGAGTCCTCGCACGATTTTGGCAACGATATTATTCCGGACATGTTGAAAAGCGCTTACCTGCACGCCTATCCCTTCCGAGACTCCAAGACCGGTGGCAAGGCCTATTGGCGCGATGTCGGTACACTGGATTCTTTCTGGACAGCCAATATGGAGCTTGTCGCCACTTCTCCATTGCTCAACCTGTACGAGAAAGACTGGCCCGTATGGACCTATCAGGAGCAGTCGCCTCCCGCGAAATTTGTATTTAACCGCGATGATCGCCGCGGAAGCGCGGTCGATTCTATGGTTTCAGGCGGCTGTATTGTATCGGGTAGTCAGGTCAGCAACACGGTCCTGTTCTCCGATGTCCGGGTCAACTCCTACTCGACAATCGACAAGTCGGTCATCCTGCCTCAGGTCGAAGTAGGTCGAAATGTCAGGATGCGGAACGCGATCGTCGATCGCGGTTGCGTGATTCCCAAGGGGATGATTATTGGGCACGATGCAGCGCAGGATCGCGCCAATGGGTTTCGGGTCACCGACAGCGGTGTGGTCCTGGTCACCCGCGGCATGCTGGGGCAGCCCGAAGGGTATGCCTGATCGTTTTTTTTCTAAGGATAGTAAATGTCAGTAGTCAGGGTTAATACCCAGCCGCAGGTGGGGCAAAACCCAGGCACCTCAGGCCTGCGCAAGACCGTTAAGGAATTCAGCCGCCCGCATTATCTGGAGGCTTTTGTCCAGTCCATATTCGACGCCCTCGGTGGCTGCAGCGGCAAGTCACTGCTGCTGGGCGGCGACGGGCGCTACTACAACCGGCATGCGGCCCAGGTTGTCCTGCGCATGGCGGCCGCCAACGGTTGTCGTCGTGTGCTGGTGGCGCGTGGAGGCCTTTTGTCGACGCCCGCGGCCTCCTGCGTCATCCGCAAACATGGTCTGGATGGCGGGGTCGTGCTGTCTGCTAGCCACAACCCCGGCGGTCCGGAGGGCGATTTTGGCATCAAGTTCAATGGTGCCAACGGTGGGCCGGCTTCGGAATCGGTAACGGCGGCCATCTTCGCTGCCAGTCAACGTATCGATCACTATCTGACAATGGAAACAGCGGATATTGATCTGGACCGCTTGGGAACAGTGCGTCTGGGTGGAACTGAGATTGAAGTCATTGATCCGGTAGCAGACTACGCGGACATGATGGAATCGCTGTTTGACTTTCCCAAGATCGCTGCCCTGTTGGGCCATCGGCGTTTTCGTGTTTGTTTCGATGCCATGCATGCAATCACCGGTCCGTATGCGCTTGAAATTCTGGAGGAGCGACTCGGAGCGCCCACTGGAACAGTTATCAACGCGGTGCCGCTGGATGACTTCGGCGGCGGTCACCCGGACCCGAATCTCGCGCATGCGAGCGATCTTGTAGCGCGCATGAATGGTGACGAGCCGCTGGCTTTCGGAGCGGCCTCCGATGGCGATGGTGACCGCAACATGGTGCTGGGCAGCGGGGTGTTCATCAATCCCTGTGATTCACTGGCGATTTTGGCGGCCAATTCCACCGTGATTCCGGCCTACGCCGGGGGCCTTAAGGGTATCGCCCGCTCCATGCCCACCAGTCGTGCGGTAGACCGCGTCGCGGCCGGACTCGGTATTCCCTGCTTTGAAACACCCACGGGTTGGAAGTTTTTTGGCAATTTGATGGATGCCGACAGAATAACCCTGTGTGGTGAGGAGAGTTTCGGTACTGGTTCCAGCCATATTCGGGAGAAGGATGGCCTGTGGGCAGTACTGTTCTGGCTGAATCTGATTGCGGAATTGAACAAGCCCGCGCGCAGTATTCTCAGGGAGCACTGGCAACGCTACGGCAGGGATTATTTCAGCCGTCACGACTATGAGCGCGTGGACGTGGAGAGGGCCGCTGCGTTGATGTCGTCATTGGAGCAGCAGTTGCCCGGTTTGCCCGGTCAGTCCTTTGCCGGCCATACCGTCAGCGCTGCCGATGACTTTTGCTACACGGATCCTGTAGACGGCAGCCTGAGTTCCGGGCACGGGTTGCGCATCCTGTTCGCAGACGGTTCGCGTATTGTGTATCGGCTCTCCGGTACCGGCACGTCAGGCGCTACCCTGCGTGTTTACTATGATAGATATCAGCGCGATCCGTCTCTGCTCGAGTTGGCACCGCAGAAGGCCCTGGCTTCGCTGATTGCGGCCGGTGATGAATTGGCGGGAGTCAGCCGTTTGCTCGGTCGCCATGGGCCAGATGTAATTACGTGACCGTGGTTGCGCCAGGACACAAACCGCAGCAGCTGCTGCTGATTGCCGCCGAAAATGCTGCGCTGCCGGGTGGCAAGGTTGGAGGCATGGGCGATGTGATTCGGGATGTACCGCGTGCCCTCGCGGCACTGGGGCACGAGGTTGTAGTGCTTGTCCCCGGTTACCAGCACTTCTCTCGGCTACCCGGTGCCACGCTGGATGCACTGATCGAAGTCGCTTTCCGCAACGGCACTGAACATGTCGAGCTCTGGTCATTGCCGACTGCTCCAGTCCATGCAGGGTTACGCTACAAGGTTTTGGAACACCCGCTGCTGGCACCCTGTGGGCCGGGCAGGATTTACTGTGATGACGGCCCCGAACGCCCCTTTGCCACGGATGCCTCGAAGTTTGCCCTGTTCTGTGCAGCGACAGCCAGCGCCCTGCGGGACGGTATACTGACACGGCCAGACCGTGTGCACCTGCACGACTGGCATACCGCCCTTGTGCCCGTCCTGGCACGCTTTGAGCCGATGTATACGGCTCTCAGTGATCTCTATTTCGTCTACACGATCCACAACCTTGCGCTGCAGGGAGTGCGACCCCTGCGCGGTGATGAGTCTGCTCTCGAGGCCTGGTTTCCACACCTGCGCTATGACTATGCCTTTATTGGCGACCCCCGCTACCCCGACTGTTTCAATCCCATGCGCGCTGGCATACGCCTTTGCCGCAAGGTTCATGCTGTATCGCCAACCTATGCCGAAGAAATCCAGGGACATGCCGGCGAGGGGCTGGCCGACGACCTGCGTCAGGCCCATCAAGAAGGGAGGCTTGAAGGAATTCTCAACGGTTGTGATTACTCTGTTCCGACTCAGGCGCCGGCAGACTTTACATCCCTGCTGGCGGTGATTCGGGCGGAGCTTGAGTCGTCGCAGTGCGGCATCACCGATAAAGCGCAGGTGAAGGCAAAGCTGGACAAATGGCGACGACGCAAACGACCGTCCATGCTGATGACCTCGGTGGGTCGCCTGACAGACCAGAAAGTCCGACTGCTACGGATGCCCGCTGATGATGGTCGTAGTGTCCTCGAGCATCTGCTCGATCGTCTTGGTCGTCGCGGCTTGCTTGTCATGCTGGGTAGCGGCGACCCTGAGCTGGAAGCTTTTTTTGCCGAGATGAGTTCTCGATCGGACAACTTTATCTTTTTGTGCGGTTTCTCGGAGCCTCTGTCAGAGACGTTATATGCCGGCGGGGATCTGTTTCTGATGCCGAGCTCTTTCGAACCTTGTGGTATCAGCCAGATGCTGGCGATGCGGGCGGGTCAACCCTGCCTCGTACATGCCGTGGGGGGGCTGGCAGACACAGTGCGTGACGGTGTAAACGGGTTTGCATTCACCGGTGCCAATGAGGTCGAACAGGCTGCTGGTTTACTGCAGTGTTTCGAGCACGTTATGGCCCTGCGCACGACAGATCCAGCGGCGTGGGAGCGCATTCGCAAGGCGGCCAGCGCCGCGCGCTTCGGCTGGGCGGAGGTGGCGCGTGCCTATGATGCCCGGCTGTATCACTGATGCCCGGCCCGGAGTTGCACTGTTCAACTCTCGGTTGTGCCGGCCCGGGTTTTAACATTCCCGGTGCGCTTTGCCAACAGACGATAGGCGGCCGGAACAACATACAACGATAGCAGAGAGCCGAGCAGCATCCCCCCAATGACTGCCAGACCCAACGGCACGCGGCTCTGTGAGCCCGCGCCGAGTGCCAGCGCGATGGGCAGTGTGCCGAGCACGGTCGACAGGGTGGTCATGAGAATGGGCCGGAAGCGGGCCGCGGCGGCCTCTTCGACGGCTTCGTTGATGCTCAGTCCCGCGGCACGGCGCTGGTTGGCAAACTCCACGATGAGAATGCCGTTCTTGGTGACCAGGCCGATGAGCATGATCAGCCCGATCTCCGAAAAAATGTTCAGGGTCTGGTTGAAATACCACAGGGTGATCAGGCCTCCGGTGAGCGCCATGGGCACGGTGAGCATGATGGCGAGGGGGTCGCGGAAGCTCTCGAACTGTGCAGCCAGCACCAGATAGATCAGCAGCAGGGCCAGTACGAAGACGAAAACCAGGCTGCTGCCTGTTTCGGCAAATTCGCGCGACTGTCCGGCGAGCTCGGTGGTGTAGCTCTCGTCAAGCACCTCACTGGCCACTTCGCGCATGGCCTGTATACCGCTTTCAAGTGCGACGCCCTCCGCCAGGTTGGCCGAGAAGGTTGCGGCGGTGAAGCGGTTGAAGCGATACAGGACGGGCGCGGCGCTTTGCTCGCGCACGGTGACCAGATTAGGCAGGGGTACCAGGGTGCCGTCTGCGGCGCGTACGGAAAGTCGCGACAGGTCGGCCGGCTCGTCGCGCCCCTGGCGCACCATCTGGCCTATGATCTCATACTGTTCACCGTCCTTGAGGAAGTAGCCGAAACGCTGGCCGCTGAAGGAGGCCTGCACGATGTCGGCAATCTCGCGGGTGTTCACGCCGATGGCCTCGGCGCGGTCGCGGTCAATTTCCAGCACCAGCTCCGGCTGGTTGAACTTGAGGTTAACGTCCACATAGCTGAACGCGGGGTGTTGCTGGGCGCGTTCAAGGAACCGCGGAATGACCTCGCGCACTTTCTCGATGTCGGTATTCTGCACCACGAACTGTACGGGCAGGCCGCGTCCGCCCACGTTGATGGTATCAAACTGGCGTACAAAGCCCTGCAGCTGCGGAAAGTCAGCCAGTGCCGCGGTCAGGTTGGCCGCCACCTGCGCCTGGGTTTGCTCCCGTTCCTCCGGTGCTTTCAGAACCACTCGCGAGAAGCCGGTGTTGACGGTCGTGGATGAGCCGAAACCCGGCGAGGTGACCGTGAGCCGGGCCTTTACCGCGTCGCCCCCGGCCTCGGCGATCAGCGTATCGAGGTCACGCATGGCCGCGGACATGTAGTCGAAGCCGGCGCCTTCGGGGCCGCGCGCCGAGACGAACAGCTGGCTCCTGTCCTCCAGTGGCGCCAGCTCCTGGGGCATGCTGCGGAACAGGGTGATGATCAGGCCCAGGCAGGCAAGCAGGATCAGCGCCGCCCAGCTGCGGTGACGCAGGAAGGCGCGCAGCGATGCCCGATAGCCAGCGGCAAGCCGGACAAAGAAAGGCTCGGTGGCCCGGTACAGCGCCGGGTGCCGGGCGCGATTCTTGAGGAAGCGGGCGCAAAGCATCGGAGCCAGGGTCAGTGCAACAAAGGAGGAGATGACCACGGCGGCAGCCAGGGTGACGCCGAACTCACGGAACAGCACACCCGTGAGGCCGCCGAGGAAAATCAGCGGCGCAAACACCGCAACCAGTGCCAGAGTGGTGGCGATGACGGCGAAGAAGATCTCCTTCACACCCTCCGCGCCGGCGACCGCCGGCTTCTGTCCCTGTTCGATACGCTTATAGATGTTTTCCACCACGACAATGGCGTCATCCACTACCAGTCCGATGGCCAGAACCATCCCCAGCAGTGTCAGCACATTGATGGAAAAACCGGCGAGGTACAGCACGAAGAACGTGCCGGTCAGCGCAATGGGAATGGTCAGCAGGGGAATGATGGTGGTGCGCCACTCGCGCAGGAAGGCAAAGATCGTCGCACACACCAGCAGCAGGGCGATGCCCAGGGTTTGCATCACCTCCAGAATACTGGCGCGTATGAATGTCGTGGTGTCAAAGCCCACCGCAACGTCAACGTCTTCCGGCAGGTCGCGCTCGATAATCGCCAGCCGGCGGTAGAACTCGTCGGCGATCGCGATTTCATTGGCGCCGCTTTGCGGACGCAGCACGACGCCGACATTGGTGATGCCGTCCCGGCGCAATACCGTGCGCTCGTTCAGTGGCCCGATCTCGGCGCGGCCGACATCCCGCAGGCGCACCAGCCGGTCGCCCTCCCGCCGGACGACCCGGTTGTTGAAGTCCTCGGGATCCTCCCCCAGGCGGCTGAGGGTGCGGATATTGATATCGACGGCTTCGCCTTCCAGCGTACCCGTGGGCAACTCCACGTTGGCGGCCTGCAGGGCATTGCGTACATCGATGGCCGTGAGCCCGTGGGCGACCAGCGCGTCCGGGTCCAGCCACAGGCGCATGGCATATTCCTTGTAGCCCCAGATATCCACCTGTCCCACGCCGGAGATGGTTTCAAAGCGCGACTTGAACAGGTTGTCTGCCAGCGCGCTGAGTTCCATCAGGTTGCGCTGCTGGCTGCGTACACTGAGGAAGATGATGGGGTCGCCATCGGCATCGGCCTTGTAGATGGTGGGCGCCTCCGCCGCATTCGGCAGGCGCCGCATGGCGGAGCCGACCCGGTCGCGGATGTCGTTGGCGGCGGTATCCAGGTCGTCGCCGAGGGAGAACTCCGTGGTGACCGTGCTCAGCCCCTCGCGGCTGATCGAGGTCATGGTGCGAATACCCGCGACTGTATTGAGCTCTTCCTCCAAAGCCTCGGTAATCTGGCTCTCGACCACGCTGGCGTTGGCGCCCGGGTAGCCGGTTTGCACGGAAATGATGGGTCGCTGCGCCATGGGGAATTCGCGCACGCCCAATTCGCGCAGCCCAATCAGGCCAAAGACGATGATTACAATGGACATCACCACCGCCAGCACGGGGCGGCGGATACTGATTTCGTGCAGCGCCATCAGCTGAGGTCCAGCGTGCGTTGCACCGTCACCGGTTGCCCGTTGCGGATCGACTGGATGCCGGAGGTAATGACTTCCATGCCCGGCTCAAGCCCGCTGAGGATCTCCACCCGGCTGGCGTCGCGGTAGCCGGTTTCAACCTCGTGGCTGACGGCGATGCCATTTTCCACGGTAAATACCGTGACCGCTTCCAGGTTCTGCAACACCGCGATGCTGGGTACCACCAGGGCTGCATCGTTGCGTGTCACCAGTTCCACCCGCGCGTAGTTGCCGGGCAGGAGTACGCCATCCGGGTTCTCGACATCTGCCCGCACTGTGAGGGTACGCGTTGACGGGTCCACCCGCGACTCGATAGCCCGCACCTCGGCGGGGAAGGGGTTGGCATGGCCGCTCACGGTAAGCGACAGGGTGGTGCCCGGCACCAGCCGCTGCCGGTAGCGCTCCGGCACGCTGAAGTCGACGTGCAGGTCAGCAACGGTTTGCAGGGTGGTGATCAACGTGTCTGCTTCAATCAGGTCGCCGGTGCTGACCTGCCGCAGACCGAGGGTGCCGGCAAAGGGGGCCTCGATGCGGCTTTTTGCCAATCGTGCCCGCAGGCGTGACACCTCGGCGCGCAGTACTTCTCGGCGACTGATGGCGTCATCCCGGTCGCTGGCGGTGACGGCGCCGGTGCCGAACAGGTTTTGCAGGCGCTCGGCCTGGGTGCTGGCCAGGGTCAGCTGTTCCTCCAGAGAGCGCAGCTCCGCGCTGAGTTCCGCGGACTCTATCAGGATGATGGGGTCGCCAGCGCGCACGGTCTGGCCATCCTCAAAGAGGATTTTTTCCACCTTGCCCCGCAACTCGCTGCGAATGTTGATCGATTGTTCGGCGGCCAGCGTGCCATTGAAGAACAACCGACTCTCGAAGGCCTGCGGCTCGAGGCGCTGGGTGCGCACTGTCGCAGCGCTGCGTTGCGGCTGCGCGCCCACTGCCGGGCCGGGTGCCGGTTGCAGGCGGGGCCACAGCAACGCGCCAGCGGCCGCAATGGCGAGTGCGGCGATGAGAAAACGTTTCATGAAAATTCCTGTATGCCGGGCGCAGGGACTGCCGGTTGCGCGCCGCCGATTATACCGCAAAAACCCAGCGGTCATTGACCCCAGCTGGCGCCCTGGGTTCCCCGGGGCGCTGCCTGTTGTCGCCAAAGCGCGTATAATCCCCCGTTTTTCCGGCAGGTTCCAGCATGGCAGACTTGACAAAGGCAATTGCCAACCGACGCACATTCGCCATCATCTCGCACCCCGACGCAGGCAAGACCACCATCACCGAAAAACTGCTGCTGTTGGGCAATGCGATACAGGTAGCGGGCAGTGTCAAAGGCAAGCGCGGCCCTCACGCGACCTCCGACTGGATGACCCTGGAGCAGGAGCGGGGCATTTCCGTGACGTCCTCGGTGATGCAATTCCCGTACCGCGGGCGTACCGTGAACCTGCTGGATACGCCCGGCCACGAGGACTTCTCCGAGGATACCTATCGAACGCTGACTGCCGTCGATTCAGCCTTGATGGTGATTGACGGCGCAAAAGGGGTGGAGGACCGCACGATCAAGCTGATGGGGGTCTGTCGCCTGCGCGACACGCCGATCTTCAGCTTCGTCAACAAGATGGACCGGGACATCCGCGACCCGATTGAGCTGCTCGATGAAATCGAGTCGGTGCTGGACATCGCCGGCGCGCCCATCAACTGGCCCATCGGCATGGGGCGCGATTTCAAGGGCGTCTACAATCTGTATACGGACGTGATCCATGTGTTCACCCCGGGTCAGGGCAGCATACTGCCTGACGACCGCCGCATCGAAGGTCTGGCGAGTACCGAGGGGCGCGCGCTGTTGGGCGATGCATGGGAAGAATTCGCAGAGGAAATCGAGCTTGTTCGAGGTGCCAGTCATCCGTTTGATCAACAGGCCTTTCTCGCCGGCAAGCTGAGCCCCGTCTTCTTCGGCACGGCATTGGGCAACTTTGGTGTGCGTGAAATGCTCGACGATTTCGTCGAGTGGGCACCGGCTCCCCAGGGCCGGGAAGCCGCCCAGCGGCAGGTGAGTGCTGCGGAGCCCACGTTTTCTGGCTTCGTGTTCAAGATTCAGGCCAATATGGATCCCCGGCACCGGGACCGCATTGCCTTTCTGCGGGTGTGCTCCGGTCGCTACGAGAAGGGCATGAAGATGCGCCATACCCGTATCGGCAAGGATGTGCGCGTGGTCGACGCAGTGAGTTTCAAGGCGGGCGAGCGGGTGCTGGTGGAGGAGGCCTTCGCGGGCGATATTATCGGCCTGCACAACCACGGCACAATCCAGATCGGTGACACCTTTACCGAAGGCGAGGAGCTGCAGTTCTCAGGCATCCCGCACTTTGCGCCGGAACTGTTTCGCCGCATTCGTCTGCGTGACCCGATGAAGTCCAAGCAACTGCAAAAGGGGCTGCAGCAACTCTCCGAGGAGGGATCAACCCAGGTGTTTGCACCCCTGAATTCATCGGACCTGATTGTGGGTGCGGTCGGTCAATTGCAGTTTGATGTCGTCGTTTACCGGCTGGCGGATGAGTACAAGGTGGAAGCGGGCTATGAGCCGGTCAACGTGTACACGGCCCGCTGGGTACACAGTGACGACCCGCGCAAACTGGAGGAGTTCCGGAAAAAGGCCTCTGACCAGCTCTCGATTGATGGCGGTGGGCACCTGACCTACCTGGCACCCACGCGGGTCAACCTGTCGCTGATGGAGGAGCGCTGGCCGGACATTGAGTTCCTCGCCACGCGCGAACACTAGCCCGCAGCCTCTGTCTCAGGGCAGCAGGGATTCGATATCGCTAGCGATATCTTCCGGGCGCGTTGTGGGTGCGTAGCGCTTGACCACGTTGCCCTCGGTGTCGATCAGGAACTTGGTGAAGTTCCACTTGATGCCCTGTGACCCGAGCGCCCCGGGCGCCTGCTTTTTCAGGTGTTGAAACAGGGGATCTGCAGCGGCACCGTTGACGTCCACCTTGGCAAACATGGGGAAACTCACCCCGTAGTTGATCTGGCAGAACTCCATGATTTCATCATTGCTGCCGGGATCCTGTTTACCGAACTGGTTGCAGGGAAAACCGAGAACGGCAAAACCGCGTTCGCGGTAGGTTTCATAGAGCTTTTCCAGCCCCGCGAATTGTGGCGTGAAGCCGCACTTGGACGCGGTGTTCACCACCAGCAGCACTTTGCCGCGGTAGTCTTCCAGGGTGGCTGCCTTGCCGTTGGGCAATGCGCAGGTGAAGTCATACAGTGAACTGGTCATAGGGCGTCTCCTGTGTGGGACTGTTACGCGCGCTGGCGCCTTTGGGATCAGGCGCCCGCGGCGGCGGGCATCTGCAGTTGCTGCAGCAGCATGCCCAGCCGTTTGCGCTGGTTCTCCAGTGCGTACTCCAGTTCCTTCAGGCGGGAGCGGAGGGCAGCGTGCTCCCACCTGTCCAGCATCTGCAGACGGCGTGCTTCCAGGGCATCGCCGAGGTCTGCCACCTTGCGCTCATAGCGTTCAGATTGCAGTGCCCGCCACTGGTTGACGGACTCGGTGAACAGCTGGTACTCGCGTTCCAGCAGTTCGCGCAGTGTCTCATTGCCTGCCTTCGCCTCCAGCTCACGGCGGGCCCGGGCAAACTGGGTGTCGAGCATCGCGCGCTGGATGCGGAAGTCTGGCACCCGCACCAGATTGCTCGCCAATCCCACGCTGGCGCACAGTCGAATCATCCACTTGGTGGGATCCCACTGCCACCAGCGTATGCCGTTGCGGTAATCATTCTGGAAGATGTGATGGAAATTGTGGTAACCCTCACCGTAGGTCAGGAAGGCAAGAAAACCGTTATCCCGGGCGCTATTGGCCTCGGTGTAGGGACGGCTGCCCCAGAAATGCGCGAGTGAGTTGATAAAGAATGTCACGTGGTGGTTGACCACCAGTCGCAACAGACCCACCAGCAACACGGTACCTACCACGTCACCCAATGCCAGGCCCAGCAGCAGGGGCAGCCCCAGGTTCATGAATGTGGTCAACGCCACGTAGTGGCGGTGTTGCCACATCACGATCGGGTCCCGTTCAAGGTCCCTGGCGTTGCTGAAATCGTTCTCGCCGCTGGGGTAGTCGCGCAGCATCCAGCCCATGTGGCTGAACCAGAGACCGCGCCCCGCCGAGTAGGGATCCTTGTCGTTGTCGTCCACGTGCCGGTGGTGCCGGCGGTGATCAGAGGCCCAGATCAGGATGCTGTTTTGCAGCGCGCCGGCACCCCAGAAAGCGAAAAACCACTTCAGGACGGGGTGTGCCTCGTAGGCCTTGTGTGCCCACAGGCGATGGTAGCCTCCGGTAATCGACAGGCCGTTCAGGTACAGAAACACCAGTGCCCACAACCACTGCGAGGCAGAAAACCCGTGGTATATCGCCCACAGGGGTACCAGGACAATGGCCAGCAGGGGAAAGCCGACAAAAATCACCGTATTGACGGCAATCAGTGGGGGTTTAACTACGGTCTCGGGCATGGATTGCAATGCTCAGGCAGGTGGAATTCTTGGGGGGCATACTAGCGTGCCACAGTGAAAAAGTCTCGCTCACGGCAACCGCAGGCTAACCAGCAGCGGGTTGTGATCAGAGGTCTCCACGGGGATCACCACCGCGGATGCAGTCTGCAGGCCACGCACCAGGACATGATCCAGCGCGTTGCCGAACACCGTGGTCCGGAGGTCTGGCATGAAGCGCACCGCGCTCAGGTCGTGCGCCGCCATGAAGTCCTGCAGTGCCTGCATCCGGTTGGTGTTCCAGGTGTTGAGATCGCCGGCGATCAGCACCGGGCCGGTGTGGCGCTGGATCAGCGCGGAGAGCGCAGCCAACTGCTCCCGGTAGCGCTGCAGGCCGAAGCTGAAGTTTACCGAGTGGATGTTGATCGCCAACAGGCGTTCGTCTCGACCCGCCAGGGGGTATTCGGTCACCGATGCCGCCTTGGGGGTTTGCAGCAGGGGTTCGTCGGAGGAAAAGTCGCACTCGAGGCTGGGTGGGTGCCGGCTCAGGGTGAGCACACCAGTGACGTCGCGGTCATTGCGGTAGCCCGGTGCGAAAGCCAGGAAGCCCGCTTCCGGCACGGTGCTGGGGATGGCGGCGGAGACGGAGGCCTCCTGCAGGAAAGCCAGCTCGGCGCCGCTGGCGAACAGCTGCAGATCCTCCGCCCAGCCTGGATTGCCCGCCTTCTGTATGTTCCAGCTGAGGATATGGATGTCAGGCCCCAGCGGTACCGCATTCTGCCGCTGCTCTGCACCCAGTCCGGCTGCGCAGTGGGCTATATCCTGTGGTTCCGCTCCGGCCAGGGCAGCCCGACACAGCAATAGCATGACCACAATACAGCGGGCGACGGCGAGGGTTGCAGGGGCATCAAAGGGGGGTGTCATGATCGTGAGTATACTGCGCTTTGGGCAAAAAAGGCGGGTGTCGGCGGAGCCGGGTCAGGTGCAGATCCTTGGACCTGCGGGTGCTGCAAAGGTTCCCGCTGCGCTCAGGTGCGCTCCAGGTAGGACTGATACTCCAGCAGCGAGACCCGACGGCGGAACTCCGCCACTTCCTGCTCCTTGGTGAGAGTGAAGATGCGCTGCATCTCGCCGCCCAGCGAGGCGCGGATAAAGTCGGAGCTGCGGAAGCGGTCCAGCGCCTCGTGCATGTAGCCGGGCAGCGAGCCGGTTTTCTGGGAGTAGCCGTCGCCGCGAGTGGGGCTGCCCGGTGAGGCCTGGTTTTCAATGCCGTCCAGCATCGCAGCGAGGATCACGGCCAGCAGCAGGTAGGGGTTGGCGTCGGCACCGGGTACCCGGTGCTCGAGACGGCGCGCGGCATGAGAGCCCGCCGGCACTCGAACGGCGACAGTGCGATTCTCATAACCCCAGCTGGGGTAGGTAGGCGCGTGGGTACCCGGCTGAAAGCGGCGGTAACCGTTGTAGCCGGGGGAAAAAATGATCATGGAGTCGCTCATGTGCTGCAGGCAGCCGGCAATGGCCTGATGCAGCAGCGGGGTGCCGCGCTCGGTGCCGTCGTCGAATACATTCCGGCCTTCGCCATCCAGCATGCTGACATGCACATGCATGCCATTGCCGGCCTCCTCTTCAAAGGGCTTCGGCATGAAGCTGGCCACGAGACCGTGCTGGTGCGCGACGCCCTTGATCAGGCGCTTCATCATCAGGATCTGTTTGGCTGCCAGCACCGGGCTGGGTACGTGCTGCATGTTGATTTCGTATTGTGACGGCGCCGACTCCTTGACCACGCCATCGAAGGGCAGGTCCTGCAACTCGCAGGCAGTGCGGAGGTCTTCCATCATCTGCTGGTGCTGGTTGAGGACGTCCAGGCCGTACATGTTGCCCCCTATGGGGGAACCGCCGGCCGGGGACGGGCAGGTATGCAGGGGTACCACGTTCTCCCAGCGTACCAGGCTGAATTCGAGCTCAGCCGCGACTACCGGGGTCCAGCCGGCTTCCTGGAAGCGCGAAACCACCTGCTTCAATACGTGGCGGGGGTCGCCGAGGTAGGGCATGCCATCGGCATCGAACATCGACAGCATGATCTGCCCGTGTTGCCCACCCGGCGACCAGGGCGTAGGCAGCAGTGAGCCTTCAACGGGGCGACAGATACCGTCGGCATCACCGGATGCGAACACCAGCTCTTCGACATCGCGGCCCCAAATATCCAGGCTCAGTGCGGTTTTGGGCAGCTTCAGCTCCCCGTCGAAGATTTTTCCGAGTTTGTGTCTGGGCAGCCACTTGCCGCGCATGATGCCGTTGCAGTCAGGCAGCAGCGCTTCGACGGTGGTGATCTCCGGGTGGGCCCGCAGGAACCAGTCGGCTTCAAGGGACATTCGGACACCGCGACTCAATCGTGTAAAGCGGCACTATCGGCAAAGTGGCTCCGTGCTTCAATGACCCACCCGGGGCAGGGTATCCACTTGCGCTGGCGCGCTCACTGAGAAGGTGCCATGTAAATGCGCAGCGGATCGTCGCCCGCGGCCTGTCCGAGACAGGTGAGCGAGTTGATGAACAATGAAAACAGGTCAGTCTGTGAGCTCACATCGAGCTTGCGATAGATGCTCTTGCGATGCCGCCGAACCGTCTCCAGGGCGATGCCAAGACGGTCGGCGGAGGTATCTGTGCCGTAGCCGCGCAGCATTAATTCGAGCACATCCTTCTCGCGCGGTGACAGCATGGAAGCGCCGAAGGTGCGAAAGGCCAGGTCTATCTGGTGGTCAATGCCAGGCTGGATCAGGTGGGTAACGGCAAAGTCGTCATGCTCGCTGTGGGTTTTGATCAGTTCGGATATCGGCTCCGCGAGCAGGTACAGGGTCTCATACTCCTGTTCGGTGAATGCACCAGTGCGCGGCAGCCGCATCATGCACAGGTTGATCACGTTGCCGGCGCGCAGGCGTGAGAGGTAGATGGCCTCATCAACGGTCCCGGTATCGGCATAGTAGTCACGGTAATATTGCGTTTCGCGCAGTTTTCCCGCGGTAATCCGTGACAGTCGATAGAATTTGGAGCGTGGCTGGTTCATCGACGTCTGGTAGAAGGGGTCTTCCCGGTAGGGGCCTTCGAGGTAAGTGTCTACCTGCGCGCCCAGGGCGTCGGCAGGAATTTCGTGGTAGAGCACCTGCGGCGGCAGGTCCTTGTGATACAGCCAGATTTGCGGATAGTCGAAGCGGACCTGGCCCTGTATAGCGGCGATCAACGCGGGGAAAAAAGCGTCTGTGCCAAGCGCGGCAATCGCCTGGGAGAGGTCACGGTTCCACTTGCTCAGTTGTGTTATGTCGGTCATCGCAGTGGGGTTGCCTGAGTCTGCGTGTAGTGGCGCATAGTGGGCAGGCTGGAGGGGCTTGTCAAATAGTGAGCGCAGGCGGGCTTGGGCGCGCAGCTGCCAGCGCTCTATACTCCCGCTTACAGTTGTATCCGGAGTCTTGTGTGAACAACCGCAACGTGTCGACATCGCCCGGTTCTGCATCGGCCGTCGTGCCGGCGGCCTTCGTCCACAGCCTGCTGAAAACCATGGATCAGGCAGGGCTGGTGCATGGACCTGTACTCGCCGACGCGGGCTTTCCTGTGGATGCCCTGCACCCGTCGCAGGCGGCAGGCAGCGCCACGCCGTGGCAGTACAGTCGCCTGTGCACAGTGATTTCGCACCAGTTGCGAGACGAAGCCCTTGGCGCGATGCCGGATGCCGTCACGCCCCCGGGCACGCTGCGTATGCTGGCGCTGGGCATGCTCGGCGCCGACACGCTGGGCAAGGCCATGCGGCGCGCCATCGCGTTCAACGGCAGCTGCCGCGCGCATCGACGATTGCCATTGGAGAATCGTCTGTGGGTGCACGATGATGACCGCCATGCATCGCTGTCGTACCTGGGCGCCGGCGTCACGCCGCCGCAGCAGCAGCGCAGTCTGGCCGGCCTGGTGATCTGGTTGCGGTTTTGTGGCTGGTTGATCGGGCAGGACATCGATATCGTAAGCGCGAGCTGCGCGGGTCCGGCGCCACAGCGCAATGAGGTATTACGGCATTTTCTGCCGGGGCCCGTGCACTTTGATGCGCCTGTCAACGCAGTGACCTTCAGTGTCCGCCATCTGCAGGCGCCGGTGATTCGCGACGAGCAGGAGCTGGCGGGTTTCATGGCTCTGGCACCGTATTTTCTGCTGTATGCGCCCGAGACCTGCCACGACAGCGTTAGCCGCCGTATCCGCAATATCATTGTCGAGTTTACAGGGGCTCGCTTGCCTCGCTTTGCCGAGCTTGCGCGCCGCCTGAACCTGTCGGCCCGCACCCTGCGGCGGCGACTGGAGCGCGAAGGTACCTCCTACCAGAGAATCAAGGATACGGTGCGCCGCGATCGTGCAATCGACCTCTTGCGCCAGCCACAGCTGTCCCTGTTCGATATCGCGGAAGCGCTGGGGTTCAGTGACCCCAGCGCGTTCCATCGTTCGTTCAAGAAGTGGACCGGATATCCGCCCGGCGAGTTTCGCCGCTAGCGCTGCCTACCAGGGCAGGGGTGCGGTGCGCCAGCGCCTGGACCAGGCCTCGTAGACCTTGTTGCTGTAGCGACGGCTGCCGAGGCTGCCGTTGTAGGCGGCCAGCGCGCGATGCAGGTCGCCCTTTTCCCTTTCTAGGTAGAACTGCAGGATACGGCTGCCGTACTCGAAATTGGTACGGTTGAGGGTCAGGTTGTCGTCCGCCCGCCCGATCTCGTTCTTCCAGAAGGGCATGACCTGCATCATGCCCTGGGCGCCGACGCGGGAAATCGCGAAGCGGTCGAAGTGACTTTCCACTTCGATTACGGCCAGCACCAGCTCCGGGGGCAAGGATGCGCGTGTCGCAGCCGAATGCACCTGACGCAGAATCAACAGGCGCTCTTCCGGGTCCTTGATAAAGCGCTCGAGGCGCGCCGACATGTCAACCAGCCATACTTCCGCGTCGTAGCGGTCCTGAAAACTGTTGGCACTGTTGATGGTTTCGTTCAGGAAAGCGCGCAGGGCTTCGCGCTCCACCGGGTCCTCGGGTTGTGCCAGCGCCGTACCCGCCAGGGCCAGGGCCAGGGTGAACCCCGCCAGCCAGTGTACCCCGCCGGTGCGCCGGCTCCGCATCAGCCTTGCAGACGCTCGAGTACACGTGGCAGGGCATCGGCGAGGGGCAGCAGTGTGGCTTCCTCGTCACAACGTCCCTTGTATTCCAAGTGTCCCTCGGCAAGGGCGCGGTCACCGATGACGAGGCGGTGGGGGATGCCGATCAGTTCCATGTCGGCGAACTTGACGCCGGGACGCTCATTGCGATCGTCAAGCAGTACGTCGACGCCCGCCTCGCGAAATTGCTGGTAGAGCGCCTCGGCGCATTCAGCCACGGCCGGCGATTTCTGCATGTTGAGCGGCACCAGGACGAGCTGGAAGGGGGCCATGGCGGCGGGCCAGATCACGCCGCGCTCGTCGTGGTTCTGTTCAATGGCCGCAGCCACGATGCGACTGACACCGATACCGTAACACCCCATGGTCATGGTGACGCTCTTGCCCTGTTCGTCGAGCACGGTGGCGTTCATGGCTTCACTGTACTTGCGGCCAAGCTGGAAAATATGTCCTACCTCAATGCCGTGACGGATCAGCAGGTGCCCCTTGCCGTCGGGGCTCGGGTCGCCCTCAACCACGTCACGCAGGTCCTCGACACGGGTCAGCGGGCAGTCTCGTTCCCAGTTGACGCCAGTCAGGTGGGCGTCATCGCGATTCGCGCCGCAGCTGAAATCGGCCAGCTGGGCGGCGCTGTGGTCGACGATGGTCGGCAACGGCAGGCCGACGGGGCCCAGAGAGCCAAAGCCGGCCCCGCAGGCGGCGCGCACCGCCTCTTCGCTGGCCATGGTGAGCGGGTTGCCGACGCCGGCCAGTTTCTCTGCCTTGATGCCGTTCAGCGTATGGTCGCCGCGCAGCACCAGTGCCACCAGCGAGCCGGGCTCTTCGCCATGCACCACCAGTGTCTTCACCGTCGTCTCCGCAGGTATCGATAGCAGCCTGGTCAGGTCTTCGATGCTGCGGACGCCCGGTGTGGGTATCTCTGCCATGGCGGCTCCCGGCGCAGGGCGTTCACCCGCGGGCGGCAGTGCCGCTGCCATTTCCACATTGGCGGCGTAGTCACTGCCGTCGCTGAACGCTATGGCGTCCTCGCCGGCGTTGGCCAGCACGTGGAATTCATGTGAACCGCTGCCCCCGATGCTGCCGTTATCCGCGATCACGGGGCGAAACTCCAGTCCCAGGCGAGTGAAGATGTTGCTATAGGCCTGGTACATCTTCTGATAGGTCACCTCCAGCGAGGCCTGGTCGATGTGGAAGGAGTAGGCGTCTTTCATCAGGAATTCGCGCCCGCGCATGATGCCGAAGCGCGGCCGGATCTCGTCGCGGACCTTGGTCTGGATCTGGTAGAGGTTGAGTGGCAACTGTTTGTAGCTCTTCACCTCATTGCGAATCAGGTCGGTGATCACTTCTTCATGGGTGGGACCCAGGCAGAAATCGCGTTGGTGGCGGTCCTGAATGCGCAGCAGTTCCGGCCCGTACTGCTCCCAGCGTCCGGACTCCTGCCACAGCTCCGCGGGCTGCACCACGGGCATGCTCACTTCCAGTGCGCCGCTGGCATCCATCTCCTCTCGTACCACCTGCTCGACCTTGCGCAATACACGCAGCCCCAGTGGCAGCCAGGTGTAAAGGCCGGCGGCCAGTTTGCGCACCAGGCCAGCACGCAACATCAACTGGTGACTGATGACCTCCGCGTCGGCGGGGGTCTCTTTCTGGGTGCTGATCAGGTATTCGCTGGTGCGCATGCAAGGGTTCCAGGGCAGGGTTTCAGAGCCGCTCAGTTTACGTCTGAAGGGCGCCGCGGTACAGCGCCCGGGTTGGCGGATTGGCGCCATTGCAGCCCGCCCAGGGTGGCTGTTGCGCCAAAACGAGGCGAAACCCGGTTAAAACAGCGTTTTTTTCGCCCTCGGCCCCCTAAAACCCTTGTATTGTAGCGTTTGATGGTTAATATCTTGCGGAGAGCCTGTTGGCAGCGGTGCTGTCGCTCGAGCGGCGGTAGTCAGTGTGGCTTCAATGCGGGTCCCTACTTAACAAGACGAAGGTTTGAAAACTATGGCGACGAAAAAAGCAGCAGCGAAAAAAGCACCTGCCAAGAAAGCGGCGGCCAAGAAAGTAGCCAGCAAGGCACCGGCGAAGAAAGCCGCTGCTCCGGCGAAAAAGGCCGCTCCGCTGATCAAGGACAAGCTCACCAAAACCCAGATTGTGGCATCCATCGCGGAAAGCGCCAGCCTGAGCAAGAAACAGGTGGCTGATGTGCTGGCTGAGCTGGAATCACTGATGGAGCGCAGTCTCAAGAAGCGCGCTGTAGGCGAGTTCACCCTGCCTGGCCTGATGAAAATCACCACCGTGAAAAAGCCCGCCAGAAAGGCGCGCAAGGGCATCAACCCCTTCACGGGCGAAGAGACCACGTTCGCTGCCAAGCCTGCCAGCGTTGCGGTCAAAGTGCGTCCTCTCAAGAAGATGAAGGACTTCGCCGACAGCTGAGCGCGGCCTGATCGGCCCGCTCTCGTCGAGAGCGGGCCTCCCCAGTTCCCCGACTTGCGCGTCCCAGCGCAGGGTTGTGTTCCCCACCTTGTTTTCCACCGGTTTTTGCGGTATTGGCCTTCGACTTGCCTTGGGGTAGAATCCGCGCCTCGATTTTTCGCTGTCCTTTCTTCTACAGGCGAGCACACAACATGCCGATATACGAGTACCAGTGTCAGTCCTGCGGCCACCTGCATGAGGCCCTGCAGAAAATCAGTGATGCGCCGTTGGTGGAATGTCCCGCCTGCGGCAAGCCCGAGTTGCGCAAGAAGGTCTCGGCCGCTGGCTTCCGCCTCAAGGGCGGTGGCTGGTACGAGACCGACTTCAAGACCAGCGGCAAGAAAAACCTGGCAGCGGGCGGCGGCGACGGCGGCGCAGCACCCGCTGCTCCCGCGGACGGCGGCAGCGCCGGCGCCAAGGCCAGCGAGGCCAAGCCGGCCAGTTAGCTTCCCGGCCCCCGGGCCTTATTCGACATAGACGGAAACGGAATTATGCGCAGTCACTATTGCGGCGCCCTGGGCACGGCCGACATCGACCAAACAGTCACCCTCTGCGGTTGGGTGGACCGGCGTCGCGATCACGGCGGAGTGATCTTCCTCGACATGCGTGACCGCGGCGGTATCGTACAGGTGGTTTTTGATCCGGATACCGAGGAGCATTTCCGTGCCGCGGATCGCGTGCGCAGCGAGTACGTGCTTCGAGTCACGGGCCGCGTTCGTGCCCGTGCCGCGGCGACGGTGAATCCAGCGATGGCCACAGGCGAGATCGAAGTACTGGGCAAGGAACTGGAGATTCTCAATTCGGCCGCTACGCCGCCGTTCCAGCTTGATGAGCACACGCAGGTGGGGGAGGACGTTCGCCTGCAGTACCGCTATATGGACCTGCGTCGCCCGGAAATGCAGAACCGCCTGATCCTGCGCGCGAAGATCACCACCGCCGTGCGCAACTTCCTCGATAGCGAAGGCTTTCTCGACATCGAAACCCCGATCCTGACTCGCGCGACGCCGGAGGGTGCACGCGATTACCTGGTCCCGAGCCGCACGCACCCGGGGCAGTTCTTTGCCCTGCCGCAGTCACCCCAGCTGTTCAAGCAGCTGCTGATGGTGTCCGGGTTCGACCGCTACTACCAGATTGCCAAGTGTTTCCGTGATGAAGACCTGCGTGCTGATCGCCAGCCCGAGTTCACCCAGATCGATATTGAAACCTCGTTTATGAACGAGGATGGCATCATGGGGATTGCGGAGCGCATGGTGCGTCAGTTGTTCGAGACGGTGCTGGCAGTCGATCTCGGTGATTTCCCCCGCATGTCCTGGGCCGAGGCGATGGACCGTTTCGGCTCCGACAAGCCAGACCTGCGCATCGACCTGGAGCTGGTGAGCATTGACGACCTGATGCAGCAGGTTGACTTCAAGGTGTTTCGCGGCCCGGCCGATGACCCGGCGGGTCGCGTCGCTGCGCTGCGGGTGCCGGGCGGTGCGAGCATCAGCCGCAAGGAGATTGACGATTACACTCGCTTCGTGGGTATTTACGGCGCACGTGGCCTCGCCTGGATCAAGGTCAACGACCTCGCGGCAGGTGTTGAGGGACTGCAATCGCCGATTCTGAAGTTCATGCCCGACGCGGTGGTCGCGGAGATGATGCAGCGCCTGCAGGCCGAGGACGGAGACATTATTTTCTTCGGCGCGGACAAGGCGTCCGTGGTCAACGAATCGATCGGCGCACTGCGCCTGAAAGTGGCTCAGGATCAGGGACTGGTGCGCGACGGGTGGGCGCCGCTCTGGGTGGTTGACTTCCCAATGTTCGAAGACAACGGTAAAGGTGGCCTGACGCCGCTGCACCATCCCTTTACCGCGCCGTCCTGCACGCCGGAGGCGCTCGCCGCCAACCCGGCGGCGGCGTTGTCCCGCGCCTACGACATGGTGCTCAACGGCACCGAACTCGGTGGTGGCAGTGTGCGTATCCACCAGCGCGAGATGCAGCAGGCGGTCTTCCGTATCCTGGGTATCAGCGATGCGGAGGCCGAGGAGAAGTTCGGCTTCCTGCTGCAGGCCCTGCAGTACGGGGCGCCACCCCACGGCGGGCTGGCCTTCGGCCTGGACCGCCTGGTCATGCTGATGACCGGCTCGCAGTCGATTCGTGATGTCATCGCCTTCCCGAAAACCCAGAGCGCACATTGCGCACTGACCGACGCGCCTGGTGATGTCAATGACGCCCAGCTGAAAGAGCTGAATATCCGTCTGCGACAGGCTCGCGTGGCGAGCGCTGAATGACAGACCTGCTGCAGCCAGTGGCGGTTGGAACCGGCCCCATAATACTGTAAATTTATACAGACAACGGTTTCCTGGCAGCGCTCGGAGCACACTATGGCGGTCATCCTCGGGATCGACCCCGGGTCCCGCAAGACGGGCTTTGGCATCATCAACCACGTTGCGGGACGCAGTGAGTACATCACCAGCGGTGTGATTCGCCTGCCCCCGGGCGATCTCCCCGAACGCCTGCGGATCATTTACGAGAGCGTGACCGAGTTGGTCCTGCTGCACTGTCCAGCAGAGCTGGCCATTGAGCAGGTGTTCATGGCCAAGAGTGCGGGGTCTGCCCTCAAGCTCGGACAGGCACGCGGAGCGGCAATCGTCGCCTGTGTCGCACAGGACCTTGCGGTGGCCGAGTACTCGGCGCGACAGATCAAGCAGGCCGTGGTGGGCACCGGCGCCGCGGACAAGGCGCAGGTGCAGCACATGGTTAAAGTGCTTCTGAAGCTCCCCGCAAACCCGCAGGAAGATGCCGCCGACGCGCTGGCAGCAGCCCTGTGTCACGCGCACAGTCAACAAAGTATGATACACATTGCCGGCGCCACTACGGTGCGCCGGCGACGGATGCGCTAGGAGGCGACCGCAGGCATGATTGGCAGGATTCGTGGCACCCTGGTTTACAAGCAGCCCCCGGATATTCTGGTGGACGTGGGGGGCGTGGGCTACGACATCCAGGTGCCAATGAGCACCTTGTTCCAGTTGCCCGCCCTCGGCGCCGATGTCACGCTGTTGACGCACTTTGTTGTGCGCGAAGATGCCCAGCTGCTCTACGGCTTTGTCGATGAGCGCGACCGCGCGCTGTTCCGGCAGCTGGTCAAGGTGAGCGGTGTCGGCCCCAAGCTGGCACTGACCATCCTCTCCGGCATGGACGCGGTGGCATTCGCGCGCTGTGTTGAGCGCGACGATCTGTCCGCACTGGTGGCACTGCCCGGCGTAGGCAAGAAAACCGCTGAGCGCCTGCTGATTGAAATGCGCGACAAACTCAAGC
Organism: Halieaceae bacterium UBA5085; assembly: GCA_002414665.1. Classification (GTDB taxonomy): domain Bacteria; phylum Pseudomonadota; class Gammaproteobacteria; order Pseudomonadales; family Halieaceae; genus Haliea. The sequence goes on from DIAF01000027.1 coordinate 71,074, forward strand.
ATTTGCTTGGCCAATGGGCGGGTGCGGACACCGGTCTGGCCGCTGATCCCTACACTGCGCCCAGCGACCATGTGGCGGATGCCGAGGGCGCGCTGATTGCGCTCGGCTACAAACCCGCGGAGGCCGCGCGCATGATTGCCGCGGTAAACGACGACACTGCGATGGACAGCGAAACCCTGATCCGTCGCGCCCTGAAAGCCGTGGTGCAGCGCTGATGATTGAAACCGACCGCTTGATTGCGCCCCAGGCAACGGGTGACCGTGAGGAGGCCATGGATCGCGCCATCCGCCCGAAGTCGCTGGCCGAGTATGTTGGCCAGCCGGCGGTACGCGACCAGATGGCCATCTTTCTGCAGGCTGCACGAGGGCGCGGCGAACCGCTGGACCACACCCTGGTATTCGGGCCACCGGGGCTGGGCAAAACCACGCTGGCCAGCATCATCGCCAACGAAATGGGCGTGTCGCTGAAAACCACGTCCGGGCCCGTGTTGGAGAAGGCGGGTGACATCGCGGCGCTGATGACCAATCTGGAACCCGGTGACGTTCTGTTTATCGACGAGATTCACCGGCTCAGCCCGGTTGTCGAGGAGATTCTTTACCCCGCCATGGAGGATTACCAGCTCGACATCATGATCGGTGAGGGGCCCGCCGCACGCTCGATCAAGCTTGATTTGCCGCCGTTCACCCTGGTGGGAGCAACCACCCGCGCCGGTTTGCTGACCTCTCCCCTGCGCGATCGTTTCGGCATTGTGCAGCGCCTGGAGTTTTACCAGGTGGAAGATCTGGCACAGATCGTGGCGCGGTCCGCGGCCATCCTCGGCATCGGCATGGACAGCCACGGCGCGATGGAAATCGCGCGCCGGGCGCGGGGCACCCCGCGCATCGCCAACCGGCTGTTGCGGCGGGTGCGGGATTATGCCGAGGTAAAGGCAGACGGTCACATCACGGCCGAGGTGGCGGATCATGCGCTGGACATGCTGAGCGTCGACCACCGGGGCTTTGATCATCAGGACCGGCGCCTGCTGTTGGCCATGATCGAGAAATTCGACGGCGGCCCGGTCGGTGTGGACAGCCTTGCTGCGGCAATATCCGAGGAGCGGGGTACGATTGAGGATGTGCTGGAACCCTACCTGATCCAGCAGGGTTATATCGTGCGCACCCCCCGCGGGCGCATGGTCACCCGCAGTGCCTACCTGCACTTCGGCCTGCCGGCTGCAAGCCGCCCGGAAGTGGCACAATTACCATTGGAGCCTGATCAGGACGACAGCGCGTGAGCACGGCGGAATTTTCGATTAAGCTGCGCGTCTACATAGAAGACACCGACGCCGGTGGCATCGTCTACTACGTCAATTACCTGAAATTCATGGAGCGCGCCCGGACCGAGTTCATGCGCAGCCTGGGCTTTGGCAAAGATTACATTTTCAATCACGACCTGATGTTCGTGGTGCACGACGTGTCCATTCGCTATCACCTTCCGGCCCGTCTGGATGATGAGCTGCAGGTCAAGGTTCGCTTGCGGGAGGCACGGGGCGCCACGATGCGTCTGCAGCAGGAGGTCTGTCACGAGAATGCATTGCTGGCTTCGGCTGAGATCACCATTGCCTGTGTCGAACGCTCTGGACTCAGGCCAAGGCGGTTGCCACGCGTCATGTTGGATACACTGCGCAACGCGCAGGTTTACTGAGGGGGAGCCCGAGACTTGGAAGCGCAATTAAGTATTGTTCACCTGATTATGGAAGCGGGTGTCACCGTCAAGCTGGTGATGCTCACGCTGCTGCTCGCCTCAATGGCCTCCTGGTACATGATCGTTCAGCGCTTCATTTACTTCCGCAACAGCCGCGAAGACATGTACGACTTTGAAGAGCGGTTCTGGTCGGGCATCGACCTCTCCCAGCTTTACCGTGAGGGCAACGAGCGCGCTGAAGACGGCGCTCTTATCGTGGGCATGGAGAGCATTTTCCGCGCGGGGTTCAAGGAGTTCTCGCGGCTGGCCAAGCAATCTGAAATGGACTCGGAAGCCGTCATCGAAGGCTCGCGCCGCGCCATGCGCGTGGCCATGCTGCGCGAGGAAGAGCGGCTGGAAAAACACCTGTCGTTTCTCGCCTCCGTAGGCTCTACCAGCCCCTATATCGGCCTGTTTGGCACGGTGTGGGGCATCATGAATTCGTTCCGCGGCCTGGCCAATGCCACCCAGGCGACGCTGGCCACGGTGGCGCCGGGTATTTCCGAAGCACTGATTGCCACGGCCATGGGGCTGTTTGCCGCGATACCCGCCGTGCTGGCCTACAACCGGTTTTCCAACCGCATGGACAACTTCCTGAATCGCTACGACACCTTCGTCGATGAGTTTTCCAGCATCCTGTACCGACAGGCCTATGCCCTGCGGTCACGTGACCGTAAAGCAGGGTAGCCGCCGCCGTGTCCAGATCGCGCGACAAACACCGTGCCATGGCCGACATCAACGTCGTGCCCTATATCGATGTTATGCTGGTACTGCTCATCATTTTCATGGTGACCGCGCCCATGCTCATGCAAGGGGTCAAGGTCGACCTGCCTGCGGCAGACGCTGACCCGGTGGAAAACCAGGACAGTGAGCCGCTGATTATCTCCATAGACAGTGGGGGACAGCTGTTCCTCAACCTCGGCGAGGAACAGGAGCAGGCACTCACTCTGGCTACCGTCTCCCAGCGGGTCGGTGCCGTGATGCGACGCAGTCCCGAGAAGCCGGTGCTGGTCTGGGGTGACCGCGCGGTACCCTACGGGGAAGTGGTCACCCTCATGGCCGCCCTGCAGGAAGCCGGTGCGCCCAGCGTTGGACTGGTGACAGAGCCCCCGCAGTGACGTCACTGTATGCCAAACCGGTCACGCCGCGGATCATCGTGCGTCCTGCGCTGGCGACAGTCGCCCTGCACGGGCTGGTCATTTTTCTGTTGACCGCGAACTGGACCTTGTCCGATGAGCGGCTGGTGAAGCCAAAACCTGCACCCAAGGTCATCAATGCAAAGCTGGTGACCTTGAGCGAGGCGCAGCCCAAGCCGGCGCCCAAGCCGGAACCCAAGCCCGTGGCCAAGCCGCCACCTAAGCCCGAACCGAAGCCGGTGCCAAAACCCGAGCCGAAGCCCGCGCCGAAGCCGGAACCCAAGCCGGAGCCCAAACCCGCTCCCAAGCCGGAGCCGAAGCCAGCCCCCAAGCCCGCGGAGAAGCCCAAGCCGGCACCGAAGCCAGCCCCCAAGCCGGAGCCCAAGGGGCCTACGGCTCAGGAGTTGGCCGAGCAGGCACGCCAGGAAGCCGCGCGACGTGAAGCCGCGGCCCAGGCTGCACGCGCCGCGGCGGCTGCAGCGGAGCTGGCTGCCAGCTATGCTTCACTGATCCGGCAGACGGTGGAGCAGCGCTGGAGTCGGCCGCCCACCGCGCGCAACGGGATGGAGGTTTTGTTGTCCATACAATTGATACCCACGGGTGAGGTGGTCAGTGTCAGCGTACTGCGCAGCAGCGGAGATACGGCGTTCGATCGCTCGGCCATCGCCGCGGTAGAGCGCGCCGGGAACTTCCCGGAGTTGAAGAACCTGCCGCCCCGTGAGTTTGAACAGAACTTCAGGCGCTTCCGCCTGTTATTCCGACCAGAGGATCTACGTTACTGATGAAACACCTGACTGCAGTGCTGGTCGCGACCGTGTTCGTGCTGGCAACGATAAGCGCCCGGGCCGAGTTGGTGATTGAGATCACCCAGGGTATGGATAATCCCACCGCCATTGCTGTCGTGCCGTTTGCGTGGCAGGGCAATGGGACGGCGCCTGAGGATGTCGCGCAGGTCATCGACAATGACCTGGCGCGCAGCGGCCAGTTTGATCCGGTGGGGCGCGGCGATATGCTGGCCCGTCCGTCGACGCAGCAGGAGGTGTTCTACCGCGACTGGCGCGCCATCAACACCGAATATGTGCTGATTGGGCGGGCCTCGGTTACCGGTCAGGTCCAGATGCGCATTGAGTATGAGCTTTTTGATGTCAATCGTCAGGCCCGCGTGCTGAGCGGTTACGAGGAGGGGCATGTCAACGACGCCCGTATGCTCGCCCACCGCGTCGCCGACGAAGTTTATGAAACGCTCACCGGCATCCCGGGCGCCTTCGCCACCCGGCTGTTGTACGTGTCGGTTACGCGCAATCCGGGGGGCAAGGATTTCTATCGCCTGACGTTGTCAGACTCCGACGGCGCCCGTCCCATCGTGCTGCTGGAGTCGCGTGAGCCGATCATGGCGCCGTCCTGGTCGCCGGATGGCAAGCACATCGCCTATGTCTCGTTCGAAACCAGCCGGCCCGCCATTTACCGTCAGGAACTGGCTACGGGTGCGCGGGTGCAACTCACCAATTTCCGGGGGCTTAACGGTGCTCCGGCCTGGTCTCCGGACGGTAATTCCATGGCCATGGTGCTGTCGAAGGATGGCAACCCGGATATCTACCTGATGGATTTGCGCACCCGCGAATTGACCCAGCTGACGCGCCACTACGCCATCGATACCGAGCCCACGTGGATGCCGGATGGCCGCTCCATCCTGTTCACCTCGGACCGCGGTGGGCGCCCGCAAATCTATCGCTACGACCTGCGTAGCGGCGCCACCGAGCGGCTGACCTATGAAGGCAGCTACAACGCCCGGGCACGTGTCGCTCAGGATGGGCGTAATCTGGTAATGGTGCATCAGGCCGGCGGACAGTTTCATATCGCCCTGCAGGATCTGGTGACCAACCGTCTGCAGATCCTGACGAGTACCGATCTGGACGAAAGTCCCAGTATCGCGCCCAACGGCTCTATGGTATTGTACGGCACCAAGTCTGGGGATCGCGGCATTCTGGCCGCCGTATCCGTGGATGGAGGCGTGAAATTCCGTTTACCGGCGCGCGAAGGCGATGTCCGTGAACCGGCATGGTCACCGTATATGAACCGCTAGCGCGGCTCTTGTAACCAATGTCATCATTTATTATCCGAAGGAAAGCAAAGCAATGAAACAACTGACTGTTGCCGGTAAGGTGCTCACCCTGCTCTTCGCGGCAGTGTTTCTGGCCGCCTGTTCGAGCAAAGACACCAAAGATGATTCTTCAGCCGCCGATGCTGCGGCCGCCGAGGCTGCGGCACGGTCCGCCGCTGAGCGGGCAGCCATGGAGGACGCTGCGATGGCTGAGCGTCGTCTGCAGGATGCAGTGGCTGCGGTGGGCAATGTGTTCTATTTCGACTACGACAGCTCCACACTGAAGCCCCAGGCACAGGCTGCCCTGGACGCCCACATCGCGCTGCTGCGGACCAATGACCGCAGTGTGCGCCTTGAAGGCCACACCGACGAGCGCGGCACGCGTGAGTACAACATGGCACTGGGCGAGCGTCGCGCCAATACGGTTCGCGACTACATGGTGGTTAACGGTATCGCCAGTTACCGTATCGAGACGGTCAGCTACGGCGAAGAACAGCCCATCGCTTACGGTTCCGGCGAGGCCAACTGGTCCCAGAACCGTCGCGTTGAGCTGAAGTAAGGCTCGGGTAGCGCATGCTGTTGTTTGGCAAAGCGTTCACTCGAACGCTGCTGGCAAACGGGCTGGCCCTCGCGGTCGGCCCGTTCTGCGTTCTGGTACAGGCTCAGGACTATATCGACGTTGAGGCCGAGCGCGCAGCGGCGGATGGCCGTCCGGCCAGCGCCGCCAGCTCACAGGCTGCGCAGCCGGCACAGGCCTATCCGGTCACCAGTTATGGCATCGGCACCGCCGCCAGGCCGGAACAGTCCGCGTCCACCGCTCCGGCCACCACTGTGGCTCCGGCACCCGTTGCCGCCAGCGGCAATAACGCGGGGCAGCTGGTGCTGCAGGTACAGCAGCTGCAGCAGGAAGTCATGCGTCTCAATGGCATTGTGGAAGAACAGGCTCATGAGCTGCGAACCCTCAAGAGCCAGAGTCTGGAGCGCTACCTGGACATCGATCGTCGCCTGAGCCTGCTGGCCGGTGGCAGCGTTGATGAGGCGTCGCCGCTGGCGACAGAGGGCGCGACCGCACCGGGTTCCGCTTTGGCCCCGGCCGCGTCGTCTGCCCCTGCGGCCCAACCGGGTGCGGCCCAACCGGGCGAGTCGGCAGCCTACCAGGCGGCTTACGGTCTGGTGCGGGAGCAGAAGTTTGACCAGGCAGTCAGCGCGTTCCAACAGTTCCTGCGGGACTATCCCGCCGGGCGCTTTACGCCGAATGCGCACTACTGGCTGGGAGAGCTCTACCTGGTGACCACGCCACCGGATGTGGAGGCAGCGCGGCAGTCATTCATGCTGCTGCTGGACCTGTATCCCGCGGATTCCAAAGTGCCCGATGCCCTGTTCAAGCTCGGCAAGATCCAATATACAAAAGGTAACCGCGACCGGGCACGGGAGTTTCTCGATCGGGTAATCAACGAGTATGGGTCCTCCAACAGCGCGGCGGTCAAGCTGGCGCAGGACTTCATCAACGACAATTACTGACCCCGGTCAGCCCATGACAAGCTTGCCATCCACCACAGCCTGCGGTGCCGCTGACGTCGCCGCAGACACGACACTGCGGATCACCGAGATCTTCTATTCCCTGCAGGGTGAGGCCCGCACGGTAGGTCTGCCAACCGTGTTTGTCCGTCTCACCGGGTGCCCGCTGCGCTGTGTCTACTGCGACACAGCCTACGCCTTCAGCGGTGGCGAGCAGCGCCTGCTCGCTGATGTGCTGGAGGACGTCGCCCGCTATGCGCCACGCTACGTGACGGTCACCGGCGGTGAGCCACTGGCGCAGAAGAGCTGTCTGCCCTTGCTGACAGCGCTGTGTGACGCGGGCTATGAGGTGTCGCTTGAGACCTCTGGTGCGCTGCCGGTGGCGGCTGTGGACGCACGCGTGGTGAAGGTCCTCGACCTGAAAACACCGGCCTCCGCAGAAGCTCACCGGAACGACTACGCCAACATTCAGCACCTGACGCCCCGCGACCAGGTCAAGTTCGTGATTTGCGACCGGGCTGATTACGAGTGGGCGCGCTTCAAGCTGGACGAATACAATCTCGTCCAGCGTGTGTCGGACGTGTTGTTTTCGCCCAGCCATGGCCAACTGCACGGGCGCGACCTGGCCGAGTGGATACTGGCCGACAACCTGCCTGTACGCATGCAGCTGCAGTTGCACAAGTTGCTGTGGAACGATGAACCCGGCCACTGAGACTCCCGGCAGGGGGCGGCGAGCGGTCATCCTGGTGTCGGGCGGTCTGGACTCGACCACGGTGCTCGCCATGGCGCTCCGGCAGGGCTACGAATGCTATACGTTGAGCTTTGACTACGGCCAGCGCCATCGCGCCGAGCTGGTGGCGGCGGCGCGCGTTTCTGCCGCGGCCCGGGATGTGCAGCACAAGGTCGTCACCCTGAATCTGGACAGTATCGGGGGCTCCGCGCTCACAGACCCGGAGATTGCCGTACCCGAGGAAGCCACTACCGGCATACCGGTGACCTATGTGCCAGCGCGCAACACGGTGTTTTTGTCCATCGCGCTGGGCTGGGCCGAAGTGCTGGAATCACGCGATATCTTCATTGGCGTGAATGCGGTCGATTATTCCGGCTATCCGGATTGCCGACCCGACTATATCGCCGCCTTCGAGGAGATGGCCAATCTTGCCACCCGGGCCGGTGTCGAGGGGCACAGGCTCACCATCCACACGCCGTTGATGCACCTGTCGAAGGCGGAGATTATTGCCGCGGGTATCGCGCATGATGTCGACTACGCCTTGACTGTCTCCTGCTATCAGGCGACAGACCAGGGCCTGGCTTGTGGTCGCTGCGACGCCTGCCGGTTGCGTCGGGATGGATTTTTGCAGGCCGGTGTCCCCGACCCGACGCGTTACCGGCCATAGCGGGATTATTGCAGGCGTTGGCGTAAAAACCCCTTGAGTTTTATTGCCAAATCCGTACTATACGCTCCTCTTCCGGGGCCGTTAGCTCAGTTGGTAGAGCAGTTGGCTTTTAACCAATTGGTCGCTGGTTCGAATCCAGCACGGCCCACCAATTCCACCTTTTTGTATCAGATGCTTAGCGCGATGACGCGCTCAGCGTCCTGTGTCTCAGCACAACCAGTGCCGGAGTTTTGCCGGACTTTCCTTCACACACCCTGTTTGCTGCCTTGATGAGTTCCTCCAACTCCGGCGCTGAATAGTGCGTGGTGATATCGCCGTTCCTGTGGCCCAGCAATATTTTCCGGGTTTCCAATGGCACTCCTGCCGCGCGTAAACGACGACCGAAGGTGTGTTTCAGGTCGTGCACACGGATGGGCATATCCAGCTTGCGCCGAACCGACTTCCAGCCATTGTTGTTGATGCTGCGCACTGGTCGGCCGTAGTAAGTGAAGACGCGCTCCGGGTGTTGCCCACGCACGCCTTCGATCACTGACTTTGCTACCCGATTCAGTACCACCAACCGATCCTCCCGGTTCTTGACCTTCTCTCCTGGAATGAGAAACACCGCGGTGCCCAGTTCCGGCACATCGATCTCCCAATCCCACCGCAAGCTACAGACCTCGCCGTCGCGGCACCCGGTATTTACCTTGAACAGACACATCCTGCTCAGGTGATCCGGCAGCGCCTTGAACAACCGGTGTTGCTCTTCCCAACTCAGCGGGTAGGGGCGCCGTGCATCGTTCAGCGGCAACAGCTGGATCAATGGCGCCGACTCCAGCCAGGTCAAACCGTGTTCATCGCGCCACAGCCGGGCACTCAGGTTGAGTACCCTGCGTACCGTGGCCAGGGCGCCGTTCACGGTCTTGTTCTTCTTGCCCTCCTTCTTCCTTCTATCTATATACGCTTGCAGTGTGCCCATGTGGACCTGATACAACGGCAGTTCACCGATGTAGGGGTCCAGCTCTTTCAGATGGAAGGCGTAGGTTCGGATGGTAGCGAGGTGGGTGTTCTCCTCAAGGAAGCGCGTGGCTGCCTCGCGAAAAATGCGCACCGGCCGTATTCCAAATACTGACGCCTGCCTGATCTGCTCAATGCGGCGGGCCAACATCAGCTCCGCCGCTTTGAGTTCACTCGTTCCAGTGCTTTCGTGAATGCGGTGGCCGAGGACCTGCTTGTCGATATGCCAGATCCCGCCCCGGTTCCGTAGCCCGGAGTTTCGATTGCGTCCCATACTTCATCTCCTCGATTCAGTGGGGGACGCCCGTTGCACCGCATATAGTGGTCCACCCAGGCATCCATTTCAAGGCGGTCGAAGGCGACGCCCTGTCGGCCGATGGCAATTTCGGTCAGGGCTGGGCGCACCTCCCGGTTAAAGCGGTTGCGGTCCATGCCCAAGTAGATCGGGGCGTCGCGAAGGCGTATCAGGCGGGGTTGGATTTGCATCGCTATCGGCCCAGGTAGACTGCGGTAATCTGTTCCCTGACATGGCCCAGCTCCACGCTGATAGTCAGCCGAACCCGCTGATCGATATCCCTTTGCGACTTGGTGAGCTGCACTCTGGAAGGTCCACCGCAATGAGGGGACTGCCAGCCGGTGAGTTCCAGGTAGCGTTGCTGGGCATAGGCATGGCGCAGGCCATGCATTTTCGATAGCCCGGCATTGGCGGTGTGGCGCTCGTAGATTCTCAGTTGCTCAATATAGTTGCGGCCCCCGGGAATCAGGGAACCCAGGCCGGCCAGTCGTTTGGCTTCTTCCAGCACGGCTCGCTGCTCAGGGGTGCGGATGGGTACCGTGCGTTCCCGGCCGCCCTTGGTCCAACTGGACTTCAGTTGCATGTGATCTCCGCGATCCGCCCAGCGGGGCTGGATCTTCAGGGCTTCCTCTCGTCTTAATCCGAAGGCCTGTTGCAGGCGCAGGCTCATGCGTACGTGTTCATCCTTGACCTGAGCGAGCTGTTCCTCCGCCAGGTCTTTTGCTTTGCTCTCATGGGACACGAACTGCCGGTCCGGAATTCCATAGAAGTCATTGGCGCTGGCCACCACGGCCCGCTTGTTCACCTTCTCAGCCCACCAGCGTAAACAACTCATCCGGTTCTTGATGGTCCCGGGGGAGAGGTTTTGTTGCAGCCACTGATCCACCAGCGCCTGGACATGCTTTTGTTTGAGCGACGTGGCCTTCAGTTGTCTGAAGCCCAGGTCATGTAACTGGTTGGCAATGGCGCTGAGCTGTCTTTCCCGACCCACGCGCGTTTCGAAGCTGCCCTCATGGCTGTGCTTGCATAACAGTTTCAGTTGGTAGTTCAGGTCTCGCATAGTGCTGTTTCCTTCGGTGAGTGTTTCTGATCACCTGGCAACAGAAGCTGCGCAGGTCCGCCTAGCGGTACGATCACGGGACACCAATCCCGGTTGACCTGAATGTGTCTGGCCCTAGACAACACGGTGTGTTTTCGAATGAAAACTGGCCCGTGCAAACCAACGGTTATCCAGCCAAAGGCTGGAGTGGACTTACCTCCTTATGTGAAAAGAGCAGAACGCACTGACCGCCAGTGCGTTTGCAGAGTTGAAGAAACTGTAGATACGTCAGGGCACAAGCGCCCTGACATCAACAGCAGTTATGGAGCAGATCCCCGTATCTAGGGGGAGAGGTTAGAAAGAGCGATACCCTACGATGCGGCACCGCGATGGTTCGAAGATGGACCCGGTCATGACTGACCGCTGCGTCAATAAAGGTCCGAAGGGACGCATTCAGCAGATTCCAATAACGCCGGAAACTACCTACCCCGTTTGCTTTCGCAAGGTGGGGTCTTCCTTACCACTTTAAGCGCAGTGGCAGCGACAAAATTCTGTGTTGGAGCCTACTATACGAACCCAA
>DIAF01000034.1:0-58734 GCA_002414665.1 Halieaceae bacterium UBA5085
CTTGACGCCAGCCATTTTTTATGTCCACAGCACCCAGCCCCGCGGGGATAGGGCACCACCGCTTTTTCTGCTAAGGTTGCGGGGAATCGCCGCGCCGGAGGCTATCGCGCATGATCCGTCTACTGCTGCTGTTATCGTTGCTGCTGTCTGCCGCCGCCCAGGCAAATCAGCCCATCTACAAATCCACCGATGCCCAGGGCAACGTGGTATTCACCGACAAACCGCCCGCCGAAGGCACCACCCGGGAAGAAGTGACCCTGCGCCGCCTGAACACACAGCCAGCGCCAGACATGAGCAGTGCGCCCGCGCCGCGCGATACCGCCCCGGAGTCGGAGCAAGCCGTAGAGCGGACGGTGACGATCACCTCACCGGCAGACCAGACCGTGATACCCATGGGGCAGGGCGACTTCACCGTGGAGGCCTCCGCGCAACCGCCACTCACCCCGGGCGAGAAGCTGGTGCTGGAGATTGACGGCGCACCCGCAGGCGATGCCCAGACGAACGGACGCTGGGCCCTGACCAACGTGTTGCGCGGTGGCCACGAACTCACGGTGGTACGCCTTGGCGCCAGTGGCGCAGAAGTCGCGCGCTCCCCATCGGTACATGTCCAGGTCATGCGGCCCTACAATATCCAGAACCGCAACTAGCCCACACTGGACAGCGCCAGCGCTGCCGTGCACTATATTGGTGCGAATTATCAGCGGCTGCGGGAAAACACTTCGACAACCTGCCCTGAATCGCTGAGACTTGCCATTTTCGCCTTTTAAGTAAGTGCTCGCTACCAATAGAACCCTCTTTTTTATTGGTCAACCAGTGAGGCGCCTCTCCTAAAGGCCAAGTTGGCGTTATTCTTGCTTTGCCAACAGGCGTACCGCGCTCAGGCGGTCAATCATGGGGCAGGCATGCAGCAGAAACCCGACATTCTGGACCACATCAGCACCGGCGTGATCGCTTTGGACGCACAGCTGCGCGTCACGGCGATCAACTCGGCGGCCGAGGTGCTGCTGGAAGCCTCGGCCACGCGGGCCATGGGCATCGACGTCAGTCAACTGGTGCAGCACCCGGGTGAATTGCTGCAAACCCTGAAGCAGGCACGAAGCAACCGCGCCACCCTGGCAAGGCGGGGCATGCTACTGGTCACACACACCGGCCAGGAAGCGCAGATCGACCTGATTGTCACCGTGCTGCAGGGTGAACAGGGCGACAGCCTGCTGCTGGAGCTGATTCCCATTGACCGGCTGCAACGGATCAGCCGGGAAGAAAGCATGCTGCACGCGCAGGAAACGACCCGCGCGGTGATACGGGGCCTGGCGCACGAGATCAAGAACCCGCTCGGGGGAGTGCGCGGGGCGGCCCAGCTACTGGCCAAGGAACTGCCCAACGAGGAGCTTGCGGAGTACACCCGTATTATCATCCGCGAGGCAGACCGTCTGCGCGACCTGGTGGATCGCCTGCTCGGCCCCAACCAGCGGCTGGCGATCGAGCCGGTGAATATCCACGAAATCATCGAGCATGTGCGCAACCTGATTTCCGCGGAGGTGAACAACGCCGTCACCATCAACCGCGACTACGACCCCAGTCTCCCGCCGTTGCCCGTAGACCGCGCACAACTCATCCAGGCGGTCCTGAACATCATGCGCAATGCCCTGCAGGCGGCCTCGTCGCCGGAGGCGTGCGACATTCTTCTGCGCACCCGCTCGCAGCGCCAGTTCACCATCAGTGGTCGGCGACACCGCCTGGTATGCCGCGTCGATATCATCGACAACGGGCCGGGCATTCCGGCCGACCTGCAGCAAGCCATTTTTGTGCCCATGGTGACCGGACGCCCGGACGGTACCGGGCTGGGGCTGTCCATAGCGCAGTCCATCATCAACCGCCACGGCGGTCTGCTGGAATGTGCCAGCGAGCCGGGCAACACCCGTTTTACCTTCTACTTACCAATGGAACAGAGCCATGCAGAGACACGCTAAAGTCTGGGTCGTGGATGATGACAGCTCTATCCGCTGGGTGCTGGAACGCGCGCTCAGCCAGGCCGGTATCGACAACGAGAGCTTTTCCGATGGCGACCAGCTGATCGAGCGCATGCTTTCCGAGCAGCCGGACGTCATCATCAGCGACATACGTATGCCCGGTATCGACGGCCTGGACCTGCTGACACGCATCAACGATCAGCACCCGGAGCTGCCAGTCATCATCACCACCGCCCATTCCGACCTGGAGAGCGCTGTCGCCTCCTACCAGCGCGGCGCATTTGAGTACCTGCCCAAGCCCTTCGACATTGACGAAGTGGTGGCGATCACCGAGCGCGCGCTCGCGCAGGCGCGGGAAAAGCGCGGGGAAATGACCCTGCCCGAAGCCCTGCCCGACACCGAGATCATCGGCGAAGCCCCCGCCATGCAGGAGGTTTTCCGCGCCATCGGGCGGCTGGCACAAAGCAACATTACCGTGCTGATCAACGGCGAATCCGGTACCGGCAAGGAGCTGGTGGCCCGTGCCCTGCACCGCCACAGCCCGCGGGCCCAGCGCCCCTTCATTGCCCTGAACATGGCAGCGATTCCCCGGGACCTGATGGAGTCCGAGTTGTTTGGCCATGAAAAGGGCGCCTTCACCGGCGCCAACAGCAAGCGCGAAGGCCGGTTTGAACAGGCCAACGGCGGCACGCTGTTTCTTGACGAAATCGGCGACATGCCGGCGGAAACGCAAACGCGCCTGCTGCGGGTGCTCGCCGACGGTGAGTTCTACCGCGTGGGCGGGCATACGTCAGTCAAGGTGGATGTGCGCATCATCGCCGCCACCCACCAGGATCTGGAAGAGCGGGTACAGCGCGGCGACTTTCGCGAAGACCTGTTCCACCGCCTGAACGTGATCCGCATACACATACCCAGGCTGGCGGAGCGGCGGGAGGACATCCCGCGGCTGATGAAGTTCTTCTTTCGCAAGGCCGCGGAGGAGCTGGGCGGCGAGCCGAAACTGCTGCTGCCGGAGACCGAGCGCTTCCTTACCGGGCTCTCCTGGCCCGGCAACGTGCGACAGCTGGAGAATACCTGCCGCTGGCTGACGGTCATGGCCTCGGGACGCGAGATCCACCTGCGCGACCTGCCGCCGGAACTGGGCAAGGTGGCTGCGCCGACGGCGGGCGGTGGCTCCTCGCAATGGAACGAGCAACTCGCCCAGTGGGCACGCAAGGAACTGCAACAGGGCAAGCACCACATTCTGCGCCAGGCGGTGCCCATGTTCGAACGGGCCATGATCGAAGTGGCGCTGGCGCAAACCCAGGGCCGCAAGCGCGATGCCGCGGAGCTGCTGGGCTGGGGCCGCAATACCCTCACCCGTAAAATGAAAGATCTGGATATGAGCGACTGAGGGGCGGCATACTGCGTACATGCTGAACATCGTACTGTACGAGCCGGAAATTCCCCCGAACACCGGCAATATCATCCGCCTTTGCGCCAACACCGGCTGCCAGCTGCACCTGATTGAGCCACTGGGTTTCGAGCTGGATGATCGACGACTGCGGCGCGCCGGCCTTGATTATCGCGAGTTCGCCAACGTCAGGGTGCACCCGTCACTGGATGCACTGCGCAGCAGCCTGCCGCAGGCGCGCCTGCTGGCCGTCAGCACGCGGGGCACCACACCGCACCACAGGGCAGACTTCCGCCGTGGCGACGCGATTATACTGGGCCCGGAAACCCGCGGTCTGCCGCAGGCACTGCTCGATGCATTGCCGGCGGAACAGGTCTTGAGAATTCCCATGCAGGCCGACAGCCGCAGTCTCAACCTGAGCAATGCGGCAGCCATTCTGTGTTACGAGGGCTTGCGCCAGCTCGGATTTCCCGGGCTGGCGTGAACGGGGGGAGTGCGGTGCAGACCCAGGCCGGGCCGGCGCGGCCGGGCCGCGGACTACAGCCTAGTGCTCGGTGCTACCGGCAGCGGCCGGCGCCTGGCCCTGCTCCTGTGAGCGCGCCAGTGCCTGCATATACAGGCCATCGAAGTTCACCGGCGCGAGCATGACCGGGGGAAAGCCTCCCTTCACACACAGGGAGTCGATATTCTCACGGGCGTAGGGGAAGAGGATATTCGGCGCCGCCGTGGCCAGTACGCGGCGCAGGTTCTCGCCCTCGAAGCCCTTGATCAGGAAGATGCCTGCCTGCTGGATTTCCACCAGGAAGGCTGTTTCGTCTTCCATCTTCGCGGTCACCGTAATGGTCAGCACCACTTCGTAGTTGCCGTTCTCGTCGATGGCATCGCTCTTGGTGTTGAGGTCGACATTCACCTTGGGCTGCCACTGCTTGCGAAACACCCCCGGGCTGGCGGGAGACTCGAAAGACAGATCCTTGTTGTAGATGCGCTGCAAAACAAACTGCTGTTGCGCCGGTTCTTGTGCGGCGCCTGCTGCTGTTGCTTGTTCATCGGCCATTGAGCCGTCCTCCATCAGGTTGTGTTAGCGGCCGTGCGCCTGTTGCGCCTGGGCCAATAGGGAATCGAGACGGCCCTGGCGCTCCAGCGCCACCAGCTCGTCGCAGCCGCCGACATGCACGTCGCCGACCCAAATCTGCGGTACCGTATGGCGGCCGCTGAGACGCTCCATCTCGGCGCGCTTTACGCGGTCGCCATCTACAGGAATCTCCAGAAACTCCACGCCCTTGTCGGCCAGCAGCCTGCGCGCACGCACGCAATAAGGGCAGAAGCGTGTGGTGTACAGGGTTACCGGTGCCGTCACGAGGGCAACCTACTTGACCGTGGGCAGCTGCAGGTTACTCCACTCCAGCATGCCGCCGCCCATCTTGTAGACCTTTTCATAGCCGGCGGCCTTGAGCTGCTTGCCCGCCGGGCCCGCTGTCTGTCCCATCTTGCAGACCAGGATGACCGGGCGCTGGCGATACTTGGCCAGCTCGTCCATGCGCGCAGGCAGCTTGGCCGCAGGAATGTTCAGCGCGTCGACAATGTGCCCGCTCTTGAACTCCGCGGCATCGCGCAGGTCAACGAAAACGCCCTCTTCCGCGTTCACCAGGGTAATGGCCTGCTGCGGCGTCAGGGCCGGACCGGACTTGCGTGCCTCGTGCATCACCAGCATGACGACAACCGCCAGCAATGCGGCAAAAACTACCCACTGCTGTATGAAAAATTCGATAAACAGGGCCATAACCGTGTTGTGCGCTCACCTGTGAGAATACGTTCGAAGGCCACCCCGGGCACACATTGGCAAAGCGCCGGCGGGAGGGCTGTAGAAAAGGCCGCAAGTATACAGGCTAAGCCCTGCGGCAACCAGCCTGCCCGGCGGACGATGCGATTCCCCCGGCGACAGGGTAGAATGGCAGCCCCCCGGCTTTTCGCCACCACCGGAGCACTGGATCGAGCATGAGCAACCCCCGCAAGCAGCCCACCGTACTGATCATCCTGGACGGCTGGGGCCACCGCGAAGAGGCCCGCGACAACGCGATTGTGCAGGCCAGCACCCCGGTGTGGGACCGGCTCTGGCGCGAGGCGCCACATACGCTGGTATCCGGTTCAGGGCTGGATGTCGGGCTGCCCGCCGGGCAAATGGGCAACTCCGAAGTCGGCCACATGAGCCTCGGTTCCGGCCGGGTGATCTACCAGAACATCACACGCATCGACCAGGCCATCGCCGACGGCAGCTTCAACAGCAACCCTGCCTATACGCAGGCGATCGACGCTGCAGTCAAGGGCGGCGGCGCAGTGCATGTGCTCGGCCTGCTCTCCCCCGGCGGTGTACACAGTCACGAGGACCAGATTTTTGCGGCCGTGCGCCTGGCCGCGGCGCGCGGCGCCAGCCGCGTGTATCTACACGCATTCCTGGACGGACGCGACACGCCCCCGCGCAGCGCCGATGCATCGCTGGCCAAAGCCGAGGCACTGTTCGCCGAGCTCGGCTGCGGCCGCGTTGCGAGCATCGTGGGGCGGTACTACGCCATGGACCGCGACAACCGCTGGGAGCGCATTGAGCAGGCCTGGCAGCTGCTGACAACCGGTACCGCAGCGCACCACGCCGACACCGCGCGGGCTGCCCTCGCCGCCGCCTACGCCCGCGATGAAAACGACGAGTTCGTGCTGCCCACCGCAGTCGGGGTCGAGGGTGACGACAGCGGCGCGATACGCGACGGCGACTGCGTGTTGTTCATGAACTTCCGCTCCGACCGCGCGCGCCAGCTCACCCGCGCCTTCACCGACCCGGCGTTCGACAGTTTCGAGCGTGGCCCGGTGCCGAAACTCGCCGGTTTCGTCACCACCACAGAATACGCGGCAGATATAGACGCACCCTGCGCATTCCCGCCCGAGCACCTGAACAACGTGCTGGGGGAATACCTGGCGGATCAGGGCAAAACCCAGCTGCGCATCGCCGAAACCGAGAAATACGCGCACGTCACTTTTTTCTTCAGTGGAGGGCGGGAGGACACCTTCCCGGGAGAGGAGCGCATCATGGTGCCCTCACCCGACGTCGCCACCTATGACCTGCAACCTGAAATGAGCGCCCCGGAAGTCACTGACAAACTGGTTGAGGCCATCCACAGTGGCCGCTACGACCTTATTGTCTGCAACTACGCCAACGGTGACATGGTTGGCCACACCGGTATCTTCGCCGCTGCGGTACGCGCCGTGGAAGCGCTGGACGCCTGCCTGGGCAAGGTGGAAGCGGCCTTGCGGGCGGTGGGCGGCCAGGCGCTGATAACCGCGGACCACGGCAACTGTGAACAGATGGTCGACTACGAATCCGGCCAGCTGCACACGCAGCACACCACCGAGCAGGTACCCCTGGTCTACATCGGGCAGCGGCACTGTGAACTGGATCCCGCCGGCGGCATTCTTGCCGATATCGCACCCAGCCTGCTGTGCCTGATGGGGCTACCGCAACCCGCAGAGATGACCGGGCACAGCCTGGCGCGCTGCCAGGATTAGCCATGCCGCGCCTGCGCCAGCACCGTGCAGGCCTGTTGCTGGGTATCGCCCTGCTCTGCCTGCCACTGGCCATGCCCGCCCTGCCGCAGGATGATGAAGCGCAGGCGCGCGCCAGCCTCGCCGAGCTTCAGGCCCGGATCAAGGCCGTAACGGGCCAGCTGGACCAGGCGCGCAGCCAGCTGAGCAGCGAGCAGAAGCAGCTCCGGGAAGCGGAGAGGCGCCTGGGCGAGTTGCAAACAGCCATCGGCAACAACCGCGAAGACATCCGCAGGACCGAAGCCGAGCTGGCCGCACTCGCCCTGCGCAGCGGCGAGCTGGAAGCCGCCCGCGACAGCCAGCAGGTCCGTATTGGCACCGAGTTGCGCGCGGCCTGGCAAATGGGTCAGCAGGGCACACTGAAAGTGCTGCTCAATCAGGAAAGTCCACACACGGTGGCCCGCGCCATGGCCTATTACCGCTACTTCTTCGAGGCGCGCAACGAGCTGGTGGTCGCCTATCGCGCCACACTGGCGGAGCTTTCCGCTGTCGCGGCCCGCAGCCAGGCCGCAGCCCTCGAACTGGAGACGCAGCAGGCGCAGCTGCAGAGCCAGCAGGAAGCACTGCTGGCCTCGCGCGCGCAGCGCGAACAGGCGATTGGCGCCCTGGCTGCCAATATCCGCAGCAAAGACGATGAGTTACAGCAACTGGAGCGCGACAGGGAAGAGCTGGAGCAACTGCTGGAGTCGATCAAACAGGCCATCGTGGAAATCGAGCTGCCAACCGACTACAAGCCTTTTGCCAACCGCAAGGGCAACATGAGCTGGCCTGTTGAGGCACGTCGCAGCAACGGGTTCGGCGCCAGCCGCGGCGTAGGCGGCATGCGCTGGCAGGGCATCAACCTCATCGCTGAAGAAGGCACGCCTGTGCGCGCCATCCACCACGGACGTGTGGTGTTCGCCGACTGGCTGCGCGGCTCCGGCCTGCTGTTGATACTCGATCACGGCGACGGCTACATGAGCCTTTACGCACACAACCAGAGCCTGTTGAAAGAGGTTGGCGAATGGGTGGCACCGGGCACGCCGGTGAGCACCGTCGGCAGCAGCGGCGGCCTTGAGCGCGCCGCCCTGTATTTTGAAATACGCAAGGATGGCAAGCCACTGGACCCGGTCACCTGGTGCCGCTGAGGCCGCGCGCTTGCGCGGTTTCAGCTGGAATCGGTTACACTGGGGCCTTTCATCTGGCAACGGCGCAACGCCGACGGCGGTAACCCATGCAGTCACAGTTCTCTCCCCTGGCGGTCCTGCGCAGTGCGCTGCTGGCCTGTTCCCTGGGGGCGCCCGCAGCGCTGGCGCAGCACACACAACAGGATGCCCAGCTGCCGCTGGACGAGCTGCGCACCTTCGCCGACGTGTTCAACCAGATTCGCATCGGCTACGTGGAGGAGATCGACGACAGCACGCTGCTGGAGTACGCCATCCAGGGCATGCTGATGAACCTGGATCCACATTCTGCCTATCTCACTGAAGAAGCCTTCGAAGACCTGCAAAGCAATACCAGCGGCGAGTTCAGCGGCCTCGGCATTGAGGTGGGCATGGAAGACGGCTACGTAAAGATCGTCGCACCCATTGACGGCTCGCCCGCCGCGGAAGCGGGCCTGATGAGCGGTGACCTGATCCTCAAGCTGGATGGCAAGCAGGTGAAAGGGCTCTCACTGAATGAGGCCATTGAACTCATGCGTGGTCCCAAGGGTAGCCCAATCGAACTGCAGATAGGCCGACCCGGCACCAGCCAGCCTTTCGATATCACCCTGAAGCGCGACACCATCAAGGTCGCCAGCGTGCGTGAGCGGTTCCTGGAGCCAGGCTACGGCTACATCCGCGTGGCGCAGTTCCAGACCGGCACCGGTGACGATGTGGGCGCTGCGCTGGAACGTCTGATGGCGAAGGGCCCGCTGAAAGGCCTGGTGCTGGACCTGCGCAACAACCCGGGTGGCGTGCTCGGCGCCTCCGTGGATGTGGCCGGGCTGTTCATGGATGGCGGACTGGTGGTGTACACCGAAGGCCGACTGGCCAATTCGGAAATGCGCTACTCGGCTGATGCCGGGGACGCCAGCGGCGGCGCGCCGCTGGTGGTACTGATCAATGGCGGTTCCGCCAGCGCCTCGGAAATCGTTGCCGGGGCGCTGCAGGACCAGAAGCGCGCGGTCATCATGGGCACTGACAGCTTCGGCAAGGGTTCCGTGCAAACTGTCATGCCCATCTCCGAGTCCCGCGCCGTCAAGCTCACCACCGCGCTGTACTTCACACCCAATGGCCGCTCCATCCAGGCGTCGGGTATCGAGCCCGATATTATTGTGGAACGCGCCCAGGTCACCGCCTACGACACATCCAACCAGATTACCGAAGCCGACCTGACGCGCCGGCTGGACAACGTGAACGGAGAAACCCGCCGCAGCCAGCGCCAGTCGGAGGGCCTGCTGGGCACCGACAACCAGCTCTACGAAGCGCTCACGCTGCTGAAGGGCGTGAACATACTCGGCCTGCGCAGCGCCCCTGCCAACGCCGGTATGGCGGGCGACGGCTGACGCATGTGGCGGGGCCTGCTGCTGGCGCTGCTGCTCCCTGTCGCCGCCTGGGGCATGCGCCCGCTGGAAACACCCCAGGCCTTGCCCGCCTCCAGCGGCCTCATCGGCACCGCCTACCGCGCGCCACTGTCCAGCCCATCACCTTCCTTCGTGCTGCCACCGGGCGACCCGGCCACGCTGGTGATTATCATCGACGACCTCGGCAACCGCCTCAAGGAAGGGCGGCTGACCGTCGCCCTGCCCGGGCGCATCAGCGTGGCGGTGCTGCCCCACACACCTCACGGTGCGCGTCTCGCCGAAGAGGCCCACCGCGCCGGCAAAGACGTGATGCTGCATGCGCCCATGAGCACACTGGATCACCGCCCCCTGGGGCCGGGCGCGCTGACTGACGCGTTATCCGAAACCGAGTTCCGCGATACCCTGGAGGCCGCCCTGGCCAGCGTGCCGCATGTGCAGGGCGTCAACAACCACATGGGCAGCGGGCTCACCCAGAGGCCCGAGCCCATGCGCTGGCTGATGGCCGAGTTGACCGCGCGCGACCTGTACTTCGTCGACTCGCGCACCCACAAAGCCACCGTCGCCGCAGCCGCCGCCGCTGAAGCCGGCCTGCCGCACCTGTCGCGACAAGTGTTTCTGGACAACGTGGCCGACCCCGAGGCCATTGCCGAGCGCTTCCTCGCCGCCGTGAATCAGGCCCGGCAGCGAGGCCTTGCGGTGGCGATTGGGCACCCGTACCCGGAAACCATCGCCTTTTTGCAAGCGGTACTGCCCGAGCTGGAGGCGCAGGGCATACGATTGGCGACGGTTTCGGAAGTGTTGGGGCTGTAGCGCCGTCAACCGCCCTGTTTCCTTACGTTTGCTCATTGCGACCGCTGTGCCATGATTAACACGTAGCGCAGCAAAGCGCGCAAGCAGCAGCCTTTACCCTATTGATTGAATCCGCGAGATGGCGGGGGACTAACTAAACGTTTCCCCCGCCGCACCCTCTATCTCAAAAACGGGCAAGATACGCGGATACTGGTTTGCCCACTCCTGGTACTGCTTGTAGACAGGTGCATGCCGGCAGCACAGGGCGAATTTCTCGTCACGCTCCGCGCCTGCCAACAGTCGTGTTTTCACATTGTAGTTCTTGCGTTTGTAGCGTATCGCCGCATCAGGCGTGGCGCGAAGATTATGCGCCCAGTGGGGGTCCCTGCTGGTGCCACCGCGCGAACCCACGACCAGCAGCTTGCCATCGCCAGTGGGAAAGGCCGGCAACACCGTGGAGCGCGGCAACCCCGATTTGCGGCCTAGCGAGGTGAGGATGCAAGGATTGTTATAGCCGGATTTGTCATCTTTGGTGAAGATCCAGATGATTGGTGAGAAAGCGAACCACCGGACGCAGAACACATCAAAGACACGGCCGAACTCCGAGCCGCCGAACCATCTGATGAATTGCTGAACTGGCGACACCTTCATTGCAGATTTCCCTCTCGCCCGGCTGTAAATCGTTATGTGTGGTTTGACGGTACTCGCGAGACAGCTCAAGTAGCCGGTCCTGCGGAATGCATCTGCCGACGGCGGTCATGCAGGTTTATCACCCAGCTTCACCATCACTTCACTGAGTGACAGACCTTGAATCTCGACGACCTTCTTTTGCGCAACCTTGCCTGCAATTATGGTGACAGCGCTTCGAGGGACGCCCAATTTTTCTGCCAATAGCGCCTCGACAGCCGCGTTCGCCTTCCCATTCTCCGGGGGTGCCGACACTCTCATTTTAAGCATATCGCCGAGCCATCCTGACATTTCCGAGCGGGATGCTCCTGGCACTACTTTTATATTGAGTTTTGTAATCGCGCAAGAACCCCGTTTCGGAAGAACACAACCGAGCCCTCATTATACGGAAAGCACCGCAAGATAGTCTTCCGCTTGACCCCCTCTCACCACCGCCACCCTTCGCTAAATAAGGTCGGTTGCCCCGATGACGGCTTAGGGTAAACTCAGTGGCCACGACTAAACGCAAATGCGAGTCGGCATGGATACACCGCCACAACAATATTGTGACAACTGCCACAGTGCCCTGCACGGTGCTTTTTGCCATGAATGTGGCCAGGAAAAGAAGAGCTATATCCGCAATGTCAGCGGCGTCATCACGGAGTTCTTTGGTGAATTCAGCAACTGGGATACCCGGGTCTGGCGAACACTGTTTCCCCTGTGGTTTCGACCGGGCTTCCTCAGCCAGCGCTACGTGTCCGGCCACCGGGTGCCCTACGTGCCGCCGCTTCGTCTTTACCTGTTCACATCCATCATTGCCTTCCTGCTGTTTTCGCAGCTCACCCCATCCGATGTCGTAACCATCGAGAGAGCGCCCGATGCACCGGCGCTGGAAGTGAATGAACAGCTGCAATACCTGTTGGACAATCCGCAGCCAGCGATCACCCGGTTTTTCCGCCTCGCCCCCCAGGTGATGTTTGTTCTGCTGCCCACCTTTGCGCTGATACTCAAACTGCTCTACCTGCGCTCGCGCCGCTACTACACGGAACACCTGATTCTGGCGCTGCACAACCACAGTTTCATTCTGCAGATGCTCGCGTTTTACCTGGGGGTGACCGCACTGGAGAGGATGCTGGCCACCCACTGGCTGGTGGCCGCCCTGTCCTGGCTGGGCACACTGATCATGTGCTGGATTCCAGCCTATCTGCTGCTGAGCCAGAAGCGCTTCTACCAACAACGCTGGGGCAAGACGCTGCTGAAATTCTGCCTCACCGCTTCGATCTACAGCGTATTGCTGTTGGCAGCTGGCTCAGGCCTGATCCTGTTCAGCGTTCTATCCCCCTAGCGGGCAAGGCCGGGGAAGCAAATACCAACCCTGGAGCTGCGCCGCCGCGCGAGGTCCGGATGTCACTTCGGCGCGTAACGGGCCTCAAATGCAAGCGGGTCCTGATTGTAAAGCAACACGCAGGCCTGACAGATACAGACTCGCCCCTTTGCGACGTCCGGCACCAGGTCCACCAGAGCACTCGGGATACTGGCCGCAGCACACCAGCAGGGTTGCGTGCTGTTCACGCCGCAGGCATTAGTACCGTCGCAAAAGGGGCAACTGTCCTCACAGAAACGGGTAAGCATTATATCCTCCGCAACCTGTTCGCGACTCAACGCCGGTTGCATCAGTGTACGTCACCGCTGCGCCACCTGCGCAAGCTCACTTCGGGTGAGCGGCCTCGTGGTACCGGCTTGCAACTCGCCCAGCCTCACAGGCCCTATCGACACACGGTGTAACGACAGGACCTTGTTACCGAAATGGCCGAACATGCGTTTCACCTGATGGTACTTGCCCTCAACCAGCGACAGCCTGCAGGTCCGGGCAGAGCGTATTTCCAGTTGTGCGGGCAGTGTAGTCATTCCCTCATACGCGAAGTAAATACCGGCACGAAACGCCGCCACATACTCCTCGCTCAGGGGCCGGGCAACACTGACTTCGTAGACTTTCGGCAGCTTCGTTTCCGGTGCACTCAGCCTGCGCGACCACGCCCCGTCGTTCGTCAACAGCACCAGCCCTGTGGTGTTGAAGTCCAGACGCCCTGCGAGGTGCAGCTCATTTTTCCGGGGGTGGCGGACGAGATCCAGCACCGTTGGGTGCTTGCCGTCCTTCGTAGCGCTGACCACACCAGCAGGCTTGTGCAGCGCAAGGTATACCGGCTGCGCGTCTCTCAGGACGATTCCGTCCAGCACAACCCGGGTGAACCGGGTAACCGGCTGTCGGATGCAGTGCGCAGGGATGCCGTCCAGCAGGATTTTGCGCTGCGCAATCAGCAGGCGCACCTCCCCCATGGAAAAACCGCTGTTCTGGGATATGAACCGGTCAAGCCGGGTGGTTGAGCGCTTCATGCTGGATCGGTGCTACCGACGCCCTTCGGTTCGGACTACGGTCGAATTCTGTCGGGGCCCACGAGCAGTGCGCTGAGCTGCCCGTTTACCCTGAAACTCTGGATGAGCAAATATAGGCTGAGGAACAGGGCGCCTCCAAAAAACGCGGCAACACCCAGGCACAACCCCGCGACGGAGAAACCGTGGCGCCAGGACACCCACAGCGCCACCAGCGTAAGCATGAACATGAAATCCAGATTGAACTGCCCGGCCCAGCCCATGCGGGCCATATCACCGAAGAAGACGCTGAGCAGGCCGAAGCCATGCTCGCCTATCACGATTCCCGTATACGCCGTCAAAACGATAAACACTGCAACCAGCAACACTCTCAAAGCTGTCATCACGTTCTCCTGCCAAAAGCCTGTAGCCGCATCATCGCGCCCAGCCGGCCGCTGCCTTCCTGTGCGCAGCCAATGACGCTATCACAGGCCGTGCCGTTTTTTCAGCCGCTGCATCTCACTGAGAATACTGACGAGCCTGTAAGCACCCCAGACCATGACGGCCCCGCCCGCCCCAAGGAGCAGGTTGACGACACCCGGTTCATTGAGCAGGGGGTGAAATGCTGCTCCTTTCGCCGCGAACTTCCCATACAGCCCCAGCCCGAAGAGAAGGGTGCCGGGAGCCTCAATGATCTGCACTTTGCGCAGTTGCCTGTTTAACGCCTCGAGTTGTTCCTGGGGTTGTTGCTGCACGTTCACCTCCCGGCTTCTGGTAGACAGGTCACGTGACCTGCGGTCATCGTGCAAAGACCGCTTCCTTACAAACAGCTTTATAACAAATTCTGCTAACACAATCGCCAAGCGTTTCTTTCCCGACCGCGCAGAGGCGACTACTATCAGCAAACTTCTTCGGAGACGACATCATGGTATGGCAGGGCTGGCTTTCACTGGGCCTGGTAGGGGCGGTGCTCGCCCTGCTGATTGCCACGCGACTGCGCCCTCACGTTGTCATGCTGGGCGCACTCACCGTGCTGGTGACAACGGGCGTGCTGAGTGCGGGGCAGGCACTGGCGGGGTTTGCCAATGAAGGGCTGGCCACCGTGGCCGCGATGTTCGTTGTAGCGGGTGGCATTCAGGCATCGGGCGGTGCAGAGCTGATTATGCAGCGCCTGCTGGGCCGGCCCACCACCGCGCGCGGCGCCATGCTGCGCCTGTTTACGCCGGTGGCGCTGCTCAGCGCCTTTCTCAACAACACGCCCATCGTTGCCACCATGATTCCGGCCGTGAACAGCTGGGCGCGGCGCATCAATGTCGCGCCTTCCAAGCTGATGATTCCGCTGAGCTACGCCGCGATTCTCGGTGGCACGCTGACACTGGTGGGCACCAGCACCAACCTCGTGGTGAACGGTCAGTATCGCAGCCTGACCGGCGCCGACGGGTTTTCCCTGTTCGCTATCACAGCGGTGGGGCTGCCGGTGACACTCGCGGGCGCCGCCTTCATGTGGCTGTTCTTTGCCCGCTGGCTGCCGGAGCGACGGGGCGACGCGCCCTTCGACAACCTGCGCGAGTTCACGCTGGAGGTCGCGGTCGCCCCGGGCGGTCCGCTGATCGGTAAAACCGTGGAACAGGCCGGTCTGCGGCATCTGGTACGTGTCTACCTGGTGGAGATTGAACGTGAAGAGCAGGTGATTTCACCCGTCGGCCCGGATGAAACATTGTGCGGCGGCGACCGACTGGTATTCGCAGGCGATACCGACGCCATTGCCGACTTGCTACGCATCAACGGGGTGGTGCCGTCTACGCCGATCACGGCAGAGGCCGCAGCACCCCGGGACCGGGCCGAGCGGCGCCTGGTGGAGGTGGTCGTGTCACCGCACTGTGCCGCAGTGGGCCAGGCCATACGTGACGCACAGTTTCGTGATCGATACGGCGCGGCTGTGCTGGCCGTAGCCCGCAACGGGGAACGGGTCCGCGGCAACCTCGGCAGCACGGAGTTGGCAGCTGGCGACACACTGCTGCTGGAAGCGGGGCCAGACTTTGTCACCCGCCAGCGCCACAGCCGCGACTTTCTGCTGGTCAACGACCTCGCGACCGAACCACCGCGCCACGATCGCCTGTATCTGGCCTGGTGTATTCTCCTCGGCGTTGTGCTGGCGGCCGGCACGGGCCTGTTAAGCATGCTGAATGCCGCCTTGATCGGTGCACTGCTCATGCTGCTGGCGCGCTGCTGCTCGCTGGAACAGGCGGAGCGCAGCCTGGATCTGAGTGTATTGCTTACCATCGGCGCGTCGTTCGCGCTGGGCGCAGCACTGGAGCAGTCCGGCGCCGCCCTGTTCCTTGCGCAGGGCCTGCTCAGCCTGGGGGCGGACAGACCCTGGCTGCTGCTGGCGCTCACCTACTTCACCGTGTCGTTGCTTACGGAGGTCATCACCAATAACGCCGCGGCCATTCTCATGTTGCCCATTGCGCTCAGCGTAGCCGCCAACAGCGGCCTGGACCCGGTGCCTTTCGTACTGGCCATTATGATGGCTGCCTCGGCCAGTTTTGCCACGCCGCTGGGCTACCAGACCAACTTGATGGTCTACGGACCGGGTGGCTACCGGTTTACGGATTTTCTCCGTGTGGGTGTGCCGATGAACCTGTTTACCGGTGCCGTCACCCTGGGGGTACTGTTGCTCGGCTGGCCGCTGGTGCCGACCGCGGAGTAACCCGGTGCGCAGTGGCCGCCCTGCTAGAGGTTGCTGAAATCCACCTCTGGCAGGCATTCGAAACCGGGACGTGCAAAGAAATAGCCCTGCATCAGTTCAACGCCTGCCTCGCGCAGCCAGCGCATTTCCTCGCGCGACTCCACACCCTCGGCCAGCGGCGTGATGCCCAGGTCGCGGCAGAGCCTGATGCAATTGCGGATGATGCACTGTCGCGCAGTGTCATGGCTGATGTTGCGAATCAGCCCCATATCGAATTTCACCAAATCCGTCTGAAAGTCGGCCAGCAGGCCCAGCCCGGCATAGCCGGAGCCGAAATCATCAATGGCCGTCACAAAACCGAGTTTCTGGTAGTAGTCGATGATGCGTTTGATGAAACCACCATCCTGCACCCGCTCAACCTCGGTGAACTCGAACATGATCCTGCTGGTGGGGAAGCCGCAGCTGCGCGCCGCCTCCAGTGTGGTGCGGATACAGCGCTCGGGTTTATAGATCGCGTTGGGCAGGAAGTTGATGCTCAGCATGGCGTCGAGGTTGAGCTCAGCAGCCAGTGAGATCGCCTTTATCCGGCACAGCTGGTCAAACAGATAGCGGTTGTCCTCGTTGACCCTGTCGATGATGGAATAGGCAGACTCCCCGTTCAGCCCGCGCACCAGGGCTTCGTAGCCATAGACAGTATTGTCGCGCAGGTTGACGATGGGCTGAAAGGCCATGGTGAAGTCAAAACCAAGTTCTTCGTCACTCGAGCAATGGCCACATGCCAGCCGGTCTGAGGCTGTAAAAACATCATCCACGCCTACCTCCTCAATGGGTGAAACCGCAATGTCGACCACAGCGGCCACCAGCGCAGGGGAATATCCCGCAAGGCGGCCTGCCACGGCCCGCAGCCTGTATTGTAGACATTCACTGTTTGACTGGCGAATGAAGGCGCTCAGCCGCGCTGCATTGCATCGCCCCGGGCGAGCGTAGAGAATGCGGGAACAGGTACGCGCAGGAGCGCGCTGTGCGGATGGGGCCAGAATGCCATGAACCAGCAACAGGCAGACATCGTTATCGTGGGAGGAGGAGGCGCCGGCCTGCGCGCGGCGATAGCCGCTGCCGAGTCCAACCCCGGTCTCGATATTCTGCTGCTGTCCAAGGTGTACCCGATGCGCAGCCATACTGTGGCAGCCGAGGGCGGCTGTGCCGGTGTGATACAGCCACACGACAGCCTGGACGCACACTTCGACGACACCGTGGCCGGCGGCGACTGGCTCTGCGACCAGGACGTGGTGGATTATTTCGTGCGCCACGCGACAGAGGAGAACCTGCGCCTCGAGCACTGGGGCTGCCCCTGGAGCCGCAAGCCAGACGGCAGTATCAACGTGCGCGCCTTCGGCGGCATGCAGATAGAGCGCACCTGGTTCGCCGCCGACAAAACCGGCTTCCATATCCTGCACACGCTGTTCCAGACCTCGCTCAAGTACCCCGCAATTCGTCGCTGTGACGAGTATTTCTGTACCGACCTGCTGGTGGAGGATGGCCACTGCGCTGGCCTGCTCGCCATCGACATGCGCAGCGGAGAGCAGACCCTGATTGCCGCATCCGCTGTTATCCTCGCCACCGGCGGTGCCGCCCGCGTGTATCGCTACAATACCAACGGCGGCATCGTCACCGGCGACGGTATGGCGCTGGCCTACCGTCAGGGCGTGCCGCTGCGTGACATGGAGTTCGTCCAATACCACCCCACCGGACTGCCCGGCTCCGGGATACTGATTACCGAGGCGGCACGCGGCGAAGGTGGCGTGCTCACCACCTGCGATGGCTACCGCTACCTGCAGGACTATGGCCTCGGCCCGGAAACGCCGCTGGGCAAGCCGCAGAACAAGCAGATGGAACTGGGCCCGCGGGATCGCCTCAGCCAGGCATTCTGGCACGAAGAGCAGGCGGGGCGGACCGTGGCCACAGAGCGGGGCGCAGCGGTGTATCTCGACTTGCGGCACCTCGGTGAACAGCGCATCCAGGAGCGCCTGCCCTTCATTCGCGATCTCGCGCGCACCTACGTCAACGTGGACGCCGTGCACGAACCCATTCCCGTGCGCCCTACAGCCCACTACACCATGGGCGGCATTCAGACCGATCGGCACACCGCCACCTGTCTGCCGGGGCTCTATGCGGTGGGCGAGTGCGCCAGCGTGGGACTGCACGGCGCCAACCGGCTGGGCTCCAATTCGCTGGCAGAACTGGGCGTTTTTGGCCGCCTGGCCGGGGAGCAGGCGGCAGAGCGCGCAGCACAGGGGTTGGCGGTGGACCCGCAACGTCTACGGCCACAGGCTGAGGCACAGGCCGCCGGGCGGGAAGCGTTGCGTACGGCAAACGGCCCGGAACGCCTCGCCGCCCTGCGCGATGAAATGGCCTGCGCCATGGAGGCGGGCATCGGCATTTTCCGCGTGCCGGCACAGATGTCCGCGACCATCGAGAAGATTGCCGAGCTCAAGGCGCGCTACCAGCAGCTGGGCCTCAAGGATGGCAGCCGCGCCTTCAACACGGAATGGCTGCAGGCCATTGAGCTGGGCTTTCTGCTCGACGTCGCCGAAGCGATGAGCCACGCCGCGCTGGCGCGGCAGGAGTCCCGCGGCAGCCACCAGCGTCCGGAGGATTTCCCGGCGCGCAACGATGCGCTTTTCCTCAAGCACAGCCTGGCCAGGCAACAGCCGGGAGGCGCGGCCGAAGTCAGCTGGCAGGACGTGGTCATCACCCGCTCGGCGCCGGGCGAGCGGCACTATGGCGGCACAACGGTCCAGGGGGCGAACCGGTGATGGGCACTATCGAGCTGGTGGCCACACGCTACCGTCCGGAGCAGGACGTGCAGCCCTGGGAACAGCGCTATACCGTGCCCTGTAGCGAAGACATGTCGTTGCTCGACGCCCTCAACTACATCAAGGACGAGCTGGACCCGTCCCTGAGCCACCGCTGGTCCTGCCGCATGGCCATCTGCGGTAGCTGCGGCGTGATGGTAAACGGCGAACCGAAGCTCTCCTGCAAGACGTTCCTGCGCGATTACCGCGAGGCAGGCGTGGTGCAGGTCAGGGCACTCGACAACCTGCCAGTGGAGCGCGATCTTGTGGCGGACATCAGTGGCGTGGTCGAGCACATCGAGGCGGTGAAACCCTGGTTGATACGCCACAGCACGGCGCCGGTCGACACAGCACACACGCAGACCCCCGAGCAGATGGCGCGCTACCACGCCTTCAGCCAGTGCATCAATTGTGCGCTGTGCTATGCCGCATGCCCGCAGTTCGGGCGCAACCCGGCGTTTCTGGGCCCCGCCGCGCTCACCCTCGCCCAACGCTACAATCTGGATTCCCGCGATGAAGGCAGCAGCGAGCGCATGCCCTGGCTGAATGCAGAAGAGGGTGTGTGGAGCTGCACCTTCGTCGGCTACTGCTCGGAGGTCTGCCCCAAGGATGTGGACCCGGCCTCAGCGATCAACCGCGGCAAGGTGGCATCGGACATCAACTACGGGGTCAACCTGTTCCGCCTGTTGCGAGGCAAAAGCGATGCGTAAACCCTGGCAGCCACAACAGCCCCGCGACTGGTGGCTGCACAACCCGGCCTACCGCCGCTACATGCTGCGCGAAGCCACCGCGCTGCCCCTGATGCTGTACACCCTGCTGCTGCTCGCCGGGATATTCCAGTTCAGCCGTGGCGAGGTCGCTTTCGCCGCCTGGCTCAGCTGGATGCAGACGCCGGCCGCGCTGCTACTGCAGGGTATCGCGCTGGCCGCGGCCCTGTTGCACGCGGTGACCTGGGTCGCACTGGTGCCAAAGATTCTGGTCATCGACAGCGACCGCCTGCGCATTGATCCGCGACAGGTGTTGCGTGCCCACCAGCTGGGCGCGCTGGCCGGCAACCTGGGGCTGGTCGTCGCCACACTCTGGCTGCTGTGGCCGGCAGGGGGCGCGTAACCATGCGCCGCTCCCACGAGCCCATCAGCTGGTCCCTGTTCGGCGCCGGCGGCATGCTGCTGGCGTTTATCGGCCCGGGGCTGATTGTGAGCACGCTGCTGCTGGCCTGGCTGGTACAGGACCCACAAGCGCTCCATGCCACATTGAGCAGCGGGCTGCAGCACCCGCTGGCGAGGCTGGCGGCGCTGGCCGTGATTGCGCTGCCGCTGTACCACACCGCACATCGCCTGTATCACGGCCTGCACGACCTGCACATCACGGGGCCGACGTGGCTGCTGGGAGGTTTTTTTTACGGTGGGGCGACGGCACTCAGCGCCCTGTGCGCCTTATGGCTGTTCTCGCTGTAATCCAGCGCCGCTAGAGACGCACCTCGATGCCCCGCTCCGCCATGTAGGCCTTGGCTTCGGGCACGGTGTATTCCGCAAAGTGAAAAATGCTGGCGGCCAAAACCGCATCGGCCCCGCCCAGCAGTATGCCGTCCACCAGGTGCTGCAGGTTGCCCACACCGCCGGACGCTATCACCGGAATGTCCACCGCATCGGTAATGGCGCGGGTGACACCCAGCTCAAAACCATTTTTGGTGCCGTCCCGATCCATGCTGGTGAGCAGAATTTCCCCAGCCCCCAGCTCCGCCATCTTCACCGCCCAGGCGACCGCATCGATGCCGGTAGGTTTGCGCCCGCCGTGGGTGAATATCTCCCAGCGCGGCTGGCCGTCCACATCGGCTACGCGCTTGGCGTCGATCGCCACCACGATGCACTGGGCACCGAAGCGCTGCGAGGCCTGGCGCACGAGTTCAGGGTTGTGTATTGCCGCCGTATTGATGCTGACCTTGTCGGCACCGGCGTTGAGCATGGTGCGGATGTCGTCGACCGAGCGAATGCCGCCCCCCACGGTGAGCGGAATAAACACCTGCTCGGCAATCTGCTCGACGGTGTGGACCGTGGTTTCACGGCCTTCGTGACTGGCGGTAATATCCAGGAAGGTGATTTCGTCTGCGCCCTGCTCATTGTAGCGGCGGGCAATTTCCACCGGATCACCCGCATCGCGGATGCCGACGAAGTTCACGCCCTTGACCACGCGACCATTGTCGACATCGAGGCAGGGGATAATGCGTTTGGCCAGGCCCATCGCTCAGGCCGCCGCGTCACACAGGCGTTGCGCTTCGGCCACGTCCAGCGTGCCTTCGTAGATGGCCCGGCCCGTGATGGCACCGCAGATGCCTTCATGCGCCACAGCCTGCAGGGCCCGGATATCATCCAGATTGGTGATCCCGCCGGAGGCGATAACCGGAATGCTGGAGGCCCGGGCCATGCCCAGCGTGGCCTCCACGTTCACACCCTGCATCATGCCGTCGCGGGCTATGTCGGTGTAGACGATTGCGGACACGCCGTCAGCCTCGAACTGCCTGGCGAGGTCCGTGGCCAGTACCGTGGACACTTCGGCCCAGCCGTCTGTTGCCACCAGACCGTCCCTGGCGTCCAGGCCGACGATAATTTTGCCCGGAAACGCGCGGCAGGCCTCAGCGACAAACGCGGGCTCCTTAACCGCTTTCGTGCCGATAATCACGTAACTGACACCGGCCCGCACGTAGTGCTCAATGGTCTCCAGATTGCGAATGCCCCCGCCAATCTGGATAGGCAGGCGAGGGTAGGCAGCGGCAATCGCCGTGACCACCTCACCGTTCACCGGCTCACCGGCAAAGGCCCCGTTCAGGTCGACCAGGTGCAGGCGCCGGCAGCCGGCCTCCACCCAACGCCGGGCCACCGCTACGGGGGCATCCGAGAACACCGTGCTGTCCTCCATCAGGCCCTGGCGCAAGCGGACGCACTCGCCGTCTTTTAAATCGATAGCAGGAATGATCAGCATGCGGGAGTCCAGTTGATGAAGTTACGCAGCAGTTGCAGCCCGGCAGTGTGGCTCTTTTCAGGGTGAAACTGGGTGGCGAAAAGGTTGTCGCGGGCCAGTGCCGCATCGGCGCACACGCCGTAATCAACGCTGCCTGCGACCAGCGAGCGGTCGGCAGCGGTGACGTAGTAGCTGTGCACGAAATAAAAACGGGTGCCGTCCGGAATGCCGCCCCATAGTGGGTGCTCACTTACTCTGCGAACCTCACTCCAACCCATGTGCGGCACTTTCAGGCGCAGCCCTTCAGCGTCGTGCAGCGGCTGGCCAAAGTGGCGCACCGTGCCCGGAATGACATTCAGGCAATCCACCCCACCGTTCTCTTCCGAGTGGCTCATCAGTGCCTGCATGCCCACACAAATGGCCAGCACCGGCTTGTGCTGCTCGGTCAGGGCCACCTGCAGCAGCTCGTCACAGTGCAGGCGACGGATCTCCGCCATGCAGTCGCGAATAGCGCCCACGCCCGGGAAGACCACCCGATCCGCCGCGCGGATCTGCTCGACATCGTGGGTCACCACCACCCGGTCGGCACCCACATGCGCCAGCGCACTGGCCACCGAATGCAGGTTGCCCATGCCGTAGTCGATCACTGCCACTGAACCGCTCACGGGTGTTACAGCACGCCTTTCGTGGAGGGCATCATGCCGGCCATGGCGGGGTCTGCCGCGAGCGCCATGCGCAGTGCGCGGCCAAAGGCCTTGAACACGGTCTCTATCTGGTGATGCGTGTTGTCGCCGCGCAGGGTATCGATGTGCAGCGTGACCTGCGCGTGATTGACGAAGCCGTGGAAGAACTCCTGAAACAGGTCCACGTCAAAGCCGCCCACTGACGCGCGGGTAAACGGAATGTGATACACCAGCCCCGGCCGCCCGGAGAAATCCACCACCACGCGGGACAGCGCTTCATCCAGCGGCACATAGCTGTGGCCGTAACGCACAATACCTTGCTTGTCGCCTACCGCTCTGGCGAAAGCCTGGCCGAGGGTGATGCCGATGTCTTCCACGGTGTGGTGGTCGTCGATGTGCAGATCGCCCTTGGCATGGATATCAAGGTCGATCAGGCCGTGACGCGCAATCTGGTCCAGCATGTGTTCGAGAAAGGGAATGCCGGTGTCAAATTTCGCCTGGCCGGAACCGTCGAGATTCACCGTGGCGGTGATCTGCGTTTCCAGCGTGTTGCGAGTCACACTCGCCTTGCGCTCAGACATGCTATTCTCCAGAACCTGCACTGGCGGATGGGAACCGGGGCCAGGCCCGGAAAAGCGCGCCATTATAGAAGAAAGCGGGGCCGAATTCACCGTCAGATCCGCTGCCGCCACCGAACAAGGACTCCACACCGATGCACGCCACCCTGCCGCTGCTGGAAGCGACCGATTTTCCCGCCCTCAGACGCGCTGAGCTGCAGACGCTGCAGGTCAACCTCGGCTACCTGTGCAACCAGAGCTGCGTACACTGCCATGTGAACGCCGGCCCCACCCGCACCGAGATGATGAGCGACGATCTCATCGACCTTATACCCCGGGTGTTGCAGGCGCGAGGCGTGTCCCTGCTCGACCTGACGGGTGGCGCCCCGGAAATGCACCCGCGCTTCCGCGACCTGGTGACCGCGGCCACCGCCCAGGGCGTCAGGGTGATGGATCGCTGCAACCTCACCATCCTGCGCGAACCCGGTTATGAGGACATGGCGGAGTTCCTCGCCCGACACCGGGTGGAGATCGTGGCCTCCATGCCCTGCTATTCGCCGGCCAACGTCGACCAGCAGCGCGGCAACGGCGTGTTCGACAAGAGCATCGCCGCCCTGCAGTCACTTAACGCCCTCGGTTATGGGCAACCGGACAGTGGTCTGCTGCTGAACCTGGTCTACAACCCGTTGGGCCCCACCCTGCCACCGAACCAGCAGGCGCTGGAGGCAGACTACAAGCGGGAACTGCGCGCGCATTTCGGTATCGAATTCAACGCCCTGTTCACGCTGGCCAACATGCCCATCAAGCGTTTCGGTAGCACCCTGATTTCCAAGGGGCAGTTTGCCGCCTACATGCAGCTGCTGAAAGACGCCTACCAGCCCGGCAACCTCGAGGGTGTCATGTGCCGTTCGCTGGTGAGCGTGGACTGGCAGGGCTACCTGTACGACTGCGACTTCAACCAGCAGCTTGACCTGCCGCTGCCAGGCCACGAGGGCAGACTGCAGCTTGACAGCCTGCTGACGGGAGGACTGGATGGCCGCGAGATTCGCACCGCCGACCACTGCTACGGCTGCACCGCCGGCCAGGGCAGCAGCTGCGGCGGGGCACTGAACTGACCCAAGCCAGAGCCGGGCGCCCTGTGCGGCTCCCCCAAGGAGAACCGTGGTGAATCGTAAGTTATTGATTCTTTTGGCCCTGCTGGGTCTGGTGCTGGGTTTCTTTGCCCTCGGCCTGCACAACTACCTCACCCTGGACCAGCTGAAAGCCAGCCAGGTACAGTTTGCCCAGCTGCTGGACGCACATCCGGTCGCCGTGCCCGCGGCCTACTTCGGCATTTACGTCCTGGTCACCGCACTGTCGCTGCCCGGCGCGGCCATCATGACACTGGCTGGCGGCGCCCTGTTTGGCCTCGGCTTTGGCCTGCTGCTGGTGTCCTTCGCCTCCAGCATCGGTGCCACCCTCGCGTTTCTGGTTGCGCGCTTCCTGCTGCGCGACAGCGTGCAGCAGCGTTTTGGCGCGCGCCTGAAGGCCATCGACCGCGGCATCGAACGAGACGGCGCGTTCTATCTGTTCACCCTGCGACTGGTACCGATTTTTCCCTTTTTCGTCATCAACCTGCTGATGGGCCTGACCCGTTTGCGCACCTGGACGTTCTACTGGGTCAGCCAGGTGGGCATGCTGGCGGGCACCGCGGTCTACGTGAACGCCGGCACGCAGCTGGCCGCCATTGAGCGTCTTGGGGACATCCTGTCCCCGGCGCTGTTGCTTTCGTTTGTACTGCTCGGCCTGTTCCCATGGATAGCCAAACTGCTGGTCGCCGCTGCGCAGCGCCGCCGCGTGTACCAGCGCTGGCAGCGGCCGGCACGCTTCGACCGCAACCTGGTGGTGATTGGCGCGGGCGCCGGCGGCCTGGTGTCCGCCTATATTGCCGCCGCAGTAAAAGCCAAAGTCACCCTGGTGGAAGCGCACAAGATGGGCGGCGACTGCCTGAATTACGGCTGCGTGCCCAGCAAGGCCCTGATCAAGAGCG
Source organism: Halieaceae bacterium UBA5085 (assembly GCA_002414665.1). Lineage (GTDB taxonomy): Bacteria > Pseudomonadota > Gammaproteobacteria > Pseudomonadales > Halieaceae > Haliea. Next base: position 25,093 of record DIAF01000034.1, read on the forward strand.
CCAGGGTGGCACAGCAGATCCGCCACGCCGGTGACTACGGGTTGACTGCCAGCGTGCCACAGTTCAGTTTTCGCGAGGTCATGGCGCGCGTCCATCGCATCATCGCCGAGATCGAGCCCCACGACAGCGTAGAGCGCTACACCGGCCTCGGCGTCGAGGTGCTGCAGGGCTACGCGAAGATTATCGATCCCTGGACGGTGGATATCGCGCTCAACAACGGCGGTACACAACGCCTGACCACGCGCTCGATTGTCATCGCCGCCGGCGCTGCACCGCTGGTGCCCGACCTGCCCGGGCTGGAGGATACCGGCTACGTCACCAGCGATACGCTGTGGGAGCGCTTTGCCGAGCTGGAGGCGCTACCGCGACGACTGGTGGTGCTGGGCGGAGGACCCATCGGTTCCGAGCTCGCCCAGGCCTTCGCCCGGCTGGGGGCGGAGGTTACGCAGGTCGAGCGCGGACCGCGCATCCTGCCGAAGGAAGACCACGAGGTCTCGGAGCTGGCCCGCGACGCACTGGCCGCTGACGGCGTTGAGATACTCACCGGGCACACGGCACTACGCTGCGAACAGGTGGCGGGAGAGAAGCGCCTGATCGTGGAGCACCGGGGTGCCGAGCGCGCCATTCCCTTTGACCAGCTGCTGGTCTCCGCGGGCCGCCGGGCGCGACTCACGGGCTATGGCCTGGAGGAACTCGGTATTCCCAGCAACCGCACCGTCACCACCAACGAGTATCTGGAGACCTTGTACCCGAACATCTATGCCGCGGGCGATGTCGCCGGCCCCTACCAGTTTACCCATACCGCTGCGCACATGGCCTGGTACGCCGCAGTGAACGCCCTGTTCGGGCAGTTCAAACGCTTCAAGGTGGACTATTCGGTGATTCCCTGGACCACATTCATCGACCCCGAGGTCGCCCGGGTGGGCCTCAGCGAGCAGGAGGCCATCGATCGCGGCATCCCGCACGAGATCACCCGCTTCGAACTCGCCGAGCTGGACCGGGCCATCGCGGACAGCGCGACCCGCGGTTTCGTCAAGGTACTCACCGTGCCCGGCCGCGACCGCATCCTCGGCGCAACCATTGTCGGCACCCAGGGCGGCGACCTGCTCGCGGAGTTTGTGCTGGCGATGCGTCACGGCCTGGGCCTGAACAAGATTCTCGGCACCATCCACACCTACCCGACACTGGCGGAGGCCAACAAATACGCCGCCGGTGCCTGGAAGAAGGCTCACGCACCCGAACGCGTGCTGCGCTGGGTGGCGCGCTACCATCAGTGGCGACGCGGGGGCACCGTGTGAGCGCCCTCGCGGCGCCTACTGCAGCACCGGCTCCGGCAGATAGCGCTGCAGAAACGCATCTGCTGCGGGCAGGGCGCTGCCAGCCGTCAGAAACGTGAGGATGTGACCACGGGCTGCGAGCCGCTCCAGTTCCACCGCCACGCCCTGCGCCCGCAGGGCCTGCGCAAATTCTTCGGCGTGATCAATCGGTACCAGCGTGTCGCGGGTGCCGTGGAACAGGTAAAAGGGTGGCGCATCATCGTGCACGCGCGTGACCGGTGAAGCTGCGGCAAAGGTTTCGGGAATTTCCGTGATGCGCCCGCCGAGAAACTGGGGCACCAGCTTGCCACCCGGGAACTTGCGCAGGTCCATCGGCGAGCCACCAGCGATGACGACGGCGGGCCGCGTTTGTGCACCGCCCCAGGGCCTGTCCAGATCATCGCCAGTGCCGGCTGCCAGCGCCATCAGGCTCAGCAGATGCGCACCCGCGGAATACCCAAAGGCCGCAATGCGCTCAACATCCAGTTGCAGGCCAGGGGCTTCCCGGTGCAGCCAGTGCATCGCCTGCTGCAGGTCGTACACCTGAGCCGGATACTTTGCCTCCGGCGCAAAACGGTAGCTGGCATTCAACACCACATAACCCTGGCCTGCGTAGTAGCGTGCCAGCCGGTCCATATCATCGCGGCTGCGGCGCTCCCAGCCGCCACCGTGCACCAGCAACATGCCGGGGAAGGGACCCTCTCCCTGAGGCAGATACAGGTCAGCCTCCAGCGGCTGGGGCCAATCCTGCGGTGTGTATACCACGGTGCGGACTTCGGCGGCCGGCTGCTTCGGCCCCGGCACCACGCCGCATCCCGCCACCGTGAAAGAGGCAGCGGCAACCACGGCGGCAAGCAACAATTTCATGCCCTGTAACCTTTGTTCCAATACATCATGTCCAATTTACGCAACAGGAAAGGATTCGGCCCTGTGCAGGGGGTACAGCGCAAACTGCAGTACACTGGGCCGATGCGCAAACAGCCCACATTCGCCGGGCAGGTCCTCGCCTGGTTTGACCAGCACGGCCGCAAGGACCTGCCCTGGCAGCACGATACCAGCCCCTACCGCGTGTGGGTGTCGGAAATCATGCTGCAGCAAACCCAGGTGCGCACGGTGATCCCCTACTACCAGCGCTTCATGCAGCGCTTCCCCGGCGTGCAGGCCCTCGCACAGGCGCCCATCGATGAAGTGCTGCACCTGTGGACCGGGCTCGGCTACTACGCCCGCGCCCGCAACCTGCACCGGGCTGCACAACAGGTGTGCACAGAGCACGGCGGGGTTTTTCCACGCAGCCTCGAGGCCCTGCAGAGCCTGCCCGGTATCGGCCGCTCCACCGCTGGCGCCATCCTCGGTATCGCCTTCGGAGAGTGGGCCGCCATCCTGGACGGCAACGTGAAACGGGTGCTGGCGCGCTACCACGCCGTTGCCGGGTGGCCCGGGGATACCGCTGTGCATCGTCAGCTCTGGACGTTCGCCGAGCAACATACACCGCAGACGCGGATTGGCGATTACACCCAGGCCATGATGGACCTCGGCGCCACCCTGTGCACCCGCAGCCGACCTCGCTGCACGGAGTGCCCGCTTCAGGCCGGATGCAGCGCGCTGGCACAGGGCCGCCAGGCGGATTTCCCCGGCAAGAAACCGCGTAAAGCGCTTCCGGTACGCAGCACCGTGTTCCTTGTACTGCGGGATACACAGGGCCAGGTACTGCTGCAACAACGCCCCCCCAGCGGTATATGGGGCGGCCTGTGGTGCTTCCCCGAACTGCCCTCGGTGCAAGCAGCTCCCGACTGGTGCCTGGAGCAGGTTGGCCACGCCGCGCATTCGCTAAGGCCCGGGCCCGCCTTCCGCCACACCTTCAGTCACTACCACCTGGATATCCAGCCTTTGCATGCACAACTGGATGCCCAGCCCGAGGCCGTCATGGATGCTGGTGACCGGCTCTGGTATAACGTGCAACAACCACCCGAAATCGGCCTCGCCGCACCAGTTGTACGGTTGCTGGCGAGCCTCTGACCGCGGAGCAAGACCATGCCCAGAACCGTATTCTGCAAGCGCTACCAGCAGGACCTTGAAGGCCTGGACGCACCACCCTACCCCGGACCCAAGGGGCAGGAGATCTTCGAGCATGTATCGAAAAAAGCCTGGAGCGAATGGCAAGCACAACAGACGATGCTGATCAACGAAAAGCAGCTGAGCCTGATCGACCCCGCCACCCGCAAATACCTGCAGGAAGAGATGGACAAGTTTTTCGCCGGAGAAGAACACGACCGCGCGGAGGGGTACGTACCGCCGCCCAGGGAGGACTGAGACTGCTTGACTCCCGTAGCCACTACGGTTTTAATACGCACCCTCCGCTATAGCAGTACACGCCCGGATAGCTCAGTTGGTAGAGCAGGGGATTGAAAATCCCCGTGTCGGCAGTTCGATTCTGTCTCCGGGCACCATACTTCCTCCCGTACAACGCTTCCTTTCTATTTCCAGCCCCGTGACACCGCTACGGGCCTGATCTATTCCGGATGACTGATTCCTCGGCAGGCGCCATACCCGGCACTTTTAACGGTGACAGTACACTAGCCCTTGTAGCCCAGGACCGCCTGGAACCCGTTCTCCATGATGGCTTTGAGAATACCCTGAACAGCCACAGTGTCATTGACGTTCGGGAAGTCATCTTCTGGAACGGGGAGTTCAAGGAACTCGCAGAGTGGCCCCCAACCCTCGGCCACTTCGAACACCAGTAGCCGCTCCGGCTCGATAGTTTCCTTCACCTGTGCAACATGCTCATTGAATCGCCGGATCAGGTGATCATGATCGTGCATCCGGCCGTCGAAGTAGTCATTGATCGTCGCTTTCAGGTAGGCACCCGCGTCGGTGCCAGGCAGGAACTCTATCCACTCCCTGCCAAAAATGGTGCTCTGGACAGACGTGAACCACTTCTCGGGGTCACGCACAGTCAGCACAACTTTGGCGTCGGGGTAGTGCTCGGCCAGTGCGGCATAGCTGGTGCAGGCGGGGAAATCGACTGTCGCGGTAAAGCCTTCAAAAAGCCTGTCCCAGTCCGGCGTACCGATGCCGACCTGCTCCCAGAGTTTCCAGTGCTCAGGCCCTTTGGGGAAACATTCCACCATGTGATAACAGGGATACCCCAGTTGCTCCAACGCCGCCTTCATCGACATGGTGCCGGTGCGACCGAAGCCTGCCCCGATAATTTGCAATGCCATCTGAACTGCCTCGCGAATTGCTGAGTCTACATCGAGTGTAGGCTATCGGCAGGTGCTCCACTAGCGGCGTCAACGAAAAGATCAGGCTGCGACCGCACCCCGCTGTTCTTCACAGCCTATTCCGGTTGCAGTACACCGCTTTCTCGACCCCACTGATACTCATGGCAATAGACTTCACGTTGGGGAACATCACGGCCAACAAGCCGGCTATGAGACATGACTTTCGCTTTCAACGCGCGCCGGCAGGAAGCGCAGGCTAAGCGCGGCAACGCGTGAACCCAGGTAGCGGGCCGTGGCGATGTCTACCGGGTCCAGCGCGCCATCACGCGCGTGGGCGATCAGTCCGCCCTGGGCCCCGAGACGGTTGCGCCCCTCTGGATCGAAACCACCGGGCAGATCGATACCCACCCACAACATACCGTGCTGGCTGGCCAGTGTGCTGAGGTACTGGATGGTATTGAGCTGGTCCCCGCTGGGGTTGTTGCCGATGGTAAACCCGGCCGCCAGTTTGCCGGCCCAATGACGCTGGAACCAGAATTCGCTGGTGGCATCGGCAAAAGCCTTGAATTGGGCAGACACGCTACCCATGAAGGTGGGCGAGCCGAAAATAATCGCGTCGGCTCCACCCAGCGCCTTCAGCGCACTGGTGTTGCCATACCGGCCCTCATGGATGTCGCCACCCTCAATCCTCACCGAAAACGCACGGACTCCAGCAATGCTGCCTGCACCCTGCACTGCGGCCTCGGCGAGGCCCGCAGTGGTGCCGGTAACGCTGTGATACACCACTGCCACACTGGTTTGTGTTTTCATTTCGCTTCTCCCTCTTTACGTTGAACGGGCACTTGGGTTTCCACACGCTGTGCCATCACGGTTGCGATAATCCCGACGCCGATAATGCCCGCGCCGAACCAGGTGGAGAGCGTGTAGTGCTCTCCGAGAAACACCGTTGCAACGATCAGGCTTACCGCGGCAGCGACATAGCCGATCTGACTGAGCAACACGGGGCCACCGTCGCGCTGCAGGCGATAGAACAACGGGAAATTGAGGCCGGACAAAACCATCTGGATCAGGATGAGGGTTTTCGCCGAGGCAAGATCCGCAACAGGGAACTCCTGCCCGCTCGCGGCGATGATCAGCAGGAACACCGCGGCGGCGAACAGGTGCCCCCAGAAGGCAAGCGCGTTGGGATGCGCACCTTCAGGCCACCAGCGGCTGCGGTAGACATTGCCAATGGCAAGGGCCACGGGCATTGACGCCGCCGCCAGCAGCCAGCCCAGCTCCGGTCCTTGCGGGTTGCTGCCGCGGGTCAGGCTCACCACCACTGCGCCGACAACCCCGATGGCGATTCCCGCCGTTCCCAGCCTGCCGGGGGTCTTCATCCCGAACATCGAGGCGAACAGCAGGGTAAACACCGGCGACAGCGCAAACATCAGGCCTGTATAACCGGCACCTACCCGGGGTATCACCGTGAACAGAAGCAGGTTGGGAATCACGAAGGAAATGAGCGATGAAATCATCGTATAGCGCGCCACGCTGGTATCGGGCATCCGCAGGCCGCGCGTCGTCATCTGGGTGGGCAGCAACATGACGACGACGCCCAGGGAAATGATTCCCGCCCAAACGAGTGCGGATACGCCGGCGTCGTGGGCCAGCTTGCCGATTGGCAGCCGCAGGCCAAGCAACGTGCCGCTGGTCAGCAGCAGGCTGTGGGGGGCGAACAGCCAATGCGCCGATCCTGCCGCCGATTCCGTGCGATGCAACACCCCATCCAGTGGATGCTGTGTCGCCAGAGTGTGCCGGGTAATGTCGTTCATGGTCTGCTCCTCCTGTGCGGGTGAGGAACAGACTAGTCGCTTGTGCGAGCGGGATAATTCGCCTGGATGGAAAATGATTGGTAACCGGAACTGACAAATCAGGAGCGATTACGTCTGATCCCAATAGGGCGGCTCCGTGATCCTGGCCGCCAGGAAATCCGCAAAGGCGCGCACTTTCGGCGACAGGTAGCGACGCTGGGGGTAGACGAGGTAGATGGACACCTCCAGCGAGCGCCAGGCTCCCAGCACAGCGGTCAGTCGGCCCTGGCGCAGATCTTCGCCAACCAGGAACGTCGGGGTCCGGGCAATGCCCATGCCGCCGAGTAGCGCCTCGCGCAGGGCCAGGCTGTTGTTCACCTGCAGCCTGCCGGCGACAGCAACCTGGGTGGGCTGACCCCCGGAATCGAGAAAGTGCCACGCCTGGGCCGATTGCTGCAGGCTATAACTGAGCACCTCGTGATCACGCAGGTCTTCCGGCGAGTCCGGGGTGCCGTGCCGCGCCAGATAAGCCGGCGCCGCCACGATGGTGTGGCGACAGGGCGCCAGGCGGCGCGCCACCAGGGTCGAGTCGGGCAGGTCGCTGATGCGCACCGAGGCGTCGAAACCCTCCTCAATCACATCCAGCTTGCGATCATTCAGATCCATTTCCACGGTCAGCTCCGGGTACAGCTGCATGAACGCGGGCAGCAGCGGCGCGATATGCAGGATGCCAAAAGACATCGGCACATTGATCCGCAGGACACCGCGCGGCTGTTCCTGCAGACGCGAGACTTCCGCCCGCGCCTCGGCTATGTCCTCCAGCCCCCGGCTCGTCTGGGCGTGAAAGATCCGCCCGGCTTCCGTGAGGCTCAACCGCCGCGTGGTCCGGTTGAGGAGGCGCACCCCGAGGCTCTCCTCCAGCCGGCTGACCTGTTTGCTCACCGCCGGGCGCGATACTTTCAGCCGCTCGGCTGCCCGGGTAAAACTCCCGGCGTCAACAACGGCGACAAATACAGCGACATCATTCAGGTCGTCCATAGGCGGCCTATTAGTAAAAATCCAGAAACAGAATCTTTCAATTCGGCACGATTATCAATACCGGCTGCCAGGCTAGGCTGTGTGCTCCCATTCACTACAGGAGAAGAACATGCTCAACAAAACTCTGGCAATGACAGCCGCCCTGATCATGGGCGGGCACATGGCTACCTATGCTGCCGATCGTCAGGCGGGCACCAGCCCCTGGGGACCCCAGGACGAAATCGGGCGTCTGAACCTGATGACCGAGTCTTCACGTGACTCGGTGCTGACGCGCATCGCAGGCGGCAGACTGTACGATCTTTCCGTCGAGTACTTTATCGGGATGCCCAGCTGGCAGGCCGCCGGCGACCCGCACTACCGCATCTGGATGACGCACACGCCGCACGGCACGGTGGTCGATGACCCGCTGAATACCGGCGGCGAGATGAACAGGCATGTCAGCTATACCGGGGCCGCGGTTTCCATGTACACCCACATGGGAACCCATATTGACGGTCTGGCACATTTTGGCCTGAACGGTGAGATCTGGAACGGCTTCAGTGCGCAGGAGCACCTCGGTGATCGCGGCTGGCGCGTCGCCGGCGTGGAAAACATGCCGCCGATCGTGGCCCGCGGCGTCTTGCTCGACGTGGCTGCCGCGAAAGGGGTTGCCATGCTGCCCGATGGCTATCGAATCACGCGCGGAGACCTTGAGGCCAGCCTGCAGCGCCAGCGGATAGATTTGCAGCGGGGCGACGTCGTACTGATCCGGACCGGACGCATGCGCCTGTACGACGATACTGCTGCCTACATGCACAACCCACCCGGCCTGGGACTGGCGGCGGCCCGCTTTCTGGTCGAGGAATCGGGGGCAATGATTGTCGGCGCAGACAACCTGAGCCTGGAGGCGTTCCCGTCGGAACTGGCGAGCGACTACGTGCCAGTGCACACCTACCTGCTGGCAGAGCAGGGCGCGCCGATCATTGAACTCGCCTGGCTGGAAGATCTGGCGCGCGATGAGGTCTACGAATTCGCCTTTATCGCGGCGCCACTGAAACTTCGCGGGGCCGACGCAGCCCCTCTGCGCCCCGTGGCGATACCTGTGCGCTCCCCTACACCAGCAACCACACATTCTCCCGCGCCGCACATTGCCCCTTGAGCCCGCCGGCCACCTCGACGCTGGCCAGCTTCCGCAGGTGGTAATGGTCGGCGTAATGCCGCGCCACCTCGTCGTCGGGCACCGAGAACGGCGGCCCCTCCATGGCCCGCTGGTCGTAGTCAAAGCACAACAGCAACTGTGGTGCGGTTGCCGTGATCTCGCGCAGGTGCCCGGTGTAGCGTTGCCGCATCTGCGCTGGCAGCGCGACCAGCGCTGCCCGATCGTAGCTTGCCTGCACCTTGCCCAGCAGGCTGCGCCTCAGCTGGAAAATATCGCCGACAAAGATCTCGACATTGGGGCCGCAATAGCGCCGTAGTGCACCCTCTTCGCTGATGTCGGGTACCAGTCCCAGCTCGTCAAACAGCGCCTGAACCGCCTTTTCACTCAGCTCCGCGCCCGCCACACGGTATCCCTGTGACAACAACCAGCCAATATCGAGGGTCTTTCCGCACAGGGGCACAAACACACGATCGCCGGCGGCCAGCGACAGCGCACTCCAATGGGCCACCAGCAGCGGGTTTGCCTCGGCGGCGTGAAAGCCGATCTCGTTGTGCTGCCAGCGTTCGTGCCAGAATTCAGGTTCCATACTCACCCCTGCTTGCGCAATAAGCGCTCCAGACCAAATACATGGGCATCCTCCGCCCCCAAATCCCGCAGCGCATCAGCGAGATGCAAGAGGTAGTCGCGGTTGAGCCCACTCGGGCCCACCGCGTGGTCGATCTGCGCGGCAATGTCCGCCTCACTCGCGGGCCCCAGGTAGGCGGGGTTATCCGGCCCCGCGATATACACCAGCGCCTCTTCGCTCGCGCCGTCCGCAAATTGCACATCCACCACCACCCTCAGGTAGCCATTCTTTTCCCGATGGTCGAGGTGTTCGAAAACGTCCGGGGTAATCTCAAACGCCATGCCCTGGCAAAAAGCGCCGGCGTTTTCCACCAGGGTGACCACGCGGCCCGGTGCCGCGGGCGTTCCGCGATGGTCGTGTGAACCCTGCCAGAAACGGCGTTCCCATCCGCGAATGACAGCGGGGCGCCGCTGCAGAAATGGAAAGTCGACCTTGTAAATCAGGGAGCCGTAACCGAACAGCCACAGGCGCTCGTGGCTGGCGAAATAGCGCATGGCGCGGTTTCGAGCGACGGTGTCAGCATCCGCTAGTGTCGACATGGTGCGCGGCGACCTCCTCTGAGCGCTACGGTATACTGCGCGCCGAAAACCTGCTGAACCGTCCACACAGGCCACGGGCCGGCGGCGGTTCCACCAGCCACCAAGGATAAAGCAACGCGATGAAACTTCACCACCACGTCACCCGCGAAGCCTACGCGCCCCCCAGTACTCGCCAGCGCGTTTTTTTGCGCTATCTGGTGTCCATTCTGATCGACCTGGTGGTACTGAACCTGTGCGCGGAATACTGGCAGCATGTGCAGATTTCCTCTTTCAGCATTACCCTCGCCGCCGCGCTGCTGCTGCAACTCTTACTGCAGGGCACACTGATCGTTGAGCATCATATAGCGGCCTGGTTTTCAGGGCGACAGGGCTACGCCTGGCGGTTCCTGCGCTTTTTTTCTGCCTGGCTGGTACTGTTCTCATCCAAGTTCGTGATGCTCTGGGCGATTGACCTCACTTTTGGTGACGCTTTGCAGTTCACCGGACCACTGCATGGCGTCGTGGCGTTCCTGGCGGTGATTATCGCTATGGTAGCCGCAGAGGAGCTCGTCGAGCAGGTCGTGCGCCGGCTCGCCTGAGCGTGCTCTCGGGGAGCTAGGCGGGCATTCCCCAGAGTGGCTTGGTGCCCGTGCGGGGCAGATGTGGCAGCACCTGCTGTTCGAACAGCTGCAGCATGGCCCAGCCCCGGGCGGGGTCGATACCCCCGAACAGGGGGGTCAGGTACAACGAGCTGTAATCACCCAGCGCCCTGGCCATGACCACCACTTCCTCGGGCCGCAACACCTGGTAGGCACCGCTGTCGCGCACCGTCTCCGCTGTCATGCCGCCCGCATAGGGACCCTGGGGCGTGCCGTAGGCCTCCGCGGTCCAGCGCGAATAGGAATCCAGCACGTGCAGGATGTGCGGCGCAATCCACTGCCAGTCCGCTTCGGGGTCTTCCGACACCCAGAGGAACGTAGGGCCCTGGCGGGGATAGGGGCCGGGGTCCGGCTTGCCCAGGCCCAGGCAGGCGTCGCGGTAGGGTTGCCACACCTTGGGCGGAAACAGCGGCACGAGAAACCCGTCAGCGATTTCGGCGGCTATGCGCGCCACCTTTGGCGCCATGCCACCGAGCAGGATGGGCACCGGCTTTTCCGGCACCGGCGACACCAGGCAGGGGCGTCCCTCGTAATGGAAGGGCTCGCCGGTCCAGGCCGTTTTCAACAGCCGCGCCGTGTTGCAGGTCAACTCGAAGCGGTCTTCGACCCGCCGACCGTACATGGCGAACTCCACCGGCCGGTAGCCAAACCCCAGGCCCAGCTGCATGCGCCCTGCGCTGGCGAGCTGGGCCACGGCCAGGTCTTCCGCCAGCCGCACCGGGTCATACAGTGGGGCAAGCAGTACGGCGGTGCGCAGTGCCACCTGCCGGGTACGCCCCGCCAGCGCCGCGGCCAACACCAATGGCGAGGGGTTATAGCCGTCCTCCGCGCAGTGATGTTCACCCAGGCCCAGAACGTCAAAGCCGACACGATCAGCCCACTCGGCCATGTCGAGCGCAGCGGCGTAGGCCTCGGCCCTGCCCACACCAAAGTCCGGCGTGCGCATATCAAAAATCATTACCAGTTCCACGGTGCTGCTCCTCGGACGACCGTTGCCAGAGCAGACACTTTAACAATGCCTGCGCCACCCCCAAACCGGTTTCAGCGGCCGGAAACGATGGGGCGCATCAACTGGCTGTTGGGCCCGGGAATAATACCTGGATGTTGCAATGGAGGCCGCAGCCCGGGACGCTGCGGCGGGTGCGGCCGCTGACCCGGGTGCCAGGGAATCACGACGGGCGGCATATACACTGGCACGTAGTGGACCGTCGTCTCTGGCTCGGATTGCCGGGCGGGGGCACGGGACTCCACCTGTGCCCGCAGCCTTGCCACCTCCCGTTCGAGCTCACGTTCGCGGCGACTTTCCGCCAGCCGGTCAGTGCTGTAACGCATGGCTTTCAGCTGCTGCTCGGCGGCTGCCGGATCTCCCGCCTCAGGGGCGCGTATCCGCAACACCTCGGTGCCGGTGGCCTCTGCCGGTGGCGTATCGGAAAACTGCACCGTGCCATTGGGCCCCTCGGAACGATACACCGTAGTGTCGGCGGCCAGGGCCAACCCGCCCAGGAGCAACAGGGTGATGGCGCAGGCGATGTTCAATAGCAGTGACATGGACCCATTATAGATCAGTTGACAGATCACGGCGCCGTGGTTACCCGGCCGGGTTCTCTTGATATGGATCAAGCACTGCGCTTTTCACCCCCGGTTATACCGCAGATGAGGTATGAGCGGCTTGCCTTCAGAGGAGGATAGTCGGTATCAAAGATCACCCGGACCCGGAGAATAACCATGACCGCACAACAAATGAACGACATCGACCGCCTCTACGCCAGCGCGCGCAAAATGGTCCCGGCCCTGCGAGAGCGCCAGACCGAAGCTGCCCGCCTGGGCCACCTGCCAGAAGCCACGGTGCGCGAGATGCAGGAGGCCGGTTTCTTCCGCATCATGCAGCCTGCCCGTTTCGGCGGCTACGAAATGGAGCCCGAGGTGTTCTTCCGCGTACAGATGACCCTTGCCGAGGGCTGTATGTCCACGGCCTGGGTACTGGGTGTCGTGGCGATCCACAACTGGCAGCTGGCGCTGTTCGATGAGCGCGCACAGCAGGATGTGTGGGGCGAGGACACCAGTGTGCTGATCTCGTCCTCCTACATGCCGGTCGGCAAAGTGACCCGCGTCGACGGCGGTTACAGACTGAGCGGCCACTGGGGATTTTCCTCGGGGTCCAAGCATTGTGGCTGGGCCTTCCTGGGCGCCATGATTCCGGCAGAAACAGAAGGCGAGGCCCCGGACTACCGCACCTTCCTGGTGCCGCGCAGTGACTATGACATAGTCGACAACTGGGACGTGAGCGGACTTGAAGGCACCGGCAGCCACGATATCGTGGTGAAAGACGCTTTCGTACCCGAATACCGCACGCACCGCTCCATTCACGGCTACGAGTGCAACAGCCCCGGCAACGCGGTGAATACGCATCCGATTTTCCGCCTGCCTTTTGGCCAGATTTTCGTGCGCGCCGTGTGCAGCTCGGCGATTGGCGCCCTGCGCGGCGTCACCGACAGCTACGTACAGGTGAACCGCGAACGCATAGGCCTTAACGACGGCAACAAGATCGCGACCGACCCCGACGCGCAAATGGCCCTGGCCAACGCCATCGCCACGGTCGATGAATGCGAGACCATCATGTTCCGCAACTTCGACAAAATGCTGAACGCTGCGCGGGAAGGCAGCTCGCTGAGCATTGAGGAGCGCATCAAGATGCGTTTCGACGCCGCGCGGGTAGGCGCCAAGTGCGCGGATGCCATCAACGCCATGTTCATTGCCTGCGGCGCGCAGGGTATCCACCGCGGCCATCCGCTCAACCGGGCCTGGCTGGATATCAACGCGGGCCGCACGCACGTTGCCAACAACCCGTTCAAGTTCGGCCGCAACCTTGGCGGCAACCTGATGGGCCAGCCCAACACAGACTTCTTCCTCTGAGAACAAACACCATAACGAGCAGCGCACTGCACCGGAGATACCCATGACTGTTCAACAGAAAATCGAACCCTACATCATCAAGGCCGAACCCCGTCCCGAGCGCTATGCACGCGGCTGGTATGTCATCGGCAACGCGGCCAGTGTCACCACCACGCCGCGCATGCTGGAGGTTTTCGGCACTAAACTGGTTGCCTATCGCGGCGAAGAAGACGGCGCCGTGCACATCCTCGACGCTTACTGCCCGCACATGGGCGGCGACCTGAGCGGCGGCAAGGTCTGTGGCAATTCCGTCGTCTGCCCCTTCCACCTGTGGAGCTGGGGTGCAGACGGCGTGTGTGACGACATTCCCTACGCAAAGAAAATTCCCGACAAGGCGGTGATCAAATCCTGGCCTGTGCTGGAGCGCAACGGTCTGGTGCTGGTCTGGCAGGACCCGGAAAACAACGCCCCGATCCCCGGCCAGGAACCCGCCGAGATGGCAGACTGGTATTCCGGTGAGTGGACCGACTGGGAAATGCGCGCCATCCCGATCAAGACCCTGGGCCGGGAACTGGTCGACAATATGGCGGACATGGCCCACTTCGGGCCCATCCACTACTCGACGGTGAAATCCTTCCGCAACACCATGGACGGCCACAAGTTTGTGCAGTATATGGTCGGCGGCCACCAGATCCTCACCGAAGGTGAAGGCGGCCTGATCACCAGCGTGGCCACCTACGAAGGCCCCGCCTACATGACCACCACCATGACCGGCAGCATGGACGGCCACCCGATGACAGTGCACCTGCTGGTCAGCCACATACCGGTGGACATGGGCAACTTCATCATCAACTTCGGTGTAATGATGCGCAAGGATCCGACCCTGAGCCCCGAAGACAACCAGAAGATGCTCGACGAATACACGGAAAAGAACATCGAGTCTTTCCACCAGGATGTGGCGATCTGGAACAACAAGTGCATCATCGACAACCCGCTGATGTGCGACGGCGACGGCCCCATCCACATGGTGCGCAAATGGTATAGCCAGTTCATGACCAACGTCGCGGATATTCGCCCCGATCAGGTGAAGGCGCGTGAGCACGTAACCGTTGAAGGTCCGACAGTGGACGAAGTGCTGGCTGCCCAGGGGCAGTAAACAGCGCTCTTTGGTCGCCGGAGTGCCTCGCGCGCTCCGGCGCTTTTTTCGTTAAACTGGCGAAAACTCGTGTGGAGCACCGCGTTTGTTCGCTCTCGTCGCCATCAACATGCTCATCGTCATGCTCACCGTGGCGATCCACTACGAATTCCTGCACTGGATGACGCGGCTGCTGCCGCGCCTGGGCATCGTGCACCGGGCGCGCATCGTTGTCGGGGTCGCCGGTGCCATGGTGGCGCACTCCATCGAGGTGTGGGTGTTTGGCGTTGCCTACTACCTGATGATCAACACGCCGGGGTGGGGCGAACTGCACGGCGAGTATTTCGACGGCTCCTTGCTGGACTGTATCTACTTCTCGTTCACTGTGTTCACCACACTGGGTTTCGGCGATATTTTCCCGGAAGGTAACCTGCGCTACCTGATCGGTATCGAATCATTGACCGGCCTGGTGCTGATCACCTGGACCGCCTCCTTCCTCTACTACGAAATGCAGCGCAACTGGAGCGGCACCTGATGAGCAGCCTCACTATTCGCGAGGCGCGCCCCGCGGACTGCCCACTGATCCTGCAATTCATTCGTGATCTGGCCCTCTACGAGCGCGCGCTGGAGGAAGTCGAGGCCACTGTGCCGCAGCTGGAAGCCCTGCTGTTCTGTGAAAACCCGAGGGTCTACGGCGTGATCTGCGAGGAAGGTGACCGCGCCCTGGGCTTTGCCCTGTACTTCTTCAACTTTTCCTCCTGGCTGGGGCGCCTCGGTCTGTATCTCGAAGACCTGTATGTCAACCCCGCCGAGCGCGGCAAGGGCGCGGGTAAGGCGCTGCTGCGCTACCTGGCGCAGGTTGCGGTCAGTGAGGGTTGCGGGCGCTTCGAATGGAACGTGCTGGACTGGAATGAGCCCGCCATCCGTTTCTATGAATCCTTCGGCGCGCGGCCCCAGAGTGAGTGGACGGGTTACCGCCTGACCGGTGACGCATTGCACAGGTTCGCCACGGGCGGGGACTGAACCAGCGCACAGAGCGATGGATTGCACCTGGGCTGCGACAAACCGGGGTGAAGCCACCGGGAATGCGGACGTATACTGGTGACATGCGCATGTCGGAGCTTCTGCACAACAAGACCATCCTCTTCTGGGCACTCCAGGCTGCCGGCTGGAGCGGCTGGGCAGTTTCCTATTACCTGGGCATCATGGTGTGGAGCACACCACCCGAGGGCTATGAGTTCTACCTGCCCCTGGTCAGCCTGATAGGGATTGGCTTCACGCTGCTGCTGCGCCACCTGTACCGACGCACCTGGCAGCAGCATATGGCCTGGCGCGGGCTCGCCGTGCTCGGCGGCTCTTACCTCGCTGCCCTGGCCTGGATGGGCCTGCGCGCTACGCTCTTTCAGCTGATGTTCCCGAATGAGCAGCTAGGCAAGCCCGAGATGGCCTGGTACAACTATTTTTCCGGCACGGTATCCGCATTCTGGGTGATGCTGGTGTGGAGCGTGCTGTATTTTGGTATCAAGTACTACCTGCTGGTACAGGCGGACAAAGAGCGTCTGCTCACGGCGATGTCCATGGCCCAGCAGGCGCAGTTGAAAATGCTGCGCTACCAGCTCAACCCCCACTTCCTGTTCAACACGCTGAACGCCATCTCCACGCTGATACTCGAACAGGAGACACAGCTCGCCAACACCATGGTCGGTCGCCTCAGTCGCTTCCTGCGCTATTCTCTGGAAAACGACCCGATGGAGAAGGTGACTGTCGCCGAGGAGTTCGACGCCCTGCGCCTGTACCTGGATATCGAGAAAGTCCGCTTCGGCGAGCGCCTGCAGCTCCATTTCGACCTTCCGCCACAGGCGCGCGACGCGCTGATGCCCTCCCTGCTGCTGCAACCCCTGGTGGAGAACTCCATCAAGTATGCCATCGCCACCGCGGTGCACGGCGGCAGCATCGGCGTCAGCGCGACGCTGGAGGACACCGAGCTTGTGCTCACGGTGGCAGATGACGGCCCCGGACTGGATATGCGTGTCGGCCGCAACGCCAAGGGAGGCGGCGTCGGGCTCGGCAACATCCGCGACCGGCTGAGCGCCCTGTATGGCGAGCGGCAGTCATTCCGGCTGGGCGCCACCGAACCTCACGGACTCACCACCACCATCCGCATACCACTGGAATACAAGGAGGCCGGTTGATGCAGGCCCTGTCCACCATTATCGTCGACGATGAAGACCTCGCCCGTCGCGGACTCGCACTGCGGCTGAAACAGATTCCGGGCATCGACATCGTCGCGGAGTGCAGCAACGGCCAGCAAGCCCTGCAGGCTATCGCCGAACACGAGCCCGACTTGCTCTTCCTCGATATCCAGATGCCGGGAATGGACGGTTTTCAGGTGCTGTCGGAACTGCAGGCCGACACCCTGCCCATGGTGGTGTTCGTCACCGCTTACGATACCTATGCGGTGGATGCTTTCAAGGTGCATGCGGTCGACTACATCCTGAAACCCATCGACGATCAACGGTTGGAAGAAGCCGTGGAGCGGGCACACCGGTTCAACGAGCAACGCGCGTCGGCGCGCGACAAGGCGAAGTTGATGGATCTCGTGATGGGCATGACCGGCGCCAACGCGCAGACCGTAGAGGCCATGGCGGAGTCGGGACGCCAGGGCTGGCCGGACAAGCTCACCGTGCGCGACGGCAATGCCATCCATTTCATCAAAACCGCCGACATCACCTGGATCGATGCCGCCGGCGATTACATGTGCATCCACGCCGCGGGCAAGACGCACATCATGCGGGTCACCATGAAGGAGCTGGAAGCCATGCTCGACCCGGCGCAGTTCCTGCGCGTGCACCGCAGCACTATCGTCAACGCCCTGGAGATCACGGGAGCTGAAAGCCTCGACAGCGGCGAATACCTCCTGCACCTCGACAGCGGTGCCCGCATCAAAGTCAGCCGCGGCTATCGCGACCGGGTGCGCGCGCTGCTAGGCAGCTGACAACGCTGCCTTCACGGGGCTGGCAACTGCCGCGCAGTCGCGCATAATGACGGCAGGCCAAGGCAGGGGAAGCAACAGCTATGAACATGAGCAAGGTGGTATTCGGATTTTTCGTGCTGCTCGCGGTGACACTCAACTTCGGGTTCTTCATTGGCGACATCGACAACCCGCAACACCACGATGTGTATGAACTCTTTGCAGCGCTGGTCGTCAGCCTGATTGCCACGGTCCTCAAATTCGGCGAGCGCTCGCAGATGGGCGCCATCCTGCTTGCCTCCAGCCTGGTGGTGAACCTGCACCTGCTGGCAGCCGCCGTTGTCTGGGCCGTCGCGGTACATGTCGTGGAAGTTGGCCTCACGCCGCGCGTGATGGCGTCCATCGTGTCACTGTCCGGCGGCGCGCTGCTCGCCAACCTGGTGTCCCTGGTACTGCTGACGCTGGATACAGCCGGCCTCAGCCGGAAATAACCCCGCATGAGCCGGCATGCGCATAAATCCCTGGTATTCCTCTTCCTGCGGCGTATGCGCATGCCGCTGGTCATCCTCATTGCCGCCTATGCCATCGCCACGGTCGGGTTTACGCTGATCCCCGGTGTGGATGACCAGGGCAACCCCTGGCGCATGAGTTTCTTCCAGGCTTTTTACGTGGTGAGCTACACCGGCAGCACGATCGGATTTGGCGAGGTGCCCTACCCGTTCTCCGAAGGCCAGCGACTCTGGACCATGGTGAGTATCTACCTGACGGTTATCGCCTGGCTGTTTTCCATCGGCTCGATCGTTTCCCTGCTGCAGGACCCGGCCTACACCCGCGCCCTGCGCCGCGCGCGGCTTGCGTGGAAGGTGCGCAATCTCAACCAGCCCTTCTACCTGGTCTGCGGCTACGGCGACACAGGCCGCATGCTGACCAGCGCCCTCACTGATCGCGGCTATCAGGTGATTGTCGTCGAGCACAACCAGGAAAAGGTCGAAGCGCTGGAGGTGGTCGAGTTTCTTGCGCCGGTCACCGCCTTCTGCATGAATGCCAACCTGCCGGACAACCTGGTTGAAGCCGGTCTGCGCAGCCGCTGGTGCACGGGTGTCATTGCCGTAACCGGCGAGGGGCACGTCAACCTGAAGATCGCTATCAGTGCCACGCTGCTGAACCACAAGGTGGCCGTGTATGCCAGCGCAGACACGCGCAACGATGCCGACAACATGCGCTCGTTCAACACCGACTGTGTAGTCAATCCCGTCGAGGAGTATGTGCGCCGTCTGGAGCTGGCGATCGATAAACCCGACCTGTTCCGGCTTTACCACTGGCTCAACTCCGGCCCCGGCGCCCGGCTGGCCCGATCCACCCACATCCCGCGCGGCAAGTGGATTGTCTGTGGCTATGGCCGGGTCGGTCGAGCGGTGTACCAGTTGCTGCACGAGCGCGGCATGGATGTGACCGTCATCCACCCCGATCCGGAGCAGGCCGGCTGCCCCCATGGCTCGGTGACCGGCCGCGGTACGCAGGCGGAGGAACTCAGCGCAGCGGGCGTGGAAGACGCCGTCGGCATTGTCGCCTCCACCAGCGACGACGCCGACAACCTGTCCATCCTCATCACGGCACGCGCACTGAACCCCGATCTGTTTCACGTGGTACTGGAAAATGGACTCTCCAGTCACGCGCTGTTCCGCGCCGCTGAGCCGGACTTCCTCGGCCAACCCAGCATAGTGGTGGCCGGTACCATTCTCAGCCGCATCAGCTCCGGGCTGGTAGAGCCGTTCATTCAGCAACTGCTGCAACTGAACAACGACAGCGGCCGCGATGCCCTGGCGCGCTTCCTGCGCCACCAGAATGACCACCCGCCCGAGTTCTCCTCGGGCCGTATCAGCAACCGCCGCTCTCCGGCGCTGGCGCGCGCGCTTACCGCAGGTCAGCGCATTACCGTGGGTAACCTGCTGGCAGATCCCAGTAACTGGCGTGAACGGCTGCACCTGGAAGTCGTCATGATCCGTAAGCAAAAAGAGGACATCCTGTTCCCACCCGACGATCTGCCGCTGGAAATGGGCGACCGCCTGTTACTGGCAGGCCGCGACGGCGAGGCCCAGCGCCTGCAGGCCGTGCTGGAAAATGATCAGCGCCTGGAGTATCTGCTCACCGGCAGGGACCGCCAGCAGGGGCTGTTCTGGCAGTGGCTGGAGCGGCGCAGCAGCAGCTGATCAGCGGCAGACGATGGCTTCGCCATGCCCTTCGTGGTCGACGATTTCACCGATCATCGCCGCCTCCACATAGCCTGCTTCCCGCAGCGCCGCGAGCAGGGCCGGCGTAGCTTCCTGCGCCACACCCAGCAGCAGACCGCCGCTGGTCTGCGGATCGAACAGCAGGTCGTAATGCGGGCCTGCCACACTTCCCGGGGCAACGCCCTGGGCATTCGCCTCATGCATGGTGCTGCGGCGGCCCGCCTCCAGCTGCGCGAGCGCCCCTGTCAGCGCCGGCAGGGCCGCCAGCGACAGCACCGCGCCCTGCTCCGGCCGGAGCATTTCCCGCAGGTGCCCCCACACACCGAAACCGGTGACATCGGTCGCGGCGCTGACACCATGGGCCAGCGCCAGGCGCGCCGCAGCCTGGTTGCTCTGCAACATGCTGGTGATGGCGGCGTGCACCTCCCGGCCATCAGCCCGCTGCTGCATGTGCGCGGCAAACAGGGTGCCGGTGCCCAGCGCTTTGGTCAGTACCAGCTGGTCCCCCGGCCGCAGGCAGCGCTTGCGCAGGAGACGGCCGGCCTCCATCGGCTCGCCGCTGACCGCGAAACCCAGCGCCAGCTCCGGGCCCTGCAGGCTGTGCCCGCCCAGCAACCGGCAGCCCACCGCCGCAAACTCGTGCAGTGCGCCGGCCAGCAACTGCACCAGGTCGCGCTGCTGGATAGCCGGATGACTGAAAGGCAGTGTCACAGCCGCCAGCGCTGCGGTCGGCTGCGCGCCGCTGGCGAACAGGTCCGAAAGCGCATGATTGGCGGCAATGCGCCCCATCAGCCAAGGGTCTGACACCAGACTGCGCAGAATATCGAGACTCTGCAACTGGATACCGCCCGCTGGCGCCGTAAGCCGCGCTGCATCTTCGGCACCCTCATCCTCCGGGCACTGCTGCGGATAGTGCCGGCGCAGTTCCGCCAGCGCCGCCGCGAGCCGGTCGCCGGCCACTTTGGCGCCACAACCGCCGCAGGGTGACTGAGCGTCCGCGACACGCGCCTCGGGCAGCGTCTCCGCGATGCCGGGCATACGCTCGGGCAGGGACACAAACCGCGCCATAAACCGTCGATCAATCCGGTCCTTCCAGCGCCAGACCCAGTCACCGGTGGCCGCGAACGGCCCGCGTTCCGCGACTGCACGCTGTGTTCCCAACGACAGCAGGGAGAGAAAACGCCGCTGCGGCCGGTGGCAGCGTAGTGGGCGCTGCAAGAGCGCGTTGTGCAGGTTGGCGGCGAGCACCGGTGCCTGCCGCACCGCATACACGCCGGCTTTGGGCCGCGGGTGTTGCCACTGCGTGGCGATATCTCCCGCGGCAAAGACGGCGGGGTCATCGACCGACTGCAGGGTGTCGCTCACGGCGAGGAAACCGCCCTCGACGGTGCGCAGGCCACTGGCCCCGATCCAGGGCGCCGCCGCCGCGCCGGTACACCAGAACAGCGCGTCAAATGCCGCACTGTTGCCGTTTTCCAGTGTCAGCTGCGCCGCCGTGACGCGATTCACCCGGCTGCCGCACAGCACGCTGACGCCCGCCGCAGCCAGTGCCCGCCGGGCCGCGGCCCTGGCGTGTCGATTGTAGCCGGGCAGTATGTCGGCGGCCGCGCAAAACAGGCTCAACTGCGGTGTCCTGTCACGCAGGCGGTGCGCCATGGCCAGGGCCAACTCCACGCTCCCGGCGCCACCGCCCACCAGGGCAATGTGCGTTGCCTGCCCATTGCTTCGCCGCAACAGCGTGGATTCAAGTGCCTGCCAACGGGCCCAGAAGTCCGCCACGGGCTTGACCGGCGTCGCATGCTCCCGGGCGCCGGGCACGCTGTCGAGGTCTGGTTGGGAGCCGATGTCCAGACTCAACACGTCATAGCCCAGGGCGGGACGCCCGGATATGCTGAGCTGGCGCGCCGCCGGCTCCAGAGCCGTCACCGCAGCCTCGATAAAGCGTGCTCCCGCCCACTGGCAGAGCCGCGCGAGGTCGATATGGGTGTCGTCAAACGTGTAGTGGCCCGCAATCAGCCCCGGCAACATGCCCGAGTAGGGTGTGTGGCTGGAGGGCGATACGAGGGTGATGCGCAGGCCGGCGAGCGGGCGCATGGCGAGCATTCGCAGTGCCAGCGCATGTGCATGGCCGCCACCCACCAGCACCAGGTCACGCTGCACCGGGTCCACGGTCAGCAAGACAGTTCGCCCCTCACGTAAGCGATGACCTCCCGACGGTCACCCTGGAACAGCACCGTACCGGCCCGCTGTGCCAATTGGTAGCTGTACATCGGGTCGTAATAGGCTTCCAGCAGCTCGCGAATCCAGGCGCCGTGCGCTGCGCTGCCCCCGCCGCTGTGCTGCCGCGTAAACGCCTGCTCCATGGTGGCGCGCAGCGCCTGGTGGCGGGCGCCACCCAGCCGTTTGCGAATGCCGTCGAGCCCCTCCAGCAGGCGGGCGCGGTGCATTGCCGGGCCGTCAACGGCTCCGAAACGCTGCGTGTAACGCGCGCCCAGGTCAACGATATAGTCGTCGAGAATCACCGCCACGCGTTCCTCCAGCGGCTCCTCCACCACCAGCATGGGCGCCCGCTGCATCGCCTGACGCAGCTCTTCGGGCAGCGCCAGACGTCCAATCAGGCGACCCTCATCTTCAAGCAGCACCGGCCCCCGCCGGCGTGCCAACCGCTGCAGGAAAGCGATACTCAGCGCGTTCTCGAAATCGATCTGGCTGGGCTGCGGGTCCGGCAAATGGCCAAAACTGGAACCCCGGTGGCGGGCCATACCCTCGAGGTCCAGTGCCTCCGGCAGGGCGTGAATGACCCGGGTTTTCCCGGTGCCCGTGCGACCACTGACCAGCACCAGCTGCGCCTGCTCCAGCGAGCGGGCCAGTTCGTCCAGCAGAAACCGGCGCAGGGCCTTGTAGCCACCCTCGATACGCGGATAGACAACGCCCTCGTCAGCCAGCCACTGCTGCACGGTTTGTGAACGCAGGCCACCGCGCCAGCAGTACAGGTACCCCTGCGGATGCCGCTGCGCGAATGCGCGCCAGTCCGCTATGCGCCGCTCACGCTCACGGCCTGCCACCAGTCGATGGCCGAGCTCAATGGCCGCCGCCTGACCGCGCTGTTTATAGCAGGTACCCACCTGGGCGCGTTCTTCATCGGTCATCAGTGGCAGGCTGGTCGCCCCGGGGAACGCACCATGGGCGTACTCCCCGGGCGAGCGCAGGTCCATGAACACCGCGTCCTCCAGAAACAGGCGACGGTAGTCAGCGCATACCGGAAGATCGGCCACCCGCAGGTTTACTCCATCTCTCCGCCGAACAGATCGACCACGCGGGTCTGCAATCGCGTAACCAGATCCGACATCAAGGCAAAGTCCGCGTCGAGGCGCGCGGCGTGATCTGCTTCCGGCAGGTCTTCGTTTTCCTTCATCAACTCATCCGAGAACTTCAGGCGACGCAGGCAAAGATCCTCCGCCAGCACCAGCGTGACCCGCTCTTCCCAGCGCAGGGCGAGACGCGCCACCTGCTTGCCGGCGTTCAGGTGAGTCTCCACCTCTTCCCCCAGCAAATCAACGCCGCGACAGCGTACGACACCGCCTTCGTCGCCGGGTTCGCGCAGCTCGCACTCCTCACCCAGCGCGAAATCATCGGGCAGGCTCTGGTGGGCCAGCCACGCGGTCATAGTCGCCGTGGGCGCATTGTTCACCTGGGGCAGGACGACGGGGAAGGTACCGATACACTCGCGCAACAGGTTGAGGAATTCCTCGGCACGCGCCGCGCTGGTGGCATCGACAAACACCCAGTTGGCGCGCGTGTCGATGTAGGCATAAAGATACGAGGAACGGGTGAAGGCGCGCGGCAGGCAATCGAGCACGATTTCATCCTGCAGGGTCATACGCTCCTTGCGATACACCTTGCGCCCCTGGTCATCTTCAATCGCCGCCACTTTTTCCGCCAATTGCTCACGCACTACCGTTGACGGCAGCAGCCGTTCCTCGCGCCGCAGGCGCAGTAAAAAGCGGCCGTCCACCGGGTGCACCAGGGCCTCGGTATCAGCACCCAGCGCGGGCACCCAGCCCAGGGATACGGGCTGCGTTGCGGCGCAGTGCTGAAACGCGCGCTGAGCCAGTTGCGTTTCGAGTTGCTCGGCAGACAGGGAAAAGGGGCTTGTGAGGCGATATGCCCGCACATTTTTGAACCACATAGGAGACTCCGCTGAAGACCGCCGGACACGGCGGTCAAAAAAAGGCGGATTGTACCTCATGCGGCAACACAGGGCAGACTACCGGGTTGCGACTATGCGGTGTCGCTCCTACCATGCGTGCTGGATCAACCGGAGAGGAAAACCGATGCACTACCTGCACACCATGGTTCGCGCCAGCGATCTGGACGCTTCGCTGGATTTCTACTGCAATAAACTGGGTCTGGTGGAGGTGAATCGCTACGACAGCGAGGGCGGGCGCTTCACGCTGGTCTACCTGGCGGCCCCGGGCGATGTGCAGCGGGCCCGCGAGGCGAGCAGTCCACTGCTGGAAATCACCTGGAACTGGGATCCGGAAAACTACAGCGGTGGCCGCAACTTCGGCCATCTGGCCTACCGCGTTGACGACATCTATGCCACCTGCCAGCGCCTGCTGGACGCCGGCGTAACCATCAACCGGCCACCACGCGACGGTCACATGGCGTTCATCCGCTCACCGGACGGCATCTCCATTGAACTGCTGCAAGCCGGCGCGAGCCTGCCTGCCGCCGAGCCTTGGGCGTCCATGCCCAATACCGGTAGCTGGTGAACCGCAGGCGCCGGGGTTACTTGCGCAAAAACGCCAGAATCCAGCGCCCGACGCGCTCGGCTTCGGAGTCCTCAGCCAGCGATGCCATGCCTCGCGTGTAGGCGTCTTCACCGATGCGGTCGCGGCGGAACTGCATCACCGCCTGCGCGTAGCCCGGCACAAACTCGGGATGACCCTGGAAAGTCAGAATGTGATCGCCCAACTGGCACACGGCGTTTTCGCAGAACTCGCTGCCGGCGAGCACCTCGGCACCCGCTGCGGGGGTCACAACCTGGTCCTGGTGACTGACCAGAATCGCAAAGGCGGCCGACCCCTGGTCGTGCCAGGCAGGCAGACGCTGGAAGCTGTGCCGGTGAATGCCCACGCCCCAGCCCTTGGGTGACTTTTCGGTCTTACCGCCCAGAGCCTCAGCCACCAGCTGATGGCCAAAACAGATGCCCACCAGTTTTTTCTTACCCGCGTGCAAGGTCCGCACAAACTCCTTCAGGCGCGCTATCCACGGGTCGCTGTCATACACGCTGCTTTTGCTGCCGGTAATCAGATAGGCGTCCACCTCGTCGATATCCTGCGGATAGTGGCCCTCCTGCACATCGTAGACGTGAAACTCAATGGTCGGGTCGAGCCGGCTGAGCAGGGCGATGAACATGTCCGGGTACTCGCCAAAATCCGGCACCCACTCAGGCCTGACGGCATCTGTCTTCAGGATTCCCAGTTTCACTGTGCACTTCCCGTGTTGCGTAGCGACGGAAGCCCGCATGGTATGAGAGCGCCCACCCGCTGTAAATTGCTATCGTACGCACTGCCCTGTCACCCCGTGCAGCGCCCTTAATTTCATCAAACCGTCACCCCACTGTCACACCGCTGCCACACCGAAACGCCATTGTGGACGCATGAAGCTGCTCAACGCCATTCACAGGCTGGACCTTCAACTGCTTGCCCGTATATTTTCCCAGGGTGAGCGGCGTATGGTGCGCCCGCTTGCCCGCGCAGTGTCACGCTCCGGCGACGGTTACCTGCAGGCATTGGTGCCGCTGCTATTGTGGTTACTCGCTGTGCCGCAGGCGGTGGACTTCGCAACGGCGCTGGCCACCGCCCTTATCGCTGAGCGCTCTCTTTACTGGAGCCTGAAAAACAGCCTGCGCCGGCGGCGCCCGCAGGTCGCGGTACCCGGTTTTCGCAGCCTGATTACCGCGTCCGACCAGTTCAGCTTTCCGTCAGGCCACACCTCGGCGGCGTTCCTGCTGGCGACGCTGCTCACACTGTTCTATGGCGGCCCGTTTGTCGTGGTCTTCGTGTGGGCCTGTGGGGTCGCCCTATCCCGCATCCTGCTCGGGGTACACTTCCCGGGGGACACCGTTGCGGGAGCCCTCATGGGGGCGGGCATTGCACTGGCGACCACGCAACTGCCGGGGCTACTGCCTTGATGCGCATTCTTTACGGCGTTCAGGCCACCGGCAACGGCCACATCAGCCGTGCCCGGGCCATGGCCCGGGCCTTCGAAGGTCTGGATGTTGAGGTTGTCTGGGTATTTTCCGGTCGCGGGCGGGAACAGCTGTTCGATATGGCACCTTTTGGTGACTACCTGCACCGCCGCGGCCTGACCTTTGCGACCGAAGCCGGCAGGATCCGCTATCGCCGTACCCTGAGCCAGGCCGGATTGTCGCAGTTTCGCCGTGATGTGCAGACGCTGCCCGTGCAGGGCTTTGATCTTGTCGTTACCGATTTCGAACCGGTTGTGGCCCGCGCCGGCCGCAGGGCGGGCATTCCTACCATCGGCATCGGCCATCAGTACGCGTTCGGCGGCGACACCCCGACGCCGGCGGGGCACTGGCTGGCGCGGCGTATCATGCAGGCCTTTGCCCCCGTGGACAGGGGAGTCGGCCTGCACTGGCACCCCTATGGCAGGAACGTACTGCCACCTATCCTGGACCTGCCCCCCCTGGATACCCGACCCCAGGGACACATCGTTGTCTATCTGCCCTTTGAGGACAGCAGCCGTGTCATTGACGTCCTGCATCAGTGTCCTGAGCAGCACTTCAAGTTGTTCGGGCCGGCACTCCCGGAGGCGGTGTCCGGCAACGTGCATCTGCACCCCGCGCGCGTCGCGCCCTTCAAGCACGCCCTCGCAAGCTGTTCGGGGGTGGTCTGCAACAGTGGCTTCGAACTGGTCAGCGAATGCCTGCAGTGGCACAAGCCGGTTCTCACACGCCCGCTGCGGGGGCAGCTTGAACAGCTGGCCAACGCGATGGCCCTGCGCGAGCTCGGGTACGCAACAGTCACCGCGGAACTGACTGCAGATTCGCTGGCGGCCTGGCTCGCAGGGCCCAAACCAGCGCCGACGGTTCACTTTCCCGATGTCGCAGGCACCCTCGCTCGCTGGCTGGCTGGCGGCGCGCGCAGCGAACCGGACACTCTGCAGCCGCTGCTCTGGGGCCGCACACTGTCTCCACAGCAAAACCCGTGCAACACACTTGGGAAACAGCCGGCCATGGGTTAGCCTGAACCCTCTTCAGGGCAAGGTGTTCATACCGTGCGGTGCGCATTCTTTGTTTTCTGCCTGACGCTGAGCGCGCAGGTCCTTGCATCCGACGCCTTTGTCGGCAGCGATAGCTGCAGCAGTTGCCACACCGAGCAACACACGCAGTGGCAGGGTTCTCATCACGATCTGGCGATGGAGACACCGACCGAAGCGTCGGTGCTCGGCGACTTCAATCAGGCCACCTTCACCCACCGCGACGTGACCACAACCTTTTTTCGCGAGAACGACGCATGGTTCATCCGCACGGCGGGGGAGGACGGCGAACTGGCCGACTTCCCCGTGCGCTACACCTTCGGTGCCTATCCGCTGCAGCAATACCTGCTGCCACTTTCCCGCGGCCGGCTGCAGGCCTTTGAGATCGCCTGGGATGCGCGACCGGCGGCAGAGGGCGGCCAGCGCTGGTTTCACCTCAACCCCGACGAGGTGACTGACCACAACGACCCGCTGCACTGGACCGGCCCCTACATGAATTGGAACACGCGCTGCGCGGAATGCCACAGCACCAATGTGGAGAAGGCCTATGATGCCAAAACGCGCAGCTTCGACACCCGCTTCAGCGAAGTGGACGTGGGCTGTGAGGCCTGCCACGGCCCGGGCGAAGCACACCTTAAGCTCGTCGCTGACGGCAGCGTGTCCAGCGTGGCTGGAGCGGGCTTCCCGGTCGCCCTGCAACAGCGGGGCGACTGGGCGTTCAAGGATGGTGCCGCTATCGCCAGCCGACTGGAACCGCTGGCGGAGAACACACAGATCGACAGCTGCGGACGCTGTCACTCCCGTCGGGGCACCCTGGGGGAATATCACTACGGCAAGCCGCTGCTGGACACCCACCGCCTGGCCCTGCCGGAAACTCCGCTGTACTACCATAACGGGCAGATCCGCGATGAGGTGTTCGTCTACGGGTCCTGGGTGCAAAGCAGGATGCACCAGGCAGGTGTGGTCTGCAGTAACTGCCACGAGCCCCATAGCCTGCAGCTACGCGCACCGGGCAACGGGGTCTGTGCACAGTGTCATCAGGCAGCGGTGTATGACCAACCCGAACACCATCATCACCCGGGTGGGTCCAGCGGGGCGTCCTGCGCCAACTGCCACATGCCGGAAACCACCTATATGGTGGTCGACCCGCGCCGCGACCACAGCATGCGCATCCCGCGGCCTGACCTCAGCGTGACCATGGGCGTCCCCAACGCCTGCAACCAGTGCCACATCGACAAAACGGCAGACTGGGCGCTGGCCGCAGTGCGGGGCTGGGGGGTGAACTTCACCGATAGCGGCTCGCATCCGGGCCGTGCACTGCAGCGGCTGCATGCAGGCCAGGTGCAGGCGGTGCCTGATGTACAGGCACTGGCGGCGGATGACAGCGCCACTCCGATCATGCGCGCAACCGCGCTCGCCGCCCTGGGGCAGGCCGGCGGCGGTGCATCGCCGCAGGCACAGGCTCTGCTGCAATCTCCCGATCCGCTGCTGCGTCTCGGCGCTGTGCGTGGCGCCAGCGCCCTGCCAATGCCGCAGCGCTACAGCCTGCTGCAGCCACTGATCAGCGATGGCATTACCAGTGTGCGCATGGCCGTGGCCGAGAACCTGGCCGCGGTTCCCCTGGCGCAGATTCCGCCGGCACAGGCAGACGCCCTGCGCGGCCTGTTCGCCGAGTACATAGCCATACAGACTCAGCATGCGGATATGCCGGGGGTGCAGCTACAGATGGGCATGTTCCTGCTCAACCGCGGCGACCTGCCCGCGGCAGAAAAAGCCTACCGGGAAGCACTGCACCTGAACCCGCAGCTGCTGCCCGCCCGCCTGAACCTCGCGGACCTGCTGCGCATGCTGCAGCGGGAAGACGAGGCGCGCACCGAGCTGCAGGCGGCACTCACCATTGCGCCAGACAACGGCGCAGCGCTGCACGCGCTGGGGCTGCTGGAGACCCGGTCAGGCAACCGGGCACTGGCTCTGGATTATCTGCGGCGCGCCGCGGAGCAGGAGGAGGAAGGCACGCGACACCGCTACGTGTATGCCATTGCCCTGCACGACAGCGGTGACATCACGCAGGCGATTGCGACGCTGGAAGCGGTTCAGCGACAGGCGCCGGGCAACGCGGATATTCTGCTGGCACTCACCAACTACACAGCCAGCAGCGGCGACCTGGAGCGCGCGCGGTACTGGGCGCAGCAGCTGGTGGCCAGTGACCCCGGCAACCGCAACTACCGCGCCCTGCTTGAGCGCCTGGGTGGCTCAACGGATGGCCGCGACCGCCCTACCCATTGAGCGAGTCAGGCGCCGGCCGGCGCGAAGACCAGGTTGAAGGTAACCGGCACTGCCGTACTGATGGCGTTCAGGCCGGCGACGGATTGCAGCGCGCGCACCCCGTCAGCCAGGCCGAAGGTCTCCGCATTGACCACCACCGGACGGGCGCTGAGAACCCGCAGCAGGCCGCCCTCGGTGCCGGTGACCAGCACGGGGACCGACAGCTTTGCCTCGGTGCCATGCAGCGTCAGCAGCACTTCGATATCCGTTGACACCACACCACCGTCCGTCACGATGGCGAGCACTTCCGGGGACACGTTGGCGGCGATGTTGGCGGCGGGAAACTGCGCCGTCTTGAACAGCAGCTCGCGCATGCGTTCATTGCGAATGGGGATCAGGGTTTCCACGCTGTCGAGGTCAACGCCCACCTGCACCTGCCCTTCGGCGCTGACGAACCCCACCAGTGAAGTGAAGTGGTGACTCTCGGCAATCGCGTCGTTCTTGATAGACAGGAAGTCCAGACTGGAACGGCTGTTGTCCAGCTCCCACTGCGCCTGGGCCAGTGCGCTGCCCAGCAGCATGGCCGCGACAAGCAGCCCTTTGTAGATCGAATTCATCACTTTGCCTCCATCATCATATTGCACCGCGCCCTACTATAAGCGATTTGAGTACAGATCCCGCTGTCAGTTCACTCGCAGGGTTTGCGGGGCGCGGGGCCTCAGAGCACCGCAATATCGGCCAGGTCGCCCTTGCTTTCCAGCCAGGCCTTGCGGTCCCCCGCGCGCTTCTTGGCCAACAGCATATCGAGCATGCTGTTGGTTTCATCACCGGCGTCGATGACCAGTCGCACCAGGCGGCGCGTGTCGGGATCCATGGTGGTCTCGCGCAGCTGCAGGGGGTTCATTTCACCGAGGCCCTTGAAGCGCTGCACGTTGACCTTGCCCTTCTTGTTTTCGGCCTGAATGCGGTCCAGCACCCCCTGTTTCTCGCTTTCGTCCAGCGCATAGAACACCTCCTTGCCCACGTCGATACGGTAGAGCGGGGGCATGGCGACGAACACATGGCCCGCCGTCACCAGCGGGCGGAAGTGCCGCACAAACAGTGCGCAGATCAACGTGGCGATGTGCAGGCCGTCGGAGTCCGCATCGGCCAGGATGCAGACCTTGTGGTAGCGCAGGCCGGAAAGGTCATCGCTGGCGGGGTCAATGCCGAGCGCCACCGAAATATTGTGCACTTCCTGCGAGGCGAGGATTTCCTGTGAGTCGACTTCCCAGGTATTGAGGATCTTGCCGCGCAGCGGCAGGATGGCCTGAAACTCCCGATTGCGCGCCTGTTTTGCGGAGCCGCCGGCGGAATCCCCCTCCACCAGGAAGAGCTCGCCGCGAGTCGGGTCCTCGCCCGAGCAATCCGCCAGTTTGCCGGGCAGGGCAGGGCCTGCCGTGACCTTTTTACGGGTCACCTTGCGCGCCGTGCGCAAGCGGTTCTGGGCGCTGTTGATGCACAGTTCGGCTATACGCTCAGCCTCGCCAGTGTGCTGGTTGAGCCACAGGCTGAAGGCATCCTTGGCCACGCCCGAGACGAAGGCTGCGGCCTCGCGGGACGACAGCCGCTCCTTGGTCTGGCCCGAGAACTGCGGGTCCTCGAGCTTTACCGAGAGCACGTAACAGCAGCGATCCCAGATATCATCGGGGGCCAGGCGCACGCCCCGGGGCAGCAGGCTGCGCAGCTCGCAAAACTCGCGCATCGCATCCAGCAGCCCGGTGCGCAGGCCGTTCACATGGGTCCCACCCTGAGCCGTGGGAATCAGGTTGACGTAGGATTCCGCGATCACCTCGCCACCCTCCGGCAGCCACTGTACCGCCCAGTCTGCCGCTGCACTGCGGCCGCTGAAGCTGCCGACAAACGGCTGCTCGGGTACACAGGGAGAGTCAATGGTCGCGTCACAGAGGTAGTCGGTCAGGCCGTCTTCGTAATACCACTCGTCGGTCTCGCCCTTTTTCTCGTCCAGGAAAGTGACCCGCAGACCCGGGCAGAGCACCGCCTTGGCCCGCAGCACGTGTTGCAGGCGTATCACGGAGAAATTCACCGAATCGAAGTATTGCGGGTCCGGCATGAAATGAATGGAGGTTCCCGTATTGCGCTTGCCGCAGGTGTCGATCACCTCG
Organism: Halieaceae bacterium UBA5085; assembly: GCA_002414665.1. Lineage (GTDB taxonomy): Bacteria > Pseudomonadota > Gammaproteobacteria > Pseudomonadales > Halieaceae > Haliea. The sequence continues at coordinate 56,347 of DIAF01000034.1, forward strand.
AGTTCGCTGGCTTTCTCGCCGCCGGCGAAGGCCATGCGATAGACATTGCCGTCCCGGCGGATCGTGACCTCCAGCCGGGTGGAGAGCGCATTCACGACGGACACGCCGACACCGTGCAGACCACCGGAAAACTGGTAGTTCTTGTTCGAGAACTTGCCGCCGGCGTGCAACGTGCCGAGAATCACCTCCACGCCTGGCCGGCCCTGCACGGGGTGGATATCCACGGGCATGCCGCGGCCGTCGTCGCTCACCGTGATGGCGCCATCCCGGTGCAGTATCACATCGATACGGCTGGCGTGTCCGGCGAGGGCCTCATCAACGCTGTTGTCGATAACTTCCTGGGCGAGGTGATTGGGACGTGTGGTATCGGTGTACATGCCGGGGCGCTTGCGCACCGGCTCAAGCCCGGTGAGGACTTCAATGTCTTCCGCGGTGTAATTGCTCATGCCTGCCTGTGGTTTCCTGAAACTGCGTTAGTCGGGCGGGCTGCATTGTAACCCAGCAGCGAGGTTTGGCGACTAATCCTGCAGATAACCGCCGCGGTTCAGGTCGACCGTGAAAGCAACGTCCCAGACGCGGGAAACACCGGTGTCAATGCGGCCATCGGCGTGCAGTTCCAGCCAGCGGTAACCCGGCGGCAGCGTATCCGCGCGAAAATTGTCGCTGCCAGGCGCAAACTGCACACAGGTTGATGGTGAGCCCAGCAGGCGCAATCCCCGCCACATGCGGTCGACCTCCTGGTGCACATGCCCCCAGAGCACGCCGCGCACGCCGGCGTACTCTGAGAGCACTTCAAACAGGGCATCGGCATCAGCGACCCGCTGTTCATCGAGCCAGTGACAGCCGATGGGCAGTGGATGATGGTGCAGGCAGACGAGGCTGAACAGACCCTCTGCCGCCGCCAGGGCCAGGGTCTCACGCAGCAACGCCAGCTGCTCTGCGCCCAGCTGACCACCCACCTCACCGGGCACCTGGGAGTCGAGCATGACCAGCTGCCAGCGGCCCAGACGAATGTCGTTGCTGAGCAGGGCGCCACTCGTGTCCACTGCGGCCATGCGGCCACGGTCATCGTGGTTGCCCGGCAGCCAGAATTGCGGCGCGGAAAAGCGCTCAAAATAGCGGCGCAGGCGCTGATACGCCTCCAGGAAACCATGGTTGGACATATCGCCTGTACCCAGCACCGCGTCGACCCGTGGCCGTTCCCGCAGGGCCAGGTCGATCACCGCCTGCAGCGAGTGGTCGGTATCCATACCCAACAGCTCACCGCCGAGTTCACGACAGAGATGGGTATCGGTCAACTGCAGCAGGCGCACCAGGTCGTCGGCTACAGGAACAGTCTGGCGCTTGATCTCGACCATCGCCATCAGCGCTCAGCGTACATTGCCCGGTGTGGAGGCGGGCAACTGCCCCAGGCCGTTGGCCTGGCAGTGGGCCAGCCAGTCGCCGAGGAACTGATTCTGCTGCAACTTTTCGTCCTGCTGGAACATCTGCTTGTTAGGGTAACTGTAGCGCGCCTGAATGCGGCTCTGAGACTGGAACGCCCCCACTTCGAGCATGCCCGCGTCGTGATAGGCGCGCACGTCGATCACCAGCCGGCGCAGCCAGTGGTCTTCCCCGTGCAGCTGATGCAGGCGGAAAAACGTGGTGTAGCGGCTGCGCTCCAGCACTTCCAGCCGCACGCGGGCTGAGCCCAGCGCAAACTCACGCGTATTGGCCTGCTCATAGTCCGGGAACAGACGCAGCAGGCGCGCATAATTCGCCTCGCACAGGGCGTGCAGGCGCTTGAGATCCGTTTTGAAGGGGCGTTTGCGGGCCCGCTGCACTGCCATCATCCGTTTCCTGTGCCTGCAAAAAAACTGCTACTGGCATAGCACCTGCGTGTACAGACGCGGTAAAAGCGCCGAGTGTAGCACTTGTCTCGCTGAAAACCGTGAGTATATTACCGGTTTTGCGACCCGGTTAACGCATGCGGAGAACCGCCCGGGCTGCTACACTCGCACACGCTACTGCACAAGCACGACAGAGGATTCAGGATGAGAAAGACAGGAGCCGCATTGCTGGCGCTGGCGCTCTTTGCGAGTACCGCTCCCGCCGGGGCGGAGTCCCTGCGCGACATTTACGAACTGGCTCTGGCCAACGACGCGCAATTGAAGGCTGAAGAAGCACAGTACAAAGCCAATCTGGAAACGGAAAAGCTAAGTCTGTCGCGGCTTTTGCCACAAGTGAATGCCAACTACAGCTATACCGACGTCGACCGCAGCTCAACCGATGAGAGCTTTTCCGTAGACGGCGGGCTCGGCGGTGGTCTGGCAACCGTACAGACCATCACGGATATCGAGACCACCCGCGATGGCTACGAAGTGAACCTTAACCAGCCCCTGTTTGACC
>DIAF01000034.1:58940-115381 GCA_002414665.1 Halieaceae bacterium UBA5085
GCCGGCCTGGTTCACCTTCCAGTCGGGCAAGGAATTCACCAAGCAGGCGGAGGCCACGTTTGCCGCCAACCAGCAGAACCTGATTGTGCGGGTGGCCGAGGCCTACCTGCTGGTACTGCGCGCCCAGGACAACCTCGCCGCATCGCGCGCCGCGGAGAAAGCCTTCGAGCGGCAGCTGGAGCAGACCCAGCAGCGCTTCGAGGTGGGCCTGATTGCCATCACCGATGTCTATGAGGCGCAGGCCGCACGCGACCTCGCCCAGGTGAACCGGATCGTCGATGAGAACAATGTGTCCGTGGCGCTGGAGCGCCTGTCGGTCCTGACCGGCCGCGCACACGGCGAACTCAACGTGCTCAAGGATGACTTCGCCGTAAAACCGCCCGAGCCCGCAGACCGCGCTGCCTGGGTGGAGTTCGCGCTGGAAAACAACTTCAGCCTGCAGGCCTCTCGCTATGCCGAAGAAGCCGCGCGCCAGCTGGCCAGAGCCAACCAGATGGAGCATGCACCCCGCATCAGCGGCAGTTACAGCTACTCTGACTACGACACTGACGGCAACCTGACCCGGACGCCCGCCACGGGCTTCGAAACCTCACCCGACAGCGAGCTGGACGAGAACCTGTGGCAGATCCGCCTCGATATGCCTCTCTACAGCGGTGGAGCCGTGAGCTCCAACCGACGCAAGGCGGCCCAGGAGTTCAATGCCGCACGGGAAAACCGCATCAACCTGGCTCGCACCACCGTCACCGATGCCCGTTCCCTGCACATGACCGTCATCAGTGACGTGTCCCGCGTTGCCGCGCGCGCACAGGCCATCGTTTCGTCGAAAAGCGCCCTCGATGCCACCCAGGCCGGCTACGAGGTCGGCACGCGCAACGTGGTTGACGTGCTGAATGCCCAGAATACCCTGTTTGCCGCCGAGCGCGACTATGCAAACAGCCGCTACGACTACATCCTCAACAGCATGCGCCTCAAGGCGCAGGCCGGCCTGCTGAGCCCGGAGGATGTCTATCGCCTGGACGAATCGCTGGAACCGCCGCCCGCCCCGACCGCAAGCAGCACTCCCTGAGGATCGGGAGCCGCGGCTCCGCGTCAGCCATGCCTGCTCAACTGCCCGCCGATATCGACCAGATCAAAGGCTTTCTGCATCCGGACGAAGCGCAGGCACTGTACCGCTGGGCGCGGTCCAGCAGCAGCGCGGGCCCGCTGCTGGAAATCGGCAGTTATTGCGGCAAATCGACACTCTACCTGGGGCTGGCGGCGCAGGAAAACGGCGGGACCGTGTTTGCCCTGGACCACCACCGTGGATCAGAGGAGCACCAGCGGGGGGAAATGTTCCACGATCCGGCGCTGTATGACGCTGACATCGCCCGGGTGGATACCTTCCGGGAGTTCCGCCGCAACATCGAGCGCGCCGGCCTGAACGATACTGTGGTGCCCGTGGTTGCGGGATCCGCCGCCGCCGCGCGCCACTGGCAAACACCGCTCTCAATGGTGTTTATTGACGGCGGGCACAGCCTCGATGCCGCGCTCACCGACTATCGCTGCTGGGCAGGCCACATCCGGCACGGCGGTATCCTGGCGATTCACGATGTGTACGCCGATGCGGCCAAGGGCGGCCAGGCCCCGCGGGCCGTCTACCGACTGGCGCTGCAATCCGGTTTATTTGCGTTGTGTGAACAGGTCGAGAGCCTGGCGATACTGCGCCGTCTATAGACTGAGACTACTGGTCGCGACGCGCCCGGGTCGCCACACCCTCCGCATCTGGCAGCAACTGCACTGAGGTGAACAGCCTGGAGGCGGGGGTATGCCCGGTCAGGGCGTCCGCCGCAAGCAAAACAGCGGCGGCGGTCCAGGTCGGCTGTTCTTCAGGCCACAACAGGTCCTCCACGAACTGATAGCCCGTCCAGTAGGCGCCGTCATCGGAACGCCACTGGTGCAACCAGCTATACAGCTCGACCGCGCGCGCGTGATCGCCCGCTGCCAGCAGCGCCATCACCAGTTCGCAGGACTCGGCCACGGTCACCCAGGGCTCATCCGACACACAGCGACAGCCCAGCCCCGCCTGCACAAACTCTTCCCAGCGCCCCGCCAGACGCGCGCGCGCGGCGGACCCGCTGATGGCACCGGACAACACGGGGTAGAACCAGTCCATGGAAAAACGGGCCTTGCTCTCCCAGCTGCGGTCGAAGCGTTCCGGCCTCTGACGCAGCGCGGTGCCCAGCGCGGAGCGGGCGGCAACCCAGGCGGGTCGCGGCTCACCCAGCGTCACGGCAATATTGATTGCGCATTCCAGGCTCTTGTAGATTGAACTGCAGCCGGTCACCAGGGCATCGCGCAGGGGCTCCCCGGCGCTGTTGACGGCCCAGTCGATCTCGCCCTGGGGGCCCTGCAGCGCCAGTACAAAGCGCACGGCGCGCTCCACCGTGGGCCACATCTCCTGCAGGAAATCCCGATCACCGGTGATCAGGAAGTGATGCCAGACACCGGTTGCCACGTAGGCGACAAAATTGGTTTCCCGCCGGTGGTCATTGTCCACGACATCGCCGCGGTAGGATGCCCACCAGCTGCCATCCGCCAGCTGGCGCGCGGCGAGCCAGCGGTAGGCGCGCAGGGCGGCCCCGAATTCACCACCAATGGACAACCCCATGGCAGCTTCAACGTGATCCCAGGGGTCCGTGTAGCCGCCGTCAAACCAGGGGATTTCGCCGCTGGGCCGCTGGCTGTTGAGGAGGTACTCGACGGTGGGCCGCAGGAACTCCTGGGGAAACAGGCCTCGACTGAGATACAGGCCGCTCACTGCCCCGCCTCCGCGCGAAAATACAACACGACACTCTTGCCCAGTACCGGGTTCAACCAGCGCTCCAGTGCGCGGGTCAAACGCGGTGCCTGCAGCAGGTCCCAGACCAGCAGGCGATGGTACTGGCGCACAAGCCACTGCTGTTCACCCTCGCGCCAGAACAGGCAACGCAACCACCAGTAGGGCGCATGCAGCGCGTGGGCACCGTGGCGATGAAACCCGATGAAGCCACCATGCTCGATCTCCGCCCGCAGAGTGTCGGCGCGAAATATGCGCAGGTGCCCACCCGGCGTCTGGTGATAGCGCTTGCTCAGCAGCCAGCAGAGCCGCTCCGGCCAGCGCCGGGGCACACTCACGCACAGCAGCCCACCGGGCTTCAGCACCCGGCGGATTTCCACCAGGGCGGCACGGTAATCCGGGATATGCTCCAGCACCTCGGAGCAGATCACTTTATCAAAGCTGCCATCGGAAAAGGGCAGGGAGAGCGCGGAGGCCTGAGTGAGGTGCAGCTGCTTACCGGACTCACCGGGCTGCAGAAACTCAGCGGCCCGGGCCTGTGCCGTACACAGGTCGCGATGGGACAGATCAACACCCACCGCCTGCACCGGCGCAGCCGCATAGGCGGCAATCACATGCCGACCCTCGCCACAGCCCAGGTCGAGTACGCGATCGCCTGGCTGCAGGGGAAAATAGCGAAAATCAACGGTCTGCATCGGCGATCACTTTGCGGTAGTAGGCATCCATGTCGCGGGCGCACACCTCCCAGCTGAATGCTTCGAGGATACGCTGTCGCCCGGCAGCGCCCAGCCTGGCCCGACGCTGCGGGTCCTGCAGCAGGCTGTCGATGGCCTCGGCTAATGCCTCTGCATCCCGCACCGGCACCAGCATACCGGCATCGCCTACCACCTCCGGCAGCGCGCCACCGTCGGTGGAGATCACCGGCACGCCACAGGCCATGGCCTCGCCAGCGGGCAGACCGAAACCCTCGTAGATGGAGGGCACAACGGCGATGCTCGCCTCGGCGTAATAGCGCACCATGTCGCTGGTGCTGATGCCGTTAACGAAGCGGATATGTGGGCCGATTCCCAGACGCTCGATCAACCGCTCCGTGCGCCCCCCGGGTTCGGGCTTGCTCACCAGCAGCAGCTCCAGCTCGGGGTAGCGCGGCAGCAGGCGCGCACAGGCCAACAGCAGGTAGCGCAGCCCCTTGAGGGGCGCATCGGCGGACGACGTCGCCATCAGGCGCAGCGGACGACGCTCGACCTCGGGCAGCGGGCGGAACTCCGCCGTGTCTATGCCATTGTGCACGAGCGCAATGCCCGCGGGCTGCAAACCAAAATCCCGGGCAATATCCTGCCGCGAGCAGTCCGATACCGTCACCACATGGTGCAGACGCGTGATGACTTTCTGCTGCATGCGCAGAAACGAGTGCCAGCGGCGAATCAGCAGGCGCTGGTAGAGGCGCGGCGCGGCGGCCAGGGCAATCCGCAGGTCACTGGTGATCGGGTGGTGTACCGTGGTCACCAGCGGCAGCCCCATGTCCTGCAGCTGCAGCATGCCGTAGCTGAGGCTCTGGTTGTCGTGAATCAGGTCGTAATCGCCACGATGGCGGCGCAGGTACTTCACGGCGCGGCGACCGAAGGTGTAGGGCTCGGCAAATCCACCGGTCAACTTGCTCGTCCACTCTATGATGTTGCTCAGCGAGCGCAGGTGCCGCGGGCGCAGCGATCCCAGCCCGTTCTCGAACAGATCCAGGCTGGGCAACTGAATCAGGCGGACGCGCGGGTCGAGCTCAGGGTAGGGGGGGCCGGAAATCACATCGACCGTGTGGCCCATGTCGACCAGTGCCTTGCTCAGGTACTTGATGTAGACACCCTGCCCACCGGCATGGGGCTTGCTGCGGTAGCCGAGCAGCGCGATGCGCAGCGGCCGCAGCGCTTCCTCCACAGGCGCTGGTGGGCAGGCAGTGCCGACGCTCGCGGCTGCAGCGGAATCGCTCACTACTGTATCAAGCTGCCTGATGACGGCGCCTCTTTCTGTACCGTTGGGGGGCGGGCCAGGGACCCATCGCTGTCGCCGCAGACGTGGCTGGCAACGGCCCGATTCTAGCAGTCTCGCGGGGCAGGAGGCCAGTACCGGTGTTCGCGAACGGCTCTGATCCCCGCGCCTTATCGTCAATTGGCCGCCTTTTCCCGTATAATCGCGGCTTTTCATAAGACCGGATCAGGTATGGCCGCTACCCACTACAAGGGAATCATTCTTGCCGGCGGTTCGGGCACCCGCCTGCACCCCCTCACCAGCACGGTGAGCAAGCAATTGATGCCGGTGTACGACAAGCCCATGATCTACTACCCGCTGGCCACGCTGATGCTCGCCGGTATCCGGGATATCCTGGTGATCACCACACCGCGCGACCAGGCGGCATTCAGCGACCTGTTGGCGGACGGTCGGCAGTGGGGCATCAATATCCAGTACACCGTGCAACCCAGTCCGGACGGGCTGGCCCAGGCCTTCCTGCTGGGTGCTGAATTCATTGGCGACAGCCCCTGTGCACTGGTGCTGGGGGACAACATTTTCTACGGCGGCGGCTTCACCCAGAGCCTGCGCAAGGCGGCCCAGAGCCAATCCGGGGCCTCGGTGTTTGCCTACTACGTGCAGGACCCGGAACGGTACGGGGTGGTGAGCTTCAATGCCGAGGGCGTTGCCGTCGACATTGAGGAAAAGCCGGCGCGAGCCCGCTCCCACTACGCCGTGACCGGCCTCTACTTTTACGACAATGATGTCGTGGATATCGCCCGGGGGATCCGCCCGTCGGCCCGCGGCGAGCTCGAGATTACCGATGTCAACAAGGCCTATCTGGCCCGCGGCGACCTGCGGGTGGAGGTGATGAGCCGCGGTACCGCGTGGCTGGATACCGGCACACACAATTCGCTGCTGGACGCGGCCAACTTCATCCGCGTGGTCGAAGAGCGGCAGGGCCTGAAAATCGCCTGCCCCGAGGAAGTGGCCTACCGTATGGGCTACATTGATGCGGAGAAATTGCTGGCGCTGGCCGCGCCACTGGAAAAAAGCGGCTATGGCCTGTATCTGCGACAGCTGCTGGACCAGGACGGAGTGCTGAGCAATGACCTTTGAGCCGACACCGCTGGCCGGCCTGTGTGTGCTGCAACCGCGCGTGTTCGGCGACGAGCGCGGCTTTTTCCTCGAAAGCTGGAACGCGGCAACCTTTCGCGACGCCGGGCTTGACGTCAGTTTCGTACAGGACAACCACAGTCGCTCAGCCAGGGGCATCCTGCGCGGCCTGCACTACCAGACCATTCAGCCGCAGGGAAAACTGGTGCGGGTGACCTCCGGCGCGGTGTTTGATGTGGCGGTAGACCTGCGGCGCAGCTCGCCGACCCTGGGCCAGTGGTTCGGCCTGGAACTGAGCGCCAGCAATCACCGCATGCTGTGGGTACCGCCGGGCTTTGCGCACGGTTTTTACGTGCTCTCCGAGTTCGCCGACTTCCAGTACAAATGCAGCGACTACTACCATCCGGCCAGCGAAGTTGCACTGGCCTGGGATGACCCACAGCTCAACATTCACTGGCCGCTTGCCCCGGGAGAGCAGCCCACGCTGTCCGCCAAGGATGCCGCGGGCAAGCCCTGGGGCAGCATCCCCCTGTTCGAGTAAGCGCAAGAGAGGAGTAGGACCGCGATATGGCACAGGATTATTTTCAGCTGCAGGGCCAGACCGCTCTGGTTACCGGGGCGTCCAGCGGCCTAGGAGCCCACTTTGCACGCGTGTTGAGCGCGTCGGGCGCCCGCGTGGTGCTGGCCGCCCGACGCCGCGACAAGCTGGCCGAGCAGGTCGATGCCCTGCGCGCGGCGGGAGGCGAAGCCGGCGCCATCACCCTGGACGTCACCAGTCCGGACAGCGTTGCGGCAGCCTTTGCCGAGCTCGAGCGGGACTGGGGGCCACTGGACATCCTGATCAATAACGCCGGGGTCGCCAGCGACCCGATCAAGTTCCTCGATACCACCGAGCCGGACTGGTATCACATCATCGAAACCAACCTTAACGGCGCCTGGCGCGTGGCACAGGCCGCAGCGAAGCAAATGACGGAAAGTGGCACGGGGGGCAGCATCGTGAATATCGGCTCAATCTACGGGCTGCACACCGGCGTGCTGAAAGCCGCCTACAACGTCTCCAAAACCGGCGTTGTGCAGCTGACAAAGTCGATGGCCATGGAGCTGTGCCGCCAGAATATCCGGGTCAATGCCCTGTGCCCCGGCTGGTTTCTCACCGACATCAACAGCGATTATTTCCACACCGAAAACGGTGAGCGCTACATCAGGTCCATCCCTGCACGGCGCATGGGCGAGCTTGAGGAGCTCAGCGTTCCCCTGTTATTGCTGGCCAGCCGGACGGCGGGGGGCTACATGAATGGTTCGGTGCTCACCGTGGACGGCGGCATGGTGGAAAGCCCGGTGTAAACACCTCAGGCGGAGAGCAGCGGGCGCCACCAGCGCTCATTGCCGAGAAACCAGTCGATCGTGCGCGCGATACCGGTCTCAAAGGTCTCCCGCGGCGCATAGCCCAGCTCGGCGGTGATACGGCTGGCATCGATGGCGTAGCGCCAGTCGTGGCCGGCGCGATCTGCGACGAAGTGAATCAGGCTGCGCGCGCTGGCGCCGCGCGCTGCGGGCGCATCCGGAAAGCGCACCGCCAGAGTCGGATCGGTGGCAAAACGCTGGTCGAGCTGATCGCAGAGCAATTCCACGATGGCAAGATTGTGCCATTCATTGTTGCCGCCGATGTTGTAGCTCTCGCCCACTGCACCCCCTCGCAGCACCAGCTCAATGCCACGGCAGTGATCTTCCACGTACAGCCAGTCGCGGATATTGCTGCCGTCGCCGTATACCGGAAGCGGGCGACCGCGCAGCACATTGGTGAGACACAGCGGGATCAGTTTTTCCGGAAAATGCCAGGGACCGTAATTGTTCGAGCAGTTGCTGGTGGTGACCTGCAGGCCGTAGGTGTGGTGGTAGGCGCGCACCAGGTGGTCGGAAGCGGCCTTGCTCGCTGAATAGGGCGAATTCGGCTGGTACTGCTGCGCCTCGTGAAAACCCGGAGCGTCCGGGGCGAGCGAACCATACACCTCATCGGTCGATACGTGGTGAAAACGGTGTGCCGCAACACCCGGGCCGTCCAGCCATACGGCACGCGCTGCCTTCAGCAGACTGTGAGTGCCCATGACATTGGTTTCGATGAACGCATCGGGGCCGCAGATGGATCGATCCACGTGGCTCTCGGCGGCGAAATGCACCAGCGTGTCCACCCGGTGCTCGCGCAGCAGGTTCTCGACCAGCGGCTGGTCGCCTATATTGCCATGCACAAAATGGAACCGGTCCTGCCCCTCCAGTGCAGCCAGATTGGTCCGGTTGCCGGCGTAGGTCAGGGCGTCCAGCACCACCAGCGCGTCCTCGGGGTACTGGCGGCGCCAGTAATGCAGGAAATTGGCACCGATAAAGCCGGCACCGCCGGTAACCAGCAGTGACCTAGGCATCCGGAGTCTCCTTTAACGCCTGCAGCATCGCGCGCAGCTGCACCCGCCAGTGCGGCGGTACGCGCTGCAGCGCGGCCCAACTGGATTGCTTGTCGAGCACGCTGCAGGCCGGGCGCTGCGCCGGCGTCGGGTAATCGCTGGCCGGAATCGGTCGCACCTGCGGCAGGCGCTGTAACAGCCCCAGGGTCTGCGCTTCCTCGGCAATCGCCACAGCGAAGTCATACCAGCTGCAGACTCCCGCATCGCTCCAGTGGTAGACGCCCTGCAACAGCGGCTGATCGACCGCCGCCCAGAGCGCTTCGGCCAGGCCTCGGGCCCAGGTCGGCGTGCCCACCTGGTCACAGACCACCGACAAGGTGTCGCGCTCACGCATCAGACGCAGCATGGTCTTCACGAAGTTGCCGCCGAAACAGGAGTAGACCCAGCCCGTGCGTACAATCAGGGCGCGCGGATGAGCGCGTTGCACCGACCGTTCACCCGCCAGCTTGCTGCGCCCGTAGGCGCCCAGCGGCCCCGTCGGCGCATCCGGCAGGTAGGGATGGCCGGAGTCACCGGCAAACACGAAGTCGGTGGACACGTGAATCAGCGCAGTACCGGTGCTGGCGCACGCCGCGGCGAGGTGGCCCGGACCGTCAGCGTTGATGGCCAGGGCCAGCGCCTCTTCTTCCTCGGCGCGATCCACCGCGGTGTAGGCAGCGGCATTCAGCACCACATCGGGACGCTGCTCGGCAAACACGCGGCGCACTGCCTCTGGGTCGGTGATGTCCAGCCCGGCGCGATCCAGCGCCACGATACGCAGGCCCGGCGGTGCCGTCGCCTGCAGTTCGCAGCCCAGCTGACCCGCAGCGCCGGTAATCAGGGCCGTTGCTGTCACGCCCGGGCTTGCATCCAGGCGGCCAGCTCGGCAAATACCTGCTCCTGCTCCGGCTCGTTGAAGATTTCGTGGTACAGGCCGGCATACAGGCGCAGGGTGACGTCGCTGGACCCCACCCGGGCGCTGAAATCGCTGGAGCCGGCCGGCGCTGTCATAACGTCGGCCTCGCCGTGCATGATCAACAGCGGCAGGGTGATTTCAGCCGCGCGGGCATTGACCACCGCCATGGTCGCAAACAGCTCCCGCACCAGGCGAGCACTCACTTTGCCGTGGTGCACCAGAGGATCTGCCTCGTAGGCCGCCACCACCTGCGGATCCCGGCTCACCTGGCTGGCATCGAGCTTGAGCATGCCCAGGGTGGGCCATAGCCAGGCCAACAGGCGGTTCAGCAGCAACAGCGGACCGGGCGGGGGCTCATCCACAGCCAGTGCAGGCCCGGAGAGCGCCGCGCCGGCAAAGCGCGACTGTGCGTCAAGCAACAGTCGCGAGGCGATCAGCCCACCCAGGCTGTGCCCGAGCAGGAAACAGGGAAGACCCGTATACCAGTCATCAATGCGGCTGCGCAGGGTCAGGAGCGGCTGCAGGTAATCGGCGAATTGCTGCACATGCGCCCGGCGGCCCGGAGAGCGTCCATGGCCCACATGGTCCGGGGCGACCACCGCATAGCCGCTGCGGGTGAAGAAGGCCGCAAAGTGCTCGTAGCGCCCGCTGTGCTCACCAAGGCCGTGGGCCAGCAGAATAACGCCCCTGGCGGGGCCGCTGGCGGGCCAGTGACGATAGAAAATGCCATCGTCCAGCTGGCCTTCAGTGACGGCGGGAGGCTGTGGCGTATGCTCCGGCACGGGTTCGCAGCCAGTCGCCTAGGCGACCGGCGTCAGCCATTCGGGATGTTGCGGGCGGTTGCCGCGCACCGAGTCAAAGTACATGGCCTGCAGCTTTTCGGTCACCGGGCCCCGCGCGCCGCTGCCGATCTTGCGCCCGTCGAGCATACGGATAGGGACGACCTCCGCCGCCGTGCCCGTGAAAAAGGCCTCGTCCGCGATGTACACCTCATCGCGCGTGATGCGTCGCTCACGAATCTGGTAGCCGAGCTCGGCGGCGAGGGCAAACACGGTGCTACGCGTGATACCGTCGAGGCAGGAGGTGAGGTCCGGCGTGAAGATCTGGTTGTCGCGGACGACGAATACGTTCTCGCCGCTGCCTTCCGCCACGTAGCCTTCGTTATCGAGCATCAACGCTTCCTCGGCGCCGCTGTCCAGTGCTTCACGCAGCGCCAGCATCGAATTGATGTAGTTGCCGTTGGCCTTGGCCTTGCACATGGTGATATTGACGTGATGGCGCGTGAACGAAGAGGTGCGCACCTTGATGCCGCGATCCCGGGCTTCCGGGTCCATGTAGGAGGGCCACTCCCAGGCGGCGACCATGACGTGTGTGCGGAGCTTGTCGGCGCGCAGGCCCATGCCCTCCGAGCCCAGGAAGCACATGGGTCGCAGGTAGCCTTCGGTGAGCTTGTTTTCCCGCACCACGGTCCGCTGGGCTTCGTTCAGCGTGGCCTTGTCGTACGGCATGTCCATGCCCAGGATGTGCGCCGAGCGGAACAGCCGGTTGGTGTGTTCTTCAAGCCGGAAGATGCAGGTGCCACGGTCGGGCGTATGGTAGGCACGCACACCCTCGAACACGCCAAGGCCGTAGTGAAAGGTATGGGTCAGCACGTGGACCTTGGCCTCACGCCACGGCACCAGTTCGCCGTCCATCCAGATGACCCCGTCGCGGTCTGCAAAATTGGGTACTGCGCTCATGTTCAGTCCTGCTGCTCGGTTGATCCTGACTGCGCCGGAAACAGGCGCTGCCACACGGCTTCCACGCTGGCCCGCTGTTCGCGGTACTGTTCGCCATCGACCCGGCCGGGCAATTGTTGCAGGGCCAGCTGATGGGCGGCAGACCGGAACGCCAGATACGCCTGCACCAGGGTGCTGCTCTCTTCCTCGCTGAGCAGGCCGGCACGTGCCAGGGTTTCCAGAATGCGAATGTTGTCCGACCAGCGCACCAGTCCAGGTACGCGATGAGACCACGCCAGAACCGCGTATTGCACCATAAATTCAATATCAACGATACCTCCGGCGCTCTGTTTCAGGTCGAAATCCTCACCCTCGGGGAGCTGCGCGGGCAACAGTTCGCGACGCATGCGCGTGCGCATCGCCACCACCTCCGCCGCCAGCGCGTGGGGGTCGCGCTCCCGTTCCAGAATCGCCCGGCGCACAGCATCCACCCCGGCGGCCACCGCCGGATCGCCGGCAACATGCCGTGCGCGCACCAGCGCCTGGTGTTCCCAGGTCCAGGCGCTATCCTCCTGGTAGCTGCGGAAGCCTTTCAGGGACGTCGCCAGCAGGCCCGAAGCACCGGAGGGGCGCAGGCGCATATCCACTTCGTAGAGCTGACCCATGGCCATGCGTGTTTCCAGGATATGAATGACGCGCTGACCGAGACGGGTGTAGAAACGCACGTTGTCAATACTGCGCTCGCCGTCGGTGACACCCTGCGAGTCGGCATCGAAGATGAAAACCAGATCAAGGTCGGAGCTGTAACTGAGCTCGATGCCACCCAGCTTGCCGTAGCCGAACACCGCAAAGCCGGTGCCCGTGCTGTTGCGCGACGGCTCGCCAAACCGCGCGGTGAGGTCGCTCCAGGCTACCGCCAGCACCTGCTCCAGAATCACTTCCGCGATCCACGTCAGCTTGTCGCTCACCTGCATCAACGGCAGGCGCCCAACCACCTCACTGGCGGCCACACGCAACACATGTGCGGCCTTGAAATAGCGCAGTGCGTCCATCTGCCCTTCGAGGTCATCCGGCTGCAGACGCGCAACCTGCTGGCGCAGGGCGTCCGCAAGGCGTGACTTGTCGGGCGCGGTATACAGGCTGGCCCTGTCCAGCAGCTCATCAAGCAGCACCGGGTGCCGCTGCAACTGCTCGGCAATCCAGGGGCTGGCGTCGCAGAGCAACACCAGGTCGGCAAGCGCCGGGGGATTCTCCAGCAGCAGAGCCAGGTAGGCGCTGCGGCGCAGCACGGCATTGACCAGAGGCAAAATTCGCTGCAGTGCGCGATCCGGGTCTGCAGCCTCTGCACAGGCCAGCAACAGGCGTGGCATGAACTGCTGCAGGCGCTCACGCCCCTCGGCCTGCAGTGTCGCGACGCGACTGCTGTCGTGCAGTGCTTGCAACTGCGCCAGACTGTCAGCCGCCGCGCGGTAACCCAACTCCGTCAGCATCTCGACCGTCAGGCCCTCGCCCCAGGCTGGCAGGTCGTCGGCAGCCGCGCCTGCTTCGTCCTCGGGCTCGGCAATCAGGTCGCGGAAGTGTTCCGCGACGCGGCTGCGGTGCGCCGCCAGCGCCGCGAGATAGGCCCCCCAGTCCGCACAGCCCATTACCGTTGCCATGGCCTGCTGCTGCAGTGCGTCGGTCGGCAGGGCCTGGGTCTGCTGGTCCAGGTATCCCTGGATAGCGTGCTCGCTGTCGCGCAGGAACAGGTAGGCAGCGCGCAGCTCGAATACCGCCTCGGCCGGCAGGCAACCCAGCGTACACAGTTCTTCCAGAATCAACAGCAGCTCGCGCTGCTGCAGCGCCAGGTCGCGGCCACCGCGAATCAGCTGGAAACACTGGGCGATGAACTCCACCTCGCGAATGCCGCCGTGGCCCAGCTTGACGTCGTCCTGCAGGCCGCGACGACGCACTTCGCTGTTGATCATCTGCTTCATGCCGCGCAGGCTTTCGATCACGCCGAAATCCACGTAGCGGCGGAACACGAAAGGCCGCAGCATATCCATCAGCTCCGCACCGCGCTGCGGGTCGCCGCTGATGGGGCGCGCCTTGATCAGGGCATAGCGCTCCCAGTCGCGGCCCTGGTCCTGGTAATACTCCTCAAGCGCCGCAAAATTCACCGCCAGGGAGCCGCTCTCGCCGTAAGGCCGCAGGCGCATGTCGACACGGAACACAAAGCCTTCTGCGGTGACCTGGTCAAGGGCGTTGATCAGGCCCTGGCCGAGCTTGGTAAAGAATTCTGCGTTGCTGATGGATCGACGTTCGCCATCGGTCTCGCCCGCTTCCGGAAAGGCGAAAATGAGATCGATATCCGATGAGACGTTGAGCTCGCGCGCCCCCAGTTTGCCCATCGCAATCACAATAAGCTCCTGCGGCTCGCCATCGCGTGCACTTCTGGGCGTGCCAAAGCGCGCCTGCAGCTGCGCGGCCAGGTGCTCCTGGGCCAGTACGATGCAGGACTCCGCCAGCGCCGAGGTATCACCGACGGTGTCCAGGGTGTCGGCGCTGCGACAGAAATCGCGCCAGACGATGCGCAGCATATGTCGCTGACGGAAGCGTCGCAGCACGGGGTTCAATTCCGCCCCGGGAGCCGCCAGCCACTGGCGCAGCTCCGCCTGCAACTCTCCCGGCTGCAGGGTGCGCTGCAAGAGCCCGGACTCAATGAGTTCCGTCAACAGCGCTGGCCGGCGGCGCACGGTCTCCGCAACGAACGGGCTACAGGCCAGCACCCGGGCGAGGGGCGCCGCGAGCTCTGCCTGCCGCTCGGCAACCGCGGCCTGCAGGCGCGACGCGGCCTCTTTGTCAGGGTGGTCCTGAATGCGCTGCCAGGCGGTTGCTGCCGCTGCTGCCAGTGCCGGGGTCAAGGCGTGGGTATCGATCATCCGTGCATGCTTCCGTTGGCGGTTCAGGCGTCGAACAGCGGGGCGACGCGCATCACTTCCTCTATCGTGGTCTGGCCCGAGGCCACCCGCGCGGCACCGGCCAGCCGCAGCGTACGCATGCCTTCGGACATGGCCACTTCGCGCACCTTGCGCGCTTCCATGTCGGGGACAATGCAGGCTGCCAGTGCGGGACTGTTGACCAGTAGTTCGTAAATACCCTGGCGCCCGCTGTAGCCCGTCTCCCGGCAGGCGCGGCAGCCGACGGGGCGAGCAACCTGCGCGGGCGGGGTCAGCGGGAACGGGCGCACCAGCTGCTCCCAGGCGTCCTTGTCCACCGGTTCCAGCACCTTGCACTCCGTACAGAGCACACGCACCAGGCGCTGCGACATGATACCGCGCAGCGTGGCCTTGATGAGGTAGGCCGGCAATCCCAGCTCAAGCAGACGCGCTACCGAACCGGGGGAGTCGTTGGTATGCAGGGTGGACAGCACCAGATGCCCGGTGAGCGCCGCCTGTACCGCCATATGTGCAGTTTCCAGGTCGCGGATCTCGCCAACCATGATGATGTCCGGGTCCTGGCGCATCAGCGCGCGTACCCCGGTGGAAAAATCCAGCTTGATGCCATGGTTGACCTGCATCTGGTTGAAGCTGTCCTCCACCATTTCGATGGGATCCTCGATAGTGCAGACATTGACATCCGGGGTGGCGAGGCGGCGCAGGGTGGAGTAGAGCGTGGTGGTCTTGCCCGAGCCCGTCGGCCCGGTGACCAGCACGATACCATTCCCGTGAGACGTCATCAGCTGCCAGCGCTGCAGATCCTCATCCTCAAGACCCAGCTGGGCAAAACTTTTCTGCAGCAGTTCCGGATCGAAGATCCGCATTACCAGCTTTTCGCCAAACGCGGTGGGCAAGGTCGACAGGCGCAGTTCCACTTCACCGCTTGTCTGTGGCGAGCGGGTTTTCAGGCGGCCGTCCTGGGGACGGCGTTTCTCTGCCACGTCCATGCGACCAAGAATCTTGATTCGGCTGGTGACTGCTGCGCACACCTGCGCCGGCAACTCGTACACGTTGTGCAACACACCGTCGATGCGGAAGCGCACATGACCCACCTCGCGCCGTGGCTCGATGTGAATATCCGACGCCCGCTGTTCAAAGGCGTACTGCAGCAGCCAGTCGACAATGGTGACGACGTGCTGGTCGTTGGCGTCGAGCTCATGCATCGCGCCCAGTTCCAGCATCTGCTCCAGATTGGTCACGCCCGGCGCGGCGCCGTGGATCGCCCCGCTGTGGCGCGCGCCGCGCACAGAACGCGCCATGCTGTAGAACTCGGCGGTGTGCCGGGTAATGTCGCGCGGGTCCGCCAGGACGCGCCGAATCGGCTTGCGCAGGACGTGCTCGAGGTTGCGTTCCCAGCCACGGATCCAGGGCTCTGCGCTGGCAATCACCACATCCTCGGCGTTGACCTCCACCGCCAGAATCCGGTGTCGGCGTGCAAACTCGCGGGACATCACCTCCGCCACGGCGCTGACATTGATTTTCAGGGGATCGATGTCGTACACGGCCTGCCCGGTGCGCTGGCTCAGCCAGGCCAGCAACGCCGCCATATCCAGAACCTGTCCGGGGGACTCGGCGTCCTCCAGCTTCTGCTCAGCGAGGTAAACCAGCGGGTGAATGCTGCCCACGTTGACCTTGAGCAGCCGATCGCGATCCGCCGCCGAGACGCGGCCCGCAGCGAACAGTTCTCCGGCCAGAACATGCAGTTCGAGTGATCTTTCTGCGTATTCAGGGCCGAAATTCGCGGTCATGGTGCTGCAACTCCCTGCTGACGGTAAGCATCCTGCACGCATGCTAGCACAGGCGGCGAGCGCTGCGCGCCGGCCGGTGTGACAGGAGAGGCAGCCTCACCTATACTTCGCGCCTTCCACACAGGAGAGCACCCGATGCCCAGCTCGAACCCGCTCAGCAGCCTCTTTGGCCGGTCCCCGATCGGGCCGATCCAGGAGCATATGCAGGTAGCGAACGATGCCGCCCAGCTGCTCCCGGCATTTGTCGAAGCCGCACAGAATGACGACTGGAAACTGGCCGAGGATATTTTCAAGCGTATCGGGGAGGCCGAGGAGGCCGCGGACAAGCTCAAACGTTCCGTGCGCCGTCACCTGCCCAACAGTTTGTTCCTGCCGGTTCCGCGCACTGATCTGCTGGAACTGGTGACCATCCAGGACCACGTGGCAAATACGGCAAAAGACGTTGCCGGCCTGATGTTGGGACGCGAAATGCGCTTTCCGGACAAACTGGAAAAGCACCTGCTGGAATTTGTCCGCGCCTGCACGGCGACCTGCGATCAGGCTCTGGTGGCGATTCGCGAGCTGGACGAACTGCTGGAAGTGGGCTTCACCGGCCGCGAAGTCGTGCGGGTAGAGGGCCTGATCAAGGAACTGGACAAGCTTGAGGGGCGCACCGACAAGCAGTCCAAGGCGCTGCGCGGCAAGCTGTTCAAGCTGGAGAGAAAGCTCTACGCAGTGGATGTGATGTTCTATTACAAGGTGATCGAACTGCTCGCAGGTCTGGCTGACTCCGCCGAGCGAGTGGGGCACAGGCTGCAGATACTGATGGCGAAATAGGACAAGCGCATGGAAATCATCACGGAACACGGCACGCTGCTCCTGATACTGGCCTGCATGTTCGGGTTCTTCATGGCGTGGGGGGTCGGCGCCAACGACGTTGCGAATGCCATGGGCACCTCGGTAGGGTCAAAGGCCCTGACCATCAAGCAGGCCATTCTCGTCGCCATGGTGTTCGAATTCCTGGGCGCCTATCTGGCAGGAGGTGAGGTCACCGCCACCATTCGCCAGGGCATCATAGATGCCGAGTCTATGTCCGGCAGGCCCGAGTTGATGGTGTACGGCATGCTGTCAGCACTACTTGCGGCCGGCACCTGGCTGATGATCGCCAGCATCAAGGGCTGGCCGGTCTCCACAACCCACTCGATTGTCGGCGCCATTGTCGGCTTCGCCGCCGTGGGTATCGGCATGGACGCCGTGCACTGGGAAAAGGTGGGCACCATCGCCGCCAGCTGGCTGGTGTCGCCGCTGCTCGCCGGCACCATATCCTTTGCCCTGTTCATGAGCGTCAAAATCCTCATTCTCGACACGGAAGATCCCTTTCAGCGCGCCAAACGCTTCATCCCCATTTATATGTGGATGGTCGGCTTCATGATCTCCATGGTCACCCTGCTCAAGGGCCTGAAGCATATCGGCGTGGAAATGGACCTCGGGCTGGGCTCCAAGTTCGCCAACGCCGTCCCCCTGTCGTTTCTGATCGGCCTGCTGGTCGCGGCGTTGGGCGGCTTCCTGGTCAGCCGGGTGAAGTACGTGCCCAACGACCAGCATCGCTTCGCCAGCGTGGAGCGGGTATTCGGTATCCTGATGATCTTCACCGCCTGCGCGATGGCCTTCGCCCACGGTTCCAACGACGTCGCCAATGCCGTAGGGCCGCTGGCCGCGGTGGCGAATACCGTGCTGTCGGGCGGCATGATCGCCTCGCAGGCGCCGCTGCCCTGGTGGATCCTGCTGGTGGGCGCCCTGGGTATCGTGGTGGGCCTCGCAACCTACGGGTGGAAAGTGATCATGACCGTCGGGCGCAAAATCACCGAGCTCACGCCAAGCCGCGGGTTTGCCGCGGAACTGGGTGCGGCCTCCACCGTGGTACTGGCTTCCGGCACCGGGCTGCCGATCTCCACCACACATACCCTGGTGGGCGCCATCCTCGGGGTGGGCTTCGCGCGCGGTATTGCAGCGCTGAATCTGCGCACCATCGGCACCATCTTCATGTCCTGGATCATCACGCTGCCCGCGGGCGCCGGGTTATCCATCATCTTCTTCTTCACCTTCAAGGGCATCTTCGGCTGAGCCGACTGCCGAGGGCGCTGATTGACTCCATCAGCGCCCGCCGCTACCGTCAGCCGACCCACCCCGGGAATCGCAGGCAGCCGCGCCATGTCACAGACCGAGAAACAGATCATCAGCCAGCTGCGCGCGCTTGTCGGCACGCCCTCCGTCAGCTCAACCGATCCGTCCTGGGACCAGGGCAATCGGGCCGTCATCGATTTGCTGGCTGACTGGCTCGGGGCGCTGGGGTTTCGCACGGAAATCATGGATGTGTCAGCCGATGGGCGCAAAGCCAACCTGATTGCCACGCTCGGCAGTGGCCCGGGCGGCCTGGTGCTGGCCGGCCACACCGACACCGTACCCTTTGATGAGGGGCGCTGGCGCTCGGACCCGCTGCTGCTCACCGAGCGCGACCAGCGTCTGTACGGCCTGGGCAGCACCGATATGAAAGGTTTTTTCCCCATCGCCATCGCCGCTGCCCAGGCGTTTGCAGACAAGAAACTACAGCAGCCGTTGATCATACTCGCCACCGCCGACGAGGAAAGCTCCATGGACGGTGCCCGGGCCCTCGCCGCGGCGGGACGACCCCGGGCGCGTGCCGCCATCATCGGTGAGCCGACCTCGCTGAACCCGGTACGCCTGCACAAGGGCATCATGATGGAGGCCATCGAGATCACCGGCCTCGCGGGCCATTCCTCCAATCCGGCACTGGGCCTCAACGCCATTGATGTGATGCATGAACTGGTGGGTGAACTGATGCAATTCCGCCGGGAGCTCGCTCTGGAGCACGCCAACAGCGCCTTCGACGTGGCCTTTCCCACCCTCAACCTGGGCTGCATACACGGCGGGGACAGTCCGAACCGTATTTGCGGGCGCTGTGAGCTGCACTTCGACCTGCGCCTCACACCCTCCGCGGCCGCCGCAGGGGTTCGCGAACAGCTGCAGCAGCGCCTGCAAACCCTGGCGCAGGCGCGCGGAGCCGGCATTGCGCTGCGCTCGCTGGTGGAACCCGTACCGCCCTTTGAACAGGCCGCACACAGCGACCTCGTGATGCTGGCGGAAAAGCTCACCGGTCACTGTGCGAGCGCCGTGGGTTTCGCCACCGAGGCCCCCTTTTTGCAATCCATGGGCATGGAAACCATCATCATGGGCCCGGGATCCATCGACCGCGCCCACCAGCCTGATGAATACCTGGAGCTCAGCCAGATACGACCCTGCGTGGATCTGCTGCAATCCTGCATCGCGCACTACTGCCTGTAGCGGGCCCGGGCGGCCATGCCGTGAAAATTTGCATTAGTCGCCACCGCCCGCATTGGGTACTCTTGACTTACGATTACTACTGATAAACGGAAACTGCCACGTGACCACCCCAGGCCGCAGCCATATTCGCTGGTTCAGGAATACGGCGCCCTACATCAATACCCACCGGAACCGGACCTTTGTCCTGATGCTGGGGGGTGATGCTGCACAGGATCCCAACTTTCCCACCATCCTCCACGACCTGGCACTGCTGCACAGCCTCGGTGTGCGCCTGGTCCTGGTGCATGGCAATCGCCCGCAGATCGACAGCCGACTGGCCGCAGCGGGGATCGAGAGCCGCTTCCACGATGACATGCGCATTACCGACAGTGCCAGCATGCCCCATGTGACAGATGCCGCGGCTTCACTGCGGGCACAGATTGAGGCGCTGCTCTCCATGGGCCTGCCCAACTCACCGATGCAGGGTGCGCGCATGCGCGTCTGTTCCGGCAATTTCGTCACCGCCCGACCGCTGGGTATAGTGGATGGAGTCGACTACCAGCACACCGGACGAGTACGGCGTATTGACAGCACCGGCATCCAGCAGCAGCTCGCCGCGGGCTCCATTGTGCTGCTGTCACCCCTTGGCTATTCGCCGACCGGAGAAATTTTCAACCTGATGCTGGAAGACATTGCCGTGCACTGCGCCGCGGGCATCGGTGCGGACAAGCTGGTGTTGTTCGGCAGCGCCGCCGGCATTGCCGGCAGCGACGGTGCCCTGCTGCGCCAGCTTACGGTTGCCAGCATAACGGGTATTCAGGGGCAGGACGCGGAACAGTCAAAACTGCTGGCCACCGCTCGACGTGCCTGCATGGCCGGTGTTTCGCGCTGCCATATCATCAGTTACCGGGATGACTGTGCGCTGCTGGAGGAGCTGTTCACCCACGACGGGAATGGCACGCTGGTGGCTAAAGACGATTACGAGCAGACCCGTAGTGCCAGCATCGATGACGTCGGCGGCATTCTGGAGCTGATCGAACCGCTGGAACGTGAGGGCGTCCTGGTCAAGCGCTCGCGTGAACTGCTCGAAAACGAGATCCGCCAGTTCCGTATTATTGAACGGGACGGGCGGATTATTGCCTGCGCCGCGCTCTACCCGTTTCCCGACGAAAACTGCGGAGAAGTGGCCTGCATTGTCTCCCACCCCGACTACCGGGGCGGGCACCGCGGCCAGCGCCTGCTGCAGGAAATAGAACGCGAGGCGCGGTCGCTTGGACTAGACCGGGTGTTTGTGCTCACCACGCAGACTGCCCACTGGTTTCTGGAACAGGGGTTTGAAGAGCGTTCGCGGGATGTACTGCCGGCACAGAAGCAGGCGCTCTACAACCTGCAGCGCAACTCCAAGGTGTTCTTCAAGTCACTCTAGCGCCGGCTTTGCGGCATTGCTGCCGATGTAGCCACACTCCACCACCGGCTGCACCCAGTAGCGCAGCCGGTCGCGGCCTGCAATCGGGGCCAGCGCCGTCAGAAGCGACGGACGCTGAGTGGGCGCATGCAGGACTTCAAAGCGGCTGATACGGCGCGAACCCTCTACCTGCTCGGCCAGGCTCAGGCGGCTGTGCTCGCGGCTGAAACCGCTTACCGCAGCGACCGTAAACCCGCTGACGGTCGGCAGCGACATCAGGGCATCCACCATCTCATCGTGCAGCTCACGCGGCACCATGATAACCAGCAGTTCATCCATGGGCACGCTTCTCCCTGTACTGATACAACACCGGCAGCAGGAACAGCGTTGTCACGGTTGATGTGAGCAGGCCACCGACCACCACAATGGCCAGAGGGCGCTGCACCTCGGCACCAGGGCCGGTGGCGAACACCAGCGGCAGGAGCCCGAAAATCGCCGTGGTTGCAGTCATCAATACCGGGCGCAGGCGCTGGCTGGCGCCCGCGCAGATGCGTGCCGGCAGGGCGCCCGGCAAATGCGCCTGCTGCTGGAAATGGCTGACCATCACCACACCGTTCAGCACCGCAACACCCAGCAGCGCAATCAGCCCCACCGAGGCAGGCACCGAGAGATACTCACCGCTGATGTACAGCGAGATCACGCCACCCATCAGGGCGAACGGGATATTACCGAGAATGATGCCGGCCAGCGCCATCGAACCGAAGGTAGCAAACAGGATCAGCAGAATCAGTACCAGGGCCACCGGAACCACCAGCAACAGGTTCTGAGTGGCACGCTGCTGGTTCTCGAACTCACCACCGTACTCCAGGCGATAACCGGCTGGCAGGGAGACCTCGTTGGCTAACACCTCGCGCAGCTCCTCAACAAAACCCACTACATCGCGGCCCTCCACGTTGACCGTCACCACACCAAAGCGGCTGCCACGCTCCCGCTCTATCAAAAGGGGACCTTCGGCATAGCTGAGGCTGGCGACATCGCCCAGGGTTGCCAGGCTGCCATCGGGCAGGGCCACGCTGCGCGCAGCGAGGTCTGCCACCGTGGCCGGCACCGCCACCGACTGCGAACCGGCCGCCAGCGTCACCGGAATACGCCGGTTACCCTGGCGCACTTCCGAGATCACAGCGCCCTCGATCTGGCTGCGCAGATACCCGGACAGACCCTCCACGGTAAGCCCGTGGGCCGCCGCCAATTCCGGCTTCACCTCCAGGTTGAGGAACTTGCCGCCTTCGGTCACTGAGGCCTGTACGTCAACCGCGCCCTGGACCCGGGGGATAACCCGGGCAATGTCGTGCATCAGGGCCGCAATGCGTACGAGGTCCTCACCGTAAACCTTGACGGTCACGTCACCGGTGCTGCCAGTCAACATTTCAGACACACGCATCTGGATGGGCTGCGTGAAGCCAACATTCATGCCAGGGAACCCCTCAAGCACTTCGCGCACTGCAGATTCCAGCGCCGTTTTACTGGCGAAGCGCCACTCCTCCGTCGGTGCCAGCTCCATGAACACGTCCGTTTCATTCAGGCCCATGGGGTCCAGCCCCAGTTCATCGGAGCCTGTACGGGTCACAATCTGGCGAATTTCGGGCACACCTGCGAGCAACGCAGCACCCACCTGGCGGTCGAGCTCCACCGACGCCTGCAGGGAAATGCTCGGGGATTTCTCCAGCTGTACAATCAAATCGCCCTCATCGAGCACGGGCATGAAGGTCTTGCCCATCAACAGCAGGAACACCGCGCTCACCCCCAGCAGGGCGCCGATGCCGAGCAGCAGGCCGCGCGGCCGGCGCAGAACCCGCTCCAGGGCCACGACATAGGCCGCCTGCAGGCGCAGCATAAAGCGCGGCATTCCCGCCTTGTGCGTGCCGAGCATGAGCGACGCCGCGACCGGAATCAGGGTCAGCGACAGCACCAGGGCGGCCAGCATGGCATACACAATCGTCAACGCCACCGGAGTAAACAGCTTTCCCTCGAGGCCACTCAGGGTCAGCAGCGGCGAAAACACGATGATCACGATGAGCGTGCCCGCTACCACCGGCAGCGCAACCTCCTGCGCCGCGCGGTACACCACATGCAGGCGGGGCAGGCCAGGGTTGTTGTCGAGGCGACTCAGGGTGTTCTCCACCACCACCACAGAGGAGTCCACCAGCATGCCGATCGCGATCACCAGTCCGCCCAGGCTCATGAGGTTGGCCGTCAGGCCGGTGCCGGACATTAGCAGGAACGTTGCCAGCGCCGCCAGCGGCAATGAAATCGACACCACCAGCGCGGCGCGCAGGTTGCCCAGGAATACGGTGAGCACCGCGACCACAAGCAGAATGGCCTGGAACAGGGCGCTGGAAATGGTGCCAATAGCGGTGCTGATCAGCCGGGCGCGGTCATAGAACACGTTGATCTCGGTGCCGGCGGGCAGGGTCTTTTGCAGATCGGCCAACCGCGCCTTGACCCCGTCCACGACAGCGCCGGTGTTGCTGTCGCGCAGTGCAATTACAAGCCCCTGGACTGCTTCCTCTCCGTTGCGCGTCACAGCGCCGTAACGCGCCAGATGACCGATTTCAACATCGGCGACGTCGCGCAGGCGGTACACGCCGGCGGGGCCCGAATACACCACAATGTCCTGCAGCGCCTCCAGCGAGTGCACCTGACCCTCAACCCGCACCACCAGCACATCATTGCCGAGCAGGATACGGCCCACGCCGGCATTCAGGTTTTGCTCAACAATAGAGGCCTCCAGCGCGTCGATCCCCAGGCCCAGCTCGGAAAGCACCACCGGGTGCGGGGTGACCTGGTAGGTCCTGGCGTAGCCGCCGAGCACGTTCACATCGGCTACGCCCGCCACCGTACGCAGCGCCGGACGGATCTCCCACTCCAGCAGCTGTCGCTTGTCCTGCAGCGAGAGCCGGGGATTCTCGATGGTAAACATGAACATCTCGCTGAGCGGCGTGCTCATGGGTGCCAGGCCGCCCTCTACCGGGAAAGGCAGGCCATCGAGAATGCCCGCCAACCGCTCATTGACCTGTTGCCGCGCCCAGTAGATATCCGTGCCATCGACAAAATCCAGCGTGATATCGGTAATGGCATATTTGGTCGTGGAACGCAGCATCGACTGCCGGGGAATACCCAGCAACTCGGTTTCCAGTGGGTAGGTGACCCGCTGTTCGATTTCCTCCGCTGTCATGCCCGGCACCTTGAGGATAAGCTTGACCTGCGTCGGCGCGATGTCGGGATAGGCATCAATGGGCAACGCCAGCCAGGCTCGCAGGCCGAGACCCGCCAGCGCAAGGGCCGCCACACAGACAAACAGGCGCTGGGTCAGGGAAAAACGCACCAACTGCTTCAGCATGTCACTCGCCACCCAGGCCCAAGAGGACACCCTGAACAGCGGACACGGAGCTGCGCAGCACGGCGCGACCCGCCAGATCGATTTCGGAGGTCACCGCGTAATCCTCGCCAACGGGCTGCAGCAACACCACCGGTACCAGCTGCAACGCCCCGTCGCCGCGCAGCAGGATGTGAGCCTGTTCTGCCCAGGTGAACACTGCTGAGCGGGGCACCCGATATGCCTCCTGGCGGTACAGCGGTGTTGCGCTCAGCACACTGTTCAGCTGCACCCGACAGGCCCCCGTTACGGCCTCACTCCAGGCGACCAGTGAAAAGCCACGGGCAATTCCCTCCAACTCCTCCACGTCCAGCCGGCAACCGTCGAGCTGTACGCCGGTCAACCTGTCGGCATCCTGCAGCGGTACCAGCAGCTGTACACGCAACTCACCCGGCGCCAGGAAAGTTGCCACTTCATCTCCTTCGACCAGCGCCATTTGACGGCTCTCGAACTCAATGTAGCCGTTGATGGGCGCGTGCAACGTGATGGACTCAACGTCTTCCTGCGGCGGGTCCACCAGCTCCATGAAATGCCGCATATGCTCGTACTCCAGCTGCAGCGCCAGATAGTTGTCAACGATGGCAACCCACTGTTCCTCTGCAAGCGCTTTCTGTTCATAGGAAGCACGGCTGCGCCTGTAGCGCGCTTCGGCACTGCGGTAGCGCCTTTCCAAGGCATCAAACTCAAGCAGAAAATGATGAATTTCCGGGCCTTCCAACACAACGAAAGGCTGCCCGGCGGCCACGTGGGCGCCATTGCCTACCAGATACTGCGCCCGCCGCACATCTCGCGGCAGCTGGATGCTGTACTGGCTGCCGGTGCGGTGGGTGACCTGCGCTCGCACAGCAGGGCCAGGGACCTCCGCAATCTCCTGCACCGCTGTATATTCAAGCTGCAACTCCCCCAGTGCCGCAAGGGGCACATCCGTCCCGAAGCTCACCGCCGGCAAACACCAGACCAGCAGTATCCACAGAGGTTGTTTCATAGAGGTAATCCCGCTGTCTGCCGCAGTCGTGCGGCGTTATATTCGATTTGTGCATCGATCAACGACGCTTCGCTGCGCCGCTCCAGAACCTCCAGCAGGCGCCGGATCACCAGTTCCACCTCCACCTCACTGCCCGAGCGCAGCGCGAGCAGCTGCGCCTCGATGCGCTCGCCGACCTGCGCCGACTGCAACAGCAGTTCGCGTCGCTCACGCAAACGCTGTGCTTCGGTGGACAGCGCAATCCACTGCTGCCGGATACCGGTGCGCAGTGTGTCGCGCTGCCGCGTGAAGTCGCGGCCCAGCGCTGCCCGCTGCGCCTGGCCGGCACGGTTATCCACCTCAAAGAACGCCAAGGGCAACTCAACAGCAAGGCCGTATTGATGCTCTGCAGGACCGGGACCATCGAGACTGCGCGCTGTCAGGGCCAGGCTCCAGTCCACCGCTGCCGGGTCATTCAGCGCGATCAGGGCCCGCTGTTGATCGCGGTCCAGTTCCAGCAGGGCCAACTGGGGGTGCTGACTGTAATCGGGTTCCCGGGGTTGCGGCGTGGCTTCGACGATCCGGGCGGGCAACGCCGGCAGGCCGGTAAGTGCCACAAAACCGGCCTGGGCGGCACGCTGCCGGGCCAGGCCGTCAGCCACGGCGAGCTCGGCATCAAGCCGCTCCTGGGTCAGCAGCAAGGCTGCGTAGCCTGGAATGGCGCCTGCATCAGCCTGCAGTGCGGCGCGCTGCTCCAGCTCCAGAAGGAGGTCCGCACGCGCGCGCGACTGCACCAGCTCCAGGGTGGCAAGGCGGTGTTCCCAGACAGCGTCGCGAATCAGGCCGGAGAAAAACCAGGCACGGTAGCGCTGCTGTGTTTCCTGCAGGCTGCCCTGCAGAGCGGCCAGATCCTCATCAAGGTCACGACGCTGCAGCGACTTGAAAGGCAGGTTAAGGGACACCTCGGTTTCGTCGGTGCCCGCGCGCTGGTCGCTCTGCAGCCGGCTGGCGGACAGCGAGGGGACGGCAGCCAGCAGGCCGCCACCCTCGCCGGAATCCGCTATGGCCTCCGGTGTGTAACCGTGGTGGACGAGCGTCGCATTCAAAACCTCCTGCAGCGCCAGATCGCTGGCGAGCTGCGCCTGAACCGGCGCCGTACAACACAGCGCCGAGAAAACGAGTGCGCAGAAATACTGCTGGCGCATACCTCCCTGCCTCACAAATTGATTGCTCATGTTTCTATTACACCATGTCCCCTGCGCCCTGTCCTTGCGGTACATCAGGCAAAACCCTGCATGGCCACGAAAACGCGCCGCGGCCGCAATCCGCGATGCCCATCTCCGCGGATTTTTTGCTATTCTTACGCGCTTGCCATGGCTGCTTCGGCGGCACGTCATTTGACTGAATCCACCGAGGCCCACATGCCTGATTACCGCTCGAAGACCTCCACCCACGGCCGCAACATGGCGGGCGCCCGCGCGTTGTGGCGCGCCACCGGCATGCAGGACGGCGACTTCGGCAAACCCATCATTGCCGTGGTGAACTCCTTCACCCAGTTCGTCCCCGGTCACGTTCACCTCAAGGATCTGGGGCAGCTGGTCGCACGCGAAATCGAGGCCGCCGGCGGTGTCGCCAAGGAATTCAACACCATCGCCGTGGACGACGGTATCGCGATGGGACATGACGGCATGCTTTACAGCCTGCCCAGCCGCGACATCATTTCCGACTCGGTCGAGTACATGGTCAACGCACACTGTGCAGATGCCATGGTGTGCATCTCCAACTGCGACAAGATCACCCCAGGCATGCTGAACGCCGCCATGCGACTCAATATCCCGGTGGTGTTCGTCTCCGGCGGGCCGATGGAAGCGGGCAAGACAAAACTGTCCGAGCACAAGCTGGACCTCGTTGACGCCATGGTGATCGCCGCCGACAGCGACGCCAGCGATGAACAGGTGGCGGAATACGAGCGCTCCGCCTGCCCCACCTGTGGTTCCTGTTCCGGCATGTTCACCGCGAATTCCATGAACTGCCTGACCGAGGCTCTGGGTCTGAGCCTGCCCGGCAACGGTTCCACCCTGGCCACGCACGCCGACCGCGAGCAACTGTTCCGCCGGGCGGGGCGCCTGGTGGTGGAGCTGTGCCAGCGTTATTACCAGCAGGAGGACGCCAGCGTATTGCCGCGCAACATCGCCAGCTTCAAGGCCTTCGAGAATGCGATGAGCCTCGATATCGCCATGGGCGGCTCCACCAATACCATTCTGCATCTGCTCGCAGCGGCGGAAGAGGCCAAACTCGACTTCACCCTGCAGGACATCGATCGACTGTCGCGCCGCGTGCCCCAGCTGTGCAAGGTGGCACCGAACACCCCCCTGTACCACATGGAAGACGTACACCGCGCCGGTGGCATCATGGCAATTCTCGGTGAACTGGATCGCGCCGGACTGCTGCACCGTGACTGCCCCACCGTGCACAGTCCGTCCCTGGGCGCCGCCCTGGACACCTGGGACATCGTGCGCACCCACGATGCGACGGTGCATCAATTCTACAAAGCAGGCCCTGCAGGCATACCGACCCAGGTGGCATTCAGCCAGGACACCCGCTGGCCCAGCCTGGATCTCGACCGCGAAAACGGCTGCATTCGTAATATCGACCACGCCTTCTCCCTTGAGGGTGGCCTCGCCGTACTGTTCGGGAACATTGCTGAAAACGGCTGTGTGGTCAAAACCTCCGGCGTGGATGACAGTATTCTGGTGTTCTCCGGCCCCGCCTACATCTGTGAAAGCCAGGAGGGTGCCGTTGCGGATATCCTGGATGGAAAAGTGCAGGCGGGCGATGTGGTCATCATCCGCTACGAGGGTCCGCGGGGCGGGCCGGGCATGCAGGAAATGCTCTATCCCACCAGCTATCTCAAGTCCAAGGGGCTGGGCAAGACCTGCGCGCTGCTGACGGACGGGCGCTTTTCCGGCGGCACCTCGGGCCTGTCTATCGGCCATGTATCGCCGGAGGCGGCCTCGGGTGGCGCCATCGCCCTCGTCGAGCAGGGTGATATCATCGACATCAACATTCCCGAGCGCAGCATCAATGTGCGGCTGAGCGATGAGCAACTGGCCGCCCGGCGCACGGCCATGGACGCACGGGGCAAGGACGGCTGGAAGCCTGCCGAGAGCCGGCCACGCAAGGTCAGCGCGGCGCTGAAAGTGTATGCGAGCATGGTGACCAGCGCTGATCGCGGTGCGGTGCGCGACCTGTCGCTGCTCGACTGATGCGCAGAGAACACTTGAGGGGGACGGAGCGCAAATGAACCCTTTCAAGATACTCAGCGCCGTCCGCTCAGGCAGCTTCAAAGGTCATTTCGGCCAATACGGCGAAGACGTGATCGTGCGCAAACTGGTGAAACCGAACCGGGGACCCGGCCGCTACCTGGATCTCGGCGCCTTTCATCCCTTCCGTTTTTCCAATACGGCCTACCTGTGGATGTGTGGATGGCAGGGCGTGAATGTGGACGCCAACGCCAACAGCATCCGGCTCTTCGATCGGGTGCGGCGGAGTGACCGCAATATCTGCGCCGCCGTGGTCAGCGAGGCAGAAATCAGCGACGGCCTGACCGAGGTGAACCTGATGCTGCCGCAGGTGACCAAGACACGCGACGGTATCAGCGCACTGGGGTCGATCAGCAGCGACCGGGCGGAGCTCAAGGCGCTGGTGCGCGCGGTGCCAGTCCCGACACTGAGCGTCAACCGCATCCTCGCCGACAATCAGGGCGAGGATATCCGCTACATCAATATTGATATCGAAGGCTACGACGAAAAAATCGCCTGCGATATCGATTTGCAACGCTTTCGGCCGGAAGTCATTTCCGTGGAGGAGTATGGCCCCAACCTGGCCGCACTGGCCAGCGGCAGGGTATGCACCCATCTGCAGGCACACGGCTACCAGCTGTTTGCGCGCGCCGGCTACACCTCCATTTACGTGCGCGAGGCGTGACGGCGCACCCACGCGTCAGTCACGCGGCTCCCCGGAAAAGACTTTCCGGCCAGAGAACATCGCGGAAATCAGACCGTTGCGCTCGCGCAACTCCGTGATCACCACGGCGGCGATATGCAGGGGAATGGCCAACACCAGGCCCCAGAAACCCAGCTCGTGCAGCTCGTAAAACGGCTTGCGAAATGCGCGCATGGCCGCGTAAGCGTCGGCATCCAGCAGCGGGGTCTGCGCGGGCTTCAGGCCGGCCAGCTGCTCGGCGCTGGCACCTGGCACCGCCACCCAGTCCAGAAACAGGTGACCGAAGGGCGGCAGATACAGGTCGGTACCGGCCAGCACGAGGCCGGTGACACACTGGTTCACAAGCAACACCAGCAGCAAGGCCACCATCAGTCGTCCGAGGGGATTGTGTCCACGGTAGGACGGGGGATTGCCCGCGCGCAACCCACGCAGGTAGCCGACGAGGGCCTGTCCATAGCCGCGTCCTCCCGGGAGTGCGGCGGACCAGCGCGCATAACGGTTCCCGACAAATCCCCAGACGATGCGCCACAGCAGGTTGATGGCGAACAGGTAACCTATCCATACGTGCAGCGTTTTCAGTGCCACCTTGCCCTCGCCGCTGATACCGAGTGCACCCGCGTTGAGAATAACGAGGCCGACACCCAGCAGGCCCAGCACACACAACACGTTGATCCAGTGGAACCAGCGGGTCGTGGCATCCCAAACCGGGTGTGATCGCAAAGCTGACGATTGACGCATGGACATCCCTCCTGAGGATGGTACCTGTCGCTATTGTGCACGCCTTTTCTGAAGCCATGCTTAACGTCGCCGCAGGGTATTACTTCGGCAGGAGTCGTGTCTCCGTGCGAGCGTGTGCCCTAGCCTGCTCCGGGCTGAACCACCAGGGCCTGCGTTCACCCGCCGCCCAGAGACGCGCCTGGTCGTTCTGGTGGCGTTGCAAATGCCGCTCGACAACTCCGCCAGCGAGGATCGCTTCGACCTTGTCCGGGTCGGCGAAATCCACCACCAGCTTCAGAGAGGCGAAAAACCCCACAGCGAAGGGTTGCTGGAAGTCATAAATGCCGCGGTTCAGCGTTTCGCCGCTGCCGCCGCGCTGCACCACAAAACTGCCGGCGAGGCCGCTGCCCAATCCGCTCGGGCGCAGCGGGCTGGCAAAATACAGGCTGTGCGCCACACCCCAGCGCCAGGCCGAGGGATCCTTGCCCTGCAGGTTCTCAAGCAGTGTCCGGGCCCGGGGTGCCGCGGTCCGAATGACGTCAGCCAGGGTCTCGCGGTCGGGTGTTGCAGTGTCGTCGAACCACACAGCCTCCGGGGTCGCCAGCAGCGCCTCGAAGCGTTGCTGCCAGAAATACCAGGTGGCAAGCATCTCGCCCGCCAGCGACCCACCCAACTCGTCGGTGAATGTACCCAGGGCAATTTCCCGGTACAGCGCCTGGTATATCAGGGGTGCGGGGCTGTCTGCACGGTCGACGCCATCCCAGCTTGCCAGCAGGGCATGCAGGTCCTTCTGTGCCGGTTCTCTGGCCAGCGCATCGAGGATATGCGGCAACAGCGTGTCACTTTGCAGATTACGGTTGTCCGCCATCAGCGCCCAGTGATCCGCCACGGTCATGGCGCTGGCCTGGTTGAGCACCTGGCCCATACGCAGATAGCGGTAGTCCGGAGAGAGGTAATTGGTGTAATACCAGGGGAACCCTGCCGGACGGGTGTCGTGGTTTGCCGTGCCGACCCAGCCCCGGGACGGGTTGTAGGCCGCAGGCATCTGCGCCTTTGGAATCCAGCCTATCCAGTCATCGCTGCCATCGGCGGGCACCGGCCGAGGCACGCTGCCATCGCCACCCGCGCGCAGGGGCAGGGCGCCGGATGCGCGGTGCCCGATGTTGCCCGCGTCGTCTGCGTAGACAAAGTTGAACATCATCAGGTCGATATCCTGCACCCGGGCGTCAAACTCCCGGGCGTTGGCGGCATCGAGCAGCCCTTCGATGCCCAGCTGCGGCGCATGCTTTTCCCAGGCCGTGGTACGCAGTACCAGCACCCTGTCTCCCTCAGGGCCCGCGTGGTCGCTGATCACCGGCCCGCGCCGGGTGTAACGCACCACCAGCGGGTGCTCGCGCATCCCCCCCGGAGCCTTGCTGTCTTTGATGTAAACCACCTGCTCGCGACGCTCAAAGGGCAGGCTGCGCCCGCCCTCCAGGTAGTGCTGGGGGTTCGCGGGATCCACCGTCTCAACATACAGGTCCTGAACGTCGCCGTAGGCATTGGTAACGCCAAAGGCGACGTGTTGCGTGCGCCCCAACAGCAGGCCGGGAAGACCGGGCAGGGTGGCACCCACAGCCTGGATACCCGGCGCGAACAGCCCTACGGGATGAAACATGCCAGGGAGAATGCGGTTGTCCAGATGCGGATCGTTGGCCAGCATGGCACGACCCGAGGCACTGCGCGCCGCACTGACAGCCCAGTTGTTCGAGCCGATACCCCCGTGTCGGGGCGAATCTGGCGCAAACAGCAGCCGCGCCTCGCCGAGGCCAGCGCTGGCGCTGGCAGGCCCGGCGGCGCCCGCTTCAGGCACGCTCGCGGCGAGATCAGGTTGCGCTGCATCGCGATCCAGGTTGCGCAACAGCGGCATCAGTTGCTGTGCGCGCTGCACACCCAGCCGATCGATGAGCTGTTGCGCCAGCAGCTCCGCCTGGTAATTGGTGGCGTGGGTGTAGTGCACGAAGTGAATCAACGCGACCAGGTCGGCCAGCTCCCAGCTGCGTGCCTC
Organism: Halieaceae bacterium UBA5085; assembly: GCA_002414665.1. GTDB lineage: Bacteria > Pseudomonadota > Gammaproteobacteria > Pseudomonadales > Halieaceae > Haliea. The sequence continues at coordinate 90,560 of DIAF01000034.1, forward strand.
AAGGCCCACCAACCCCAGCTCCAGTGGGTGGTCTCCGGCGTGTGCAGCCACATAGGCATTAACACCGTCGACGTAGGGCTGGAGCCAGTCCCGGCTGGCAGCGCTCAACTGCGCCGCGTGCCGGCGACTATTGTGCTCGATCCCCAGCACACGCATGCGGATATCGCTGGCGAGACCCGCTTCGCCGATACTGGCCGCCAGACGGCCCTGCCAGGTTGCGCGAAAAAACTCCATCTGGAACAGGCGGTGCTGCGCCGTCACAAAACCCTGGGCGCGCAGCAGGTCCGCTGTGTTCTCGGCGAAGATATAGGGAATACCCAAGTCATCCCGCAACACCGTCACCGGCGCGCTGAGACCGGGCAGGTCCAGCGTCATACCCTGGTCGGGTACCGCAGCAGACTTCACCTGTACCCATACCGCGGTACCCGCTACCAGGGCTGCGAGCAACAGCGCCAATAGAATTCGTCGCAGCAACATCGTGGTCCCCTCAGACTTCGTCGATAGAGTTAGCGAGACGTGCACCTTCCGGCAAGCCCTGCTCCACCAGGGCCACCAGGTCGTCCTGCAATTTGCCAAGCTCCCGCCGCAGGTGCGCATCCTGTCGCTCGGTACGGCTGTTCAGCACATCGACCACTGCGCGCTGAATGACCTCGGTGTTGGCCTCCCAGATCGCCCGGTATTCCGGAGAAACGCTGTCGCGGCGCTGGGCCATCGCCTGGCGCAGGCTGGCCTGCCAATCCGGCTCGCGCTGCAGTATCGTATCGAGCCGGTCCAGCCAGACCGCACGCTCGGCCAGCCAGACGTTGTCCGAACGGCGCAGGCTGGCACAGCCAACCGCCAGGCGCGTTTTCTGCTCAGTCTGCAGGCGGCCGAGGTAGCGCCGCGCATTGTCCTGCAGACGCTCGCAGGCATCATCGCGATAATCTGCGTCGTCGCGTTCAAGGTATTTTTCTTCGTACTCGGCCTGCTGCTCGCGCAATTCACGCATGAACTCATCGAGCTGATCCTGACGCAGGGCCTCAGCCAGCACCAGCATCCAGTCCAGGGCCCGATCCTGCAGGCGGTCCAGGGCCTGTTCAGCATCGGCGGTGAGCGCGACCAGCTGTTCGCGGGTCAGCGGTTCATCGAGGCTGCGCTCCGCCCGCTGCAGCAGTTCAATGTAGCGCGGCAGCTCATCCTGCCTGTGCCAGGCAAGGAACGGCTGCAACTCGCTCTGCAACAGCGCATCCTGGCTGCGATCGAGGCTGACATAATCACCGAGATACCACGGGACGAAGAAATCCAGCCGGTTATAGAAAAACCGCGTGCTGCTGCACCCTGCCAGACAGAGGAGCAGGAACCCGACCACCGCGGTGCGCGCGACCGCGCGTTGCAGCGACGCCACACTCACGGGTAATCCAGCCCGTCGCTGGCAAACAGCATGTTGATATTGCGAAAGGCCTTGAACTCGAGGTAGTTCCCCGCCGGGTCGCAGACGAAACAGGTTTTCTGCTCCCCGCGCCGCGCGGCGAAGCGCACCGTAGGCGCGATCACAAACTCGACCCCGGAATCGGTGAGTCTGGCCAACAGCTGCTCGAGTTCATCCCAGGGCAACACGACACCAAAGTGCGAGGCGGGAATGTCCTCACCGTCCACCGGGTTGCGGGCCAGTGACGGCATGGCCCCGGCGGGCACCAGGTGGGTCACCAGCTGGTGCCCCCAGAAATCGTAGTCTATCCAGCGCTCCGAGCGCCGCCCCCGTGGGCAGCCCAGCAGCTCGGCATAGAAGCGGTCGGCGGCCTGCAGGTCGTCAACCGGCAATGCGAGATGAAAGGGAGGGGAGGGCATGCCGGTCACCAGGGCAGATTGTCGAGGTCGAGGTTGCCGCCACTGATCACCGCGACCACACGGCGCCCGCGAAACCGTTCCGGATGCGCCAACAGGGCGGCGAAGCTGACGGCACCGGAGGGCTCCACCACGGTTTTCAGGCGGCTCCACTGCAGTCGCATGGCCTGCACAATCTCCGCGTCGGAAACCGTCAGAATGGTATCCACATGGCGCTGGATGATGCCGAAGTTAATGGCCCCGAGGCCCGCCAGCAGACCATCGGCGATCGTGCGTGGGTCCACGGAAGGCTGCAGGGCACCGAGACCGAAGGAGCGGAACGCATCGTCCGCGCCCTCGGGCTCCGCAGCCACCACCTCCACATCCGGTCGCAGGTGCTTGACCGCCAGGGCGACACCGGACAGCAGGCCACCCCCACCGACTGGCAGCACGATCACCTCGAGGTCGGGCACCTGCTCCAACACCTCAAGCGCCAGCGTGCCCTGTCCGGCAATGACCCGTGGGTCGGCGTAGGGGTGCACCACATGAGCGCCCGTTGCCGCCACCACCCGTTCCAGGGTTTGCTCCCGCGCCGCCAGGGTGGGCTCGCACTCAATAATCAGGCCGCCGTAGGCCGCAACGGCGGCCTTTTTTACTGCCGGCGCGCTGGCGGGCATCACAATGTGCGCTGCCACGCCGCGCGCAGCGGCCGCCTGGGCCAGTGCCGCACCATGATTCCCCGAGGAATGCGTGGCCACCCCCCGAGCCGCCTCGGCATCGGTCAGCCCGAACACCGCATTGCTGGCACCGCGGGCCTTGAAAGCGCCCGCTTTCTGCAGGTTCTCGCACTTGAAATGCAAGTCGGCTCCGGTATGCGTGTTGAGCAGGACGCTGTTCATGACTGGCGTGCGGTGCACGTGATCGCGAATGCGGGCCTGCGCCGCGGCGATTGCAGCGAAGTCCGGGGCGGCATCCGTCATGCCACGCCCCCGGCGGCTAGCGCGGGGCAACAAACTGCAGCCGCCAGCCGGCGCGTCGCCACAGCAGGTAACCCAGCAGAAAGTTGGTTTGCAACAGCAGGCTTAACATCCATTCAAAAGCATCCTCGACCGAGTCGTACAATACACCATCCCAGGCCTGCAGCACGACCGTGAGCAACCCCAGCGCCAGCAACAGGCAGCAGAGGGCATGCATGGCGGCGGCGAGACGCCGGGCGCCGGGCAACTGGGCAGCTCGAGCGCGCAGCTGGGCGGCAAACAGCAACTGCGCGAGGAAGGTGAAAGAAAAGAACAGGACCGTGCCGGCACGCCGCTGAAAGCGCCAGGCGTCACCGGCCTCACCCAGCACGGTGACGTACAGAATCAGCCCGACGCTCGCCAGCAGGCCCAGCCAAAGCATCCAGCGCAGCGCTGGCGCGGAGGCGCTACCACCGGGAAGGGACCGCAGCCAGGCATAGTTGATCCACCAGTAGAGGGCGAGAATCACTGCGGCGGGCAACATGGTCGCGCGAAACAGGTAACTGGCCGGGGGCCGCCGTCCGGTGGCACTGATTGAGGTGCAGCTGTCGAGGTAGGGATTGCACCAGTCAACATGGCCGTAACTGGCCGCCAGCAACCAGGTGAGATGTACCGCGGCGAAGGGCAACACCGCAGCCAGCAGGGCGATGATACGCAGATTCATGCCCCGGAGTTTAGCACCACCCTGTGCTATTCTGCCGCCTTTTGCGAACCGGAGGTGTAGCGCCGATGGACTCACTGCAACAGCTCGCGGCCAGCTTTGCCAACGCGGTCTGGGGCACACCGCTGGTGGTGCTGCTACTGGGCGGGGGACTGTTTTTCGCCCTGTACTCACGCTTTTTGCCCTACCGGCACTTCGGTCATGCCATCGGCATTATGCTCGGTCGACACGATACCCCCGGTGAACCTGGCGAGCTGAGCCACGCGCAGGCGCTGGCGGCGGCACTCTCGGGCACCATGGGCATGGGAAACATCTCCGGTGTGGCGCTGGCGATCGCGGCCGGTGGCCCGGGCGCCGTATTCTGGATGTGGATGTCAGCGCTGGTCGGCATTTCGACCAAGTTCTTTACCTGCACGCTGGGCGTGATGTATCGCGGCAAGGACAGCGCAGGGCAGCTGCAGGGCGGGCCGATGTACATCATTCGCGAAGCCCTGCCGCGCGCTTTTTTCCCGCTGGCAATCCTCTTTTCCCTCGCCGGCCTGATCGGGACCCTGCCCATTTTCCAGGCCAACCAGCTGACTGCGCTCATCCGTGACAACCTGTTCGCCGGGCAAGCCCCGGGCGGTGCGAATCTGCTGATTGGTTGCGTCATCGCCGCCGTGGTGGGCTCGGTGGTCTTCGGCGGGCTGCAGCGCGTGGCAAGCGTTGCGGTCACGCTGCTGCCGCTGATGATGGTGACCTACATGGCCATGACGCTGTACCTGCTCCTGCTGCACAGTGAGCAAGTGCCCGGCCTGCTGGCCAGCATCGTTACCGATGCCTTCAATCCGCAGGCTGTGGGTGGCGGCCTGGTCGGTGTGATCCTGATCGGTGTCAGCCGCGGCGTGTTCTCCAACGAGGCCGGGGTGGGCACCGAAGTCATGGCCCACGGAGCCGCGCGCACCAACGAGCCGGTAAGGGAAGGGCTCGTGGCCATGCTTGGCCCGGTGGCGGACACACTGATCGTCTGCACCTGCACCGCCCTGGTCATTCTGCTTGCAGGCACCTGGCAGGACCCGGGAGACCTTTCCGGCATCACGCTGACCGCCAACGCCTTCCGCCAGGATCTCGGCAGCCTGGGCAGCGGCCTGCTGCTTTTTGTCACGCTTATTCTTGCCAGCACCACCATGTTTACCATGTGGTATTACGGGGCCAAATGCTTTGGGTTTCTGTTTGGCGCGAGGCTGCAAAACTACTACCGCTGGTTTTTTGTGCTGGCGGTCATTTTCGGTGCCACGGTCAGCATCGATGTCGTGTTCAACCTGATTTCCGGCTCCTACGGCCTGATGGCCATCCCCACCATGGTGTCCACCCTGTTGCTGGCGGGCAAGGTGCGGATGGCGGCGCGGGAGTATTTCCAGCGTCACCCCTACTGAGAGGAACAGTACATGGCGGCTAATCATCCGACGGACAAAGTGGCCGGCATTATGGGCGGGATGGGCCCGGAGGCCACGGTGGACTTTATGGCGAGGGTCATTGCTGCGACACCGGCCAGCACGGATCAGGAGCATATCCACATGCTGGTGGACCACAACCCGCGTATACCCAATCGGCATGCCTCCATCGCCGGCAGCGGTCCCGATGCGGGGCCCGCACTTGTCGTCATGGCCCAGCGGCTGGAACGTGCCGGCGCCGACTTCCTGGTCATGGTCTGCAACACGGCCCACGCCTATACCGAGGAAATTCGTGCTGCCGTCGACATTCCCTTTGTCAGTATCATCGATGTCGTGATGGACGCGGTGCGCACGCACCGCGCACAGTGTATCGGCGTGATGGCTGCGGACGGCTGCCTGCAGGCGGGCCTGTACCAACAGGCTCTGCGCGATGCCGGGCGCGAACCACTGCTCTGGAACACCAGTGAGCAGGCGCGCTTCATGGATCTCCTTTACCGCATCAAGGCGGGAGAGCGCAGCGCGGAGCTGCGCAGCGGGCTGCAGTCCCTCGCCGCCAGCCTCGTGTTCGGCGGTGCTGAACTGCTGATCGCGGGGTGTACGGAAATCCCGTTGCTGTTGCAGGCCGGTGACACCGGCGTGGAACTGCTGTCCTCGACTGACCTGCTGGTCGCGAGGACCGTGGCCCTGGCGCGCGGTGACTACGCCGCCGCGGTCTGACCCTGACGCGCAGCGCGGTTGATGGCGCCGAGAATACCTTCCAGTGACGCCTGGATGATATCGGAGCTGCGACCGACACCGCAGTAGCGCTCGCCGTCGATGTTCAGCTGGATGTAGCACACGGCTTCCGCATCGGCGCTCTGGCTGAGGGCGTGCTCACTGTACTCGACCAACACAATCTGGCGACCGGTGAAGCGCTGCATGGCGTCGACAAACGACGCGACAACCCCGTTACCGGTGCCGGTCAACGCGCTGCGCGCGGCGCCGTCGAAAACCTCCGCCTGCAACTGGTCGATACTGTCGGCGCGACTCACCTGGTAATCGCCGAGGCGCCAGCGGCCACCGCCGCCCAGATAGGTTTGCTGGAACAGATCGTGGATCGCCTCGGGTGTCACTTCAGATTCCTGCATCTCGGCGAACGCCTGCACGGCAGCGCTGAAGTCAATCTGCAGCCAACGCGGCAGTTCGTAGCCGTAATTGCGCTCCAGCACGTAGGCAATACCGCCCTTGCCCGACTGGCTGTTAATGCGAATCACCTCCTGGTAGGAACGGCCGATATCTGCCGGGTCGATGGGCAGGTAGGCGACCTGCCAGGGCGCCTGCGCCTCGCGCCGGGACAGACACTTCTTGATAGCGTCCTGGTGACTGCCGGAGAACGCTGTGAACACCAGCTCCCCGGCATAGGGGTGGCGGGGATGCACGGGTAACTGGGTGCACTCCTTCACGGTCTGGATGATTTCGTCCATGTGCGCGAGCTGCAGCTGAGGGTCGACGCCCTGGCTGTAGAGGTTCATGGCCATGGTAACGACGTCCATGTTGCCCGTGCGCTCGCCATTGCCCATCAGCGTACCCTCGACACGGTCGGCGCCGGCCAGTACGCCGAGCTCGGCGGCGGCCACCGCGCAGCCCCGGTCGTTGTGCGTATGCAGCGAGATCAACAGGGCCTCGCGGTTCCTGACGTGATCGCAGAACCACTCAATCTGGTCCGCATAGACGTTGGGCGTGCTCATTTCCACCGTAGCCGGCAGGTTGATGATCACCGGATGCTCGGGCGTCGGCTGCCACACAGCCGTCACCGCGTCGACCACTTCCACGGCAAAGTCCAGCTCGGTGCCGGTGAAGCTTTCCGGCGAGTATTCAAACACCCATTCGGTGTCCGGATAGCGGGCCGCCACATCGCGCACCAGTTCGGCGCCCTTGACCGCAATATCGATAATGCCTGCGCGATCGAGGCCAAATACCTGCTCCCGCTGCACTGTTGAGGTGGAGTTGTACACATGCACAATGGCGCGGCGGGCACCGCGCAGGGCCTCGAAGGTCTTCTCGATCAGCTCCGGGCGCGCCTGGGTAAGCACCTGGATGGTGACGTCGTCAGGGATGCGGTTGTTCTCAATCAGCTCCCGACAGAAGTTGTAATCGTGGCTGGAGGCGGAGGGAAACCCCACCTCGATTTCCTTGAAGCCAATCTTGACCAACTGGTCCCACAGGCGGGATTTCTGCCGCGCGGTCATCGGCTCGATCAGGGCCTGGTTGCCATCGCGCAGGTCGACACTGCACCAGCGCGGTGCCTGGGTAATCTGCCGGTCTGGCCAGCGGCGCGCCGTCATGCGCACGGGCGCGAAGGGCGGGTATTTGCGATGATCAAATTGGCTCATGGCCCTGTCCTCAGTCGGTTCTGCCCGGGGGCGAATACACGCGGCTGTACATCTGGGGGGTCGCGCAGGGTTGTGCCCTGCCTGACCAGCTCTTGTGGAGCCCCGCTACCTTGCACATCCACCCGCGTCAGGCGGATTGCACAGCGGCAACAGATGCTGCATCAGCCGAGCGCACAGTATAACCCCTGCGGCAGAGCGGATTACTGCAAAAAACCACCAGTATCGGGTCAAAATTGGTTTTTATCTTTACATTATTCCATTTTAGTAGACATTAAACCTATGATAACCTCATTTGTCGCATTCTGAACCAACGCGGCGAACGAGCCCGGAGGAGAGCGTGGCATGGCCTGCTGGCTTCTGAAAACCGAGCCGGATACCTTCAGTCTGGAAGATCTGGCGGCGCGACCTGCGCAGACCGAACCCTGGGACGGCGTGCGCAACTACCAGGCGCGCAACTTCTTGCGCGATGGCATGCAGCCCGGCGATGAGGTATTCATCTACCATTCGAGCTGCGCCGTGCCGGCAATTGTCGGGCTGGCCGAAGTGGTGGGCCCGGCGCGGCCCGACCCGAGCCAGTTCGACCCGTCCTCACCGTATTACGACCCCCGCAGCGACAGCGAAAACCCGCGCTGGGTACTGCGCGATATCCGCTACCGCAGCCACCTGCCGCGCCCGCTGCCGCTCGCCGAACTCAAACTGCACGCCGCACAACTTGAGGGCTTTGCGCTGCTGCAGCGCAGCCGCCTGTCCGTGATGCCGGTGGCACCGGGGCATCGCAACATTATCCTGCAGCTGGCCGCAGGCGCATGAAGCTGGATCGCATCGACCGCCGGATTCTGGACATCCTGCAACGGGATGGCCGCATCAGCAATCTGGACCTCGCGGAGCGGGTGGGCCTCTCCGCCACCCCCTGTGCGCGCCGTGTGAAGCGGCTCGAGGACTCCGGGCTGATCCGCGGCACCGCCACGCTGCTGGATCAGGCGCGACTCGGGCTGAAGCTCACCGCCTACATAGGCATCAGCATGGATCGCCACACACCCGACCGCTTCGACGCCTTCGAGGAGCAGGTGCGGGCCTTTCCCGAAGTGATGGAGTGCTCGGTGGTCACCGGCCAGAGCGCCGACTATCTGCTGAAGGCCGTCATACCAGACATGCAGCACTATGAACGTTTCCTGCTCGGCAAGCTCACCCGCATTCCCGGCGTAACCGGCGTGCACTCCAGCTTCGAGCTGCGGCGGGTAGTGCAAAAGACCGCCCTGCCACTGGATCACGTGGAGAACGACACCGAGGTCTGAAACATCACAGCGGCAGACCGGCACCGCGCAGGTTGCCTGCGGCCAACATGGTGCTTGCCCGAACTTCCCCATTGGACGCATGATGGGCGTACAGAAAGGGAGTCATGCCATGCTTGATATGCAGAACAAAGTGGCCCTGGTTACCGGGGGCGCCAGCGGCATGGGGCGCATCATCGCCCTGCGGCTGGCCTCGCGCGGTGCCAGGGTGGTGATTTTCGACGTCAACGAGGCCGGGCTCGAGGCGACCTGCGCCGAGGGCGACCGCATTCGCGCGCTGCGCTGCGACATCGGCGACCTGGCCGATGTGGAGCGGCAAGTCGCGCGGGTAGAGCAGGAAACCGGCCCAGTCGACCTGCTGGTGCACGCCGCGGCACTGATGCCCAGCCACAAACTGGTCGACCACACCCATGACGGTATGGAACGCCTGTTTCGCATCAACTATTTCGGCACCACCTACATGATCCGCAGCGTGCTGCCGTCGATGCTGAGCCGACGCAGCGGCCGCATCATCGCCTTTGGCTCAGTGGCCGGTTTCGCACTGGTCACCCACATGGGCGGCTACTGTGCCACCAAGTCTGCTGTGAATACCTATGTGGAGATACTGCAGAATGAGTTGCGGGACTCCGGGGTGCAGGTACACCTGGTGTGCCCACCACCCGTCGACACACCACTGATTGACCAGACGCTGGCGACAGACAGCCCCGCCAGCCTGATTGAAGCAAAGAAATCAGGTCGTCTTTCCGACCCGGAGAAAATTGTCACCGCGATAGAGAAAGGCGTCGCCAAAAACCGGGATATCATCTACCCGGGAGAGGCTCGCCTGCTCATGCTCTGGCACGCGCTGCTGCCGCGACTGTGGTGGAAAACGGTGCTGAAGTTCGAGAAACAGTGACCGGGTGGCCGATGCGCGTGATAGCATCGGCGACCCATGAGTTCACGACACCTAACCGCTGATTCCCCCTGGCTGTTGGTCCTGCTGGCGACACTGGTTGCGCTGGGCCCGCTCAGCGTGGACATGTACCTGCCCGCCATGCCCGCCATGCGGCTTGCACTGGACACCGACGTGGGCAGCATACAGCTGACACTCAGTGCCTACCTGGCCGGCTTCGCCGTGTTTCACCTGTTCTGCGGGCCACTGGCAGACCGTTACGGGCGCAAGCCGGTCATCACCGCAGGTACCTTGCTGTTCATCGCCGCCTGCGTCGGCTGCAGTCTGGCCACCACGATCGACGAGCTACTCGCCTACCGCTTTCTGCAGGGCATCGGTGCCTGCGTCGGGCCGACGCTGGCACGCACTATCACCCGCGACCTGTTCGGGCCACGCCGGGCCGCGCGCGCCCTGTCTTTGATCGCCATGCTGATGGCGCTGGCACCTGCTGTGGCGCCCAGCCTGGGCAGCCTGCTGACCCTGTTTTTCCCCTGGCGCAGTATCTTCGTGTTCCTCGGGCTGTACGGCGCGCTGGTCCTGATTGTGCTCAACCGCTACCTGGGAGAATCGCTGCCTGTGCGGCAGAGCCTTCACCCCGGCACCATCCTGCGCAACTACGCCGTGCTGGTGCGCAGCGGGCGCTTCATGGCGGTCGTGGTCAGCAGCTCGGTGGTCTACGCCGGCATGATGGTCTATCTCGCGTCATCCGGCTTTGTTTACATTGAAATGCTGCAGCTGCCGGTGAAGTACTTCGGCCCCATTTTCCTCACCACCGTGGCGGGCTATATCGCCGGCAGCGCGGTGAGCGCGCGTCTCGCCACGCGCCTGGACTCCACCCGCGTATTGCTCATCGGCACGGTGGTAGTTGCCGTCGCCAGTCTGGGCATGGCGATCGCGGGAACCGTGTTCGACACCAGTGTCGCGGCGCTGGCGGTACCGATGATGCTGTATACCGCGGGTATGGGGCTTACGCTGCCGCATGCCATGGGCCTAGCACTTCAGCCCTATCCCCACATGGCCGGCACCGCTTCCGCACTGCTCGGCTTTATCCAGATGGCGGTATCGGCGCTGGCGGGAGGCCTGATCGGCCTGTTCCTGCACGACTCACCACAACCCATGCTGGCGGGGATTCTGCTGCTCGGCCTGGCAGGGCTTGCGCTCGCACTGCTGGCCAGCAAGCTGCACAGCCACACCACAGAGGACGTGCCGGCGCACTGAACCCGCTCGGTGACCGGCAGGGAAACTGACTAGTCGCACGGGCTGTGGCATACTGCCGCTTCGTTTTTACCGGAGAATCGCGCCGTGGCCCGCGCCGCAGACGTTACCCAGCTCATCGGCAACACGCCGCTGCTGTACCTGCGCCAGGTGTCTGAGCGCACGGGCTGCCGTATTTTCGGCAAGGCCGAATTCATGAATCCCGGCGGCTCCGTGAAGGATCGCACTGCGCTCGGCATTATCCGCGCCGCGGAGGCCAGCGGTGAGCTGCGCCCGGGTGGCAGAATCGTTGAAGGTACCGCGGGCAACACGGGCATAGGGCTGACACTGCTGGCCAATGCCCTGGGCTACACCAGCACCGTCGTCATGCCGATCAGCCAGAGCCGCGAGAAGATCGACACCCTGGAGCTGCTCGGCGCCGACCTGCACCTGGTGCCGGCCACGTCTTACAGCGAGCCGGGCCACTATGTGCACACCGCGCGGAGGCTGGCGGAGAAATTTGCCGCCAGCGAGGCTGCGGGAGCCATCTGGGCGAGGCAGTTTGACAACCTCGCCAACATGAATATCCACCGCGAAACCACTGGCGAGGAGATCTGGCGGCAGACCGAGGGCGAGATCGACGGTTTCATCTGTGCCGTTGGTACCGGGGGCACCCTGGCGGGTGTGTCGCAGGCGCTCAAGGCGCACAGGGAGAGCATCACCATAGGCCTGGCCGACCCCCAGGGCGCCTCTTTGAGCCACTATTTCAACTGCGGCGAACTCGCGCCAAGTGCGGGCAGTTCGATCATGGAAGGGATCGGCATCAACCATGTTACAGGCAATGTGGCGCAGGCCAGAGTGGACACCGCGTTTACCGTGACGGATGCAGAAGCTCTGCCGCTGCTGTTCGATCTGCTGCAGCATGAGGGCCTTTGCCTGGGCGGCTCTGCCGGGGTCAACATCGCCGGCGCCGTGAAGCTTGCGGAACACCTGGGGCCCGGGCACACCATCGTCACGATCCTCTGCGACTACGGCAATCGCTACCAGAGCAAGCTGTTCAACCCGGCTTTCCTGCACAACAAGGGCCTGCCGGTACCACCCTGGCTGGACATCTGACTTCCCCCCATTTGCAACTCGGAGACACCCCATGAAACTGGGCATCATCAGCGGCAGTCATCGCCCCGACTCACAGAGCGCCAAGGTTGGCCGCTTTATCAGGCACACCCTGCTGGAGCGCAAGCTCTGCGACGACGTCTGGTTTCTCGACCTCGGCAAAGATCCCCTGCCCCTGTGGGAAGAGGGCGTGTGGGATGCAGACGACGCGCGGTGGCAGGCGATTCTCGATCCGCTGCGCACAGCGTTGCACGGCTGCGACGGCTTCATCCTGATTGCACCGGAGTGGCACGGCATGGCGCCCGCCGCCCTGAAGAACTTCCTGCTGCTGTGGACCGCGGGTGGCGAGCTCGCGCACAAACCCGGGTTGATTGTTACCGTATCAGGTTCCATCGGGGGCTCCTATCCGGTGGCGGAGTTGCGCATGAGCGGGTACAAGAACAACCGCCTGTGCTTCATCCCCGAGCACCTGATCGTGCGCAATGTAAACGGTGTTTTCAACGAGGATGAGAGCGACAACGACCAGGACCCGCATACCTATCACCGCGATCGCCTGATCTACTGCCTGGAACTGCTCAGGGAATATGCCCTGGCATTGCGTCAGGTGCGCGCCAGCGGCAAAGGCGCTCTGGACGTTTATCCCAGCGGCATGTGATCGAAACGGCTATTCAGCTCGCTGGGGCTGAGACTTCCACGCGGTCACGGCCGGCGTCCTTGGCCCGGTAGAGTGCTTCGTCGGCGCGGCTCAGCAGCAGATCAATGGTGTCGCCCGGCCGAGCCTCGGTGATACCGGCACTGAAGGTCACCTTCACCGGCTGTTTATCGGCGTGCAGGGCGGTGCCCGTTACCGCCAGTCGCGCGCGATCAAGCAGCACCCGTGCCTCCTGCGGCGATGTATCCGGAAGCAGGAGCACAAACTCCTCGCCGCCGTAGCGCGCCAGCACATCGGTTTCACGCAGCTGCCGCTGCCAGACCTCGGCGACGTGCCGCAGGGCCCGGTCACCGAAACTGTGGCCGTGGTTGTCATTCAGCCGCTTGAAATGGTCCAGGTCGATCATTGCCAGGCACAGTGAGTGCCCCTGGCGCAGGGCCCGGGCCAGATCGCGCTCGGCCACCGTGCGAAACGCGCGGCGATTGAGCAGGTTGGTGAGATCATCGCGGGTTGCGAGGTGCTCGGCCCTCAGCTGGTGCTTGCGCCCCACGGCCAGAATGCGCTGCATGGTCATCAGCGTCACGCCGACGAAACCCATCACCAGTGCCGGGATACCGAAATTATAGGGCAGCAGGTAACTGTAGGAATTCACGGGCAACACATAGGGCTCACCCTGCAACCAGTCGGAATAACCGTGAAAGCCCCGCAACAGCACCACGCCGCTGTAGATCAGCAAGCTGACGCCCACCAGCAGCTGCGCAGGACGCGTGGCGGGATCCTCACGACTCTTGAACAGCAGCCAGATCGCCTGCACGGGCAGCAAACCCGCGATCGTGGAGTACACACCCATGAGGAAATCCGAGTTGCCGCTCTCCACCCAGTAATGGATGTTGAATGCGACCATGACCCCGACGCTGGCGGGCACTGTCCACCAGGGCAGGGGACGCCCCATGAAGTGAAAAATGCCGATCAGAAACAGGGCTTCACCGGTCAGCTGACCCGCATTGCCCAGCACATTCAGCACTGGGCTGCCGGTGGCGATAAAACCAAAGAACAGGACGATACCGGCAATCAGCGTCCAGCTGCCAGCCATCCAGAACACCGGGCCAGCGTAGGGTCGTGATACATACCAGAGCGCGGTGGAGGAAATGGCAACCGCCAATAGCAGGCAAACGCCCAGCAGCATCGGCGAGTAGTAAATGGCCTCCACGGCGCGCCCTGTCAGCCCTCCGCCATCAGGACGCGGCGGCGGTCTGGGCGGCGGCGCGTTCTTTTTCGATGAGGAAATCCGCCAGCTTCAGCATGTTTGCCTGGCTGCCAGCCTTGCGGATGCTGATGCGGTACTTGCCGTTCACCATCATTTCCGGCGTGCCGGTAATTTTTGCAGCGCGGGCACGGCTGTTGGCCTGGCGCACCTGGCTGCTGACCCCAAAGGACGAAAACGCCTTGTCGAAGTCTTCACCGCTAACGCCGTTGGCCGTGAACAGCTGGCGAATTTCCGCCTCCGAACCCAGCCGCCTGCCATCCACATTCATGGCCTGAAACATCACTGTGTGCAGGGAATCGAGCACTCCCAGCACATCGGCGGTGTAGAACATGGCGGCATGCAATTCCATGGGCTTGTTCCACACGGCGGGGGAGCCCTTGAAGTCGACATCATCAGCCAGGGTTTCCTTCCAGCGGCTGATCAGGGGATCGAACGTGTAGCAGTGCCCACAACCGTACCAGAAGAATTCCACCACTTCGATTTTGTCCGGATCGGCTGTGCGCAGGGCCGGCACGATCAGGTCGTAGTGGGTGCCCTCCTCCCAGGCAGGGGCATCGGTGTCCTGGGCCACGGACACGAGGGGAGCCAGCACCATCAGGGCAAGGGCGAGCAAACGCTTGAACATGAGAATCTCCATTGTCAGATTACCGTTATCAGACCACGGTTCCGGCGTACCGTTCTACCCCGGATAAAAAAGGTGGCTCAATGGCCACCTTCCCAGATAGTGCTGGAGCAGCTTATTTCAAGCCGGCGGCGTAGCTGGCAACGGCTTCGATTTCCATGTCGCTAAGGCCAAACGCGTTGGCGCGCATGATCTTGGCGTCACCGTCGTTGGTGCGACCGGTCGGGTCTTCATAGCCCTTGCGGTAGGCACGCAATTGCGCCGCAATGTACTCGGGGTGCTGGCCGTGCAGGGCGGGGTAGCCCGCCAGCGTGTTGCCCCTGCCGTTGGGTGAGTGACACCCGCTGCAGGCTGCAACCTTGCGCTCCGCAACGCCGGCGCGGTAGACCTTCTCGCCAAGCGCTACGAGCTCCGGATCAGCCTGGCTGCCGGTGACCTGCTTGCTGGCATAAAAAGCCGCGATATCCGCCAGCTGCTGGTCGGTCATGTTATCGACCTGGCCGGCCATGGTGGGGATAGGGCGTGCGCCATCACGGATATCCATGAGCTGCTTGAGCAGATAGCGCTGCCCCTGGCCTGCCAGCTTGGGAAAGTTGGGCGCCGGGCTGTTGCCGTCGGCACCGTGGCAGGCACTACAGACCAGGGTGAGTGACTCACCGGCTGCGGGATCGCCTTGCAGGAACGGCGTAGCCGCACCTGCGGTGTGTGCAAAACCCACCAGGGCTGCGCAAAGAACAAGGGCTTTCTTCATGACACTTCCAGACTGGAACCTAGAGTTACGACGCCTTACTGCGCCGGCGTGGACATGTACGTGATCAGGGCTGCATAGTCCTCATCGGTGCAATCAAAGCACATGCCTTTGGGCGGCATGGCATTGAGGCCGCTCTTGACCGACGCGACCAGCGCGTCCATGCCCTTCTCCAGTTTCGGAGCCCAGGCTGCGGCATCACCGGTTTTGGGGGCCCCTGCAACGCCTGCGTTGTGGCATACAGCACAACTCTTGTTGTACTTGTCCATGGGCGGCTCCGCCATCGCACCGGCGGCAAACACCATGGCGCCAACTGCCAACAATTTTTTCATGCTACACCTCTGCTGCTTGTTGCGGGGTAATACGGGACGCGGACTTTTCCCTCGGTCCCGGGAAAGCTGTGGCATTATATACGAGATACCCCCTGCAAAAAAGGCAAGCGCATCTCATGCAAGCACCCGCTCCGGAACGGCCCGACTACCGCAGTGCCAGTTTCCAGACCAGCGCCAGCCGGCTCTCACAATGCCCCGGGGACACCGGCTGGGAGGTGGCCTTCGCCGGCCGGTCAAATGCGGGAAAATCCTCTGCAATCAATAGCTTGACGGAGAACCCAAAGCTCGCGCGCACCTCCCGCACACCGGGCCGGACGCAATTGATCAACTTCTTCAGCCTCAGTGAAACCCAGCGACTGGTCGACCTTCCGGGCTACGGATTTGCGAAAGTGCCCCTCGCGGTGAAGCAGGAGTGGACTAAACAACTGGAAAATTACCTGCAAAAACGCCAGAGCCTGCGCGGTCTGATTCTGCTGATGGATATTCGCCATCCGCTTCAGCCCTTTGACCAGCAGATGCTCACCTGGGCCGTGACCGCCGGCATGCCGGTACACATTCTTCTGACCAAGGCTGACAAGCTGAAGAACGGCCCGGCACGGGCCACGCTGCTGCAGGTACAGCGGCAGCTGCAGGCGCACGGTGAAACGGTCAGCGTGCAGCTGTTTTCCGCCCTCAAGCACAGCGGTCACAAGGAGCTGATAGCGGTGCTGAACGCCTGGCTGACGGACATCAGCGTCTACGAGGAAGACACCACCGGGGAAACGGACGCATAAAAAACCCGGCTACCCGTAGGGGGACAGGCAGCCGGGACAGCTTGGGTCTCTGGGGAAGAGACTTGTTCCGCGAGCGGCTCATGGGGAGGAGCCGGCGGAACAGTAGCAGCATGCTACGGTTCCTATGACTGGGCAGATTCGGGAAAGTTCCGCGCCTCAGTGCGCTTCATCCCAATTTTTTCCAGCGCCCGCTTCCACCAGCAGCGGCACCGCGAGTTCCGCGGCTTCGCTCATCAAGCCGCAGAGCGTGTCACACACACCCTCGACGGCATCTTCTGCGACTTCCAGTACCAGTTCGTCGTGTACCTGCATGATAGTCCGGGCGTCGACATCTGACTCCTGCAGCCAGTGGTCCACCTGCAGCATGGCACGCTTGATGATGTCGGCGGCGGTACCCTGCATGGGCGCATTGATGGCGGTGCGCTCGGCGGCCTGGGCGCGCATTTTGTTGCGCGCGTTGATTTCCGGCAGGTACAGGCGCCGCCCGAACAGGGTTTCCACGTACCCCTGCTCACGGGCACTGGCCCGGGTGCGATCCATATAATCCTGAACCCCCGGGTAGCGCTCGAAGTAGCGATCGATATAGTCCTGAGCCTCGTTGCGACCGAGGTGCAGCTGGCGCGCCAGCCCGAACGCCGACATGCCGTAAATCAGGCCAAAGTTGATCGCCTTGGCCTTGCGCCGCTGCTCGGCGGATACGGCATCCAGAGCCACCCCGAAGACCTCAGCCGCCGTGGCGCGGTGTACATCCAGCCCCTCACGAAAGGCATGCAGGAGACCCGCGTCAGAGGACAGGTGCGCCATGATCCGCAGCTCGATCTGCGAGTAGTCGGCCGCCACAATGCGGTAACCCGGCGGCGCAATGAAGGCCTGGCGAATGCGCCGCCCCTCCTCTGTGCGTATGGGAATATTCTGCAGATTCGGGTCGGATGACGAGAGGCGTCCCGTCGCCGTTACTGCCTGGTGATAGGAGGTGTGAATGCGCCCCGTGTGCGGATTCAGCAGATCCGGCAGTTTGTCGGTGTAGGTGGATTTCAGTTTGCTCAGACCGCGGTACTCAAGCAGCACACGCGGCAGCGGATAGTCCAGGGCGAGCTCGGCCAGCACCTCCTCGGCGGTGGAGGGCGCGCCGGTCGGGGTCTTGCGCAGCACAGGCAGTTCCAGCCGCTTGAACAGGATGTCACCCAACTGCTTGGGGGAGCCCAGGTTGAAGGCCTCGCCAGCAAGGTCATGGGCTTCGGCCTCCAGCTGCTGCAGACGTTCACCCAGCTCACGACTCTGCTGCTGCAACAGTTCCCGTGAAACCAGCGCTCCCGTGCGCTCGATACGCGACAGAACTGGCACCAGCGGCAACTCGATGTCGGTGTACACCGATGCCGGCCCGGGCAGCGCCGACAGCCGCGGCCACAGCGCCTCGTGCAGGCGCAGCGTGATATCGGCATCCTCAGCCGCATAGGGCCCCGCATCCTCTACCTTGACCTGGTTGAAGGTCAGCTGCCTGGCGCCCTTGCCGGCAATATCTTCGAAGTGGATGGTCTTGTAGCCAAGATACTTCAGCGCGAGGCTGTTCATGTCGTGCCGGGTGGCGGTGGAATCCAGCAGGTAGGATTCCAGCATAGTGTCGTGGCGGATGCCGCGCAGGGTGATGCCGTGGTTGGCCAGGACGCTGGCGTCGTATTTCAGGTTTTGCCCCACCTTTGCCCGCGCCGGGTCCTCCAGCAGTGGCCGCAGACGGGCGAGCACGTCGTTGCGGTCCAGCTGTGCCGGCGCGCCAAGGTAGTCGTGCGCCAGTGGCACATAGGCGGCCTCGCCGGGGCGCACCGCAAACGAGACACCCACAACCTGTGCCTCCATGTAATTGAGGCTGGTCGTTTCCGTGTCGAAAGCGAACAGCTCAGCCGCCGCCAAGCGTGCCAGCCAGCGCTCCAGCGCGGGCGTTTCCGTCAGCACCTCCCAGTGGGTTTCGATAGCGCTTTCGGGACTGTCGCCCTCCACGACACCGGGTTCAACGCCCTGCAGCAGCTCGTCCAGCCAGCTGCGGAACTCCAAACGGGTATACCATTCGCGCAACGCTTCGGTGTCGGGCTCTCCATTGCGCAGGTCATCCACCGACTCCTGCAGCGGCACATCGAGTTTGATTGTGGCCAGTTGGTAGGACAGGTAGGCGCGCTCGCGCTCGGCTTCCAGCTTCGCCCCCATGCTCTTCGCACCGCGGAAATCCAGGCTGGCCACCCGGTCCAGCCCGGCGTAAATGTCATCCAGGCCTCCCAGCCCCTGCAACAGCGCCAGTGCGGTTTTCTCCCCCACACCGGGCACCCCGGGTATGTTGTCGACCTTGTCACCCATCAGTGCGAGGAAGTCGATAATCCGGGACGGCGGGATACCGAATTTGTCTTTGACACCGGCCTCATCAAGCCGCGTATCGGTCATCGTGTTCACCAGTGTGGTGTGCTCGTTCACCAACTGTGCCATATCCTTGTCACCGGTGGAGATGACCACCGGGCGGCCGCGCTCGGTGGCCTGGCGCGCCAGGGTGCCGATCACGTCATCCGCCTCGACGCCGGGCTCGCAGATCAGCGGCAAACCCATGGCGCGGACAATGGCGTGAATCGGTTCCACCTGGGCGCGCAGCTCATCCGGCATGGGGGGACGCTGGGCCTTGTACTCGGCAAACAGGTCGTCACGAAACGTCTTGCCCTTTGCATCAAAGACAACCGCCACCGGACTTTCCGGATAATCCTTGAGCAGGCGGCGCAGCATGCTGATCACGCCCTTCACCGCACCGGTGGGCTCGCCCTTCGAGGTGTTAAGGGGTGGCAGTGCGTGGAAGGCCCGGTACAGGTAAGAGGAGCCGTCCACCAGGACGACAGGCGCGATGCTATCAGCCATGAGGGCCTCCCGTGATGCGGATCAATGGTCCCAGAGAACCCGGATTGACCGGTAGGTCAGCTTCATTTTTGCCAGATCCAGCGGCGCCTTGAAGAACGCGTGGTAATCGCCGCGGGGGTTGATCAACACCACATTGGCGCTGTGGTCGACGAGATAATTCTCGTCCTGCCCCGGCACCTTGCGAAACGGCGTGTTCAGGGCAGTGGCGAACCGGTGAATGTCGAGGAATTCGCCGGTCACACCGAGAAACTCGGGGTTGAAGAAGGGCACGTAGCTGGCCAGCTGCTCCACGGAATCGCGCGCCGGGTCGACGGAAACCATCACCACCCGGGTGTCCTCCACTTCAGTGCCCTCCAGGGCTTTCACAAACTGGTCGAGGAACGCCATGGTGGTGGGGCAGATGTCAGGGCAATAGGTAAACCCGAAGAAAATCAGCGTCCACTGGCCCTCGAGGCTGGCCGGTACGAAGGGCTGGCCGCGGTGGTCTATCAGCTCAAAGTCACCCATGTCGCGCGGGGTTTGCAACAGGAATGCCCCGTTCGCCTGCATGTCTGCAGCCGTCATCACGCGCGGCTGGTTGATACGGTTCACGAAACCCGCAACGATCACCAGAATGAACACCAGAACCCCGATAACGGTCCAGCGAATGCCGCGGCTCTGGCTGGGTGTCTTGCTGTCGCTCATGGTGGCTTGGTCCTCAGGCTGCAGTCATAGGGAAAACATAGTGATCGATCAACATGATCACGAACAAGGCCATCAGGTAGATGATCGAATACTTGAACGTCTCCATCGGCGCGGCTGGATTGCGGTTGCGCATGAGCTCGATGGCCCAGTAAAGAAAGCCACCGCCCAGCACAACGGCACCCAACAGGTACAGGGGGCCGCTCATGCGGGTGACGAAGGGCAGCAGTGTGATCAGGAACATGAGCACGGTGTAGAGCAGAATATGCAGGCGCGTGAAGGCATCGCCGTGGGTCACGGGGAGCATGGGAATATCCACCGCCGCGTACTCCTCCTTGCGGTGAATCGCCAGCGCCCAGAAATGGGGCGGTGTCCAGGCAAAGATAATCAGCACCAGCAGCAGCGCGTGGCCGTGAATCTCGCCGGTCACCGCGGTCCAGCCCAGCAGCGGCGGTGCGGCGCCGGCAAGCCCGCCGATGACAATATTCTGCGGCGTGGCACGCTTGAGAAACAGGGTATAAACGAAGGCGTAGCCCACCAGGGAGGCAAACGTGAGCCAGGCAGTGAGCGCATTTACCCAGATGAGCAGGATGGCCATACCCGCGCCACCCAGCACCGCGGCAAAAACTGCCGCCTGCAGCGTACCCACGCGACCCTGGGCAATCGGCCGCTTGCTGGTGCGGGCCATGCGCTGGTCTACACGCTGGTCTACCAGATGATTCACTGCCGCCGCAGCGCCTGCGCACAATGCAATACCGAGGTTGCCGAGTATCAGGGCATCCAGCGGCACCATGCCGGGCACGGCCATGAACATGCCGATCACCGAGGTCAGGATCATCAGCAGCACGACATTGGGCTTGGTCAGCTCCTTGTAGTCGCGCCAGGTGGCTTTGGCTGTTGCGGCCATATCAGTCATTGGGCTTGTTCAGTCCCCGGAGTTCTTCAGCAGGAATTTGAGATCAGAGATCACGTCTTTATAACTGTCGCCGCTATCATACGTCATCATGACCCAGCCAGCAGGGTCTACCAGGTACCAGACGTCTTTCGTTGTCAGCGTTTCCGGAAACAGCGCCGGCCAGGCGGCGACGTCCATGCGAGCCACCACGACACTGCCGTGCTCCGACGCCAGCAACGCGGAAAAATCCTTGGGGGCCGGCTTGCCGTCGGACAGCTCAGCCACCGAAATACCAGTATCTGACGGCGCTCGGTCGCTGATCAGCATGCGCCGCACCCGGGGAAACTCCTTGCCCAGGGCCAGGTGAATCTGCCGTGTCAGGTAGAGCTTGTGCTCACAGGGCGCGTCACAGCGGGCCCCCTCATGGGTGACCAGCAGCGTCCACTGGTGGTCGACGTTGCTCCAGGGCAGGGCAGCGCCGGTGGGTGAGAGCAGTCCTGCCTCCGCCAGCGGACGCGGCGGGTCCAGCAAGTCACCGCGGTTGGCTGTGCCGAGGATCTCTACAAGGTCGAGGTCGCCACGGATGACAAACCACCAGAGCCAGGTTGCGGCGAGCACCATGATTACTGGAATACCGGCAATGAGCAGGATAACCAGACGGCTGTTATTCACTCCCGGCGCGGGCTCCTGCATGAATCAATCCTCTCTTCGCGTGATAAGCCGCCACAGGTTGGAGCTGCGCAGCAGGAAAAAGATCAACAAAACGACGGCCATGGTAAACCATTGCAGGGCATAACCCTGGTGCTTTTCGGGGCTGGCATTCACCACCGGCCAGTCGGCGACGAGGGCCGCGGGGGTATTGGGGTCGATACGCACCAACCAGGGGTAGAGCCCGGCATCGCCAAGCTCGGCAACCAGGGGTTGCAAGGCCTGTATATCGACCGCCTGTACGCGCACCGGCCAGGGCGGTGACAACTGCTGCTCCGCCAACAGATAGGGCGTACCGGGTGACACATAGAGGTGCCCCGTCACGCGGGTGACACCGCGCGGTTCGGGCACCTCGGGCAGACTCAGGCGCGCCGGGTCACTGGGCACCCAGCCACGGTTGACCAATACCAGCTGCCGGGTGTCCGCGAGGCGAAACAGGCCCAGCACCTCATTGCCGAAACGACCCCGATGCATGCGGTTGTCCAGCAGCAGATAATGCTCGGGGAGAAACTCGCCGCGCAGCAGCACGCGTCGATAGGCCAGTGTCTCCGCAGGCTCCGCGGCAAGTTGCTGGAGCTCGACCGGCGCTTCACCCTGGCGCTGCGCCCAGCGGGACTCCAGCTCGCGCTTTTCCTCAGCGCGCTCCAGCTGCCAGAAGCCCAACATCACCAGAGCCGGAAACAGCAGCGCCGTAAACAGCGTGATGCGCCACTCGAGATCCAGTTTCAATGCCGCCATGCCTCAACCCCGTTCAGTTAATGTAACGCCATATTCCCCAGCTGCACCGGCCGCTGGTTTATACTGCTGCGTTTCCGGAAAGGAGCAAAACATTGTTGAAATTGACGATCATCGGTTTGATGCTGGCGCTGCTCGCCAGCCTGGGCAGCGGATTCTACTTCCTGATGGTTGATCAGGGTGACAAGAATAGCCGCCGAACCTTCCATTCCCTGGGGGTACGCCTCACTCTGGCACTGGCCCTCGCGGGACTGATCATTTTCGGCGTGGCCACTGGCAAGCTCGGTCACAGCAACCCCTGGGACGCCGGACCTCGTCCGGCCGCCCAGGCGCAAGAAAGCGGGGAGTAAGGCCCCTACAAAATGTAGACAAAGAGGAACAGGAATACCCACACCACATCAACGAAGTGCCAGTACCAGCTCGACGCCTCGAAGCCGAAGTGATCATCGGCGGTGAAATGTCCTGCACGGACCGAGCGCAGCCACTGGATCAAAAGCATGGTCATGCCCATGATCACGTGGAAACCATGGAAACCGGTCAACATGAAGAACGTCGAGCCGTAGATCCCCGAATTCAGCGTCAGGCCGAAATGCGCGTAAGCTTCGTAGTATTCCAGCGCCTGCAAAGCGACGAACAGCATGCCCAGGGCAACGGTGACCCCCAGCCAGATGTTGAACTTGCGCTTGTTGCCATCGAGCAGGCCCATGTGCGCGAAATGCACCGTGACGCTGGAGGACAGCAGAACGATCGTGTTCCACAAAGGCAGCCAGAGATACCATGCGGATGCTTCGCCGAAGGCCATGCTCTTCTCGTAGCTCTGGAACGTACCCATGTTGGCGATGGGCTGGCTGGCAACGCCCCCTACCGCTTCCTGCGGCGTCAGCGGCATGGGCCACTGGTATTCAAAACCTTCCCAGAGCAGATGGTTCATGCGGCCGCCTTCACCCTCGCCAGCCAGCCAGGGGCCGACCAGGGTGCGCACATAGAACAGCGCGCCGAAAAAGGCGAGGAAGAACATCACCTCGGAAAAAATGAACCAGAACATGCCCAGCACGTAGGACTTCTTCAGCTGCGCGCTGTTCAGACCCGCCAGGTTTTCCTTGATCGCCATCCGGAACCAGCCGAACAGCGTTGCGGAGAAGAAGAACAGGCCAAACCAGAATATGCCCCAGGAGCCGGTAGTGGCACCGTCGCCGAAGGTCATATCGTTCATCACACTGGCGGCGCCGAAGGTGCTGAGCATCAGGCCGATCGTTGCACACACCGCCAGTTTGCTTTTTTCCGGTACGTAATACTTCTCGTACTCTGTAGAACTCTGGGTTGTCATTGTCTTTCTCCGTTGTAATCACGCAGCCCCCCCGGACCGCGTGTCAGCGTGCAGCGATAGAGCCGCCCACCATATCTGTGACGTCAAAAATCGTGTAGGACAGCGTGATCGTGTGGATGTCGCTGGGCAGGTCGCGGTCGATGATGAACTGCAACGGCATTTCTGCCGAGCTGTCGCCATCCAGCGGTTGCTGGTTAAAGCAGAAGCACTCGGTTTTGTGGAAATACGCCGCGGCCCGGGACGGCGACACACTGGGGATAGCCTGGGCGACCATGGCCTTGGGCAGCGGATTGCGCGCGTGGAAAACCGTATCGTTGCTCGCGCCCGGATGCACCTTCATCATCGTAACTGAAGGGCCGAAGTCCCAGGGCATGCCCTCATTGTTGGTGGCCACAAACTGGATGGTCACCGTGCGGGACTCGTCCACGCCGGCCTGCACGGATGTGTAGGCTTCACCGCTGGTCTTGCCGTTGATGCCCAGGGCATCGCAGAGCACGTTGTACAGCGGCACCATGACCACGAATACAAAGGCAAACATGATCACAGCGGTCGACGCCAACTTGACGACGGTGTCGACAACCGGGTTACTACTCACTCTCAACATGCTCCACTCCTCAATCCAAGCAACATCCGGTGGCGTTTAACGTACCTGCGGCGGCGTTTCAAAGGTGTGGTAGGGCGCCGGTGTGGCAACCGTCCACTCCAGGCCTTCAGCACCTTCCCAGGTTTTCGCTTCGCTGGTGGGCTTGCCGGCCACAATGGTTGCAATCACGTTGTACAGGAACAGGATCTGCGAGGCGCCGTAAATGAAGGCACCGATGCTGGACATCATGTTGAAGTCCGCAAACTGCAGCGCATAATCCGGAATCCGCCGTGGCATGCCCGCCAGACCGACGAAATGCTGCGGGAAGAACGTGATGTTGAAGCCCACGAACGAAATCCAGAAATGGGTCTTGCCCATGGTTTCGTTGTACATGCGGCCACACCATTTGGGCAGCCAGTAATACACCGCAGCACTCATCGAGAACACGGCACCGGCCACCATCACGTAGTGGAAGTGGGCAACCACAAAGTAGCTGTCGTGATACTGGAAGTCAGCCGGTGCGATGGACAGCATCAGGCCGGTGAAGCCGCCGATGGTGAACAGCACCAGGAAGCCCATACAGAACAGCATCGGGGTCTCGAAGGTCATGGCGCCGCGCCACATGGTCGTCACCCAGTTGAACACCTTCACCCCGGTGGGTACGGCGATCAGCATGGTGGCGTACATGAAGAACAGCTCGCCGGCGACGGGCATGCCCACTGTATACATGTGGTGTGCCCACACGATGAAAGACAGGAAGGCAATGGCGGCCGTGGCGTAGACCATGGAGTCGTA
>DIAF01000034.1:115555-157438 GCA_002414665.1 Halieaceae bacterium UBA5085
GTGGCGTAGACCATGGAGTCGTAGCCAAACAGCGGCTTGCGCGCGAAGGTGGGGATGATCTGGGAGACCACACCGAATGCGGGCAGGATGATGATGTACACCTCGGGGTGCCCAAAGAACCAGAAAATGTGCTGGAACAGTACCGGGTCACCGCCACCCGCGGCAGAGAAGAAGCTGGTGCCGAAGTGGATGTCCATCAGCATCATGGTAACTGCGCCCGCGAGCACCGGCATTACCGCTACCAGCAGGAACGCCGTGATCAGCCAGGTCCAGACGAACAGCGGCATCTTCATGTACGTCATGCCGGGGGCACGCATGTTCATCACGGTGGCGATAATGTTGATCGACCCCATAATGGACGACAGCCCAAGCACGTGGATGGAGAAGATAAAGTAGGTGACAGACGGCGGTGCGTAGGTTGTCGACAGCGGTGCGTAGAATGTCCAGCCGAAGTTGGGTGCACCGCCCTCCATGAACAGCGTGGAGGCGAGAATCAGGAACGCCGGCGGCAGGATCCAGAAGCTCCAGTTGTTCATCCGCGGCAGCGCCATGTCCGGCGCACCGATCATCATCGGTATCATCCAGTTGGCGAGGCCCACGAAGGACGGCATGATGGCGCCAAACACCATCACCAGGCCGTGCAGCGTGGTCATCTGGTTGAAAAACGCAGGGTCGACGAGTTGCATGCCGGGCTGGAACAGCTCGGCGCGAATGACCATGGCGAACGCGCCACCCAGAATGAACATGGAAAACGAGAACCACAGGTACATGGTTCCGATGTCTTTGTGGTTGGTGGTGAACAGCCACCGGCTAAGGCCCTTGGCAGGACCGTGATGATGATCGCCCATCGTTAACTCCTCCAATTAGCCTTTTTTGTGGTTGTACACATCAATAGGCTGAACCAGGTCACCCATATTGTTGCCAAAAGCATTGCGCTGATATGTGATCACCGCCGCCATTTCCACATCGTTGATCTGGCCGCCGAAGGCCTGCATCGCAGAGCCCGGCACACCGTTGATACCAATTTCCAGGTGCCCGCTGACATCGCCCGTTGCGATCGCGCTGCCGGCAATGGCGGTGCCCACACCACCCTCACCGTTGGCGCCGTGGCAGGCGAGGCAATTGCGCTCGTAAACCGCCTTGCCGCGGGTCATCAACTCGTCCAGGGTGAAGGTTTGCGCCATCAGCTCGCGGATTTCAGCGGCCTCAGCCTTCTTGGTCTCCAGCCAGCCGGCATACTCATCTTTGCTGACCACATTCACCACCACGGGCATGAAGCCGTGATCCTTGCCGCACAGCTCGGCGCACTGCCCACGGTAAATGCCTTCCACGCTCGCCCGGGTCCAGGTTTCGTTGATAAAACCGGGAATGGCGTCCTTTTTCACAGCGAGCTCCGGCACCCACCAGGAGTGGATAACGTCGTTGGCAGTGACCAGGAAGCGCACCTTGGTATCCACGGGAATCACCAGCGGCTCATCCACCTCGAGAAGGTAGTGTTCACCCTTTTCGACCGTGTTGTAGATTTCACCCTGCGGGGTGCGCAGGTTACTGAAGAATGAGACGTTCTCGCCGTTCTCGTCGAGGTACTCATACTTCCACTTCCACTGGTATCCGGTGATCAGGACGTCCATCTCGGCATCGTCAAAATCGTAGATGTCCAGCAGGGTCGACGTGGCGGGCACCGCCATGCCGATGAGGATGAGGAACGGGACTACTGTCCAGGCGATCTCCACCTTGGTGCTTTCATGGAAAGTGGATGGCGTCACGCCGCGCGATTTGCGGTGGTAATAAATGGAGTAGAACATTACCCCGAAGACCAACGCGCCGATAATGACGCAGATCCAGAAGATCAGCATGTGCAGGTCATAAATGCTCTGGCCGATTTCGGTGGCGCCGGGTGCCATATTCACCTGGTTAACCTTGTCACCCGCCGCTGCAGCACCGGCACTGGCCAGGCTAAGCAGCATGAGCACAGGACCAAGCGTCAGCTCACGCAGTCTGTTCGCTTTCAACAACATTTCCCGTGTCTCCCTCATTTTCACAAACTCTCCCCCAGCCGGTGGAGCACTACACTCATCCTGCGAGCACTCTTCAGAGCGCGCCTCTCCTGCGACCACGGGCACTTCGCACCGGGGGGCCGCAGCCCTTCATCAGGGGAAGGGAGGAATGAGATAGATGCTTGTTCCAGCCAATTTTCAAGCCCCTGCGACCAAGTGTCGCATCACGAGCCGCGGCGATTATAGCGAAACTCTTTAGCAAAAAATACTAAGATGCTGATTTTGTGAGGGTTTGGCCGGCGTCGGTTCAGGCCGCGCTGCCGGGCGTCAGAGCGCTAGATATGGTTACTGCAACACCACTGGACCACAAAATATGGCGAATCGCCTGGCCTGCGATTTTGTCCAACATTTCCATTCCACTCCTCGGCCTGGTTGACGCAGGCATACTGGGCCACCTGGAAGATACGCGCTATCTTGGTGCCGTCGCCATCGGCAGCGCGCTGCTGTCATTTCTCTACTGGGGTTTCAGTTTTCTGCGCATGGGCACCACCGGGCGCGTCGCGCGCGCGCTCGGAGCCGGCAGCGAGTCACAGGCCAGCCTGGAGCTCCACCGGGCCGGCGTGCTGGCGCTGGTGCTGGCGAGCGTCGTCTGGCTGCTGCATCCCCTGTGGTTACACGCCGGACTGATGCTGATGGCGCCAGACGCCGCATTGCTGACATTGGCCGACAGCTACGCGCGTATCCGCATCATCAGCGCACCGGCGGTACTGCTGACCTACGCCATCATCGGGTGGTTTATCGGGCATGGTGACACGCGCTGGCCGATGTGGATACTGATCGCGACCAATCTGGCCAATATCGTGCTGGACGTCGTGTTGGTGGTTGGGCTCGGCCTGGCCAGCGATGGCGCCGCAACGGCTACCGTGATCGCTGAATACCTCGGCCTCGGCCTGGCCGTATTCGGAGTGCTTCGGCGCTCCGCGCCACTGCCCCCCGACCTGGCCGAGTTGCTGCACCCTCGCGCCTACCTCACGCTGGTGCGCAGCAACAGCCACCTGTTCGTGCGCACGATTACCCTGCTTGCAGCCTTCGCCTTTTTTACCAGCATGGGGGAGAAACTGGGAGCGGCAACCCTGGCCGCCAACGCCCTGCTGATGCAGTTGCTGCTGCTGACGGCCTACGCTCTGGATGGCTTTGCCTACGCCGTCGAAAGCCTCGCAGGGAACCGGGCTGGTGCCGGAGATGCCCCCGGCTTCTACCGCGTGGTGCGCCGCTGCGGGCTGTGGTGCGCGGCCTCTGCGGTGCTGCTCAGCGCCGCCTTCCTGCTCCTGCAAATACCGCTGTTCAGGGTGCTGACCAGCCTGCCGGAGGTGCTGGCCGTGCTCGACCGGCACCGTCTGTGGCTGGTCCTGCTGCCGCTTGTCGCCGCGCCGACCTACCTGCTGGACGGTGTGTTCATCGGCACCGCGGAAACCCGGGACATGATGCTGACCATGCTCGCCAGTGCCTTTCTCGTCTACCTGCCGGTCTGGTACCTCAGCCAGCCCTGGGGCAACCACGGGCTGTGGCTGGCCTTTACCCTGTTCAACGCGGCCCGGGGCCTGACCCTCTACCGTTGCTATCGGCGCCTGTCCGCGCGCGACGGCTGGTTTCGCCCGCTGGAAAAGGTCGCGAACTAGGACGAGGGCTGCCCTGGCATTGACCCTGTGCTAGTCTCGCGGGGATCGAAGCCAGCCCCTGTGAGCCGCCATGACTGCCTGCCCCTTCACCAGCCGCCTGCTAGACCTCGACAACTTCTCCCAGGGCACGCCGCGAGAGGCGATCGAGACCCTGCGGCGCGATCACCGCGTGGTCTGGCAGGAAGACGAATATGCGGCGGGAGGCCACTGGCTGGTGCTGCACAAGGCCGACATCGACACGGTGCTGCGCGACCCGGCCACGTTCTCCAGCAGCTTTGGGCCTCTGCTGGAGGATTTTCCCGAGGAGCTGCTGGCACTGCAGCGGCAGGCAATGACCTTCCTCGACCCGCCTGAGCACCGGTCGCGCCGGGCGCTGGTCGACTATGCCTTTCGGCCGGCAGCGCTTGAGGCGCGCCGCGACATGATGCAGGCGAAAGTGCGTGCCATCATCGACAACATCATTGATCGCGGCACCTGCGAGTTCGTCAGCGATGTCGCCCTGCACCTGCCCGTGCACGTGATGTTTACCCTGCTCGGGGTACCGGACGACGACTACGCCTATCTGGTGCCCACCATTAACGCAGTAACCCTGGCCAATGACCCGGATTATGCCGGCAGCCGCGAGGAAGGCTGGGCGGCCTCGGCACAGATGGTCGCCTGGGCAGCGGCATTCGCCGCCAGACGCCGTGGGCAGCCGGGAAACGACATGACCAGCGAACTGCTGGCAGCGGAAATCGATGGCCGCAAGCTCAGCGATCAGGAATACGGGGTAATCTTCCAGGGTCTCATGATCGGTGGCACGGAAACCACGCGCAACACGCTGTCATGGCTGATCCATGAGCTCATTCGCCACCCAGAGCAGCTCGCACTGTTGCGCGCGAATCCGGCACTGACACCTGCGGCGGTTGAGGAAATACTGCGCTATCGCAACACGGTGGTCTATACCCGGCGCACGGCGATGCGCGACGTGGAGCTTGCCGGGCAGCAGATTGCCCGGGGCAGCAAAGTGGTCTGCCTGCTGGCCTCAGTCAACCGGGACCCGGCCCTCTTTGACAACCCTGACCAGTTCGACATCACCCGCGACCCGGCGCAGACGCGCCGCGCCATGCGCACCTTCGGCTTCGGCGTACATGTGTGCCCCGGGCAGCATCAGGCGCGACTGAATCTGGACATGATGACCCGGGAAATACTTTCACGCATGGGCGACCTGCGATTGCTGGAAGCACCGACGCACTTTCGCTCCAACTTCATGGACGGCTTCAAGCGCATGCCCCTGGGTTTCAGCAAGCTGGGCTGATGGCGCATCACCGATAGCTGGCGAAGCCAAAAGCCGCCCGGTAGCCGAACAGCGCCTGGCTGCCGCCGGTGTGCAGGAATACCACGTTGTCGTCCGGATGGTAACGTCCCTGGCGCACCTGATCGATCAGCCCGGCCATGCCCTTGCCGGTATACACCGGGTCCAGCAGGATGCCCTCCAGCTCGGCGAGCAGCGCGATTGCCTCCAGCGTCCCCTCGGTGGGAATACCATAGCCCTCGCCCACATAGCTGCAATTTACCTGTACATCCTGCGCAGTGGCGATTGCTCCCAACCCCATCAGTGCGGTTGTCTGGTTGGCGAGGGCCAGCACGTTGCTGTGCTGCACCGCATCCGGCGCCCGCACGCCAATCCCCAGTACCGGAATGCCACTGTGGGTGGCAACCATGCCCGCCACCAGTCCCGCCTGGGTACCCGCGCTGCCCGTCGCATGGACCAGCTCACGCACCAGTAAACTGCGGTCGTTAGCCTGTGCCAGCAGTTCCAGGGCCGCATTGGCGTAACCCAGGGCACCCACCGCGTTGGAGCCACCGCCCGGTATCACGTAGGGACGTGCTCCCTGCGCCTGCAGGCGCTGCGCCTCAGCAGCCATGGCAGCATTCATGTCGGTGCCTCCCGGGTGCAGGGACAGTCTCGCCGCAAACAATTCGTTCAACAGCACGTTGCCGTTGTAGTTGTATTCGGGGTCTTCGCTGGCCGTACGATCCTCAAGCAACAGGTGGCAGGCCATGCCCAGCCGTGCGGCGATTGCCGCCGTCTGGCGCGCGTGATTGGACTGGGTGGCACCCTGTGTTATGACCGTGTCCGCGCCCTGTGCGCGGGCGTCCGCCAGCAGAAATTCCAGCTTGCGCGTCTTGTTGCCGCCCCCGGCGAGCCCCGTGCAGTCATCGCGTTTGATCCACAGGCGAGGCCCTCCCAAGTGAGCGCTCAGGCGCTCCAGCGGCTCCAGCGGGGTGGGGAGGTGAGCGAAATGCAAGCGTGGGAAGCGGGACAGGTGCATGGCTAGATATCCTTGCGTGGGACGAAGGGCGATAATAACCGCCCTGTCGCGCGCCCGCCATGTTGCGGAACTATCTGTACCAATGAACATTGCTCCGTCCCGCAGACGGTGACAATACGCCGCTTTCTGCTACGCTTGGACGCGAACAAAACCGCGACAGACCCTTATTTATGAATAACAGGATATTCCACATGTCAAAACCCATACTGCAATCACGCCTGACACTTGCCGCGCTGCTCGTGCTGTCGGTCAACGCCACCGCCCAGGGCAACGCGGGCATGCTCGAAGAGGTCGTGGTGACCGCGCAAAAGCGCACCGAGAGCCTCACTGATGTGCCCATCTCGATTGCCGTAATGGGCAGCGAGGCCCTGCAGAAAACCGGGGTTCGGCAGGTGCGCGAGCTGGCCGAATTCATTCCCAACATGAGCATCTCCGGCGGCAATGACAGCTCAACCGCTGTGCGCATCCGCGGTGTCGGAGCGAACACGCGCAACATCGGCTTCGACACGCGCGCTGGAGTCTATGTCGACGGCGTGTACATGGGCCAGTCTCCCGCCCAGAACATCGATATCCTCGATCTGGAGCGCGTAGAGGTGGCCCGAGGACCACAGGGCACACTGTTCGGCAAGAACACGGTGGCAGGAGCCATCAGCATGATCACCAAAAAGCCGACGCAGGAGCAGGAGCTGCTGGTGACCGGGGAAATGGGCAACTACGACTCCTACCGCGTGTCCGCTATCGCCAACCTGCCACTCGGCGAGAATGCGGCGGCGCGTTTCTCGGTGGTTGACCACAACCGCGATGGCTTCATCAGCAACGTAACGACGGGTACCCGTCACAACGAGCGCGACGGCACTGCCGTGCGCGGCCAGTTCGCCTTCGGCGGCGAGCACTACGACGTCAATATTGCCGGCGACTACCTGGAGTCGGAGCGTGTTTCGTTCTGGGGCACGGCCATTTCCGACTGGTCCGGCAGCGTTCCCAACACGGCATCGCCGGGAAACTTCACTATCGACAACAACGTCGACAATCATGAGGAACGGGAGATCTGGGGGGTCTCCGCCACCGTCAACGTCGATCTCGGCAGCGATTATCGGCTGACGTCCATTACGGCCTACCGGGACACCTACGTCGACCGCGGACAGGACACCGACCACTCCTTCCTCAACCTGCTGCGGGTGGAATACCCGGACGCCTATGAGCAAACCACACAGGAGTTCCAGATCTTCTCGCCCGACAGCGGTCGCCTGAAGTATGTCGCCGGCCTGTACATTTACGATGAGCAGGCCAGCTCTTCACGCCGCGCAATTATCGGCGATGAGATCGGTATCGTTTTCCAGGGTCTGGCACCGCCGCTGGCGCCGTTCGGCGCGCAGTTTGATGGCGCTGGGGTGGGCACCTTCGCCGATGTGGACACCCGCAGCTATGCGGCCTACCTGAACGGCACTTATGATCTCACTGAGCGTCTGACTCTGGGCTTCGGCCTGCGCTATACAGAAGAGACCCGGGAGGTCGACTTCGATCTGATCGGCGACATCGTTGACCTCGGCTTCCTGCAGGTTCCCGGCGCCGCCATCTTCGGTGTCGCGGTGGGTCCCGTGGTCGGCAACCAGACCGTCGCCAACTTCACCGATGAAAACGACTACGACGACCTGTCGCCAATGATCAGCCTGAGCTACGCACTCGGTGAGGATTCCAACCTCTATGTGAAATATTCCGAAGCGTTCAAGAGCGGCGGCTACAACGTCGACTTTGTCACCACCAGCGCCCTCACCGACGGCATCGATTTTGACCAGGAAACCGTCGAAGCCTGGGAGATCGGCCTGAAGGGCACCGCGCTGGAAAACCGCCTGCGCTATAACCTGGTGGCCTTCCAGATGGATTTCGAGGACTACCAGCTGAACCAGTTCGTGCAGCTGGACAACAACACCTCGGCGATCACCATTCGCAACGCCGCCGAAGTGCGCTCGCGGGGTGTGGAGGCAGAGCTCACCTACTTCCCCAGCAACAGCCTCATGTTGCAGGGTGCCCTCGGCTACAACGATGCCGAGTTCGAGTCGTTCCCGGGCGGTGCCAGCGTGCGCAACCCCGCGGGCCTGGGCACGGATCTGGGGGGCAACAAGCTGCCGGACGCTCCGGAGCTGACCGCGGCCTTCGCGATTCAGCACAACCTGCCCCTGCCTGATCTGGGCGCAGAGTTTGTGACCCGCGTTGACTGGACCTACACCGACAGTTTCTATGCCACCGAAGACAACGTGTCTTTCGCACGCCCGGGCAGCAGCCTGGTGTGGGGAGAAATCGACAGCTACTCACTGCTGAATGGCCGCATCGGTATCGAGGCCGACACCTGGTCGGTGTTCCTGTGGAGCCGCAATATGCTGGACGAGGGGTATGAGGAAACCTGGACGTCGGATTTCCTGGGCACGGTAGGTCGCTTCCCGGGCGACCCCCGCACCGTCGGTGTTGAGGTATCCTACCGCTTCCTGTAAGTGCCTCGGGGCAGGGTCAATCCTGCCCCTTGCCACCCCCTGAGGGATCGAGGATCCGTACCACCGCCGCCGGTGTTTCCACCCGCCGCGCGGCGGGGCGGCTGACCCGGGTGGGCGGCTCGGCAACCAGCCCGTCTTTGGGCCGCGGATCGCTGAATCCACAGGCAACACACTCCCGCAGATCGCTCTCGCGGTCCACAACGATGGTGTCCATGGCGCTGCACCGCGGGCACACGGCTCCGGCGATAAAGCGCCTGTTCTGGGCGGCTGTCGACATACACATTCCCGGGCCAGCATCGGCTGGCAGGCTGCTTCAACAGACGCTATTGTAGCAGGATCAAACAAGGAGTCTGTTATGCGCCACTACACCGCGACCAGCCTGCGCAGCTTCGGCGGCCACACCCCTTCCCTGGGGCAGCGCGTGCTGATCGACCCCAGCGCCGTGGTTCTGGGGGATGTCGAGCTGGGTGACGACGTGTCCGTCTGGCCACAGGCGGTAATCCGCGGTGACATGCACCGCATCCGCATCGGCTCGCGCACCAGCGTGCAGGATGGCAGCGTGCTGCACATCACCCATGCCGGACCCTACAACCCCGACGGCTGGCCGCTGTTGATCGGCAGCGATGTGACCATAGGACACAACGCCACATTACACGGCTGCACCCTTGGCAACCGGGTGCTGGTGGGAATGGGCGCAACGGTCATGGATGGCGCCGTGGTTGAGGACGCGGTGGTCATCGGCGCCTGTGCGCTGGTGACACCGGGCAAGACCTTGCGCAGCGGCTACCTGTATGCGGGCAGCCCGGCACGCGAGATAAGGCCCCTGAGCGAGCAAGAGCTCGACTACTTCAGCTACAGCGCAGCCAACTACGTGCGCCTCAAGGACCAGCATCTGGCCGAGCTGGAGCGCTGAATACACCGCTCGCGCTGCGCCAGATCAGGCCGCTGCCAGCAAATGCCTCATCTGCGCGATCACCGGCTGCGTGGCTGGGCGCACCTGGCGCCAACGATAGAACGATTCTGCCGCCTGCTCCACCAGCATGCCCAGCCCGTCCGCTACGGCCCAGGCGGTGTTTTGTGCCGCCCAGCGCATGAACGGTGTGGGTTCGGCGCCGTAAAGCATGTCGTAGCAGCAGCTGCGCACCGTGAGCTGAATCTCCGGCAGGATGGGCATCTCCCCGGACAGGCCGGCGCTGGTCGCATTTATCAGCACATCCACCTCAAGCCCCTCCAGCTGCTCGAGGCCGCCACCGCGCACCGGGCCAAGGGTCGCAAAGGCCTCCGCCAGCTCTTCCGCGCGCGCCGCGGTGCGGTTGGCGATCAGCAGGGCGGCGGGGCGTTCACTCAACAGCGGCTCCAGCACACCGCGCACCGCGCCGCCGGCACCGATGATGGCCACGCGGCGCCCCTGCAGTTGCCAGCCGAGATTCGCCACCATGTCACGCACCAGGCCAATGCCATCGGTTGTGTCACCGGCAATGGTGCCATCCGCGCCAGCGCTCAGTGTGTTTACCGCACCGGCCCGCCGAGCCCGCGCGGTGAGGGTGTCCGCAAACGCGCAGGCCTCCTGCTTGAACGGTACCGTGACATTCAGGCCCTTGCCGCCGCTGGCGAAAAAAGACCGGGCGGAACGGGCAAAGTCGTCCAGCTCCACGCGCACAGCACGGTACTGCAGGTGTTGCCCGCACTGTTCTGCGAACGCCGCATGAATTGCCGGCGACTTGCTGTGCTTGATGGGGTTGCCAAAAACGGCGTATTTGTCTGGCTGCGCAGTCATGAGAGGTCTGTCCAACGCGATGTCGGGTGAGCCGGCCGGGCGTTATTCACCAAGCCAGTCCCGGTGCTGCAGGTAATAATCCGTCAGCTCCGCCTCCGCAGAACCGGGTTCAGGCTGATAGTTGTACTCCCAGCGCACCAGTGGTGGCAACGACATCAGAATCGCCTCGGTGCGCCCGTCCGACTGCAAGCCAAACAGCGTACCGCGGTCGAACACCAGGTTGAATTCCACGTAGCGGCCGCGCCGATAAAGCTGGAACTGGCGCTCACGTTCGCCCCAGGGCTGGTTCTTGCGGCGCTGCACGATCGGCAGGTAAGCGGGCAGGTAGGAATCCCCCACGGCGCGCATGAAGTCGAAACAGCGCTCAAAGCCGCCCTCGTTGAGGTCATCGTAAAACAGCCCACCCACACCTCGAGGCTCGCGGCGGTGTTTCAGGTAGAAGTACTCATCACACCAACGCTTGTAACGGGGGTAAACGTCCTCGCCGAAGGGAGCGCAGGCGTCTGCTGCCACCTGATGCCAGTGCCGGCAGTCTTCGCGATTGCCGTAATAGGGTGTCAGATCATAGCCGCCACCGAACCACCAGACCGGCTCGGCGCCGTCCTTCTCCGCCACGAACATGCGGACGTTGGCATGGGACGTAGGCACGAAGGGGTTTCTGGGATGGATCACCAGGGAAACACCCATCGCCTGGTAGCTGCGTCCGGCGAGCTCCGGCCGGGCCGCCGTTGCCGAAGGCGGCAGGTGTTCCCCCATCACATGGGAAAAATTGACGCCGGCTTTCTCGAACACGTCGCCATCCGCCAGCACGCGACTGCGGCCACCGCCCCCTTCGGCGCGCTGCCACTCGTCGACGATGAAGTCTTTGCCGCCGTCCTCCAGCGCCAGCGCTTCACAGATGCGCTGCTGCAATGCCAGCAGGTAGGTTTTGACGTCTTCGGCGTGCATGGCGGTGGAGTCCTCACGTTCAGCGCCGGCCATTATACGCATGCCGCCGGCAGGCTTGCACCGGCGCGGGCCCGAATCAGGAGCGCAACACCCTGTCGGTTTGCAGATCGCGAATCACCGAGGGCCTCAATGCGCCACCGAGCGGGCCGGGCAGAATCCCATCCAGCATGCCGCGGAAATAGCGATGCACCTGAAACAGCGACTGCGCCGGCCGACTGCCGCCCGGGTTGGCCGAGGTCGACACCAGCGGCCCTCCCCAGGCGGAACACAGGGCGACCATACCGGGATGGGCGGTAACCCTGACGGCCACCGTATCACGGCCACCGTGCACCCAGGCTGGCACCCGTCCGTGGTGCGGAATCAGCCAGGTTGTGGGGCCGGGCCAGGAAAGCGCCAGCTTCTGCCGCTGCGCGTCACTCAGCTCCGCCAACAGGGCGGCTATCTGCTGAGTGTTGGCGGCGACCAGAATCAGCCCCTTTTCCACAGGGCGCTCCTTGATCTGCAAAAGCCGGGCGACCGCCTGAGGGTCGCCGGGATCACAACTCAGGCCCCAGACCGCCTCCGTGGGACAGGCAATCACCCCGCCGTCGGCCAGGGCGCGCACGGCGGCTTTAAGTTGCAGGGCAGATGGCATACGGTGCTACTCCTCACAGGGCTGGGCGCGGGCAGATCCGGCCGCTCGACCGGGGCAACCTCGCCGCGGCAGCGGCCGATGGCACACAGCGGAGCGGGGAATTTAACCACTCTCCCGGGACGTGGCAAGCCCGGCCTGCGTGCACAGGTAGCGGCCCGCTTCGCGCAGCACGAGGCCACGGGCTTCCAGCAGCGACAAGGCAGACAGCACCTCAGGCAGAGGGCGGCCCGAGACCGCGACCAGAGCGTCGACATCAACAGCCGCGCCGCCCATCAAAGCCAGTAGCCAGTGCGCCTGCGCGGACTCCGTAGATTGCGCAGCGGCGCGCGTCGGCCGCTGTCCGCTAAACAGAGGCCCCAGGTTGTCGAGAACATCTTCGATCGCTTCCACCAGCACCGCACCGTCGCGCAGGAGATGCAGGCAGCCACGGCCGCCGACATGACCGGGGAACCAGGGCAGGGCGAACACCTCCCGCCCCTGTTCCAATGCGGTGCCGGCCGTGATGAGGGAGCCACTCGGCAGTGCCGCCTCTACCACCAGCACCCCGAGGGACAGGCCACTGATGATGCGGTTGCGCGCCGGGAAGTGCCCGGGAAGCGGCGGAGTCAAGGGCGGGAACTCGGTCACCAGGCAACCCCCATCAAGCAGTTCCCTGGCCAGTGCAGCGTGGCGCCGCGGGTAAACCGAGTCGACACCGGTTGCCATTACCGCAACCGATGCGCCCCCGGCGAGCAACGCGCCGCGGTGGGCGGCGGCGTCGATGCCCAGTGCAAGGCCGCTGGTCACTACCAGACCGGCGCCGACGGCCTCGGCGGACAACTCGGTGGCGGCGCGCAACCCCATGGCGCTTGCCTTGCGGCTGCCGACCACGGCGAGCTGGGGCGCACACAGCGCCGCCACGTGGCCGCGGGCGTAGAGGAAGGGGGGTGGATCGTTGATCATCGCCAGCAGCGGCGGATAATCCGGCTGGCCCAGCACCAGAACCCGGGCGGCGGCGGCACGCAGGTGATCGAGCTGATGGGTTATATCAACGGCAGCCTGCGGGTGACGACCAAGACGTCGGGCAAGCGCGATATCCTGCACCGCAGCCGCTGTCGCGCCCGCTGCCAGCAAATCCCCGGGCGCGGCCTGCAACAGCGCCTCAGGCGTATTGAAATACGCGAGCAGGTGCCTGAGCTGGCGACTTTTAAGCTGTGGAAGGCTGTGCAGCAGCAGGCACAGCCGTGCGTGATCGGTATCCATACATCATCCTTGACGTAATCTCCGTTAAACAGGCAACTGCCCGGCGCCGGCCATTCCGTGGCCGCCGCAGTTACTTCAGGGGTTCTTCACCTTGTCGAGGACCTTCAGCGGCCGGTTGGCACGCAGCACCAGCGCGTAGCTTGCTTTCTCGAACACTTCGAAGACCATCAACAACCCGGCGCGGGTGTCGGGCAGGGCAACGTTCTGCCGTGCCACCTCATCAAACACCAGGCCACCGGCCTGATAGATCGCCAGCACGTGGCCGACTTCAAGACCCTCGCGCTCACCGCGGTTCAGCACCACGATATCGCCCTGGCCAATCTGGCTGACGCCACCATCCACCGCAATCATGAAGCCGTCATCGACCGTCACACCCGGCGCGCGCGGCTGGAACGTGGCATCCAGCACCCGCTCGCGCTGCGGCAGCAGCCGGTCGGCGATGCGCACTTCTTCCGTGACCCGGGTGACCGTGAGTTCGGTCACCTCGTCGCGGTTGCTGCTGACCAGACGCGCATTGCCGATATCCACGGCCTGGTAGCCCAGCAACTCGCCCGTCACCGGGTCGCTGTAGGTGTCACCGGCGCGGAAAATGCCGTAGGTGCGTTCACCGTCGGGGAAGGGGCCGCGACCGTAGACCCGGTCACCGGGCGCCGCAATCAGGCGACCCTGGTCGCCGGCCACAACATAGGCAGAGTTGTTCAGTGCATCCGCATCGAGGATGAGGTGGCGCTTCAGGAACGCACCGATTTCATCCAGGGGAATAACGGGAATGGCCAGATCCAGGGGACTGACGCGCATGCCCGGATCCAGCTTCACGTCGCGGCCACGGCGCAACTGCAGGCGCGGCTCGCCGTTCACCCAGGTCAGGTAGAGCTCGTCACCGGGGTAGATCAGGTGCGGGTTATCGATTTGCGGATTGACGTCCCACAGCTCCGGCCAGCGCCAGGGCTGGCGCAGGTACATCCCCGAGATGCCCCACAGCGTGTCGCCGCGCTTGACCACATACACATCGGGCACATCCTCATTCAGCTCGACCGCAGCGCCCGCCAGGGCGCCAAAAAACAGGCTCCCGAGCAATACGAGGCACACTGTAAAAGACTTCGCTCTCATGATTTGTCCAGCCCGTCCCTGTTATCATCTACCCACCGTCGCCTCAGGCAGGTTTTCCCCCTGTCCCGCTGCCAGCGTGCGACGCGCCCCTACACGGCACTGGGCACCACCTTGCCAGCAGCGATATACTAGGCACAGTTTGCGGCGGGCATGGGTCCGTGGCAAGCCCAAATGTGACTAATTCACCATTGCTCGGTTGAGCCCCGAAGGCAGCTAACTCCATGGCAGTACTCGACATTCTCGAATTTCCGGACCCGCGGCTGCGCACCCGGGCGGAGCCCGTAGCGGCGGTCACCGACACCACGCGCGCACTGGTTGATGACCTTTTTGAGACCATGTACGCCGCACCGGGCATCGGCCTTGCGGCGACGCAGGTGAATGTCCACCAGCGCGTGCTGGTCATTGATGTCAGCCAGGATCGCAGCGAACCCCTGGTCTTCATCAACCCGGAAGTGACCGTGCTGGATCCCGATCTGGGCGAATACGATGAGGGCTGCCTGTCGGTGCCGGGGTTCTATGAGACGGTGCAGCGCCCCCGGCGCATTTCGGTGACGGCCCTGGATCGCAACGGCGACGCCTTTTCACGAGAGCTGGACGGGCTGCTTGCCGTGTGCCTGCAACACGAGATCGACCACCTCGACGGCAAACTGTTTGTTGATTACATCTCGCCGGTGAAGCGCCAGCGCATTCGCAAGAAACTGCAGAAAGAACAGCGGCGCCAGGCCTGACATGGCCAACGCACCCTTGCGGGTCCTCTTCGCCGGCACACCGGATTTCGCCGCCAGCCACCTGCAGGCGCTGCTGGACAGTCCCCACCAGGTGGTCGGCGTGTACACACAACCTGATCGGCCGGCAGGCCGCGGCAAGAAGCTGCAGGCCAGTCCGGTGAAGCAACTGGCACTGCAGGCCGGGCTGCCGCTGCGCCAGCCGGTCAGCCTGCGCACGCCTGAAACGCAGGCCGAGCTGGCCGCTTTTGCCGCCGACGTCCTGGTGGTGGTGGCCTACGGCCTGATCCTGCCGCAGGCGATACTCGATACGCCCCGCTGGGGCTGCCTCAACGTGCACGCGTCGCTGCTGCCGCGCTGGCGCGGCGCAGCGCCCATCCAGCGGGCCATCCAGGCCGGCGACACCGAGAGCGGCGTCACCATCATGCAGATGGATGCCGGGCTGGATACCGGTGCCATGCTGGCGATCGCGCGCTGCCCCATCGACAGTGCCACCAGCGCTGCCGTTCTGCATGACCGGCTCGCCGAACTCGGTCCACCGCTGCTGCTGCAGGTGCTCAACGATCTGCCGGGTTATCTGCAGGCGGGTGTCGCCCAGGACGACAGCCTCGCCACCTACGCACACAAAATTGAAAAGGCCGAGGGCGCACTGGATTGGCGGCGACCTGCAACTGAACTGGCGCGCCAGGTCGCAGCCTTCAACCCCTTTCCCGTATGCTTCGCGGTGCTCAACGGCGAGCGGGTGCGCATCTGGACGGCCAGTGCCGTCTCCGAGGCGGCCCACGCCGCCCCCGGTACGATACTCAGCGCCGATCGTGAAGGCATTCGGGTGGCCTGCGGCAACGGCAGCCTGCGGCTCCATACCCTGCAATTGCCCGGCGGCCGCGCGCTGCCTGCGGCTGACCTGTTGAACGCACAGAGCGCGCAGTTTGCACCCGGGGCCTGTTTCCAGCCGGTAGCGGAAGCGGCGACCTCCTGATGACCACAGATACCCGGGCCGCGGCGGCGCAAACCATTGCCGGCGTACTACAGGGCGGGTCGCTGAATACGCTGCTCCCCGCCGCACTGGAGACCGTGAGCAGCCGCGACCGGGGCCTGCTGCAACAACTCTGCTACGGTACCCTGAGACTGTACCCGCGGCTGTACCCGCAGCTGCAGGCACTGCTGGACAAGCCACTGCGCAGCAAGGATAGCGACATCGAGGCACTGCTGCTGCTCGGACTGTACCAACTGGAAGACACGCGAATCCCGGACCACGCCGCCGTCGCCGCCAGTGTCGGCGCAACACGGGCGCTGAAAAAGGACTGGGCGCGCGGCCTCTGCAACGCGGTGCTGCGACGTTTCCTGCGGGAACGTAACGGCCTTGCCGAGGCGCTGGGTCCGGCAGCGCGCTGCGCGCACCCCCAATGGCTGTACGACGCGTTGCAGACCGACTGGCCTGAACACGCCGAGGCCATGTTGCAGGCCAATAACGCACAACCGCCGATGGTGCTGCGGGTGAACGCACAACGCGCCTCCCGCGAACAGTACCTGCAGCGCCTGGCGGACGCGGGGATGCCGGCACAGGCCGGGGCACTGGCTCCGGAGGCCATCTACCTCGATGCACCCACCGACGTCGGTCTACTGCCGGGCTTCGCGGAAGGCCTGGCCAGCGTGCAGGATGAGGCCGCACAGGTGGCGGCCCTGCTACTCGCGCCTGGTCATGGCGCGCGCGTGCTGGACGCCTGCGCGGCACCCGGCGGCAAGGCCTGCCACCTGCTCGAGCGGCACCCGGACATCGCGCTCACTGCCATGGATGTCGATGAAACGCGGTTGCAGCGGGTGCACGAGAACCTGCAGCGCCTGCAGCTGCGCGCCACGGTGGTCTGCGGCGATGCGGCCCGTCCCCCGGCTCTGCTGCCCGCAGAATATTTTCACCACATTCTGGTCGACGCGCCCTGTTCTGCGAGCGGGGTGATCCGTCGCCATCCCGATGTCAAACTGCTGCGCCGCCCCGAAGACATTCCGGCACTGGCCGCACAGCAAGGCGCGATCCTCGATGGTCTGTGGGCGCTGCTGGCACCTGGCGGCACGCTGCTGTACGTCACCTGCTCGGTGCTGGAGGCAGAGAACAGCGATGTCATCAGCGCTTTCCTCGCGCGCACCGAAGACGCTGAATCGCTGCCATTGAACGTCGGTACTCGCAGGGCGGCGGGCAATCAGATATTGCCCACCCACAACGGCCCGGACGGCCTGTTTTTCAGCCTGCTGCAGCGGCGCGCGAAAAGCCCGGCCTAGAGTGCAGTATTACAACCCCTGCACCCTTACATTTTGCGGGCCTTTTCATTAAGGTGGCGGGAATTTCAGGGGGGTCGCCCCAATCATGAAGATCATCATACTGGGTGCGGGTCAGGTTGGCGGGACACTCGCCGAGCACCTGGCAAACGAGCAGAACGATATCACCGTCGTCGACACCGACGCAGACCGCCTGCGCGAACTGCAGGACCGGCTGGACATCGGCACCGTCAGCGGCAGCGCTTCACACCCCGACACCCTGTACCAGGCGGGAGCCGATGACGCCGACATGCTGATCGCCGTGACCAACAGCGACGAAATCAACATGATGGCCTGCCAGATTGCCCACTCCCTGTTTAACACGCCCACCAAGATATCCCGGGTGCGCGCACCCAACTATCTCGCGCACCAGGAAAAACTGTTCACGCCGGACAATATCCCGGTGGACGTCATCATCGGGCCTGAGCAGCTGGTTACCAAGAATATCGTCGAGCTGATAGCCAACCCCGGCGCCCTGCAGGTACTCGATTTCGCCGATGGCCGCATCCAACTGGTGGCCGTGCGCGCGTTTCACGGCGGCCCCATAGTGGGCCATGAGCTGCAGGACATTCGCACGCACATGCCGAAAGTGGATACCCGGGTTGCCGCCATATTCCGCCGCGACCGGGCCATTATCCCGGAGGGCGATACAGTGGTTGAGGTGGACGATGAAGTGTTTTTCATCGCCGCCCGCAAG
The DNA here is from genome assembly GCA_002414665.1 of Halieaceae bacterium UBA5085. GTDB lineage: Bacteria > Pseudomonadota > Gammaproteobacteria > Pseudomonadales > Halieaceae > Haliea. The sequence goes on from DIAF01000034.1 coordinate 133,482, forward strand.
GACATCCGCAAGGTCATGTCCGAGCTGCGCAAGATCGACAAGCCCTACCAACGCGTGATGATCGCCGGCGGCGGCAACATCGGGGCGACGCTGGCGCAGAGTATCGAGCGCGACTACCAGGTGAAAGTCATCGAGCAGTCGTACCCGCGCTGCAGGGTGCTCTCGGAGTCTTTGAAGCACGCCATCGTACTGCACGGCAGCGCTTCCGAGCCCGGGTTGCTGACCAGCGAAAACATCGAATCCACCGATGTGTTCTGCGCGCTCACCAACAACGATGAATCAAATATCATGATGTCCATGCTCGCCAAGCGCATGGGGGCGAAAAAAGTCATCACACTCATCACCAATCCCGCCTATGCCGATCTCGTCGGCGACGAGATCGATATCGCCATTTCGCCGCAACAGATCACCATTGGCAGCCTGCTCACCCACGTGCGCCGCGGCGACATTTCCAATGTGCATTCCCTGCGCCGCGGCGCGGCGGAGGCCATTGAAGTCACGGCGCGCGGCGACGCCTATTCGTCCCGGGTCGTCGGGCGCCGCCTGGAAGAGATCAACCTGCCGGAAGGCGTAACCATTGGCGCCATTGTGCGCGGCGATGAAGTGTTGATTGCTCACCGGCACGTGCTTGTAGAAACCGATGACCACGTCGTGCTGTTCCTCACCGACCGCAGCCGCATCTCCGCCGTGGAGAAGCTGTTCGCGGTCGGCTTCGGCTTCTTTTCCTAGGTCCGCCGCATGCACCTGAGCGTCACGCTGCGCATCCTGGGCCTGTTGCTGATGCTGTTCAGCAGCACTCTGCTGGTCCCCATGGGCGTGGCCCTGCTGGATGACGACCACACCGTCACCAGTTTTGCCAGCGCGCTGGCGCTGACCTTTACCGCGGGCCTGCTGAGCTGGCTGCCGGTGCAGCATGTGCGCCATGAGCTGCGCATTCGCGACGGTTTTCTCGTGACCTCCCTGTTCTGGACCGTGCTGGGCCTGGCCGGCTCCCTGCCCTTTATGTTGACGGCGGGGCTGGAGCTGAGCGCCATGGATGCGATTTTCGAATCGATCTCCGGGCTGACCACGACCGGCGCAACCGTGATCACCGGCCTGGATGGACTGCCACGCTCCATACTCATTTACCGCCAGCTGCTGCAGTGGCTGGGTGGAATCGGGATCATCGTGATCGCCGTGGCGGTATTGCCCATGCTCGGCATTGGCGGCATGCAGCTGTACCGTGCCGAGATTCCGGGGCCTACCAAAGACCGCAAGCTGACACCGCGCATCGCGGAAACCGCCAAGGCGCTGTTTTTTGTCTACCTGGGCCTGACCGCTGTCTGCGCGCTGGCGTTCTGGGCGGCGGGAATGACCGGTTTTGACGCTGTTGCGCACGCGTTTTCAACCGTGGCCATCGGTGGTTTCTCCACCCATGATGCCAGTATGGGCTACTTCGAGAGCAACACGATTCTGCTGATCTGCAGCCTGTTCATGGTGATTTCCGCGATGAATTTCGGCCTGCACTTCCTCTCCTGGCGTCGACGCAGCCTGGCCGGCTACCGGCAGGACTCCGAATCCCGCTTCTTCCTCGGCGTCTTGCTGATCGGCATCGCGGTCACCTGCAGCTACCTCATTCTGACCGACACCCTGCCGCTCAGCGAAAGCCTGGTACATGGCCTGTTCCAGACCATTTCCATCACCACCACCACAGGCTTTGCCACCCAGGACTTCGCTGGCTGGCCCACTTTCCTGCCGGTCATGCTCATCATGTTCTCTTTCATGGGTGGCTGCGTGGGCTCCACGGCCGGTGGCATCAAGGCCGTGCGCCTGATGCTGATCGCGAAGCAGGGTGTGCGTGAACTCAAGCAGCTGGTCCACCCCAAGGCGATCATCCCGCTGAAAATCGGCAAGCACCGGGTCGAGGCGTCCGTGGTCAGCGCGGTGTGGAGTTTCTTCGCGGTGTACATGTTTGTGTTTGTCACGATCATGCTCGCCCTGCTGGGCACCGGCATGGACTTCCTGACCGCTTTTTCCGCCGTGGCGGCGTCAATCAACAACCTGGGGCCGGGATTGGGGGATGTCTCCGCCAATTACGCGAGCATCAGCCCTGTTGCGAAGGGACTGCTCTGCCTTGCCATGCTGCTCGGACGTCTGGAAATTTTCACCCTGCTCGTGCTGTTCACGCCGATGTTCTGGCGCCTGTGATGGCAGGCAGGTACCGGGCAACCTGGCTCAACCGAGGAAGTTGAGCAGGCGCCGCAACAGCGCCAGGGCCAGATAGAAGAAACCCAGCGGCAGCAGAATCGACTTGAGCACCAGGGACATCAACAGGTTGATGAGGCTGGCGGCGAAATCACTGACCTGGTCACCCAGCGCCGCTATCCGTTGCCGTATGTCCAGCGCGGAGAGGCCGCGGGCAGAGCCGTCGGCCAGGGCACTGGCGTCGTTCAGCTCACCGTGGAAACCCTGTACCGCCTGATACTGAACGGCCTCGTTGTCCCTGAGAAACACCGCATCCACCCAGCCGTTGGCCAGCACCACCAGCGCCAGAGCGAAACGCAACACCACCATCACCAGAAACAACCGCGCGGCAATCGCCGCCTGACGCCGCGTACCCCACACAGCGGCCAGCATCCCCAGGACACCCAGCGCAGTGAGCAGTATGTTGAAACTGACGTGAGAGACTACAACCAGCAGGATTTTTTGCAGGGCGAGGGCACCCAGCGCAACCATCATCACCGCCGAAAACCGTTCGATAAGGTCGTTCACCGGGTCAAGCAGTTCACCGACAGTAAAAGTGAGCAGAAATGCATTGACCTCGGTCCCCTGCAGTACTGATACCAGCGCATTGATTCCCCGGGCCGTGGCGTACACCGCCCCGGAGCCGAGCAGTGCAGCGTCGAGATACTCGCTGGAGAGACGATCAAGGACGCCGCTCCAGCCCACAGCACACAGCACCGGGACGGCCAGTATCAGCAACCACTGCGGGCGGGTCATGCCGAGGGCTCCCCGGGTGTCGGCACCGAGGCGGCGGTAACCTGCTGGGCTGCGGCGATCGAGCGCGCACGCGCGTGATCCTCGCCCGTGGGCTGCACGCCGTCCTGGTCCGCACCCCGAACCGGCGCCAAAACCAGTTCCGTAAACAACGCGAAGTGATCCGAGCCGAAGGGCGGCAGGCGGCGCAAGCTGCGCAACGTGAAATCATCACTGTGGAACAGGTGGTCCAGGGGCCAGCGCAGGAACGGATAGCTGGCGTGGAAGGTATTGAACATGCCGCGTCCCACCCGCGGGTCCAGCAGGCCACTGATGGCGCGGAACAGGCGGGTGGTCGGCGACCAGGCCACATCGTTGAGGTCTCCGGTGACCACCACCGGCAGGCGGCTGCCGGCAACGCTGCGCGCGACGATAACCAGCTCGGCGTCACGTTCGGCCGATCGCGGGTTCTCCGTGGGACTGGGTGGCGCGGGGTGCAGGAAATGCACCCGCACCCGGTCACCCGAGGGAAGCGTAAGCACCGTGTGCATCGAGGGCACATCTTCCTCAACCAGAAAATCAATACTGGCCTCATCCAGCGGCAGGCGCGAATAGACGTGCATGCCGTAGAAGTTGTCCAGCGGGCATTTCAGGGCGTGGGGCATGGCGGACTGCAGTGCGTCCAGCTGATCCTGCCACCACTGGTCCGACTCCAGTGTGACCAGCACATCCGGCGCGCAGTCCTGCACAAGCTGGAGGAGAGCACGGGCGTCGCGGTTGGTGGTGAGCACATTGGCAGTGAGGATAGAAAGCCGACGTTCCTGCGGGGCATCGCTGCGAGCCGCTTTCACCTCCCGGGGCCAGAGTGGCGTGTAGGGCAGGATCCACCGCAGCTGCCACAGCAGGCAGGCGCTCGTGACCGAGACCAGCGCCCAGGTCAGCGCCTGGTCTGGCCGCAGAAGCAGGCTCTGCGCGAAAAGCAGCAACAGGGCCGCGGTAGCCAACAGCAGGCGCGGAAACTCCAGGCCGCGAACCAGCCAGTGGGGATGACGCCACAGCGGGAGCAGTGTGACGAGGAGCAGCAGCAGGGTGGCGATGACAATCATCATGGGCATGGCGGCGGCCTCGGGGCACTCAGCGTAGCACACGGCCCCGTGTCACGCCGCGGCGGGCGGAGACTGCTACTTGCGGGCGCGGGCAATCAGTTCGTAGGCCGCGGTGATCTCCTGCGACTTTTCGGTGGCGACTTTCAGCATGTCGTCCGGCACGCCCTGAGCCATCAACTTGTCCGGGTGATGCTCGCTCATCAGCTTGCGGTAGGCCCGCTTCAGGTCGCGATCGTTCACCTCAGGGCTCACACCCAGTGCGGCGTAGGCTGCCTGCAGGCGGTCCGGACCGGCCTGCTGCGCACCACCGTGATGGAACTGCCCCTGTGCCTGGGCCATACGCAGCAGCTGTTCCACGTGTGACGGCTTGAAGCCCAGCAGACCCGCCAGGTTATCAAGCACACGCCGCTCGGCGGCCTCAATACCGTGGTCCACCACGGCCAGGGACACCAGGAACATGAGCAGCGTCTGGCGCAGGGCTATCTGGCGACCGCACACTGCCTGGAAGTCGGCGACGCAGCTGGCCACATCGAAGCCGGGCGCCGCGCCGCGCTTGAACAACTCGATGGCGCGCTGCCGCTGGGCGCTGGTGAGTCCCATTTGGCGAATGATCATCTCGGTGTGATCGATTTCACCCTGGGAAATACGACCATCGGCCTTGGCGAGGTGCCCCAGCAGCAGGAAGATCGTCTCAAAAAACCGTTCCTTGATACGGGCGATGTTCTCCGGCGAATGCGCCTCCATCGTACGCCGCAGTCCGCGGTCAAACTGGTGGCCGAGAAACAGGCCAATCGCCAGGCCGATGGGGCCACCAAGCACGAGGCCCAGCAGGCCCGCAACCACTTTGCCGTAAAACATACTGCTCCTGCTGCCTGCGCGTGCGGCCGGCCGGCGTGATGAGAAGAAGGAACCCCGCATACAATGCGGGCTGAAGTGGCTGTATACTACCCAGCTTTTTTGCGAACCGCGAACAGGTGTTGCCGTGTCCCCAGCTCCATTGTCCTTTCAGGACCTGATTCTTACCCTGCAGCAATTCTGGGCTGAGCAGGGTTGTGTGATCCTGCAGCCACTGGATATGGAGGTAGGGGCGGGGACCTTTCACCCCGCCACCTTCCTGCGCGCGATCGGCCCGGAGAGCTGGAATGCCGCCTACGTTCAGCCCAGCCGCCGGCCCACAGACGGCCGCTATGGGGAGAACCCCAACCGCCTGCAACACTACTACCAGTTCCAGGTGATCATGAAGCCCTCGCCGGCCGCCTTCCAGGATCTGTACCTGCAATCGCTGCAGGCACTGGGGGTCGACAGCGCTGTGCACGACATTCGCTTCGTCGAGGACAACTGGGAGTCGCCCACGCTGGGCGCCTGGGGTCTGGGCTGGGAGGTCTGGCTGAACGGCATGGAGGTCACCCAGTTCACCTATTTCCAGCAGGCCGGTGGCCTGGAGTGCTACCCGGTAAGCGGTGAAATCACCTACGGCCTGGAGCGTATTGCCATGTACCTGCAGGGCGTGGACAGCCTCTACGACCTGGTGTGGACCCGGGGCCCGTCTGGCACAGTGACCTACGGCGACGTGTTCCACCAGAACGAAGTGGAAATGTCGCGCTACAACTTCGAGGAAGCCGACACCGACTGGCTGTTTCGCCAGTTCGACCACTGTGAAGGCGAAGCCCAGCGCCTGATTGAGCGCAATCTGCCCCTGCCGGCCTATGAAATGGTGATGAAGGCCTCACACACCTTCAACCTGCTCGACGCCCGTCACGCCATTTCCGTCACCGAGCGCCAACGCTACATTCTGCGCGTACGCACGCTGGCGCGGGGCGTCGCACAGGCCTATTTTGACGCGCGTGCCGCACTGGGCTTCCCCCTCGCCGAGCAGGCACTGCGCGAGGAAGTTCTCGCTACGATGCGCCAGGAGGCACAGGCATGAGCCAGACCGAAACACTGCTGGTTGAGCTGGGCACTGAAGAGCTACCGCCAAAGGCGCTGAAGGCGCTGGGTACCGCGTTCCGCGACGGCATCGTCAGCGGACTGGCGCAGCGCGGCCTGACACATGGCGCCGTACGCTGGTTCGCCGCGCCACGCCGGCTGGCGGTGCTGATTCAGGACGCCGCCCTGCAAGCACCAGACCGGGAACAGGAAATCCAGGGGCCTCCCGCCGACCGGGCGCGCGACGAACAGGGCAACTGGACACCGGCTGCAGTGGGCTTTGCGCGCAAGCAGGGGCTGGAGCCCGAAGCGCTGACCGTGGTCGACACGCCCAAAGGGCCGCGCTTGTGCCTGCGCACCACGCTGGCCGGCGCGCAGTTGCGCAGCAGCTTCAACGACATCATTCACGAGAGCATCCGCGAACTGCCCATTCCCAAGCGCATGCGCTGGGGTGCCAGCCGTGTCGAGTTTGTGCGCCCGGTGCACTGGGTGGTGGCCATGCTCGGCGGCGAGTGCGATTTCGGCACCGTGCTCGGTCTGCCCACTGGCAATACCACGCGCGGCCACCGCTTCCACAGCAGCGGCGAGATTCGCCTGGAGCGACCAGAAGACTTCGCAGAGACCCTCGCCGGGGCGAAAGTCATCGCAGATTTCGAGGAGCGTCGCGCCATGATCCGCGAGCAGGTTGAGGTCGAGGCCAGCGCACTGAACGCGCACGCGGTCATCGACCCCGACCTGCTGGATGAGGTAACCGGGCTGGTTGAATGGCCGGTAGCGCTGACGGGCAACTTCGAGCCGCGCTTCCTCAGTGTGCCTGCAGAAGCACTGGTGTCCTCAATGAAGGAGCACCAGAAGTACTTCCACCTGGTCGACGCCGATGGTGCTCTGCTCCCACACTTCATCACCCTGTGCAATATAGAGAGCAAGGATCCGGCGCAGGTGATAGCCGGCAACGAGCGGGTGATCCGCCCGCGGCTCAGCGACGCAGCCTTCTTTTTCGAAACCGACAAACAGCACAGCCTGTTTTCGCGGCTTGAAGGTTTGCGCACTATTGTCTTCCAGCAGAAGCTGGGGTCGCTCTACGACAAGTCACAGCGGGTGTCGAAGCTGGCCGGAGAACTGGCGGCTCGGATCGGTGGCAGCGTGGCTGACGCACAGCGCGCCGGCCTGCTTTGCAAGGCGGACCTGGGCACGCAAATGGTGCTGGAGTTTGCCGACATGCAGGGTATTGCGGGGGCCTATTACGCGCGGCACGACGGTGAGTCACCCGAGGTAGCCTCTGCGGTTGAGGAGCACTACTGGCCACGCTACGCCGGCGACCGTCTGCCGCAGGGACTGACCGCCGCGGCCGTGGGAGTGGCGGACCGGCTGGATACGCTGGTGGGGATCTTCGGTATCGGCCAGCCCCCCACCGGTTCTCGGGATCCCTTTGCCCTGCGCCGGGCGTCGCTGGCGGTACTGCGCATCCTGGTCGAGAAGGAGCTGGATCTCGATTTGCGGGAGTGCCTTGCGCTGGCGGTGCAGGGTTACAGCGCCGACGCGCTCGCGGAAGGCACCGCGGAGCAGGTGCTCGACTACATGCTGGAACGCTTCCGCGCCTGGTATGAAGAGCTGGATATCCCTGCGGAAGTGTTCAAAGCAGTTAGCGCCAACAAACCCGGAAAGCCCCTGGATGTGCAGCGCAGGGTGCTCGCGGTGCATGCGTTCAGCCAGCTGCCGGAGGCGGCCGCGCTGGCCGCGGCGAACAAGCGCGTGAGCAATATCCTGGACAAGCTGGAGGACGGCTTCCGCTTTGGCGACCTGCGCAGCGACCTGCTGCAGGACCCCGCGGAGCAAACGCTCGCAGAGCGCCTTGCGGTGCTTGGCAGTGAAAGCGAGGGCCACCTCGCCAACGGCGCCTACAGCGAAGCGCTGTCGTGCCTGGCAGCCCTGCAGGCGCCGGTTGACGCCTTCTTTGACGAGGTCATGGTCAACACCGAGGACCCCGCGCTGCGCGGCAACCGGTTGAGCCTGCTGCACAGCCTGCGCGAGCGGTTCCTGCGGGTAGCGGATATCTCGCAGCTGGCCGTGCCCCGCAGCAGCTAACGGCGCGTGCCCATCAGCGTCCTGCAAAGCCCCTGGTTGCTGCCCGCACTTGGTATCCTCGGCGGGCTTACCGCCGGGTTGATAGCGGCGCTGATCTGGCGCTTGCGCCTGCACCAGCAACATGCGGCCACCCAGGCGCAGGCGCTGCAACAAGTCACCGACCGCTACCAGAGCCTGCGCAGCGAGTACGATCGCCTGCTTGCCCGGCAACGGGAGCAGGCACGCCAGCACGCCGACCAGCTGCGCATGCTGAACGAAAACCGTGAGCTGCTGAAGCTTGAGTTCGAGCATCTCGCACAGCGGATTTTCGAGGCCCGCGGGCGCCAGTTCACGGACAACAGCAAGGAGGCCCTGGGTCAACTGCTGCAGCCGTTTCGCGAGCAGATCAGCAGCTTCCAGCAGCGCATCGACCGCGTCCACGCGGAGTCCCTGCAAGGCCAGGCCACACTGGGAGCGGAGCTGCGCAAGGTGCTGGAGATCGGCCTCGCCATGAGTGAACAGGCGAGCAATCTTGCCGCCGCTCTCAAGGGGGACAAGAAAACCACCGGAAACTGGGGCGAGGCGCAACTGGAGCGCACCCTGGAGCAAGCAGGCCTGCTGCCTGGGGAGCACTATGTTACGCAGGCGGCGATGCGGGACGAGCAGGGCCGCCGGCGCCTGCCCGACGCGCTGATCCTGCTGCCCGGAAAGCGCCACCTGGTGATCGACAGCAAAGTGTCGCTGGTGGACTATGAAGCTGCGCTGGCGGCAGACAACGAGGTGCAGCGTGACGCCCGGCTCGAGGCCCACGGACGGGCGATTCGACAGCATATCGACGATCTGGCTGGCAAGGAGTACGCCAACCTGCCGGGGCTGGGCAGCCCCGACTTCGTACTGATGTTCATGCCCATTGAGCCGGCCTGGATCGAAGCAATGCGCCAGGACCGCGATCTGTTTGCCTATGGTTACCAGCGCGGTGTGGTGCTGGTATCACACAGTACACTGATGCCGGTGCTACGCACGGTCGCCAACCTCTGGATCGTGGAGCGCAGCAACCGCGAAGCGCAGGAAATCAGCCGCAGCGCCGGCGATGTGTACAATCAGGTGTGCACCGTGGCTGAACGCCTGCAACGGCTCGGCAATACCCTGCAGACGGCGGCCAACCAGTACAACAGCACCGTGCTTGGTCTCAGCGGGCGGCAAGGTCTCGCGGGCAAGGTCGATCGCTTCCAGCACCTCTCCACAGCGACCAGCAAGCAGATGCCCACCCTGGAACCTCTGCATCTGGACATTGATGTCGACCGGCTCAGCGCGGTTGACCGCAGCCCCGATCGTGCCGAGACACCCGCAGCCGACACCGGCGACGACGAGCGCGCGCCGTAATCAGGCAGCGTCGTCGGCCGGGCGTCGTTCACCATCCCGGGCCACCATGCGGATGGTCCGCTGGCAGGTTTCCAGCCAGGTTGTCGCGGGTTCCGTCTTCAAAACCCGGACACAACCCCGTTCGGTGACACAGGCAATACTGGTTTTGTTCGGTGTCCAGTCACCTTCCGACAAACGTGGCTTGCGCTTGCTGTAGAACCAAAGCCCGCGTCGATCCTGCATGACGTAACGTGCCTCCTCAGGCAAGAACACTTTGCGGCCGTCAATGACGGCAAAAACTTCTAGGTCATCCCGCTGGCTGGATCCCAGCGTGGCCGTGGGTGTAATGGTAAACATGGCTGCCCCCTGGTATTCACAGATATCCTTTCCGACGCTGCAGGATCAACCAACCGTCTCCCCGAGCCTGTCTGGCCGAGCCTGTCCGGCAGCGCCGCTGCGCATTCGCAGCGCGCTCAGTTATAGGCAGGCAGCCGCTGCCTGACAATGCCGGGAAAAGCATTATTGGGTGTTAATTGGAAAAAAGTGTCGTTTTTGACCCAAAATTTTACGTTACAGCTGATTTTTGTGGCGATTTTTGGGGCATTATTCGCCATTTTTTTACAGACCCGTGTAAACCGGCAGCCGCCTGCCAGGGGCTGTAACGGCCAGTCAGGGCACCGGGGAAAGGCCGGACTCAGCTGCGAGCATATCAGGCACCAGGCACTGCCTGCCCTCTATCCACGCCGGGGTACCGCCCGCTGCTGGCGCCGCATCGTCCGCAATATCGTCTGCCGACAGCGGGCGGTAGACCACCGGCTCCGGGGCCAGCGGCAGTGCCCAGAAAGGGATGTTGATACCCAGCAACACGGCGAAAGCCCGGGCCGCCGGGGTAGGGCGCAGCACGGGAATCCGGGCTTCTCGCCAGAGCAGCGTGGCGCTTGCCTCATCACTCACCACCACGATTTCCGCGAGGCCGTTCAGCGGCACCAGCCAGGTGGCGCCATCGGCGCAGGGAAGCAGTACAGCGGGCACGGTGTTTGCCACCTGCGTCTCCATATCAGGACAGGCGCAGGGGATAACCGGTCAACTCCGCAATCTGCTCCACCAGCAGCGGGAAGTTGAACGGTTTGCCCATGTAGCCGCTGCAACCAGCCTGTTCGGCGAGCGCGCGGTGCTTGGGCCCCGTCCGCGAGGTGACCATGATCACCGGGATGGACTGCAGGCGCGGGGACCGGCGAATCTCGCGCAGGGTCTGGATCCCGTCTTTCAGCGGCATTTCAATGTCCAGCAAAATGACATCCGGAAGGCGGTGTATGCCTGCCAGAAGCTCCATGGCGGCAAGCCCGTTTTCCGCAGTGACCGTCTCTACCCCGAGACTTTGCAGCTGGCTGGTCGCCACCATGCGCTGGGTGCGCGAATCGTCGACCACCATGACCAGCAGGTTGACGTCGGCCACCGGCTCCAGCGAGAGATCCGGCACAGGCTCAAGTGCCTGGCGGCTGACCAGAAGGTTCAGGTTAAGCGCGACAATGGCCCGCCCGTCCGCGCTGGTGGTTCCCCCCACGACCCAGGGCAGGTTGGCGAACTGGCTGCCCAGTGAGCGGATTACCAGTTCAAGGGCCTCTTCCACGCGATCCACGGCAATCGCCATATGGTGCTGTCCGGATCCGGCCACGATAACGGGGACGGTAGCGCCCCAGTTGTCGCGGTCGGGCAGGGGCACACCGGAACACAGGGCCGCCAGGTAGGAGGGCTGACAGCGGCGGCCCAGCAAGGGCAGATCCGTCTGGCCCTGAACCGCCTGCAGAAATTCATCCGCCGGCACATGCTCAACGCCGATCAGACCGTCAAAGGGTATCGCGTAAGCGGTATCCGCGACGGTCACCAGCAGGGCACCGTTAACGCTGATGTTGGAGGGTATGCGAATGCGGAAAGTCGTGCCGCGACCGAGGTTGGACTCGATCTCGATATCGCCCCCGATGCGTTGCAACTCTCCCATCACGATGTCCATGCCCACCCCGCGGCCGGAGATTTCGCTGATCCGCTCGGCGGTGGAGAACCCGCGGTGGAACACCAGGCGCTGGGCTTCGCGATCGGTGAGGTTATCCACATCGACGTCGAGACCTTTCTTGCGAGCCTGTTCCCGCATGCGCTGGGGGTCGATGCCGCGACCATCGTCGCTGAGCGATACCACATAATCAGAGCCCTGTTTGCGCACATCGATGCTGATCACACCCGTGTCCGACTTGCCGGCCGCAATGCGCTCCGCAGGGGCTTCGATACCGTGATCCAATGCGTTGCGCACCATGTGCTCGAGAATGATCTGGCAGCAGGCGTGGCTGTCGCGGTCGAGCTTGCCGGCTTCGCTGATCACCCGGAACATGACCGCCTTGCCCAGTTCCGCGCTGACCGTGCGCACGATGCGGCGCAGCCCGGGCATCAACCGTGAAACCGGTACCACACGCGCCGCACGGATCGACGATCCGAGGGAGGCGACCATACCGGCCTGCTGCTTCAGCAGCGCTTCTGCCGCCGAAGTGTGGCGCCCGGCCAGCCGCGCCAGCTCGTCGAGATCATCCACCGCTTCACGCAGAATGCTCGCGGCCTCGTGAATATCGGAGTATTGGTCCATTTCCAGGGCATCAAGCTCCGTATCCGGACCGCTACGCCGGGTCGTGGCGCTGAGCAATGCACGATCAGAAATGCGCCCGATGTGCGTGCGCAGAGAGCCCAGCCGGCTCAACAGCTCGCCCGTCGCGCGCTTGCTCTGCAGGGTGCTCTGGGAAGCGCGAACACCGAGCTTCTGCACCTCGTTGCCCAGGTTGAGCAGGTAATCCAGGGCATCGGGGCTGATGCGGATCGTCTGTTGGGCACCCAGCGCCTGGGCTCCGGCGTCGGCAATCTTGCGATCTTCCTGGCGCTGGCCCGGTGCCAGCGGTTGCAGCTGCGGCGCGCCACCCGCCGTCGCGCTGGCGTCACCTGCGGCGGGCGGAGGTGCGTCCTGTTGCAGTGGAAGTTCACTGGCAACATCGTTACGCGTCTGCTGGATATGCTCATAGCCGCGCACCGTTGCATCCAGCCAGGCATTGATGATGCGAAAATAGTGCGCTTCGCCGCCGGCCTCGCAGGGCAGCCGGTCGAGCAGGGTTTCGAAATTGTGAATGAGCGTGCCGTAACGCTGCAGGCCAACGCCCTTGGCTATTCCCTTCAGGGTATGCAGCACCCTCGAGACCTGCTTCGATGCTTCGCTTCCCGACGCCGCGGCGCCCGACGGAGCGCCGCCCGCAGTCTCTCGCTCCCAGGCACCGAGGCTGTCTTCGAGTTTCTCCAGCTCCGTACCGGCCTCCTCGATAAAGGCATCGAGAAAATCCTGGAACAGCTCGCTGCCGCCCCGGGTACTGAAGTTAAAGGTGATATCCCGCGGCACGCACCAGGAAAGTTCGTCTGCGTCCGCCTCAGCCAGCTCGGCGGCGGGCGGTGCGACGGCCGGAGCCAGCGGCGGCTCCGCTGGGGTCTGCGCTGCGATGGGTGCCGGCACGGGCGCGGGCAGGTCTGTAGTGTCCGGGGTTACTGGCGTCGCGGCTGGCGATACCTCAGGCGCAACGGACTCGACGGGCGCCTGCGACGCGTCATCCGCTGCCGTCTCGGCGACTTCCGGAAGGGTGGTCCCGATCACCTCAGGCGCGGCATCGGTCGCCTGCTCCTCGGGTGCGGCGGAAGCCTCCAGCGCAGCGGACAAATCGGCCTCATCGCGCTCGAGGGTGCTGGGCAGGGCTGGTGGCGGACCGAGGTTGAGTACATCGGCGCCAGCAAGGTGCGCGATTGCTTCATGGGTGCTGCGGTCAGCAGCGCCGCGCGCGTGACGCACGGCGATAAACTCGTGCCGTGGTGCATCCATGCGCCCTGAGCCAGCCTCCCCCGCACGCCCGCCGTAAATGCCGCTGGAATCACTGACCGAGGTCAACACGATCTCTTCCTCGATAAAGTCGGACAGGTCATCCGCGACCGCGCCACCCATCATATGACGCGCCCCCAACCGCGCTTCCTGGTCACTGAGATCCGCCGCTGGACGGCGCAGGCGATCGCCGGCTACGGCAAACAGCTTCTCCTCCGGCTCATCAAGGCGACGACTCAGCAGCCAACGCAGTGCATGCTCCCCCCACTCCTCAAGCAGTGGCTGCGCCCAGGGTTCCCTGAGCAGCTCCTCGACGGTGGGCTCCTTTTGATTACCGTCCATCGGCGATCCCCCGGCCAAGGTTCATACAGCGATTGCGCAGTTCCCGCACGCGGGCTGCATCAAATTCTCCGGCACCGCCGCAGGTCGCGACCAATTCCGGCAATGCCTCAAGGACATCCTGCAGCAACACAGGCAGGGTCGCATCCAGCGGCTGCTGGCTTTCCAGAACCCGATCCAGCAGGTCCTGCACATCGCGGCCCAGGTCTCCCAGCGTGAACAGGCCCACCGCGTTGCCATTGCCCTTGAAGGTGTGAAAGTGCCGGCGTATTTCCCGCAGACGCTCGTCCCGCGCCGGCGCTGCAATCCAGGCCGGCAGCTCGCTCTGCAGGCGGGCGATGATCTCCTCGGATTCCTCCAGGAACACCTCCCGGAAAGCCGCGGGAATGGTTTCAGCTCGCTCGGTCGCCGACGCGCCTTGCGCCTGTTCTGCTGAGTCCGCGGACTGCGCGCCCGAGGTCTCATCCGCAGGCGCCGGCTGCAGAAACGTCGCGGCCTGTTCCGCTGCGCAGAGCACATCATCGCCGGCAGAAGCAGGGTCGAGGCTCAATCGCTCGATATGCAGTGACAGCCACGCCAGCGCCCGGGCAAAGTGCATGGCAGCGGGCTCATCCGACGTCAACCGTTCGCGGGCCTCGGCGAGCCAGCGCCCCAGCTGCCCGGCGACCGCAGCCTCGCGCAGCATGCCCTGCAGCGACAGCGCGTCCTCCATGGTCAGAAGGTCGGCCGCAACAGCGCGCCGCAGGTCATCGTCGGCACCTTGCTGCAGCTGTTCCTGTAATTGGTTCAGGCGTTCACCGCTGGCCAGCAGCAGGGGCGCCAGTACGGCGAATGACGGCTCTGACGCAGGCTGCTCACCGCGCAGCAACACGCGGTTGGCGATGGCCAGTTGCGTATCCACCAGAGTTTGCGCGAGGGAAAGCACCGCCTGACGACAGCGTTCAGGTTCCTCGGCGAAGCGTCCCGCATACAGCTGCTCCAGAACGGCATCTGCACCCCGAAGATCCTCCGCAAGGAGCTCCTCCCCGGCAGCGATCAGCCGCAGGCGAATGGCCTGCAGCTCGGCAATGCTGTCTTCGGGCTGCGGCACGCGCCCGGTGGCGACCGCTTCCAGGTCAGCCTGCTCCAGGGCCTCAACCAGACGGGAAAGGCGCGCAGAAGCACCGCGCAATGCGGCCAGCAGGGCATCGTTGTGTATCAGGCCGCGCTGCGCATCGCGCAGGGTGTCCTCGGTAATGCCGAACACCTTCCACGCGTGAGCCACGTACAGCGGCTGCACAGGACAGGCTGCCATATAGTACAAAAGCTGCTGCACGTACGCCGGATAGTCCATCCGGGGGTCGACAGCGCTGCCGTGCTCCCGCGCATGTTTGACCATGAAGGCACCGGCTTTGAATATCTGCGCAATGCACTCATCTGGCTCCGCCAGCTCCGCTGCGAGCGCTTCACAGAGCGCCATAAGCAACAACCAGAATGGCTCCTGCACCGTGCCGGCGAGAAAGCCGTGCATCTTCTGCGCGATGCGCGCCAGGGTGCGCGCGCTCTCCGCGCCGGGCCGCGAGCCCAGCACACCCTTGGCGCCCTGCAGATAAGGCGCGAGCAACACATCAGCGCCGCGCCGGATAGCCTCTTCCGCCGGGCGCTGGCCGCCCCGGGTCACACCACAGTCACCGGCCACGGAACAGTGGAAAAACAGCGCCGCCGGGCGCGGCACTTCTCCGGCCCAGCGGCGCAGATCATTGACACAGGGCTCAAGGCCGCGGCCACTGTCGAGGCGCAGCTGTTCGACATGATCCAGGTAGGCAGGCAGCGTCTTGATAGCCCGCATCAAGCCACCCATGACAAGATTGCGTCGCTCTGCCACCACATCACCCCGCAGCAGGCGCAGGAAACCACGCTCCATTTCCAGGGCCAGCATTTCCGCTTTGTGCAGCCGCAGGCTGCCCAGCGCAGCGGTGATGTGGTGCACCGACCAGAGGCAATGGAGCAGCGGTTCGCGGCGCTGTATGTCGCGACTGTAGTCGATCAGTGCCGCCTCGGCGGCGTCCAGAGAACCCTGCAGTGATGACCGCAGGCGTCCCAGATCTATCAGGTCGATGCCCTGGCGCGAGCTGGCGTGTGGCTGCAACTCAGACATTCAGCGCACTACCTGTCTGGTCGACGCGCAGCCGGGCGAGGTTGCGGCCCAGGTTGGAGAGGGATTGCTGCAAGGCGTTGATACCCTGCTGGGTCGCTTCCGCACCCTCCCGCAGCGCGCGATTCTGCTCGCGCACTTCGCCCAGCAGTCCGTTCAGGCGACGCACGGTTTCGGCCGATTGCTGCGTGGTATTGCCCAGGGAATCCACCTGGTCAAGGAGGTGGGCAGCACCATGATTGATATCTTCCAGAGACGCGTCGATGCGCTCGACAAAATCCAGGATGGTGACCACGGCGCCCACCGTGTGCTCGAGGCTGTTCAGGTTTTCCGCGGACAGGTTCTGCAACATGCGCACTTCTGAGGTGATCTTGCGCCCTTCCTCCTCGGCTTCACGCAGCAGATCCCCAATAGCCTCGGCAATACCGAGGAACGGGCGGCCGTGCTCGCCGGCGCGCTCCGCCTCGATACGCGTATTGATCGCGACCACCGAGATGCGCGTGTTCAGCGACTGGATGTATTCCGCGGCCGTGGTCACTGACTGTATCAGTTCGCCCTGGCGCTTGGCGGATTTCGAGGTTTCCTGCATGGACTCCCGCACATCCGACGAGGCGCGCGCCATATCAGTGGCGAGGGTCTGGCCACGGCTCACCAGCTGCCGATGGCGGCCCATGGCCTCGCGCGCCTGCTTACTGATACTGCTCATGTCTTCCGCTGCCTGCATTTCACGCACCAGTGCGGATTTGACTTCTTCCAGCTGACGTCCCATGCCGGCACTGGTTTCACTGTGCCCATGGCTATTCCTGGCCAGCCGGTGCAACTCCGCGGCCAGGCTTTCAAACGGCGTCCGCAGGTCGGACACCAGCTCCCGCTGCCGTGCCAGGGCGGCATTCAGCTGCTCGGCGACCGCCGCGGTCGCGGGCCCGGTGCTCTCTGCACTGGCTGTGAGGTCGCCGTCGGCCATGCGTCGCAGGGCCTGGAGGATGCCGCTGTGGGAGTCGGTCGCTGCGCCGCCATCACGGCGGGCTTTCCACAACAGGAAGCCGGTAACACCCTGGGCCACAAGCAGGGCGAGAACAATAACAAGCAGAACGGTCTGGCTCATGGTACAGCGTCCTCAACAGGGTCAGCGGGCAGTACGCTGGTATCGCCCAGCGCGCCACTGGCCATCAACAGCCTGCTGTCCAGCAGGCCCAGGAATTCTTCACCACGCCGGAATCCCCCGTCGCAGCACTCTGCCAACAGGCCTTGCAATGGCGTGTCGGCGCTGCGCTGTGACAGGGGCAGCGTCACATTACCCCGCACCTGGCTCACCGTCAGGCCCACGTGCAGCCCGGGCTGGCAGATCACCAAACAGTACTCACGCCTGCGTCCCGGCGACAGACGCTGGCCAAACAGGGTATCACCGCAGAACACCGGCAACAGGTCACCCTGGTAGGCAGCAACCCCCAGCACCCGGTTGCCCGTTCCCGGAATGCGGGTCAGCGGGGGCAGCGCAGTGATGGTTTCGACATCGCCATGCGCGATAACCAGCGGCACACCGGCGATGTCGATCGCCGCACCCGACCAGGCAGGCTGCGCTGCAGGCGGGGACGGCAATGCCGGACTGCCTTGGGCGTGGCGCTGGTGCAGCGCTCGCAGGGCGTTAAAGGCCCGCGCCATGTCAGGCCGCCTCGTGGGCCCGGGTGTGTTCGTGGATCAACTGTCGCAAGACCGGATCGGGGGGAATTTTACTGACATGCGCGTTGGCGCCCCGTGCCTGACCGCGGGCGATGTCGAATATCCCGTCGGACGACGACAGCAGCACCACCGGCAGATCGCGGGTATCCTCCGCGTGCCGGATCAGGCTGCAGGTCTGGTAGCCGTCCAGCTCCGGCATGGTGATATCCAGAAAGACGATATCGGGCTTGAAGCGCCGCAACAGGGCAAGCCCCTGATAACCGTCTTCCGCCGTCTCCACTTCACAACCCATCTGCTTCAGGGTATGAGACATCATCATCCGGATGGTCTTGGCATCGTCGATGATGGCCACGCGGACGCCACTGACGTCCTGGGCCTCGTTGTGATCAGGCATAAGGTTTCTCGCTTGTGTGACTCTGCGTAACAGTATTTTAGTAGTGGCTCCGCGACTGCAAGCACTAATTTGCCTTTTTTCGGTAAATGGCGCAGCTCGCGGACGTTTCAGGAGGTTTCCGGGAAAAGCACGCTGCGGAAGGGCTCCATGTGGCCGGCCTGGAAGTCTTCCCACTCGTAGATATTGAACTGCTGCATCAACTTGAGGCAGCGCTGGAAGACCAGGTCAGCGTCATAACTGGAAGGGGGGATGGCGTACTGCTCAGTGAGCAGCGCGAAAATGCGGGACGCGATGTCACGGCGCCCGCGATCCTCGCGATAGAGCAGGTGTTCTACCGGTGAGGTGATGGTGGGGGCACCGTAAATCAGGAATGCCTCCCAACGCAGAACATCGTGCTCCGACCCGAGCTGGGCCACCAGCAAAGTCACCAGGTGGCGCAACACCTCACGGGGCGGTAGCTGGTCCTGCTGTAACCAGCGACGTACATCGAGCTCCTTCCAGCGGGGATTGATGGCCAGCACCCCCAACACGCGACCTTCTATACGGGTGGGCACCACAGCCGTCAGGTCCAGTAACAGATTGAGTCGCGCCGAAAAACCCAGCGGGGGCGGTAGCGGACTTTCCGCAAGCGCCGCGTAGCTTGCAGCCAGCGCCGCTGGTGTCGGCCTGTCGTTTGCCACAGGTACCCGCCCCGCGTCGCCGGGTCGCGCCGCGCCGCGCTGTTTCCTATCCACCGGCCATCGCCTCCGGCAGCGTCCCCACTGCCAGCAACCGACGGGAGTAGGTGGGCCGCGATACACCGAGCAGCTGAGCGCGCTGGGCCACGGTGGTCTGTTGACGGCGCGCCTCAAGCAGCTCGAGCAGCAGCGCTTCTGCCTGCGCAAGGGGCCCGCTGCCGCTCTGGCCAAGCCCGCGCACCCAGTCCGTGACCAACCGGGCAGGCTCAACCCACCCGGAACAGGCGCCGCGCGCCGCACGCCGATGCTCGATACCCGGCAGCCAGCGCGCCAGATTGCGCCGCGGCACCTGCAGGAAGCGAGCGGCGGGACGCGCATCGCCTGCATAGCGCGCGAGCGCTGCCAGCACCACCTCGTCCTGCAACCAGCCGCCTAGCGGCAGCAGGTGCCGACCTTCAATGCAATGTTGCAGGATATCGGCAAGTGCCTGCCGCAGTTCCTCCAGCACACTTGGCGCATAGCCCGGGGCCTCACTGTCATTGCGGCGCAGCGGTGACAGCATGCCGGCACTGCGCGCGCGGCTGCCAAGGACCAGCTGCAACTCCACCGGCGTCAGCCATGCGCCGGCGGGACGTCGCTCCAGGGCGTGTACCACGCGCTGGCGAATCTCGCTGATATTGCCGTGCCAGGGATGTTCGCGCAGTGCCTGTTCGGCTTCCGGCGTGAACCCTTTCACCACCACGTTGCGCAAGGCGCACTCCTGATCGAGGATCTTGTGCGCCCAGCGCAGAATCGCCTGCTGCCGGTGGCGCATTGGCGGCACCCGAACAGGGTAAGCGGCAAAAACGCTGGCCAGCCGGGGCTGTAGTTCACCAGCTGCCACCAGCCTTGCCAGCGTATCCGGGAACAGCGCGACGAAACGCATCGGTGGCAGGTAGGTAGGCGGTTCCACATCGACAAACTGGCGCGTGGCAATCTGTCGGGCAAGCCGCAGCTGGGCATCAGCGCTCATCAGCTGGGGCGATTTGAAGACCAGCGTCTTGCCGGCACCCATCTCCAGGGCGTGGCGAATGCGGCGGTTGGCATCGTCGCGATTGCGGAACTCGCGGCAGTCGATAGCCACCAGCGTGTCGGGGCCGCAGCCGGCACGGCTGTGGAAAATGCGGGCGATATACATCTTGCCCGTGCCGCGGGCACCGACGATGGCTACAGGCGTGTCAGTTCGCGCGAGGAAGGCTGCCTGATCGACCGCGCCCTCCATATTGTCGAGGACGTAGCCGTCAAGGTTGTCGCCCCGCGCCGGCAAATGCCGCTACCCGCACTTGGAATCGGCACAGTTCAGGCAGGTCATGCAGCCATCCATGAGCACAACCGCCTTGGTATTGCACTTGTAGCAGAGGCTTGCGCCGGGGGGAAACCCGGTGGCTTCCGTTGACGCCGTTGCATCTGTGGCCGTGTTGGCGCTTTCGCCCATCAGTTCCCGGCGCTTCTCTTCGATAAACTTCTGCTGGTGCTCATCCAGTTTGCTGTCAATCAGCCCGATGTGCTTCATGTGGTCTTCTATCGCGTAGCCGATCTCGGCGACGATCGAAGGCATGAACACACCGCCTTTCTTGAAGTAGCCACCACGCGGATCAAACACCGCCTTGAGCTCCTCGACCAGGAACGTGGCATCACCGCCCTTGCGAAACACCGCCGAAATCAGTCGGGTGAGCGCGACCACCCACTGGAAGTGCTCCATGTTCTTGGAGTTGATGAACACTTCGAAAGGGCGCCGCAGTTCATGTTCGGTGCCCTCATTGAGGATCACATCGTTCACCGTGATATACAGCGCGTGTTCCGACATCGGGGTTTTCACCTTGTAGGTCGACCCCACCAAACGTTCCGGGCGCTGAAACGCTTCGTGCATGTGCACCACGTTGCTGGCTGGCACGGCGTCGCGATCACCCGCGACCGGCTCCGGTGTTGCGCCCTTTGGTACCACTTTGTAACTGACTATTTTGCTGCCAATCTTGACCGTCATTGCTGTCTCCCGGCTCAGAACTTGCCGTAATAACCTTCTTTCAGGGCGTCGAACAGATTCGCGGCGGTGTGCATTTCGCCATCGTACTCCACCTGTTCGTTGCCTTTAAGTTCTATAGTAGAACCATCCTCCAGGGTAAACTGGTAGAGGGTGTTCTCCAGGTCCTGCTCCTTCACCAGGACGCCCTGGAACGCCTCGGGGTTGAAGCGGAACGTGGTGCAACCCTTCAGGCCCTGGGCGTGGGCATACAGGTAGATGTCCTTGAAGTCCTCGAAAGGATAGTCCGTGGGCACATTGGCGGTTTTGGAAATGGAGGAATCCACCCACTTTTGCGCTGCGGCCTGGATGTCCACGTGCTGCTTTGGCGTCACGCTGTCGGCAACGATAAAGTAATCGGGCAGCTTTTCCTCTTCCCGCTCGCTGTAAGGCATGGCCCGCGGGTTGACGAGACTGCGATAGGCCAGCAGTTCGAAGGAAAACACATCTACCTTTTCCTTGCTCTTGCGCCCCGTGCGGATCACGTTGCGCGCGTAGTGGTGGGCGAAGCTGGGCTCGATGCCGTTGCTGGCGTTGTTCGCCAGCGACAGTGAGATAGTGCCCGTCGGTGCAATGGACGAGTGGTGGGTAAAGCGCGCGCCGCGCTCTGCAATGCGCTCCACCAGCTCTGGCGCCGCCTGGGCAACCCGCTGCATGTAGCGGCTGTAGCGCGCGTGCAGCACCCGCCCCGGCAGGCGATCACCCACAGCAATACCATCGCGCTGCATTTCCGGCCGGGCCGCCAGCATTTCCGGCGTTACCTCGAACAGGTCATCCATGATCGGCGCCGGACCCTTTTCTTCCGCCAGCTGTACCGCCTGCTCCCAGCCGACCAGCGCCATTTCCCGGGCGACTTCTTCGGTGAAGGTGAGGGAATCCTCGTCGCCGTAACACATGCCAAGCATGGTGATGGTCGATCCCAGGCCGAGGAAGCCCATGCCATGACGCCGCTTGTAAGCAATTTCATGCCGTTGCTGCGCCAGCGGCAGGCCGTTGATCTCGACCACGTTATCCAGCATGCGGGTGAATACGGCGACCACATCGCGATACCGTTCCCAATCGAAACGCGCTTTGTCGGTGAACGGATCCAGCACCAGGCGGGTCAGGTTGATGGAGCCCAGCAGGCAGCTGCCGTAGGGGGGTAGAGGTTGTTCACCACAGGGATTGGTGGCGCGAATATCCTCCAGCCACCAGTTATTGTTCATCTGGTTGACGCGGTCAATCAGAATGAAACCCGGTTCCGCAAAATCGTAGGTGGAGGCCATGATCATGTCCCACAGACGACGCGCGGGCACCGTCTTGTAGATGCGGCAGGCGACCTCGCCCCGGTCATTGCTGACGTACCCCCCGGTCACCGGGAAATGACGCCACACAATGCTGCTGTCATTGTCCAGGTCGAGGCCCGCTTCCTCCACTTCCTTGACCGTCATCGGGAAACTCAGCGCCCAGTCCGCCTCGGCCTTGACCGCCTCGATAAACTGATCGGTAATCAGCAGGCTCAGGTTGAACTGGCGCAGGCGGCCGTCTTCGCGCTTGGCGCGGATAAAGTCCATGACATCCGGGTGGTGGATATCGAACGTGCCCATCTGTGCCCCGCGCCGGCCGCCGGCCGAGGACACGGTGAAACACATGCGATCATAAATATCCATAAAGGACAGCGGGCCCGAGGTGTAGGCACCCGCCCCGCTGACGTACGCGCCGCGGGGACGCAGGGTGGAAAACTCGTAACCGATGCCACAGCCGGCCTTCAGCGTCATGCCGGCTTCATGGTTCTTTTGCAGGATGTCGTCCATGGAGTCAGTGATGCTGCCTGACACCGTGCAGTTGATGGTCGAGGTAGCCGGCTTGTAGGCCCCGGCACCCGCATTGGAAATAATCCGCCCGGCGGGCAGTGCGCCGTTTTGCAGGGCCCACAGGAAGCGCTGGTACCAGTGTTTGCGCGCCGCGTCAGTTTCCTCGACATCGGCAAGCGCCCGGGCTATGCGTTTCAGGGTGTCGGCGATGTCCTTGTCGACCGGTTTGCCGTTGCGATCCTGCAGGCGGTATTTTTTGTCCCAGATATCCAGAGAGGCATCCTGAAGCCCGATATCCACTACCGTGTGCAATGCCTTGACCACTTCTCCCATGACCCCTTCCCCGTATCGACTGACAGCCGCCCTAGTGTGCGCGAAGGCGGCGGGTGAGGGCAAGCCAGCAGCCCCATATACGGGGCACTTTTTTGGGGCGAGCACCAGATATAGTGTTGCAATCCCTCGACGCGCTGGCGGCAAGCCACCGGTTTGCGAGGGAGAGTCCACAAGAATGCCCCGGTACGCCATGCGTGAGGTCAATAAAATGGGCACCCTGGCCCGCAGGGTCATTTTCTCCGCACGTGGTTTACTTCGCCAATCCGCCCACCGGTTTCGGCGCCGGGTTTTGCCCGCAACACTTGGGCACGGCTCCGTTCTGTCCCATTATCCGCTCGCACGCAAACGGCATGACGAGGGGTATACCCGTGAGCTTGACAGGCAAGGCAGCGATTGTGGGCTGCGCCCAGTACCGGCCGGAGAAGTACGCAACGGCACCAAAGATGTTCCATCTTGAGCAGATTGCCGATCTGGCGCGGCTGGCGCTGATTGACGCGGGTCTCACCCTGCATGACATCGACGGGCTGGCCGTGAACGGCGCCCATTTCAACGAGGCAACGGCCTTTGTGCCCGCAGTGGTGGCGGAGTACCTGGGACTGCAGGTGGGCTTTGCCGAAACCGTGGACCTCGGTGGCACCAGCGCCGTGGCCATGGCGTGGCGTGCAGCCGCGGCGATACAGCTCGGGCTGTGCCGCGCCGTGCTGTGCGTGCTACCCGGCCGCCTTGCCCCGCCAGATCCGGACGCAGACCCGGCGGCCGTCGCGGCAGCCATGCAACTCGGCGCGCACAGCGGCTGCTTTGGTGCGCCGGAAGCAGAGTTCGATCTGCCCTATGGTCATGTCGGGCAGAATACCGGCTACGCCATGATCGCCCAGCAATACGCACACCGGTACGGCTATGACGCCGCTGCCATGGCGGGTATTGCCGTGGCCCAGCGGAGCAACGCGCAAGCCAACCCCGAAGCGCTTTTTTACGGGCAGCCGATCAGCGTGGAGGATGTCCTCAACAGCAAGATGGTGGCTGACCCCCTGCACATCCTCGAGATTGTGATGCCGGTAGCGGGTGGTGCCGCGTTTATCGTAGCCGCAGACGACCTGGCACGGGATTGCCGCCACCGGCCCGTGCTTATACGTGGCTGCGGAGAACAACTGGACTTCAAATCCCCCAGCTACGCCCGCGACATGACGGTTACCCCCATCGCGCGCGCTGCGCAGCGCGCCTTCCTGATGGCGGGGATGAA
>DIAF01000024.1:0-25417 GCA_002414665.1 Halieaceae bacterium UBA5085
GTCATCGAGAAAAACGTGAACGATGTCGAGGGCGTCACCAACGCCATTCGAGCTGTCGTGGCGCAGTCGCGTACCAAGCTGAAGGCGGTCGCTGCCGCCGTGGCGGGGTCGTCGGTGATCACCAAGATCATCGACATGCCAGCCGGCCTCAATGAGGACGACATGGAGACGCAGCTGACGCTGGAGGCGGATCAGTACATTCCGTACCCCCTGGATGAAGTGGCGATTGATTTCGAGATCCAGGGCGCGTCGCCGGAGCGGGCCAATCACGTTGAGGTCCTGCTGGCAGCCTGCCGGCGTGAAACGATCGAGTCCCGTGTCGATGCCATTGAAGGTGCAGATCTCACCGCACGCATCATGGATGTCGAAGCCTATGCCATGGAGCGTGCCTACGGGCTGATCCGGCGCCAGCTGAACCTGGAGCTGGAGAGCATGGTCGCGATTGTGGACATCGGCGCCACCATGACCACGCTCAGCGTGTTGAATAACGGGCAGACCATCTACACGCGCGAGCAGCTTTTTGGGGGCAAACAGCTCACTGATGAAATCATGCGCCGTTACGGTTTGCCGCTGGAAGAGGCCGGTCTGGCCAAGAAACAGGGCGGCCTGCCGGACGACTACGAACCCGAGGTCCTGATTCCCTTCAAGGAAGCCGTGGTACAGCAGGTGGCGCGGTCGTTGCAGTTTTTCTTCTCCTCCAGCCAGTACAACGACGTTGACTACATCATTCTCGCAGGTGGCGTGTCCTCCATGGAGGGTCTGGTCGACCTGGTGCAGGACAAGCTGGGTACGCCCACGGCCGTTGCCAACCCGTTCGCCGAAATGACCATCTCATCCCGGGTCAACGCGGTTGCCCTGAGCAGCGATGCCCCCGCGATGATGATCGCCTGCGGACTCGCCCTGCGGAGCTTTGACTGATGGCACAAATCAATCTGCTTCCCTGGCGTGAGGAACGCCGGGCCGAACGGAAGAAAGAGTTCCTTGCCCTCTTGGGTATGGTTGCACTTATCGGTATTGGACTGGTGATTCTCGGCGACCGCATTGTCAACGGCCAGATCGACCACCAGAAGGCGCGCAACGAGTACCTGACGGAAAATATCCGCGTGCTGGATCGCCAGGTGGAAGAGATCCGCGAACTGGAGCGCCGCCGCAACCAGCTGATCGACCGCATGCGCGTTATCCAGGAGCTGCAGGGTAACCGGCCGATTATCGTCCGCGTGATGGACCAGCTCGTGCGTACCCTGCCCGACGGCGTGTTCTACACCAGCCTGCAAAGCAGCAACAACGAGATCGTTCTGATCGGGGTGGCGGAGTCCAATAACCGTGTTTCCAGCCTTATGCGACGCCTGGACTCCTCCGACTGGCTGCAGCAGCCAAACCTGGATTCCGTGCGTGCCGCTACCCAGTATGGTGATCAGGCGGCGACGTTCAATCTCAAGGTGAAGGTGCAGTTGCCCGAATCCGATAGCGGCGCGGGAGGTTAAGGCATGGCACTCGAAGATACCCTGCGCAGTCTCCGGGAGTTCGATGTCAACGACATCGACTTCGACAACATCGGGTCCTGGCCGACCGCGGTCAAGGCAGTGCTCTGTGTTCTGCTGCTGGTGCTGGTTGTCGCGGGCGGATACTACTACCACATCAAGGATTTGCAGCTCGCGCTGGGCAACGTGCAGGCCGAAGAAGAGCGTCTGCGCAGCGATTACGAGAAAAAGGCCTTCCAGGCGGCCAATCTTGAAGCCTACAAGGCGCAGATGCTGGAAATGGAAGAGTCTTTCGGTGCGCTGGTCAGTCAGTTGCCCAGCGACACCGAGGTCCCCGGGCTGCTGGAGGACATCACCAACAAGGGTCTGATGAATGGCCTGGAAATCAACAGCATCGCCTTGCAGCCGGAGCAGGCGCGCGAGTTCTACGTTGAGCTGCCGATTGCCATCACAGCGACGGGTTCCTACCATGACCTGGGGGCGTTCATCAGCGGGATGGCGGGCCTGCCGCGTATCGTAACGCTGCACGATTTTTCAATCACGGCGCCGTCGGGCAACAGCAACGCGCTCAACATGAGCATTACCGCCAAGACCTATCGCTACAAGGATGGAGAGGGCTAGCATGAGCATGGAGTGGCGCCTGACCGCAGTTGCGGTGTCTGCAGCCCTGCTGCTGACAGCCTGCGGGTCAGACAATTTCAGCGATCTGGACGCTTTTATGGCGGAGAAGCGTGCACGGCCGGGTGGCATCATTGCGCCGATCCCGACCTTTCAGGCCTATGAGGCTTTTGCCTACAGTGCTACCGCCTTGCGCAGTCCCTTTGATCGCCCGGTACAGGTGCGTGATATCACCCAGATGCAGGCTATCAGCGCAATCAAACCGGACGAAAAGCGGGCTCGCGAGTTCCTCGAGCAATACACCTTCGATTCGTTGACGATGGTGGGCTCGCTGGAGCGCGGTGGAACCCAGTGGTCCCTGATTCGGGACCCGGACGGAGGGGTGCACCGTGTGCGCCTGGGGAATTACCTGGGTCGCAACCACGGCCGGATCGTCGAGATGACGGATTCCTATGTGGCGGTGGTGGAGATCGTCAGTGACGGTACCGCAGACGGTTGGGTGGAACGTCCGCGGAGAATCGATCTAAGCGGCATCTGACGCAGGGGCCATTGGTGACAGCCATGTTGAAAAAAACAGCAAATTTGGGGATTAGTGCCGTGAAAGAGGGATCTTGCAGACGGAGTGGTACACTGCAACGTCTGGCAGCAATGCTGGTTTTCAGCCTCTTGGGCCAGGCCGTGCAGGCGGCGCCGACAGTGACGGACATCGAATTCGCCTCGCGCCCGGGCAGCAAGATCGAGGTGCGACTGGATTTCGATGAAACGCCACCTCCGATGGAGGCCTACACTATTGAGAAGCCGGCGCGGATTGCCATTGACTTCCCGGGCACGCGCAGCGCGCTGCCGCAAAAAAGCTACTCCCTGCCCTATGGCAACGCGACGGGCGTGGTGGTGCTGGAGTCGGGTGACCGCACGCGCCTGGTGCTGAACCTGGTGAAGCTGGTGCCCTACGAGACCCGGGTTGAAGGCAACAGCCTGTTCCTGGTGGTGGGCCAGGGCAGCAGCGGTGACTACGTCAAGCCGGCCAGCGACCCCAATGCACTTACGGCGCGCGTCGAGCAGGTTGCCCGCGAGCGCTCGTCCATCAACGATCTGCAATTCCAGCGCGCAGGCAGTGGTGAGGCGCGCCTGACCCTGGAGCTCAGCAACCCCTCGGTCGACGTGAACGTGTTCAGTGAACGCGGTGATATCCGCGTGCAGTTCCTTGATACCAGTGTGCCCGAGCACCTGATGCGCCGCTTCGATGTCACCGATTTCGCCACGCCGGTTACCAGTGTGGATGTCAACAGTGCCGAGCGCGGTGCAACGCTGACCCTGAAGACCGTGGGTGAATTCGACTACCTGGCGTATCAGACGGACAATCAGTATGTGATTGCGGTCAAGCCGCTGTCCAAGAAGGAACTGGAAGAGCGCCGGGACGAATTCACCTATGTCGGTGAACGCATTTCGCTGAACTTCCAGGACATTGAAGTGCGCGCAGTGCTGCAGCTGATTGCCGACTTCACCGAGCTCAACCTGGTGGCGAGCGATACCGTGTCCGGACGCATCACCCTGCGCCTGCAAAACGTGCCTTGGGACCAGGCGCTGGAGCTGGTGCTGCGCACCAAGGGCCTCGACAAGCGCCAGGTCGGTAACGTGCTGATGGTGGCGCCTGCGGCGGAAATCGCCGAGCGTGAGCGGCAGCAAATCGAAGCGAACAAGCAGATTGCCGAACTGGCACCCCTGCAGAGTGAGTTTATCCGCATCCGTTACGCCAGTGCCGCGAGCGTGGTGAGCCTCTTCGAAGCGGGTTCGGAGGACGGCGGTACGCTGATCTCACCGCGCGGCTCGGTGATCGTTGAGCCCCGCACCAACTCCCTGATCGTCACGGAAACCGCGTCCAAGCTGGCAGAGATCCGCGACCTGATCGACCTCGTGGACATTCCCATCCGCCAGGTCATGATCGAAGCGCGCATTGTGATCGCCCAGTCCGACCTGGAGCAGGAGCTGGGTATTGAGTGGGGCGGCGGTTTTGTCGATTCCGACGTGAACGGCAATGCCCTGTCCGTCTCTGGCGATACGGCAAACGTGGCGGCGATCAACCAGTCGGTGATCGATGGCACTGCCAGCGGCGTGAACTTTCCGGGTGCCCTGATGGTCGACCTCGGTGTCGCGTCCAAGGCCGGCGGCTTCGCGGTCGGCTTCACCAGTGAAGACCTGTTCCTGACCGCCGAACTGTCGGCGCTGGAAGCGGCGGGCAATGGCGAGGTTGTGTCCCAGCCCAAGGTGATTACCGGCGACAAGCAGAAGGCGATCATCAAGTCGGGTTCCGAGATTCCGTATCAGGAAGGTTCTCTGAGCGGCCAGAACACCACGTCCTTCAAGGAAGCCGTGCTGCAGCTGGATGTCACGCCCAACATTACCCCAGATGATCGTATCCTGCTGGATCTGGTGATTACCCAGGACTCACTGGGTGACCTCGTGCCGAGTGGCCAGGGTGGCTTCATCCCCTCCATCGATACCACCGAGTTGACCACCCAGGTGCTGGTGGGCAACGGTGAAACCGTCGTGCTCGGCGGTGTGTTCCGCACCGAGGACATCGAGTCCGTGACCAAGGTGCCGTTCTTTGGCGACATTCCGTATATCGGTCGCCTGTTCCGCAATGAGTCCAACTCCAAGACCAAGACGGAAACGCTGATCTTTATCACGCCGCGTATCCTCGCTGACAGCCTGCTGGACTAGGGCGCGTCCTTACGTCTCATGCCGGATCTGCACCGCGTCTTTCTCGTCGGCCCCATGGGGGCCGGCAAGAGCACCATTGGCAAGTATCTTGCGCGCCAGCTCGGCCTCGCCTTCGCGGATACCGATACCGAGATTGAGCATCGCACCGGCGCCGATATCCCCTGGATTTTTGATGTTGAGGGCGAGTCGGGTTTCCGCGACCGGGAACAACAGGTGGTGGAGGAAATGACGCAGATGGACGACATCGTCCTCGCCACCGGTGGCGGTGTGATCATGCGTGCCGAGAACCGCGCGGCCCTGGGAAGCCGCGGCTTCGTCATCTACCTGCACGCAACGGTGGATGAACAGGTGCGTCGCACCCGCAACGACCGCAAGCGGCCGCTGCTGCAGTCAGGGAACCCGGGGACCGTCCTGCGCGATCTGTTCAAGGTGCGTGACCCGCTGTACCGGGAGATCGCCGATTATGTCATCGACACCGACGGCTGCAGCCCGCGCACCGTCGCCCAGCGCCTGATGGAGGCACTCACCACCGAGCGCTAAAGACAGGGGGGGATCGCGGGGCTAGAATAGCGGTCTTTTACCCTGGAGTGCCCTGTGTCCGTCATCATGCATACCGTTCATGTCGATCTGGCCGAGCGCAGCTATCCGGTCTACATCGGCCGCGATCTGTTCTCCGACCCGCAGCTGCTGCGCCAGCACGTTCGCGGCCGCGAGGTGGCCATCGTCAGTAACGTGACGGTAGCACCCCTCTACGTACCGCGGCTGCGCGCCGCGCTGGGTGACGGAGGCCGGGTTACCGAAATCATCCTGCCCGACGGTGAACAACACAAGACACTGGCCAGCTTTGAACACATTCTTGAGTGCCTGCTGGCCGATCGCCACAGTCGCAGCACAACCCTGATTGCGGTCGGTGGCGGCGTTGTAGGCGATATCACCGGCTTTGCCGCCGCCTGCTACCAGCGCGGGGTCGAGTTCATTCAGGTGCCCACAACCTTGCTGGCGCAGGTGGACTCCTCCGTGGGCGGCAAGACCGCGGTCAACCATGCGCTTGGCAAGAACATGATTGGCGCATTTCATCAGCCGCGCGCCGTGTTCATTGACACCAACAGCCTGCACACGCTGCCGGCTCGCGAGCTGTCCGCCGGCCTCGCCGAGGTCATCAAGTACGGCCTGATTTGTGACGCCGGCTTTTATGCCTGGCTGCTTGAGGCCATGCCACGCTTGCTGGGCCGTGACGACAGCGCCCTCGCTGAGGCCATTGAGCGCAGTTGCGCGCTGAAGGCCCGCGTGGTGGCCGCTGATGAGCGGGAAGGGGGCGTGCGCGCGATACTCAATCTCGGGCATACCTTCGGCCACGCCATCGAGACCGCCCAGGGCTACGGCAGCTGGTTGCACGGTGAGGCGGTTGCGGTAGGTATGCTGCTAGCGCTGCGCCTGTCGGTCGCCCGTGGCTGGGTAGCCGAGGACGAAGTCCCGCGGTTGGAAGCATTGCTGCGTGAGGCGCGTCTGCCGCTGGATATTCCCGCCGGTATGACGCCATCAATGTTCATTGATCTGATGGGTCGCGACAAGAAAGTGGTGGATGGCCGTATGCGGCTGGTGTTGTTACGCGCTATCGGCGAGGCCTGCCTTGTCGACGACGTGACCGGAGAAGAACTCGAGGGCTTGCTGGGTGCGGCACAGGCGCGTGCCGACAGCCCCTGTTGAGGCCGTTTGTTCCACACTGCGCAACTGTGTAAAATGACCTCCCCCTTTCGCCCGAGTGCTGCCGAGGTACGGGGCGTGTCGGTGTAACCGTTTGTTTTTATTACCTATTCTGGACACAGTATGAGTGCAGGCTTGTTTAGCCCTGAAGAATTCCGCGACAACTGTGGCTTCGGCCTGATCGTCCACAGTGCGGGCGATGCCAGCCACCGTTTGCTGCAGACCGCCATTGAGTCGCTGACATGCATGACGCACCGGGGCGGTATCGCAGCGGATGGCAAGACCGGTGACGGCTGCGGCCTGCTCCTGCAGATGCCCGTTCCCTTCATGCGCACGTTGGCGCGCGAGGCTTTCGGCGCCGAACTGGAGGAACCTTTCGGCGTTGGCCAGATCTTCCTGAACCAGGATGAGGGTCGCGCAGCTGTCGCGCGCGCCGGAATGGAAAAGGCGCTCATCGATCAGGGACTGACCGTTGTGGGCTGGCGGGAAGTCCCGACCGACAGCAGTGTCTGTGGTGAAATTGCCCTCGCGACCCTGCCGCGTATCGAGCAGGTGTTCTTCAGCGCTCCGGGCCTCAGTGCCGATGAGCTCTCCACAAAGCTGTTCGTGGCGCGACGCAAAGCGGAGATCGCCAACGAGAGTGACCCGGATTTCTACATCTGCAGCCTGTCGGGCCGCGTGATTGCCTACAAGGGCCTGGTAATGCCGGTGGATCTGCCGCGCTTCTACCACGACCTGGACGACGAGCGCCTGGAAACCGCAATCTGCGTGTTCCACCAGCGCTTCTCCACCAATACCATGCCGCGCTGGCCGCTGGCGCAGCCGTTCCGGCTGCTGGCGCACAACGGCGAGATCAACACCATTGATGGCAACCGCAACTGGGCCGAGGCGCGCACGGCGCTGTTCCAGTCAGATCGCCTGCCCAACATCAGCGACATCGCACCGCTGGTGAATCGTACCGGTTCGGACTCTTCCAGCCTCGACAACATGCTGGACGTACTGCTGACCGGGGGCGTGGACATGCCCCGCGCGTTGCGCATGCTGATTCCCCCCGCGTGGCAGAACATGGAGGACATGGACCCCGATCTGCGGGCCTTCTATGAGTATCATTCCATGCACATGGAGCCCTGGGACGGCCCGGCCGGCATTGTGCTGACTGACGGGCGCTATGCGGTGTGCCTGCTGGACCGGAATGGCCTGCGCCCGGCGCGCTGGGTGAAAACCAAGGACGGCTTCATCACGCTGGCATCGGAAGTGGGTACCCACGGCTATCGCAGTGAAGACGTGATCGCCAAGGGTCGCGTCGGCCCCGGCCAGATCCTGATGGTAGATACCCAGACCGGCGAGATGCTGCACACGGCGGACATCGATAACCGCCTGAAGAGCCGCCACCCCTACAAGCGCTGGCTGAAGGAGAACTCGTACCACGTCGAAGGCACCTTCGGCGGTGAGCAGGCGCCGGGGATCGAGCCCGACATGCTCAAGCCCTACCAGAAGATGTTCCAGGTGACCTTCGAGGAGCGTGACCAGGTGCTGCGTCCGCTGGCGGAATCGGGCAACGAGGCGGTCGGTTCAATGGGTGACGACACGCCCATGGCGGTGCTCTCCCGCCAGGAGCGCCCTCTCTACGACTTCTTCCGGCAGAAATTCGCGCAGGTGACGAACCCCGCAATCGACCCCCTGCGGGAGGCGATCGTGATGTCCCTGGAGACTGATCTCGGCGCCGAGAAGAACGTATTCCACGAGGGGCCGGAGCACGCTGACCGGATCATCCTGAGTTCGCCGGTGCTGTCCCAGGGCAAGTTCAATACGCTGCTGTCGCTGAACCGCCCGGGCTTTGATGTCTGCGATATCGACGGCACTTACGACCCGGCAGAGACGACCCTGCAGCAGGCGGTGGCGAGGCTGGTGGACACCGCGGAGCAGGCGGTGCGCAATGGCGCGACTATCCTGATCATTTCCGACCGCTCCATCGCCCCGACGCGCCTGCCGATTCACAGCCTGATCGCCACGGGCGCCGTGCACCATCACCTAATCCGGCAGGGTTTGCGCTGTGATGCGAATCTGGTCATCGAGACCGCCAGTGCCCGCGATTCCCATCAGGTGGCCTGCCTGCTGGGGTTCGGGGCAACCGCGATCTACCCCTACCTCGCCTACAGCGTGCTTGAGGACCTGATTCGCGATGGCGAATTACTCGGTGAACCGAGCACCTGCTACAAGAACTATCGCAAGGGCATCAACAAGGGCCTGCTCAAAATCATGTCCAAGATGGGCATCTCCGCGGTGAGCTCCTACCGCGGCGCACAGCTGTTCGAGGCGGTGGGCCTGGCGCGCGAGGTTGTGGATACCGCATTCTGCGGCGTGGCTTCGCGTATCGAGGGTGCCGGTTTTGCCGAACTGGAACAGGACCAGCGGAACCTGGCCAAGCTGGCCTGGAACCCGCGCAAACCGCTGCAACAGGGCGGTCTGTTGAAATATGTGCACGGCCAGGAATACCACGCCTTCAACCCCGATGTGGTGACCACGCTGCAGCTGGCTGTCGCCACCGGGGACTATGCGACCTATCAGCGCTACGCCGAGCTGGTCAACACCCGCCCGGTGGCAACGATTCGCGACTTGTTGCAACCGGTACTGGCGGAGAAGCCGCTGGACCTCGACGAGGTCGAGCCGATCAGCGCCATTCTGCCGCGGTTCGATTCCGCGGGGATGTCGCTGGGCGCACTCAGTCCCGAGGCGCACGAGGCCCTGGCAGCGGCCATGAACCGGCTGGGTGCTCGCTCCAACTCCGGTGAGGGCGGCGAAGACCCCGCGCGCTACGGTACCGAACGCAGTTCCAAGATCAAGCAGATCGCCTCCGGCCGCTTCGGTGTCACGCCGCATTATCTGGTGAATGCCGAAGTGCTGCAGATCAAGGTGGCGCAGGGTGCCAAGCCCGGTGAAGGTGGCCAGCTG
Organism: Halieaceae bacterium UBA5085; assembly: GCA_002414665.1. GTDB lineage: Bacteria > Pseudomonadota > Gammaproteobacteria > Pseudomonadales > Halieaceae > Haliea. Next base: position 9,477 of record DIAF01000024.1, read on the forward strand.
CCGGGCGGCAAGGTGAATGAACTGATTGCGCGCCTGCGCTACTCGGTGCCTGGCGTGACGCTCATTTCACCGCCGCCGCACCACGACATCTATTCCATTGAGGATCTGGCGCAGCTGATTTTCGACCTCAAGCAGGTGAACCCGAAGGCGCTGGTGTCGGTCAAGCTGGTGTCGGAGCCGGGCGTGGGCACCATCGCCGCCGGCGTTGCCAAGGCCTATGCCGACCTGATTACCATCAGCGGCTATGACGGCGGCACCGCGGCCAGCCCGCTGACCTCTATCCGCTATGCCGGCTCCCCCTGGGAACTGGGTCTGGCGGAGGTGCAGCAAACCCTGCGCGGCAACGGCCTGCGCGGTGCCATTCGCCTGCAGACCGACGGCGGCCTGAAAACCGGTCTGGATGTGGTCAAGGCGGCCATTCTGGGCGCGGAGAGCTTTGGTTTTGGCACCGGGCCCATGGTGGCGCTGGGCTGCAAGTACCTGCGCATCTGTCACCTGAACAACTGCGCCACCGGGGTCGCAACGCAGAACGAAAAGCTGCGGCAGGACCACTTCAATGGCACGATCGAGATGGTCACGCACTTCTTCACCTTCATCGCCATGGAAACCCGCGAGTGGCTGGCGCGCCTGGGTGTGCCCTCGCTGGAGGCCCTGATCGGCCGCACCGACCTGCTGGAGCGGCTACCCGGCGCCACGCCAAAGCAGTCGCGACTCAACCTGGCGCCCATTCTGCACAAGGACGCGAGTTCAGCCGGCCAGCCGGAATATTGCCAGGTGGTGGCCAATCACCCCTTTGACCGCGCGGAAAAAGCCGAGGCCATGGTGGCCGCGGCACTGCCCGCTATCGAGTCGCGCAGCGGTGGCGAATACGAATTTTCCCTGACCAACTGCGACCGCTCCATCGGTGCACGGCTGTCGGGCGAAATCGCCCAGCGTTACGGCAATAACGGCATGGAAGATGCGCCCATTGTACTGCGCCTGACCGGCACCGCCGGGCAGAGCTTTGGCGTATGGAACGCGGGCGGCTTGCACATGTATCTCGAAGGCGACTGTAACGATTACGTCGGCAAGGGCATGGCGGGCGGTAAGCTGGTGGTATTCCCAGCGCGTGACGCCAATTTCCGCTCCCAGGATACGGTGATTATCGGCAACACCTGTCTTTACGGCGCGACCGGTGGCCGCCTCTATGCGGCGGGTATCGCCGGCGAGCGCTTTGCGGTGCGCAACAGTGGCGCGCAGGCGGTTGTTGAAGGTGCGGGTGACCACTGCTGCGAGTACATGACCGGTGGTACGGTCACGGTGCTAGGGCCAACGGGTGTGAACTTCGGCGCCGGCATGACAGGCGGCTTTGCCTATGTGCTGGACCAGGACCGTTCCTTCATTGACAAGTACAACAGCGAGCTGGTGGACATCCACCGCGTCAACTCCGAGTACATGGAGCCCTACCGCAACCACCTGCGCACCACGATACGTGAGTTTGCGCAGGAGACCGGCTCGGCCTGGGGCCTTGAGTTGCTGGATAACTTTGAGGACTACGTGGGCAAGTTCTGGCTGGTCAAGCCGAAAGCGGCGGACTTCAATCAGCTGCTGTCACGTCTGCGTAACACCGACTAGGCGCCGGGAGGCGAAAGCGTTATGAGCAAGCGTTTGTCGAATGATTTCCAGTTTATCGACGTCGGTCGGACCGATCCCGACAAGAAAAGCGTCGAGACGCGCAAGACAGAGTACGTCGAGATCTATGAATCCTTCACCGCAGACCGTGCGGCGGAGCAGTCACACCGCTGTCTGGAGTGCGGCAACCCCTATTGTGAGTGGAAGTGCCCGGTACATAACTTCATTCCCAACTGGCTGAAGCTGGTCAGTGAAGGCAACCTGTTCGAAGCGGCCGAGCTCAGCCACCAGACCAATACCTTGCCCGAAGTGTGTGGCCGCGTGTGCCCGCAGGACCGCCTGTGCGAGGGCGCCTGCACCCTGAACGATGGTTACGGGGCGGTGACCATCGGCTCCTCGGAGAAGTACATCACCGACACGGCGCTGGCCATGGGCTGGCGGCCGGATATGTCAAAGGTGGTGCCCACCGGCAAGAAAGTGGCCATCATCGGCGCCGGCCCGGCGGGCCTGGGCTGCGCCGACGTGCTGACCCGCGCCGGTGTCAAGCCGGTTGTCTTCGACCGCTACCCGGAGATCGGCGGTCTGCTCACCTTCGGTATTCCGGAGTTCAAGCTGGAAAAGGATGTCATGGTGCGCCGCCGTGAGGTGTTTGAGGGCATGGGCATTGAGTTTCGCCTGAACACCGAGGTCGGCCGTGACATCAGCGTGACCGAGTTGATGGAAGAGTACGACGCCGTATTCCTCGGCATGGGTACCTACAAGGCCATGCAGGGACGCTTCCCGGGTGAAAACCTGCCCGGGGTGCACAAGGCGCTCCCCTACCTGATCGGCAACGTCAACCACAATCGCGGCTACGAGCAGGATCCGTCGGATTACGTGAACCTCAAGGGCAAGCGCGTGGTGGTGCTCGGTGGCGGTGATACCGCGATGGACTGCGTGCGAACGGCAGTGCGCCAGCAGGCTGAACACGTGATATGCGCCTACCGCCGCGATGAACTGAACATGCCCGGCTCGCGCAAGGAAGTGGCCAATGCCCGGGAAGAAGGGGTGGAATTCCTGTTCAACCGCCAGCCTATCGAGATCGTTGAGTACTTCGGTCGGGCCTGCGGCGTGAAGATGGTCACGACCGAACTGGGCGAACCGGATGCCGGCGGCCGCCGCCAACCGCAGCCCGTTCCGGGCAGCGAGAAGGTACTGGAAGCAGACGCCGTCATTATCGCTTTCGGGTTCCAGCCCGACCCGCCAGCCTGGCTGCGGGAACTGGGTGTGCAGGTCAATGAGTGGGACGGCGTGATTGCGCCCGAGGAGCAGGCGTACCGTTTCCAGACCACCAACCCCAAGGTGTTTGCCGGTGGCGACATGGTGCGCGGTTCTGACCTGGTGGTCACCGCCATCTGGGAAGGACGCCAGGCCGCCGAGGGTATTCTGGATTTTCTCGAGGTCTGAGACGGCCGTATCCGCCAAACTGCACACGGAGATTCTGTGACCGAACTGAAAAACGACCGTTTCCTGCGCGCCCTGCAACGCCAGCCCGTTGACCGCACCCCGGTGTGGATGATGCGTCAGGCCGGGCGCTACCTTCCCGAGTACCGTGCCACCCGCGAACAGGCGGGCTCATTTCTCGACCTGTGCAAGAATGCCGAGCTGGCCTGCGAAGTGACGCTGCAGCCGCTGCGCCGCTACCCCATGGATGCGGCGATTCTGTTCAGTGACATTCTCACGGTGCCCGACGCCCTGGGGCTGGGCCTGTACTTCGAAGAAGGTGAGGGCCCGAAATTCCGCAAAACCGTGCGCAGCGAAGCCGACCTGGCCGGGCTCAACGCGATCACGGCGGCGGACGACCTGGGATACGTCATGAATGCCGTGCGCACGATTCGCCGTGAGCTGAATGGCAGCGTGCCGTTGATTGGTTTTTCCGGCAGTCCCTGGACGCTGGCCACCTATATGGTCGAGGGCGGCGCTTCGAAGGACTTCTCCCAGGTGAAGCGCATGGCCTACGATCAGCCTGAGCTGATGCACCAGCTGCTCGCCCTGCTCGCCGATGCGGTGGCGGATTACCTGGCCGAGCAGGTCAAGGCGGGGGCCCAGGCGCTGCAGATCTTCGACACCTGGGGCGGCGCACTGAGCGCCGCGGCCTACAAGGAGTTCTCGCTGAAATACATGCAGCGGGTCATCAGCCGACTGCCCACCGAGGCGGACGGACGCAAGGTGCCGGTCATTCTCTTCACCAAGGGCGGCGGTCAGTGGCTGCCCGCCATTGCCGATGCGGGTGCCCAGGCGGTGGGCATCGACTGGACCACGGATATCGGTATGGCGCGCGCGCAGGTGGGCGACCGGGTGGCGTTACAGGGCAATATGGACCCGTCGATGCTGTATGCCTCGCCGGCGCGGATTCGTGAGGAGGTGGCCAGCATACTGGCGGGATACGGCCACGGCCCCGGCCACGTGTTCAATCTGGGGCACGGCATTACACCGGGGGTGAATCCCGATCACGTTACCGCGTTTGTGGAGGCGGTGCAGGAGCTTTCCCCCCAGTACCACCACAACGACTGACGGCCCGCGGTCAGCGTCGGCGCTGCGCCTGCGCTGCATCCTCGCAGGCCAGCTCCTGCTCTGGATCGCAGCAGAAGCTGTGGTCCATTTCCAGCGCCGGGGATTGCGAGGTGGGCTTGCCCACGACCTTGGCCGGCACGCCAGCGACCGTCGTGTGCGGGGGTACTTCGTCCAGTACCACGCTGCCGGCTCCCACCTTGGCGCCATCACCCACCCGGATATTTCCGAGAATCTTGGCGCCGGCGCTGATCAGCACACCGTTGCCGATCTTCGGATGACGGTCGCCGTGTTCCTTGCCTGTGCCGCCCAGTGTGACCGATTGCAGGATCGAAACGTTGTCACCGACCACGGCGGTTTCCCCGATGACCAGGCCGGTGGCGTGGTCCAGCATGATGCCGCTGCCGAGGCGCGCTGCCGGGTGAATGTCCACGGCAAACTCCACCGCAACCCGGTTCTGGAAGAACAGTGCCAGTGAGTGGCGGCCGCGTTGCCAGAGCCAGTGCGCGACGCGGTGAGTTTGCAGCGCGTGAAAGCCCTTGAAATAGAGGAAGGGGATGTAGATTTCCTGACACGCGGAATCGCGCTCCTCGACAGCCAACAGGTCGGCGCGAACGGCCTTGCGCAGGGCTGCATCGTCCTTGAGCGCCTCAAGGATGACCTCGCGCAGCAGCAGGGAGGATACGGTCGGGCTGTCCAGCTGGGTTGCCAGGTGAAAGCTCAGCGCGCACTCCAGATTGTTGTGGTTGAGAATGGTGGCATGCAGATAGCTGGCGAGGATCGGTTCCTCCGCCGCGTGTTGTTGCGTCTCCTGCACTATCCGGTCCCAGACCGGATCGGCTTTCCTGGTGGCCATGTCAGTTCCTCGTTTCCGGGCGCACACTTTAGCGTATACGGGCCCGGTATCGCCACAGCGGGTGGCCGCTGGCCCCGTACTTGGCTTCGAAGCGGGTCAATGGCGGGCCTTCGGGCAGTCGCTGCACAACGCCCTGCACGCCGGCGATGTGCATGGCCACGCCGAACTCCTCGACGTACAGCGGCCAGTTGGAACGCAGTTCCACCCTGCCGCCCAGCGCCAGCAGGTCGGCAAAACCCGGGTGGCCGTGAATCCGCCGCCCCAGATGGCGCGCCTTGGGCCAGGGGTTGGGGTACAGCAGGTAGTGGTAGTCCACGCCGCGGCCGGCGCCCGCCAATGCACGCCAGAGGGGCTCGCACTCGGCTTGCAGCAGCAGATACGGCAGGTGCTCTTCGTGCTGGTGCAGCGCCAGCCGGTGCGCCGAGCGGTCTATGCCCACGACCAGGTGCCCGGGGTGGGCGGTGGCGAGCATTGCCGTGCTCATGCCGGTGCCGCAGAAGGAATCCAGCACCAGCGGTCGCGAGTCCTCTGCCAGCCGCAGCGCGAGCCTGCGCCAGGCGTCTGCATTGTGCGCTGCCAGCGGCGCCCGGGAGGGGTGCTCAAGGTGGCGGCGCACGGTGTGCGCGAGACGCGGGTGCAGTCCCTGCTGGTTGCTGGTCACCGGGCGGGAGGAAGCTTGCACGCGGGGTCGGCTCCTGTAACAGTGCAGCCAGCGCTTGAGTTGCGCCAGCGGGGTTGCCATCATAAATCGCGCCGCCACCACGACCAACCAGGGAATTGCGCCATGCACCAGGATCTGCGCCCGTACTGGCTGAAGCAAATCTACCTCCGCTACCGGCGCTGGTATGCCGACTACTTTCTGCGCCCCCGCTGCACGTCTCTGGGGCCGCATCACACCATCATGAAGCCCTGGTACGTGCATATCTCCGGGGCCAACATCCAGATCGGGCGCTGCTTCACCGCCATTGGCGAACCCATGCACCGGGTGCAGATCGGCGTGTGGGGGCGCGAGGCGGGGCAGGGACGCATACAGATTGGTGACTGCGTGCTCATGAGTCCCGGCGCCCGCCTCAGTGCCAGCGATGAAATTGTGCTCGGTGACGGGGTGATGATGGCCAACGGCTCCTATGTCACAGACTCTGACTGGCACACCCTGTATGACCGCACGGCACGCGCCCCGGAGCCCACACCGGTGCACATCGGGGACAACGTGTGGCTGGGTGATCACGCGACCGTGCTCAAAGGCGTGACCATTGGCGAGAATAGCGTGGTGGCGGCGCAGGCGGTGGTCACTCGCGACGTGCCGGCCAACGTGGTGGTGGCCGGCAATCCCGCGCGCGTGGTGAAGGAGCTGGACCCGGAGCGCGGCTTTACCACCCGCATGGATCTGTTTGCGGACCCGGAGGGCGCCGAGGCGTTCTTCGATGCGGTGGACCGCGAAGTGCTGCGTGGCAACTCACTGCTGCGCTGGCTGTGGTCGGTGCTGTATCCCGCGGGAGCACCCCGGGGCTAGACCTCCGGGCCCTACAGCAGGCGCAGCGGTTCCTCCTGCAGCGCCGAGAGCTGCTCACGCAGTTCCAGAATGTGGTTGGCCCAGTAGCGCTCGGTATTGAACCAGGTGAAGCTGCGCGGAAAGGCCGGGTCAGTCCAGCGGCGCGCCAGCCAGGCGGCGTAGTTAACCAGCCGCAGCGTGCGCAATGCCTCGATCCAGCGCAGCTGGCGCGGTGCAAAGTCGCAGAATTCGCTGTAGCCCTCAATGAGTTCGGCCAGCTGCAGCTCGCGCTCGTGGCGCTCCCCGCTCAGGCACATCCACAGGTCCTGTACGGCGGGTGCCATGCAACAGTCGTCCAGGTCGACAAAATGCGCGCAGTCGTCGCGCCAGAGAATGTTGCCGACGTGGCAATCGCCGTGTACACGGATCAGATCCCGCTCCTGCACCTCGCCATACAGCTGAATCACGGCCGCCAGCAGGTCCCGGGTGAGGCTGTCGTAGGCGGGCTGCAGATCGCGGGGAATGAAGTGTTCCAGCAGGTAGTCGCGGTTGTGCGTGAGCATGCCGTCAATGCTGAGGGTGGGGCGGTGCCGGAAGCGCGCACTGGCTCCCACAGCATGGATACGCCCCAACGTGCGCCCCAGTACCAGCAGGCTGTCCATATTGTCGAGCTCCGGCGGGTAGCCGCCGCGGCGCGGGAACAGTGCGAAACGGAAGCCCTCATGACGGTGCAGGCTGTTGCCGGATGCGTCGACCAGCGGGGCCACCACGGAGATCTCGGCGTCCTGCAGCTCGAGGCTGAAGGCATGCTCCTCCAGAATCTGCGCGTCCTCCCAGCGCCCCGGGCGATAGAATTTGGCGATCAGCGGTTGCCCGTCCTCAATGCCCACCTGGTAGACGCGGTTCTCGTAGCTGTTCAGGGCCAGCAGTCGCGCATCGCAGAGGTAGCCCGCGGACTCCACCGCGTCGATGACACAGTCCGGCGACAGGCGGTCATAGGGATGTTGGGCTTGGCTCATTGGCGTACTCCAGGCAGCGACCGCGACGGGCGGTGCCAGAGGCGCAGTGTATCAGGTCGTTGGTGGTGGAGTCCGGGCGATGCACCAGAGCTGCACATCGGCGGCACCCGCGTCCTTGAGCAGCCGCGCGATGGTCCCGGCGGTGGCACCGGTGGTCATGACGTCGTCGATCAGCGCGATGCGGCGGCCCTGTACGGGCGCGCGCAGGGTAAACGCATCGCGCAGGTTGTGTGCACGCTGCTCTGCGGTGAGGGTCGACTGTGCCGGTGCCGCGCGCTGGCGGCGCAGCGTGCGCTCCGCCAATGGCAGGCGCTGGAGTGCGGAGTCGCGGCGCTGCAGGGCCATGGCCAGCAGCGTGGCCTGGTTGAAGCCACGCCGCAGCAGTCGCCGCCAGTGTATCGGTACAGGCAGCAGGAGGTCGCGATCTTGCGGCGGGTCCACCCCGGCAAGCCACAGTTCTGCGAGCAGGCTGCTCAGGTGTTGCTGACGCTGGAACTTCCACTGCCCGATGATGTGGCCCAGGCAGGGCTCGTACAGGTAGGGTGCGAGTACCCTGTCCAGCGCAGGCGGGCACTGTGTGCAGGCCCCGCAGAGGCTGTGACTGTCGGGGGGCAGCGGCAGGGCGCAGCACTGGCAGCAGGGCTGATTGGGCGCCAGCTGAGCCGCGCAACAGCCGCACAGCGGCAGGTGGCTGGCGCTGGGCAGCCGACACAGCAGGCACTGCTGCGGGAACAGGCTGTCCGCGAGCAGGCGCGCCCACTTGTTAACCACGGTGCGCGTCACAGGTTGACAGCGGCGGGGTGCGGTTTATCATGTCGGCTCGCCCACTGTTTCTCCGGATACCTGTCATGAATGCTCCCGCCTCCGCGCCTGCCACGCTCCGCCACGACTGGAGCCGCGGCGAAATCGAAGCCCTGCTGGCGCTGCCCTTCAACGACCTGCTGTTCAGGGCGCACAGTGTGCACCGCGCCTATTTTGACCCAAACGAGGTGCAGGTCAGCACACTGCTTTCCATCAAAACCGGCGCGTGTCCGGAGGATTGCGCTTACTGCCCGCAAAGCAATCGCTATGACACCGGGTTGGAAGCGGAAAAACTGATGGAAGTCGAGAAGGTGCTGGCACAGGCGCAGGCGGCCAAGGCCAGCGGCGCCACCCGCTTCTGCATGGGTGCGGCCTGGCGTTCACCCAAGGCCCGTGACATGCCCTACGTGGTGGCCATGGTCAAGGGCGTACGCGAACTGGGCCTGGAGAGCTGCATGACCCTGGGCATGCTGACCGAGGCGCAGGCAAAGGAGCTGGCCGACGCCGGGCTTGACTACTACAACCACAACCTCGACACCTCGCCCGAGTACTACGGCGAGATCATCACCACGCGCACCTACAAGGACCGCCTGGATACACTCTCCCATGTGCGCGAGGCCGGTATGAAAGTGTGCAGCGGTGGCATTGTCGGCATGGGCGAGTCGCAGCGCGACCGCGCCGGGCTGCTGCAGCAGCTGGCCAACCTGCCCGAGCACCCCGAGAGCGTGCCGATCAACATGCTGGTGCGGGTGGAGGGTACGCCGCTGGCCGACGAGGCCGACCTGGACCCTTTCGATTTTATTCGCACCATCGCCGTGGCCCGTATCCTGATGCCCGCCTCCCATGTGCGCCTGTCTGCCGGGCGTGAGTCCATGAGTGAAGAGATGCACGCGCTGGCGTATTTTGCTGGCGCCAACTCCATCTTCTATGGCGAGAAGCTGCTCACTACCCCCAATCCCCAGGCTAATGCCGACATGGCCCTGTTTCAGCGTCTGGGCATTCGTCCGGAGCAGCGCGAGGTGACGAGCGCCCCGCAGGCGCCTACGCCGCAGTTCTACGACGCAGCGGCGGCGCACTAGCCGCCAGCGCCATGAAGGAGGCCTTCCCGCAGCGTCTCCGGGCGGTGCTGGAAGAGCGCCGTGCCGCCGGGCTGTATCGCCAGTGCCTGACCCTGGAGTCCGCCCAGGGCCCGGTAGTGCGGCTTGCGGGCCGCGACTACCTGAACTTTTGCAGCAACGACTACCTCGGCCTTGCCGCACACCCCAAGGTCATCGCGAGCCTGCGCGATGCCGCCGCACGCTGGGGCGTGGGCAGCGGCGCTTCCCATCTCGTGTGCGGTCACAGCGCTGCGCACCGCGAGCTGGAGGAGGCTCTCGCAGCGTTCACCGGCAGACCCCGGGCCCTGCTTTTTTCCAGCGGCTATGCTGCGAACACCGGTATTCTCCAGGCCCTGCTGCGACCCGGTGACACTGTGCTCCAGGATCGCCTCAACCACGCTTCCCTGCTTGATGGCGGCCTGCACAGTGGCGCGCGGCTGCGCCGCTTTGCCCATAACGACTGTGCCGACCTGGCGCGCAAACTTGACGCGGCCGCCGGGCCCACCCTGGTGGCGGTCGATGGTGTGTTCAGTATGGACGGCGACACGGCGCCACTGGCCGAACTCTCCGCCACCTGCGCCAGTCGCGATGCCTGGTTGATGGTGGACGATGCCCACGGCTTCGGCGTGCACGGCGCGGCGGGTGCCGGCAGCGTGCAGGCAGCCGGGCTGGGCGAGGCTGAAGTGCCGGTGCTCATGGCGACCCTGGGCAAGGCGCTGGGCACCTCCGGCGCCTTTGTGGCGGGCAGCGAACTGCTGATAGAGGCGCTGATCCAGTCTACACGCAACTACATCTACACCACCGCCATGCCCCCGGCGCTGGCGGCGGCCAGCCTCACGGCGCTGCAACTGCTGCATGAAGAGTCCTGGCGACGCGAGCAGCTCGCACAGCACATTGCCCTGTTTCGGCGCGGTGCCCGGCAGTGCGATCTGCCCCTGCTGGACTCCCGCAGTGCCATTCAGCCCCTGCTGGTGGGGGATGCCGGGCGTGCCATGCGTCTCAGTGAGCGGCTGCGTGCGCGGGGATTGTTGATCAGTGCCATTCGCCCGCCAACCGTACCGGCGGGAACCTCCCGGCTGCGCATTACCCTGAGCGCGGCGCACACGCCGCAGCAGGTGGAGAGGCTGCTGGAGGCACTGGCGGAGTGCTGGCCCGGTGCCTGAACCGTTCCCCAGTGCTGAATACCTGCCCGCGCAGCAACGCGCCCGGGTTGACCTGGTGCTGCTGCATGGCTGGGCCGGCGGCAGCGATTGCTGGCGCCCGGTGCTCGCCGCGCTGCGAGGCTGGGCCAACGTCACCCTGATCGACTGGCGCCCTGGCGACGCGCTGGAGGCGGTTGTGTCAGGCGTACTGGCTGTCGCGCCGGCCCGCGCGGTGTATGTCGGCTGGTCCCTGGGCGGGCAGCTGGCCACCGCGGTGGCGTCCCGGGCGCCGCAGCGCGTTGCCGGCCTGGTCACTGTGGCCAGTAACCCACGCTTTCTCGCCGCGGGGGACTGGCCCGGTGTGGCGCCAGCGCAGCTGGCCGGGTTCCAGGCAGGGCTGGCGGCCGATGCCGACCGTACCCTGCGCCGTTTTTCCGGCCTGCAGTCCCACGGCTGCGCCGCTGAGCGCGCCCTGGCGCGGCAGCTGGTGGCACAGAGCCGGGGCTGGGACGCCGTCGCGCTCACCGCCGGCCTGAGTTGGCTGGCGGAACTGGATACGCGCAGCCTGCTGCCGGCGTTGGCCTGCCCACAACAGCACCTGCTGGCGGGGGCTGACGCACTGGTGCCGGACACTGCCCGTGAGGCCCTGCGCGGATGGTTGACGGGCACCGCCGACGCTTTCGTGGAGGTGATACCCGATACCGGTCATGCGCTGCCTTTAGCCGTACCGGGGGCTTTGGCAGAGGCACTGTACCGCTTCGCTACGGACACAGCGGCTGGCAGTGAAGCATCGTCGGAGGCGCCACCGGCGCCGGTCAGCAAGCAGGCGATTGCCCTCTCCTTCAGCCGCGCGGCGCCTCGCTATGACAGCGTGGCGGCGTTGCAGCGTGACGTTGGTGAGCGCTTGCTTTCATCAATAGCCAATGCAAACAAGGGGTTGATGACGCTGCTGGATCTCGGCTGCGGCACGGGGTATTTTCATCCGGCTTTGCTGGAGCGCTACCCTGGGGCCGTCTATGTCGGGCTGGACCTTGCGCAGGGCATGCTCTCCTGGGCCCGTGAACGGCACACAGAGGGCGCCGTCTGGGTCGCCGGTGACGCCGAGGCGCTGCCCCTCGCCAGCGGTTCGGTGAACGTGGTCTTCAGTAGCCTCGCCTTTCAATGGTGCTACCGCCCGGATTTGCTGTTTGCCGAGCTGGGGCGGGTGCTGGCACCGGGCGGCCGCTGTTTCTTCAGTTCCCTCGGCCCGGCAACTCTGCAGGAGCTGCGCCAGTCCTGGGCGGCGGCGGATGGCGGCCAGCACGTGAATGATTTCCTGTCGCCGGAAACCCTGCAGGCGGCGGCGGATACCACAGCCGGGGTACACCTCACCTTACGCAGTGAGCGTATTGTGCTGCGTTACAACAAGGCGACCGAACTCCTGCATGAACTGAAAACCCTTGGCGCGCACAACATGAACAGCAAGCGTCCCGCCGGATTGACCGGACGCCAGCGCCTTGCTGCCATGGTGCAGGCCTACGAGGCATGGCGCGAACCCGCCGGGTTGCCAGCCACCTACGACGTCATTTACGGGCATCTGGAGAAACTATGAGCCGCAGGTATTTTGTCACCGGTACCGATACCGAAGTGGGTAAGACCGCCGTCAGCTGCGCGTTGCTGCATGCCGCGGGTGCGCTGGGACTGCGCACGGCAGCGGTCAAACCGGTGGCGGCCGGTTGCGATGAGCAGGGCCGCAATGAGGACGCTCTGGCCCTGCAGGCGGCGATGAACATGCCCTTGCCCTACGAGCAGATCAACCCGGTGGCCCTGCAGCCGGCGATTGCCCCACACATTGCCGCAGCGCAGGCCGGCAAGCGCCTGCAGGTGGAGCGGTTGGCCGGCCTGTGCCGCGGCGTGTTCGCCAGCGGGGCGGACCTGGTACTGGTCGAAGGGGCCGGCGGCTGGCGCGTGCCGCTGGGTCCCCGGGAAACCCTGGCGGACCTCGCGGTTGCCCTGGGCAGCGATGTGATTCTGGTGGTGGGTATGCGGCTGGGCTGTATCAATCATGCCCTGCTCACCGCCGAGGCTATCCGCGCCGATGGGCTGCAACTGGCCGGCTGGGTGGCCAATCAGGTGGGTGAACGCATGGCCTGCCATGAAGAAAATGTGGACACTTTGCGTCAGCTCTTGCCTGCCCCGCTATTGGGTGAACTGCCCCACCTGATGCCCTTCGATCCGGAAAAAGCTGCACAATACATTGATATAAAAGCACTTTTATAGGTTTTTCGGGGTGCATGCAGCACCCCTGGACTCTCTGCGACCCGCCTCGCTGCCTGTGCGCTACCCGGCAACTTTCACAAAAGTTATTTGACTTCGGTTGTAATTCGCGCAGAATGTGATCGCTGAAAACATAGGTTCAACTGCATTGCGAGGTAACAGCATGCCGCAGTACAAAGCACCGCTCCGGGATATCCGGTTTGTGATGAATGAGTTACTGGAGTCCGAGGCCCTTTACCAGCGCCTGCCGGGGTATGAAGAGGCGACCCGGGAACTGATGGACGCCATCGTCGAGGAAGGCGCCAAGTTTGCCGAGAACGTGCTGTCGCCGCTTAACGAGCCCGGTGATGACGAGGGCTGTACCTGGAAGGATGGCGTTGTCACGACGCCCAAGGGTTTTCCGGAAGCCTATCAGCAGTTCGTGGCCAATGGCTGGCCGGCACTCGCCGCCGACCCCGCCTACGGTGGCCAGGGCATGCCCGACCTGTTGGGCATCATCGCCAACGAACTGGCAGGGACCGCCAACTGGTCCTGGCTGATGTATCCCGGGCTGAGCCATGGCGCGATCAAGACCATTGAAGCGCACGGCGATGAAGCGCAGAAACAGAAATACCTGACGCGTCTGGTGGAGGGTGGCTGGACCGGCACCATGTGCCTGACCGAGGCTCACTGCGGCAGCGACCTCGGCCTGCTGCGCACCAAGGCGGAACCGCGGGCCGACGGCAGTTATGCGATTTCCGGCACCAAGATCTTCATCAGCGCCGGCGAGCACGACATGGCCGAGAATATCGTGCACATCGTGCTGGCGCGCCTGCCGGATGCGCCTGAGGGCACCAAGGGCATCTCGCTGTTTATTGTGCCCAAATTCAACGTGAACGATGACGGCAGCCTGGGTGAACGCAATGGCGTGCACTGCGCTTCCATCGAGAAGAAGATGGGTATCAAGGCCTCAGCGACCTGCGTGCTCAATTTCGATGGTGCCACCGGCTACCTGATCGGGCCACCCAACCGCGGCCTGAACGCCATGTTTACCTTCATGAATACCGCGCGTATCGGCACCGCCATTCAGGGGCTGGCCCACGGCGAGTTGTCCTACCAGGGCGCCCTGGCCTATGCCCGGGATCGGCTGGCCATGCGCAGCCTCACCGGCCCGAAGAACCCGAACGGCCCGGCGGACCCGATTATCGTGCACCCCGATGTGCGCCGCATGCTGCTGACACAGAAAGCGTTTGTAGAGGGCAGCCGCGCGCTACTGTACTTCCTGTCACAGCAGGGTGACATCGTGCATCGCGGCACCGAGGAAGAAGCGAAGGCTGCGGACGACCTGCTGGCGCTGCTCACGCCGATTGCCAAGGCGTTTGTGACCGAAACCGGTTTCGAAGCGGCTAACCTGGGCGTACAGGTGTACGGCGGTCACGGGTTTATCAAGGAGTGGGGCATGGAGCAGATCGTGCGTGACGCGCGTATCGCCATGCTCTACGAAGGCACGACCGGCATCCAGGCGCTGGACCTGATTGGCCGCAAAGTACTGGGCTCCGGCGGCAAGCTGCTGATGGGCTTCACCGAAATGATGGGTGCCTTCTGCGACGCCAACACGGACGAGGCCGATGCCCCGTTCATCAACGCCCTCAAGTGCTACAAGGACGACTGGCTGGAACTCTCGCTGAAAATTGGTGAGAAGGCGATGCAGAACCCGGACGAAGCGGGCGCGGCAGCCGTCGACTATCTGATGTACAGCGGCTACGTCACACTCGCCTATTTCTGGGCGCGGATGGCGGTGCTGGCGCGGCAGAAAATCGCCGCTGCCGAAGGCGATACCGCCTTTTACGAAGCCAAGGTGCTGACCGCACGGTTCTATTTCGACCGTTTGCTGCCGCGCACCCTGGCCCACAAGCAGGCGCTGCTCTCCGGCGCGGAAAACCTGATGGACATGCCGGAAGCCCTGTTCGACGTGGCTGGCTGATCGGCCCGGCGCGGCCCGCGACCCCTGCGGGCCGCCGCTTGCTCAAATCTGGGCGAGATCACGGCAGGCAGGTGACTTTTCGCTGGCTAGCGGGGAGAATATGGGGCTTGCTTCCGGGAGGATGTGATGTCGGATCAAAACGAACAAGCAGATGACCAGCCCCGCCTGTACCCTGAAGACCAGGCCAAGGTGGATGCGTTTATCACCAGCGGCGTCAACTCGGTTGAGCGCAAGCCGTTCAAACCCCTGCGGTTGCTGGTGTTGCTTATGGTGGTGGTGATCGGCTTCAGCCTCATGAGCCAGCTTATCGCCAAGTGGGCGGGCATCTACTGACGTTCCCGTCTGGTTCTCAGCGTACGCCGCAGGCTCTTGGTTCCCGCCCGAGCCTCTGGTATATTTGCGCTCCTCTAAAAATCGGTGTGTAGCGCAGCCTGGTAGCGCACTTCCTTCGGGAGGAAGGGGTCGGAGGTTCGAATCCTCTCACACCGACCATTTTTTAATCTGATTACGTCTATATTCCCTGTAACCTCCTGTTTTTAATCGATTTTTCTTGCTCATCGATCCGATTCCGTCCGCTCCGTCCTACTGAATACCGACGCCGGTGACGGTATTGTTGTCGGTATCAGTGGGCTCACGAAAATCGATACCGTCAAACGGTAGCAGGAGAGCCACATGAGCAAGCTGACAGCTGCAACGGTTAAGAACGCCAAGCCAGGTCCCAAACCCAGGAAGCTCACCGACGGGGGTGGCCTGTACCTTCTGGTGGACGCCAAGGGCAGCAAGCTCTGGCGTTACGATTACCGCTTCGCCGGAAAGCGCAAAACCCTCGCCCTCGGCATCTACCCGGATGTTTCCCTGAAGGAAGCCCGAGAGGCCCACTACGAGGCCAAGAAACAGATCCAGAAGGGTATCGACCCTGGTCAGGTGAAGAAGGTAGAGCGCCAGACACGCAACCTCGCCGCCTCCGATAGCTTCGAAGCCATCGGCCGGGAATGGTTCAACCAGATCATGGGCGACAAGTCAGAGAGCTACCGGATGCGTACCGGGCGGATTCTGGAAAAGGACCTGTACCCGTACCTGGGCAGCCGTCCCATTGCCGAGATCAATACACCCGAGCTCTTGGCGACCCTGCGGCGGTGGCGCTCGCGGTGAAG
>DIAF01000024.1:25545-29515 GCA_002414665.1 Halieaceae bacterium UBA5085
AGCTCTTGGCGACCCTGCGGCGGATTGAGGATCGCGGTGCGATTGATATCGCCCACCGGGCCCGGCAGACAGCTGGGCAGGTTTTCCGCTACGCCATCATCACCGGCCGGGCCGAGCGGGACCCGACCGGCGACCTGAAAGGTGCCCTCAAATCCAAGAAGAAAAAGCACCATGCCGCCATCACCGAGCCGGCAGAGGTGGGGCGCCTGCTGGTTGCCATCGATAACTTCCAGGGCACTGTCGTGGTCAAGGCAGCGCTGCAGCTGTCGGCGCTACTCTTCCCCCGGCCGGGGGAGCTCCGGGCCATGGAGTGGGAGGAAATCAACTGGGAGGCCCAGCGTTGGGAGCTGCCTGCGGAAAAGATGAAGATGGGCATGCCCCACATGGTGCCCCTCAGTTGTCAGGCGCTAGAGATCCTGCGCGATCTGCAGCGCCATACGGGACGCGGTCGCTTCGTGTTCCCCAGTGCCCGGGGTGCCAGCCGGCACATCTCCGAGAATGCCGTCAGGGTTGCCCTGCGGGCCATGGGGTACACCAACGAGCAGATGACGGCGCACGGTTTCCGGGCTATGGCCAGGACGCTCCTTGATGAAGTGCTTGGCTTCCGGCCCGACTGGATCGAACACCAGCTGGCGCACGCGGTGAAGGACCCTAATGGCCGTGCCTACAACCGCACCTCGCACCTGGAGGGGCGGGCAGAGATGATGCAGGCATGGGCCGATTACCTGGACGAACTTTCGAATCAATAGCGGAGACAGACACCAATATGAACAAACCAAAAGACCGATTGTTGCCACTAAAACTTAGTCTAGAACTCGTCGCTGTGGAGCTGGAACTGTCGGATCTCAGCCTAACCGAGCAGTATGCTGTACTGCATCAGTACCAGAAGGATTTTGACCTCACTATCAGACTGGGTGGTCATCACAAATTCCCCGGTCAGCTAGTTTCAGATGGGCTCGAGGTTGTGATGGATCGCCATGGGGAACCAGGTTTTCTGACCCTGGGAGATACCACCTGGTTTGATAGCAGTATTGATGAGGTAGCGTTGGGTAACTTTGTTTTTCGTGGAGACAGCCGAATATCAATATCGAGCGTGATTGTTAAGGGACACGAGTACTATGTAATTGACGAACCGCAGATGCACCCCGAGGCAATCGGCTGCGACCTGCAGGACGTCTACATAGATAAGGAAGATTTCGTAGACTTCCGAGACGGCGAGCACCGAACCGTGCCCGATTGGGCTGATCCTTCCAGCGATCTATGGGCTCCAGAGCTATCCTTGGCGGTGAAACTGCACAAGGCCCTTCGTGTCGCAGGCGGTTACTCCAATGAGAGAAGAATGGAGGACAGGGTCAGGTGTTGGATCCAGGACCATATGCCTGGCGAGGAAGTCGGTGATGGTCAGATTACAAGAATCGCCTCAGTCATTGGAGACGCGCGTCAGCAACCCTGGCCTAAAAAGAACAAGTAAATCTATATAATTCAAAGAATTAGAGTTAGTGTGGCGGCCGGGTCGCCCTCAGCCCTGGGCTGGCGCCCAGTCCCACTCCTCACCTGAAATTCCTTATTGTGCGGGCTGGCAACAATGCCACCACGAGAACCGCAACGTAAGGAAACAAACGTATGCAACCTAAAAGCTCCGACAGCCCACGGCTGATTCGTATTAAGCAGGTACAGAGCCTGACAGGCCTGTCGCGCAGTTACATCTACAGCTTGGCCCACCACCCCTCAGCCAAGTTCCCGAAGAGTATTCCTTTAGTCCCGGGAGGCTCGTCGCGAGCTTGGAAAGAATCCGACATTTTGGACTGGATAAATCAACGTGTAGAGGCAGGCAAGCAGGAGATTGATAATGCGTAAGAAGATCAACCATAAGTTTGTCGCAGCCCCCTACATGGTGCCGTTATTTCATCTTCCGAGCTATCTAGCCACGCCTCTCGAACACCTTGTTCAGGCAGGAGATGATGGTTTAACAGCCGACCAGATGCAGACACTTGGATGCAAACATCCCGCAAAGCTGATTTCTGAGCTTAAAAGACGCGGTGTGATCATCGACGCATGGTGCGGTAGCGTTTTCGACGAGGACCTGGGTTGTGATCGCAAGCTAACGATTTACAAGTACAAGGGCTTTTTGCCAACTTGCGACGCCGTCATGACAGTGCATCCCATGGTTAAGGAGGCGCTATGTGGTCGCTGAGTTCTTCGGCCAAGGAAACCGAGCAGGTCAGTGTTGAAAAAGAGGAAGCCTTGGTCGCTGGCCGGCAATCCCAAGGCCCTTCCTCAGTACAGCAAGCTAATACTACCTCATCTGTTGTCTCAATGCAGTCCTGGTCCGCGCGTAGCGCGGGCCTGGACCCAGCACGCCTGAGGGACCCTGATCTCTGTGTGGCAGAGCTGAACAGGCGGTACGCGGTGGTGAACTTTGGTAGCCAGGTTCTGATTGCCGATGAGTTCAACGAGACACACCCTTTTGTGAATGAGGGAACCTTTCACGGTCTATATGCCAATGTCATGGTCCAGGTGGGCAAGGGCTGGAAGCCTGCGACCCGGTATTGGTTCTCGCATCCAGACCGCCGTCAGTACTTGAACGGCATGGTGTTTGACCCTGGAGGATCTCCACCGTCGGGGCTCTATAACCTCTGGAGAGGCTTCGCGGTGGAGGCGGATGTCCAGGGCTCTTGTGATTTGTTCCTTGAACATGTCCGAGAGGTCATCTGCAAGGGCGATGCGGACTGCTACGAGTACGTCCTCAACTGGCTGGCGCTGATGATTCAGAGGCCTGGGGTGTTGCCTGGTGTCGCGCTCTGCCTGCTATCAGGACAGGGTACCGGTAAAGGTGAGTTCGTGAAGTACCTCGGTAAAATCGTCGGCAGGTATCTCAAGCAACTGACCGACCGTGACCAACTCTTCGGACGCTTCACCGACCATCTGGATGATGCACTTCTGGTATTCGCCGACGAAATGCACTGGGGCGGCAACATGAATGAGGCTGGCCGCCTGAAGGTGCTGATCACCGAGGAAACCCGGGAGTCAGAACGGAAGTACGGGGCGGTGATGAAGGTCAAGAACTGTATCCACCTCATCGTTGCCTCTAACGAGGAGTGGGCAGTTCCGGCCGAGGTTGACGACCGTCGGTTCTTCGTCTTGGAGGTGTCCGAGCACCGCGTGGGAGACTTCGCGTACTTCGAGCGGCTTGCTGGGGAGCGGGATAATGGGGGCCCGGAGGCCCTTCTGGTGTTCCTTGAAACCAGAGATATCAGCACCTTCAACCCCCGGAGTTTTCCGCGTACTCGAGCTCGGCTGTCCCAGCAGCTTGCATCGCTGAAGCCTATTGATGGCTGGCTGCATGACCTGGCTGCCTCGGCGACTCTGCCCCGGAGCGTTGTGGGAGATGTCGAGTCCTGGTCACAGCGGGTGCCGAAGGAAGAGCTGTTTCAGGCTTACAAGGCGTGGCGGAACGAAGCCAAGGTCCAGGGCGCGGCCGAAAGCAAAACGGCGTTCACGAAAGCCCTAGCGCGGTTTGGGTTCGTGACGACCAAGATGCAGCATCCCTTCGGCTCGCGCCGAGTACAGGCCTACGACGTGCCCACCATCGGTGTCCTGCGAGCGACCTTCGATCAGCTGCTTGGATATCCGACCGACTGGGACCCGGTATAAGCCTCCTGCTGGGGTGTCGTGGGCAAGCCCTGTCCAGGGCGCCCCAGCTTTTTTGGTCCTTGGTCGGACGGCTATAAGCCGCGTGGTTGCTGGGTTTGTCCGAGATGTCCGGCTTGTTCGGGTACTCTTCCAAAACCTCTCTCCTGGCCCCATTACCTCTCTATATTCGTTTTTTCATTTAGCTTGGACAAGTTGGACAACCCGGCCACGGCTAGTAATCATGCGGCTCTCAGCTGTCCGGGATGCTTGCGGGAAGTTGGACAAGTCGGGCAGAGAAACACTTCTCTTGGCCACGTTCGCATTCCGCGTAGTCCCG
>DIAF01000024.1:29660-57674 GCA_002414665.1 Halieaceae bacterium UBA5085
ATCGCATTCCGCGTAGTCCCGCAAGGTAGCGCGCAGCGCTCGCCGCTGCGAGGGCGGAGGCGGGATGAGGACGTGGGCACAATGTACCTGTCGTCTATACCGAGGTGTTGACGACAAGTCTTCAGCCAAGGCCCTAGTGCTCTTCACTATGAAGCCAGGGCTGATCATAAAACATACAACTCTGTGGAGTGGTTTCATCCCTACGAAAGAAGTTCTCCAGACTTCTCCACCGAAGCTCTCCCGATGTTCTAACTCAGCAGAATCAGCCGCAGGCGACGATGTACACCCGAGGTACTAACTGCACCTTATCGAAGCCATAAGGCAAATTTGCTCACCTGCTTACGACCCCAGTACTCGGTGCCTCGCTGTCGCATTGGCAAATACCCCCCCGGGGGGTAAGCCAGCGACAGTAGTGAGTAGCACGCCCCCCGGTACGTTTCCATAGACATCGTCTTCGCTACTGATGCTGGCGCCGCTGCGCGGTCGGTGTGGCGAACGCCACCCCACAATGACTATGGAGCTACCCTCATGTTCACAGCTATCGGCAACTTCTTCACCGCAATCGCTACCCTCTTCACCGCCATGAACCGTGGTGCATCTGCCCTCGACCATTGCGCCAAGTGGGCAGAGCACGAAGCCGCAGACTTCGAAAACCGCACTCAACTGGAGCGCAGTGCTCGGCTTGAGCAGCTACAGATCGAACTCAAGACATTGCCTCGCTTGACCTGATCAACGACCACCTGCCTTCGGGCAGGTGTTTTTTACACACCCACACGACCAGATAGCCTCTACTTCCCCTTTTAGTCTTTTGGTTTCACCGGTTGCGTCCTCGCCCATCCCTGGCGCTGCGCGCTAGGACTGGGAGGCACAGGCACGTTCCTGACTTTCCCTTGACCCTTGCAGCTTCTGACCTCGAAAAGTCTCAGCTGCACTCGCACACACTTCCGAATGCCAGGAGCTAAACCATGAACACTCACCAAACCAAGGAAATCACTTCTCCTCTCACCTACGCCATGTGCTTTGAAGAGAAAGAGCAGGCCACCATCCAAGAGGCCCTGATGATTCTCGAATCTCGAATCCGAGACTCTGATGTGTATAGCAACCCTTCCAACGTGAAGGCCTTCTGCCGTCTGCAGATCGCACATGAGTTGGATGAATACTTTGCCTGCATGTTCCTCGACAACCAGCACCGCCTCATTGCCTTCGAACGTATGTTCCGGGGCACGGTAGATGGTGCTGCTGTCTACCCCAGGGTCGTACTACGACGTGCCCTGGAGCATAACGCAGCGGCTGTCATCTTCACCCACAACCACCCATCAGGCATTGCCGAGCCCAGCGATGCCGACATGAGAATCACTACCCGCCTGAAGGACGTGCTAGCTCATGTTGATATCAGTGTACTGGACCACATCATCGTCGGTACTGAGGGGGTCTACTCCATGGCAGAGCGCGGTCGTCTCTAAACCCCATCATCAAGAAGGAACTACTTAATGAGCAAGCAAGACAAAGTCGCGTTTCTGGTTAGCAGCATCCTGGTGATGCTGGGGCTATTCATCACCGCAGAGGAAGGTCCTGCAGGGCTTGTTCTATGCGCCCCAGTTGTCCTCTACTGGCTTTACAGATACCTCAGTGGTGACATCAGCTTCATTGGCAAGACATCGGATCAGGAAGAGCAATAGTTATCCACACTTCACAAGGGAAGAGACTGCACCGGCGACGGTGCGGTCCTCTTTTTTTTCTTGGCTTGGAAGCCAGGTTAAGAAGATGCAAGGCAACAGCAATGATGTCGCAGAATGACCATAAGACGGGATTATGCGCAGTGCCTACGGCACCGTCCGCTGTCGCCGCATAATCAGTCCTATGGGTAAATCTGCTTAGCTGCTCATGGCGGCGCTACTGCCTCCGCGCTCCCGGCGCGTCGCTCGGTCTCGTCACTCAGGCTCACCACCGACCTGCGCCTTGCTACGACCAGGGCCGTAGCCGCGCGGTGCAGGGTCGGCGTCTCGCCTTCCCTCCTCTACCGATCTAGCTTGGGCCACGGATGCTGTAGCGCCACCAGAGTTCGGGATGATTCTCGCCCCCTCCTGCCTGAAAACTGTACTTGTCTATCCATACAGCGCTGCGCCACCGTTCCGAATGCCATAGATTGGAGATAAGACTGGGGACGAGGCGACCGATCCACTGAGTTTGTTGTCCCACATCACACCTCGCACGCTGTGCTTTTCCATGGCACCTTTTGATGGGTATAGTCCTACCCACCCCTTGGGCACTGGCCGGGGTGACGGGCCTTACCCGGCAAGCCAAGAACAACAATACCCAAGAGGGATCGATGAACAACATCGAACAGCAATTCCTGAAGTCACTCGACGACAAGCTCTGGAAGGCCGCTTGCAAGCTGCAATCCAGCCTGGATGCCGCAAATTACAAGCATATCGTACTTGGTTTGATCTTCCTGAAGTATGTCTCCGACGCCTTCGAGGAGCGCCAGGGCGCCCTGCTGGAGCTGTTCCAGACCGACAGTGACGACAACATCTACTACCTGCCCCGGGAGGACTACGACAGCGAGGCCGACTACCAGCACGCGCTGCAGGATGAGCTGGAGGTGCTGGACTACTACCGGGAAGCCAACGTGTTCTGGGTGCCCCGGGCGGCCCGCTGGGCCACTCTCAAGGAAAAGGCCGTGCTGCCCATCGGCTCGGTGCTCTGGCAGGACGAAGCCGGCAACGATGTGAAGCTGCGCTCGGTCTCGTGGCTGGTGGACAATGCCCTGGAGGAAATCGAGAAGAGCAACGCCAAGCTGAAGGGTATCCTCAACCGAATCAGCCAGTACCAGCTGGACAACGACAAGCTGATTGGCCTGATCAATACCTTCTCCGACACCTCCTTCACCAAGCCATTGTACGATGGCGAGAGGTTGAGCCTGCACAGCAAGGATGTCCTCGGCCACGTCTACGAGTACTTTCTCGGCCAGTTCGCCTTGGCTGAGGGCAAGCAGGGTGGCCAGTACTACACCCCCAAGAGCATCGTCACCCTGATTGTGGAGATGCTCGAGCCCTACTCTGGCCGCGTCTACGACCCCGCCATGGGCTCCGGGGGCTTCTTCGTGTCCTCGGACAAGTTCATCGAGGGACACGCCAAAGAACAGCACTACGACCCGGCGGAGCAGAAGAAGCACATCTCCGTCTACGGCCAGGAATCCAACCCCACTACCTGGAAGCTGGCGGCCATGAATATGGCTATCCGCGGCATTGACTTCAACTTCGGCAAGAAGAACGCCGACACCTTCCTGGATGACCAGCACCCGGACCTGCGCGCGGACTTCGTGATGGCCAACCCGCCCTTCAACATGAAGGACTGGTGGAGCGAGTCCCTGGCCGAGGATGCCCGCTGGCAGTACGGTACACCACCCAAGGGCAACGCCAACTTCGCTTGGCTGCAGCACATGCTGCACCACCTGGCGCCCACCGGCAGCATGGCCCTGCTACTGGCCAATGGCTCCATGAGCTCCAATACCAACAACGAGGGTGAGATCCGTCGGCGCCTGGTGGAGGAAGATCTGGTGGAGTGCATGGTGGCACTCCCGGGGCAGCTGTTCACCAACACCCAGATCCCCGCCTGCATCTGGTTTCTGACACGGGACAAGGCCAATGGCTTGGTGCGCAAGGAGAAGAAGCGTGACCGCCGGCAGGAGTTCCTGTTTATTGATGCCCGAAACCTGGGCTACATGCGTGACAGGGTACTCCGGGACTTCACCAGCGAGGACATCGCCAAAATTTCCGACACCTTCCACGCCTGGCAACGGGGAGAGGCCTACGAGGATCTGGCTGGCTTCTGCAAGTCTGCCAGTCTGGCGGAGATCGAGAAGCACGACTTTGTGCTGACGCCGGGGCGCTATGTGGGGGCCCAGGAACAGGAAGACGATGGCGAGCCCTTTGTCGACAAAATGGTCCGATTAACCAGCCAGCTAAAAGAACAGTTCGCCGAAAGCGACCGGCTGGAGGCCGAGATCAAACGAAACCTCGGGGGGCTGGGGTATGAGGTCTGAATGGGTAACTATCCCGCTCGGTGATGTATTAACTTTACAACGTGGCCATGACCTACCAGCCCAGAATAGGCTTCCGGGCGATATCCCTATATTGGGCTCGTCAGGCATTACCGGCTATCACAATGCAGCAAAGACCACCGGCCCAGGTGTTACAGTCGGACGCAGTGGTAACTCCATGGGCGAAATAAGCTACTCAGAGAAAGACTTCTGGCCGCTAAACACGGCATTGTATGTCACCGACTTCAAAGGAAACGACCCAAAGTTTATTTATTACCTTTTGAAGACCATAGACTTTGATCAATTCAACTCCGGCAGTGCTCAAAAGTCGTTGAATCGAAATGCCGTTTACCCTTTTGAGGTTGAGATCCCCAAAAGCAGAACTGAGCAACGGCGCATCAGTTCAGTACTCTCCTCTTTTGAAGAGAAGGATGACATTAATTACCACATCAACCAAACCTTGGAACAAATAGCCCAGGCCATCTTCAAAAGCTGGTTCGTCGACTTCGAGCCCGTCAAAACCAAGATCGCCGCCCGGCAGCGCTGGTATGCCCTTCAGCCCGTTGCCGAGCCGGCCTCTCCGGTCTGTTACGGCGACGACGATGTGTCATTGCCCGATCTGGAAACCTACATGAATCTGGCCGCCATGCAGGCCATTTCCGGGAAGAATGAAGGGCAGCTGGCGCAAATGCAGGTGGAACAGCCGGAGCAGTATGTAGAGCTGTTGGCGACAGCGGAGCTGTTTCCGTCGGCGATGCAGGAGAGTGAGTTAGGGGAGGTTCCGGAGGGTTGGGACGTTAGTGTAATTGGTAGCGAAGTCACGGTTGTCGGGGGCGGTACGCCGTCAACAAAGAACGCAGAGTTCTGGGAAGGCGGCAACATTCACTGGACGACACCCAAAGACCTGTCGAGCCTTGCGGATAAGGTCCTCCTTGATACTGAGCGCAAGATCACTCCAGCTGGGCTCGCTAAGATCAGTTCTGGCTTGTTGCCAGTCGATACCGTATTGATGTCCTCGCGTGCACCTGTTGGGTATTTGGCCTTGGCAAAAACTCCTGTCGCAGTTAACCAAGGCTACATTGCCATGAAGTGCCAGAAGCGGCTTTCACCAGAGTTTGTTATCCAGTGGTGCTCCGAAAACATGCCCGAGATCAAGGGTAGAGCCAGCGGTACGACCTTTGCAGAGATCAGTAAGAAGAACTTCAAGGTTATTCCAGTAGTTGTGCCTCCCGTAGACTTGATCACTGCATACACAGCAAGCGCTAAGTCGCTCTACGACCAAATAGAACTACGGGCACACGAATCACGGACACTGGGTCAGCTACGTGACACGCTGCTGCCCAAGCTTCTCTCCGGCGAACTGACTCTTTTTGATACCGCGCAAGCCCAGCGCGAGTTGCAGGACGTAGCCCATGTATAAGATCGATCCGACTCAGAACCGTATCGCACCGCTGGAGGCCAAGCGCTTCGCTGAGCTAGGCTTTACCGAGCGTAAACATCTGCAAGAATGGCTGGAGAACTGTCCGCAGGCCTTGGCGCAGGTTGACGGTGATGAGCTGCTGATCATCCAGAAGGAATTCGATGGCTTCGATGATACCCGCGAACGGCTGGACCTCTTGGCTATCGACAAGGACGGCAACCTGGTGATCATTGAGAACAAGCTGGATGACACCGGGCGGGATGTGGTGTGGCAGGCGCTGAAGTATGCCGGGTATTGTGCCAACCTGAGTAAATCGCAGGTGGTCGACATCTACCAGCGTTATCTCAACCAAAGGACACAGGAGACCGGACAGCCTGTTGCAAATGCTGCCGATAACCTGGTCGAGTTTCTGGAAGTGGATGGGCTGGAGGCGGCCCAGATTAACCGCATCAAAACGCAACGTCTGATCTTCGTTGCGGCCCGCTACCGTAAAGAGGTCACCAATACTGTTCTCTGGCTGAGTCAGTTCGGTATCGCCTGCCAGTGCTTCAAGGTCACTCCCTACCAGACTGGTGGCGAATTGTTTCTGAACGTGGAGCAGATCATCCCCACCCCGGAGTCCACCGAGTTTATGATCGGCATGGTTGCCAAGGAGGCAGAGGAAAAGAGTGCCGACACAGAACAGAAGCAGCGTCACACACTGCGACTGGCATTCTGGGAGCAGGCGCTGGAGGCCTTTGGGGAAAGCAAGTGCGCGCTGTACAACAACATTAGCTCTGCGAAAGATCACTGGCTCAGTGCTGGCTCCGGTATCAGCGGCATGCCGTATCAGCTCATCTTCGGCAAGCACGAGATTCGTGTGGGCCTGAGTTTGCAAAACAGTCAGGCAGAGGCAAATACCTTCGTGTTTGAACGACTGGAAGCGCAAAAGACTGATTTGGAGGCAGCCTTCGGTCATCCACTAGACTGGTTGCCGTTGCCCAACAAAAAATCCTGTCGTATCCAATACGCCAAGCCAGTCGACGGCTACAACAAGGACAACTGGCCGGGGATGATCAGCTGGATGGTCGACCATATGACCAAGCTGGAGACGACTCTGCGCGAACCACTGAAGGTCATCAATCAACAGCTCAAGCAGGCGTCGTTTGATGCCGCAGAGGTGGTTGATGACTGATCAGCAGGTTCACCTGTTTGTATCACAGGATGGCCAGGCCCAGCTGGAAGTGGCACTCGACCAAGATACGGTCTGGCTCAGCCAGGCCCAGATGGGTCAACTCTTCGATACCAGCCCAGAGAACGTGCTGATGCACCTTCAAAACATCTTCAAAGACGAAGAGTTGGAGGAATCGGCAACTAATAAGGAATTCTTAGTAGTTCGCCAGGAGGGCAAGCGTCAGGTTCGGCGACGTATCAAGCACTACAACCTGGATGCCATTATCTCCGTGGGTTACCGGGTTAGCTCCAAGCGCGCCACCCAGTTCCGTCAGTGGGCCACTCGGGTCCTCAAGGGCCACCTGGTCCAGGGTTATACCCTCAACCAGCGCCGTCTGGCCGAGCGCGGCATCGAGTTCGAGCAGGCCCTGGATCTCCTGAGCCGTACCCTGGCCAATCAAGGCCTGGTTTCTGCGGAGGGCCAGGCTGTGGCCCGTGTCATCAGCGACTACGCCCGCTCTTGGAGCTTGCTGCAGGGCTATGACGAGCAGCAACTTGCCGAAATCAACACCCGACAGCCGGACATGCGCCCGTTGCAGCTGGAAGAGGCGCTGACGGCCATTTGTGAACTGAAGCAGACCCTGATGGCCAAGGGCGAAGCCACGGCTCTCTTTGGCCAGCTGCGGGGCGATGGCCTGGCCTCTGCGCTCGCCACCATCGAACAGGGCTTTGGCGAGGATCTGTTCTACCCCAATGTCGCCAGCCGTGCCGCCCACCTGCTGTACTTTGTGATCAAGAACCACCCCCTGGCGGACGGCAACAAGCGCTGCGGTTCCTTTCTGTTCCTGTGGTACCTGCGCCGCAACCAGGCCCTGCTGGCCAAGCCAATGGAGCAACTGATCAACGACAACACCTTGGTGGCCCTGGCCCTGCTGGTGGCGGAGAGCCTACCGGACCACAAGGCCCTGATGATCCGGCTGATAGAGCACTTCGTTCAGCTCAAGGAGCCGGCGGGGAACAAGGAATAAGGCATGACCGAAGACCAACTGGAACAGCTATGCCTGGAATGGTTTGCCGAAGGGGGCTGGGAGGTGGCCCATGGCCCCGACCTGGCGCCCGACGGCCCGGCGCCCGAGCGTGCCGATTACCGCCAGGTGTTGTTGCCCGGGGATCTGGAGGCAGCAATACGTCGCATCAACGCCCACCTACCTGAGAGTGCTATCGAACAGGTGGTGGCCAAGGTCAGCAAGCCTGAAAGCCTGGACCCGGTAGTCAACAACCGTGCCTTCCATCGCCTGCTGCTAGACGGTGTACCCGTGGAGTACAAGCGCGACGACGAGCGCGTACATGACCACGCCTTCCTGATGGACTTCACCCACCTGGAAGCCAACCGCTTCCGGGTCATCAACCAGTTCACGCTCACTGGCAGCAAGCAGCTGCGTCGGCCAGACATGGTGGTCTTTATCAATGGCCTGCCTCTGGGTGTGCTGGAGCTGAAGAGCCCAAGTGCCGAGAACGTGGATATCTGGGATGCCTACAACCAGATCCAGACCTACAAGGACGAGATTGCCGACCTGTTTGCCTATAACGAGGCGCTGGTCATCAGTGAAGGCTACAACGCCCGTGTAGGCTCACTCACCGGCAGCCCGGAGCGCTTCATGCCCTGGCGCACCCTCAAGCACGAAGACGACAAGCCCCTGCTGGAGTGGCAGCTGGAAACCCTGGTGCGGGGTTTCTTTGACCGCGAGTTGTTCCTGGACTATCTGCGTTACTTCGTGATCTTCGAGACCGATGCCGACAAGCTAATCAAGAAGATCGCCGGTTACCACCAGTTCCATGCCGTGCGCGAAGCGGTGCGGGCCACCGTGATTGCCGCCGCGCCACCTGCCGGGGTAGAAACCAAGCGGGCCACCTATGCCGATGCCGTCGTCCCGGGCAGTAAAAAGGCCGGGGTGGTGTGGCATACCCAGGGTTCCGGCAAGAGCATTTCCATGTGCTGCTACGCCGGCAAGCTGCTGCAGCAGCCAGAGATGAACAACCCCACCCTGATTGTAGTAACCGACCGCAACGATCTCGACGGCCAGCTGTTTGCCACGTTCAGCGCAGCCAGGGAGCTGCTCAAGCAGGAACCGGTACAGGCCCAGGACCGGGAGACTTTACGCCGCCTGCTGGCCGAGCGCGAGTCCGGTGGCATCATCTTCACCACCGTGCAGAAGTTCGCGATCCTGGATGACGAGAAGGGCCACCCCATCCTCAATGACCGCCACAACATCGTGGTGATCTCTGACGAGGCTCACCGCAGCCAGTACGGCCTGAAAGCCACCCTCAAGAAGGATGGCAGCTACAAGTTCGGCTACGCCAAGCACATGCGCGATGCAGTGCCCAACGCCTCTTTCATTGGTTTCACCGGCACGCCAGTCGCTAGCGAGGACAAGGACACCCGCGCCGTATTTGGCGACTACGTCTCCATTTACGACATCCAGGATGCCGTCGACGATGGAGCGACCGTGCCCATCTACTATGAATCCCGCCTGGCCAAGCTGGACATCAATCGGGAAGCCATAGACGCACTCTCGGACCGGGTAGAAGAAGTCGTTGAGGATGAAGAAGACTTGGGCTCCCGGGAGCGAACAAAGGGCGAATGGAGCCGGCTGGAGAAACTGGTCGGTGCAGGCCCCCGGCTGCGGGAAGTGGCGGAGGACCTAGTCAATCACTTCGAGACCCGCTCGGCGGTGATGGAAGGCAAGGCCATGATCGTGGCCATGAGCCGGGAAATCTGCGCCCACCTCTACAACGAGATTGTTGTACTGCGGCCCGAGTGGCACGACCCCGATCCCGAGAAGGGTGCCATCAAGATCGTGATGACTGGCTCAGCCTCAGACAAGGCGCTGCTGCAACCCCACATCTACAACAAGCAAACCAAGAAACGCCTGGAGAAACGCTTCAAGGACATCAACGACCCCCTCAAGCTGGTGATCGTGCGAGATATGTGGCTGACCGGCTTCGACGCTCCCTGCTGCCATACCATGTATGTGGACAAGCCCATGAAGGGCCACAACTTGATGCAGGCCATCGCCCGGGTGAACCGGGTATTCAAGAACAAGCCAGGTGGCCTGGTGGTGGACTACATCGGCATCGCCAATGAACTGAAGCAGGCACTCAAGACCTACGCTGACTCCAGTGGCAGGGGCGCACCCACTCACAGCGCCGAGGAGGCCTTTGCCATCCTGCTGGAGAAGCTGGACATCATCCATGGTTTCTTCGCCAAGGGACCCAAGGGCGCAGGTTTCGACTACAGCCGCTTCGAGGACCAGGCCAACCAACTGCTGATTCCCGCCGCCAACTACATCCTTGGCTTGGAGGACGGCAAGAAGCGCTTCCTGGATACCGTGCTGGCCATGAGCAAGGCTTACTCCCTGTGCAGCACCCTGGACCAGGCTCACGCCTACCACAAGGAAGTCGCCTTCCTCTCCGCAGTGAAGGCCGCCATCACCAAGCACACCAGCGTGGACAGGAAGCTGACCCAGGAGGACAAGAACTCCGCCCTGAAGCAGATCCTCGACAACGCCATCATCGCCGACGGCGTCACCGACGTGTTTGCCCTTTGCGGCCTGGACAAGCCCAACATCGGCCTGCTCTCCGACGAGTTCCTGGAAGACGTACGCCAGATGCCCTACAAGAACTTTGCCGTGGAGCTGCTGGAGAAACTGCTCAAGGACGACATCCGCTCCGCCACCCGCAACAACGTCGTCCAGGAAAAGAAGTACGGCGACCGCCTGCAAGAGACCCTGCGCAAGTACAACAACCGTGCCATCGAGACCGCCCAGGTGATCGAGGAACTAATCGCCCTGGCCAAGCAATTCCAGGCCGAGCTGGAACGCGACGCTGCCCTGGGCCTGAACCCGGATGAAGTGGCCTTCTACGACGCCCTGGCTAACAACGAGAGCGCAGTACGTGAGCTGGGTGACGACACCCTGAAGAAAATCGCCGTGGAGATCACCGAGAAGCTGCGGCAGTCGACTACCGTGGACTGGCAGGTGCGTGAGAGTGTGCGGGCTAAGCTGCGGATCCTGGTGCGCAGGACGCTACAGCGGTACAAGTATCCGCCGGATCAGGCGCAGGAGGCGATTGAGCTGGTGTTACAGCAAGCGGAGGTGTTGTCAGGTCAGTGGAGTCGATAAGTCCCAGCCAGCCAACTCGATACTGGCAAATCACTGGAGCGTCAAGGCAGATAAAGAAATGGACGCAAAGGCAGAAAATTGAACAGGGATTTGATCTGTGATTCAGTGTGGGGCACGAAACTGGACATCAAATGGCCTACTTTGCGCGTTGCTCTGTAGTGAGATAAAGAGAAAAATTACCTAGCAAATGGGGGTACATGAATGTCATCACTAGCGGCCTTAGTTAATGAGCGAATCGAGCTGCTCCGCCCGAGGCTGCTTGATACTACCCGTAGAAACCCCCTTATTAACAACGTGCTGACTGCGAGAACGGCGTCTTTCGTACGGATAGTTGATGAAAAGCCGCAAAGCTTTATCGAAATTCTGAATTCCGAATCTGCGATGGCTCTTCAGCCATTGCCGCCACTCGATGACGAGCCGCCCGATGAGAGAACGCCAGCATTTATTACGGCTTTCGAGAACGCACAGGGCATTGATGAGAAGTACATCGCTGAGCTAGAGAAGATTGATTTTGACAGCGATGAGTCCGCTTTCGAGAAGCAGGAAAAGCTTGATCGCGAGTTGAAGGACAGGATAAGAGCACAGTTAGAGCTGCCGCCACGGCCAGCTTCTGGCCAGCACTATGACCTGATCAACCACGCCAAGATTCACAAAATAAACCCCTCCTTTACTTTACCCGACCCGAGCGCGACCGCTACGGACGACCGGTTTGATGACCTTGCCCTTCAAACGTTGCTTTTACCAGCGAATCTCCAGTCTCGACTTGGTCGAATTTACAGTAAGGCTCGCACATACCGTGAGGAGCGCGGTCTCGAAGTTGTCTACGTTGCCGTTGGCTATCTCGACTGGTGTATGCCGGATACTGATCCAGAGCGGGATTCTTTTCGTTCTCCTATTGCGTTGATACCCGTCGTTCTTGACCGTACTCGGTCTCCCCAAGGGGAGATCTATGAGATTCGCCAGCTGTCGGGCATACGTTTTAACCCGGTACTGAGCCATAAACTAAGGCATGAAGCTAAACTTGATATTGACGAAATAATCCAATGCTTCGAGGGTGAAGATATAGATATCGAGGCCGCGTTTGAGCTGATTGTTTCGAAAAAGCCGAAAAGGATGAAGTGGAACGTCAAGCGCCAAGCCACTTTTGGCATTTTCCCTTTTCAAGGGATCGACCAGTACTACGACCTGAGAACAAGCGATATTGATTTTTCCGAATTTCCGGTTCTGAAGGAGCTCATGCTTGGTCGGGAATCTGGTTCCGAGGGGTGTAGTTTTACCGAGAGCGACACCGAGTCTGAAGAGGCCGTTCGCGTCGTCCCTAACATAGTGCTTGATGCTGATTCTTCGCAGTTCTTGGCGCTGCTTAAGGTCGCCTCAGGAGACAACTTGGCTCTTGAGGGCCCGCCAGGGTCGGGTAAAAGCCAGACTATCGTGAATGCTATTGCAAATGCGCTCCAGTGTGGAAAGCGTGTACTCTTCGTGGCACAAAAAGTTACGGCTCTAGACGTCGTCTACGCGCGCCTACAGGCACTAGGCCTCGATAAATTTGTGCTGCCGATGGTGGGGACGAAAGCAGACAGTGATGCGTTCTATCAAGCACTGATGGAGCGTCTGGAAACACGTTCTACAGGGAGGTCTCCGGGGGATGCCTCTATTCGTAGGCAGCTGGTGCGGCATCGTGACGTGCTGGCGGACTACATCGACTTATTAACCAGTCGCGTAGCAGGAACGCAGATTACCGTACATGAATTATGGGGTCTTTGTGTCGAGAATCACGACGCGCAGAGTAAGCTACCACTCGCTTTTAAAACGCTACCCGTTGATCTTAAAAAGTACGCCGAGAGCTTTGGCGTACCCGAGTTCAAGGCTGCGTGTGCGGACTTGATCGGCTGGGCTGATGAGCTGTTGGAGCTTTCTATTCCTCCGGGATCGCCGTGGGCGTCCGTAGATTTGCTTGATATTGATATTGCGAAGGTTAATGAGGCGAATGCACGCGGCATGTTGGCGGAGCAGGAGCTAAACCATGTATTGGGTGCGATTGACTCTCAGGCTCTGACCACACTGTTTGCTATTCTAGATCGATATTCACTCAGTGAAGTGTTGCCAGTTCTAAGGCTGGGGCAACACTGGGCGGGTACGGAAGTAGAATATTGGCGTGATATAGTTCATGGTCGTGATGAGGCGTACCGAGAGCTCTCACAGTTTGATGAACTTTACCGAGAACTCGAGTCCATCTGCGAGGCCAACAGTAGCCTCGTAGATGAGGCAATCAGGTTAGCTCCAGCAGCGCCACTATTTCGAGTATATAGCGAGTTTCTTGAACGTCTCAGTTTGAGTAGTTTTGAGGGGCCATTTTTGAGGGCGGCCAGGTCTGAGATTGAGCATGAGCTCGCTATAGCATTCGACTTGTTTGCTAAACGTGAACTACTCGACCGCATGCAGGTCCACTTGGATCCCCCTAGCTTGTATCAAGCGTCGGAGGCGCGCCAAAGACTGTTCTCTAACGATTGGTTCTTCGGATTCGCTGAAACATTATCGATGGCGTCTATACAACGCGATCTCAAGGACGGCCAGATCGCCGCAAAGAAAGCCTTTGCTCTACTCGGTAAAGATCAAGGCCTTCCTGCGGCACGATCTGTAACACAGGTCCAGCGGACAATAGAGAGCGCTGGATTTTTTGCTAGGCGATTTCGTCCATACAAAACAGCAGTAAACACAGCATGTAGCTGGCTCAGATGCACTCCGCGGGAGATAACGAAGGAGGCATTGACTGATGATTTAAAAGAGCTGGCGAGTGCATCTTCTGCATGGGAAGACACTGCGCTCGCAGATTTTCTGCCGCAACCAGAGGCTGAAGTGGTCAAGTCAATCGCGGAAGTCCAGCGGGAGCTTTCCGCATTTACGGGCTTGCTGATCGGGCTAGGATTAAGTGAGTCACAGGTTTCGGTATTGCTCACGACCCCTCTGGTGGATGATCTGGCAGTGAATTTGCGACAGATGGGTCACGTTCCCGCAGCTTGGAGTGACATCAAAGCAAAGCGGGAGACCCTGACAGACAATCTCACTTGGATACGAAATAATGAGGACTTGCTCGCGGAGGCAGAAAAGGTCTGTGTATCGGAGAGGGTATGGAGTGTTGACGAAATGCGACGCTTGTCTGTGGTTTGTGACGCAGCAAAGGAGCGGGTCTCTAAGTTTGATGCTCTAGTAGCTTCTTTGGGGGTGCCGGATGTAGACACGTTAATAGAGCAACGCGAACCCTTACTCGAACTTTCTCGGGTGGCCTCGAGCGGTGATAAGCAAATTATTGAAGGTCTATTGCTCGAACCAGCGTCACCAGTAGGACTTGCTCTCGATGAGATCAAAGAGAGGGCCGCAGAGGTGGAATCGCTCTCGGACAGGCTTTCCTCGGGCAAGGCGGAGCAGAGGTCGTCGAATAGTTTCTGCGAGGCTGTGAGGTACCTCACCAGCCACCTCAAAGACTCGGACGGATTCAATCTAGTTATCCAGCGTCGCAGCATCGTCACTACTTCTAACCAATATGGGCTCGGCAGCATTCTCAGCGCATTAGTAGGGGAGGGCAGGCTGGAAGACGCGCAGATTCTAGTCCCGGGCGCTCTCTCGTACTATCTCCGTGCACGTGCCGAGGTTGAGCACGGTGATCGCATGCTGAATTTTTCGGGTACAACTCTAAAATCAGCGCGAGAGAAGCTGCAGCAGACTGATCGAAAGCTAATCGCCATGAGCCCTGAGACGGTGTCTGCGTCCGCGATAGCACAGGCGGACCCGCCGGAGGGGATTGGGTATGGACGGAAGTCTGACTACACAGAGATGGCCTTGCTTCGACATGAACTGCAGAAGAAGCGACGGATCCCCCCGAGGAAGCTGCTTAAGCGTGCCAATAGTGCGCTTGCCGAGCTGTTCCCATGTTGGATGATGGTGCCCAGCGCAGTTGCGCAACATTTACCCCGGAAGAACATGTTTGATCTGGTGATTATTGATGAGGCGTCACAGATGACGCCGGAAACGTCCATATCTGCTTTAATGCGGGCGTCGCAAGCCATGATTTGTGGAGACACCAATCAGTTGCCACCAACGAATTTCTTCAAGGGTCTTTCAAGTACTGAGGATGAAGATGAGGATGTTGCGACTGATGAGGAATCAATTCTTGAGCTCGCAAATACTCAGTTCCACCCAAAGCACAGACTTCGGTGGCACTACCGCTCCCGTCATGAGGAGCTGATCAGCTTTTCAAATCACTACGTCTACGATGATGATTTGGTTATTTTCCCCTCACCGGGCGGCACCGGCGATAAAATGGGAGTCGGGATAGTTCAGGTCAATGGGACCTTCAGTCGTGGCTTGAATCCTGCGGAGTCGCAGGTCATGGCTGATCACATCGCTGAATTTATGCGGAGTAGCCCTCACAGATCACTTGGGGCAGTGGTGATGAATCAGTCGCAAATGGAGCACCTTGACGCGCTGGTGTTGAGGCTAGCCGAGCATGACAGCGCTGTTGCAGATTACATAGATTACTGGGCAGATAAGGACGATGGCCTAGAGAAATTTTTCGTAAAAAACCTCGAAAACGTTCAGGGAGACGAGAGAGATGTCATATTTATTGGCACTGTGTATGGACGAGATAACCTGGGCAAATTTTATCAGCGAATTGGTCCGATAAATGGTTCGTCAGGTAAGCGCCGATTAAATGTACTGTTCTCGCGCGCTAAGGAGCAAATAGTTACCTTCTCATCTATTCCCCTAGACCAATTTAATCCAAGCGATACGAACGAAGGTGCGCGGCTGCTGAAGCTCTGGCTCCAATTCTCTCAGAGCAAGCGCCTGGGCGAGCGAGTCGTGCATGATGATCGTCGAGGAGTTCCAGATAGTCCATTTGAAGAGCACGTGATTTCTGCGGTCGAGTCACTAGGTTTTGAGCCTGTGGCACAAGTTGGTGTTTCCAATTATTACATCGACATAGGTGTGAAACACTCGGACTACCCTTTCGGCTATATCTGTGGGATAGAGTGTGATGGTGCGACTTACCATTCTTCGAAGAGTGCCAGAGATAGGGACAGGCTTCGTGAGGAGGTGTTACAACGGCTCGGTTGGGATCTCTACCGCATTTGGTCAACAGATTGGTTTAGGGATCCGTATGGAGAGCGCGAGCGACTCGGTGAATACCTGGAGAGGCAACTGCGTGAAAAAGTTGCCATCATGCCGGAGATTGCTGAACCTCCAGCGTCTGATAGCGAGCAGCCAGTCGCACCAAAGGCTGCACGTCAAGCGCAATCCAGCCAGGGGTTGCTAGACCTAAGAGAAGACGTGCTCGTATACGACGAACAGAAAGAGATCGCATTCGTAGAATCGCGAAACGGTCCAGTAGCCCTTGGCTCAAAGGTCAAGGTGAGATATTTAGATGGGCCGCGTGCTGGTGTGGAGACCAAGTTTTGGTTAACTGACCTACCCGAGGATCATCACGCAGAAGTGCCAGGCTACACGGCGCTGCGCCTAAAAGCGCCTATATGCAAGGCAATCATTGGAGCTTATCAGGGCGACTTGGTGAGCTACGATCTCCAAGATAGCGAGGTCGGTGTCGAGATACTTGAGGTGGAGGCATAGCTCCAAGTTTGGATATGGAAATGGAGGACGGTTCCATTGCCAGTTCATTAGCCACATCCAATAGTCAGTCGCGCTTTGGTTAGTATCCTCCGTATTCAGCATGGTCTAGCTCCCACTGCTCGATCTCAGCGATTCGCCATGCTGACGTGCGCGCGCCGAGCTTTACGGGCGCGGGAATGCGCCGCGCTCTCTACGTTACAGGAAGGCTTCGGAAGATAGTGCGGTCATTGACTGGACATTTAATGGCGCAAAGAGTAACTGGTTACCGCAAAGGGCCTCATACAGAAGATTTGAAAGACCTGTTCTGTGATGAGAATCGACCAATGACTGACTACACGAGGGTCTACTATTGGATTTATCCCGACAAGCTTCAGGTGTTGGCCCGCGATTCAATAATGCGCCACCTTAGTGCCAATGACGCTGCGTATTTCTGGCTGATGAAGTTCTTTCCCATGGCATTCTGGGTGATTTGGGACTCGCCAAAAGGGTATGTGTATCCACAGCTCAGGTCTTTCGACGACTATCGGTTCTTGGATCCAGATGAGGAAGTAGAAATTCCTGTCTTATTAAACGAGATGCCCCATGAGCGGTGGCCTGAAGCCCCAGATGATGAATGAGTTTGCGTCTTTGGCGAGGGCGCGATCGGCGTCGTTGAAAAGAGACCAGGGGCTAGGCGTCAATGAAAGCGCGAGTGCATGAACGTATTTCGAAACCATGCGCCCAAGTAATGTGTAAGCTCGTTTACAAGAAATCAGCATATTCCCTCAGCTTTGACACTGTCTGGGGGAGCTGCTGTTTCTGAAGCGTGGCGAGGAATTGCTCCACAGTGAACGGCGGATTTTTGAGTCCCATGCGCTGCTCTCGCATGGCCTTGCAACATACCGGGGCGTTCATGTCTATCTGATAGCAGATGAAGTCGTCCGGATGGAGTGTGTCGATACCGTAGGGCTGGAGTGCCTGCTCTGGAAAATCCTTGCGGTTGAAGGTAACGATTGCGTCGGCATTACAGCGGATCGCAGCGGCCAGTACATGCCGGTCGTCAGGGTCGGGCAACGACAAGCTCGATATGAGTGGTTCGTG
The DNA here is from genome assembly GCA_002414665.1 of Halieaceae bacterium UBA5085. GTDB lineage: Bacteria > Pseudomonadota > Gammaproteobacteria > Pseudomonadales > Halieaceae > Haliea. The sequence goes on from DIAF01000024.1 coordinate 47,158, forward strand.
GCCAGTCACCAGGGCATCCCGGACATTGGCATCCATTAGGTCCCGAGCCCGTTCCAGGCTTGGCCGGGTGAAGCTGTCTTGGCGGAGGAGCGCCTGGATCCATTCCTCATGAATCTGGCTTGACCAATGCGCCTTGAACAGATCCGTCAGCGCCAGCCGCATGAGGGTATCCCGCAGCGGTGCGGGGTACAGCACGCAGGCGTCATAGACGACCGTGAACTTGCTCACGGAAGGTCAGTACCCCATCCCCTCTTTCTGCGACAAGGCTGTAAGTTCATCCAGGGAGTCCTTGCGCTGCTGGTCGGTACGCTCTTTGTAAGCCATGACGTCTTTCAGCAGGACCCTGCGGTGCGTCCCTACCTTGCGAAATGGGATCTCCCCCTGTTCCAGCAAGCCAACCAGGAAAGGCCTGCTGACGTTGAGCAGGTTGGCGGCCTCCTGGGTGCTCAGCTCATGGTGATGCGGAACCAGGCTGATGGCGTTGCCCTTGGACATCTCCGACAAAACCTCCAACAGGATCTGCAGGACGTGGCCTGGCAGGATCAGGTCCTCAGTGGGCTGGCTGTCCACCTTCAGCGTCAGTTGCACCCGGTCCACCCCGGCATACTTTGAGAGTGTCCGGCTGGAAACCTTGGCTTGCTCCACTTCGTCCGGATTGGGGAGGTGAAGGATCTCTTGTGCACCCATGCTCTGTACTCCTGATTTGCTGCTATGCCCGATCTCGAGTGGCACCCTGAGCACCGCCGAACTCTACCATAAACGAAATAAACGAAAAAGAGGTAAGGGCGAGTGACGGGGTCTGCGGAAACCCCTCGTGCCTTCAGACTCATTTCATGTTGGACAAGGCTGGCTCTACCGGGGCCCGATGAAGGATGGTAATCTAGCTCAGTGGGGCCTTTGATAGCCCCGCAGGATTCGAACCCGCACAGTGGGTCCACAGCGACGGTATCGCTGTCGGTATCGGTTCTTTGTAGGCGGAGAAAGCCTTTAAATATTAGTAGGTTGTAAGGACTTTTCGGGCGGTCTCACAGACCATTTCTCAATGGTGCATTCCGGTCACATAGGTTGCACTTTATTCCGAGGACATGGGTAACACGTTTGGAGCGAAGGGGTTCACACCCACTGGCTCCACCCTGTTCTCGGTCTGGTCAAAAAAGCCTAGATCATAATCCAAGAAGCTGGGGTCCGGCCTTCCGGCAAGCCAGACCCGGCCTTCAACTTCCCGTATTCCCACTGTTTGCCCGGCACATACTGTGCTCAGGTTGATTTTGCGTTTGCCGATGCAGATTCGGCCACATTGGGTCACGCGGACCGAGCGATCGTGATAAGGATATTCAGGCTCTTCAGGAGGTCGGTAGGCACGGACTGAAGGTGTATACAGGTCACCCGGGTATTGGCCGTTCAGCGACTGGTGCGGGCGCTCGTTATTGTAAACCTGCATGAAGCTATGGAAGCGATCTTGCTGTTGCAAGAAATTGAATGAGGCCGGCTTGCTGGCCTCCTTTTTCAAGGTCAAATTCATGCGCTCGTGGCGCCCATTCTGTTGCGGATTACCCGGTTTGATCCGCTCGATATTTATCCCCAGCCGTAGCCACCAGATTGATAGTCGACTCAGGCCAAACAGCGCATTGGGAGCATGTAACAAGATTAAGGTCATCAAGCGAATTGCCTATGGCTACCGGGATAACGACCACTTCTTCCTGAAGATAAAAGCTGCGTTTCCCGGTAAAGTGCGATGAACCAAAAAAAAGCCCTCGCTAAGAGGGCTTGTGCATCAAAGGAAATATTTACGCCTTTTTACGATTCATCCAGCCTAACCCCAAGAGGCCGAGGCCAAACAATACTGCTGTGCCAGGCTCCGGAACCGGTGTGGCGCACGGTGGCTGCCCGGGTTCACCACAGGATGGAGGCACTATTCTCTCTTCAATACCTGCATAATTCACTTGTGGCTGAGAGAAGTTATAAAAGCCAAACGATCCATTTTCAAATGTTCCGTTGATATCAAATTGTAAAACGTTATCGACCTCTACTCGGATGTTCGTGGAGGTGAAGGAAATATCGAACAGGTATTCCGTGTTATCTACCCACCCTACATTTCCCAGAGTCGCGGCTCTTTGTATAAACGTAACATTGCCAACATGATCCCAAGCGTCTGCGTTTTGGTCGATACCACTCGCGTCAATCGAACCAGTTACGCGAGATATAGACATGCCCGCATCCCATCCACCTTGGGTGCCCTGCTTCCAGTCTACTAGGATGTAGTCGGTTGTAGGGTTGGTTCCGAATAGATCGTTGTCATCATAGCCAAGAACAAACCCAAAGAAATCATCGTCGCCACCGCCGGGGCGCCCATCTTGTAAGCCCTGCCTGATAGTGCCAGATAGTGCAAAACCCTGGCTGTCCATATCATTGAAGAATACGGTGGGCCGACTGTTTAGCGATTGGTTTACTGAATTGTTACTGTTGAAAAGCGTCCAGTTGCCACCACCGTCCACTTTCCACGAGGACAAATCGATTGGAGCCGAATACGCTCCTCCCGCCATTAATGCACCTAATACTGCGACAGCCGAACGTAATTTTTTTATGGAAATCATAATCAATGCCCTCTCATTTCGCAAAACACTGTCGACCACAGCTTTTCATCATTTGCACGCTTACTTAGCAAACCTTATGCCACCTATTCGAAGTCTCGATTAGTCAATCACTTACAATTGCACGGATACAATAGGTGAAGCCTGAGTGTAAAAAATGTTGACAATAATCGGCGCTGAAGAAAGAGGTTCGATGTCCGCAAGGGGGGGAGTCACGGGGCTTGATTGGCATGACCGTGTAATGACCTGCACAAGTAAGGGGGCGTGAATATCCGGAGGCTCCAGGCCATTGCACAGTACTCTGTCGTAGATGCGGTCGTCTTCGCCGCATGCAGCGTGCAACAAGAAATGTATTAGCCTGCGTGCGCTTGAACGAGTACCCCAAGTACGGTGACGGCACCGGAGTAGAGCTGGGCGCGCCTACCACCTCACCGGCAACCGCGCTGGCCCCCGCAGAATCGCGCCCCTCGGCACGGCGTCCTGCGGGTCGAGCAGGTGCAGGCCCGGCAGACGCTCCAGTATCACGTCCAGCGCCACGGCGAGCTGCCGGCGCGCCAGGTGCATGCCCGGGCACAGCCGTGGCCCGGGCCCGAAGCTGAGCAGTTTCTTGCTGCTGTCCCGGCGCATATCAAACACGTCGGGTTGCTCGAACACCGCCGGGTCGCGGTTGGCTGCCGCAATGGCGAACAGGCAGAATGTGGCGGGCGGAATCTCCGTGCCGTGAAATTCGATGGGGTGGGGTGCCGATAGCCGCGGCAGCACCGCCACCGGCGTTTCCCAGCGCAGCAGCTCTTCGATGGCGCCGGTGCGCAGCCCTGGTTCGGTCAGTAACGCCTGCCAGCGTGCCGGATCGGCCAGCAGGGTGTAGACCAGATTGCCCAGCGCATCGGTGGTGGTGGATGCCCCGGCGCTGAACAGCAGGCGAATATGGGCGAGAATTTCCTCGTCGGTCAGCTTGCGTCCCTCGACTTCAGCCAGCACCAGCCCGGAGAGAATGTCTTCTCGAGGTTCCCGTCTGCGCTCCGCCAGAATCGGCAGCAGGTAGCGGGTAATGTGCTCTGCGCAGGCGCGGGAGCGCACCGGGTCACGCGGAAACTCAAGGAAACCCACGGCCCAGTCACGGAAAACATCCTCCCGGTCGGTGGGGATGCCCAGCATGCGGCTGATGACGGCGAAGGCCACGCGGTGTGTGAACGCCTGGGCGAAATCGGCACTGCGTTGCCCGCCCAGACGGTCGATGAGTTCGTGGGCGATGCGGGCCAGCCCCTCCTGTTCCATGGCTTCCACCACGCGGGACTGAAACGCCGGCGTGGCCAGCCGGCGATACAGTCGATGTTGCTCGCCCTCCATGGTCTGGAACGTGACACCCTGTACGGGCTCAATGGTGATGCGGTAGGCGTCGGCAGGTGGGAAACGGGTGTTGTCACGGAAGGCCTCCGCCAGTGCCGCGTGGCTGCTGATCAGGAATGCGGGCTGCCCGCCGAACAAGGCGGGGCTCATCGGGCCTCGTTCGCGTGCTTCGCGCAGGGCGCTGTGCAGCGCATCACCGGCAAAATCCTCATGGGCAAAATCATGGATGTTGGCTGCGGTCATTCCGAATTCTCCCCACCGGGTCATGCCTGTTACCTCACACTAGCAGTGTTTTCGGTCTCCAGCCATGTGTCGGTGTATCATGCGAGTGTCGACCAGAAGGTAGCTCCCGCCGGGACGCTTTATGTTTATCGCGCAATACATCTTCGATTTCGCCTCACGCAGCCCCTCCGCCCCGGCGATCATTCACAACGACCACGCCATTTCCTATCGCGCGTTTGCCGGTGCCATTGCCCGGGCGGCCGGTGAGCTCTCTGCGGCCTTGCCGCAGCCCAGGGGGGCGGTTGCGGTGATGATGCACAACCTGGCCGACTGTTGGGTGACGACCCTGGCGCTGCAGGCGCGAGGGTATACGACGGTTTGTGTCGCTTCCCTGGAGGTGCTGGCCTCGTTGGAAATCAGGCATCTGCTCGGCATTGTGGTGAGTGCCGAGGAGGTGGGCATGGCCGAACCCTGTGACCTGGCTCCGGTGTTGGCCCTGAGCAAGCCCGTATTTGATGGCGCGCTCGCTTTCGAAACCCCGCTGCTGGCGGAGGACGTTGACGATTGCGGGCACATCCTCTTCACCTCGGGAACAACAGGCAGGTACAAGAAGGTGCTGGTGCCCGCCCGTGTGCAGCGGGAATCAGACAGGGAGCGCTGTGATTTTCAAGCCTATGACAGTAGCACGCGGTATCACGCGTTGGGCTTTGGTTTGTGGACGGGTAACGGCTACAAGGCACCTTCCTCGGTGTGGCATGTTGGCGGCACCGCCATTCTGGATCAGCGCAGTGAGTGGGTGGAGCCATTTGTGCGCAGTGGTGTCACCCAGGCAACACTGCTCCCGGACATGGCCTTGCGCTTGAGCGAGTCCGAGAGCCTGGCGCAGATGGCGTCCCCAGCGGGCGCCCGCCCGATTATCTATTTGAGCGGCGGTTTCGTGTCGGCAAAAGTGACAGGCAGGTTGCGCGAACACTTCGATGTGTTCAATTCCTACGGGTGCACGGAAGTGGGCCTCGGCGTTCTCTGGCACGACTACGCTCTGCCGGCGGATCCCAGCTGGATGGTCTCGACCGGGGCCCGGGTGGTCGAAGTGGAAAATGCATCGGGGCAGGTGTGTGCGGTCAACGAGGAGGGTCGATTGCGCATCAAGCTGACCGAGCTGGATGCCACTGGCTACATGGATGACCCGGAGGCAAGCCGCGCGGCATTCCGCGACGGCTATTTTTATCCCGGCGACCAGGCCATACGGCGCGAAGACGGCGCATTCCGCATCCTGGGTCGCACTGCCGATGTGGTGAACCTTGCCGGGCAAAAACTCGCAGTGGCACCCATCGAGGCGAACCTGCAGAACGTTCTGCAGGTAAACTACGTGTGCCTGTTTGCAGGTGTCACGGCGTCCGGTGAGCCGGAAGTGGTAATTGCCATGGAGGCCGCCGAGCTGCCGAGCCGTGACCGTCTGGATCACGTCGGGCAGGAGTTTTCCCAGTGGGGTGAGGTGCGCTTCGCACTGGTGGACACTTTCCCTCGTACCCAGTCCGGAACCAGCAAGATAGACCGCAAGCGCCTGAAAGCGCTGCTTTTTCCAGTGTGACACCGGGCGTCGGCAACAGCAGCGGCCGGCGCAGCCAGCCATCAAATCGGATCCTGCCCTACACATCCGGACCGCGCCCCACTAGACTGGGCATGTTTACACTCCGGCCTCCGCCCTGACTGCCCATGCACGCTGTGGCAGGTGGCGTGGCGGCAGAGTGGCCTACCTGACACAAGGAGATCCACACGCGTGGCCTACGACCTCACCGGCAAGATCAAGCTCATCCAGGAACCCCAGACCTTCAACAGCGGCTTTACCAAGCGCGAAATGGTGGTGACGGTGGAGGACGGCAAATACCCTCAGGACATCAGCCTGGAGTTTGTGCAGGACAAGATCGGCCTGCTTGAGGGATTGCAGCCCGGCCAGGAAGTCACGGTGACGTTTGACATCCGCGGCCGGGAGTATAACGGGCGGTATTTCAATAACCTGCAGGGCTGGAAGATCAGCGCCGCAGGTGCCCATGCATCAGCGCCGCCGCCCGTCGCTGAATCCGCCGGGTTTCCCCAGCAGGCCGGTGATCCGGGTTACAGCGATGACGACATTCCGTTCTGACCGGCGCATGATAGCTGGGTGCCGCCTCAGTGGAGAATAACAGTATGCGCACCGACACACAGTCAGCCATTGCACGGGTTTTTCCGGAGATTGATTTCGCGACTGACCCACTGCCCGACTTTCACCAGCGCATGGCTGCCCTGCGTGATGCCGGGCGGCGCGTGGTACCCGTCAATTACCTCGGCGCGACAGCCTGGATTATTCTGCGCCACGAGGACGTGTCGGCACTGTACCGCAATGAGTCCGGTGTGCCGGCTGCGCCGGCCTATCGCCGGCACTCGGAACCCGCTCAGGGCAAAACCCTGCTGTGTATGGAAGGGGATGAGCATCGGGTGAACCGATTGCTGGTCTCGGGTGCCTTTCACCCCGGCGCCATCCGCCGTCGCATAGACACGCTGCTGCGGCCGCTCGCGGATGAATTGATCGACAGTCTCGCGGGTAGTTCCGGTGTCGATCTGGTGTCCGCCTACACCCACCGGTACCCGTTCAAGGTGATCACCGGCTTGCTTGGCATTCCGGTGGAAGACGAGCCCGAGCTGCACCAGTGGCTTGACGGTCTGTTCCAGTTTCCGTGGAACCCGTCACTTGCGCTGGAGGCCCGTGCGGCGATCACGGCCTACCTGGCGCCGATTGTGCAGCAGCGCCGCGCGCAGCCGCAGGACGACCTGCTCTCCTTGCTGGCAGCCGCCGAGGTGGAAGGCAAGCGCCTGACGGATGAAGAGATTTTCTCCTTCGTGCGGCTGATTTTTCCCGCTGGGGCGGATACCACCTACCTGTCATTGGGGAGCCTCCTCTGGGCGGTGTTGCGGGATGACGCCTTGCGCGAGACGTTGCTGGCCGACGCCGCCCTGCACGCGGCCGCAGTGGATGAGGGTTTGCGGCTGTATGGAGCGGTGTGCCTGCAGCCGCGCTATACGGAACGGCAGATCAACGTGGCGGGTGTCACCATACCGGCCAACTCGGCGCTTCTTTACGGCAACGCCACTGCGAACCGCGACCCGGCCGTGTTTACCGATGCCGACACCTTCCGGCTGGACCGCGGCGCGCACCACAAGTCCGTCACCTTTGGCGGCGGGCCCCATTTCTGCCTGGGCTCACACCTGGCACGCGCGGAGATCGAAGTGTCTTTGGGTGCCCTGCTGGGTCGCCTGCCGGGGCTGCGTCTGGCAGACCCGGCCCAGCCCGGACCGCAGGGTGCGGTGTTGCGGGGCGTCAGGGAGCTGCCGGTGCTGTTTGATGCGGTCCTGCCGGCGGCGTGATGCTCAGACAGATTGCGGCGGCATGTGGTTAGCCGCCCACACCACGGTGTCGCTGCCGCTGGTGTAGTCTGTGATGAGGGCAGAGCGCACGTTGAAGGTGCTGGCGCTGATCAGCCACTCGCCGTCAATGCGCCGGTATTCGTCCTCGTAGAAACCGCCGAGTTGCACGGTGGTCTTGTCCTGCGTGTTGATGCTGTGGAAACGCAGACCCACCCGCGCGCGCGCGGTGTCGGCCCCGGTAATCTCTACCAGCATGTTCTCGGCGTGGTGCATGTCGACGATGTGCTCGTGACAGCCCAGGGCGACAAATACCGCAACAAAGTCTTCGCGGTTGGCGAACTGCCCGATATGGCCGAAATTGATGTTGACCGGGCCTGGAGCGAAACAGGCGGTCACCTGCTCAGGTGACTTGTCGTCGCAGGCATTCAGGTAGCGGTACTTCAGCTCGCGAATTGCCTGCTTGTCGAGCAGGATCTGCAGAGAACCCTGCGGGTCGGCGCTGTGGTTGGGCATTGTGGTTTCCTCGGCGTGAAAGCATTATGGCAACGAGCTTAACCCATACGTCTCCGGCTGTAATCGGTGCACCCCGGGAACCCTCTGCCCCGGCAATTTCTTGAACCACCGGGCAGAGGTTGGGGCGGTGTTACCAGCCAGGCCCTCAGCGCATTGCACGGAGCATCCAGGCGGTTTTTTCGTGGATGCGCATGCGGTCGGAGATCAGCGCCGCGGATGACTCATCCTCCGCCGCCTGTGCCGGTCCCAGCGCATCGCGGCAGGTTCTGACCACCTGTTCATGTCCACGATTGAGGATCTCAACCATGTCAGTGGCTGCAGGCACACCGTCGACTTCCTGAATGGAGCTGAGTGCCGCGAAGGCCTTGTAGGTGCCGGGGGCGACCTCACCGAGCGTACGAATACGCTCGGCGAGGTCATCTACCGCGGTAGCCAGCTCGGTGTAGTGCTCCTCGAACATGAGGTGCAGCTCACGGAACTGCGGCCCGGTCACGTTCCAGTGGAAGTTATGGGTCTGCAGGTAGAGCGTATAGGAATCTGCCAGCAATCGCTTGAGGCCTTCCGCCACACGGGCACGGTCGGAACTGGAGATGCCGATATCAATGTCATTCATAGGTGTCACTCCTCTGATCAGTTTTTCAGGTCGAAACGATCTGCGTTCATGACTTTGGTCCAGGCGCTGACGAAGTCGTGGACGAACTTTTCCCGGTTGTCATCCTGTGCGTACACCTCCGCGTAAGCCCGCAGAATGGAGTTGGAGCCGAACACCAGATCCACGCGCGTGGCGGTCCATCGGGTTTCTCCCGTTTCTCGATCACAGATCGTGTAATCACCGTTTTCGGTGGGCTTCCAGGCGTAGCGCATATCGGTGAGGTTGACAAAAAAGTCGTTGCTCAGGACGCCTACGCGATCTGTCAACACGCCGTGGGCACCTCCGCCATGGTTCGTGCCCAGAACACGCATGCCGCCGATCAACACCGTCATTTCCGGTGCTGTCAGTCCCATCAGCTGGGCCCTGTCCAGCAACAGGCGTTCGGCGGACACGGTGTAGTCGCGCTTCAGCCAGTTGCGGAATCCATCGTGAATCGGCTCCAGCACGGCGAAGGCATCCTCGTCGGTCATCTCTGCGCTGGCATCGCCGCGACCGGGCGCAAACGGCACGGTCACCTGCACCCCTGCCGCGTGTGCGGCCTGTTCGACCGCGGCGCTGCCGGCAAGCACAATCAAGTCTGCCATGCTCACTGGTTTGGCCAGCCCCGATTGCACGCGCTCAAGTGCACGCAACACCGTCTGCAAGCGTTCCGGCTCGTTGCCCTCCCAGTCTTTTTGGGGTGCCAACCGGATGCGGGCGCCGTTGGCGCCGCCGCGGAAGTCCGAGCCGCGAAAAGTGCGCGCGCTGTCCCAGGCGGTGTTGATCAGCTCTGCCGCGCTGGGCCCGCTGTTGAGCAATTGCTGCTTCAAGTCGGCAATTTCCGTGGTATCCAGCACATAATCCACCGAGGGGACAGGGTCCTGCCAGATCAGGTCTTCCTGCGGCACATCCGGACCCAGGTAGCGGCTGCGTGGCCCCAGGTCGCGGTGCGTGAGCTTGTACCAGGCCCGTGCGAATACATCGGAGAAGTAAGCCGGGTCATTGTAGAAACGCTCGGAAATCTTGCGGTAGGCGGGGTCGACAATCATGGCCATGTCGGCATCGGTCATGATCGGGTTCAATCTGATGGACGGGTCCTCAACGTCGACCGGCTTGTCCTCTTCCTTGATATTGATGGGCTCCCACTGCCAGGCACCGGCAGGGCTCTTCTTGAGCTCCCACTCGTAGGTGAACAGCAGGTAGAAGTAACCGTTGTCCCAGCGCGTGGGGTGTGTGGTCCATGCGCCTTCTATGCCACTGGTGACGGTGTCGCGACCATAGCCGGTACGGGTTGGGTTGTGCCAGCCCAGGCCCTGTGCGGCGAAGTCGGAGCCTTCCGGGTCGGGTCCCAGGAGCGAGGCATCGCCGTTGCCGTGGCATTTACCCACGGTATGGCCGCCGGCGGTCAGTGCCACCGTCTCCTCGTCGTCCATGGCCATGCGGGCAAAGGTGAGGCGCACGTCATGGGCGGTTTTTTGGGGGTCGGGCTGGCCGTCAACGCCTTCCGGGTTCACGTAGATGAGGCCCATTTGCACCGCCGCCAGCGGGTTGTCCAGCGTGTCCTGACGGTCACTGTGCATGCGCTCGTTGCTCTTGCCCAGCCACTCCTGCTCGGAACCCCAGCTGGTGTCCTTCTCCGGGTGCCAGATATCGGTACGCCCGCCGGCGAAGCCGTAGATTTTCAGGCCCATGGACTCATAGGCCATGGTGCCCGCCAGAATGATCAGGTCGGCCCAGGAAATACGGTTGCCGTATTTCTTCTTCAGAGGCCAGAGCAGACGGCGCGCCTTGTCCAGGCTGACGTTGTC
>DIAF01000031.1 GCA_002414665.1 Halieaceae bacterium UBA5085
AATGGGCAGCAGCTTTGTTAGGGTACTGGTGGGTGCACTGGTAGCGATCCCTGTAGCGATCGGCCTGTTTTTCGTTATGCAGAGCCTGATCAGCCGGGAATACCAGCAGGAAGAAATCGAGAACCGCAAGATTGCGGACATTGTCGTTCCCGAGACTGAAATTGAAGTGAATGTGGCGCAGAAGAAGCCGGAGAAAGTGGAGGATCCAGAGGAGCCGCCACCGGAGCTGGATACGCCGGATATCGATATGGACATGGACATGAATGTGGTGAATACCGCGCCACGTGCCAGCGTGGATGTGTCCATCAGTTCCTCCGGTATGTCCAGTGGTGACGGCGAGTACCTGCCAATCGTGAAGGTCGCGCCGGTCTATCCGCGTCGCGCCCAGACTCGCGGCATCAGCGGCTACTGCATCGTGGAGTACACGGTGACCCGGAACGGTTCGATTCGCGATCCGCGGCCGGTGGATTGCCAGCCTTCCGGGGTATTCGAGTCGGCCTCGGTGAAGGCAGCGGAGAAGTTCAAGTACAAGCCGCGGGTGGTCGATGGCGAACCGATTGAGGTCGCCGGCGTCCAAAACAAATTCACCTACGAGCTGGAACAGTGAGCGTTATGAAACTGTACGATCCCACACGCTGGCTGCGCTCTGCGATGCTGGCGTTACCCCTCGCCGCAACCCCGGTCCTGCTGGATCGGGCCGCTGCTGATTTCGGCCTTGCTCCCCTGGCGGCGGCCGTTGCCCAGGAAGGTGGCGGTGACCAGCGTGAGACACGTCGAACCCCGGCGCTGCGCAACGCCATCTATGAAAAACTGTCCGAGGCGCAGGCCGCGGCAGAGGCACAGGATCTCGGCGCCGCAGCCCGCGTGCTGGACGAAATGCTCGGCGCCGGCGGCAAGAATGAGTTGAACAGCTACGAGTTGGCGAACGTCTACAACCTGTATGCTTTCATTCATTATTCCCGTGAAGACTACAACAAGGCCCTGCAGGCCTATGAGAATGTCGTGCGTCAGCCTGACATTCCGCTGGCGATGGAAATCAACACCCGCTATACCATCGCCCAGCTCTACTTCGTGCAGGAGCAGTGGCAACAGGGTGTGAACGCCTTGCTCGCGTGGTTCGCCATGACCGAGAACCCGCCGGAGGACGCTTATGTCCTGCTGGCCCAGGGTTACTACCAACTCAACGATTACCCGAAGTCCCTGAACAATGTTGAGAAAGCCATCAACATGTACAAGGAAAAGGGCAAGATACCGAAGGAGCAGTGGTATAACCTGGCGCGGTTCCTGTATTTCGACAAGAACGATGTCACCAACGCCGTTCGGGTGTTGGAAGAACTGCTGACCCACTACCCCGACAAACAGTACTGGGTGCAGTTATCGCATATGTATGGCGAGCAGAAGCGCGATAGCGAGCAACTCGCTGCGATGGAGGCTGCTTACGTCCAGAACATGCTGGACAAGGGCTCCGAGCAGGTCACCATGGCCTATCTGTACCTGAATGCCGAGGTGCCCTACAAGGCGGCCAAGGTGATCGATAAGGGGCTGGGCAACAAGTCGATAGAGGCGACCTCACGCAACTATGAGATTCTTGGTAATGCCTACCGCCAGGCCCAGGAAATCGACAAGGCCATCCCGGCGATGGCGGAAGCGGCAGCGCGTTCCGAGGACGGCGAGCTCTACGCACGGCTCGGCAACATCTACCTGGATGGCGACGAGTTCAAGAAGGCCATCGATGCGATCAACAAGGGCCTTGCCCGTGGTGGCGTCAAGCGGCCTGATACAGCGCGTCTGGTTTTGGGCATGGCCTATTTCAACGACAAGCAGTACGAGAAGGCCCGTGAAGCCTTCAAGGCTGCTGGCCGCGATGAGCGCTCAGCAAAGTACGCCGCCCAGTGGATCCAGTACATGGATTCCGAGCTGGATCGGCAGCGTCAGCTGCAGGAAGGTTAGGGCGAACTGCCGGCCCACAAAAAAAGGAGCGCCTGGCGCTCCTTTTTTTTGGTCTGGAAAACCCTGGCTCAGATCGGTGTAACGTTCTCTGCCTGGGGGCCTTTCTGACCGTTGGTGACGGTGAATTGTACCTTCTGGCCATCAGCGAGGGTTTTGAAGCCATCGCCCTTGATTGCGCTGAAGTGTACGAATACGTCGGGGCCGTTTTCGCGCTCAATGAAGCCGAATCCCTTGGTCTCGTTGAACCACTTTACGGTGCCGGTTTCTGTAGACATATGTGTTACCTGTATAACATGGGAAAGCCCGGTTCGGGGCTCCAGGGGTTAGTCACTATTTATGTTCAACGTACCGAGGAACTTAAGGGAACTTCGACCACGCGCATAAATACCACTGATCTCTCAGCTCCCCAGAGTTTAGCACCGGGTTTTAAAGCTGGTAGCCGCTGTCAGGTAAATATTTTGGGCAATATTACGTGTTTGCAGCCTCTAGTCGCCTGCATTGGCAAGCGGCGCATAGCCCGCCCCCAGAAGCCCGGGATAGCGGTGGGTTATGACATTGACCGTGGTGCGCCGCAGCGTCGCCTGCAGGGGCCCGGCGTCGTGAAGGCGGGCCAGAAAGGGACTTTCCGGCAGAAATGCCAGCATGCGGGGTAAAATGCCACCCGCCAGATACAGCGCCTCATAGCAGCCGTTCGCCAGGAGGAAGTTGGCACAGGCGGCTCCCAGCAGGGCGCAGAATTGCTCCAGCGTTGCCACACACAACGGGTCGCCCCCCGCCAGCCCGGCCGTGGTAATCGCGGCCGCCTGAAGGTCGTGTGTGGCCCTGCCCTCGACCAACCCCAGCGCATGGTACAGCCGCTGCAGCCCTGCACCGGACAGCAGCAACTCGGCGTAGATTCGCGGGTGCTGCCGCTGCAGCACAGCCCATAAGGCTGCCTGCAGTGGGTCACGCGGTGCGATATCCATCTGCCCGGGTTCGCAGGGGATGACGCGGGGCCCGGATGCCCGCATTTCCAGAACGGCGCCGCCCAGGCCGGTACCCGGCCCCAGTACGGCGAGGCGCCGGGGCGCGGCGGTGTCGCCTTGTTGCAGGGTGTAGCAGTCACCCTGCCGCAGCTGCGGCAGGGCGAAAGCATTGGCCTGGAAGTCGTTGATCAGTCGCAGCCTGCCGATACCGAAGTGCCGAGCCAGCTGCGGACCATGCACTATCCAGTTGATATTGCTCATCCGCGCGGTATCGCCGTCCGGCGGTGCCGCGACGGCGATACAGGCGTCGGCCGGTGAGGTCGCGCGAAGGTCCTGAAACCAGGTCTCCAGCACCGCCCGGAAATCGCTGTGGTCTGCATTCCGGTATTCGCGCAACGCGTGCAGGCTGCCGTCAGCCGGGTTGAACAGGGCGACCCGGCTGTTGGTGCCCCCTACATCGGCGACCAGGCGCAATCCCGCTATCTCTCCGTTCACGGCACCGAGAGTATCTTCATGATGTTGGTCGATCCCGGCCGGCCCATTACAGAGCCCTTGGTCAGGAGAACGGCGTCATCCTTGTGCAACTGACCTTCGTCGCAGAGAAACTCGATCGCGCTGGCCTCAATGGTCTCCGGATCGAATACGCTGGCATCGAAGAACAGCGGAACAACGCCACGGCACAGGCAGAGGCGCTGCAGGGTTTCACTGCGGTGGCTGAGGGCGAAAATCGGCAGACCGGATGACAGGCGCGACATTTGCAGCGGCGTGGTCCCCGACTCTGTCAGGCAGGCAATGCCGCGCACGGCGCTGTAGTGGTTCGCCGCATAGATTGCGGACATGGCGATGGCTTCCTGGGCGCTGGCGAACTGCTTGTCCAGACGGTAGCGCGAGGTGCGGGCCACCGGGTGGCGCTCGGCCCCCAGAGCCGCTTCGGCCATGGCGCTGACCACCTCGACCGGATAGCTGCCCACCGCGGTCTCGGCCGAGAGCATGACCGCGTCGGTGCCATCCAGAACGGCATTGGCCACGTCGAACACCTCGGCTCGCGTGGGCATCGCGCTGTTGATCATGGATTCCATCATCTGGGTTGCGGTGATCACCACCCGGTCCATCTTGCGCGCCCGGGAAATCAGCGTCTTTTGCAGGCCGATAAGTTCTGCATCGCCCACCTCCACGCCCAGATCACCGCGGGCCACCATGATGCCGAATGAGGCATCAATAATGCCGTTGAGTGTTGCATCGTCGTACACCACTTCGGCGCGTTCGATCTTGGCGATAATGGCAGAGGTCAACTGGTGCGTGAGCAGCAGCTCACGTGTCTGGAAGATATCCTGGGCGCTGGACACAAAGGACACGGCGACAAAATCCGGGCGGACCTCGGCGAGGCTGTCGATGTCGGCGATGTCCTTGGGCGTCAGTGCCGGCGCAGCCAGGCCACCGCCGAGACGGTTGATACCCTTGCGCGAGCCCAGCGTGCCACCCACCAGTACGGTGCACTCCACGGCGCTATCGAGTACTTCATCTACCCGCAGCCGCAGGCGGCCGTCGTCCAGCAACAGGGTGTCGCCGTGGAATACGCTGCGGGTCAGTTCCCGGTAGTCGAGCCCCACGCAGCTGGCGTCGCCTTCGCCCTCGCCTACGGTGAGGTCAAGCCGGAAGCGATCCCCGTTTTCCAGTTTGACGGAACCGTCACGGAAGGTGCTGATGCGAATCTTGGGGCCCTGCAAGTCGGCGAGAATGCCGACATAGCGCCCGGCCAGCGCGGCCTGCTTGCGAATGCGCTCTGCCACCCGCGCGTGCTGCATTGCCGAGCCATGGCTGAAATTCAGGCGAAAAACGTTGACGCCGGCATGGATCAGGCGAGCGATCATGTCCTCCGACTCGCTGGCGGGGCCGATCGTAGCCACGATCTTGGTGCGGCGATTCACTTTGGGTGTCACTGTTGGGTCCTGTGTTGGCGGTGATCCTGCAAGAATTCACGGGCGAGGTCGGGGAAGTCGGTGAAGACGCCGTCCACGCCCAGCTGATTGAAGAACAGGTCGAGAAGGGCGGTAAAGCTGTCGATCCCCTCGGGCAATGCATCGGCGCGGAACGTATAGGGGTGCACCTGCAGGCCACGGGCATGGGCCAGCGCAACCAGGTCGCTGAGCTGCGGCTCGCCGTTGGCATCGCGGCCCAGGTAGATCTGTTCCAGCCACGGACCGATGCCGTCGGCATAGCGGGCGACGTCGTCGAGCCCTGCGGCAGTTTGCAGGAAGGCATAGTCGACGGCGCTGTCCTCGCCCCAGCCCGGGTCGGCAATGAGCTGGATCAGGGGCAGGGGCGTTTGCAGCTCGTGTCGCAGATAGCGCAACGTGGCATCGTCAAAGCACTGCAGAAATACCTGCCCTGTGCGTCGGTCGTAGCCTTTCTCCCGCAGTACCTCAAGCACCCGCAGGGCAATATCCTGGCCCTCGTTGCGATGAAAGCGGGGTCCCTTGAGTTCAATGTAGAGCCCGGTGCGGCGCTGGCGACTGTGGTCGAGGCCACTGATAAGGTCGATCTCCTCGGCCAGTGTCGGCACCCGGAAATTCCCCGTGTGCGCCGGGAAACGACCCGGATAGACCGCTTGCCCGTCGCTGCCAAGTCGTTCCTGCGCGCGCAGGCTGCGGATCTCGTCGAGGCTGAAATCAATCGCGTAGTAGCGCCCATCAGCCCGCGCCCGGTCGGGAAAGCGTGCCGCGACGTCGGTGGTGGCGTCCAGGTGGATGTCGTGCAGCACCACGGGCACGCCGTCGCGGGTCAGCACGACATCCTGTTCGATGAAATCGGCACCCATCGCGTGGGCCATGGCCTTGGCCGGGAGGGTGTGTTCCGGCAGATAGCCGCTGGCGCCGCGGTGGGCGATCACGATGGGAAAAGAAGCGGCGGCTGTCATAGCCGCCCATGGTAGCAGGATAGCGCTGATCAGGGCGAGATGACGAAGCCGTTGCAGGCGCCTCATCCCGCCTCGCCCGTTACTTCTTGACCTGCATGCTGATGGTTTTCTCTGTGGCTTTGCCATAGGGCGGCAGCATGCCTCCGAGTTTGCCCACATTCACGCCCGCCTGGCGATAGATCGACTTGGCATGGCTGAAGGTGCGGAACCCTTCCTCGCCGTGGTAGGCACCCATACCGCTGGGACCCACGCCGCCGAAGGGCAGTTCCTCCTGCATGATGTGCATGATGACGTCGTTGATGCAGGCACCGCCGGAGGTGGTGCGCGTCAGCACCGCGCGTTCCTCGCTCTTGTCCTGCCCGAAGTAATAGGCTGCCAAGGGCCTGGGATGCGCGTTGACGTAGTCAATGGTTTCGTTGAAGTCCTTGTAGGTGCGAATCGGCAACAGGGGGCCGAACAGTTCCTCCTGCATGACTTGCAGGTCTTCCGCCGGCTGTGGAATCAGCGTGGGTGGAATCTTGCGGCTGCCTTCACCTGATGCAAAGTTTTCGCCAGCCGGGTTGATCGGAATCGTCTTTACCCCGCGCTCCTCGGCCTCCCGGAGGTAGCCTGTCAGACGCTCATAGTGGCGCTGGTTGACCACCGCGGTGTACTCCGGGTTGTCGAGAATGGTGGGATACATGGCGCTTACCGCCTTCTGGGCGGCGGCGACAACCTCGTCCAGTTTCTCCTCGGGCACCATCAGGTAATCCGGCGCCAGGCAGATCTGCCCCGCATTCAGGGTTTTACCGAGCATGATCCGTTCCAGGCTTTTCTCAATGTCGGCACTGCGGGAGATGATCACGGGAGACTTGCCACCCAGTTCCAGCGTTACCGGTACCAGATTGCGTGCTGCGGCGGCCATGATGTGCCGCGCAACCGATGTGGCGCCGGTGAACAGCAGATGGTCGAAGGCCAGCCCGGAAAAAGCCTGGCCCACCTCCGGCCCCCCGGTGAACAGCGCGACTTCCTTTTCATCCCAGGCTTCGGCGACCATCTCGGCCATCACTTCACTGGTGGCGGGAGTGAACTCCGAGGGCTTGATCAACGCGCGGTTGCCTGCGGCAAGTATGCCGGCCAGCGGTCCAAAGGTCAGGTTGACCGGGAAGTTCCAGGGTGAGATGACACCGACGACACCCAGGGGCTGGTACTCGATGCGGGAGCGTCCGCCGAGCAGATTGAGGGGAAACATGGTGGGCCGTCGCTGCGGCTTCATCCATTTGCGCAGGTGTTTGCGCGCATGCTTGAGGGGCGTGACCGAGGCGGCAATGTCGGTCAGCAGGCTGACTTCGCGCGCACGGCAGCTGAAATCGCTGTTCAGCGCGTCGACCACCTTGTCCTGGTACTTGAGCAGCACGTCAATGCCGCGGTCGATGCGGTCGATGCGCGTCTCGGCAGAGACCTCGCCCTCGCGCAGGTAATCCTGGCGCTGCGCATCAAGAACCTGCTGCATGCGCTGTTCGATGTCCTCTATGGATCCAATACTCTGTGGTGCATTCATGGCTCTTATCCTCGGGTAGGCCTGGCTCAACAACCAAGTATAGAAGGCGCCGGGTACAATGATAACCGCAGCAACGGGTTCATTGTGGCCACTACAGCCTGACGCAAACCGGACAATACGGCCGCGCACTGTTGTCCGGGCTTGGCAAAGTGCGGGGCGCCTGCTACAACACGCCCATGAGCAGAGACACTGACAGCACGCGGCCGTTTGCCGCTGTTCCGGCGCGCGCCGCCAGCCCGGGGCACGCCACCGAACCACCCACGCTGGACACGCGCACCCCGTCGCCCCCTTACGGGTACTCGCGGGAGTGCCACTACAGCAGGGAACAGCAGGTGCATATTGTCGCGGAATTCCATGCCCACAAAATCCGTCCCAGTCGTATTGCCTATCGCGTGGGTATCGATATTGCGTTCATCGAGGCACTGATTGCCGGGGAGGTGGAGCCGGAGCGCTTTCCGCGGCTGGTTGCCGATTACCGCCGGCAGCGGTTCCAGCAGCGCATGCGCGACAGCGTGCGTCTCAACGGTGTATCCCGCTTTGAGCAGCAGCAGCGTATCGAGCGCGACTTTCAGCGCGAGGTGGATCTGTAGCGCTCTTTGCTACGCGGTTTTGCCTTTCGGTTCCTCTTCCTGCTTACCCGTGCGCCCGCATACCTCGCGAAAGCCCGCAGCGACAAAGGGAATCATATGATCGTAGGCGGCCTGGAAGTCGGCTGACCGGCACTTGCCGCCGGAGAGTTTGTCGATGCGTCCGGTTTGCGCCAGTGTCAGGGTGAGGGCGCCAGACAGGTTGTGGTAGCACCAGTAGATGTCTTCGTCGCGTGCACCGGGCAGCGCGTCGCGCAGCGCGGTAATGAAGGCGCTCACCAGGCTGTCGAACAGCTTGGACATCATGCGTGGCCCCCAGTAGGGAGAGTTGTTGATGTAGGCAATCAGTGCAAGGTAGTTCTGCCAGCCGGGGTCACCGGTTTCCTGGGCCAGTTCCAGCGGCCGCAGGAAGGCTTCGATAATCTGTTCGACGCTGGGCCCCGCGGTGCCGGACGAGGCCTGGCAGGCCTTCAGCGCATCCAGCCGGGCACTGTTCAGATGTGCGGCGCGGCGCTCGAAAACCGCGCTGAAGAGATCCAGCTTCTTGCCAAAAATGGTAGCTGGCGAGGGCGACATCGACGCCGGCGTCCTTGGCAATCTGGCGCAGGGTAACGCCGTCGTAGCCGCGCAGTGCGAACAGTTCTTCGGCGACATCCAGAATGCGCTCTCGTTTTGGTGCTTGCCGGGATTTCGTCATGCAGGCATAGGTCCTCAATCGCGAGGACAATAACATAGAATATTTTTCAACGCTTGTTGAAATGCGGTCGGGCTTTCGTCAGAATCTGGCGCACGCCAATAATACAATCCAGCGAGACCGCGCCCATGACACCCGAACTGTTCAAGTACGCCATGTCCCTCGCCTATGTGATTCTGGTGTTCTGGCTGTCCTGGGTGGGTATGCGCCGAACCCGGGATATTCGCGGGTTCTCCATCGGCAACAAGGACATGAACCCCTACCTGATCGGGATTACGCTTGCCGCGTCCATCGCCTCCACGGCCACCTTCGTAATCAACCCGGGGTTTGTGTACAGCCACGGCTTGAGTGCCTATCTGCATTACGGCCTTGCCGGTTCGCTGGGAATTCTGAGCGCGTTTCTGGTGCTGACCCGGGGCTTTTTGCGCCTTGGCGAAAGTCACAACGCCCTGACCATTCCCCAGTGGATCTTCTACCGTTATAACCATCGCGGTTTCAGCCTGTTCTTTGCCTTTATCAATCTCCTGTCGATTACCTTTGTGGTGCTCATTCTGGTGGGTTGCAGCCTGCTGCTCACCGGTCTGTTCCCGGTGGAACAGAAAACTGCGCTGGTCCTCGTGCTGTTGTTTGTTTTCGCCTACGTGTTGATGGGCGGAACCTATGCGCACGCCTACACCAATACGCTGCAGGGCGTCATGATGCTGGCCATCACCGTGATCCTTGTTGTGCAGGGCTGGAAGTACTTTGGCGATGCACCGCTGGCAGCGCTGCGCGCCGTGGGAACGGGCTATGCCGACGCCTTCAACGCGAGCAGTGATCTTTACTCGGACTTCTTTTCCGTGTTTGTCAGCGGGTTTGTCGTGACCTTTGCCCTCATGCTGCAGCCCCACATCCTGACCAAGGTGCTCTATCTGCGCAGTGAGCGGGACATTGGCAAGTTCATTGGCACCACCGTGGTCGTCGGCAGTATCTTTACCCTGATGTTGATGATCGGCTTCTACGCGCGCCTGGCGGGGCTCGATATCCCCGAGCAGGACACGGTGGTCCGCGAATACCTGCTGTTCGAGTTCGGTGCGTCGCTATGGGGCGAGTACGTCCTCGTGTTCATTTTCCTCACGCTGCTGGCGGCGGGCATGAGCACACTGGACGGAATACTGGTGTCTCTCTCGGCGATGGTTGTCAATGACATCGTGCAGCCACTTTACGGGGAGCGTTACAACGCGCTTGTCCTGTCCCGTTACGTGTTGGTGGGGGTGGGCCTGCTTGCCGTTGTGCTGGCCTGGAATCCGCCACCCCTGATTGGCCTGTTCGCGCAGAAAGGCGTTTACGGGCTGGCGGCCGCCTCGCTGGTGCCGGTGCTGTTCGGTGTGCTGGTGCGTCGCCACATACCGCTGTGGGTGGTGGTGGGTGCTGCGCTGATTGGCCTGGGCGGCCATTTACTGCTGAACCTGTCAGACGCCGTGGTCAACCCGGCGGTGTCCGCGAGCTACGCGATCCTGCTTTCGCTGGTCTACGGGCTGCTGGGGCTCTGGTGCACCCGGGAGCGTTCCCGCACCGAGCCGCTGTGACGGATTAACACCATCGCCCTTGACATTTCAACAAACGTTGAATATGTTTCGCGTGTAATTCAACAAGTGTTGAGCCGGTAACGCAACCGGCCACGACAAACCATAAGATAACGATCAAGGTGAACCTCATGAAAGCATTTGCTCCGCGCTCCGCTGTCGCGCTCGCCGTTTCCCTGGCCTCGGCACTGCCCTTGTCTACTGTTCAGGCACAGGACGGTCCTGCCCTGGCACTGGAAGAGGTGGTCGTCACCGCCCGCCGCCGCGCGGAAAATCTGCAGGATGTCCCGATCGCGGTTACGGCCCTGTCCGGCGATGCCCTGCGTCTGCGCGGCGCCTCCGATATCAGCGAACTGGCGCAGATTATTCCCAGCGTCACGCTGGAGCCTTCGCGGGCGACCAGCACTACACTGACGGCCTTCATTCGTGGCGTCGGTCAGCAGGACCCTCTGGCTGGCTTTGAGCAGGGCGTGGCTCTGTACCTCGACGACGTCTACATCGCGCGGCCGCAGGGCGCGCTGCTCGATATCTATGATGTGGAGCGCGTGGAAGTACTGCGGGGGCCGCAGGGTACCCTGTATGGGCGCAACGCCGTTGGCGGGGCGATCAAGTACGTGACACGCCGCCTCAGCGACGAAACGGATGTGCGCCTGAAGGCCTCCTATGGCAGCTATGGCCAGCTCGACCTGGTGGGCACCGCGTCAACGCCGGTCACCGATACGTTCCGCGTGGGTGCGACGGTTGCCTCACTCACCCGCGACGGCTACGGGGAGAACCTGACCACTGGCGACGAGCACTACGACAAGGACCTGTTTGCCTGGCGCGCCAGTGCCGAGTGGTTGCCCAGCGAAAACTGGCTGGTGCGTCTGGCCTACGACAAGCTGAACGACAAGACCAATCCAGTGGCGGGCTACCGGCCTTTCCCCGGTGCGGTTAGCGGTGTACCGGTGTTGTCTGACCGCTACGACACCACTGCTGGCGCCCAGGACTCCATCGCCACGGCAGGTATCAACGGCAACAACGAGATCGATGGCGAAGGCGCCATGCTGTCGGTGGACTGGAACGTCAGCGACACGACGACGCTGCGTTCGATCAGCGCCTGGCGCGAGGATTACACAGAGTCCGTGATCGACTTCGACGGCCTGGAGGTCATCGATTTTGACGCACCGGTTGTCTTTGACAACGAACAGTTCAGCCAGGAATTCCAGATGCTGTACAACGCCGATCGCTGGAATGCGGTGGCCGGCTTCTACTACCTGGACGCCACAGCCTCCAACGACTTTGACGTGGTTCTGGGCCAGATCGGCCCGGTGACCGCATATACCGGCGGCACCGTGGATACCGAGGCCTGGTCGGTGTTTGCAGATGTTACCTACCGCCTGACTGAGTCGCTGGCGCTCTCGCTAGGCGGCCGCTACACCGAAGACAAGCGCACCGCGGACATTTTCCGCGGTACCTACCTCGGCTTCGGCTCGCCGTTTTTCGACAATGACACCGCCCTGCTCCTGGCGACGACCAGCGATTACGAGGCCGAGAAAACCTACACCGACTTCTCGCCGCGGGTAAACCTGAGCTACATCATCAATGACGACATCACGGTTTATGGCAGTTACAGCCAGGGGTGGAAGGCCGGCAGTTTCGACCCACGGGGCGCCAACTTCGCCACGCCTGAAGTCGAGCGCGGTTTTGATCCGGAAACACTCGACTCCTGGGAACTGGGCCTGAAAAGCACCTGGCTGGATGGTCGGGCACTGACCAATATCGCCGTATTCTACAGCGACTACCAGGACATGCAGATTCCCGGCTCCGTGGGCGTAGACAGCGACGGCGACGGCGTTAATGACGGCTTTGTCGGTACGGTCACCAATGCCGGCCAGGCAGAAATCTCCGGTATCGAAGTGGAAGGCAACGTATTGCTGAGCGAACACTTCAGCGTGCAGCTGGCGATGAGCCTGCTCGATGCAGAGATCAAGGAGTGGCTGCTGAATGGCGTGAACGTTGCCGATCAGCGCGGGGTGCAGAACACGCCGGAGGAAATGCTGTACCTCGGCGTCACCTACACCACGGATTTCGCGGCGGGTGACCTGACCGCCAACCTGAACTGGTCCTACAAGGGCGATGTGACGCAGTTCGAGGCGCCGGTTCCCGTGATCGATCAGGAAGCCTACGACGTGATCAACGCCAGCCTGGTCTGGATGAGCAGTGACGAACAGTGGCTGGTGGGCCTGCACGGCAAGAACCTCGGCGACGAGGAAATCAAGACAGCCGGGTATTGTTTCGGCGAAGGTGGCTGTCCCTCTGCCCTTGGTCTGGAAAACAACACCACCGTGTTCTATGCACCCCCGCGTACCCTGACGGCGACAGTGGAATACCGTTTCTAAAGCCAGCTCGCTGCCCCGGCCGTGCGCCGGGGCGTTTGCCAGCATGACAGGGGTATACACTGTGACTGGATTTGAGGCCCCGGTGCCCTTGTTGCCGGAAATTCTTGCTCTGCACGGTCAGTGGCGGGCGCCCAGGCCGGCCGTCATCTGTGGCGACGCCACGCTCGACTGGCGGGCGTTCACCGCGTCCAATCACCGCTTTGCACACGGTCTGGCAAGCCGCGGTATCGCCGCCGGTGACCGCGTGGGCGTGGTGATGTCCAACGGATTGCCGATGCTGCAGGTGCTGTTTGGCAGCCTCGCGGCCGGTGCCGTATCCGTGCCGATAAACCTGTCGGTCAGCGATGAGGCGCTGGTCGCCATGCTGGTGGATGCGGGTATCCGCGCGCTGGTGGTCTCGGCGGACCAGCAGCCCCGGCTGACACCGCTGCTCGTGCAGTTGCCTGATGCCCTGTGCATCATCGTCACCAGTGGTCCGGGTGATGGGGCCTGGGAGGCCCTGGACGCATTCTGTGCCGGGCAGCCTGATACCTTGCCGGATGCCGTGCGCGCGCTGGACCCCGATGCGCCCCTGAATATCATCTACAGCTCCGGCACGACCGGGCTGCCCAAGGGTATTCTCCATACGCAGCGTAGCCGGCGCGACTGGGCCTACGATCTGGCGATTGCCTTGCGTTATCACGGTGCAGCGCGGACCCTGCTGACCATCGGCCTGTACTCGAACATTTCCTGGGTGGCCATGCTCTGCACGGTTCTGGCCGGCGGCACCCTGGTCTTGCATGAGCGGTTTGACCCTGCCGCGTTCGTCGCCACAGCGGCCCGCGAACGCATCACGCACACCGCCATGGTGCCCATCCAGTTTCAGCGGGTGGTGGAACACCTGCAGGCGCACGGCGGCGATGTGAGCAGCCTGCAGGCCATGATGAGTTGCGGTTCACCACTGCGTGAAGGGCTGAAGCGGGATATTTTTGCCCATTTTCCCTGCGGCATTATCGAACTGTACGGGCTCACCGAGGGCATCATCACCACACTGGATCCGGAGGATGCGGAAGGCCGATGGGCGTCGGTGGGGCGGCCGCTGATCGGAACAGACCTGCGGATTGTCGATGAGCACAGCCGGGAGCTGCCACACGGTGTGTCCGGCGAGATTGTCTCCCGCGGCCGCATCAGCATGCCCGGGTACTGGCGCCGCGAGGATGCCAACGCCGAGGCGCAGTACATCGATGCAAACGGACGCCAGTGGTTGCGCTCCGGGGATATCGGCTACGTGGACGAGGAGGGCTTTCTGTACATTGTTGACCGCAAGAAGGACATGATTCTCTCCGGCGGCCAGAACATCTATCCCCAGGATATCGAGGCTGTGCTGGTACAACATCCTTGTGTCAGTGATGTTGCGGTCATCGGCGTGCCCAGCGCGCGTTGGGGTGAGTCCCCGCTGGCGCTGGTGGTCGCCGCGCAGGGGGCAGCGGTGGCCGAGGACGAGTTGCTGGCCTGGGCGAACGGGCGGCTGGGCAAGCAGCAGCGCCTCGCTGACCTGAAGTTCATCGATGTCTTGCCGCGCAACCCCAATGGCAAGATACTGAAACGGGAACTGCGACTGCAGTTTGTGGAGTGAGCCTGTGAGTGGATTTGACGACCTCTGGTATCGCAGCGACGATGGTTTGACACTGTACGCGCGCGACTATGCCGGCCCCGACGACGAAGCCCCTGTGGCGCTTTGCATGCACGGCCTGACCCGCAATTCAGCCGATTTCGCCGGCCTCGCCCCGCACCTGGCGCAACGCTATCGCGTGCTGGTTGCCGACCAGCGTGGCCGGGGCCGCTCCGACTACGACCCTGACCCCACACGCTACCAGCCTCTGACCTATGTGCAGGACATGTTCCGTTTGCTGGACAGCCAGGCTGTACAGCGCGCGGTACTGGTCGGCACTTCGATGGGTGGACTGATGGCCATGATGATGGCTGCAATGCAGCCTGCGCGGGTCAGCGCGATCGTACTCAATGATATCGGGCCAGAGGTTGACCCGGCGGGCCTGGCGCGAATCAAGGCCTATGTCGGCAAGGCTGAGCCTGTGGCGGACTGGGCGGCTGCGGTCGCCCAAACCCGCGCCATCAACGGCGCTGCGTTTCCCGACTTTTCGCCAGAGGACTGGCTGCACTTCGCCCGGGGACTCTATCGTCCCCGGACCGAAGGAGGGGGCCTTGAGCTCGCCTATGATCCCGCGATCTCGACGCCGTTGGCTGTCGCCGACGATAACGCCGTACCTCCTGACCTGTGGCCGGTGTTCGAGGCCCTCTCCGCCCTGCCGGTGCTGGTACTGCGCGGTGAGCATTCGGACATTCTTTCGGCGGCCGGGCTTGCCGCCATGTGCGCGCGCAAACCCGACCTGGTGGTCGCCGAGATAGCCCACCGCGGTCACGCGCCCACACTGGATGAACCCGACGCCCGCGCGGCCATCGACGCCTTTCTGGCTATTCCCGCCTGACTCCAGCCGTGGACAGAATGCCGGCGCGGTGGCATGGTTGGCGGGATGGACACAGCGAAAGGCTCAGCTATGCAGGTACTGGCGCGTTGGCATGACATTGTGCGCAGCGGAGATCCCTCTGGGCTCGCCGAGATTCTGGCCGAGGACTGTGTGTTCTGGTCGCCCGTGGTGCATCGCCCCCAGGCGGGGCGCGACCTCACGCAGCTGTACCTCACCGGTGCCATGTCCGTATTCAACGACAGCTTTCGCTACGTCAAGGAAGTGGTGGCAGCGCCGCATGCGGTGCTGGAGTTCGTGTGTGACATTGACGGCATCACCATCAACGGGGTCGATATCATCACGGTAAACCCGGAAGGCCTGATTATCGAGTTCAAGGTGATGGTGCGGCCGTTGAAGGGCGTAAACCTGCTGCACGCGAAAATGGCGGCAATGCTGGAGACCTTATCGTCATGAAAAGCGATGCAATGGCGGTTGCCAGAGGAGGTGTCCTGGCGGTGGCCAGCCTGCTGGCCGGTGTGCTTGGCGGCTGCGGGCAGCAGGCAGGGGATGTGGCGATGGATCAGGCAGCGGGCGTCATTGAAGGTACCGTGCTGTACCGCGAGCGCATGATGCTGCCGCCGGACGCCCAGCTGGAGATTCAGCTGGAGGATGTGTCACGCGCCGATGCGCCGGCCACCGTGCTGGCCGTGGTAACGCAGGCGACCGCAACCGCGCCGCCCTGGCCGTTCCGTATCAGCTACGACCCGACCGCACTGGATCCGCGGCACCGCTACGGCCTGCGTGCCACCGTGCGCCATGAGGGGCAGCTGATGTTCACCTCGGACACCTTCGTCGACGCTTTTGCCGAGGATGCGCCGGAAATCGTGTTGGTGCGTGTGCCTCGAAGCGCCCCGGCGCCGACCGCTGCGGCAAGCGGTCTGCCCGCGGGGCAGTGGCAGCTGCTTTCGTTGCACGGTGAGCCTGCCGATACGGGCGCTGGGGGTAAACCCCTGACGCTGGTGATTGATGAGGCGGACTCCCGCGTGGCGGGCTTCTCGGGCTGCAACCGCTATACCGGCCGGTATATGCTGGAGGCCGGCGTACTTGCGCTGGGACAACTGGCGGTCACCCGCATGGCCTGTATCGATGGGGAAGATCTGGAGCAGCGCTACCTGTCGACGCTGCACGGCGTCGACGGTTTCAGCCTCCTGGAAGGCCGCCTGCAACTCAAGGTAGGTGCTGCAACGGTGGCGGTATTCCAGCCGCTTGATGACAGCACTGACGCCGGTCAATAACTATGGCCTGGGCTGACCACTGCGTTTATACTCGCGCCTCCCTGGTTTTGTAACAGTCTCATGGTGTTCCAGTTCGCACTGACAGCACGAGCCCGACGCACCGCACGCCTGATTGCGGTATTGGCGCTGCTGTGTCTGGGTGGTGTGCAGGTGCTGGAGGCCAGTCATGCCCACGGTATTGCCGATGTACAGGCGGAGTGTCTGCTCTGCAAGTCCTCGGCGCCAGCGGCCCTGTCGGCGGCCCCGGCCCTGCCGCTGTTTCTGGTGCTGGCAGCCTGCGTTCTCGCCGCGCTGCGCCCTGTGCACATCGCCCCCCGCTACCTTCCGCTTCAAGCCCGAGGGCCCCCGCAGTACTCCTGACAGAAAAAACCCACTTTTTCTATTTCCAGGAGTAGTCCATGAAACGTTTCATGCCTCTTGCACTGGCTGTGGCCAGTGCAAACGCGGCAGCGCAGTCGCTGCCGATTGAACATGTGCTGGTAACGGCGCCCTTGAGCAAACAGGAAGCGGAGACCGCCTTGCCGGTGACGGTGCTGATGGGCGATGACCTCAGCCGCAGCGCGCGCGCGACCATTGGCGATACTCTCGGCGATATCCCCGGTCTGGCCAATGCCTCCTTCGGCCCTGGCGTCGGTCAGCCAGTCATTCGCGGCCAGCAGGGCCCTCGGGTCACGGTGCTGCAGAACGGTACCAGTAGCGCCGATGCCTCCGCGGTGAGCGCTGACCACGCGGTGTCCGTTGAAGCCATGCTGGCTGACAGCATTGAAGTGCTGCGTGGCCCCGCCACCCTCCTCTACGGCGCTGGCGCCATCGGCGGGGTTGTGAACGTGATTGACAACCGCGTGCCGAGATCGCGTCTCGAGGGAGTCGAAGGTGGCGTTGAGCTGCGCCACGACGGCGCGTCCGATATGGATGCCTCGGTACTGCGCCTGGATGGAGGTAGCGGTGGTTTTGCCTTCCACCTCGACGCACTCTATCGCGACTGGAACAACCTGCGTATCCCCGGCCTGGCTGCCAGGGACGTGGACGACGACCACGACGACCACGACGACCACGACGACCACGACGACCACGACGACCACGATGACCACGATGACCACGATGACCACGACGAGGAGCACGGTGACGAGGAGACGACCAACGGCTACGTGGACAACACGGGGGGCCGCACGCGCAATGTGACTCTTGGTGCGAGCTACCATTTCGACCGTGGCCTGGTCGGCCTTGCCGTGGCCAGGCTGGAAAACCAGTACGGTATACCGTCTGGCGCTCATGAACATCACGACCACGAAGACGACGAGCATGATCACGACGAGGATATGGAGCACGATGATCATGATCATGAGGCACATGAGGAGGAAGAGGGCGGTATAAAACTCGATGTGGAGCAGACCCGCTACGACCTGGTGTTCGAACTCAGCGAGCCGCTGCCCGGCTTCGAGTCCCTGCGCAGCACGGTGACCTACACCGACTATGAACACGCGGAAATTGAAGGGAACGGTGAGGTGGGCACCCTGTACAGCAATGAAACCTGGGAAACCCGGGTGGAAATGGTGCATGCCGAAGTGGCGGGGCTGCGCGGCGCAATTGGCCTGCAGGCGCGCAGTGGTGAGTTCAGCGCTCTGGGTGAGGAAGCGTTTATCCCGGTCACCGACAGCACGGACCTCGGACTGTTTCTGGTTGAGGACTACCGCACTGACCACTGGCTGTTCGAAGCGGGCCTGCGCGTGGACCGGGATGAGCGTGACCCCGCAGCGCAAACCGCAGGCAAGCGCGACTTCACGGCCATCAGCGCATCCGGCTCGGCGATTTTCAACGTCACACCGGACTGGCAGCTGCGCCTCTTCCTGGCACGTTCCGAGCGCGCGCCTTCGATTGAAGAGCTGTTCTCCAATGTCGATGGTACAGGGCCGGAAAACTGGGTGCCGCACGCGGCGACAGCTGCAATAGAGCTGGGCGATCCGGATCTCGACACAGAAGTGTCGAACAACGTCGATCTCTCGCTGCACTGGCACAACGGCAACAAGGACCTCGAGGTTACCGTGTTCCACAACGACTTCAGCGACTACATCACCCTGATGAATACCGGCGCGGAAGTGGATGAACTCCCGGTGTTGGCCTACGTGCAGAGTGACGCCACCTTTTACGGTGTAGAGGTGAACGCGGAGTTTGGCCTCGGTACCTTTGTCGGCGGCGATGTGCGGCTGGGGCTGTTCGGTGATGTGATACGCGGCGAGCTGGACAACGGCGACGATGTGCCGCGGCTGCCGCCACAGCGCATCGGCGGGCGCCTGAGTTGGTCCACGGACGTGCTGGAGCTGTGGACTCGGGTGCAGGATGCCGGAAGCCAGAATCGCCCGGGTCCGAATGAGGAGCCGACGGCTGGCTACACGCGCTGGGACCTGGGGGCTGACTACCGCCTGCCCCTGGGCGATTCAGAGCTCACCCTGTTCCTCGCGGCGCGCAATCTGGGGGATGAGGAAATTCGCCTGAGCACCTCCTTCCTGCGTGATGTGTCGCCGGAGGCCGGGCGCTCCGTCGAGGCGGGCCTGCGCTACCGTTTCTAGGGGCTTTTCCAGGCGTAGAGGCACAGGGTCTCGGCCTCGGGTGTGAGCTGGATCATCGACTCATACGCGAAGCCGAGACTTTCCAGCAACTGGCGCGAGGGCTGGTTCCCGGGGGTGACGATGGCCACCAGTCGGTGCATTCCGAGCTCGTCTTTGGCATGGTCAAGCACCGCCCGCGCCGATTCCAGTGCCAACCCGCGGCCGCGGGCTGCTGGCAGGAACGCGTAGCCGATATCCACATCGGCCAGCGTGGCACGTTTGACCAGTCCGCAGATGCCGATTGGCTCACCCCCCTCCCCTGGCCGGACCGCCCAGAGGCCGAAGCCGTTCTCCCGATAGCTTGCCAGTGGGCCGTCACGCAGGTACTGCCGGGCCTGATCCACGCTGCGTACGCCGCGGTCGGCGATGTGCAGGATGAAATCGGGGTCATTCAGCAGTGCCAGCATGAAGGGTGCATCGTCTTCAGTGAGCGGGTCGATGAGCAGTCGCGGCGTATGCAGCATGGCGCGGGTATCCCTCGGCAACAGAGTCGACAAGGGTACTACAGCTGCCCCACTGGCGCCGTACGGCAGTGAAATCGCGGCGCCGTGCTGGTAAAGTGCGAGGTCTTTCGGCGCGGCAGGGCAGAGCATGGCACAGCGGATCATCGTCGGCATCAGCGGCGCCTCGGGTATCGTCTATGGGGTGCGCGCCCTCGCAATGCTGCGCGACTGTGGTGTGGAAACGCACCTGGTGATTACCAAGTCTGCAGAGCTCACGCTACACCATGAACTGGACATGTCCCTGGACGAGATCAAGGCGCTGGCCACCGAAGTCCACCCCATACGCAATGTCGGTGCCTCCATTGCCAGTGGCTCCTTTCGCACAAGCGGTATGCTCATTGCGCCGTGTTCGGTGCGCACCATGGCGGAGATTGCCACCGGCGTGACCTCTACACTGCTGACCCGGGCGGCGGATGTGGTGCTCAAGGAGCGCCGCAGGCTGGTACTGGTTGTACGCGAAACGCCCTTGCACACGGGGCATCTGCGCACACTGACCCAGTTGTCGGAAATGGGTGCGGTGATCGCACCACCAGTGCCCGCATTTTATGCGCAGCCGGAGTCCCTTGATGCCATGGTCACCCAGACTGTGGGTCGACTGCTGGACTTGTTCGATATCGATTCGGGGCAGGTCAGGCGCTGGCAGGGCGAGTGAACGCGGTGCACACATCGGGCCCGCGATCGGCGGTGGTGGCCTGATGCCGATTCTGTTCGGCGTAGTGCTGCTTGACCTGATCGGATTCGGCATTGTTATCCCGATTTTGCCGTTCCTGTCGCCGCAGCTCGGTGCAACGAAGATCGATATTGCCCTGATTATCGTCACCTATGCCGTGTTTGCCGGCATATCGGGTCCGTTCTGGGGGCGCCTGTCGGACCGTCGTGGCCGCAAGCCGGTCATCATGATCTGTCTTGCGGGAGCGGCGGCATCCTATGTCATGCTCGCCCTCGCCAGTGAGCTGTGGATGATATTTGCCGCCCGCGCCTTTGCCGGCATCATGGCGGGCAATCTTGGCGTTGCCTCGGCGATGATGAGTGACATTACCTCGCCGGAAAAACGGGCCAAGGGGATGGGGCTGATCGGCGCGGCGTTTGGCCTGGGTCTCGTTCTGGGGCCCTTGCTGGGTGGTCTGCTGGCGGGGAACAGCGGCAGTTTTGTTTTGCCCTGCCTGGTGGCGGGCTGTATGTCGATGCTTGCGATCCTTGCCGCGGGTCTGTTTCTGCCGGAGTCGGTGACGGCCCAGCGCCGGGCGGCCCACCGTCAGGCTCATCGCGACGGGTCGCGGCAAACGACGCGGGCGATGCTGCGCGCAACAGGCAATCGCCTGCTGGTGCTGCAATATGTGTTGCACGCCGCGACGATAAGCTCGGTGACGTATCTGGTGCCGCTGTGGTTGGGCGATATGCTGGGCTGGGGCGCTCGGGAAGTCGGGTTCGTGTTCGGGGTGCAGGGCGCCATCATGGTGCTGCTGCAGGGGGGATTGCTGGGCACGCTGGTGCGCCTGTTGGGCGAGTGGCAGCTCTTGCGCCTGTCAATCGCCGCCTTCATGGCCGGCCTGTGTCTGGCGGTGCTGGCCGGCGGCATGCCCTTGATGCTGGCTGCCGTGTACATTACGATGTCGGGCTCGACATTGTGCATGCCGCTGCTCAACACGATTACCAGCCACCGCACACCGGCGGACCTGCGCGGACAAATGCTGGGTACCACCGCTTCCGCTGCATCCTGGGGCCGCGTGGTCGGCCCCCTGCTGGCCGGCGGCAACCTCGCGGCCTTCGGGTATACCGGGGCCTGGTTGGGATGTATCGTGCTGGTCAGCCTGTATCTGGCCTGGGCGCTGAGCCCGCATCCAGCCCCCCTTGTTTCACGTGCATCATCAACGGAGGAGACCTCTTCTCATGACTACCCGACTGTTTGACCTGAATGGGCGTATAGCGCTGGTAAGTGGCGCCAGCCGTGGCATTGGCGAGGCTATTGCCCGCCTGCTGGCGGAACAGGGGGCGCATGTTATTGTGTCCAGCCGCAAGCTGGAGGGCTGCCAGCCGGTAGCCGATGCCATTCGTGAGGCCGGTGGGAGCGCCGAGGCCCACGCCTGTAATGTGGGAAACTTGGGTGACATCCAGGCCCTCTTCGCGCACATCCGCAGCGCTCACGGGCGCCTCGATATCTGTATCAACAACGGCGCCACCAACCCCTACTTCGGACATGTTCTCGACACTGACCTGGGTGCCTTCCAGAAAACCGTCGATGTGAACATACGCGGTTACTTCTTCATGTCCATTGAGGCCGGGAAGTTGATGCGCGAGCAGGGCAAGGGTGCCATCGTCAACACGGCCTCGATCAATGCACTGCAGCCCGGTCCCATGCAGGGCATCTACTCGATTACCAAGGCCGCTGTGGTCAACATGACGCAGGTGTTTGCCAAGGAGTGCGGCCCCCTGGGTATTCGCTGCAATGCGTTGCTGCCAGGCCTGACCAAAACAAAGTTTGCCGGTGCGCTGTTCAGCAATGAGGACATCTACCAGGCGGCCGTTGAGAAGAATCCCCTGCGGCGCCACGCGGAGCCTGAAGAGATGGCTGGAGCAGTGCTTTACCTGGTCTCTGACGCTGCCAGCTACACCAACGGGGAATGCATTGTGGTGGACGGTGGCCTGACGATCTAGGCGGCGTTACGCGCTGCGCAGATAGGTGAAGCCGCCCTCTTTGATGTAGAGCTCGCAGTAGTCGTTGCTGATAGGGTTGATTGCACCGCCTGCGGGAATGCGCAGCCAGCAATAGGTGCCGTAGTGCCCGTAATCGTCCGCGAAGCTGCCGCGCAGAACCAGGATCTCGGCACCTTGGGGAAAGTTGATCTGGCCGATGGCAGACGGCTCGTCCCAGCTCTCCAGGCGCATGAAATCGGTGTAGGGTTCCTGGGCGTAGAGCTTCTTCCAACTGGTATTCTTGCGGATCGATGGCTGCCACGGGGTGTTCTGCGTGGCGATGGCGACATGCTCGCGGTCGGCACCCGGAAACTGGCGCAACTTCACGAAGAGCAGGCAGCCGTCGCGTGAGAAAGGCGCATGCCTGAAGCCCTCGGGGTTGAGCAGGTAACTGCCAGCAGGCCAGTCGCCATGCTCATCGGAGAACACGCCCTCCAGCACGAGGATCTCTTCCCCCTGTGGATGATCGTGCGCGGGAAAGCTCGCCCCGGCCTCGTAGCGAACCAGTGACGTCACCTGACCTGACTCCGCCTGGCCTACCCGGTGCAGGCGTTTGCGCAGCACATGTCCCCCGGGGCTGGGTGTCCATTCCATGGTGCCTGGGTCTACCACGGTGCGCAGGGAGAGGTCGCCATTCAGGGCAACGCTGTTATCGGGCATCTTGTTACCTGTAAGCAGTAGGGGGATGTGCGCCGGCAGGCTATTCGACTGCATCGGGAAGGCGTGGTTCCTCGGCGTATGATAATCGGATTGCCGGCGGACACAAACTCTGTCTCTGCCCGGACAGGCTGGAGGCCCCCGACAGGTCGCCGCCGCGCTGTTTTCTGTCACAGTCTTTGCGGTATGCTCAACCCATGGAAAAGAAAGTGTTTGTGACCCACGAGCTGCCCGGGGAGGTGATCCACCAGCTGTCCGGGCTGTGTGCTGTCAATGTCTGGCTGGGGCCGGGCCTGCTGCCGGCGTCGAGTTTGCGCGAGGAGTTGTCAGGCTGCGACGGCGTTGTCTGTCTGCTCACTGACCGCATCGATCGCGAGCTTGTTGAGTCGCTGCCGGATTTGCGGTTTGTGTCGTCCATGTCCGTCGGTGTTGACCACATTGACGTGCAGGCCCTGACCGCCCGGGGCATACCCCTGGGCCACACGCCGGGCGTGCTGGTGGAGACAACAGCAGATACGGCTTTCGCTTTGCTGCTGGCTGCGGCACGGCGCGTATCGGAGGCCGACCGCTTTGTGCGGCAGGGAGAATGGCGCCGTGAGAACCGCTGGTCACCGGATTTCTTTACCGGCAAGGATGTCGGTGGCGCCACCCTGGGCCTGGTGGGCCTCGGTGAGATCGGTCAGGCTGTCGCGCGCCGCGCGCAGGCCTTTGGCATGCGCGTCATTGCCTGGAATCGCACGCCGAAGGCCATACCGGGCGTGCGGCTGCAGAGTCTGGAAAGCGTGTTGGCCGAGAGCGACTTTCTCTCGGTACATCTGGCGCTGGCGCCGGAAACACGGGGCTTGCTCGACGCCTCGCGTATCGCCGCGATGAAGTCCGGTGCGGTGCTCATAAACACCGCCCGCGGCGGCATCGTCGATGAACAGGCGCTGGCGGAGGCGCTGTCCAGCGGCCGGCTCTATGCGGCAGGTATTGATGTCTTCGCCGAAGAGCCGGTGCCCGTTGACAACCCTCTGCTGTCCCTGCCCAATGTCGTGCTGACGCCACACATCGGCAGCGCGACCGCCCGCACCCGGGCGCGCATGGCGGATATCGCCGCCGCCAACGCCGTCGCGGCGCTGCGGGGGGAGCCGATGCCACACTGTGTCAACCCCGAGGTGTACACGCGCTGAGTTATTTGCGCACAGAACTCCGGTAAGCACGCGGCGACAGACCCACCGTCTGCTTGAACAGGCGGGAAAAATACAGTGCGTCTTCATAGCCCACTGCGGCTGCGATCGCCTTGACACGCATTTCCGTGCTGTCCAGCAGCTGGCAGGCGTATTCGATCTTCATGTGCAGGAAGTGCTTGATCGGTGAATAGCCGGTCAGGGCCTTGTAGCGGCTGGCAAAATGGTATTTCGACAGGTGAGCGATGCTGGCCAGTTCCTCCAGCTCCAGGCTGGTGTGGATACTCTCGTGCATGGTCTGCTGGATGGCCTCGAGGTCCAGTCCGGCGGGGTGGCTGGCGCGCTGGCGCGCTGCCTCGAGTACGATCTGGGTAAACAGGTGGCGACACTGGTTGGCGGCATTGACGAACGCCGAGCTGCTGTAACCGGTGCGATTGACCGCCAGCAGGTTGTGGAAAGCGGCGATCAGGCTGGGCGCGATGCCCGCCTTGATCACGGGATGCCCCTCGCGATAGCCGAGGTATTCCATGAACAATCCGCTGCTGATGCCCTGAAAGTGTATCCAGTAGATGCTCCAGGGGTGGTCGCGGCTGGCGCTGTAACTGTGTGCCAGGCCCTGAGGTAGAAGAATCAGGTCTCCTGCACCAATCGTGTGGCGCTGGTCCCCCAGGCGCAAGCTGCCGTTGCCGTCCACACAGTAGAGCAGCAGGTTGTCGTCGTGACGCAGGCGGCGCATGCGGTGGCCCCGAGCGTGCGGGTAGTAGCCCATGGCCGTGGGGTAGCAGTCGCGTGTCAGGGGATGTCGATGCAGCTTCTCCAGCATGAAGGCGGGCGTCAAAAAACGCACACCCTCAGCGGGCAGTGGCCACTTCGAGGTGGTGCTCATGGGCCACCGTTCAGGCGATCTACATCCAGTGTGCGCAGCCGGTCGAAGTCATAGGCGCTGAGGGTGAAGAACAGGTCGTAACGGGCATCGCGTACGAACTGTTTGCCCTCCAGCGTATAGAACCCCAGCCGCCGTTCGCCTGCGGAGTCACCGGTTGCAAGGCTAAAGGCCGGCTGTCGGGCATTGAGCTGCCGTCGCTGATCTTCGTCTGCGATGCCGTCTACCTGCAGGTTGGCCAGCCCCAGCAGCAGCGCCTCCAGCTCCCGCGGCTCCGGTGATGCTCCTGTGGCCGACTGCCAGTGGTTGCCCTCGCGGGTCAGCTGGAACCCGTCACCCTGCACCCGCTGCGGATCCACTACACGCAGCAGTGTCCGGTCAAGCCAGCCGCCGGCGTTTGCGGGTGCATCGAACACGCTGAAGGGCAGGCTGTAGATGGGATCCCGGTTTGCGCGGCGCGCATGAACCTGCTGGAAGGCCGGTGCGGTGCCGAGTAACACTGTGCTCTCGTCGCCCTCCGCCGTGGCGAGACGGATGCGGCGCTGATAGTGGTAGTCCGCGACCTCGAAACGCTGCCGTGCCGGCACACTGGAGGCAACGGGAAAGCCGTGCCGCACACCCGTCATCGCCTCCAGCAGGCGATCGACCTGCGACGTATCGGCCCTGAGGCCGCCCAGTCCAGGCAGGGTCCACCCGGCGTGTGTGCGCAGCAGCTCTACCTCCGCGCCCTGTGCATCGGTGATACTGATTCGCGTGACGGTTGCCGCTGCAACGCTGAGCAGCGCTTCGGCGGGGTTCTCTGCCGCGAGGCGCTCCTGCGGCCAGTAGACGGCTGCGGTGATAGCGCACTGGATGACCAGTATCAGCAGCAGCGTGCGAATCACAGCCCCAGTCTCCGTCGGTAGGCGCGTCGGCGCAGCGTGGTGCGCAACCGGTGAACGCCTGCCAGTATCAGCAACCAGACGACCGCAAGGCCATAGTTCAGGTACTCGATCCACTGTTGGGCTTCGCGGCTCATCGGTGGCAGGGTGCGGTTGAAATGTGCCCGGTTGCGGATGGACAGCAGTGACTGATCCTGCAGCGAC
Organism: Halieaceae bacterium UBA5085; assembly: GCA_002414665.1. Classification (GTDB taxonomy): domain Bacteria; phylum Pseudomonadota; class Gammaproteobacteria; order Pseudomonadales; family Halieaceae; genus Haliea. Next base: position 25,957 of record DIAF01000031.1, read on the forward strand.
CACTCCAGGGTGTTCATGAACAGCTCCAGTGGGCTCAGGTACTGTGTGCCTGCTGCAGCGACCATGGCGTTGAGCATCTGGTCGTCCATGAAGTCATTGGAGCTGAACAGCACCAAACGTGCGGATTCCGCTGATCGCCGGAGCAAACCCCGTGGTTCACGCCCGTTATCCGCATCGATGGCTGGCGCGCCTCGCGAAGCGAAGGCTGACTGGAAGCGGCCCTCCAGCACAACGCCCAGGACCTGGCTGCCGGTGCCCCCTTCGACGACAAAGCGGGGGCCTGCCTGACCTTCCTGCTGCGGCAGGATATCGCGATTGGTCGATGTCCAGGCCCGCTCTGAACTGCGCAGCAGTGTGGTGCTGCGCAGGCCCTGTACCGGCTGCACCTCGACAGGCGCTGCCCAGCCCAGTGTCAGCTGGGGCAGGTTGGCAGTGATCGGGTGTTGCGGGTTCAGTGCCGGTGGCCTGATGTCGAGGAAGTAGGGGTAGTCGATCATCTGTACGTCGCGGAATTCGTAGTCACCGACGCGGCGCAGAACCGGCGCCGGGAACGGTGCGTTCTGTTCATCGAGTACCAGTTCGGGGGCAATGCGCAGTCCGTGTGTCGCCAGCCACGTGTCGAGGCCGCTGGGATAGTCCAGCAGACGCATCTCGCCGTTGCTGAGTTCCACGCTGAACGGTGCGGTTGCCAGTATGACCGTACCACCACGCATCAGGAACTGGTCAATGGCAAACAGGCTCGCCGCATCCAGCGCGCGGGGTGCGACAACGGCGAGGATGTCCGCGTCGGGGTCGACACTGCCATCGCCGAGCTGTTCGCTGCGCATGGTGTAGTCCCGGGTGATAGCCTGCTCAAGGTTGGCAAAGGTGGGCGCGCCGAGGTGAAAGCGTGCCATTTGCTCATTCATCTCCGGCACGGCCAGCGCCACGGTTTTGGTCAGGCCACCGGCGAAGCGGCGCAGGCCCGCCTCCAGCACGGTGGCGAAGTCGTCGGGGTCGAAGGCATCGGTGGGCAGCTGTACCACCTGGCGCTCGTCCTCCAGAGTGAGGTAGAACCAGAAACGCTGTTCTTCTCCCAACCCGGCAATCATCGGCTGAAAGCCCCAGGTGTCGGCCAGGTGGCGCGCCAGAGCGCCGTCGTTTGCCTCGGGCTCTTCAAAGCGAAAACTGAACTTGCCACCGGAGTTGGCAACCTGCGCATCCAGCTGTGCCTGGATGGCATCACGGTAGTGGCGCAGCCGCTCTGGTAGCAGGGCGTGAGGGGAAACGTACGCCACTAGCTGCACCGGCTGTTCGATCGTGCTGAACAGGTCATCGCCCAGCTGGTACTGCTGCAGGACATCCCGGATTGCCCGTGTCAGGTCGAACTCCGGATTACGCAAGCGTACCTCCGCCTCCGTGTTGCCCGCGCTGCGTACATCGATCAGGTCGGTGAAGCCGAGGGTGGTGAACTCGTCGCCATAGCGCACCAGGATGTGGAACCAGGCATTGACCAGCGTTGACTGGTAACGGTCCGCGATCTGCAGCGGGGTGGCGTTCATACGGAAGCGGTCCCGCGCCTCGCGTTCCAGCTCCGGGTGTTCCGCCGGATCGATGAACTCAACCCTGATCCTGCCGCCGCTCGCGCTGGCATACTCCTCAATCAGGTCGCGCAGCTGCGGCACCAGGGGCGCGAGCAGAGGATGGGTGCGATCGCTGAAATAGCCGCGGATTAACAGGGGCTCCTGCAGCTGGCCGAGGATCTGCTGCGTGGTGGGTGAGAGAGAGTACAGCTTGCCTTCGGTGACATCCAGCCTGATGCCGGACAGCGGCTGCAGCCAGAGATTGACCAGCAGCAGGTTGGCCAGCAGCAGGACGATCGCGGCCGTCGCCCGTCGCTGCTTGCGGCTGCGGGCGTCCCGGGCCCAGCGCTCGCGCTCCAGACTGAACACGTTCAGGGCGAGAAAGCCGATAATCAGGCTCAGGCACCACCCCAGGTCGCGGATGTCGAGCACGCCGCGCGTGATATTGTCGAAGCGCGCGCCACTGCCCAGCAGACGCAGCCACTCGGCGCTGCTGTCGGTGACCAGGGCTGTCAGCGTGCTGCTGCTCACCACATACAGCAGGCTACCCAGAACCGCGCTGCCGATGAGGCTCACAATGGGGTTATCCGTGCGTGCGGACACAAACAGGCCAATGCTGATGTATACCGCGCCGAGTAGCAGCGAGGCCAGGTACCCCGCAGCGACGGGGCCCCAGTCGAGGTCGGCCATGAGCGCGGCACTGATTGGCAGGGGCAGCGTTGCCAGCAGCGCCAGCAGTAGCAGGCCGGTGCAGGCGAGGAATTTGCCCAGCACGAAGCGCCAGATGCCTACCGGTTGCACCAACACGTGCTCAAGGGTGCCGGTGCGGCGTTCTTCACTCCACATGCGCATGGTCAGGGCCGCGCTGAGCGGTATCAGCAGCAGTGGCATCCATTCAAACAGCGGCCGCACATCGGCAATGTTGCGCGCGAACCAGGATTCCACCCAGAAAAACAGGAACAGGGTCAGCGCCGCAAAACCGGCCAGGAACAGCCAGGCGACAGGTGAGCCGAAAAACAGCCGCACCTCCTTCTGTGCCACGCGACGAATGACGCTGTTGGTTGTCACGTGCCGGCCTTCCCGGACGTGGCATCCCGGAAGATGCTGTCGAGGTCGCGCAGCTGGGGCTGCAACTGGAACAGGCTGGCGCCGGCGCGTACTACGCACTGGGCAATATTGTTTGCCGCGGTGTCGGCGTCTGCGTTTTCACGCAGTGTGAGCAGCCAGCTTTCTCCTCCGGCGATGTCGGCGCGCGGATGCACGGCCGCAATCTGCGGCAGCCGGCGCAGCCAGCGCTCGAGGTCGGGCTCCTCGGTGCCTGCGCGCAGCACCAGGGTGCGGCTTTTACGCAGATCGGCCAGCGGTGCGTCCAGCACCAGACGGCCAGCGGCCATCACCAGCACCCGGTCACAGACCGCCTCAACCTCCTGCATGATGTGCGTAGAGAGAATTACCGTGGCGCGCCGCGCCAGCCGCCGCAGCAGGTCGCGCATCTGGCTGGTCTGCCCGGGGTCCAGGCCATTGGTGGGTTCATCCAGAATCAGCAGTTGTGGCTGGCCGAGGATTGCCTGCGCCACACCCACGCGCTGGCGCAGCCCGCGGGAGAGCTGGTGGATAGGGTCCAGTGCACGCTCCCCCAGCGCCGTTGCGGCAATGGCTTCCTGCAGCGCCAGAGCACGCTCTCGCCGCGGGATGCCTTTCAGCGTCGCCACGTAGTCAAGGTAGTCCGCCACCAGCATTTCGGGGTAGATCGGCAGGTGTTCAGGAAGATAACCCAGGGTCGCCTGCACCTGGCGGGCACCCGCTGCCATGTCGACACCGGCGACAGTCACACTGCCGGTGGAAGGCTCCAGATAGCCGCTGAGCATGCGCATGATCGTGGTTTTGCCGGCGCCGTTGTGCCCCAGCAGACCAACCACCTCGTTGGCGCCAATCTCGAACGACACGTTGTCCACGGCCAGTGTGTTGCCGTAGCGTCTGGACAGCGAATCGACAGAGATCATGCGGAAATCGCCGGTCTGTTCAGTCTTCGTGCCAGGGTTCGCGCATGGTGACGAACTCTTCGGCAGCGGTGGGATGGATGCCGATGGTGGAATCGAACTGTGCCTTGGTGGCCCCTGCACGCAGGGCGATGGCCATACCCTGGACGATTTCTCCGGCATCGGGCCCCATCATGTGCAGGCCCACCACGCGGTCGGTGGCCTTGTCGACGACGAGCTTCATGAAGGTTTGCTCGTCGCGGCCGCTGATGGTGTGCTTCATCGGGCGGAAGGTCGCCTTGAACAGGCGGATATGACCGAACTTCGCGCGTGCCTGCTCCTCCGTGAAGCCCACTGTGCCGATATTCGGCTGGCAGAAAACGGCGGTGGGTATAAAGTCATAGTCGACCTGCTGACCCGCCTCGCCGAACTGGCGTCGCGCGAAGGCCATGCCCTCCGCCAGCGCGACCGGCGTGAGCTCCATGCCGCCGATCACGTCTCCCAGGGCAAAGATGCCGGGCTCATCGGTCTCGAAATGCTCATCCACGGCGATGGTGCCGAACTCGGTGAGCTTGATACCGGTCTGCTCCAGGCCCAGGCCGTCGAGGTGTGGCTTGCGTCCGGTCGCATACAGCACGGCATCGGCGGTCAGCCGCGAACCATCTGTGAGCTCCAGTTCCAGGCCGTCAGCGCCGCGTGAGATGGATTCGACGTTAACCTCGAAGCGCAGATCCACGCCGGTTTTGGCAATCTCCCGCGCCGCGTGCGCGCGGATATCGGCATCGAAGCCGCGGAGGAACAGCGGGCCGCGATACAGCTGTGTGACGTGCGCCCCCAGGCCGTTGAAGATGCCGGCGAACTCCACGGCAATGTAGCCGCCACCGACGATCACCAGGCGCTCGGGAAAGCTGTCCAGGTCAAACACGTCGTTGGAGGTGATCGCCAGTTCGCTGCCGGGAAACTGCGGAATATGCGGCCAGCCGCCGGTGGCGATGAGGATCTTCCCGGCGCTGTATTCGCGGTCTCCCACGGCGACGGTAGTGGCGTTGACGATGCGCGCCCGGCCGTCGATGACGTCGGCGCTGGCACCTTTGAGCATCTTGCGGTAGATCGCATTCAGTCGGGAAATTTCCGCTTTCTTGTTGTCGCGCAAGGTTGCCCAGTCAAAGGCCGGTTTGCTGCTGTCCCAGCCAAATCCCCGGGCATCCTCAAATGCCTTGCCGAACTCGGATGCGTAGACATAGAGTTTTTTTGGCACACATCCCACGTTGACGCAGGTGCCGCCCATGTAGCGGTCCTCGGCGATTGCCACACGGGCGCCGAAGCTCGCCGCCATGCGTGCGGCGCGCACGCCGCCGGAGCCGGCGCCGATGACAAACAGGTCGTAGTCTTTCTCGCTCACAGTGATCTCCCAGATTGAAGGGGCCAGTCTACCAGCCCCCGAGCATGCGCATAAGGCGAGGCAAATCCTGTATTATAGGCGGTGCTCGATGAATTCAAGGAACTGGGGAACATGAAGCGGATTATTCACTCTTTGCACCCGGCGGTAACCGCCGTAGCGCTGGCGTCAGGCATGCTCGCGGGGGGCGCACTCGCTGCTGACGAAATCGTTCTTAAAAACGGCTCTCGTATTCTGGGAACAGTCACTGGCGTGCGCGATGGTGTTGTTACTGTGGATACCGAGTTTGCAGGCACGCTCAAGATCCAGCAGGATCAGGTGGCAAGCCTCACGGCCAGTGAGCCGATTGTGCTCAAGCTTGCTGATGGCACGGTGGTTGAGGAGCCGGCGCTGCGTGTCGAGGACGAAACCCTGTTGCTGGCATCTGGAGGAGCGCCGGCGGCGACCTACCCGCTGCAGGAACTTGCCGTCAGCAACCCGCAGCCCTGGGAGCTGGGCATGGGCTACCGCTGGACCGGGTTGGCCAGCCTGGCGCTGGAGATGCAGCGCGGCAATACCGACACCGATGAGTTGGATTATAGCCTGGAGAGCGTTTGGCGCAGCCTTCAGGACCGCTACACGGTGCGTCTCAATGGCGAGAACGATGAGGCCAATGACGTCAAGAACGCGCAGAACTGGACGGCGCTTGGCAAGTATGACCGCTTCATCGAGGGGCCACTCTACTGGGGTGTGAATGCATCGGCAGAGCACGACAAGTTTGCCGATCTCGACCTGCGCTACTACGTCGGTCCCTACATCGGTCGCCAGTTCCATGAGCGGCCCCTGTTGACCCTTTCCGCGGAAGTGGGCGGCGTCTATGTCAACGAGGATTATATTGTTGCGGAAGACCAGGACTACCTGGGTATGAACTGGTCGGTCGACGCCTCCAGCAACTACATCAGCGATGTGTCCAAGCTGTACCTGAAACACACCGGTATCTGGAACCTGGACCAGGTGGAGGATGTCATTCTCAATCTCACCCTGGGCCTGTCATTCCCGCTGATGTTCAGCATCGAAGGCGCTGCGGAAATCCTGCTCGAGTATGATTCCGGGCTGCCACCCGAGGTGGAGAAGCTGGACCAGACCTACCGCTTCCGTGTGGGTTACAGCTGGTAAGCAGGCTTCACCAACTGCGGCGCACTGCCGCCGCCAGTTGTTGCAGTAGCGGCACAGTCTCCTCCAGTGACAGGCAGGCGTCGGTGATGCTCTGTCCGTAGTTGAGTCTCTCGCGTTCGCCAATTGGCTGGTTGCCGCCCAGCAGGTGGCTTTCCAGCATCACACCGCGGATGGCACGCTGCCCCTGCTCCATCTGATCGCAGAGCGACGACACCACCACGGCCTGGCGCCCCGGGTCCTTGTCGCTGTTGCCGTGGCTGCAATCGACAATCAGGGATGCCGGCAGGTCGTGCTGTGCCAGCGCTGTTGCCGCGGCCTGCACCGCAGCGGCGTGGTAGTTGGCGCCGGTGGCGCTGCCGCCACGCAGGATCAGGTAACCATGAGGGTTGCCGGTGGAGTGCAGGATCGCTGGCGTGCCTTCCTTGGTCAGCGATGGGAACCAGTGGCTGTGACGCGCGGAGCGAATGGCATCGATAGCCACATCAATGTTGCCGTTGGTCCCGTTCTTGAAGCCCACCGGCATGGACAGGCCCGAGGCCAGTTCGCGGTGAATCTGGCTTTCTACGGTGCGCGCGCCGATGGCCCCGAAGCTCACCAGATCGGCGTAGTACTGGCCAAAGGTGGTGTCGAGAAATTCGCTGGCAGCGGGCAGGCCCAGTGTGGCCACGTCCAGCAGCACACGGCGGGCCTGGCGCAGCCCCTTGTTGATGCGGAAGCTGCCGTCCAGGTCGGGGTCGTTGATCAATCCCTTCCAACCGACAACCGTGCGCGGTTTCTCGAAATACACCCGCAGCACCGGCAGAATCGCATCCTCAAGTGATGCGCAGGCGCTTTGTAACTGGCTGGCGAAATCCAGCAGCGCAACCGGGTCGTGCACAGAGCACGGACCCACGATCGCCAGCAGGCGGCGGTCCTCGCCAGCGAGTGAGGACTCGACCGCCCGTCGCGCACCGGCAATGGCGCGACGCTGTGCCGAGGGTAGCGGCAACTCCTCGGCCAATACCCAGGGCGTGATTAACGGCTGCGCGCCGTGAATACGCACGTCATCCGTGAGGTCTGGCGGGTTGTGGTCGGTCATTGGCGTGTCGTTCTGGAATGTGGCCGGCCATTGTCGCCTACGGCTGCAGGGCCGACAAGGCGACGTGCCGGTGTCAGCCCTCGGCGCCGGGCTGTCGCCGCGCGGCAATCTGCGCCTGCACCGCCTCAACGTGGGCCTGGCTGCTGCTGACGCGTGAGATAATCCACAGGGCGAGCAGCAGTGGTGGAATGACGCCCAGCCCGAGTGCGTAGACCAGTCCATGTTGCGTGGCGAGGGGTACATCGCCGGGGCGCATCCCGGTCTCCAGGCCGATGATGTCCAGTGCCAGGCCGCCGTAGAGTGGCCCGGCGACCGTTGCCAGCTTGCTGACAAAGTTGATGACGGAGAAAAACCCGGCTTCCTGCCGCACGCCGTGGTCAAGTTCATGCTCGTCGGTGAGGTCGGCCACGATTGAGGTGCTGCTGACGATGCGCACCATGAACAGGTACATGAAGATGAGCATGAAGATGAAATTCAGGATGAAGACCAGTCTGCCGCTGTCGGTCGGCAGCCAGCCGAACAGTTGCAGCGGGTAGAGCCACAGGCAATTGAGAATCAGGCAAGAGAGTGACAGCTGTACCAGGCGCTGCTTGGAAAAACGACGGCCGAGGGGGCCCAGCGTCAACATGGCGAGTGCTACGCCGAGCAGCGTTGGCAGGGACAGGATGATGGATATCTCGGCAGCGGAGAATGCCCAGAAGAAAGTCCATACCAGAATGTTCAGCGTGCTTATTACGCCGTAGGCCGAGGTGGCCGCTATGTCGTAGCCGATCAGCAGGCGAAAATTGCGGTTGCCCAGGGTGCGCCGCAGGTCACTGAACAGGGTCCACAATGTGGTGTGACTGTTGCTGCCGGGCTGGGCCACCTCGGGCTGTATGTGGCGCCGCGTACCCACGGTGCTGAGTGTTGCCATGACCCAAACCACCGCGCAGGACAGCATGCCATACAGCGGATAGCGCGAGGGATCAAAGCGTCCGTCCACGCCATCCTGCTCGGGAAAGATAACGGTCAGCGCCACGGCGGGCAGCAGTACGGCGCTGAGGAACATGAAACCCATGCGTGCGCCGAGCACCTGGCTGCGCTCGTGGTAGTCGCTGGTGATTTCCGCCGACAGGGCGAGATGGGGTATGGCGAAGGTCGTGACAAAGGTCCTCACCCACAGCGACCAGAACAGCAGCCAGCCTGCAAGCCATGCGCTGTTGTCGATCACCGCTTGCGGTGGGGTGAACAGACCGACAAAACCCAGCCCCAGCGGGATAATGCTCAGCGCCATGAAGGGGTGACGACGCCCATGCCGGCTCCGCAGCCGGTCGGAGAGGGAACCCACGAGTGGATCGGAGATGCCGTCCCAGACCAGGCTCACCGCGATAATCAAGCCGGTTACTGTTCCGCTCAGGCCCAGTACCTGTGTGTAGAACAGCAGGATAAACATGGTATACGCCGCTTCCTTGGCGGCGCCGACCGCTCCCCCGGCGCCGTACAGAACGCGAGTACCGAGTGAGGTCATCATCTGGCTTGCGCCTTGCCTGCTCTGCCTAGCGTGCCCCCTTGATCAGGCTGCGAAAGCGGTCAACCAGGGTTTCATACTTGTAGTCGGTGAACTCGCCGGCGTCCATGAACAGGCCGTGTTCGCTGCAGGTCTCGTACCAGATGTGCGGCTGTTGCGGGTCCCAGGTCTTTTCCATGTCCCGATGACAGCGGGGGCAGGCAATGTCTTCCACTGCATTCCATTTGCGTCCTTCTGCAGGCAGGCCGACATCCAGTGCTTCGCCCATCCAGCGTGCTTTCAACTGGTCGGCTTCTCCGCTATCGAACCAGAGGCCCTGACAGTGGCTGCAGCGATCAATGGTGATGTTCCCGTAGCTCACCTCGTTCATGCCGTGGCCGCATTTGGGGCACCTCAGGCTGTGTTGGTTCGGGTCGTACTCCATGGCGGTTCCTGTTCAAGACGCTGCGTACCGCATCCGGGCGGTACTGGCGGAAAAGGCGTGTCGATGAGTCTAGCGCAGCATCCTTTATTTGTCCCCTGTCGGTTGGTCCCTCTTTTGTCGTGACGCAGATGCAGCGCGCCCGATACTCGTGAGGCGCGAAAGCTGGTAAATTTGCGCCGTTTGCCCCGTTTTGCAGGATACCCTCATGCTCGCTTCTATCCTGTCGCTGCTCGGTTTTATGCTCGCGACCTTTGCTCTCGGTTCTCAGGCCGAGGAGCCTGACGTTGCTGAATTGTACGCACCCTGTGCGGCATGCCACGGGGTATCGGCAGAGGGTGATCTCGCCCTGCGGGCGCCGCGGCTCAATCACTTGCGTCCTGTCTATATTCTCGCCCAGCTGGACAAATTCCAGCGTGGCCTGCGCGGTGGAGCAGACGCTACGCCGGCGGCGCAGCAGATGGCGGCGTCCACCGCTTTGCTGCCGCCGGCGGAGCGTCTGCCAGATCTGGCTATCTACATCAGCGAGCTGGAGAGCAGCGTCTCGGAGTCCACACTGGCCAGCGGCGATGCGATAGCGGGTGGCAGGACATTCATGCGCTTGTGCGGGGCTTGCCACGGCGCGAACGCGGGGGGCAATGTAGCGCTGAACGCGCCTCGCCTGGCGGGTGCGGACGACTGGTATCTGCTCGACCAGCTGCACGCGTTCCGCGAGGGCCAGCGGGGTCGACATCGAGAAGATCGTACCGGCAGGCAAATGCGCAACATGGCGGCGATGCTGGACAACGAGCAGGCGCTGCAGGATGTTATTGCCTATATCCGCAGTCAGGCGGAGTGAGCCGGCAGTGTATCGGCCTGCCGGCCCAGTGCGCCGATTCACGCTGGCGTGAGACAGATCAATAAATAGGCATTGCACGCAGAACAATTCCGCCTACACTGAAGAAGCGGTACCCGTTTATTCATTAGAGTGAAATGCCCATGCTGGAAAAAGAAATGTCGCAGGCCGTGAAAATGGCTGAGCAGGCGAATAAAAAGGTTGAGCAGCTGCAGAAAAAACTGCTTTCCGAGACGGAGAAGGCGCACGCCAAGGTCAAGGCAGATCTGACGGCAGCGCGTAAAAAACATACCGCGGCCAATACCCGGCTGAAAAAGGCGCGCAGTGCATTGCGCGGCAAATCCGGCACGGCAAGCCAGAAGCGTGTGGAAGAACTGGTGAAGCAGGTGCAGGAGCTTGCAGAGTCGGTGGCGAAAATGGCCAAAGCCGCCTATGCCTCCTTCGAAAAACTGGTGCCCATCCAGGCTGATCTCGCGCTGGAGTCACGGCGGGCACAGGCTGCTGATAAAGCAGCGTCCATGGTAGAAAAAGCGGCTGCGCGACGTAAGGCTGGCAGTAAGCCGGCGGCTAAAAAGAAAGCGTCCGGCGGAAAGGCCAAGGCGCCAGCCAAACGCAAAGCCGCAGTGAAAAAAGCGACGGTGAAGAAGGCACCGGCGAAGAAAAAAGCGGCTGCCAAAAAAGCACCCGCCCGCAAAGCGGCGCCTAAAAAGGCCGCTGCGAAACGCGCACCGAAAAAAGCCAGCGCCAGCTAAACGGCCTTCTGGCCTCCGTTCCGTCGCGCCCGGGAGGGCTGGCGTGGCGGGGGTCAGCGCGTAGGGGTGACCCTGATCAAGGCGCCGTTTTCCGCGTCGGTCAGCAGGTAAACGAAACCGTCAGCCCCTTCCCGCACGTCCCTGATGCGCGCGTCGAGTTCTGCGAACAGTGGCGTTTCATCGATCACCACACCATCGCGCAGTGTGAGGAGGCGCACTTCCTTGTCGACCAGAGCGCCGACCAGCAGCCTGCCCTGCCAGGCGGGAAATTGCTCGCCGCCGTACCACGCCAGGCCCGAGGGCGCGATGCTTGGTATCCAGACCTGCAGCGGTGGCGTCATACCCGGCAGCTCACTGTAGGGAGAGACATAGGCGCCGCTGTAGTCGACGCCATGGGTCGCGGCAGGCCAGCCGTAGTTGCTGGCTGCGCGCAGTACATTCACCTCATCCCCGCCCTTGGGGCCGTGTTCGTGCAGGTAAATCGTGCCGGCCGCGCGATCCAGTGCGAGCCCTTGCGGGTTGCGGTGGCCCAGCGTCCAGACCCGCTCGCTGCCTGGCGCCCGAAACGGGTTGTCATCGGGAACGCTGCCGTCCTCACGGATGCGCAGCACCTTGCCCAGTTCGTTGCTGCCGTCCTGCGCTTTGTCACGGAAGTCAAAACCGTCTCCAGTCGCCAGTAACAGCGTGCCGTCTGGCAGGAACAGCATGCGCCCACCGTAGTGCTGCGCGGTGTTCTTCTTGTCAGCTACCCAGAGAATATCCTCTCCGTCCACCAGCCTGTCGTCGCTGAGGCGTGCGCGGAAGATCGCGGTACCGTTGGCGGACTTGTCGCCCTTGGCGTAACTCAGATAGACCAGCTGATTGGTTGCAAACTGTGGGTGCAGCAGAATATCGAAGAAGCCGCCCTGGCCGGCAACGAAGGTCTCGGGTATGCCCTCCAGTGCAGTTCGGCCAGTGCCGTCAGCCTGGATGTGCAGCAAGGCACCGTCACGCTCAGTGACAAGGAAGCTGCCATCGGGCAGTTGAGCGACAGACCAGGGGTGTTGCAGACCCTCAGCCAGGGTTTCGAGGCGATAGTCGCTCGCTGCCCCGGCATGGGCTGCCCCGGTTTGCAGGCTGAGGCTGAGTCCGGCAGCGGCAAGAAAGCGAAGTGTGACGGCGAGAACAGGCATGGGCTTTTCCTTTGCGATGCGCCGGTTCATTATAAACACTCCCTGCACTACCGGTAGTCGCCCATGATTCGTGTCCTGAAAGCTTTTTTCCCAGCGGTATTGCTCGCCTATGTCGTTGCAAGCCTGCTCGCCACCCAGACGGTGCTGGCCAATCTGGGCGACCTGGGTGTGCCTGTGCCCATGGCGGTACGGCTGGAGGCAAGCCTGCACGACCTGATGGGCATGACGGCCTACTTGTTGCTGATTCTGCTGACCTTTGTACTGGCCATGCCGGTGGCGGCAGGCCTTGTCAGGGCTCACAGGGTGCCGGGGTCGCGCGTGTTCTGGTTTACGCTCGCAGGCTTCAGCGGGATGTTGGCACTGCATGTGATCATGCGCCAGGTGTTGGGTATCTGGGTGGTTGCTGCGGCGCGGGAGTGGGACGGACTCCTGTTGCAAGGCTTGGCCGGCGCGCTGGGCGGCTGGCTGTTCGCCGTTATCAGCAAGGCGCGCTAGATGATGCGCGAGAACCGGTTGCCTGACAGTTGGGCGTGATCGATGTAGGCGTCGAACTCCATGCATAGCCGCCGTACCAGCAGACGACCCGCAGGCATGACGCGAATGCCCCCGGCATCCAGCGCAATCAGGCCGTCGCGCGCCAGAGCAGGCAGGCGCGCCAGTTCCGGAGCGAAATAGTCGTGAAAGTCGATGCCGAACTGTGTCTCGATGGCGGCGTAGTCCAGGCCGAAATTGCAAATTAGCTCATTGATCACTGCCTTGCGCAGCAGATCATCGTCGCTGAGGCTGATGCGCTTTGCCAGCGGCAGCTGTCCGGACTCGATAGCCTGTGCGTAAGACGCCACATCCTTGTGGTTCTGGAAGTGGCTGTTGCCGAGGGCATTGATTGCGGAGACCCCGAAGGCCAGCAGGTCGCAGTCCTTGTGTGTTGAATAGCCCTGAAAATTGCGGTGCAGTGTGCCCTGCATCTGGGCCAGTGCCAGCTCGTCCCCGGGGAGGGCAAAGTGGTCCATGCCGATGTACTCGTAGCCTGCCGCCAGTAATTGCTCAATGCTCTGGTGCAGGATGGCCATTTTCACGGCGGGCTCGGGCAATTGTCGCTCGTCGATCTGGCGCTGGGTTTTGAACATTTGTGGCATGTGCGCGTAGTTGAACAGGGAGAGACGGTCAGGTCGCAGCGCGATCACCTGTTCCAGCGTGCGTGCGAAGGAGCCTTCGTTCTGTCGCGGCAGGCCGTAGATCAGGTCCATGCTCAGTGACTTGAAGCGTTCTGTGCGGATGGCCGCCACCAGTGCAGACACTTCTTCCACGCTGTTGAATCGGTTTACGGCCTGTTGCACATCGGGGTCGAAGTCCTGGACGCCCATGCTCACCCGGTTGAAACCCAGCCCGCGCAAATGTGCAATGCGTGTCGGCGCCATGCCGCCAGGATGTATCTCGATCGAGAACTCACCGCTATCGTCATCGGCAAGCTGGAAGTGTCGTCGGGTCTGCTCCATCAACTCCCGCATCTCGTCATCTGAAATGTAGGTCGGTGTGCCTCCACCCCAGTGCAGCTGGCGCGTAATGCGTCCGGGCCGGACAGCATCGGCCTGCAGGGCGATTTCCCGGTACAGCAGCTGCAGATAGTCCGTGGCGCGCTGCCGGTTTGCGGTGATGATCTTGTTGCAGGCACAGTAGTAGCAGACGGTGTTGCAGAACGGGATGTGGAAGTACAGCGACAGCGGCGCGCCTGCCGTGTTGCTGGCGTCTATCGCGTCGCGCCACAGCGTGTCACTGGCATCCGCCTGAAACTGTGCGGCGGTCGGGTACGACGTGTAGCGCGGCCCGGCCAGGTTGTAGCGCGCGATCAGGGCGGGGTCCCACAGCGAAGATCCGGTCAACCCCGGAGTGGGCACGGAGAGTGCGGTCATGGCGAGAGGCCTGTTTCAGAAGCAGCGCGCAGTGTAATGCGGGCTACCGCCGTTGCCGTTGACCTGCATCAACCCATTGCGCCGCCGTTTCAGCGCATCCTGACTATTCCCCGCTGTGGGTCCGGTGTGCCCGCGCTGTTGTCGGGGCCACTCGGCAGGCTGATGAAGTGCTCCACGGGAAAGTCGATGCCATCGCGGTCGCGGTCAAGCACGATCAGGCCGGGCTCATCCGTTGTCAGCCAGGCCCCACAGGCCTCGCCGGCATCGCAGATGAAAAGGTCGTTGTCGGCGTCGGTACCGGCAAACAGCTGGTAGTTGCCTGCGGCAAGATCGCGGAACCGGAAAGCATAGCGCCCGGCTTCTGCCCGCGCCACGCTCTGTGCGACAGCCGCATCCAGAACCGGGTCGTAGACAATGATGTAGACAACACCGACGTCGGCGACCGCCGCATCGCCAACAGAGAGCAGTGCCCGGATCTGCAGGCTGTTGGCGCTGGAGCGCGCGCTGACGTTGGCTGCGTAGAGGCCGTCGGCCAGACCATCGCGGTTAACCTGAAGGCGGTAGCGGCCGAGACCACTGGCATCCACTTCCAGCGCCGTGACGCTCAGCCAGGATGCATCGCTGTTGATCTCCAGGACTTGCAGTTCGCCGCCACCGCCATTGCTGAGGGTGATCTCCAGCTGCTCTCTCGTGCCACCGAAGTTCAGCGACTGGGTGGAAGCGCGCAGGGCGGCCGGTGGTGTAAACACCTCTCCGATACTGTCCAGTGCTGCTGCCACAGCCTTGCGGGCATTGACCAGCCCGTGGCCATAGCGGTCGTCCCGGCCCGCTGCACCGAGATCATCCGTGAGGCTGCCGCTCTGCAATAGCGATTCCACCTGCGGCCCGTTGAGTTCCGGATTGATGCTCTTCATCAGCGCGATGACACCTGCGACGTGCGGTGCGGCCATCGACGTGCCATTGAGGAAGGTATAGGCGAATTCCACACTTCCGGCTTCGGCGGATCCGCTGGTGCTCAGAACACCATCCGGATACCCGTCGCCGTTGAAATCCGTGCTGCCATCACCACCCGGTGCCGCAATATCGATGGACGTCCCCCGGTTGCTGTAGCTGGCCAGTTCCCGCTGTGCGTCCACCGCCGACACGGCAAGTACGCCATCATAGGCGGCCGGGTACGCGGGCGTGCTGGTAGCCTCATTCCCCGCGGAGGCGACGACAATGGTGCCGCGTTCGCGCAGCTGTTGGTAAAGTGACTGGTTGATCTCGCTGAAGCCCTCACCGCTCAGGCTCAGGTTGATGATGGCTGCGGGCGTAGCGGGAAAGGTGCCGGAATCGTTGGCGAGACCCGCGGCAAAGCGCACCGACTGAGCCACGTCATAGGAGGTGCCGCCGTCGTCGTCGAGCGCCCGCAGGGGCATGATGCGCGCTCCCCAGGCGACGCCTGCAACACCGATGCGGTTGTTGCCCCGCGCCGCGATCGTGCCTGCGACGTGGGTGCCGTGAAACCGGCTGTTGCCAGGGTTGGCCCGGTTGCCCGGGTCTTCCGGATCGGGGTCGATGCCGTTGCCGTCGGTTGCGGGATCGCGCACAAAGTCATAGCCCGGTACCAGCTGCCCGGCAAGGTCGGGGTGGCCGGAGAGAATACCGGTATCGATGACCGCGACAATGACACCGGGGTCACCGGTGGTCACCTCCCAGGCTGCCGGTAGCCCGATCAGCGGATAGTGCCACTGCAGGCCGTAGGCATTGTCGTTGGGTTCCAGGGCAGGCCGCATGCGGTAGTTGGGTTCCGCGTGGCGTACATCGGCCTGCTGGCGCAGCTGCTTGACGCTGATCAGGGTTTCCCAGCGCTCGCGTAACTGCGTTGTGCGGAAGTCGTCCACGCGCTGCGCCGCCGAGCCGAGTCGCTGGCGCTCCGCCTGACCGGCGAGAATCTCCAGCAGGCGGGCACGCCCCGGCCCGCCGGCCCGCTCCTGCATACCCATCTGGTAAGCGAGGTCGGCATGGAAGAAGCCGGGAGCGAGCAGGTCGCCCTCAGCGAATTCCACAACCACCTCCCCATGGACCAGCTCTGCGTCGACACGAGCAGCGGGCAGGGCGGGGCTGCCCACCGCGAGGATATAGTTGGTGGCACCGACAAAAGCCGTCACGTTGACCAGGTAGCTGCCACTTTCCGGTGCACTGACGGTTTCGATTTCGCCGGTTTCAACGGAAAAGTCCACGACGTCGCCGTCTTCACTGTACAGGTACAGGTCGGCATCGGCGTCCTCGAAGTCTGCCACCAGCAGGGTCACTGACTGGCCCTCGAGCAGTTCAAGGCGGAAATAGTCATCGGTATCGCCATTGACCTGCGAGCGCCCTTCGGCACCGGTACCGGGCTGGTTTACATAGCCGCCCAGGGTCACCGGGTTAGCAAGGGGCTGCGCACTCGCCGGCGTATCATTGGGCGTGTAGAGGCTGGCGGTGTCATTGGTGTCGCCGTCCACCGCCTGGCTGCTTGCGGCCAGTACGCTGCCGCTCAGCTCCCAGCTGGTGAGGGCGCTGCCGGTCACTGCAATGGTGGTGGACGCGTTGCCGCTGGCCCCATCGTTGTCGGTCACTGTCAGTGAGAAGGCGAGGACGAGGTCGGCGCCGCTCTGCGGCGCTGTGAAGCGGGCGCTTGCGGTGTCGCTGCCCGCCAGTGTGACGGCGGGCCCCTGGGTTTGTCGCCATTCGTAGCGGCTGATGCTGCCATCGACGTCACTCGAACTACTGCCGTCCAGGGTGACCTGGCTGCCTCCCGCCACGGTGGCGGGGGCTGTTACCTGTGCAACCGGTGGCTGGTTGACTGCGGGTTGCGCGGTGCTGCCACCACCGCCACCACCACCGCAGCCTGCCAGCAACGCCGCCAGGCACAGCAGTCCGATGAATTGCTGTGGGTTTGGGTGTCCCGTGCTGTAGCGTCGCTGCGACATGTTCTGGTTTCCGGCAGTGTGCCATCGCAGTATAGCGGCAAACGCGGCGGAGGAATCTGCCCTTGCAACACGCGCTGTGGGCCTCCTTGTGCTGTCCCGATCCTGCCCATGAAAAGCCGCGGATTTGTTGCTTTTACAAAAACATTGCTCTAATTTGTACACACGTGTGCAATTTTTGTGCAGCGCCAAACCCCTAACCATAATTCAGTGCCAACCGCAGAGAGAGAAGGTCATGTCCGATAAATTGATTGTGGTGTCGTCCGACTGCCACGCAGGCCTCCATATCGCCGATTACAAGCCCTATGTGGAATCCAAATACCACGACATCATGGATGTGGCGGTACCGGTGCAGATGGAGATGACGCAGAAGGCCGAGCAGAGCTTCCTGATCAAGGAAATCAACGATGCCTGGCGCGCGCCGATCCAGCAGCAGCTGACCGGAGCCTGGAGCTACGATGAGCGCATCAAGATGCTCGCCAACGATGGTATTGCCGCCGAGGTGATTTTTCCGGACGGCATCACCGAGATGAACACGCCGCCCTTTGGCGCGGGGCTGGGACTGTCGCCCCGCGACGCAGTGCCCGAACTGCAGTGGGCCGGTGCCATGGCCCACAACCGCTGGCTGGCGGAGTTCTGCGCCAACGATCCCGCGCGCCACATCGGCGTGGCCTCGATTCCCCTGTTGTGGGATGTACAGCAGGCAGTTGACGCTGTGCGCTGGTGCGTCGACAACGGTCTCAAGGCGGTGATGATTCCGACACTCTGGGGCGACAACGACCCCTATCACCACGTCAAATATGATCCATTCTGGGAGGTCTGCCAGGACCTGGGTGTGATCATCCACTTCCACTCCGGGCCCGCACCGCAGCCCGAGTACTTCGGCAAGCAGTGGCCGGCGGAAGATCTCAGCGACCAGCTCCCCGGTGCCATGGGCATCTATGTCTCCGAGGTGATGTGGTGGCTCTACCGTCCCCTCACTTTCATGATCTGGGGCGGCGTATTCGAGCGTTTCCCGCGCCTCAAGGCGGTGATGACAGAAGGTGGCACCGTGTTCATGCTGCCGCCGTGGCTGCGCCTGCTGGACCACAATTACTTTGATGTGCAGTTCTCGGCCAAACTCGGCGATTTCCGCAGCCACCTGTCCATGTCGCCGGGTGAGTACTTCCAGCGCAACATCGCGGTGGGCGCCTCCTGTGTGCCGCGCAGTGACATTGAACTGCGCGGCGTGCTGGGCGTGGACAAAATGATGTGGGGCAGCGATTACCCGCACCCCGAGGGTACCTGGCCCAACACCCAGCAGTATTATCTGGAGACCTTCGCCGGCATTCCCGAGGCCGATGGACGCAAGATTCTCGGCGAAAATGCGATTGCCTGGTACGGCCTGGACCGCAACCGATTGCAGGCAGTGGCCGACAAGATTGGCCCCAGCAGCGCCATCTTCCATGCAACAGGAGAAGCCGCATGACCAGGATCGTCGAAGCTTGCGAGTCCAAAACCAATACCACACCGGATTTCCCGATGGGTTGGTACTCCGTGGCCCGCAGCCACGAGCTGCAGGTCGGGGAGGTAAAGCGGGTACACGCCTTCGACCGTGAGTTTGCGCTCTATCGAACGCGCTCCGGTCAGGCGGTGCTGCAGGATGCCTTTTGCCCGCATCTCGGTGCGCACCTGGGTGTCGAGGGGCGCGTTGTCGGTGAATCCCTGCGCTGTCCCTTCCACGGTTGGCGGTTCGACACGCAGGGCGCATGTGTCGAGATACCCTACTGTGACGAGATACCCGAACGGGCACGGATTCGCACCTGGCACACCGAGGAGGGCAACGGCGAGGTGTACATCTGGTTCCACCCGCAGAACCTGGCGCCAAAATGGCCCCTGCCCAAGCTGGCAGAACTGGGTGACGAACACTGGACGGCGCCACGCTACGCGGAATTCGAAGTGCCGGCCCACATTCAGGATATTGCGGAGAACTCCTGCGATCCGGTGCACTTTCGCTATGTGCACAAGCAGCCTGATGTGCCGCCGTCGGAAGTGACTGTGGACGACGATGGACGCACCCTGCACCTGCGTTCGGATTCCAGCCAGTCGCAGTTTCCCAGCCAATTGCACGCCATGGTGCTGAACCCCGGCCTCGCCGTTGTGCGCACCAGTTATGGCCCGAATGCGGAAATGGTGGTGTATAACAGCGCCCAGCCAATCGACCGCCATACCACACTGTTACGCTGGACGCTCACAGTGCGTCGGGAGATCGAGGACCTGGCCGGGGACGACGTGATGAAAGGCATTATTGCAGGTATCCAGGACGACTATCCGATCTGGGCGAACAAGGTGCACAAACACAAGCCGGTCTTCTGCCGAGAGGACAAAACCCTGGTGCTGTACCGCAAGTGGGTGCGCCAGTTTTACATCAACGCTGAGGACATAAGCTGATATGCAGGATTTTACAGGGAAGGTCGCCGTCATTACCGGCGGCGCAAGCGGTGTAGGCCGGTCACTGGCCTTCGCCCTTGGCCGTCGCGGTGCGCGCATTGTGGTCGGCGACGTGGATGAGGCGGCCATGCAGGATATCGACCAGGCCCTCGCCGCCGAAGGCATTGAAGCCCGTGTCGCACATTGCGACGTGACCAGCGTGGCCAGCCTGGAGAGCCTTGCCAATGTTGCCAGCGAGCATTTTGGCGGCGTCCAACTGGTGTTCGCCAACGCCGGTATTGGCGCCGGCGAATCCGGCGCCATGTGGGACTATTCGGAAAAAGACTGGCAGTGGTGCTTCAACGTCAATATCTGGGGCGTCATCAACTCCATTCGTGTCTTCATGCCGCGACTGATCGCCGCCAACGAGCCCGCGCACTTCGTTGTCACGGGCTCTGGTAACGGCGCATTGCTGGTGTTCCCGGACGCGCCCATCTACACCGCGAGCAAGGCTGCCGTGCACGCCATCACCGAAAACCTGCACTATCAGGTGCAGGCGGCGCAGAGCCCGGTCAAGGTCAGTGCCCTGTTCCCGGGCCCGCATGTGGTGGAGACGGGATTGTTCAACTCAGGACGGGTGCGCCCCGAAGCGCTGAAGAAAGAGGTGGAAGGCAACGCTTCTGGCATCAGTTCGGTGGAGGACATGAAGCGCATGGCGGCGGAATACGGCATTGAGTTGCAGACCACACACCCCGATGAAGTCGCAGCAATGGCGCTGGCGGGCCTGGAGCAGGATGCCTTCTGGCTGCTGGCAACAACCCCGGAAACCGATGAGAAGATCCGGGCCCGGGCCGAGATGATCCTGAACCGCACGACGCCGGTGCCCGCGATGGTGGGTGGCTGAACACGCTTCAGGGCTGAATGTAATAACGACAATAAGGAATATCAACGATGTCCACAGCAACAGGTGCCCCACAGGGCAATACGGGCGATATCGCCAATTGGCCAATGCTCAAGATTGTCTACCGCACGGATCCGGAGGCCATTGCCGCAGTGCTGCCCCCGGGCATCACCCCCGGCGCGGATCCATACGTCAACCTGACGATCTACAACGTGCCAGTGCCGGACGAGCCCGAGTACGGCATTCTGCAGACGGTGAACGCCGACTATAACGGTATCGCGGGGGAGTACGCGCTGGGCTACGGGATTGATCAGGAATCGGCGATTTTTATCAGCCGCGACCACAACGGTCAGCCCAAGTATCCCTGCGAGACTGACTATTATCGGCTGGGGTCCGCCGTGCGTGCACGCTGCACGCACCAGGGCTACACATTTGTCGAGTTTCGGGGCACGGCGAGTGGAGAGAACGAGCCGCAGGCGGAATTTGACATGCACGAGTGGTGGGTGAAGTTTTCCCTGGCGGTGGGTGTGATGCCGGACGCGGCACACGGCTATGACTTCCCGCCGCATGTGGTACATGTGCTGAGCCGCTATGGCTGCGCCTGGAAGGAGCGCGTGGACGGCGAGCTGGTGCTGCACGACAGCCCCTGGGATCCCCTCGCGAGCCGCCTGCCACTGCGTGAACAGATCTCCGCCCACCTGTGGTGGCCAACTTTCCTCGGGCGGGAGATCAAGCTGGCAGGGAAGCTCGACCCGGAAGCCTTCAAACCCTTCACGGATACCATTTCCGGTTCTCGCTGGAAGGGTACTCAGGGCGGGCCTCTGCGCTCCTGAGCTGCTGAATCACAGGCAAAAAAATGGCCAGCCCCGCAGGGGGCTGGCCATGGGTTGCCACAGTTAATCCGCGCGATCAGATGTCGAAGCGGTCCAGGGTCATGACCTTGGTCCATGCCGCAACGAAGTCACGTACGAATTTCTCTTTCGCATCGTTCGCCGCGTACACTTCCGCGATGGCCCGCAGCTCTGAGTTGGAACCGAACACCAGATCGACCGGTGTGGCAGTCCACTTCAGTTCGCCCGTGGCGCGATCGCGACCCTCGTAGATACCCGCAGTGCTTTCCGATTTGGACCACACGGTGCCCATATCCAGCAGGTTGACGAAGAAGTCATTGCTGAGCGTACCGGGGCGGCTGGTGAAGACGCCGTGATCCGCACCGCCAGTGTTGGCGTCCAGTGCACGCATACCGCCCACCAGCACCGACATCTCCGGCACCGTCAATGTCAACAGATTGGCCCGGTCGACCAGCTGGTCAGCCGGTGACCGGTAAGCTGCTGCACTGTAGTAGTTGCGGAAGCCGTCCGCCTTTGGCTCAAGCGGCGCGAAGGAGTCCGCATCGGTCATCTCCGCGGTCGCATCGGTGCGGCCAGGCACGAAGGGGACTTCGATCTTGACTCCGGCCTCTTTCGCCGCCTGTTCAATGGCTGCGGCACCGCCCAGCACGATCAGGTCAGCCAGTGAGACCTGTTTCTTGCCCCGGCGTTGTGCTGCATTGAACTCGCTCTGCACCGACTCGAGGGCAGCCAGCACCTTCGCCAGCTCCTCCGGGTCGTTGACCGGCCAGTCTTTCTGCGGTGCGAGGCGAACCCGTGCACCGTTGGCGCCACCGCGCATGTCAGAGCCGCGGAAGGAAGAGGCGGAAGCCCAGGCTGCGCGGACCAGTTCCGGCCCGGTGAGGCCCGTTTCCAGGATCGCATCCTTCAGCTTGCTGATGTCCTTGGCATCGACCAGCTCGTGCGTGACTTCGGGGACGGGGTCCTGCCAGATCAGCGTCTCTTCCGGCACGTCGTCACCCAGGTAGCGTGCTCGCGGTCCCATGTCGCGGTGGGTCAGTTTGAACCAGGCGCGGGCAAAGGCGTCCTCGAAGGCCTGCGGATTTTCCAGGAAGTTCTGGGAAATCTTGCGATAGGCCGGGTCGAACTTCAGCGAGAGGTCGGTGGTGAACATGATGGGCTGGTGCGCCTTGCCGGGGATGTGGGCATCCGGCACGGTGTTGGCGGCCTGTCCGTCCTTGGGCACCCACTGGATGGCGCCGGCAGGGCTGCGCGTTTGTTCCCACTCGAAGGCGAACAGGTTGCTCAGGTACATCATGCTCCACTGTGTGGGCGCCGCTGTCCAGGCACCTTCAAGGCCGCTGGTCACGGTGTCTTCGGCATTGCCCTTGCCGCAGGAGTTCTTCCACCCCAGGCCCTGCTCCTCCAGCGGAGCGGCCGCGGGTTCGGGGCCCACGCAGTCATCCGGCTTGTGCGCACCGTGCGCCTTGCCGAAGGTGTGGCCGCCGGCGATCAGCGCGACGGTTTCCTCATCGTTCATGGCCATGCGGCCAAAGGTCTCGCGGATGTCCTTGGCAGCCAGCAACGGATCGGGGTTGCCGTTGGGGCCTTCGGGGTTCACGTAGATCAAGCCCATCTGCACGGCAGCCAGGGGGTTGGCCAATTTGCGGTCGCCGCTGTAGCGTTCATCGGCGAGGAATTCGTTTTCCGGCCCCCAGTAGACCAGGTCGGGTTCCCAGTCGTCTTCACGGCCGCCGGCAAAGCCAAAGGTCTTGAAGCCCATGGACTCCATGGCAACGTTCCCGGTGAGGGTCATGAGGTCGGCCCAGGAGATGCTGCGCCCGTATTTCTGTTTGATTGGCCACAACAGGCGACGAGCCTTGTCGAGGCTGACGTTGTCAGGCCAGCTGTTCAGGGGCTCGAAGCGCTGCTGGCCACCGCCGGCGCCACCGCGACCGTCGGCGATGCGGTAGGTGCCCGCTGCGTGCCACGCCATGCGAATGAAGAACGGACCGTAGTTGCCGTAGTCAGCTGGCCACCAGTCCTGTGACGTCGTCAGTACGGCTTCGATATCTTTCTTTACCGCGTCGAGGTCCAGTTCATTGAACGCAGCCGCGTAGTCGAAGGCCTCACCCATCGGGTTGGATTCGGCCGCGTGTTGCCGCAGGGGCGAGAGGTTCAGTTTCTCCGGCCACCAGAACTGGTTGGGCATCGGCGCCTGCTGGGCGCTGGCGATGGTGGATGACACAGCGAGTGCCACCGCTGCCAGCAAGGGCATCTTTTTAGTATGCATTGCAACCTCCTGTGGTTGAGCAAGTCAGACGTGGCGAATGCTGCAGGTAGCAACATCCGAACCATCACCATAACGCGGGGGTGGCCTATTGGCATACTTAAAAAAAACGGAAGAAGTGATCGATTTAATCGATTCACCTGAGGCATCCGGGGCACAGCGCGCCAATGCCTGCGAACGGCAGCGCAGAGGGACGGGTCTGGATTGGCTTGCGCGGTGGTCCCGGACGGGTAATCATGAGCGTTTAGCGCAGGACAAGGAGTTGTCACGGTGGTCTTGAGTGCAGTCCAGGCTCTGCAGTTGACTCTGGTGGTTGTCAGCCTGGTGTTCGCCGGTGCCTGCTTCCTCGGGTGGCGCCTGTTCGAACGGCCGCGACACGCATTGATCTGGAGCGGCGCGTTTCTGCTGGCGGCGCTGCAGTACGGCCTGAACCTGACCCGTGACCTGTTCCCGTCCTATGACTGGTGGTGGGTGTCGGTTAGCGTGGTGTCCTGTTTGTTGGTGGTCGCGGCAGCGCTGGGCCATCGCGTGCGCCTGGGCTTGCCTACGCCCGCTCGGTTACTGGCCGCCATTGTCCTCGCAGTTGCGCTGCTGCAAATCCTGTTCACAGTGCTGCTGAAACGCGACGATGTGCGGGTCGCCCTGGGCCCCGGGTTTGCCTGCCTGACCTTCCTCCATATCGCCTGGGTCCTGTTGCGCCACGGTCCGCAGCCGCTGCTCGCCCAGCGCGTTGCCGCGGCTGTTCACCTGCTGTTCGGTCTGGCGCAGGGGCTGGCAACCGCCATCGCCCTGCAGTTCGGGGTCGAGGCGCCGGCGGCGCTGCGCGATACCTACAACCTCGTCAACTTCGCCCTGATGCCAACCTTCTTCGTGGCAATGGGCGTGACCGTGATATTTCTGCTCGCCACCGACCTCTCCAATCGCCTGCGGCTGCAGGCGATCACCGACCAGCTCACCCAGGTCGCGAACCGGCGCGGATTCCTCATCGCCGCAGACCTGCTCATGTCCAGCGCGCGCCGCTATCAGCGCCCACTGGCCGTAGTGCTGGCGGATATTGATTTCTTCAAGCGCATCAATGACCGCTACGGGCACGCCGTGGGTGACCGGGCGCTGGCGCATTTCACGCAGATTCTGCGCGAGTGCGTGCGCAGTCAAGATGCCATCGGGCGAATCGGCGGTGAGGAGTTCGCCGTCATGATGGGCGATTCCAGTGCTGAGGATGCCGGTCGTATGGTCGCTCGTGTGCGCCAGACACTGCTGGACAGGCCGCTGCTGGAGCGTGGCCAGATGATCGTGATCACCGCAAGCTTCGGCATTGCCGAGTTCCACACCGAGGACGACAAGGAAGATCTGCTGCTGCGCGCAGACCAGGCCCTCTACGATGCCAAGGCCTCCGGTCGCGATACCGTGCGCGTGGCAGGTAATCGACACCTTGTCGGTATGGTATCTCACGGCTGAGTTGACCATAATCAGCTGTCGAGGCGTCCCCCCTTATAAGTACAAGACACACTACCCCGGAGTTCAGAATGTCGCTGCGCAAGATCAAACACGCCATCACCCTGTTTTTGATGAAGACCCTCGCAGGTCTCGCGCCCTCGCCGGCGTATATGGTGTATCTGGGTGGGGGCAGCGCGGCGCAGCTGTGTCGGCATATCGCCCGCAGCGGCGTGCGTAAACTGCTCATTGTGACGGACAAGCCCCTGCGGGAACTGGGTATCGTCGACCAGGCGACCGCAGCGCTCGCCGAGGCGGCCCTGCCGACAGTCGTGTATGACGGCGTCGAACCCAATCCGACCTACGCCCAGGTGGCGGCTGGCAGGGCACTGATGCTGGAGCACGGTTGCGATGCGGTGCTGGCCATTGGCGGGGGTTCATCGATTGATGCAGCCAAAATCATCGCTGCGTCCGCCACCAGTGACGAGGACCCGAAGACCTGGGTGGGTTTCGGCAAGGTCAAACACGAGGTGCCCGCGCTATACGCCATTCCCACCACGTCGGGCACCGGTTCGGAGGCGACCATGGGCGCAGTCATCTCCGACTCGGTCACCCATGAGAAAGGGGTGATTTCAGGAGCCACCCTGCTGCCGGCAGCGGTCGCCCTCGATTCCGACCTGATGCTTGGCATGCCTGCGCCGATCACCGCCGCGACCGGCATGGACGCACTGACGCATGCCATTGAAGCCTACATTTGTGTGTGGGACCGGGGAACGCGCAAGCAACATGCGAGCATGGCGGTGCAGCTGATCTTTGCCCATCTGCGCGATGCCGTGGCCGACGGCAGCAACCGTGAAGCGCGGGATGCCATGGCACTTGCCGCGTATTATGCGGGCATCGCCATCAACCAGGTGAATGTAGGTAACGTGCACGCCATCGCCCACCAGATTGGCGGCAAGTACGGCATCCCACACGGCCTTGCCAACTCCCTGGTGTTGCCGCATGTGCTGAATTTCTGTCGGCGGGAATCGGTGATTGAACTCTCGGAACTCGCCGTGCTCGCCGGTGTGGGGGAGCCAGGGCAGGCGCCTGACCGGCTGGCGGAGCAGTTTATCGCTGCGGTGGTGCAGCTACGCGCGGACGTCGGCATTGGTGAGACGTCCGACCGCATTCGTCCTGAGGACTATGGTTACCTGGCGGACCTCGCCTTGAAAGAATGTGAGGGTTACCCGGTGCCCAAGCTGCTTGAGCGCGATGCTACCCTGGATATTCTGCGCGCTATTACCGCCCGGTAGCGCGCCCGGGTTCAGTGCCCGCCGGCGCGTCCGGTGGCACGCCTGTCCAGCCACTGGCGGGCAAGCGCCATGAAGTGCTGGAAATCCCCGTTAGGCCCCTGTGAGCAGGCAAAGCCGTGTTCCGCATCCGCATAGTGGTGTTGCGTCAGATCGACCCCCGCGTGTTCCAGTGCGGTTCCCAGTGCTCGCCCCTCGTCCCGTAACGGGTCGCGTTCCGCCGTCACCAGCAGGCAGGGGGGCAGGGAGGGCAGGTCCGGACGCCCGGCAATCACCGCACCGACAGCGTCCGCCGCGTCAGCGCCTTTACCTTCCAGCCAGGTGTCCCAGAACCAGCGCATGAGTGCGCTGGTCAGGGTTTGCCCGCGTGCGCGCTCGGTGTACGACGGGTAGGGACGGCTGTAGTGGTCGACCACGGGGTAGATGAGTAGTGCGCCGGCAAGTCGGGAGCGAAGCGCCGCATCGACCGCCAGTGCCGTGCATGCGGCCAGGTGACCGCCAGCGCTGTCACCCGCAAGCACGAAGTCGCCATTCGTGGGGCCAATGCTTTCGACGTGACGGGCCAGCCAGCGGGTGGCTGCGAGGCAGTCATCCAGTGCCGCAGGACAGGGATGCTCCGGCGCCAATCGGTAGTCCACGGCCACCACGGTACACCCTGTGTGCTCGCGCAGCTGCTGACAAAAGGGGTGGTGAGTCGCGAGGTCGCCAACTACCCAGCCACCGCCGTGGAAGTAGATAATCAGCGGCTTGTTGGCGCCCTGTTTGCTGCTGTACACACGAGTCTGCAGCTGTCCGCCGGGCCCCGGCAGCTGTAGCGTGCTGCAGGGCGCATCGGTGAACTTGCCGCGCCAGGCCTGAGCGTTGGCCCGGCGGTAATAGGCTCGCGTAGCCCAGACTCTCAAGGTTTGCAGCATTGTGCGGATAGTGCGCTCCCGCCGCTCAGTCAAAGGCGACGGATTCAGGCAACTGGAAGTACCAGCGCACACCATTGTCATCGGTGCTGAAATCGACCTGGCGGCGGCGGCGCAGGCAGTTCAGGTGGGCGATGGTTTCACCTGTGGCGAGGCCGAGGTGGTGTTCGGTAATCTCGCGCTTGAAGAGCGCGGGGAAGCAGTCCACCACACGCTTCGGCTCGGCGAGGTGGTCGTAGAGCTGGTTGAGTTCTTTCTTGTGGGTCTCGATCAACTGCGTCAGGCGCACGTGCAGGCCATAGAACGGTGCTTCATGGGCGGGCAGCACCAGCAAATCCTCCGGCAGCAGTTCGCGAATGCGGGCACAGGACTGCAGCCATTCCTGCAGCGGGTCGCTGTCAGGCTCGGTGGGGAAGACGCTCACATTGGGTGTGATTCGGGGCAGCACCTGGTCACCGGAGATCAGCAGCTTCAGTGCCGGGCAGTACAGGCAGGCATGCTCCGGCGAGTGTCCGCTGCCCACAATGACCTGCCAGTAGCGACCCCCGATGGTGAGCGTCTCGCGGTCCTTGAGGCGATGGAAGCTGTCAGGCAGACGGTAGACCCCGCGGCCGAAACCACCGAAAGCCCGGCGGTAGTTGTCTATCTGTTCCTCTGTGTAGCCCGCTGCCTTGAAGTAGCGAATCGCCACTTCGGGTGCCGGTTTGCCAGTGTCGCTGACCAGTGACCGGCACATCAGAAACTCTTCCCGGGTCATCAGCAATTGACAGTCGAAACGCTCGGTCAGCCAGCCCGCGAGGCCCACATGGTCCGGGTGCATGTGTGTGCAGATGACGCGGTTAACGCGTTTGCCGCTGAGGAAGCCGGTAAACAGGCTCTCCCAGATCTCTCGTGAACGAGGCAGATCGAGGCAGGTGTCGACAACCACCCAGCCAGCGCCGTCCTCCAGCAGCCAGAGGTTGATGTGGTCCAACCCCATGGGCATGGGGAAGCGCACCCAGTAGACGCCCTCGGCAACCTGTTGCGGCACCCCCGATTCCGGATTGACCGCGCGGGTCCAGGGGTAGGTGAGGCCGGCGTAGTTTTCAGGGTTGGCGACAAGCATCCGGGTTTCCAGGCTAGAGTGGCAGGTCGGGTATGTTCGACGTTGCTGGCGGGAAAGTCCAGCACGCCGCGGGTCGTGCTTCGAGATGGGAGCCGCTGCCCTGCCGTTGCGGAGTGCTTTCCATCGGTACCGGCCTGCCGTATCCTGCCGGCTTTTTTCGGCGGAAATGCGATGTCACCCACCGATACGCTGCGCCTGCTGCTGCTCTCGTCACTGTGGGGGTTTTCGTTCATCTTCCTGCGTGTGGCGGCACCTGAATTCGGCGCTCTGCCCTTGATCCTTGTACGCATGCTGCTGGGAGCCCTGCTGCTGTTGCCGCTGCTCTGGCGACGCGACTACCTGCAGCTGATCCGCTGCCATGCGGGCCCCCTGTTCCTGCTGGGGCTGACCAATGCGGCGCTGCCTTACACCTTCCTGGCACTGGCAACTCTGCGCCTGGAGGCGGGCGTGACCTCCCTGATCAATGCTGCGACGCCGATTTGCACGGCGCTGATGGGAGCGGCCTTTTTCGCCACGCCGATTCTGCGCCGGCAGGTGCTCGGGCTGGCCCTGGCCTTTACCGGGGTCGCCGTGCTCTCGGCCGGTCGCCTGGATTTCAGTGCCGGCGGCGAAGGCTGGTTTATTCTTTCGGCGCTCGCCGCGACGCTCTGTTATGGCTTTGCGGGCAACTACTCGCGCACCCGACTCGGGCATCTGCCAACGCGCGTGCTGGCGGCGGGTAGCTGCGCGACCAGTGCCGTGATTCTGCTGTTGCCGGGCGTGTTGCTCTGGCCCGGGGAACCCATCAGTGCCACGGCCTGGGGTGCAGCCATTGGCCTCGGCGCCGTGAGTACCGCGGCCGCGCTGTTGCTGTTCTTTGCACTGCTCTCCAGTGCCGGTGCAACGGCGGCGTCGACGGTGACCATGCTGGTGCCGGTGAGTGCCCTGGTCTGGGGTTTCCTGCTATTGCAGGAGCCCATTACCCTGCAGGTGCTGGCCGGCATGACCATCACCCTGCTGGGCACGGGCATTGCCACCGGTGTTGTCAGTCGCCGTGGGCGGGGCGGACTCGCCTGACTCCCCATGCGAGCACGTGATCAGCTGACGCCACGGGCCTCCTTGCTCCAGTAGCGGGCACGCAGGGCCTTCTTGTCCGGTTTGCCCACCGGCGTGAGGGGAATGGCATCGACGTAGTCCACGCTCTTCGGTGCCTGCACTGACCCCTTGGCGTCTTTCACCGTCTGCTTCAGGTCCGCGGCAAGTGCAGCATCGGCAGCGACACCGGGTTTGACCACCACCACTGCCTTTACCGCCTCACCCCACTGGGCGTCAGGCACGCCGATCACGGCTACCTGCTGCACGGCCGGGTGCCGGCTCAACACGTCCTCCACCTCCCGCGGGTAGACGTTGAAGCCCCCGGTGACGATCATGTCCTTGGTGCGATCGACAATATACAGAAAGCCCTCGTCGTCCAGGCGCCCGATATCGCCGGTGTGCAGCCAGCCGCCGGCGAAGGCCTCGGCAGTGGCCTCCGGCATGTCCTTGTAACCACTCATGACCAGCGGGCCGCGCACGCAGATCTCGCCAGCCTCACCCGCTGCAACCGGTTTGCCGTCAGCGTCCAGCAGCGCCAGCGGCACCCAGGGGGAGGGTCGCCCACAGGCGCCCAGCCGCTGGGGCCGGCCCAGGTCGTGCTCCTTGCGCCGCATATTGGCCACCACCATGGGCGCCTCTGACTGGCCAAAAAACTGGTAGAACACCTGCCCCCACAGCTCGATAGCCTGCTGCAGACGTGCGGGGCTCATCGGCGATGCACCATAGAAAATGGTTTGCATACTGGACATGTCGGCGCTCTGCGCGCGTGGTGAGTCGAGCAGGAAATACAGCATCACGGGAACCAGCATGGTCGCCGTGATGCGGTGCGCCTGCACCATGTCGAAAAACGCGTCCGGGCTGAACCCCTGCATCACGTAGAACGCACCGCCCTTTTGCAGAACGGGGATGAAAAAAGCCGCTGCGGCGTGGGATAGCGGTGTGGCGATCAGCATGCGCAGATCGTCGGGGAATTCCCACTCGGCCAGCTGTACCTGTGTCATGTAGCTGGTCACGCGGTAGCTGCTCATCACACCCTTGGGGCGCCCGGTGGTGCCGCCGGTGAAGTTGATTGAGGCGATATCCTCCGGGCTGATGTCGGGGGCGACCAGCGGCTGCGGCGTGAAGCCGTCGGCCAGTGCCAGGTAATCCTTGCCGTGGGTGCTGGGGCCGAAGGCCAGCAGGTGCTGGACACCGGGGACTCGCGCCTGCAGCCGGGCTGCGTGCTCGTCGAAGGTGGTCGGATCGAAAACCAGAGCATCAATCTCCGCGGCTTCAAGCACGTAGGCGTGGTCATCGAGTGACCCCAGGGGATGCAGGGGCGTGCCGATGCAGCCGTTGAGCTGCATTGCTGCGATATTGGCCAATACCTCCGGGCGGTTGCCCGAGATGACGGCAATGCGGCTGCCCTTGCCAAGGCCAACGGACTGCAGCGCCTGCACCAGTTGACTGGTGCGCTCGCGCACTTCGCGGTAGGTCGCCACCTTGTCGCCCAGGAACAGGCAGGGCTGATCGTGGTAGCGGTTCAGTCCCTCGATGAGCAGCTGCGGCATCAGAGGTGGCTGGTAGAGCCTGCTCGTATCCATGCTGTGGTTGCCCCTGGGTGGCTACTGTAATGACTCGACGCAGAGACCGCGGGCCAGTGCGGTCAACATATCTGCCACACCGCGTTTACTGAGCGCTGCATCGACCACCATGCTGGAGCCGTGGAAGGTCCCCGGGTAGCAGTGAATTTCGGTGGAGACACCGGCCGCCAGCAGGCGCTGGGCATAAACCAGAGCCTCATCCCGTAACGGGTCGAACTCCATGACGGTGACGCAGGCGGGTGGCAGCCCCTGGAGGTTCGTTGCACGCGCGGGAGCGGCCAGCGCGGGGACTTCCGCCGTGCCGCGCTGCAGCGCGCTGCCAAGGTAGTAGTCCCAGCTCTGTTCCGCATTGGCCCGGTGCCAGATAGGGGTGTCGGTGAAGGCCTGCATGCTCGGCGTATCGAGGCGATCGTCGAGAACCGGAATGGAAAGAAACTGGTAGCACAGAGCCGGCCCGTTTTCATCCCGGGCGCGCAGAGCGCATGCGGCCGCCAGGCAACCACCGGCACTCTGGCCCATGACGCCTAGCCGCCGCAGGTCGATGCCCAGCGTCGCTGCGTTGGCCTGTGTCCACAGCAGTGCGGCATAACAGTCGTCCACCGGGCCCGGGAAGGCGGTCTCCGGTGAAAGACGATAGTCAACGGACACCACGACAATGCCCAAACGCCGGCTGATGGCGAGGCAGGTCGCGTGTTCGCTTTCCAGGTTGCCGAACACGAACCCGCCGCCGTGCAGGTAGAGCAGCCCGGGCAGGGTACCGGTGGCGCTTTCCGGCCGGTAGACGCGCACCGGGACCTCTGGCGCACCATCAAGACCGGGTGCGGCGTGATCGCTGATAACCGTGCCGCTGGTATCCAGCGCTGCATTTGCCGGGCCGACCATGGCGTCCATGGTGGCGCGCATGGTGGCGGGGTCTGCGAGGTCGAAAGGCGGCAGCAGATCGAGGATCGGCCGCAGTTCGGGGTCGATGTTGTATTTCATGGTGGCTAACTCCCTGTTTTATGATGGTTCTGTTGTGGATACAGGCTCAGGCCTGGCAGTCCAGCACGATTTTGCCGGGCACCGCCCCCGCGTCAATCAGCCGGTGCACCTCTGCCGCGTCGCGCAGTGGGCGTACCTCTGCTACAGCGGGGTGCAGACGTCCTTCTCCCAGCCACTTCATCAATGTGGCGACATCGTTGCGGAACTCCTCCGGCAGTTTGCGCCGTCGGCTGAGGATGTTGTAGAAACTGCTTTTGCGCCCGTCCGGACGCAGGCGCCACAGGCCAAGCAGTTTGGCGAACCCCCACAGCAGGCTGGGCACGCTCTCCTCGCCGGTGGTTACCTGCAGCGCGCCAAAGCCCACCAGACGGCCACCCCGGGCCACGCAGCGGTAAGAGCGCGCCCAGGACTTGCCGCCGATCGTATCGAACACGGCCTGTACGCCCTTGCCCCCGGTCACGCGGAGGATTTCAGCGACAAAATCCGTGTTGCGGTAGTCGATGGGGGTGGCGCCGAAGCTGCGCACCAGGTCGTGCTTGCTGCCGGATGCGGTGCCGTAGACCGTGAGTTTCAGTTCGCGGGCCAATTCCAGCAGCGCCGTTCCCACTGCGCCACCGGCCGCGTGCACCAGGATGGCATCACCCGGTTTCAGGTCACATTCGCGCGTCAGCATCTGCCAGGCCGTGGTGTAGGACAGCATCATGCAGACAGCCTTGAACGGGTCGAGGCCGGCGGGGCAGGGCACCACGCTGCTTGCGTCCACGCACAGGTATTGCGTATAGCCACCGATCGCCGGCATGTCCGCGACGGTGTCACCCACCTGCAGACCGCTGACACCGCTGCCGAGTGCGTCGACGACGCCCACCCAGTCGTAACCGGGGGTAAAGGGCGGCTTGTCCTTCACGTCGACGTACTGACCCTGGCGCACGATGGTGTCGGTGAACCCGGTGCCAGCGGCCAGCACTTTTACCCGAATCTGCCCCGGCCCGGGTTCGGGAAGCGTGTGTTCGGTGACCATGTGCAGGTTTTCCGGGCCCCCGAATGCGCTGAGCTCAATGCGTTGCCAGTCTTTTACCGTCATGCCTGCCGTTCCTTGAACATTCGATTACGCGTCCCGCCAGAGTCAACTTCCCCGCGTTGTCGGCAGCAGAGTATGTCTGGGCCTCGCGTCTCTGTCTAATCGCGGTGGTGTGGATGTTTGGTCTGAAGCGGACAGCTGGCGTATGCTGGCTGGAGTGCTTGCTTTTCCATACCCTAAAAGGGGTGCATAGCCATCACCGAGGGTTCAATCAGGTCATGAGGTAACCATGTCGCTGCGCCAGACAAATCTCGCCAAGCTGGCGGGCCAGGAGTTTGATGTGCTGGTCATCGGTGGCGGCATCAACGGCGCCGTCTCGGCAGCTGCGCTGGCCGGGCGCGGTGTGCATGTGGCCCTGATCGAGGGTGAGGACTTCGCCAGCGGTGTAAGCTCCCAATCCTCCAATCTCGCCTGGGGTGGTATCAAGTACCTGGAGAGCTACGAATTCCTGCTGGTGAACAAGCTGTGCCGGTCGCGCAACGAGCTCATGCGTGCCTACCCCTCCACCGTGAAGGAAATCCGCTTCTTCACCACCATCCAGAAAGGCTTTCGCTGGCCACCTTTCGTCATCTATCTCGGGAGCGTGCTGTACTGGGTGATGGGGCGTTTCAAAACCCGGCCACCAAGATATGTAAGCGCTCGCAAACTTGAGGCCGCAGAACCGGTAATTGACACGCGGCAGGCAGCGGGTGGTCTGGAGTACTCCGACTGCTATCTCTATGACAACGATGCCCGCTTTGTCTTCGGCTTTGTGCGCAAGGCGCTGGACTATGGCTGTGTGGCGGCCAATTACGTGGCGGCCACCTCCCTGCGCCGTGAGGGTGGGCGTTGGCTGGTGCAGGCGCGCGACGCAGTCAGCGGCGAGACCTTCACCATCGCCGCCCGTGCATTGGTCAATGCGGCAGGGCCGTGGCTGGACGGACTGAACCAGGCCGCCGGCGTGCGGACCAGGCACCACCATGTCTTCTCCAAGGGTATCCACCTGATTGTCGATCGGGTGACCGACAACAAACGCGTGCTCACGTTCTTTGCCAGCGACGGCCGGCTGTTTTTCCTGATTCCCATGGGGTCGCGGACCTGCGTGGGTACAACTGACACGCGGGTGGAGTCGCCGGAAGTCGGTGTGACCGATGACGACCGCGATTTCGTGCTCTCTAATATCAATGCGCTGCTGGACATAGACCCGCCGCTGACCCGCGAAAGCATCATTGCCGAGCGCTGTGGTGTGCGGCCGCTGGCGGTGGGGGGTGACGGCGGCGGGGCCGACTGGGTGCAGCTTTCTCGCAAACATGTGCTGGAAGTGGATCGCGAACAACAACACGTCAGTATTCTTGGCGGCAAGCTGACGGACTGCCTGAACGTGGGCGATGAAGTGGTCGCGGAGTTGTCCAGACTGGGTATCGACGTGCCAGAGCCGGAGGCAGCCTGGTATGGCGAACCTCCGCCCGGGGTGCATGAAGAGTATTTGCGTCAGGCGCGGCTGATGCGGCTGGATGAGTTGACCGCACCCACCTCGTCGGAGCCCTTGAGCGAGCGCTTCTGGCGCCGCTACGGCCAGGCGGCCTTTCACCTGCTGGAACGCATCCGCGCCGACCGCAGTTGCGCGCGCCTGTTGATCGGTCGCGCCGAGTACACGCGCTGCGAAATGGAGATGACGGCGCAGCGCGAGATGGTGGTGAAGCTGGAGGATTTCATGCGCCGGCGTTCCAAGATCGAACTGGTGTTGCGTCGCGAAGAGATTGCCGAAGCGCCCGGGTTGCGCCGTGCGGCAGAAATCCTCTTCGGCGACGAGGCAGAGCAGCGGCTGGCGGAATACCTCGGGGAGAATCTGGTCTAAACTGATTGGGGCGGACACTGGGTCGCAGGACAAGAATCCGGATAACAGGAAGGGGAATGGGATGAATTGGTATCTCGACGTACTCAAGAACAAGTATGCGATGTTCAACGGGCGCGCGCGCCGCAAGGAATACTGGTTTTTCGTGCTGTTCAATATACTGGCGAGCATTGCCCTGGGCATCGTCGACGGGATTACCGGCACCTTCAACGATGAGATGGGGGTTGGGCTGCTCGGCGGCATTTACTGGTTGGCAGTGCTGATACCCGCCATTGCTGTCGCGGTTCGTCGCCTGCACGATACCGGGCGCACAGGCTGGTGGCTGCTGTTGTGCCTGATTCCGGTCATCGGTGGACTTGTGTTGTTGATCTTCATGGTCTTCGACAGTGAGCCCGGTGACAATCAGTATGGGCCAAACCCCAAGCTGGAGTCAGGCGTGCCAGTGTGAACTCCGCTTCACTTTGATCACACCGTTTACCGATCTGCTCTGCCCCCTGGACAGCCAGCCGCTTGGGGTCAGCGATGGCAGTTGGCGTTGCCCCAGTGGCCACAGCTTTGATGTTTCCAGGCGCGGATACGTCAATCTCCTTGCGGTACAGAACAAGCGCTCCCGCGATCCCGGCGACAGTCGGGAGATGGTTGCCGCCCGTGCACGTTTTCTCAAGGCGGGCCACTACCGCCCGTTGGCGGCTGCAGTCGCACGCAATGTGCTGGGATCGACGCCGCTGGTTGATCCGCTAACCTGCATTGATGCCGGTTGCGGCGAGGGCTATTACCTGCGCGAACTGGCGACGGCTGCCGGTGCGAGCCGGCCACTCACGCTGGGTGGTGTGGATATCTCCAAGTGGGCCGTGCAGGAAGCGGCGCGACAAGACCGTCGCGCAGCCTGGATGGTGGCAAGCAACGCGCGCCTGCCGGTGGCTGGGAAAAGCGTCGACAGGCTGTTGTGCCTGTTTGGTTTTCCCGTATTTGCCGAGTTCGCTCGTGTGTTGAAGCCGACCGGGGAGTTGCTGCTTGCGGAGGCGGGCCCGTCGCATCTGCAGGAATTGCGTGAGGTCATCTACCCTACCCTGAAACAAAAATCCACGGCAGTGCACAGCACTCACGCGGGTTTTTACCTGCGGGCAGAGGAGACGGTGCGCTTTCAGGTGCTTCTGCAAGGCAACGCAGTGATCGCCGATTTACTGGCGATGACGCCCCACATGCACCGGGCCCCGCCGGAGGGACGGGCAGCGGCACTTGCGCTCACCGAATTGCAGGTAACGGTGGATGTGCGGCTGCAGCAGCTGGTGATCAACTCACCGCGTTGAGATGTTTTCGGGGTCGGCAGGGACTCGCGCTTGACATAGAATAGGGCCACGCACGTTGCCCTATGCCGCGTGCCTTTCTCCCGGCAAGCGAGTGTTCACATGACCGATGTTATTACTGTTCCTGTTTCTTTTGGCGAAGTGCTGGACAAGATCACCATCCTGGAAATCAAGTCAGAGCGCATCAGCGACCCCGACAAGAACGCCAATGTAAGAACGGAGCTGGAAGCCCTTAACGACATATGGGCCGCCGCTGTGCCGGATGGGTCGGCGATTGCCGAGCTGCGGACGCAACTCAAGGCGGTCAATGAATCGCTCTGGGTCATCGAGGATGACATCCGGGACTGTGAGCGCGCGCAGGATTTCGGTGCCACGTTCATCGAGCTGGCGCGCTCGGTGTATTTCACCAACGATAAGCGGGCCGCCCTGAAAAAGGCCATCAACCTGGCACTGGGCTCGCGCTTTGTTGAAGAGAAGTCGTACCAGGATTACACCGCCTAGCGGCGCTGCGCTGCCAGCCACTCGTCCAGTTTCCGGGTTGCGTCCGCAACTGTCACCAGTTCCATGGCTCCCGGCACCTCCACCTTCGCTCCCCAGCGGGCTTCGTCGACGCCCTGCTGGCGGAATCGGCGCAGTGCATCGGGATAGCGGTTCACGCACCAGCGCAGCGAATTGTAGGGACCGGAGCGCTGTGGGTTACTGGCGGCAAACAACCCGAGCACATCGGTGCCTACGCTGCTGGCGATATGCGCGGGCCCTGTGTCGGGCGCTACCAGCAGGTCGGCCCCGGCCAGCAATGCGGCGAGCTGTTTCAGCGTGTCCTGGCCGCAGATGTTGTCGACGGGTTGCTGCATGGCAGCGGCTATGGCCGCACAGGTTTCCTGCTCATGGATCGCCGGGCTGCCGACAAGAATGACCTGCATGTGGTGGGTCCCCGCGGCATAGTCGGCGAGTGCTGCGTAATGGCTGACGGGCCAGTTGCGCAGGGGATGGCTGGAGCAGGGGCTGATCACCAGGGTGCGCCGGTCCGCAGCCAGGTGGCGCCGCGCGAAGGCATGGTCGTTCTCGTCCAGCGGGATCTGCCAGCGCGGAGGCGCGGGCTGCAATCCCAGCGGTTGCAGAAAACTGGCCAGGCAATCGCGCACATGTTGGCTGGGCGCCGGGGGGATGCGCCGGTTAATGCACAGGCCGTGGCCGTCCTTGCTGCGCGCACGGTCGTAACCGACCCGGAGGCGTGCCCGCACCAGCAGGGACACGAGGTTGGCACGTGCGGCCACCTGCATGTGCAGCAGGGCGTCAAAGCGCCGTCCGCGCAGGGCCCGATACAGGTCGCGGTAGCCACGCCAGCCGGCCCGTTTGTCGAAGACGATAAACGTCACACCCGGCAGGTCCCCTATCAGGCGCGCTTCGAGCTTGCCGATGATCCAGGTGATGTGGACGCCGGGAAGCTGCTCCTGCAGGCTCAGCACGACAGGCACCACATGGGTCACGTCGCCCAGTGCTGACAGGCGCAGCAAGCAAATCGATTGAAGTGGCGCTTGCGACATCGCGGGTTCCAGGGGCGGTAGAGCTCGATGCATCATCATTGCTACACTGCGCGCATTCTATCCGAGTCTCCCGCCGGGGTCTTTACTGCTGCCGCCGGTGGTGGCGGCTTGCACTGAGGACGTTGACGGCCGTGAGCGGCGTGACAGAGCACATTGTTTCCGGGCATCGCTCCCTGTTGCTGTGCAATCCGGCCGTAGACGCTGTGCAGGCCGCGTGGCTGGATCCGCAGTTCTGGGGTGAGCGTGCGCGTCCGGTGGCGGTCGGTGGGCGCGGCGGAGCTTTTTTTGTGCAGGCTGACGCCGGTGAGCTGGTGCTCCGACAGTATCTGCGCGGCGGTATGATGGCGAGGTTTACGCACCGTAGTTACCTGTTTACGGGCTTCAACCGCTGCCGCTCGCTGCGCGAGTTCCGCCTGCTGCAGCGCTTGCGCGACATGCACCTGCCAGTGCCGGAACCCGTCGCCGCGCTGGCAGAGCGCGACGGTCTGTTCACCTGCCGCGCGGCAATCCTGTTGCGCCGCATCCCCGGGGCGGTCCCGTTGCCGGTGTCCCCCGAAGTGCAGGACCCGGCACTGTGGCAGCAGCTCGGTGCGCTCCTGGCCAGATTCCATGCAGCGGGCCTGGACCACGTGGACTTGAACTGCGACAACGTGCTGCATGCGCCTGAGGGCATCTGGCTGATCGATTTTGACCGCTGCAGGCTGCGCGACCCCGCGCAACGCTGGCAACAGGCCAACCTCAATCGCTTGCAGCGTTCGGTGGCGAAGCGTTGCAGTGCGCTCCCGGCAGTGCAGCGGGGTGCACTGTGGGCAGCGTTAATGCAGGGCTACCGGGGCGAGCGTGCCATGAAGCCACATCAGGAGAGGCAATGAAGGTATTGGTCACCGGCACAGCCGGCTTTATCGGGTGCGAAACGGCCTTGCAGTTGCTGGCGCAGGGTCACGAGGTAGCCGGCATCGACAACCTCAACGACTACTACGATGTCACTCTGAAGCAGGCGCGTCTCGCGCGCCTGCGCGCCCAACCGGGTTTCAGCGAGGCCGTGTTCTGCCTGTCTGACGCGGCCCGGCTGCGTGACTGGTTCAGCCATTTCCGCCCGGACGCGGTCATTCACCTGGCAGCGCAGGCGGGTGTACGCTATTCACTGACGCACCCCCAAGCCTACCTGACCTCCAACCTGGTGGCTTTCGGCAATATGCTCGAGTGTTGCCGGCATTTTCCGGTGCAGCATCTGGTCTACGCCAGTAGCAGTTCTGTCTACGGCAGCAATGCGCGTCAGCCCTTCAGCGTCAGCCACAGCGTGGACCATCCGGTGTCGCTGTACGCGGCCACGAAAAAGGCCAATGAGTTGATGGCGCACTCCTACAGCCACCTCTACCAGTTACCCACGACAGGCCTGCGCTTCTTCACGGTCTATGGCCCTTGGGGTCGTCCAGACATGGCGCCGATGATCTTCTGTCGCAAGATTCTGGCCGGGGAGCCGCTGGAAGTCTTCAACCACGGACAACACCGTCGCGACTTCACCTTTATCGAGGATATCGTCGATGGGATTCTGGGCGTACTGGCCAAGCCCCCGGCGCCCAACCCCGACTGGGATGCCCTGGCTGCCGATCCGGCAACCTCCAGCGCTCCCTATCGCATTTTCAACATCGGTTGTGAGCGCCCGGTGCACTTGCTGGAGTTTATCGAATTGCTGGAGCAACGCCTGGGGCGCAGCGCGGAAAAGATCATGCTGCCCATGCAACCCGGTGACGTTGCTGAAACTTACGCCGATGTCAGCGCGTTGCGCGAGCTGACCGGCTATGCACCGCGAACGGGTGTCGCCGAGGGCGTGGCGCGGTTTGTCGACTGGTATCTGGACTATTACGGGGCCGAGGCCAGTCGCTCCTGATACCATGCATAGGTGTTAATCGCGGTCTGCTCGGCGTTGAATGCCTCTGCGATTCGTCGTCGCGCGTTTATCGCGCGCTGTGTCGCGGCTGCACTGTCCTGCAGGGCGTCACTGATCGCCGCGCTCAGTGCTGCCGGGCTGCGCTGCGGTACGAGCAGGCCGGTTTCACCGTCTAGTACCAGCTCCCGTGTGCCGCCGGCGTCAGTGGCGACAACGGGGGTGTTTACCGCCATCGCTTCGATGACGACACGCGGCAGGCCCTCGCCGCTTTCCGAGGCGGACACGAGTAGATCGGCGGCGCTGAGGATCTGCGTGACATCAGTGCGGTAGCCGGTAAAGTGCACGCGCTCGGGGTGCCGGCAGCGGGCGGCGCGCTCGCGCACCCTGGCATTGTTGTCCACGGAACCGATCAGTAGTAGATGGCTGTTCAATTCGACGGGCAGAGTGTCAAAGGCATCAAGCAGGGTCAGTGCGCCTTTCTTGGCGCTGTCGCGGCTGATGCAGCACAGGGTTCTGGCATCGGCAGGCACTCCGAACTCCGTCAGCGCTGCCGGTTCCACGTCATACCAGGCAAGTTCATGGCCCTTGTGGATGGTCTTCAGTTTCTCCGGGGGCAGGTGCAACCAGAACAGGTGCACGGCCAGCAGTGCATCCCGAATGGCATCAGCGACGCAGAGGATGCCGTCCAGACGCGGGTTGAGGAAGGTCATCCAGGCTTCCGGCTTGCCATACCCGACACCGGTTGTGACGCCCCGGTAGGCGAGCAGGCGCGCGCGGTGGCCGCGTGCGGCGCGCAACATGCAGGTCACAGCGCGTGAGTTGAACGCATGTACAATGTCGTAGTCGCCGGCGTACACGGTATCCCGAATCAGGGCAGTTGCCTCGCGATCAAAGCGGCCGCGGATTTTCAGGGGAATCACCTCGAGCCCCGCGTCCACCAGCAGGCTGTGATAGCGGCCGGCCGGATTGCTCATGACCGCAAAGCGTTCCATGCGCTGGGCGAGCCGAATGAACAGCTCCGTTTCCGGACGATCTGCACAGTCTGTGATACAAAGCGCTTTCATGGGGCCGGGTCCTGTCTCGGCGTTGGAATCCGCGGGAACACCTGCGCTATAGTAGCGGCGCGGCTGGCGGCCCCGGTGGGTCGGCGTTCGCCACATTGGCTACGCAGATCGACGAGAGTATACACAATGATTTCATCGGCACGAGGCCAACAGGCGCTGGCAGGCCTGGCGGTCGCCGGTTTTGCCGGGTCTCTGCTTTATTCCAGCCTGTTGTCCGCCGCCGTCATCCTGCTTGCGCTGGCCGCCGCGGTGCCTGCGTTGCGCCGGGAACTGCGCGCCGGCGGGTGGGAACAGCCACGCGAACTCCGCCTCCTGCATTTTG
>DIAF01000002.1:0-561 GCA_002414665.1 Halieaceae bacterium UBA5085
CCAGCCCCTGCGCATGGGTGTGGACCGCTGGCTGGCGATGTTGGGCGCCCGTCAGCAGTGTACACGGCGGTTCGCTGTGGTGGATGCCGGATCAGCACTGACCATCGACCTCGTCGCCGCAGACGGTCGCCACGAGGGTGGCTACATCATTCCCGGGGCCGAGCTGATGGAGCGCGCCCTGCTGCTGGATACCGACCGCGTACGGTTTGCCGAGCAGCCCGTCTACGCGCTGGCGCCAGGCCAGTCCACGGCTGAAGCGGTGCGCCATGGCATTGCCCTCGCCCAGGCCGGTGCTGTGCTGCTGGCGCTGCGCGAAGCGGCTGAGCCAGCCCCTGAGCTCTTTTTTTGTGGCGGTGCAGGCCCTGGCCTGCAGGCTCTCCTGGGCGGCGTGGGAACGCTGCGTCCCGACCTGGTGTTTGAAGGGCTGGAAGTGCTGGCGAGCCTGCGCCGCTCAGAATAGAAGGCTGCGGCGCATTGGGCTTGCGTGGCCCCGGCGCATTGTCTAGAATCGGCGGCCTTTCCGGGGTGTCTGCCCCAACGCTTAGCTGGCGTAGCTCAGTA
>DIAF01000002.1:763-3013 GCA_002414665.1 Halieaceae bacterium UBA5085
GGCGTAGCTCAGTTGGTAGAGCAGCTGATTTGTAATCAGCCGGTCGGGGGTTCGATTCCTCTCGCCAGCTCCATTTTTTTCTTTAAATTCAAATAGTTAAAGAAAAATTATTCGTCCACTGCGGCGTGGATTTTAACTGGTGCTACGCTGGTGCTACGCTTCGCTGCACTCCGCCATACCTTGTTAGTTGCGACCA
Source organism: Halieaceae bacterium UBA5085 (assembly GCA_002414665.1). Taxonomy (GTDB): domain Bacteria; phylum Pseudomonadota; class Gammaproteobacteria; order Pseudomonadales; family Halieaceae; genus Haliea. The sequence continues at coordinate 960 of DIAF01000002.1, forward strand.
CCGAGTTTGAGGTTGAGGAAACCGTGTGGTTTCGCGCGCCCGGCTATGATTTCGCTACACGTTGCTTCAATTTCTTCTATCACGCGCTTCATTTGTGGGTTTATCGTGTCGTCTCCTGCAATCCCTTCCCAGAAAACAGCTTCGTATTTCTCAACCTGCGCCCGGTGCTTTTCCCATTGCTCATCGGTCCGAAAATGATCTCGCGCCCAAAGCCTCGCCAAGGTTCGGGCGGCTACCTCGATCTCGTTCACTATTTCTCGCAGGTCGTCAAAAGGTTTTGATTTTGCTTTGCCTATTTGGGCCATAAAGCGATATCTGGATGCATGAATTTTGTTGAACAGCTCTTGGTATTGGTTGTACCTATAAAAAACTACCGATGCATTTTTCCTAGCCTGAAATTGAGTATTTGATTCACCCTCACCACGTTTAACAGTATCAGTTTCTTCACTGGTACTTGCAGGATGTCTAATGTGCTTGATGGCATCAGCTGCTTCGTAGAATTGCGCTAGAGTATCTTCAGCCAGTTCGAGCTGACGTTTTCCAACGTGCTCCCTCCGCCATGAGTTGATGCCATAAATCGCTAACCATATCCCGATGAGAGCGGAGATCTGTTGTATTAATTCGATACATTGCATGTTTGTGACCGTGGCCAGCGTCCGAATTAGGCGGACTTGCGAAGGAAGTTCGGCGTGAATAAATTACTAGAGTTCACTCCTTGAGGTCAGCCTTACCTTTATTTTTAAATTCTGCCAGCGTGCGAACTCGGCGATATAACGAAAGTAGGATCTTGAGGGTTACGTACGGATTGCCTGTCCGCTCGGTGATGCTCTGATGGTTGGGAAAGCCAAGAAGGCGAGCCGCAATATCAGCATGGTGCTCTACAGCAGCCATTTCTTCACTTTCTAGCAGTAGTTGCTTCCGTTTAACGTCAATTCGCAAAAGTTTTCGCTTTTGCATGTCGCTCACAATTTGGTTGTAAACGGAGTTGCACTCTCTGACTGAGGATGCAATGCGCTTTACGGTCTTGGCGAGGTAGCGAGCCACATACAGAAGAAGTATCAGCTCGATAAATCCTGGTGACGCGTATCTAATCTGGTTAATTTGAGGGCGTTTTTTGGGTGGTACGACGTACTTGAGTTGATTGTAGAAGTTAACGGCGCTGTAGCCACCCTTCCACGGGAAAGCTTTATAAGCCTGCTGAATTCTCTCCGAGTTATCTTCTCCGGAATCCGGATGAATCGAGTAGAGCATGAAGTACACTTGCTCATAGGTTCTTGAAAAGACATACAGGTCTTCAAGACTCCAACTCTCGTCGATCTTGATCTTGTACTTACCGGGCATGTCGTTCCCCTGTTGTGAGCTCTAACAGCTGACAATACGAGAATGAACGTATAACACTGTGTCGCTTAAATCCAGCATGCAGTATTCCAGCGATGAACTTCTGTCTCGCCTATTCAAGCAGTTGCCGTTCGCACCTCGCACCCCGCAATCCAGCCAAGGTAGACGGCTGTCTCTGGATTAACGCTTTTCACCAATCCCGGTCTTCGGGTCCGCTACTCGCTGGGTGTGGCGCGCCAGACTCGCTATGAGCCCATTCGGCGGCCGAGCAGTAGACTGAGGCCCACGCCTATCAGTATCTCAAACGGGCCAGGCACGCGCTGTTCGGCGCTCTCAGGGCGGTTCCAGTCACTTGGTGCCACCGTGCGCGCCTTTTGCGCATCGCAAGCTGGCGGGCTCTGGTGCCCCGATGGCCTTGATTGCAGTTTGCTTAATGCTTCGAGATGAATGCCCTCCGCCTCAAAGTAATCGCGCAACTTCCGGCTGAAGTTTGGCCCCGCAAGGTAGTTCCCCCGTTCAAACTGATTCAATGCAGTACGTGACACGCAGGCGCGCCGTGCTAGCTCGTGCTGGGAGAGTGAAAGTGTATGTCGCGCTTCGCAAATTTGGTCTGGGTAGAGCATAGGGTTCACCTTTGGTCGCATTAGTTTGCTTTCGGTCTATTGTCGGCAGCGGTCCGAAATTGAGCCATGACATGGGTGCACATTGGTGAATTT
>DIAF01000002.1:3129-17687 GCA_002414665.1 Halieaceae bacterium UBA5085
TCATCCTGATTTTGTCGCAGGCGTGCGGCTGGGACAGCGGGGCTGTCGGGGCAGCGCGCCATACAGGTAGGCTTTGGAAAGTAGTGGTCTTGTATCGGGCGCGGGGCGCACTGGGACAGTTGTCCCCGCCTGCCCCTTTCGTTTGATCTGGTGTGCTTTAGGGGGAGCCTTATATCGGCAGGCTGCGCCCCATATGCCCCGCTGTCCCGGCGCTATTCGCCGCCAACCATGTCCGCGTCGAGTATATCTGACTCAACCGCATATACTCGTAGGCGGTTGGAGGCGCCTGGGATCGTCAATTTGCTCATGCGCCTGCCGGATTCGTTTTTGAAAAGAAGGCCATGCTGATCGAGGGCCGCAGCGACAGACTTGGGGTCGAGTCCGCCGCAAGCGCGCTTGAACCCGTCCGGCGTGAACGCGTAGATCGACTTGTCGGGTAAGAAATATCCGGCAATATCATGATGTGTCTGCGATTTTGCAGACCGCAATTCGTGGGTAGTCCGGAACTTGCTTTCCTGAAATTGGAGGATAAAGTTACGCACGGCGAGTATGCCGCGTATTGCATCGCTGACGTTCTCTGCGAGCCAGGTATGGGCCGCTTCCGTGATCGCGTTGACGCTGTCCGTCAGCGTCCAGGGCAGAAGCTCGAATTCGTTTGCGAGATGGGCTGCAGTGCAGATCAGGCCAAAGCGCCTGAGCCCTCGGACTTGATGGGGTTCCAATTGCACCGTTCCATGAAGTTGGGCGGTGTAGTCGGCCATGAGGTGCTTGACGCGCTGTTGCAGCGCGGAGGCGTCCGGCGCTGAGTGAATCAGCTTTTCCACGAAGGCGGGGCCTAGCGTTCCATAGCAGCGCCCTGCGGCCTCTTTGAGCAGGTCGGCCAGCTTGGCTGGTGGCATGCCGTGGCTTGGCTGAATGATGCGGCCTGACACCGGAATGTCGAGGAAACGATTTATTTGTCCTGCCTTAACCGTGGCGCCGTATTCCTCCACCTTGGCCTTTATTGAAATTTCCCCGGTTGAAAGAGCGATAAGCCGCCAGGTACGCATGCTCCTCATCCCGGCATGGTCATTCATGCGCGCCTTGCCTTGCCCGCCCATAAGGTTGTAAACCAACGCCCCGAAGTCTGAGCCGGTATACGTTCCCATTTCATCCAATGCCATTAGGCCGTCGTTGTGAGCCGCTGCGAGCCCTTCGAGGGCGTTGGCGGTGGTATTCCAGCGTTGAATGCTGGAATGAGCGGATGCAGCTGGGTCGGCGCCATTACCCCAGACGCTGCTGGCAATTTGTAGCGCGGTCGTCTTTCCCTGGCTGCTGGCCCCGTACAGGTGAACCCCGAAACTGTCCATTTCTGCAAATCGCAGTAGAGGTGGCGTCAGGGCCAGGCAGACGCCTAATTGGAGTATGGGGCTTCCAGCACAGTAGTGACCGACCTGCGCCCGCCACTGTTTCAGTGAGCCCTTGGCATGGAGGCTGTCTGCGCTGGGGCTGAACCGCTCTGGCTGGAATGCTACGGGGAGGGTCTCATCACTGTTAATGACTGTATGGGGCAGTACGTAGCTGAGCGCGAGATCGGGCGCCATTAGCCAGCCGGTTTGCGCGGTTGATGCAATCCGGTGGTTAGTTTCAAAACTCCCCAGATAGCTTAATAGAGGGCTCTCTTGGCCGGGTATCACGCGCAGTCCTTCATCGGCTAAATGGACGACTATTGCGGATTGGCCGCGCTCGTGCAGCTGCCGGGTTGGGAATGCGCGCTCACGCCGCACCCCATCCTGGTCAATCCATTGCACATGGATGCCCCAGCCGTTACCAGAGACCTCTCGGGTTTTCGCGATAACCCAGACAGGGCCGCTGACAAGCCGGATTTGCCCTTGTGGCGCGATCTTATAGACCCCTTCGTCTGAAAGCAGGAAGCTCTCCGGGACTGCGAGCCCTTCGGGGATTAAGTGGTTGTGCAGCGGCGCATTACTTTTTGACTGTGGTGTGGAAGCCATTGCACTACCTGCGGTAATGGGTTGTATGTTTGATTTCATGGTGAGTTACTCATCCGGGGCGGTGCGCCGACGCGCCTGAATGAACGCCTGAACGTCCTCTACGAGATAGCGCACAAGGCGGCCAGTTTTGATATACGGCAGCTCGTAGCGACCTTCAGATCGCCATACGGCGAGAGTGTGTGGTGTTACCCCGAGGGTTTCCGCGACTTGTTCAGGCGTAAGCAGCCTGGTCAGTGCATTTGACGTATGAGACATGAATGTAGCTCCTGATTGATTAATTTTCGTGACGCCTACAATTTCAGGGGAGCGGGTGATTTAAGGCAAGAAAAGGGGTTGCTTCTGCGTGCAAAAGCGGACTTTTACGCGCACAAGCAGATGGCTCATTCGGTCTTTGAGGCTAAACCCCGCCGAAGCTTCTAAGTTCGCTCCGCCAATATTTCATAGCCACAGCTTGCCAAAAAGCTCTTGGCGAGTGCGGCGAGCGAGGGTTCGCTGTCGCGTGTCAGGTCGAAGCGATGAAGTAGATAGCATGCTGCCACCTTGTTCGGTGCTTCTACGCTGACTGACGCAGGTGGAGCTGAGCGGCTATGCTGGAGGATGTCGTATGCAGTGTGATCTTTGGTTTTACGGGCTTGCGCGTTTTCGTATAATGACTCAAATGCCGTTAGTTAGGATCGCGCATGATTAAATCGAGCTTAAAAGCTGGCAATGGCCTCAACGTTTGGGTGGGGCCCTCGCAGGGTGGAATTGAGACCATCGGGCCTGGCGAGCATGAGCAGGAAATCTTGAAGCTTTATGGCTCGCTGGAAGTGCCGGAATCTGTGCAGACTTTGGCCAAGGAAGTCTGTGTTATGTTGTTCAGCAACCGCTCTGGGTCTTCTTTGATCTGCGATTATATGAGGGCCACGGGCAAGTTTAGCGGCATGGGGGAGCCTTTAAATCATCCGTTGGTCGTCTCCCGTTCCGAAGCCCACGGTATCGAGTCATTTTATAGCTATCTCGAGTGGCTCATGACGCATGTTCACGAGCCAAACACGATGTTTGGCATGAAAGCTTCTGCCGATCAGGCGCTCATGCTGATCAAAAGCGGAGCCATAACTGCTTGTTACGGTCATGTATACTGGTTGGTGGCGAAGCGGCGTGATGTTCTGGCCCAAGCAGTCTCACACTCGATAGCTGCCCAGACTGGTCAGTGGGCAAGTTTTCATGACGGCAGCGCGGTTGACCCCGAATACAGCTATAGCGATATTAAAACTCAAGTTCTCAGCGTGATTGAGAGTAATCAAAAAATAGACATTTTTTGCGATTATATGGGCATTGATCCGGTTGAAATCTTCTATGAGGACTTCCTCATTAGTCCGCCAGAAAATACGGTCGCGTTAGCAGAGAGCCTTGGTTTCAAGGATGTGGAGGTGGATTTAGGTCAATTGCGGCGGAATAAGCAGGCTGGCTCTCGGAACCGCGAGTTTATGGAGAGGTTTAAGCGTGATCTCGATAGGTCGCGCTTGGATCAGGAAATTAGGTCTCTCATTGAGTTGTAAGTACAGTAGCTACCATGCAGCAAGCAGTCCCCTCATCGCAAGGGTGAACCGCAAATATTTCACAGCCCCACCCTATCAGTGCAGCTAGTAGCGATTGCGTCTGCTCACTCCTGGCGAAACTCCGCGATCCACTTGGCAATAGTGCCGCTGGGGTTTTTCCCGGTAAATACTCGGCGTTCTTCGTCCGACAGCCTGTGACCGTAAATGATGTCCGCAACGCGCTGATTGCTCAACATTGGCGTCTTGCTCTCGGCGAAGTCCGGATCTTCCCTATAGAGCGCCCTCACTTTTTTTTTCAGTGCATTGGTTTTCGCGTGCTTTGCGGAAACGGCGCGTAGGGCGTGCTTCTTTTTATCGCATGTAATCTTGCGTTCACTACTCACTAGTGCTTCAGCGCAACAAATGGCCTCCAAGGCAGCAAATGCATGCACTGCAACTTGAGCCACCGTTTCTCGTGACAGGTCATCTGCTCCATGTAGCGGCCACGCGCCCAACGACGGGTCGCTGGCGACAATAAACCGCTCTTTGACTGTGTTATCTGGCGCGGCCGAAGGCGTCGGCTGGGCATAGGCGCAACAGCGGTGCGCCAGGCCGATATGTGCGAGGGCATAGCACGCAAAAATACTGGGCCAGTATGGCGGGTTTAGCGGATGGCTCGCATCGGTATCCCCCTCAACACTGTCGTACTTGGCCCAAGTAGCCGCTGCTTGGGCAATCGCCGATTCCCTCGCCTCCAGGGGCAATTGCTGGGCAGGTTCATCGCCCGCTAGGACCCCGGTGGCAGGGGTCGAACTGAGCAGAAATGCCAGGTAGTCCGCTGCATCCATCACTTGGTCGGTATTCCATCCTGGAATGAGTGCGCGGGCACGCATTGCGACGTTTTCGAGCTGCGAGGCGAAGGCTCTGGGGGCAGGCCCGGTGAGCGGGTCGAATAGCGCAAAAGTGTTTAGCGGTAGCAAATGCTCACCCACGTCTGCATCTACATCTACATCCTTCAGTACGTTGCTGAATACCGATATGTCAGTCATTTATCCTTGCTCGGTCTTGGTTAGGTGGATGATTTCGGCCTTTGCGCGCACAGCTCCGGCACTCAGCATGAAGTCAGTGATTTGTTGCATGGGCTTGCGCAGTCTCTCGATGTCGCCCATCACATAGCCAGCCGTCACATCATCGACCTGCGCGTGGTTAATTAGGCGCTTAAGGGCGTAGTGGGGGATATCCAGGCGCTCCGCGATTGTGGTGAAGGTTCGGCGCAAATCGTGCAGCGTGAATTCTACCCCGGATTGCTCGGTCACTCGCCGCATGGGGTTGCGTGGCTCTACCAGCGGTCCATTGCGCCCCCGGTTGGGGAACACATATCGGGTATGGAGCAACATGCGCTTGCGCTGGGCCAATAGGTCGTAGAGATAGTCCGATAACGGCAGTGTATGGTCGCGTCCGTTTTTGGTATCCGGCACGGTCAGCGTGCGGTCAGCCAAGTTGATGTTGCTCCAGTCAAGGTTCGCCGCTTCTGATTTTCGCAAGCCGGTTAGCAGGACCACTAGCAAATAGTCGCCGACTTCGGAGGCCGTGGACCCGGTGGGCTCGCTGCGAAGGGTTGCAACCGCTTCAAACCATGCGGGCATTTGATCCGGGCTGATCCAGGTTGTGCGCCGCTTGGGCTTGTGCCAGGCGCGCGCCTGTGACAGCCGCTGCACGGGGTTGACCGGCAGTAGGGAATTGCCTTTCTCGTCCTCGTAGACGGCGGAGGCGAAGTTGTACAGCGACCGCAGGAAGCGCATGGCGCCGTCGGCGGAAGCGGGACCGTGGTTTGCGGTCAAGTCTGTATGACGTTGGCTGACCATGTTTTTGGTGAGTTCGGCGATGGGTAGTTTTTGCCAATCGAGAAAGGCGACGGCCATGAAGCGGTCATAGAGATAACGGGTCTTGGGTTTCAGTGATTTGCGCGCTGCACCAAATTGGGCGTATGCCTGGGCCAGTGTCACGGCGCTCGCTTCGATGTCAGTGCGTTCCCGCATCACGTTGTCGCCGCTGGCAATCCGGCCCTTTAGGGTTTCAGCCTGTCGGCGCGCCTCCGCGAGGGTCAGGTCAGGGAATTTGCCCAGATGGTAGCGTTTGGGTTTTTTGTTGATGCGCCGATAGAAGTAGAACGTTTTATTGCCGTTGCCTGTGACCTGCAAGATCAGGCCGCTTATGCGGCTGTCGTGATAATCGACGCGCTTGCCAGGGTCAGCAGGGGGTAGGGACTCAAGTGCCGCCTTGGTGAAATTGAGAGTGTTCTGGGCCATGCAGTCTCCCCTCGAAACCAGTGGTCTGTAGTAGTCAGCCGGTTGGTCGGTGCTACGCTGGTGCTACGTTTGGGGTGAAAAGTCGTGAACTTTGGCGTAGCACCGGGAAGAAATGGTATTCCTAACATGCTGAAATATCAATAGTTATGAACCTTAAGGAATTAGCCGGTATGGGGCCTGGTTTTATTTTGTAATCAGCCGGTCGGGGGTTCGATTCCTCTCGCCAGCTCCAAATTCCCAAGGGTGCATTCCGGTCACATAGGTTGCACTTTATTCCGAGGACATGGGTAACACTTTTGGAGCGAAGGGATTCCTCCCTACCGTTTCCACCTTGTTTAGCTCCCTGTCAAAGAATCCTAGATCTTAATCCAAGAAGCTGGGGTCCGGCCTTCCGGCAAGCCAGATCTTGTCCTCCACTTCCCGAATTCCCACCGTTTGCTCAGCAAAAACCGTGCTCAGGTTGGTTTTGCGTCTGCCGAAACAGACCCTGCCGCACTGGGTCACATGGACGGAGCGATCGTGGCAGGGGTACTGAGGCCCTTCAGGAGGCCTGTAAGCCCTTGTTGAAGGTGTATACAGATCGCCCGGGCGCTGCTTATAAACACCTCTCTGATGGCCATTTTGTATGTCTGAAAGGTGTCTAGCAAACTGGTGGCGATTCACACCGACGCGGTGATTGCTGGTTCTACCGACGAGGCCGCCACCCGGGACAAGGTGAATTGATGCGCAGCATCAAGAGACGGTGCATTGGGGTATCCTATATCCCGTTTGCGCCTACGCCGGCTGAAATCATGGCACCGTTGGTGGCGCAACTGAGGAGGCAATGAAATGGTCGGATGGATTGAACTGACCTTGGGGATGTTGGGTAATTTGGTTTCGACTTTCGTCTACCTGGCAGTATGCGCGCTGGCAGTGTACCTGCAGTACCGGGAATACCGCCGGCACTGGCCTTACCCTGGCGCTGCATGGTGGGCGGTCAAGCTGGGGACCCCCGCCGCCGTAGTGGTGATTGTGCTGCTCGCCCTGGCGCTGTTCAACACCGACGGCATGGAGGGGCTGGCGGTATTCTACAGCGGCCTTTTTGTCTCGCTGTTCTTTGTGCCGCTGGGCATCTCGCTCGTCGCGAGGATGCTGGGGGTGGCGCGCCTTGATGCGCTCCGCGCCTCGGGTTCGCTGGTGATGACTTTCATGGTTGTCTGGTTTGCCGGCGCGGGGGCGTTCAACAGCGTGTCCAACATGGGCACGGGCAACCTCGAAGAGCGCGCTGAATATATCGCCTACCGGCATGCGGCGGAGAACGCCCCGAGGGCCTCCGGTGAGATCCGTCATTCCGGCACTGACGTCTTTTTATTACCTGACGGATCGCGCCTCGTGCACCTGGCTTTCGCGATTCAACCCGGTTATGGCATCCATACCGCGGATGTACGCACGCTGCGCACGGACGGTAGCGGCAATAGTGAATCGTTTAACGGCACTCTGGGGTCGTGCGCCACGGATGGTGTGTACCACATGACGACTGTGTTGACCGAGTCCGAACATTTCGACGTTCGCCTGCGTTTCCACGCGGGCTCCCCGGAAACCATGGTAGAGTTTCGTGGTGATTACCGCTTTCCGCGCACAGATGCGGCATCGCTCCGGTCACTGGTCCTGGAATACGTCAACGGAGAACTGCGCACGCCGGTGCCCCTGCCCGCGAATTTCGTTTCCATTTTCGCCGACGGTGGCGTTTTGAAAGTCGAAGAGTTACTGCCGCCGCGGGAAGAACGCATGGCAGGGATGCATCCTCGCGCTCGCTGCTTCGCCGATCCTCTGGTGTCGGTGACTGATATCGAAAAAGTTGAAGCCACGCTGTACAGCGAGGAGCAGTACCGCAGACTGCGTTACGAGCTGCCGTTGCGCAGGCACGACTGAGCGCGGCCGCCGGTTCAGGGGGGCGCTTGGCAAACTGTTTTCAGATCTGCGGCTTATTCGTAACAGCGCCGTGTTGTTCCTGTTCGCCTTCAATTGCGTGGTAGACCCATTGCGGAGACCATGTGAGCCGAATAGGTTACGTCGCGTGCACCTTTCGACCGATGCAATTCCTCCGTACTGCGCAACAAAGTTGAACCTATGTGTCGGTAAGCACGCCAGAAAAATCAAGCACCTATTCAAGTCCCGGTTCCGCGGCGCCGCGCAGAATGTGGTCAACCCGCGCCTGCAGGGCGGGTAACAGCTCGGCCTCGAACCAGGGGTTCTGACTGAGCCAGCGGTTGTTGCGCGGGCTTGGGTGAGGCAGCGGCACCAGGGCGGGCCAGTGCGTCCGCCAGTCGCGTACGCGCGCTGTAACCCCGACTCTGGGGCCGCCAAGGTGCCAGGCCTGAGCGTATTGCCCCAATACCAGAGTCAGCTCAATCTGCGGTAGCTGTTCCAGCAGGGGCCGGCGCCAGGTTGCCGCACACTCGGCTCGGGGTGGTAAATCACCATGCTTGCCGGTACCGGGGTAGCAGAAGCCCATAGGCAACAGTGCTACCGTCTGAGGGTCATAAAAGGTGTCCCGGTCAATGCCCAGCCACTGCCTCAGGCGGATGCCGCTGGGGTCGTTGAACGGTATCCCGGTGTCGTGAACCTTGCGCCCAGGTGCCTGGCCGGCGATCAGGATGCGGGCGTCCGGGTGCAGTTGCAGCACAGGTCGCGCCCCCAGCGGCAGCGCAGCCTCGCACAGTCGGCAACTCCTTACATCGGCAAGGAGTTGTGTGCAGTCACTCATACTGGGGTTGGCCGTCGTCAGCTGCGTTTCAGTGAGGGGTAACGTTCCATCGCCATGGCTGCGAAACCCTCCCGCCAGCCGATACGGCAGGGGCCGATAAGCTCCAGGCGACGCCGGTTGTCAGTCACGCGTGAGGGAATGGACTGGCTGTCGTCCTCGCGGAAATGTGGAGTGCGCCCCGCAAGCTCCCCCAGATACTGGCACCAGCTGCGCACGTCCACCGGCTCGTCGCCGCTCCAGTTGACAAGGGTGGCGGGGACGCTTGCTGCGTCCAGTAGAAGCGCCACTTGCTGATTGATGTCATCCTGATGAATGCAGGTATACCACGCCTCGCCACCCGCGGGGAGCACAATGTCCTCGTCCCGCATGATGGCGTCGAGGTGATAGGCCGGCAACCCGCCATTGGAGGAGTAGGACACGTTCATCCGCGCGATGGTCGTGGGTAGCTGATACAGCCGTGCGCAGCTGCGTGCAACGGCCTCCTGGGCAATTTTGGAAATGGCGTAAGTGGGTGAGTAGGGTTGCTTGGAGTCCCCGAGCGGCTCATCCTCCTGAAACGCGTGGCGGGGGTCGGCGTGCAGCGCGTACACCGCGCAGGTGGACATCACCAGGCAGGCTCTGGCACTGCGACAATGCGCCATCAGCAGTGCAGTACCCTCGGCGTTCACTTGCAGTGCATGGTTGTAGTCCTGTCCGGCCAGCTGGAACACCGCGAGGTGCAGCACGTAGTCGAAATCCTGTGGCAGATCGCCGAAATCACCGCTGGCGAGATCGATGCTGCGGGTGATCATGCCCGCCTGCTCGCAGCGCTCCCTGGAGCCGGGCTCGCTGAAACGTGCGACGCCCCAGACTTCATTGGTGGCGGCAAGAAACCGGCCCAGCGGAAAGGCGATCTGACCCGCCGCGCCGGTAAGGAGAATTTTCTGGTTCTCTAACATGTGTGTCCCATTTGCGAAAAGGCCTTGTGCCCGGAAGCCTGCATTGTAGGTTAAAGTTCTACGCCCTGCCGATAGTGGGCCCGAGTGGCCCGACGAATGAGGCAGTCCCCCTCGCACGCTGTACTGTCACTCATGCAGCGGTATGATGCACATATGGCCGTACAAACAAAGATGTCACGTAACGCATTGGGAAGGCGCATTGCTGCCGGCGGGCTGGGTGTTATTGCGGCTACCGGGATGTACCTGTGGTGGGTGCTGCTGGGCCCCTGGGGATATGCCATGCCTGAAGGCTACGAGGTCCCTGAGGGTCCCTGCGACCAGCGGGTGTTCGTGTACGGCACCCTGCGCAATCCCCTGGTGCGCTGGCTGATTGTTGGGCGGCGCATTTTTACGACGCCAGCAGCGGTGTCGGGTTTCGACCGGCAGCGCCTGGACATTCGCCCGTTGCCGGACGGGCGGGTGCCGGGAGAGGTGTTCTCCGTGGCACCCAAAGAGCTGGCACGCCTTGATCGCTACGAGCGCCTTGGCGTGCGCTATGAGCGTGTCTGCCTGGCGCTGGATTCTGGTGAGCCAGTGTGGGTTTATCGGCGGCTCCCCGTGTGAAGCCAGGCCTCAGCCCGACCGCGCTGGCCCCCCGTCGTGAGATATTCGGCTGGGCGATGTTTGATTTCGCCAACCAGGGCTACACGCTGCTCATCATCACTGTGGTTTTTGGCGACCTGTTCACCCGTGTGATCGTAGGCGACGCGCCGGACTACCGGCTGGGTAACCTGCTGTGGAGTGTCGCGCTGGCGGCAAGCTATGTGCTGGTGGTGGTCGCCAGCCCCGTGTGCGGCGCGATCATGGATTACTCGCGCAGCCGCAAACGGTTTCTGTTTGCCAGTTATCTGCTCACCGTGGTCGCCACCGGCCTGCTGTACTTCGTGGAGCCCGGCTGGATTCTGCCGGCCATGCTACTGCTGGTACTGTCGAATTTTGCCTACGCCATCGGAGAGGGGTTCATCGCCAGTTTCCTGCCGGACCTCGGGCCGCGCAGCGCACTCGGCTGGATCTCGGGCCTGGGTTGGAGCCTGGGCTACGTGGGCGGATTGGTCGCCACCGCGTTCACTCTGCTCATGCTGGGTGATGTGTCGCTTGAGAACTACGACCGTATTCGCTGGGTGGGACCTTTCGCCGGTGGCTTTTTCCTGCTGGCGGCCATACCCACCTTTCTCTGGCTGCGGGAGCGGGGTGCGCGGCGGCCTGTACTGTCACCGTCAGCGCTGCTGCGTATGGGGGTGCACAGGGTGCTGGAGACCCAGCGCGCGCTGGCGCAGTTCCGCGACCTGCGCACGCTGCTGGTATCGGTGTTCTTCGCCATGGCAGGCATCTATATCATCATCGCCTTTTCGTTCATTTACGGTGCCCAGGTGATTGGCTGGGATGAGTCCGTGCGCGTCATGATGTTTATCACCGTGCAGATTACGGCGGCCCTTGGCGCACTGTTCTTCGGTCATTTGCAAAGCCGCTGGGGTGCGCGGCGGGTTTATCTTTTGACATTGGCGCTGTGGCTGCTCGCCATCCTTGCAATCTGGCAGACCCCCGCACTGACCCGCCTCGCACAGGCCGGGTTGGGTGTGGCCTGGCAGGCGCAGTATGTGTTTCTGTTCGCGGGTGTGCTCTCCGGGCTGAGCTTGGGTTCTTCACAGTCTGCGGCACGGGCGCTGGTGGGTGTGTTGACACCTCATGCCAGGGCGGCCGAGTTTTTTGGCTACTGGGGGATGGCGACCAAGGCTGCAGCGGTGTTCGGTATCTTCGGTCTTGGCCTGGTGCAGTGGTTGCTGGGACTGGCCGATGCGATCGTGTTTTGTCTGCTGCTGTTTGTCGTCGCGATGGTGGCCGTGTTGCCGGTTGATGAGGCGCGTGGCGCTGCAGTGGCGGATACCTGGGAGCATTGAGGCCCCGCGGGCCGGGCGGCACGCGGGGCAGGGAAGTCAGTCGCGCGCGAGGATCAGCGCCCCGGTGGGCACTCCCACGCCGCTGCTCACCAGCACATGCTCTACACCTTTCGGTTGGCTGGTCGAGGTGCCGCGCACCAGGCGCGCGCCCTCGGCAATGCTGTTCATGCCGTGGATGTAGGCCTCTGACAGCAGGCCGCCATGGGTGTTGTTGGGCAGGCGGCCATCAATATCCAGCGCGCCGTCGCGCACCATGTCCTTGCCCTCGCCGCGGCCGCAGAAGCCGAAGCTCTCCAGCTGCATGATCACCTCTGAGGTAAAGGCATCGTACAGGCAGGCTGCGTTGATATCGTCGGGCCCCAGCCCGCTCTGGGCGTACACCAGCCGTGCTGCCATCTCCATTTCAGGCAGGGAGTCCAGCTCGTCGCGGTAATAGCTGGTCATCTGCTCCTGGCCACGGGTGGAGGCCTGCACCACACCGCGAATGATGGCCGGCTTCTGTTGCAGGTCGCGGGCGCGCTCGGCGCTGGTGACCAGAATGGCGCAGCCACCATCGGTTTCCTGACAGAAGTCGTAGAGTCGCAACGGGTCCGCGATCATCTTTGAGGCCAGGTAGTCCTCCATGGTCAGTGGTTTGCCATGGAAGAATGAGCGCGGGTTGCTTTGCGCGTAGTGGCGCTGTGAGATGGCGACCCGACCGAGATCCTCGGCGGTAACACCGTAGTGGTGCATGTACTTGTTGGCGATCATCGCGATCCAGGAGCCGGGTGTGAGCATGCCGTAGGGCATGTACCAGGACCAGTGCACCAGGTCCGAGCTGACGATCTGCCCGGAAATGCCCTGGCCCATGCGCTGGCCAGAGCGGCCGTTCATGGCCCGGTAGCAGATCACGTTGTCGGCCACACCGGTGGCCACCGCCATCACGGCGTGCAAAATGGTGCCGACCGCGGCACCGCCGCCGTAGTTCACCTTGGTGAACAGCTTCAGATCGCCGGCACCGACGGTGCGGGCGAGCTCGATTTCGTCGGTGGAATCCAGTGTGTAGCTGACAAATCCGTCGATTTCCGAGGGCGGTAGTCCTGCGTCCTCGCAGGCGGCGAGTGTGGCCTGGGCGGCGAGTGACAGCTCCGAGACGCCGGACTTTTTCGAGAACTCAGTGAGGCCGATACCGGCGATTGCTGCTTTGTCTTTCAGGAAGTGGCTCATGCGCTGGCTCCTTGTGCAGGCTGGAACATGGGCAGTCGGAAGCCGTCCGGGTCCTCATGCATCACCATTTCCACCGGCATGCCGAATTCGACGTCCTCCGGGCTGCAGTTGACCAGCTGCGACGTAAAGCGCGTACCCTCTTCCAGCTGCACCAGTATGATAATGAGCGGATAGTCGAAGCCCGGGAACTGTGGATGGTGGAGAATGGTGTAACTGTCGAGCGTACCGCGGCCGGAAGAGACGACATGGTCCCAGGCCAGAGAATGGCAGTCGCCACACATGGGCCTCGGGGGGTGCCGCAGGGTGCCGCAGGACCCGCAGCGCTGAATCGCAAGATGACCCTCGGCAGCCTGCTGCCACCACCAGCCGTTATCCTCCCCCATCGGGGGCTTCATTCTGAAACTCTGTGCCATGTGCGCACCGCCGTTTTTTTGCTGTGAGTGTCGATGGTCGAAGACTGACCGCGGTAAAACATAATTGAAATTGAATATAAATTCAATTATGTTGTGCGTGCAGTCCAGTCATCAGTAGTGCGGGCGCCAGTGCCTGCCACCAGCCGGAGCCAGTTGAGCCATGAGTAGCGAAGATATTGCCGCCTTCGAGGAAAAGATAAAGGCCTTCGTTGGCCGCGAATGCGGTTCGTCCACCGCCAAGGACGCAGTGAACAAAGCCATGATTCGCCACTGGTGCGAAGTCATGGGTAACACCAATCCCGACCATCTGGACGAAGCCGAGGCAGCTGCGGGCTCCCGCGGAGCGCTGGTGGCGCCGGCAACGATGCTGTTCGCGTGGGGCCAGGCCGGTTACGCGGTCGCGGCGCAAGGGCGTGAGCAGGACCCCCAGACCCAGCTGTTCGACTTGTTTGATGAGCACGGGTATGTGGGCGTGGTCGCGACCAATACCACACAGGAATACGATCGGGAGTTGCGCCTGGGCGAAGTGGTTCATGCGCGAACGGTGATCGACAATATCTCCGAGCGGAAAAAGACGGGACTCGGTGAGGGTTACTTCTACGAAACGGTCACCGAATTCACCAATCAGGATGGTGAGCCACTGGGGCGCCAGAGCTTCAAGGTTCTTAAATACTGTCCTAAAAATACCGGCGGGGAGGCTGCCCAATGAGTGATCAAATCAAACAGGGGCAGGTCAAGGTCGGTGACACGCTGCCGCCACGTGAAATCCCCATCACCACGTCCCTGATCGTGAGTGGCGCTCTGGCGACACGCGATTTTCAAAAGGTCCACCACGACAAAGCGGTGGCGCAGGCCAGTGGCATGCCGGATGTGTTCATGAACATCCTGACCACCCAGGGCCTGACCGAATCCTATCTGCGCGACTGGTGCGGCCGCGATGCCGTTTTCCGCAAGCTGACCATTCACCTCGGGGCGCCCAATATCCCCGGCACCACCATGACCATGACCGGGGAGGTGAAGTCCTGTGCCGACGGTCTGGTTGAGGTGGAGGTCCTGGGTCAGAACAGCCAATGGGGCATGCATGTGAAGGCCCTGGCGACCATCGCTTTGCCGGCCTGATCGACTACTCGGGTTCCCGTTTGGCACCGCCCGACAGGTGGATGATTTTGTTTGACTTATTGGTTGACAAAGGGGATGCCCGTCTGGACAATATGCCGCCTTTCGGAGGGGTTCCCGAGTGGCCAAAGGGATCAGACTGTAAATCTGACGCGAAAGCTTCGGTGGTTCGAATCCACCCCCCTCCACCAGGCTAAACGCCGCGGTACAGCGTGTGCCACGGCGGGTCGCAGCTGCGGCTAATCCGCCAGATAGAAGCGGGTCAGGCGGGTATAGTTCAAAGGTAGAACCTCAGCCTTCCAAGCTGATGATGCGGGTTCGATTCCCGCTACCCGCTCCAGTTGGGTACGAGCAAGGCTCATATAGCTCAGTCGGTAGA